>JAMPAC010000019.1 GCA_023667395.1 Blautia sp. | reverse complement strand
CCACCCGGGTCACCTTGAACGCCGTCTTCTTGATGGTCTCGCACAATACCTCAAAGTTCTCGCCCCGGACTTTCTCCAGCGCCGTCTTTACCACGCCCGGGCCGCTGACCCCCACGTTGATGATCTTATCCGCCTCCGTGACGCCGTGGAACGCCCCCGCCATGAAAGGATTGTCGTCCGGGGCGTTGCAGAACACCACCAGCTTGGCGCAGCCCAGGGAATCGTCCTCCTTCGTGTATTCGGCGGTGAACCTGATGATCTCGCCCATGAGTCTGACCGCATCCATATTGATGCCCGTCCTGGTAGAGCCCAGATTCACGGAACTGCACACCCGCTCGGTTGTGGATAACGCCAGGGGAATGGAGCGGATCAGCAGTTCGTCCGCAGGCGTCATGCCCTTGCTGACCAGGGCGGAATACCCGCCGATGAAGTTCACGCCCACCTCATGAGCTGCCCTGTCCAGCGTCTTTGCCACGGAGGCAAAATCCTCTGCGGACTTACACGCAGCGCCGCCCACCAGGGCGATGGGCGTCACGGAAATCCTCTTATTCACGATGGGGATGCCGAATTCCCTGGAAATCTCCTCGCCTGTCCTCACCAGGTCTTTGGCCGCCTCGTATATCTTGTCATAGATTTTCCGGTTTAATCTCTCCAGATCGGAGTCGATGCAGTCCAGAAGGCTGATCCCCAGTGTGATCGTCCTCACATCCAGGTTCTCTTTCTCAATCATCTTGTTTGTCTCGGTCACTTCGTATAAATTGATCATATTTCCTCTCATCCCGCCGCGCAAACGGCATTTTGGTCAGATGCGGTGCATCTTGTCAAAAATCTCTTCCTTCTGGCACTTGATCACCACACCGATCTCCTCTCCCAGCGCCGCCATCTCGTCCGCCATATCGCCGAAAGGCTTGGCGCAGCCGCTGGTATCCACTATCATCATCATGTTAAAAAATCCCTGCACAATGGTCTGGGAAATATCCAGGATATTGATGCCGTTCTCCGCCAGATAAGCGCACACTTTCGCGATAATGCCCACAGTGTCCTTTCCCACTACCGTAATGATTGTTCTTTTCATCTGATTCTCCTATCCTGCGCTTTTCGCACACAAAATCTGCCGCATGAATATTTGCATTTACAGCAGGTTGACAAACGCATTGTAATAATGGTCTATCTGTTCTTTTGTACAGTCAAGAATATGCTGTCCCCTATAATCCTCAAGGACTTTTTTACTGATGTCCAGTTCGGGAAGCACTTTCCGGTTTTTGGGATCTTTCATGGTAAGTTCCGTATATCGTATTGCTTTATCCAGAAACATGGTCTTCTTATCACTATTTGAGTCAAATTTAACCGCCCGCTTGACCTCATTTCCAATATTGACCATCTGCTGGACAAGCGACATCGCAAACCAACCCTCGTTTAAAACTGAATCCATTTGCAGATCACCTCTGTAGCTTTCTCTCTAATATCCTCATCCAATATATCCATTCCTCCACGGGGAAAATTCACACCAGCACCACCGGCGACACCTCGCTGCGTTTTGCCACACGGATATCGAAATCGCCCGCCCTGTACGGATTCCTGTCCATATTGATCTCCATGCGGACAGACTCGTAGGCAAGTTCGGGCAGATTGTTTTCCTTGCTCAGATGCCCCAGCAGGATGGTCTTTAAGCCGTCGTGCAGGATCCTGCAGAGCAGCCTGCCGGAGTTCTCATTGGACAGATGCCCCCTCTCCCCCAGGATCCGCTGCTTCAGGTAATAGGGATAAGGACCCACCTGGAGCATGTTCACGTCATGGTTCGCCTCCAGGAGGATGGCGTCCATCCCTTTCAGGCACTCCACCGTGTAATCATTGTAAACGCCCAGATCCGTGCATATCCCCACCCGCCTGTTTCCGTAGGAGATGCGGTACGCCACCGGCTGCACCGCATCATGGGAAATATGCATGGGATTGACGACCAAATCCTTTACCGTAAATTTTTCATCCTCTTTGATGGGATGGAACAGGGATTCCTCCACATTTCCCAGGCTTCCGCTCTCCAGCATCGCCTTTATGGTTCCCTCCGTGGCATAAACGGGGATCTCATATTTTCTTGTGAGCACGCCCAGGCCGCTGATATGGTCGGCATGTTCATGGGTAATCAGTATTCCGTCCAGATCCCCGGGCGAGAGATCCAGTCCTTTCAGTCCCTGCTCCACCCTTTTTCCACTGATCCCCGTATCTACCAGCAAGTGAGTGGCATCGGAACCCACATAAACACAGTTCCCGCTGCTCCCGCTTGCTATGCTGCATAGTCTCATCTTTCCTCTCATTCCGCCGTCCAGACAGCTTCTTAAATTTTTTCCCAGTAAATATCTATGATATCGCCATTCGTCAACGGCTCCATATACTCCGCCCGCCTGCCGTTGATATTGGTCACAATGGCGCGGCCTGCGGAAGCGTTCAGGTCAAAATCAATATAGGAGAACACATCCACAAAGACATAACTTTCCTTGCCGGTCATTACCACCGGTTGTTTGTTGACATACACGGTCATGGCACGGATTCCGACCGCCGCGCTGTCTTCCTGGATTACTTTCATGGTATCCCTGGAGACGCCTGCCGTCTGGCCGCCGCCCTGCTGTCCTGTGAAAACGGATTGTCCCATGGCGTAGGGCATTCCGTTTCTCCACGGCTGACCTGTTGCACCTGACATTCCTGCGCTTCCCGGGTTACCGGATACATCCGCCGCTGCCTGCTGCGCTGATATTCCTGCCCTGCCTGTGCTGTTCTGGCCGCCTGCTGCGCTTCCCGGCTGGCCTGACATCCCCGTCATACCCACATTTCCCTGACCTGCCACAGCTGCATTTCCCTGCTGTCCGGTCATTCCTGGTCTACCTGCGCCGTACTGACTGCCCGCTGCGGTTCCTGCCACATCCGAACTTCCCTGACTGTCTGTTGCGGTTCCGGACATACTACCGTTTTCCTGACCCGCCCCGTTTACACTTCCCGGCTGACCTGGCATTCCCGCCGCGCCTGCGCTCATCTGGCCGCCTGCTGTGCTTCCCGGCTGCCCTGGCATTCCCGCCGCGCCTGCACTCGCCTGGCCGCCTGCTGTGCTTCCCGGCTGCCCCGGCATTCCCGACGCGCCTGCACTCGCCTGACCGCCCACACTTATCTGGCCGCCTGCCACGCTTCCCGGCTGCCCTGCCACTCCTGCCATACCCGCGTTCTGTGCCGTTCCGGCCCCTGCCCCATAAGGAGCCGACGCCACCGGATCAGGGATACCGCTGATATTGTTAACAGCATTGATAAAATTCCTCTCCGCCTCTGCAGCGGCTGCCGCTGCCGCCGCTTCCTTTGCGGCGCGGCGTTTCTCCAGTTCCTCCTCCGTCTCGTCCTCCAGGTCCGCGTAGGTGAGCACCGCGTTCACATCCCACTCCAGCGTAAAGTTCTCATAAGCCTTTGTATCCGGCTTCGCTGGAATATCGTTGACCAGGATCTTCCCACCCAGGGGAACATCCATAAATCCGGCGATCTCCCGCACGGTGTAACAGTTCCGCACCTGGATCACATCATTTTCTTTGATCTGGTAAAATTCATTTTCCGTCATGCCGTTGACAGCCGCAGTCTTGGGCAGACTGATCCTTGTCCCGTTCACATTGACGTGCAGCTGTTCCGCCAGTTCAGGCAGCCTGCCCAGTTCCATGGCCGCAGGCGCGCCTGCCGTGGAAGGGATCATTTCCACCCAGTCGCCGTTATGTACCTGGGCATAGATATCCGCGTTGTCTCCGTTCAGCCGGATCACTGCAGCCTCTCCCTGCTGCCCCCGGATGATCCTGCTCTTGCCGTTCACGGTAAAGTTCAGCGGCGTGCCCCTCTTGGGGAACAGATCCTCGTTGGAAAACTGCGCCTGTACCGCAGCGTCCGCCACGGACAGCCTGCCATTGTCATATAACTTGATATGCTTATCATTAAACTGCACATAAATAAAATTATTGCTCTGTTCATAATAACTGAGGCAGATACCGATGGGCGTCACCATCATGGCGTCCCTGCGGGGATTCTCGATCTCAAACTGGATATTCTGCATGACCTCCTGCCCCCGGATCGCCACACGTTCTTTCACAATCCCAAGTTCCTTTGCCAGATGCTCCGTGTAGCCGGGGATCATGCCGCCGCCGCCCACCACGAACACGGCGCTGACAGACTTGTCGCCGTTCAATTCCCTGATGCATTCCGCCACCATCCGGGTCATCTTTCCCACATGCTCCTCCAGTATCTTCGCCACTTCCCTGGCAGTGATGGTCTGGGTCAGCCCCATGATGTCCTGATATTCCACGGACTCCTGCGCGCTGGTCTGTCTCTTGATGCGCTCCGCCGTCTCGAAATCCACCAGACAGTGCTGTACCAGGATTTCCGTCAGGCTGTCGCCCGCCACGGGAATCATGCCATATGCCGTGATGGTACCGTCCCTGGTGATGGAAATATCGCTGGTGCCCGCTCCCACATCCACCAACGCCATGTTCAGCATACGGAACTTTTCCGGAATCGCCACCTGGATCGCCGCGATGGGCTCCAGCGTCAGGTTCGCCACATGCAGTCCCGCAGCCCCAACCGCCTTATAAAGTCCGTCCACCACGTCATCGGGCAGGAAAGTGGCGATCATATCCACCGCCATGTTCCTGACCTTGTGGCCCTCCAGGTTGCCGATCTGGTATCCGTTCATATAATAACGCATGGGCGTATAACCCACACAGTAAAATTTCATATCCAGGTCGTCATTTTTCAAAAATTCCTCGTATGCCTGCTCCACTCCCATGGTTGACAGGGAATAGATATCCTCCGCCGTGACCTCGTGATCCTCCTCGAAATCCTGTTCCACATGGGTGGTCACCGTGCGCAGCACGCGGCCTGCGGCGGCGATGCACACCTCCGTCAGCTTCCGGTTCAGGTCGCTTTCCAGTTTCTCTTTCACGAAATTGATGGTCTGCCCCACCTTTGCGATATCGTGGATCTGTCCGTCCAGCATGGATCTGGTGTCATGCTCCTTGGAACACTGCGCCACCACATGGAACCTGCCGCCGCTGAGATACCCTACCGTGCCGACAATGCTCCGGGTGCCAATATCAAGTCCGAATACCAGTTGTCCCTGCCCTTCTATTACTCCTGCCATGTGAAAGCCTCCAGTTTTTTCTCTATTTGTTTACATGTATCCTCAAAAGAACCGCTGTTGTCTATGGTAAAATCACTGTTTTTGCGGAAAACGTCCTCCGTAAGCTGCCGCCCCATGATCTGCCTGATCTTCTCCTCACTGTAGCCCCTGGCAGCCGCCAGCCTGGCATACCTTACCGGTTCCGCCGCGTAAACATACCACATCTCGTCCACCAGTTCCCCGTAACCGCACTCGATCAGAAGCGCCGCCTCCACGAAAAACAGTTCCGCATCTCCCTTTCGCTTCGCTTCCTCGTACCTTTGGAGCAGGTACTTCCTCACTGCGGGATGGATGATATCGTTGACCGCCTGCAGCAGCCCGGGATCCCGGAAGATCCTGTCCGCCATGGCAGGCTTATCTATCTGTCCGTCGGCCGCCAGGATATCCGTCCCCATCAGTTCCACCAGAGCCTGATAACACTCCGTGCCGGGAAGCTTCACCAGATGAGCCGTCTCATCCGCCAGATAAATCTCGCATTTGTAGTGGTTTTTGATATATTCAAGGACTTTTGTTTTCCCCGCTCCCACTCCTCCGGTGATTCCGATAAATTTCATTTGCCTATTTTGCCTCATACCAGTTCATTCCCGTATGCAGGTCGATCTCCAGCGTCACCGCCAGTTCCGCCGCCGACTTCATGTTTTCGGTGAGGATCCGCCGCACCTGCTCCTCTTCCTCCAGGTAGGTCTCTATCACAAGTTCATCATGCACCTGCAGGATCAGCTTTGACTTTAACCCCGCGTCCCGCAGCGCTTTCCAGACGCGGATCATGGCGATCTTGATGATATCCGCCGCCGTGCCCTGTATGGGGGAATTCATGGCCACCCGCTCCCCGAAAGAACGCTGCATGAAATTGGAGGAAGACAGTTCGGGAATGGGTCTGCGCCTGCCAAACATGGTGGCAATATATCCCTGTTTCTTCGCGTCCCTCACCAGGCCGTCCAGAAACGCCTTGACCCCGGGATATGTGGCAAAATACTGCTGGATATACTCCGCCGCCTCTTTTTTGCTGATGCTCAGATCCTGGCTCAGCCCGAAAGAACTGATGCCGTACACAATGCCGAAATTCACCGCCTTGGCATTGCGCCGCTGCGGATCCGTCACTTCCTCGAAAGGGGTGTGGAACACTTTCGCAGCCGTGATCCGGTGGATATCCTGATCCATATGGTAGGCCTCGATCAGCTGTTCGTCCCCGGACATATGAGCCAGTACCCGGAGTTCGATCTGGGAATAATCCGCGTCCATGAATTCACAGCCCTGCCTGGGTACAAATACTTTTCGGATCCTCCTGCCCAGTTCCATCCGCATGGGGATATTCTGCAGGTTCGGCTCCGTGGAACTGATCCGCCCGGTGGCCGTGATGGTCTGGTTAAAATTGGTGTGGATCCGCTTATCCTCTCCGATGAACACGGCAAGCCCGTCTGCGTAGGTGGACTTTAATTTGGTCAGTCCCCGGTACTCCAGGATATCCTTTACAATGGGATAGTCTTCGGAAAGCTTTTCCAGCACGTCCGCCGCCGTGGAATAACCGGTCTTCGTCTTCTTTCCGCCGGGGATGTGCATGGTCTCAAAGAGCACCTCCCCCAACTGCCTGGGCGAATTGATGTTAAACTCCACGCCCGCCTGGCTGTGGATGGACTGCTCCAGTTCCTCTATCCTGGCAACCAGCGCGTCGCCGTAGGCTTTCAGTTCCTCCCTGCGGACCTCCACCCCTTCTTTCTCCATATCATACAGCACCAGGGAAAGGGGCATCTCCATCTCCCGCATCAGTCTGTCCATGCCGGTATCCCGCAGTTTCCCCTGCAGCACCGCATACGCCTTTGCCGCCACATAAGCCACATAGCAATAGTACTCCGCCGCCTTTTGGGGCATTGTCCCCAACGCCTCCCTTACCGGGGTCTTGCCGAAAGTCTCCGCCCTGCCGGGGATCATCATGCCCAGATGCTCGGAAGCAATGGTCTCCGGGTCGTAATCACTCTTTAAAGGATTCAGCAGGTATGCCGCGATAAGGATATCAAAATAGCGATCCGTGGTATCCTGCTCCAGGTAATCGTACTGCTTCTTGATATCGAATCCGGACAGGGTGACCCTGCCGGAAAGCTTCCGAAAAGCCTCCCGGATGGCGGCGATATCACTGTCCCCACCACCAGACATATCGAACAGGGATAACTGCTCATTTTCCTCCACCGTGACCGGGTAAAAATAAGTCTCCCTGCCGACGGAGACCGCCGCCCCCAGAAGACGCTTATCCTCCTGCACCAGATAGAACCCCACGACGCTGCCGTCCCTGATCTGCTCCAGATGCCGCAGGAACTTTTTCTGATCCTCCACCCTGTGGAAGGATTTCAGCAAATCCTCGTCAGAGGCCGCCGCATCCTTTTCAAAGCGGCTCAGCATGTTCTTGAACTCCAGCTTCTTAAACAGGCTGTACGCCTCCTGGGTATAGAAGTCTTCCGCCTTTGCGGCTTCGTAATCCAGTTCCACCTCACAGTCGATCTTGATGGTGGCAAGAGCCTTGCTGAGATCGGCCAGATCCTTATTGGCGATCAGGGATTCCCGGATGCTTTTCTTGGAAATTTCCTCCACATGGGCATAGATATTGTCCAGGGAACCGTAGGCAGTCATCAGTTCCGCAGCCGTCTTCTGCCCCACCTTGGGCACCCCGGGAATATTATCCGAGGCATCCCCCATCAGCGCTTTCAGGTCAATGAACTGCAGAGGCGTCACCTGAAAAGCCGCCTCCACATCCTGGGGGTAGTAATCCTCGATCTCCGTCCTGCCGCCCTTGGTCTTGGGAATCCTGATCTTGATATGCTCGTCCGCGATCTGCAGCAGGTCGCGGTCGCCGGACACCAGCGATACCTCAATGCCCTCATTCTGGGCTTTCTTCGCCAGCGTCCCCAGGATGTCGTCCGCCTCCAGTCCCGCCTGCTCCACGATCACGATACCCATGGCTCTCAGCACGTCCTTCATCACCGGAACCTGCTCCCGCAGTTCCTCCGGCATGGGCTTCCTGGTTCCCTTGTAGGCCTCGTACATCTGGTGACGGAAAGTGGGCGCGTGAACGTCGAAAGCAACCGCCAGATAATCCGGCTTTTCCTCCTCCAGGATCTTAAACAGAATATTCAGGAAACCGTAGACCGCATTGGTATGCAGCCCCTGGGCGTTGCTTAAGTCAGGCACTCCGTAAAACGCCCTGTGCAGGATGCTGTGCCCGTCTATCAAAACAAGTTTTTTACCGTTGCTCATTTTCCGCCACCTCTATGCCAAAATCCAGATCACCAATCCGAAGATCGCGCTCACCGCCACCACCTCAACCGCCAGGCCAAGGTGCAGGAACGCATCATGGAAACGAATCTTCCGCCGGGCATCCGCCTCATGCTGATCCAGTTCTTTCTGCAGGTCAAAAGCGCCGCCGTCCTCCAGCCGCTGGATGCCCTCCGTGGTCAGATACTGGATGGTCAGCTCCTCCCTGCACTCCCCGCACTCCTTCGCATGCTGGCAGAAACGCTTCAACTCCGCATACGTCAGCTTCTGCGCGATATAGCCGGGAATCAGTTTTTCAAACTCCTTACAATCCATCCTAACCTCCATGATTCCGCGAAGCAGCTAAGCCTGGGAATCAGGCTTTTTGCTGCGAACGAAAACTGCCAAAGGCAGCTGGAAACTCTTCTCACACTTCCCATCATGCCGCCTCCGGCGGCACAAACAATCGGTGCAAGTCTGGAAGAATCCGCTTTGCGGATTCTTCCCGGAATGACTTAGATTTTCTTAGGTCGTGTACCTTACGACCTTAGAAAATCTTCATTCCGTGCACACTTTTCCAAGGCCTGCGCAATATCCGCAATCAGATCCTCTTTGTCCTCAATACCACAGCTGATGCGGATCAGTTCCGCCGGAACGCCTGCTTCTTTCAGCTGCTCGTCATTCATCTGGCGATGGGTGCTGGAAGCGGGATTCAGACAGCAGGTGCGGGCATCCGCCACATGGGTGGCAATGGCCGCCATTTTCAGGCTCTTCATAAAAACGCCTGCGGCTTCACCACCGCCCTTTAACCCGAAAGAAACCACGCCGCAGCTGCCATTGGGCAGATACTTCTGAGCCAGGGGATAATATTTGTCCCCGGGCAGGCTGCAGTAATTCACATAGGCCACCTTGGGATGGCCGGAAAGATATTCCGCCACCGCCAGACCGTTCTCACAATGCCGCTGCATGCGCACATGCAGACTCTCCAGACCCAGATTTAGAATAAAAGAATTCTGAGGGCTGGGAATGGATCCCAGGTCACGCATCAGCTGTACCGTGCACTTGGTGATATAAGCCCCCTCCCTGCCGAATTTCTCCGCATAGGTCACCCCGTGATAGCTGTCGTCCGGGGTGCAGAGACCGGGGAATTTATCCGCGTGCGCCATCCAGTCAAAATTGCCGCTGTCCACGATGGCGCCGCCTATGGCAGCCCCGTGCCCGTCCATATATTTTGTGGTGGAATGGGTCACAATATCCGCCCCCCACTCAAAGGGCCTGCAGTTGATAGGCGTGGCAAAGGTATTATCCACAATCAGGGGCACTCCGTGGGCATGTGCGCACTTCGCAAACTTCTCAATATCCAGCACGGTCAGCGCAGGATTGGCGATGGTCTCGCCGAACACCAGCTTTGTATTATCCCGGAATGCCGCGTTTATTTCCTCCTCGGAAGCATCGGGACTGACAAAGGTGGCCTCAATCCCCATCTTCTTCATGGTGACGGAAATCAGGTTGAACGTGCCGCCGTAAATGGTGCTGGACGCCACGATGTGATCGCCGCAGCCGCAGATATTGAACAGCGCCATAAAGTTGGCCGCCTGCCCGCTGCTGGTCAGCATGGCCGCTGTGCCGCCCTCCAGCTGGGCAATCTTCGCCGCCACATAGTCATGGGTTGGATTCTGCAGCCTGCTGTAAAAATAGCCTGACGCCTCCAGATCAAAAAGCCTTCCCATATCCTCGCTGGTGTCGTATTTGAACGTAGTGCTCTGGATAATGGGAATCTGCCTGGGTTCCCCGTTCCCCGGCGTATAACCGCCCTGTACGCATGTACTGTTTATGTTCATGTTTGTGCCTCCTTGCCCGTTGTAACGCGCCCTGTCCCTGTTGTATGGCGCCTTATTTTTATGCATATAAACTCACTATCCAGTATACACATTCCGACCGGGAAATTCAACAGTTTCTGTTTCTTCCCATGAAAAAAAGTATCGGGGCTGAACTATTGATATAAAACGTAAAGCCTTAATCCCCCATCTCTATAAATCATGACACATTTTTAAGATTGCGGCCCGTAAAAAAACATGGTATAGTATAACCAGAACAGGAATCAGAAGGATTTCATGGCAGATTCTAAAGATAAAATATGGGATATGACTTTCAAAACCCTTTTTCAGGAAACACCGGCATTGTTCCTGCCATTGATCGAAGAAGTATTTCATGTGAAATACAGAAAAGAAGATATTATTCCTCTGGATCATTCCCTGTATAATGGCGACGGCGATTTAGTCAAGACAGATAATGCGTTTTCTGCCCGGGGCGTCACCTATCATTTTGAATTTCAATACACCAATGACGGAACAATGGCATTCAGGATGTGGGAATATGATGTAAAATTAGCGCTTAGAGATTATAAACGGAATGAAAACCGGATGGAATTCAACTTTCCAAAGTCATGTGTAGTCTACATTGCCAGAAATGGGAACTATCCGAAAGACGGCCTGGAATTAAAGATAAATTTCCAGGATGGGCAGCATATCGTGTTCAGGGTTCCAACCATACGCATGCAGGATTATGGACTTGATGTGATCAACAGCAAAAAGCTATGGTTGTTTTATCCCTTTATGGCACTGCAGTTTGCGGCTGATATGAAAGGCAGAAAGCACTTGTCGGAGCAGGAAGTACTGGCCAATTACAGGGAAATGATAGATTCTATCGAAACTGCATACAATAATGATGAAATGACCATTGACGAAAATACTACATTATTAGAGACTATCCGCAAGACAAATCAACATACCATGAAAAAGCATCTGGGAATTATGGAAGGAGTGGAAAAAATGGTTAGTCAGACATTAGAATTAAAACATAAGCAAATACGTCGGGAAGCCGCAGCCGCAGCCGCCGCTGCGGCAACGCGGGAAACAGAACGTGAAATGTTGATGACAATGAAAATCACGGGAATATCGAGATCCGCCATTATCAAGGTGGCACAGCGCGTAAACATTCCAGAGGAAGAAGTGAACAAGATTCTGGATGATCAAGAGTAAAGTCAATACTCTCGCGGCATTCGCCAAGTCAGCTTGCTGACTTTATGTCCTATGCAGGCATCGGCATAAAGTCAACTACGTTGATTTGGCTCATTGCTCGCGGGAATTAAAAACAGGAATCACATGCATCCAGGGATGCGGTGCGGTTCCTGTTTTATTTCATAGCGTCTAAAGGTTCCGGCAGAGGCCTGGATCCGCCTCAATCCCCGTCCCTGACCACCACTTCCCGATAGAACTCGGCATAATCTTTCCTCTTGTCCTTGGTAAAGCGGATCGCCGTCCTGGGATGCTGGTTCAGCAGGCCGGTGACCAGGTACTGCAGGTCATAGCCCCATACCACACCGTCCTCTTTCAGCTTGTTCATATGAGAATCGATGAACTGGATGGCGGGGTATACATTGTACTTGGGATTCCGCAGGAAACCCAGCAGGAGTTCCATGGCACAGTTCCCCGCGCCCCGCCCCATGGAGGAATAAGTGGCGTCCAGCCAGTCCACGCCGTCGCCCACCGCCTCGATGGTGTTGGCAAAGGCAAGCTGCTGGTTATTGTGGGCATGGATGCCTACTTTCTTGCCGTATTTCGTGGCAATCTCCACATAGAGATCCGCCAGCCGCGCCACCTGCTCGGGATACATCGCGCCGTAGCTGTCCACAATGTAGAGCACGTCCACCGGCGTCTGCGCCAGCATCTCCAATGCCGCCCGCAGGTCGCCCTCCTGGGCATTGGAGATCGCCATGATATTACAGCTGACCTCATATCCCTTTCTCGCCGCATCCTCGATCATATCCACCGCCGTGGGAATGGTATTCAGATAGGTGGCCACCCGGATCAGGTCGATGGGGCTGTCCGCGCGTTCAATAATATCCGTCTTGTAATCGCATCTTCCCACATCCGCCATCACCGCGATCTTTAAGTCGGTGGCATTTTCCCCCACGATCGCCCTGATATCCTCATCATTGCAGAACTTCCACTTTCCGAACTTGTCCACGTCAAACATTTCTTTCGACGACTTATAACCGAACTCCATATAATCCACGCCCGCCCGCAGGTTTGCCAGATACAGCGCCCTGGCGAATTCGTCCGTAAAATAAAAATCATTGACCAGGCCTCCGTCCCGCAGCGTGGCATCCACCACCTTGATGTCAGGCCGGTACGAAATTAAATTTGATATCTCTTTCATAATCCTTTTCTCCTCTTGCATTTCTTTTCGGGGCATGATCCCCGGCATCGTTCTTGATTTTAGCAGTTTAAAGCGTAAAAGTCAATATGGTTTCAGACAAAACGCAACAACCCATTCCCAATTTCCTTAAAATAAGGTATACTATACCCAGGTCACCGTCCACCCCTTTTTCCAGTGAGGTTACTATGTTAAACGACGAACAAAAGAAAATCATCCGACACAATCTCCACCGCATGATCAGCGCCGTCAAGTGGGTGGTCTTTTCCATCCTCTCCGGCATCCTGATCGGTTCTGTCGGCACATTGTTTTATAAGGCCATGGCTTTCGTGACTAACGCGCGGCTGGAGCATCCCTGGCTGATCTGCCTGCTGCCCGTGGGAGGGCTGGTCATCGTGGGAAGCTACCATCTGCTCCGCGACCAGAATGACACGGGGACGAACCTGGTCATCTCCGCCATCCACTCCGGGGATCACCTGCCTGTGAGAATGGCGCCGCTGATCTTCCTTTCCACCCTGATCACCCATCTGTGCGGCGGTTCCGCAGGACGGGAGGGCGCCGCCCTGCAGCTGGGCGGAAGCATCGGAAGCGGCATCGGGCGCCTGTTCCGGCTGGACGAAAAGGACAAGCATGTGATGATCATGTGCGGCATGAGCGCCGCCTTTTCCGCCCTCTTCGGCACGCCCCTGGCGGCGGCGATCTTCTCCATGGAGGTAGTCAGCGTGGGGATCATGCATTATTCCGCACTGGTTCCCTGCGTCATCGCATCCCTGACAGCCCACGGCATCGCCGCCATGGCGGGGGCTGCGCCGGAGACTTTCGTGATCGCGCAGATACCTGATTTTACCGTGGTATCCGCCGTTCGGATCTCCCTTCTCGCCATCCTGTGCGCGCTGGTCAGCATCCTGTTCTGCGTTTCCCTGCACGGCGCGGAACATCTGTACAGGAAATATCTGAAAAACCCTTTCCTGCGGGTATTTGCGGGAGGCTGTATCGTGATCCTGCTGACCGCGCTTGTGGGGGATCAGACCTACAACGGCGCAGGGATGGACTTTATCGCCCGCTGCATGGAGGAAGCCACGGTAAGGCCGGAAGCCTTTCTGGTAAAGATCCTTTTTACCGCCGCCACGCTGTGCGCCGGATTTAAGGGCGGCGAGATCGTCCCCTCTTTCTTCGCGGGGGCGGCTTTCGGGTGCCTGTTCGGAAACCTTACGGGCTTTTCCCCCACCCTCTGCACGGCGGTGGGCATGATCTCCGTATTCTGCGGCGTCACCAACTGCCCCATCACCTCCCTGCTCATCAGCTTTGAACTGTTCGGCTACGCAGGCGTGCCCTACTTCCTGCTGTCCGTCGCTTTCAGTTACATGCTGTCGGGGTATTTCGGGCTTTACCACAGCCAGAAAATTGTCTACTCGAAATTCAAGACCAATTATATCAACAGGAAAACCTCCTGACCTTTCCGTCCAATTAAGCAGGGGAAATTTCCCCTGCTTGTGCGCGGCCCGTGCGCCGCTCCAGCGGCAAAAGACATCTGCACGGGCCTGTGCATAAAAAAGTGGGCAATGCCCACTTTGAAGAATGCTTCGCATTCTTCCCCTGCCACGGCGAAGTTTCCTATAAGGTAAAAAAGAACCCTGCGCCGCCTCCACATCAGGCAGTGCAGGGTTCCTGTCAACCCATCAACAATATATAGATAAAACTTATCAGAAGCCCCAGTACAAGGCCGATCGCCGAAGTGATGATCCCGGCGGCGGAGACGCCCCTGTGCTGATCCGTCCTCACGATGCTCACAATGCCCATGATAAGCCCTATCAGACTGATGATGACGGAAATACAGAATATCCAGCAAAACACGATCCCCAGAATACCCAGCACCAAGGATATCGTCACCAGGCTGTCCTTTTTATTCGCCAGTTCATTGATGACCACCGGCTTCTGGTTCTGATCATTATTATAGTCCATAACCTGTTCTCTGACCCCCGTCCTCGTTATGCTGCAACAGGAGCAAGAAGCAGACTGACAATGATCCCCAGCGCGATCTGGCCGATTATAGCGATCACAAACGCGATCACCACGGGACCCATGCTCTTCTTCTTGAGATACATGTTAAAGTACAGCACAGCCAGCGCAGCGCCGATCACCACGCCCAGGTAACTGTTCATGAAAAATCCCAGGACCACGCTGATGGCGCCGAATACGGTGACAACGATGGGAATATTCCCAATGGGCTCGTAAGCCTCGCCGCTTCCCAGGAACTTCCCGTTGACAGCCAGGTCCACCTTGTTCCCGACCACCACCAGGCGGCATGTGGTATTCCCGAAATTGATCGCGTAGTCGATCAGCTGTACGAACCAGTTTGAACTCTTTAACTTATACTTTTCCCCGTCAACGATAAGCTTGCCCGGCTTATACTCGATATGATGATCCACACCATCTACGTTGACAGTCCATTGTAAATTCTGTTTAGCCATTTTACAGCTACCTCCTCAGTAAAAAAATATTTTTCAATATTATAATGGATAAACAGGATATGGATAGTCTAAAGATGGGTAAAAATAACATCTATTGACCTGACCGAAGCAAGAGTGTAAAATAATGGATGGGAATACAAATATTATATAAAGCGGTGATTTGCAATGTACTTGATGTTAAAAGATACGAAAGTATTATACTTTGATTTTGAAGATTTTGTTGTGGAGGTGATAAACGACGACCTGCTTCCGTTCTGCCTGCGTTCCGACATCAGGGCTTCCAACGCCATGAAAGATATCCTGCATAATGTGCAGGCGGTCAAAAGCTATCTGAGCAGCCGGATACTGTCCCTGTCAAGGGACAATGCCAAACAGATCTACGCCGCATTCCAAATTCCGCAGATCGATTCCATTGATAACAGGGTCAATATCTGTACCAAATGCAAAGGGGTTTCCATCCAGGACAGTTACTGGGTCAGGGAGGACTCCGAAGAAACATGCTGGAACCATGTGAATATCAGGCAGAACAAACTATACGATATCGTCAACATATCCTTAAGCGGGTTCAATCCCACCATCACCACCAGCAGAATCTGTCCGGAATTGACCACAAAGGGACTGTTCCGGAAAGGCTGGATCCATCTCGGCAATGAATTATACATGTTAAAATCTGACCGGACCAACAATTATGTCAATACAAAGATGGAGATCCTGGCTTCCGACATGCTCACCTGCTTTGAAAATAGAATCGACTGCGTCGCCTACGTGGGCGATATCAAAGAGACCACGGAGGGCACGGAATTCGTTTCCATCTGCAAAAATTTCGTGGATGAGGAATACTCTTTCGTGGAAGCATGGGAGGTTATGGAATATCTCAAACGGTGCGGCATGGATTTCAGGACCTGCTGCCTGCGCCAATGGGGGAATCAGTTTGCCTGTATTCCCGTGCTGGATTATATCATCATAAATACGGACAGGCATACGCAGAATTATGGTTTTTTCATGAATAACGACACAGGAAAAATAGAAAAAATGGCGCCTCTGTTTGATTACAACTGCGCCCTTGTGGCTGATTATTTCCAGCGTGACGCCAATGACACCCTGAGCCAGATGTTCAATACCTCTGAAACTCTGCGTGACCTGGCGCACAAATTTTTACCGGATACGTCAATCCGTTTTAACGAACAGAAATTCCTCCGGCTGCTGGAGAAAAACAGGGAATACGAAAATATCTTTGAGCGGGTGTACCAGCGCATACAGGAAATGCAGCTTGTATGACACCCGCTCTGCGGCCGCTTATGACCCTACTATGGTTCCCCCATTGGGGTGAAGCACCTGCCCCGTCATATAGCTGGAATCATCCGATGCCAGGAAGACATAACAGGGGGATACCTCGCAGGGCTGTCCCGCCCTGTCCATGGGCACATGGGAAGTCTTCTTCCCGAATGTGGCAACCTCCTCCGCCGAATAGGACGCAGGAATCAACGGTGTCCATATGGGACCCGGCGCCACACCGTTTACCCGGATGCCCTGTTCCACAAGGGACAGCGAAAGGGATCTGGTCAACGCCACAATGGCGCCCTTGGTAGCGCTATAGTCGATCAGATCCTTATTTCCCTCATATGCGGTCACGGATGTGGTGTTGATAATGCTCCCGCCCCTTTTCATATAGGGCAGGGCATATTGGATCAGATAGAAAAATGAAAATACGTTATTCCTGAATGTAAATTCCAATTGCTCGCGGGAGATATCCAGAATGCTGCGCCGGATATACTGAACCGCGTGATTATTTACCAGGATATCCAGCTTTCCAAAGCATTTTATGGTCCTGTCCACGCAGTACTCCGCGAAGCTGGGATCCTTTAAGTCCCCGCAAAGCAGCAGGCATCTGCCACCCAGTTCCCTGATCCTTTCAGCGGTATCCCCGGCATCCACTTCCTCATCATAATACACAATGACCACCGAGGCGCCCTCTTTCACAAAGTCATAGGCCACTGCCCGGCCAATGCCGCTGTCGCCCCCCGTGATCAAAGCAACCTTATTTTCCAGCTTACGGCAGGTCTTCCCGCACTCGGAGACGGGAATGGGATCCATCACGTACTGAAAGCCCGGCTGCCTGTTCTGATGCTGTGGGGGGAACGCGTAATCCTCACATTTGCCTTTTAAATCCATATCACAAAACCCCTGTCGGTATTTGTGATATCATATGCAGCCGGGCGGTTCCTGTGAAACTCTTTAAAAAGAAACGATCAGCTGCATCTTGAACGCTTCCTCGCCGTACACGGCATGGGGGATATCCTTGGGCATGATCAGGGTCTCCCCCTCTTTCAGGAGAAAGACCTCGCCGCCAACGGTAAAGCGTCCCGTTCCCTCCAGCACGGTCACCATGGCGTCCCCGCCTGCGGCATGGGTGGAGATTTCCTCCCCCTTGTCAAAGGAAAAGATCGTCATGCCGACCTGCTCGTTCTGCACCAGCGTCTTGCTGACCACCTGGCCTTTCTGGTATTCCACCAGGTCTTTCAGTTTCAGGCTCACCTGTTTCTCGATATTTTTATACATATTGCACCTCCGTCATCCATTTGGCTTATTTCAACTCAATCCTCAACACATGCACCCTGTCGTCGTACTGGCAGCTGACATTCCGAATATAGGGAATCAGGGCGTTTACCTCCATCACGAAAGCTCCCCGTTCCGTCACATAGGGCTCGCCGTCCATCAGGTTCTCCTGCCCGTTCACCAGCAGGTGCGTCCTGCCCGCCTCCGCCAGGATGGTATTATCCCCGGAATGCACCGTAAGCATGCCCTTTTCACGGTCAAACCCATAGGTAAAAAGTTCCCTGTCCGGCCAGGTAGAAAGCATCCTCTCCAGGATGATCAGCACGGAACCCCATACGCTTCCGTTCCTGTTCACGCTGGGCACCCCGCCGTTATCCGGCTCCTGGCCCTGGATCAGTATCTTACAGTAATCCTGCTCCGGCGCCTGGTATTTCAGGGCATCCGCCGCCGGGATCGCCGGGAAAGCGTCCTCCCTTTCCGGCGCCTGCGCGGAATAATCGGCATACCACACATTGGGCTCATGCAGGCTCAAAGGCTCCCTCTCCACCGCCACGCTCTCCCAGGCCACGGTTTCCGCAGGCACGCCCTCCATCACCGCTTTCACGGAAATCTTTCCCGCCCGGAAAGTGGAACGCAGGAACACCCGGTTATTGCCGCATTCCGCATAGACATGTTCCTGATGGATCACGCTGTCCGCTTTTCCATAGCCGTTAAAGCGTCCGCTGTTGTAACCGCCCAGGAACTGCGCTTCCCCTTCCGTCACAAAATCGATGCGGCTGTCGCACAGGGGACAGAGCCTGCCCTCCCCATCCAACACTTCCACATCCAGATAGGCCACGTCCGCCCCGTCCGCCAGGAATCCTTGGGGGGAAGTGTGGAGCGTCAGGTGCAGCTTCGCAGGCTTGCCCGCTGTGTAGATCACATCCCTGGCCACTTCCCTGCCCTGTTCATCGAAGCCCACGGCTTCAATCCTGTCACTCCCGCCGCAACCGACTGCCGTCACACTGCCGTCTCCGGCCAGGCCTGCTGCCACTCCGCTGTCATTTCTGCCGGATCCGGCCATCCGCCTCTCGCCTTTTCTGGTGACATCAATATTCTCAAAGGGGAACAGGAAGCTGTTCACCGGTTTCCCGCTGGTTCCCGCCCTTTCCCCGTTAATCCATAGTTCCATGCGCAGGATGTGGTAGCTTCCCGCCACATACACGGTCTTCTTATTCGGCTCCCTGTATGCGTACTCCCCGGTCTCCTCCCAGAATTCCCCGTTGAATTTCTTCAGGGGATAGCGGTAATTTTCCTTTTCTTCAGGGGGATAATTCCAGTGTCCGATCACCTTTACCATGGGTGCCCCAGACTGCATCACCTGATACAGATAAAAGTTCTGCTTCCTGATACGCACCGGATCCACCCTGCCGCTCATGCGTCCGTTCTCTGACCAGGACTGTCTGCCATGCTGGGCGGAATCTGTCCAGCAAAGAGCCGCAGCCGCGCTGTACATATCCTTTCCGGAAGCGCCGCCGATACGGTCATGGAAAAATTCCGCATATCCGCCTGCCTCCGCCAGGATCATTTCCTCCATGGTCAGATCCCAGAAATCGCGGCCCACCTGCTTTTTCCCGCCCTTTCCGATATATTTGTTGCGGTAATCAAAATCAGGCGGCGTAAAATCGTCCCAGATCCTCCTGGGAGCCTCCTCCCGGCTGTACTCCGTTTCCGTGATGGGGCCGTGCTCCGCCAAGAAACGGGCGGCGTGGCGGTTCAGCATGGTGCCCACATACTCCGATTCCGCCACCACGTCCTCGGTGTTGATGGTGCGGCACCCCATAAAACGCCCGCCGTCAGAATCCAGCAGCCGCTTCAATGCCGTCATCTCCCGCATGTGTTCCAGGCTGATGCTGTTGTTTCCCGCCTCCCAGAACAGGATGGAGGGATGGTTCCTGAACGCGATGATGATGTCCCGCATCAGTTCCACTCTCTGGTTCCACTGGCGTCCGAAATTCTCTTTCTCCTTATCTCCTGCAGGCTGGGTGCACACCACGCCGTGGCGGTCGCAGCTGCGGATATCAGGCAGCGTGGCAGCCACATGCATCCAGCGGATATGGTTGGAATTGCTCTCTCTCAGCCACATCATATCCTGGTCTTTCAGCCATTCCGGAGCCACGCCGATCGCCGCCCACTCATTGGTGGAGCGCTGGGCGTAGCCGGTCAGCCACACGGAATGTCCGTTGATGACGATACCCTTGTCCTTGTCGTACTCCACTTTACGGAATCCCGTTTCGATCACTTCCTGATCGACCGCATCCCCGTTCACCAGAAGTTCTATCCGCACCCGGTACAGGAAAGGGTCCTCCAGGTTCCAGAAGCGCAGGGAAATTGCGTCGGAAACAGCGCTGATCCCCACTGTCTGTACGGAATCCGCGACGGTGGGGGATACTTCCTCCTCTTCCCTTGGCACATAGTGGATTCTGCCATCCGCGAGGATTTCTTTTTTATAGGCGTCCGCAGGGGTGATGGACAGGGGAGGTATCACGGGACTGCCTGCGGGAATTGTGACCTGCCCTGAGGAGAAAACATGCACACAGGTACTGCCGGACTGCCCTGCGGAAAACATTTCCGTGCTGGCTTCGTCCGATCCCTCCGCAAGAACCGTTTCTGTATCGATTCCGTCCGTTCCCTCTGCAAAGGCCGTTTCTGCACTGGCTTCGCTCGTTCCCTCCGCAAGAACCGTTTCTGCACTGGCTTCGCCCGTTCCCTCCGCAAGAACCGTTTCTGCATCGATTCCGTCCAGATGCCCTGCGGAAGCCTTTTCTGCACCGATTCCAGTCAACTTCTCCACCGAAACCCGCAGCTGCGCCCTCGCCTCCCTGCCGCTCTCATTCCGCAGTTCCGCCTCCACATGGACGCGGGCCGTTCCCTTTTCCAGATCATAGTCGCTGCCATACACATACACGCCTTTGGTCTGCAGGTTGCTGTACAATGGCAGGGTCAGATAGACCTTGGGCTTCACATGCAGGTACACAGGCCGGGTAATCCCCCCAAGGGAGGGGTTGAAATCATTGCAGTTCCAGAAAAATCCCACCCCCTGCCTGTCCTCCGGCACAGCCTTATCCTGGGCAAGAAGATAGGAACCCGGCTCCACTCCCGGCTCATTGGGCGTCTCCGCGATACAGAAGTCAATATTCCGGGTGGCGGTATTGTCCGTGGCCAGGGCGATCAGGTTCTCCCCGCCAAACTCCACATAGGAAGTGATATCGAAACCAAAAGGCGCCACCCCCGCCTCATAATAGCCCGCCATCCTGCCATTCACATACAGATAGCAGGTCTGGCGCATCCCCTCGAACTCCAGCAGGATCTTACTGCCCCGCCATGCTTCCTCCAGCGAAAACATTTTCCGGTAAAAGGCACAGGTGCGCTTCTGCCCGCTTCCGGCGTCCTGGATGGGCGCGACAAACAGGTCCCCGTCGTTAAAGGTGTGGGGAAGCGTCACCTCCTGCCAGCCCTGCTCCCGATAATCCCTTTCGTAAAAATACCGTCCCTGATCGTCCTTCCACTTTTCCACGGCCTCTTTCATGGGAAACGCGTCCGCCAGCAGGAAATGCCAGCAATAGTTAAAATGATACTTCATCCTGTCTCCTCTCCACTGCCCATTCCGTATCCATGGGCGGCAACTCTGTCCCTCTGGTCAGATAAAACCTGTCGTATCTCATCCCGGACGCAAGGGCAAAGATGTGCAATATGTGTTCCCCCTTTTCCAGGGACAACTGCGCCACAGGCGTCCAGCGGTAGATCTGCTCCGCCTCATAACGCCACAGTGCGCCGTTTCCGTACAGTTTCCCAGGGGAAATGATCTCATTATCTATCCCGATGCTGAAAGAACTTTCCTCCCGCAGGTTAAACTTGGACAGCATCCAGAGCGTATATTCCCCGCCTTCGCATCGGAGACGGTAATTCAGGCTGGGTGCGTTGTCCGGCGTCCAGCTTAATTCCGGTTCCCGGATGTACAGCGCAAGTCCGCTGCGCCCGAAAGATTCGCTGCTGCAATGCTTCCAGAGACTGGCCGCCTGCCTGATTTCCGATCCGGCTCCTAAATCCTGCCCGTCATCTGTCCACGCGCAGCCGCTCCGGGCCAGTGCGGCCGCCGCGTCTATCCTGACTGCGCCGTCCGTTTCCTCAAAGGCTTCCTGCCCCCGCTCCAGGTACCATTCCGGCGTCACTTTCCCGCCATAGCTTATCGCCTGCGCCATCTTACAGGTCACCGCGAGGGTATCCCGATCATATTCCCGTGCCGCATAAAATACAGGTCTGGGCGGCAGTTCCCATTTTCCATAAAACCGGTCGCACCAGGCATCCATATCCCATTCCGCCGGAAGCGCCTGCGCGCCCCGGACACCCGCCAGGTTGTTCTCCTTTCTGGGCTTCGTATAGATCACCATGCGCGAAAAGGCGAAATATTTGTCTATCGCCCAGACACAGAGCCGATGTTTTCCCGCCTCCGGGACGGAAAGTTTCAAGTACAGCCGATCCACGTTATTGAGCACATTTTTCTTCCAGTTGCCGCGCCATTCGTCATTGGACACAGATTCCACAACCTGAACCAAACCGCCATCCAGGGAAATCCCAATCCGAAGCCTGCCCACAGAGTTAAGGGACGGGAACCTGTGTATCTCCAACAGGAATTCTCCCCTGCTGTGCGCTGCGAAATAGTATGACAGCGGTTCCGCCCCCGGCATGGTTCCTGTGGAATCCAGGTCATCCGCATTCCTCTGCACGCACGCCTCCACCAGGTTCCCCTGCATACGGCCAAGCCTGCGGATGATCCTGAAATCGCGGGAGAACATCTTTCCTGCGCCTCTCGGACTTTCATCCCCCGCACATTCTCCCAGCAGACTGCCAATTCCTATTTTCTCAACCTGAATATTTTTACCGGACAAATGAGCAGGTTCTAAATTTCGCTCCTCTGTGTCTTTGCCCTTTGCCCGACTTTCCACCACGGTGACGCCCGCCGGATTCCTTTCCCCTGCAGCGTCGCCCGCCAGATTCCTTTCCCTTGCAGCATCGCCCTCAAGCTTCCTTTCCTCTGCAACGCCGCCCTCTGGCTTCCTTTCCCCTGCAGCATCGCCCTCAAGCTTCCTTTCCTCTGCAACGCCGCCCTCTGGCTTCCTTTCCCCTGCAACGCCGCCCTCTGGCTTCCTTTCCCCTGCAGCATCGCCCTCAAGCACGATAATCCCGTCCTCTTCCAGCGCGCATCCCGCGCTGTCATATTCCGGCTTCACCGTCCTGACCGGAATCCGCCGCAGGCTCCCGTCGCTGCAGTTTTCCACCACGATCTCTCCCAGGCGTTCTTCCCATTCCCCGGACACACTGACAAGGATCCTCTGTTCCCTGTGGATCACCGCCCTTTCCGCAGAAAGCTTTACCCATTCCGGCGCACGCAGGCGCACGTCAAATTCCCCGGTTCCCTGATTGCCGATCTCGATCCATTTCTCCCCCGGCGTCACAAAGCAAAGTTCCTTCGCTTCATTCCAGAGATCCACCCGCATGGACGGTTCGCCCGAAATCCCAAGGGGCGGCGTGCAGACCGGCATCATGGCCGCACGTGGCGGGGGAAAGCCCTCGGGGTTCAGGATACCGCTCCACTTCCCGCCGCACATCACATGGTTGTAATAATGCAGAAGCTTCCTCCGGGCGTCCTCCGCCTCCCTGGATTTTTCCGTATAGAATGCCGCCGCCTGCATATTCCCACGCCCATGCATCAGCGTGCTCCTGTCCCCGTAATAATACGCAAGGTTCGTGAAATAAGCGGCATGGATCCGCATCAACACCAGCTGGAAAAAGGCGTCCTTTTCCTCCTCCGGCAGCGTTTCATACAACCCGTTCCCCCGGTTAAAAAGTTCCTCATACCGATGGATGCGCACCGCCGCCTCATCCCCGTAGGCAGTCTGGGAAAAAGCGTCCTGATCCATGTTCTCCACCTTCCGCACATTGGTCAGCTGGGAAAAATCGTTCAGCAGGGCGGATACCTGTCCCCCGATCTTTCCGGTGAAAGTGCGGTCGATCCAGTCCTCAGTAAAAACTTCCACATTCTCCGTCAGAGCGCCCGGCTTCCCAATCTCCCATGCCAGCCGCAGGAAAAAGGTGATCTCCTGCTCCAGGGGCTTCATTGCCCCGCTGTTCAGCACCCACAGCTTCCGGATGCCCTCGTCCCAGGCTTTCTGCAGTTCGTTCCTGGTGTGGGCCAGGGGAATGGAACACAGGAATACATAGGACATGCTGGGCGGCGCCCAGTAAGAATTGTGGTAATAGATGCCATTGCCGCCCCTGCGCAACTTCTCCTTTTCAGAGGGATAGCGGCGGATATAGCCGTAATTATCGTTTGCCCATACCAGCGTCATATCCTCCGGTATTTCCAGCCCGTTGTCATAGAGTTCCAGCACTTCCTTATAGGGAATGAAGGTCATCATGGTCTCATGCCCCAGGGTATCCTTTAATATCTTTCTCTGGTCTGAAATGATGGTCTCCAGAAGCGATACCTTGGCGCTTCTGATCTCCTCCTCCGTTTTCCCCTCCAGGTTCTTCGTCTCAAACCCGGAATCGTGGATACCCCTCATGCCGAGGGTATAGCAGACCTCGAAATCCCGGTTCTGCTCCACGCTCTCTTTCCAGTATTCCTGCAGGATATCCCTGTTCCTGCCCTCTATGGAATAATCGTAGACCGCGTCGTCATAGCCCTTTTTCCTGATCCAGGGCTTCCACTCCCGGTTGTTGGAACGCATCAGCATATCGCAGTGGGAGGTTCCCACCACAATGCCCATCCGATCCGCCAGGGCGCCGTTTTCCGGCGTCAGGTTAAAGGAATTCACATGCATTGCAGGCCAGATATAATTGGCTTTCAGGCGCAGCAGCAGTTCAAACACTTTCTCGTAGGTTTTCACGCCGATGGTGGGCTCCCCCATGTAATTCTGCACCCAGGCCTCCAGTTCTTCCTCGTCATTGATGAAAATGCCCCGGTACTCCACGGAAGGATAGTCCGTATTCACATAGTCTTCCGGCAATGAAAATTCCTGCCTCTTCCGCACAGGCACGTCCGCCCAGAAATGCCACGGGGACACCCCCAGCTCCTCGCAGAGTTCGTAGATCCCATAAATGGTTCCACGCCTGTCGCTGCCCGCAATGATCAGTTTTCCATCCGAAACTTTGTGCAGGTATGCTTCTTTCCGCAGGATACCTGCGGCGTCACAAAGCGGGGAACAGTCTGTGGAATCCTTTATCGCTTCTGAAACATCCAACGTACCGATCAGGATTTCCGCAATTTTTTCACTGTCGCTGATTTCTCCTGCATCCGGTAAGCCTGCCCCGGCATTGTGCAGTTCTCCTCTCACATCCAGCAATATTTTTCCATTGTACTGCAGTACCTTTTCCCCGGCTCCTGACTTTTCTCCCGCCTTCCGCGACACTTCCTTTCCGCTCTGCTGTCCTCTCTCCACGTTACATAAAACTGCCCTGGCATCGCGCAGTTCTTTCCCCGCGCCCTGCAGGATCATCGCCGATATCCCCATGGCACGCTCCAGATCCCCCGCCAGATTGGAGACCGCGATCTTCACCGCCCCTGTCTCCCGCTCATCCATCCGTATCACGCACTGCTGTCCTTTTTTTAAACTGAAATCCATCCTTTTCCTCCTGCCAGGAGTGTCCGTCAAAAAGTCAACTCTCTTTTCGAAAAAGTGTTCCTATATCAACTACTTTATAAGCTGGAATTTACAGAACCCGATGTCCCACAATAACTGTATAGTTATCCGTATCATATGAGATTCCGGTTTCTTTGAACTGATTCTTGTGCCAAAAATGCTCTCCCTGTGGATTTCCTTTTACCCAGCCAAGCCGAACCCCTGAAAGCCCAAGGGTTTTCAAATATACGCATAAATCATCAATTATTTTACTTCCAATTCCACAGTTTTGAACAGATATATCTGTCATAAAGAACCCGATAAATGCTGTCTTTTCATCAGGATATGCCATGATGAAATCCATCACTGCAATCAGCTTATCCGAGTCAAAATATCCAAGATAATATTTATCATCGAGACTCTTATTTACCGGCAGAACATTCATATCATCTATAATGCTTTGTTCAGTCACAGCAGGGGGACAGTATTGGTAATATAAACTGTTTTTGCTGCAGAGCGCATAGACCTTAGATAAATCATTTTTCTCCACTCTCCGCACAAAATATTGACTGGAAAAACTTTGAATGTCGATTTTCATAACTTCCTCATCTCTTACTTACAAATCCCGATTGTGATTTGATGATTTTTAAGGGAAACAAAATCACATAAAACATTATAACACAATATAAATCAGGCGAAAAGAACTGATTGAAATGCTTTGTTAATTTCTCCGAGAGATTCTATTGTATGTACAACAGCATTGATGTACCCACTTTTGACGGATATATCCTGCGGATTGACTGTAATGTGGCGGAAGATGGACCCCGGACTACTCCCTGTTCCCAATGTGCGTTAGATGCGCTGGCAATAGATGAACCTCTTGAATATGCACGATTGGCACTTGACGGCAATTTACAGATGTGGGTGGACGCCGAGGACAGCCTCGAACTGTGGTAATGTTAATTCCCCCGAATTCGGAGGAATTAACAAAGCAAATGGAAAAACTTTTATGTTTCGCTATTCTTGTCTTGTTCCTCATCAAGCCATTCTTTTAACTTTGATTGTAATACTTTTTTGTCCGGTAGATACAATTTGTACTCTTTGGCATAAATATTGGCATCTTCCGGCAATGTCAAGTCAACCGGTGCTTCATCACTTTTTTTGCAAAGCAAAATACCAATTGTTGGATTTTCCCCCTCTATTCTTTCATAGCGGTCAAAATAGTTTACATACATCTGCATTTGCCCTAAATCTTGATGGGTTAGCTCATCTGCTTTAAAATCAATAAGTACATAGCACCGTAACAAACGGTTATATAGAATCAAATCAACATAAAAATTTTTGTATTTTATCAATGACTGCTGATTCTAAATCACTTTCATGGTAAGATGCTTTATCCTCCAATCCGGCAAACTCAAGAACGTACGGCGTATGCAAGATATCCTCCGGTTTTTGCGGTATTGCTCCCTCATTTGCCAATCGCAGTACATCATCTTTATTCCTGCTTAAAGCAAGCCTTTCATAAAGACTGGAATGATACTGTCTTTTCAAAGTAGATACATTCCAGCCAGAACGCAGCGCTTCCTTTTCATAAAAATCCCTCTCGTCTTTATCTTCAATGCGCATAAGTACCTGATAATGAGTCTATCACCTTTGAACCATATTTTGCACGTTCCTGCCCTTGCTGTTCCTGTTCGACAATATACTGTCCTAACAAAAAACTTGTAATAACTGTAATGATATTTACCATTTGTCCCATATTGCTTCGGGCATTATCAATTAGTTTTTTTGATTTTTGAAATAGAGAAGTAAATTCCATATCGTTTATTATATCCATTTTTTTATTATTCACAAATCTGCCTCCGATAGTAATTTTTACAATAAACTTTTTGAAGAACTAATTCGTATCATAACACCTAAACTTTAGCTATAAAAGAAACGGTGCCACATAATTCTATAAAATTTAATATATTATTGCACAATACAACGTTACATCAACATACAGAGTTAAGCCATACACAAAACACATCTGAAGCATAAAACTGTAACCAACCAAAAAATGAAAACTAAAAATAGAATGCCCTATTATTGATTTCTACATATCTGTGTTGTTACTACCAGCTTTTCTTAACAGAAAGTTAAATAGGTTCTTTCGCCTTTTTTCTTCCACAAGGAATTCTCCTTTTTCTTCAACTTCGTTACTAAAACCTTTGAAATCATTCTCATAGCCATCATTTTTTTGCTTAATGCGATGTTTGTGATATTCCATTCTTACAGAATTTCAAGTTTCATCATCTCGCCATGTGGAATATTGAGTTGAAGTGTAATTCAGTTCGGGGGACAGAGCAAATATTCCGCTTGCTTTTGACAAGACAGGATATGTGCCGTTTGGAATGTAATTTATATATTCATACCTGACAGAATTGCCATCCGTGTAGAGATAACGTTCATATATAATTTGAGTTCTGTCAGAACGGTATTCCTCGTCCACAATTTCATTACGAAAATGTGTTACGTAAACGTATGTCGGATAAAAACTGCCATCGGAAGAAAACGGGAACATAAATCGCTTATCTTCTGTATAATAAGCTAAAAAAACAACATCAATTCGACCTTTTACATAACTTTCAACTCTAACAACTTTTCCATCTTTCTTGTAAATTTTGCAATAATACTGACTGCCCTTTCTGATGCTGTGTCTTTCTTTCAGATTATGTTTCTTACAGTCAAGTTCGCGTTGGAGTCCTAACTGAACACCTATCTTTGTGCTATTTTTATTTGCAATATACGCGATCTCGTCATAATCATTTTCGTTCACTTCAGAATATTCTGTCTTTGTCCTTAAATCGTTGACCTCCTGAAGCAATTCCTGTAGATACTCAAAACTAATGTCCATATTAATACCTCATATAGCAGTAGCCAAGTAGACAAGCACCTCACAATGCCTGTCCCTCACAGAACCATGCGTGCGGCTTTTCCGCACACGGCTCTTCATGATAACATTTACAGCTTCAGAATAAGCATTCCCATCAGTTTCTTCAATTTATGGTCTCGGTTAGCGTACATCCAGGCTTTCAGGTATTTCCCTACCAGCCACAGGATGTTCGGGTCTTTGATGTACACAATTCCGAAAAGGGAGAACGTCAAATACAAAAGTGCATGGAGAGAAACTTTCCTTTTCCCATTCCCCATGCCGGGATCCCAAAGAAGTCAGCGCAGGACAGCCCCGGATAATCGCGCCTGGAACCGCTCCAAAAGCCCTTCCACTTTCTCTTTCTCCCGCAACGCGGACATCCAGCGCTCCGGAATCCCCTGAACACCATACAAAATCCCCGCCAGCCCGCCTGTGACGCAGGCCGTGGTATCCGTGTCATTTCCCAGCAGGATGGCTTTCTTCACCGCTTCCTCATAGCTTGCCGTCTGTTCCAGTATCATAAAGGCGCTCCGCAGACAGTCCACCACATATCCCATTCCCATGCCTTCCCAGACAGTCCCCGGACGGATGCTCCACTCCAGTTCTTTCTCATATTCCGGCATGTTCCGGTACATCTGGCGCAGGACGGCCACACTGTCGTCTATGGCTTCCTGCGCCTGTGCCCCTTCCAGCAGGGCTCTTGCCGCAAGGCAGTAGAGTGCGCAGCAGACCTGGTTACAGGGATGCCCATGGGTGATCAGGCATTGGCTGTGGGCATCCTGCACCAGCTTTTCCCGGTTCTCATGCCACAGCGCCATGGGAAGCGCCCGCATCAGCGCGCCGTTTCCCTTTCCCTCCGGGTTCAGCATGCCGCACTCCCGGACTGGCTTCCCTCTTTTATATGCTACAAGGGCATAACTGGTCTGGACGCCCACATCGAACACATCCTTTCCCACCGCCCACGTTCCGTCCACATACCAGCTTAAAAGAAGATCCGAAAAATGTTCCAGGGAAAATCCTCCCTGGCTCACAAGGCTGTCGAACAGGCAGAGCGCCTGGGCTCCGTCATCCGACCATGTGCCCGCCTCCACCCCGGCATGAGCCCTGTGGAACCCTTTCGGCGGCGTCATCTCGATCTCCTCATAAGGGGGCAGCTGGTCCGCTGTATGAAATTCATAGGGAACGCCGAGGGCATCCCCGATAAGCAGCCCGAACAAGCCGCCCGCAATCTTATCTTTCATCATCTTTTGACACTCCTTCATACTGCGGTTTTCATGCCTATTTATGCCGAAAAGCGGCATGGCAGCAAGCCTGAAACCGTCACTGCTCCTTAATCGGGAAATATTGCTTTTCCCCATCATGAATTGAAAATATTACCCGATCAGAAGAACTCCGGATTCATAAAGGGCACCACCAGACAGGCGATCCCGTCGTCCTCGTCCATTCCCCAATATCCGCTGAATATGCCGTCCCCCATGCCGCTGGCAAACATGACGACCCTCTGCCCGCTCCCCGGCAGAGACCACTCAAGGCAGCTTCCGCCCCGGTTCTGGAACTCCGGACGGGCTTCATAGCTTTTCTGGAAAAACGCCGCGAAATAATCCGTGTATTTGTTCTTTCCCGGATTTTCCCTCTCCCATTTTTCAAAAAACGCCCGGTTCTCCTGTGCGGTCTGCGCATCCGCAATGCAGGCCAGCCCGGTATCCACGCCAAAGAACGTGAAATTGCCGGACTTTTCCACTTCCCCTTTGGGCATGGCGATCTCATAGCGCACCGCAGGTTTCGCGCCGATCAGAAGCCTTGCCGCCGCATAGCGCAGTCCCACAATCCGGGAACGACAGACCGACAGTTCCACGGGATAGCTGCCCGCAGGGACTTTTCTGTCCAGAACCGTCTCATACCTGCTCCCCAGATAGGCAATGGGATCCGCAAGGACGATCTCCCCGGTGGGCAGATCCGCTACCCCCACCCGGACAACCTCTGTCTTACCGTTTGTGGTAAAAAGCCCCTGGAAAAATTCCAGCGGATAGTTCTCCTTGTTCAGGAACTTCAAATTCTTCTCAAAGGCGATCTGGCCCGGGTGCTTCACCGGCTCCCGGATCTCCTGCCCGGTCCTGGTGTCCACAAAATATTTCCCGGTCTCATCGGAGCGAAATTCCAGGTCGCTGCCCATGGGCATATAAAAGATATTTACCACCGCAGGCTCTATGTTTGCCAGTACGTTAAAATCAACGATCTCCATGTTTTTGGCATCGTTCACATACTCCTGGCTGTCCGTGTCCCCGAAAGCCACCCAGCCGTTTCCCTCCCCGATCTCCTGCCTGAAAATCCATTTCAGCCTGGATGTACCGTTTAAAATGGACTTGGTGACGATGGTTCCGCCTGCGCCCCTGATATACTCTTTTATTTGCGGCGGCTTCTGCTCCGATGGGGTCTTCTGCATCTGCCTTTCTGCTGCGGTTTCCGCCTGCCCTTTCTGATTCTGTCCCTCTTCCTGTCCCGTCTGGGTTCGCCTTTCCTCCACGTTTCCGGACTTCTTTTTCCCAAACAATCCCATAAACTACCTCCTGTATTTCAAAGAACGCCAAAGTCAACAACCCCGATGCAGAGCATCAGGGTTGTTGACCCTCGCGGCATTCACCAAGATGGATAGGGAACCAGAGGTTCCCAACGCATCCGCTTGGCTCATTGCCCGCAGGAATAACCGGCGCTCTCCCATTCCGAACTATCCCCTGCGGATCAGCGCCCTGACCGCATCCTCAATGTTCTTATCATTCTCGAACTCTTTCACATTTACCATTCTGGCAAGCTTGTCCAGATCGCCGTTGTCCAGGGTAATGACGTGCTCCTGTCCGTTGTCCGGCGACGGGATCACGTAAGGATCCATGGTCTTTTCCAGTGCGTTTAACTGGCGCATAATGCCGGTAATCTGCCTTCTCCCCAGATCCAGGGCTTTCAGCAGTTCCTCATACTGCTCGGCAATGCGGCTGCACTCCGGTACATCTTCATAGACTTCCTCAGGATCTTCCATGATCCCCGACTCATTGCCGTTCTCATAAATGTACCTGTTATCCTTGATATTTCTGTCCAAAAAACTCAGCGTCTGTGTAAATTTTCCGCCCTCCACGGTTATGATCAGTTTTGCCATGACCTACTCCTCCTCTTATAAAACAGTTAACGCCGGAAACGCCCCCTGCGTTCTTCCGTGCGCAAATATTATCTTCATTATAATCCGACAATTTCAGAAGTGCAACCGCCAGCTAACTTTTTCTCTCATCACCCCAGAAAAACAGCGCGATCGTGCCGGGCCCCGTATGGCTTCCTATGGTCGCCCCGATGGGGAATATCTCCACTTTCCCGTCCAGCTTCTGAAACCTCTCCTCCACCAGGGCCGCCACCGCTTTTGCATCCTCCAGGCATTCCGAATGGCTGAGATAACATTTCCCGGAATAATCCAGCCCGTATCCGCTGGACGCCCCTAGGGAATCCACGATATGGATTTTTCTCTCCGGGTAACGCTCCCGCAGTTCATCCCTTGCCACACAGGCTGAATTATAGGTACCGGAAATACCGGTGGAGAGCGTCACATGCAGGATATCCTTTCCCGCTTTCAGGCTTTCCTCAAAAAAGGCCTCGTAATCCCCCGCGCTCACCTGGGAGGCTTTGGCCTCCTCCCCCGCCACCATCCTGCGGTACAGCTCCGCAGGCGGAAGCGACTCCCCCAGGTCATCCGGGTACTCCGTTCCTCCCAGGGTGCAGTGGAAACAGATATAACGGATATCACTTCTGTTAAAATGCTTCTTGGACAGATCTGCTGTGGAACAACAGCTTAACACATAATCTGGCATGGAAATCCTCTCGCCTTATGATTTGGAACACTTTTATTATAACAATCAATACCTGACGTGTAAAGCTTTTCCAGAATCAATAAAAACTGCTTGCCAATCAAGGTTTTCTATGTTAAAATTAATTTGTTGCGGAAAACTTCCGCATATGCCGGCGTGTCGGAATGGCAGACGAGGCAGACTCAAAATCTGTTGTGGGCAACCACGTGCGGGTTCAAGTCCCGCTGCCGGCATTTATTTTAAAGGGCTGAAAGCAATCAAAAAACACTATACATTTTTGCATAGTGTTTTTTTGATTGTAACATGTACCGCTTCCTACCATTCTATATTAAATAATTCATCAAAATCAATCTTTACATGTGGAAAATGAACTATTTTCAATTCTTCCTTATTTTCTTCCGTGATTGTTTTCCACAAATAATATCTGGGCTTGTCGCTTTCATCATAATCAAGATCATAAATCTCAACCCTTCTTTTATTCCAGTCAACAATCCAATATTCATTTATTTCCTGTTCTCTATACAATTCCATTTTTTCATTACGATCATACTTTTCTGTAGAATCTGATAATACCTCCAGGACAAATTGAGGGGCATTTACAAATGAATTACCACGCCTTGATCTTACCTGGCAATTTATGGTGGCGTCTGGAATAACTTTTTTTTCATCACCTGATTTTGTATGCCATTTATATTGAACATTGTCAGGGAAAACACGGCACATGCTATTTTTTAATTGCGTTGATACCATTGAGCAAAAATTAGCAATTACCATGGAATGCTCAATATATGCACCTGCCATATCTGTTATCTGTATATCTAAATCCATCAGGCCACCTCTCTTATTTTTCCATGCTTTTATCATAACAGGTTCCATCACTTTTTCAATCTATCCCTACGCCAGCTTCATCTTCACATCGATCGTATTCCCAAATACCGCCACATCCGCCAGACTGCCCACCACAAGCGGCATCATGGGAGGCAGGTGTCCCAGATCCACATCCATGACCACGGGCACGCCTTTCCTGCCTGCCACCTCCAGCACGGCATGATATGCGTCCAGTCCCATCATCTCCCCGCCGTTTAGGGGTCTGCCAATGAGGAAACCTTTTACATGTTGGAACCATCCCGTTTCCTCCAGCTGCCACATGGCCCGGCGGATGGAAAATACGTTCAGGTCGCAGGCCTCCAGGAACCAGATAATGCCGTCCTCCCGATATTTCTCCACAAATTCCCCGGTCCTGTCAAACCGCGTGCCGGAAAGATTCGCCAGGCAGTCCAGGCATCCGCCCAGAAGCCTGCCCGAAAAACGGAGCGGGGCGTTCGTTTTTGTGAGACTGCCCGCCTCCGGGAAGCATATTTCCTGCATCCCCACAAAACTCCGAAGCCGCACCGGCTCCGTCACATGGTAAGGAGCCAGCGGGTTCTCCTCATTCTTAAGGCTCTCTTTCTCCCACAGTTCATAGCCGTGCACGGACTGACGTTCTCCCGTCAATACCCCAAGCGCATCCCCCAGCGACTCATGCCAGGGCTCCATGCCGAACGCCCCCACGCAGGGTCCGTATACGGATGCGGTATCCGACAGCGTGGCAAGCAGGTAAGTCAGGTTGGTATTGTCGGAATATCCCATGAACCATTTCGGCTCCATTTCCGCCAGCTTTTCAAAATCCACAAAAGGCAGGATTTCGCACATCAACTCCCCGCCGCCGCAGGAAATCAGGCAGTCCACATCCTCCCTGCCGAACATCTCCATAACCTCCGCGCCGCATTTTTCGGGGGTATTACTGATGCCCACGCCCTCGCCCTCGTAACAGTTTGGTCCCAGGACAGTCCTGTAACCTGCTTCCTCCAATCTTTTCAGGGCATGGTGAAACGCGCTCATGTAAGGCTCTGTTGCACATCCAAAAGAGGGAGCCATAAACCCTATGGTTCCTCCCTTTTGTAAAAATTTCGGAAATCTCATCTTTACACCCCTTCGCGTGCTTTGGCACGCATACCAATCAAGATTTGAAAATTTATTTTCAAACTGCTTTCCAAAATCATTGTCCTTTTAAAAGTTCCCTGATATAAGCCGGAACCACCGGCACCTCACTGTCCATGCAGGGATATTCCAGATTGACCCTTTTATCTTCCGACAAAATGTGGATCCTCGGGATACCCGCGGCATTTTTCCTGACAAACCAGTAGTAAACGGTTCCGTTGTATTCCAGTTTTCTCTTTCCTTTTGATGATACCATGATCTTCCATGCCTCCGCCAGACCGCTCCCTGCAGCATTCGCCAAGCCATGGAACATGGCTTTATGCTCATACAGGCATGGCACTTAGCTCATTGCTCGCAGGAAATCCAGCGTCACTGCTCCGGAAACAACCTGTCATAGATCCCAAACTGATCAAACGTCGCAAAATAATCTTTCGGTGTCTCCGCCCGGCGGATCAGCTGCACGGAACCGTCCTCATGAAGCAAAAGTTCCGCCGATTTCAACTTGCCATTGTAATTATATCCCATGGAAAAACCATGCGCACCGGTGTCATGGATGGCGATATAATCCCCGATCTCCACCTCCGGAAGCATCCTGTCAATGGCAAATTTATCATTGTTCTCGCAGAGGGAGCCCGTCACGTCATATTTGTGGTCGCAGGGTCGATCCTCCTTACCCAGCACGGTAATGTGGTGATAAGCGCCGTACATGGCGGGCCGCATCAGGTTCACCGCGCAGGCGTCCACCCCCAGGTATTCCTTATGGGTATGCTTCTGATGGATCACTTTCGTCACCAGATGCCCGTAAGGTCCCATCATGAAACGCCCCAGTTCCGTGTAGATCGCCACATCCCCCATTCCTGCGGGAACAAGGATCTCCTCGTACACCTTTCTCACGCTGTCGCCGATGACACGGATGTCGTTGGGCTCCTGGTCGGGACGGTAGGGAATGCCGATACCGCCGGAGAGATTGATAAACCTGATATGCGCACCGGTCTGCTCTTTCAGCTGCACCGCCAGTTCAAACAGCTGTTTCGCCAGGGTGGGATAATACTCGTTGGTCACGGTATTGCTTGCCAGAAACGCATGGATGCCGAAATTCTCCACGCCCTTCTCTTTTAAGATTCGATAACCCTCGAACATCTGCTCCGTGGTAAAACCGTACTTGGCGTCCCCGGGATTGTCCATGATATCCGTCCCCAGGGAAAAATATCCTCCCGGATTGTAGCGGCAGCTTAAGGTCTTGGGCAGATACCCCAGCGTCTTCTCCAGGAAGTCAATGTGGGTGATATCGTCCAGATTGATCGTTGCGCCGATCTTCGCCGCCAGTTCGAAATCCTCCGCAGGGGTGTCATTGGAGGAAAACATGATATCCTCCCCTTTCATCCCCGCCGCATGGCTGAGCATCAGTTCCGTCAGGGAAGAGCAGTCGCAGCCGCAGCCATACTCTTTCAGAATATCGATCAAAAAGGGATTGGGTGTTGCTTTTACCGCAAAAAATTCCTTATAACCCTGATTCCAGGAAAAAGCTTCTTTCAACGCCTTTGCATTCTCACGAATGCCTTTCTCATCATAAATATGAAAGGGGGTAGGGTAATCCTTTACGATCTCCTCCACCATCTTTCTTGTCACAAACGCTCTTTTCTCCATCTTGTATCTGTACCTTTCCGACATCTGCATGATCATCCGGCAATTTTCCCGTCTGTACAGCCTGCCATTTCCTCATTCCGCCATATATCGTCCGGCATGGCTTTTCATTGGTAACAGTCCATCCCCCGCCTTCCTAATGTCCCCTCATCGCCTGTTTCGCATCCGTGATACATGAAGCATCCATCTTACAACGCCGCGAGACAGCATATGCCCTTCGCAAGAATAGATGTCCTGTCTCCACATCAATTCCCTTTACAGCAGCGTCCGCCGCATCTCCTCCGCCGTCAGGGGGCTTAAGTAAACCGGCGCCACGTTGAACACTGTCTTACAGCCTTTCATGCCCTCCCTGTTCATGCGGTAGGCCGCCCTGGCATAGGCAGTGAGCACGCAGGCGGTAAACTCCGGGTTGGAATCCAGTTTCAGGCTGTACTCCATCACATGATTGTGTTCCCCGTTCATCCCGGTCCTGCCCGTTCTCAGCACAAAGCCGCCGTGAGGAATCCCCGCGTGATCCCGCTGCAATTCCTCCTCGGTGATAAAATGCACGGTGGTATCATAGTCCGCGAAATAATTGGGCATGGTCTTGATCTCATTCTCAATCCAGGCTTTATCAGCGCCCTCTTCCGCCACCACGAAACACTCCCTTGTGTGCTTCTGCCTGGTGGTCAGTTCGGGATTTTCGCAGCGGCGCACTGCCTCCAGCGCGGACTCCACGGGGATGGTATACTGCTTTGCGTCCTTCACGCCGGGAATCCTGCGGATGGCGTCGGAATGTCCCTGGCTGACGCCCTTTCCCCAGAAAGTATAGTCGCTGCCCTCCCGCAGGATGGCGTTGGCATAAAGCCTGTTCAGGGAAAACATGCCCGGATCCCATCCCACGGAGATCATGGCAATCTTTCCGCCCTCCACAGCCGCCTGATCCACGTTGGCAAAATGTTCCGGGATTTTCGCGTGGGTATCAAAGCTGTCCACCACATTGAAATATCTCGCATACTCCGCAGTCTGTTTTGGCAGATCCGTGGCGGAACCGCCGCACACTACCAACACGTCAATCTCCTCCTTTTTCTCCGGCAGCGTATCTGTATGGTATACCGGAACTCCGCTCAGCGTCTTCACCGACGCAGGATCCCTCCTGGTGAAGACCGCAGTCAGTTCCATATCCTCGTTCTGTCTCACAGCGCACTCCACGCCTTTTCCCAGATTGCCGTAGCCCGCGATTGCTATTCTGATCTTTGCCATTTCCTTTTACTCCTCCATCGCTCTTTACTCATATCACGCTTTGATTCACGTCCCCCTCAAAGATAAATTCACCCGCTTCTTCGTCATAACGCAAAAGAACATCCAGACCCAGATAATCATCTTTTCCTGTCTGCCAGGTACTGAGAAATGCCGTCTCCACGGATAAATAATCCTTTTCGCTGAAATAGATCTCTCTGACGTACCACTCTCCTGTCAGTTCACAGCGGCGGGGCCAGAAGTTTTCGTCATCATTGCACAGATCATCATCATTGACATACTCGCTGACGGCCTGTTCCACAAGCTTCATGATCCCGGCTTCATTCGTATGGAACAATTCTTCCAGTTCACTGTCGCCAAAACGCTTCCGGGGCTGCAATTGGTTCCGATAATTGCTGTATTCGTTCTTTTCATTGTCCCTAGGCATGTAAATGCGCGTAATTTCCAACATCGTCTTCATCCTCTTTCTTTTAACTGCCATTCCGGATTTCTCTCGAAGAGACTATGCATTTCCGAACCGTCATACATCTTCAATCTGCCAGTCGATAGGTTCCACACCGTGCGCTTCCAGGAATCTGTTGGTCTGGCTGAAAGGTTTGCTTCCAAAGAAACCGTTATATGCGGACAGGGGGCTCGGATGAGGCGCTTTCAGGATCAGGTGGTTGGGATTGTTCAGCATCTTCTCTTTCATCTGCGCCGGTCTGCCCCAGAGAATGAACACAATGGGTCTGTCCTGCTTGTTTAAAGCCTTAATGGCGGCGTCCGTGAACTCCTCCCAGCCTTTGCCCCGGTGGGAATTTGCCATATGGGCGCGGACCGTCAGCACCGTGTTCAGCATCAGCACGCCCTGCTTGGCCCACTTCACCAGATAACCGTTGTTGGGAATCTTACAGCCCAGATCCTCATGAAGTTCCCGGTAAATATTGACTAGGGAGGGCGGAATGTCCACATCCGGCTTCACGGAAAAGCAGAGCCCATGGGCCTGACCCACGTTATGGTAGGGATCCTGCCCGATGATGACCACCTTTACCTCGCTTAAGGGCGTCAGGTGAAAGGCGTTAAAGATATCGTCCGCCGGAGGGAAAATCTGTGTCGTATTGTATTCGTTCCGTACAAAATCATAAAGTTCCTTATAATATGGTTTGCGGAACTCCTCTCCCAGTTCCGTCAGCCAGTCGTTACTGATCATTGCCATAAAATATCTCCCTTCTCAGAAAAACGTTCTTATGTTTCTTCTTCCCAGTGTTCAAGTTCGTCAGCCGGGTAGGCTTTCGTCCAGTGATATGGCTGTAATTCCCCTAATTCCACAAATCTGATTTTATCCTCTTCCGTCGTGACAGCCACTTGTACATCCTCACCCCAATACCGCAATCTCTCCTGGCAAATGCCGCATGGTGATAATACCCTATATTTGGAGTTTTCATCATCACGAATAAGGCACATACAGTGCGTCACTTTTTCATTGTATTTATGAGCTTCAAGCATAGCTCCCAATTCGATACATACAATTGCAGATGCATTAGCGGTTTCAATGGATACACTTGTATAATAATTCCCCTTAGATGTGCGGACAACACCAGCGCCGCCCCAACCGACAGGATATCTCTTTTCTATCAATTCCACTGCTCTCCGATACATCTCATTTTCTATTTCGTAATACCTCATAAAGACCTCTGCAAATGCGCTCACCGCAAAGCCCACAGCTATTCTTCCTGCTGTCAAAGCCTTACACTGACACCTCTCTCCTGCAGATATTCCTTTACCTGCCTGATCTCCAGTTCCTTGTAATGAAATAAAGACGCCGCCAGGACAGCCTCCGCTCCCGCATCTTCCAGCGCCTCATAAAAGTGTTCCGGCTTGCCCGCGCCGCCGGAAGCGATCACGGGGATGCTTACCGCCCCCGCCACAGCCTTGGTCAGTTCCAGGTCGTAGCCTGCTTTCGTGCCGTCCGCGTCCATGCTGGTGAGCAAAATCTCTCCCGCGCCCAGTTCTTCTGCCCTGGCCGCCCACTCTACGGCGTCCAGGTTCATATCCACACGGCCGCCGTTTTTATAAACGCTCCAGCCGCTGCCGTCCTCCCGCCGCTTCGCGTCGATGGCCACCACCACGCACTGGCTGCCGAACTTATCCGCCGCATCCGAAATCAGCCGGGGGTTCATGATCGCTGCGGAATTGACGGAAATCTTATCCGCTCCCTCCCGCAGGATGACCCTGAAATCCTCCACCGTGCGGATGCCTCCGCCCACCGTAAATGGAATGAAAAGCCTGCCCGCCACCTGCCGCACCCACTCCAACTGGGTAGCGCGGCTGTCAGCGGAAGCCGTGATATCCAAAAACACCACCTCGTCGGCGCCCGCCTGATCGTAAGCCGCCGCCACGTCCGCCGGGTCGCCCGCATCCCTCAGATTTAAAAATTTCACTCCCTTGACCACCCTGCCATCCTTGATATCCAGACAGGGAATCACACGCTTAGTATGCATTATATTCTCCATTCAATTGCCGCTTGCGGCAATTTGTTCCGCTTTCTGCACTCCAATGCCCCGCTGCTCCACCACACTGATGAAATTCCTCAGGATCCGCATACCAACATCAGAACTTTTTTCCGGGTGGAACTGGCAGGCAAATACGTTATCTTTCTCCACGGAAGCGTGGATATACGCGCCGTAATCCGTGGCCGCCGTGACGATACCGGGGTCAGCCGCCTGCAGGTAATAGGAGTGGACAAAATAAACATAAGCATTTTCGGGAATCCCCTGAAAAAGCTTTCCCTGGTTGGGAAAATGCAGATTATTCCAGCCAATATGAGGTATCTTCAGCCCCGGCTGCGCCGGGATCCGCAGGATCTTTCCGTCCAGGATATGCAGTCCCTCCACGCCCGGACTTTCCTCGCTGCTCTCGAACAGAAGCTGCAGGCCAAGGCAGATGCCCAGAAAGGGAATCCGCTCTGCCACACACTTCCTGATCACTTCCGCCAGGCCATAGGAATGCAATTTTTCCATGGCGTCCCCGAAAGCGCCCACGCCGGGGAGGATCACGCCGTCCGCGCCCAGGATGCTTTCCGCGTCCCTGGTGATGACAGCCTCCTGTCCCAGATGCTGGAGCGCTTTTTCCACGCTTTTGATATTACCCGCGTCATAATCGATAATCGCTATCATAAGTTCCGTCTCTCCGCTTACTGCCCAGAAGTATTGGTATCAATGAAACTGCCCCCGGACATTTCCGTCTCTTCGGGAAGTTCATCCTGTAAAGGGACATCCTCCTCCGGCTCCGGTTCGTTCCAGGAACCGTATGCGCCGCCCTGTACGATGGCATTGACCTGTCTCGTATATTCGATGTCGTCAGGTTCCGCCGCGATGGCCCTTGCCTGATCCTCCGTCAGTCCGTAATTTTCATAAAGCAGGTTCAGGATCGTGGCATATTCCTGCGCTACCTCTCCTGCCGCGTTGCACTGTCCCGCATACTCATACAGGACGGGGTAATCATTTACCGACTGGAGCAGGGAATCGAGAGCCTCCAGCCCCGCGCCTTCTGCGGTCAGCATCTCATACTCACGGATCCACAGACGGATGGTCAGGATACTCTGCGACTTTCCAAACATGATCTGCTCTGTCTCATTCAGATCCTTTCCATACAGATACTGATAGCAGGTCTGATAATCGCCGTCATAATATGCGTCCCGGGCTGCCCTGTTTCCTGTGAAATCCACAAACGCATACACGGTAATGATGATTGCGGCTCCCAGTGACAGACAGATCAGCAATATGGGCATTACTTTCTTTAAGCTGAGTCTGTTTCTGGGATCGACAGGCTCCTTTTCCTTGGGCAGCTTCTCCTTTTTAGGCTTCTTTGCTTTCTTTTTCTTTGCGGACTTGTCTTCCTCGCCGTCTTCGCCCTCCTCGCCGTCCTCAGGGGATGCCTCGCCTTTCTTTACTTTCTTTTTGCCTTTTTTCTTTTTATCTTTCTTATTCTTTTCCTTGTCCAGATCCTCTATGATTCCCTGATTCTCCTCGGAAAGCTTGATATCCTCGTTTTCTTCTTCCTCCTCTTCTTCCTCGGTCAGGAATTCCAAAAAGCGGGAGAAAAATCCTTTCTTCTTCGGCTTTGATTCCTCTTCGTCCGCGCCGCCCAATTCTATGATCCCTGTCATATCGCCGCCATCCAATGACACAAAGCCTTCCAGGTCGGGGTCGCCGCCGCCTGCCATCATCGCGCTTTCAGCATCCGCGCTGCTGCCAAACAGATTGTTCAGGTCTATTCCCAGATCATTATTCACAGAGGGAGCCTGTCCCACATTTTGGTCTGGGGAAACTTCCTCGCCCTCATCCGGAATGATATTGTCAACTTTCGCATTATAATTGCCGGTTGCGCTGGAAATCGTTTCCGCTCCGTCAATTTTGCCTGCCTCAGAAAGAATCGAATCCAGTAATGCGGTATCCACCGCTTCCTCTGTCCCCGCCGCAGTTCCGTCAGCTGCCCCGCTCACTGTACCGCCTGCACCTGGCGCATCGCCCTTTCCTGCCTTGCGCGCCGCTTTTTTCGCCGCTTTCTCCGCTTTTCTGGCTTCTTTCTCCGCTTTTTTGGCTGCTGCCTTTTCTTCCTTTAATCGTTTTTTCTCCATAGCTTTCTGTTGTTTGGGCGACAACTGTTCCTCTGCATCGGTATCCGCAGTCCCCGGGCGGGTCTCTCCTGAAGCGCTATCGTCTCTGTCCTGTGCAGCCCCGCGCAGAAGTTTCTCAATCTCATCACCCACAGCTTCATTATTGTCCGACTTTTCCAACAAATCCTGAATTTCGTGCAATTCGCTGTCCTTAGTTCCTTTCAGCATATCTACCACATCCCCCTGAAAGGCCTCTTCCACACCGCCTGCATTGTCCTTTGGCTCTTTCCTGCTTTCCGCCAGAAGCCTGTCAATATCCTCCTCGGACATGGATGATATGTCCACGCCTTCAGAGGGTTCCGGCATACGCTCATCCGATGCCATATCATCATCTTCAAGGCTCTTGAGAAGCGCCTCAATATTGGTATCTTCCACCGGCGTTCCAAGGATCTCATTATTATCTTCAAAATCTCCCAACATCTCTGACATTCCGGCAGACCCGGACATTTCAGAAAAATCAGGCATTGTATCCGTTTCTGATGCCCCAGGCATAGCCGTATCGTCAAACATTTCAGACATCCCGTACATAGCCCCGTCATCGGATATTTCCGGCATGACTACGGTATCTTCCAACATTTCAGGCATCTCCGGTGCCACGCTCATCTGAGGCACTTCGCCTGTTCCGAATATCTCTGCCAGAAGTTCATCATCAGACATCTCCTGAACGGCTGGCGTTTCACCCATTCCTGACATTTCAGTCATCCCGACCATTTCCGGCATGACTGCAGCATCTTCCGGCAATCCGCTTGTCTGCGGCATTTCATCCATCCCGGATATTCCGGAAAAATCTGGCATCCCGTACACCTCAGGCGCAGCTGGCGCTTCACCCATCCCGGCCATTTCTGGCATCCCGTACACCTCGGGCGCAGCTGGCGCTTCACCCATCCCGGTCATTCCGGGCATCCCGTACACCTCGGGCGCAGCTGGCGCTTCACCCATCCCGGCCATTTCTGGCATCCCGTACGCCTCGGGCGCAGCTGGCGCTTCACCCATCCCGGTCATTTCTGGCATCCCGTACACCTCGGGCACAGCTGGCGCTTCACCCATCCCGGCCATTTCTGGCATCCCGTGCATCTCCTGCATGGCCGCGTCATCTTCCGGCATCCCATTCGCCTGCTGCATTCCATCCGCTCCTGAAATCTCCGGCATAACCGTATCTGCAAACATTTCCGGAATAGCTGACGCCCCGTCCATCCCAGGCATCCCGTACATAGACACATCATCAACGGTTTCCGATAAGGCTGATGCGTCCTCCATTCCAGGCATTTCCGGCATCTCATACACCTCCGGCATGACCACGTCATCTTCCGGCGATCCGCTCATCTCCGGTATTCCGTCCATTCCAGACATCTCTGGCATCCCTGCCATTTCCGGCGTTGATTCCGGCATCCCTGCGGATCCCGCTTCTTCCATTTCAGATTCGGGCTGTGGCTGACCTTTTCCCCCATTCATTATATTTCTTAATAACTGATCTAAATACTCCTCTTGTGAAGACATAAGTTCATCCTCTGCTTTCTAAATGATCTCAGGAAAATTTCCAGTCTGCATAAACATACAGTTAAATATAGTTTATCACAGGTTTCTCAAGCAATCAATCGCATTCTGCGATATTCCCTGACCTTTCCCCCTTAATTCTTCGGTCAAATGGTACAATTTTTCATTAATTCGAAAGAATTCCGCTTTCTGATTAAAAAAAGCCGCTTTCTCAAAAGGAAATCTGATGACCATGGGAAATCTCATCCCCACACCCAATTCCAGAATAAGCACTCTGCGGTTCAGGGTTCCCTGGAGCCACTTCGTATATTGGCTCCACTGCGCCAGATATCCTTTCTCATTATAATCCTTACCCACGTAAATATTGTTTAATATCCCAGGTTTCCGGCAGTCTTCACAATATCCGAAACCCTTTAATTTCTCCGGCCTAAAATTACCCTCAAACAGGTCCTCCATAACCTCTTCCAGCAGACGGCTGTCCGCCTCCGTCAGCGGCACGGGCTCCCGGTCACATCCTTCCGCGCATTGCAGTCTTACCGCCGTTCCACAAGGCATTACCAACCTCCCTGCTTTCCAGGGGGCATCTGCAACAGATCGGTTCATTGCCACTGAAACCACAAAATAATTCTTTTCGGCAAGTATGCCCGCGAACTTTCCAAGGACAATATCCGTATCTGCTTTTACCCTGCGCTCACAGTAATCATCCCACGCCGGCAGAAGCCAGAAGAACTCCGCCGCAGACAGGACTTCTCTCCCTCTTTCATATTCCGGCAGCTTTCTGACGCTCATTGGACACTGAAATTCCTCCCCCAGTCCCACAAGGATCATTTCCGCTGCTTCTATCTTTTCTCTGATATTAGACGATTCCATTGCCATTCTCTGTACCGCTCCCCTCTTCTGAACCTGCCCCTTCCGAATGATCAGCCCCGAAAGACCTTGCCTTTCCACTCAACTTCTGCTGAGCATGTTCGCATCGCTCGTCAGAAACACGCCCGCCCATGCGGGCATGCCTCTGCATGAACGCACTTCTGACTCTGCCCATTCCCACAAAAAAGGCTGGGATGTCCCCAGCCTTTCCACTTCATTCTTATTCGCTCAGATGATTTTCTTCAACCAGCCGGTCTACTATTTTCACCAGGTTACCGATCTCAGGCTTGGACAACTGTGCGTCAGCGCCCAACGCGCTTCCTTTCTTCTTCATTTCCTCGTTTACCAGGGAGGAGAAGATGATGATGGGAATATGAGCCGTAGTCTCATCGGACTTGACAAGCTTCGTCAGGCGGTGGCCGTCCATCTCAGGCATCTCGATATCGGTGACAATGATGCCCACATGCTCCCTCAGGGTTCCGTCCGCCTTGCATTGGTTGATCACATCATAAGCCTGCTGACCATTCTCGGTATGTATCAGATTGGTGTAGCCCGCTTTCTTCAGGGAATCAACAATCAGCTTATTCAACAGCGGGGAATCCTCCGCAATCAGGATGGGCACGCTGCTTCTCTTTCTCTCGCCCAGTTCCAGGATATCGGACAGCTTAAGCCCTGTCTCAGGGTTGATATCCGACACGATCTTCTCAAAGTCAAGAATGATGATCAGTTTGCCGTCTTTCTTGATGATACCGGTAGATACACTCTCTTCCGTCGTGGAGATGGTCACATCAGGTTTGATGATGTCCCTCCAGGATACTCTGTGGATTCCCAGCACATTCTCAACATGGAAAGCTATGTTCAGCTTGTTGAAGTTCGTGATGATAAACAATCCGCTGGGCTTCGACTCGCCGCGTCCCAGACAGTTCTTCAGGTCGATTGCAGTGATCATTGTATCACGCGGCATAAAAATACCTTCAATACTGGGATGAGAATTCGGCACAGGCGTCACAGGCTGGTATATGATGATCTCTTTGATCTTCGCCACATTGATGCCGTAAGAGTTGCCTGCCAGGGTAAACTCAAGAATCTCCAGTTCGTTGGTTCCGTTTTCCAGTAATATTTTAGTATCCATTTTCTCCACCTCGTTGCTTTCACCTGTAAGAGCCTTACCGCTCTTTTAAGTTATTATAGCAAACTTATTGAAAAAAGGGAACTATTATCTGATAATTTTGTAAAAAATTTTTTCAAGTGTTGCTATATATTCTCATTCTGTATGGTTTCCACAATATTTTTCCTGTGGAATCTGCCCATGGAGTACCGCATAATGCCGAATAACAGCAGGAGCACCGCCGCTGCGGAGATCAGGATCCCTCCCAGGGGAAGCCTGTATGAGGTCTCCAGTCCGGCGCCCATGGCTCTATGGAAACCAATGGAGATGAGGATGCCCAGGGGAATCCCGAAAAGCAGCCCTTTTCCGCCGTAAAACAGCCCTTCCAGCCAGATCATCCGCCGGAATTCCTTTCCGGTCATTCCCACCGCCCTGCACATGGCAAACTCCGGCGCGCGCAGTTCCATATTGGTGGTGACCGTATTGAAGATATTGGTCACGCCGATCAGAGACACCACGGTAATGAACCCATAGAGGAAGATCGCCACCGCCAGGTACATTCCCCTGCTGGAACGGTATTCCCTGTCATAATTATATACATTAAAATACCTTGCATCAAAATTCTTCCGGATCTGCTCCTCTATAGCATCCGCATCCTCACAGCTGATATAAACACGTATATCCGACGCGTAAATGCTCTGGAGATGAGTCTCCCACCAGCTTTCACTGACCACCAGACAGATATGGTTGAGCACACCGTTCAGGCTCATGGGCGCTTTGTCTGTCTGTACCAGCACCGGGATCTCATAGACATCCCCGGTCTCGTCATCCGTAAAATCGATCACATCCCCACTGTGATATTCCGCAATGTTCCCCTCGTACAGGTATCTTTTGCCGTTGGCGGACTCTTCATATTCATAGGTGGCAAGCACAATGGCCCTGTCTGCCGCAGCATCCGGATCCACGCCGATCTCTTTGCAATAATTCCTGTATCCGTCTTCTCCCAGGGTTTCCACCAGAATCCTCTCCCCACCCGATTCTTCTGCCCGCAGTTCCAGATAATCCCGGGTAAAGGGGATCTCCCCCTGGTTCGGGCCTATGGTGAAGAATTTGCTGCGCCGGATCTCCGCCCGCTCCACGCCCTCCAGGGCGGCGATCGCCTCCGCCTGCTCATAGCTGCCGTCATCATTGGCATTGACATAAGCCAGAAGCTGATAGGGAGTTGCTTCATAATAGACCGTGGCGGCAAAGGAAATCAGCCCCACAAAGCTGTACACCCCGATGAACACCGCCACACTGACCACAATGGAGATCACCGTGGTACGGTATTTCACTTTCGCCCGCTGGAGATTGCGGTACGCCAGCTTCCCCCCTATGCCAAATATCTTTTCAACCCACCTGGGACAGCGCAGTTCCCTCCTGCCGATCTTCACGGCGCTGTCCCCTCGGATGGCGCTGATGGGCGTCAGCCTGGCCGCCCGGCGGGCGGAGCCGTAGGCCGACAGATAGACGGTGAGCAGGGCAAGCAGCGCCGCCAGCACAATGGCGGGGACGGACATACCGAAGATCAGCCTGGTGCCCAGCGCCAGTTCTATCATCCCTCCCGTGACCTTTACCACGATCACCGCCGCCAGGATACCGCTTAAAATTCCCAATGGAATCCCCACCGCCGCTAGGAATCCCGCCTCATAATAAACGATCTTCCTCTGCTGGCGGGCAGTGGTTCCCACGGAAGCCAAGCGCCCGTACAGCTTCATCTTCTCCGTCAGGGAGATCACAAAGCTGTTGCGGATACAGAACACGCTGGAAACGATAATGACCAGAACCGCGATGGCCGACATACCGTACAGCATGTTCATGGTGGCGGAGGAAAAGCGCATCCGTTCCCACCGCACCACGTTATAGTTCTCCACCGCTTCCCAGGCAGTCTGGAACAGTTCCCTTCTCTCACTGTCTTCCAGCCATATACTGTCCACATACTCTTCCTCGGATATGCCCAGCAAGCCTGCCGTCACTCGGTCGTCATGCTTTAATCCCTCTTTCGTATAGCTGGCATAAACCTCCAGACTCTCCGCTTCCTCCACATTTCCCAGATAAGTGAATACGGAATAGCCCGGCGCCATCCGCTGTTCCACCTGATAATTTGGCCGCTCTGTCACCCCTACGATGGTATAGGTCTTCTCATAGGAGGGAACAAAGCTTTCCTCCTCCCCCAGCCAGGGATTGCTCTGGTTCAGGGGAAACCCGTCCGAAACACGTTCTCCCACCCAAACCGTCAGGGTATCCCCCACGCCCAGTTCCACGCTTCCGTTGCTGCGGATATGATTGCCGATGACCACCTCGTCCTCGCTCCAGGGCATCCTTCCCTCCCGCAGTTCCAGCTGCATGGCCTGGATCCCGGAGGCGTCCACCGCCCGGATATAGACATAGGGTTTGTCGGGATTTGTGCTGCCCTCCAGCACTGCGTAGCCGATCTCCTCCGCCAGACCGATCTTTTCCACATTCTGGTTATTCCGGAAATACTTTAAATCCTCCTGTGCCACCCCGGTAAAAAGGTAATGGAAATCGCCGTTATCCTTTTTCTCCAGCACGATCATGCTTGCCCGGAAACTCTCCGCCATGCAGGCCACCGCAGTGATCAGCGCCGTGGCCAGTATGATGCCGATGATGGTCACTACTGTGCGCTTGCGGTTCTCTTTCATGGAACGGTAACAGCATTTTTTCAACACATTCATGCCTCTGCCGCCCCCTTCCTGCCATTCTGTACATGGCCGTCCTCAATGGTGAGGACCCGGTCCGCCTGCCTGGCCAGTTCCAGGTTGTGGGTGATCATGATGACGGTCTGCTTATACCGCTGGTTGGATAATTTCAACAGTTCCATGATCTCATTGCCGGAGCGGGTGTCCAGATTGCCCGTGGGCTCATCCGCCAGCAGGATGGCCGGCCTGGTAATCAGCGCCCTGCCGATGGCCACCCTCTGCTGCTGTCCGCCGGAAAGCTGGTTGGGCAGATGACGCATGAACCTGTTCAGTCCCAGCGTCACCGCCAGTTCCCGCACATACTCCCTGTCCACCTTTCTCCCGTCCAGTTCGCAGGGCAGGGTCATATTTTCCTCCACGTCCAGCACCGGGATCAGATTGTAAAACTGATAGATCAGTCCCACCTGCCTCCTGCGGAATATGGCAAGCTGGTCGTCCTTCATCTGGAAAATATCCTTATCCTCGATCAATACCCTGCCGGATGTGGGGCGATCCACCCCTCCCAACATATGCAGCAGCGTGGATTTCCCGCTGCCCGAACTGCCCACTACCGCCACAAACTCTCCCTGCGCCACTGAAATGTTGGCGTCGTCCACGGCAAGGATCTGATTCTCCCCCTGTCCGTAGACCTTACACAAATGCTCCGTTCTCAAAATTTCCATATCCTCTATACTCCTTCACTGTCTGTAACAGCCCTGGACCATGCAACTGACCTCATAAACAATCCTCAGCGCTGTCAATCCCCTGACAATCCGAACTGTTACGTTCTCACATTCCACAGTATACGGATGGAAAATGACATTTCAGTGACATTTGATAAATTTGACCAAAAAAGCAGTCCCCTTTCCTTTATCAGAGTCCACGGTAATATATCCTTTCTGCCTGTCAATGATCTCTTTCGCAAGCGCAAGGCCGATTCCCACGCTGTCCTTTCCTGCGGAGCGCCCCCGGTAGAACCGCTCGAAAAGGCGCCTCTGCTCTTCCGGGGTGATTCCCTCCCCATAATCCCGCACTGTCACCAGCGTATAGACATCGTTCTCCTCCGCAGTCACAAGCACCCTGCTCCCCGGATCACTGTGCTCGATGGCGTTTTTTACCAGATTAAGCATCGCCTCGGCAAGCCATTGTTCGTCCCCGCTGACCCATATTTCCCCGGGAATCCTGGAAACCAGTTCCACCTGGCGCCACTCCGCCAGCAGTTCAAGCTTCCGGCACACTTTCTCCATCAGCAGCCTGACGGTTACGGGCTTATGCTCCAGCTCCACCACTCCCGCGTCCAGACGGGAAAGTTTGAGCAGTGTGGCGATCAGCCATGACACACCGGACAGCTGGCTGCTGATCTCCCGCAGGAAGCGGTTCCTGGTGGCAGGTTCCATATCCTGGTTTTCCCATAGATTATCCACCAGCACGGTGACGGACGTAAGGGGCGTTTTCAGCTGATGGGAGATATCCGCCACAGCGTCCGCAAGGGCTTTCCTGTTGTCTGTCGCCATCCTGGCCTGTTCCTTTAAAAAAATCGTCAGCTTGTATAACTCATTCTTTAAACCGCTGAATTCATCATCCCGATTATGGGAGATATCCAGACTGAAATTTCCTCTTTCCACCTCGTCCATATAACCGCACAGTTTCCCTATTTCTTTCTGCCTGTGCCTTAAATACAGAAACAATGTTCCAAGAAAACCCGCTCCCGCCGCCAGATATACAATCGTCCAGATCAAGCGAAATCCTTTTTCTTTTTCCTGCAATCCCGTAAAAGCGCTTCCCTTTTCCTGCAGAAAGACTCCATATTGGCCAAGAAGCCTCTCCCCTGTTCCGCTGTCCCGCCTCTCATTCAGCAAAATCAGCATCTGCTCCTCAGAGGCGTCAGGGTAAGCATACATCACACTGTCCAGCATGGAAGCAACCGCCAGATTAAACTCCCTGTTCATTGCGCTGCAATATCTTTCCATGACCAGATTGCCGCACAGACCTCCCATAAAAAGAATCAGTGCAAACACAATCATCAGACCCTTTACTTCATTGTTCCAGTAAAATTTTGTTTTTTCCCCCATATCCATACCTTTCACCAGAAAACACTTTTCGATATATTTTCCACTGTTTCCATAAACCTTGCCGATATCCTTATTTTTCAATCCGATATCCAATTCCGCGGACTGTCTTTATGATCCCGCCTTCCGTATCGCCCAGCTTTTCCCTGATACGCTTCATTGTCACGCTGAGCGTATTGTCATTAACGAAATTACCGGAAATATCCCAGATATCCGCCAGGATCTCTTCTCTGGTAAACAGCTTGTCCGGATAAGCCAGCATGGCGGAAAGAATACGATATTCCAACCGTGTCAGACTCAATTCTTCTCCAGCTTTACTTACCTTGCCCGATTCCAGATCCAGAACAATATCGCGGCACTTTAACACCGAACTGCCTTTCCCATTTCTGCGTAACACACTTTTAATCCGGGAGATTAGCTCCCTGTTCCGAAAAGGTTTGATAATATAATCATCCGCTCCCAGATCAAGCCCTGTTACCACATCGGCCTCTTCCTCCTTAGCAGTGAGGAATATCACCGGGAAATTCCACTTCCGTTTCACTTCCATGCAAAAATCAAATCCATTTCCATCGGGGAGCATAATATCCAGCAGAATCAGATCCGGAACTTCCTCCCGCACGAACACATCCGCCTCCTGCATATTCCTGGCAGTTCTCACCTGGTATCCCTCCTGTTGAAGCAAATATTCCAGACCCATGATAATTGATTCATTATCTTCCACTAATAATATTTTCATCCGTTCCTGCACCATGCTTTCTTTTATATGCGATTTCGATTATAACAAAAAAAGAGTAGTCAATCTACTCTTTCCGCAATTTTAATATTTAAGGTTCTGTACCCTCAAAACCGAACACTGACGTGCATCCCTGCACCATCCGCCGTACCCGCGCATGCTTCCCTTCATGTCATTCCCTGGTCAAGCCTTCGACCGATTAGTGGGCGTCAGCTCCACACATTGCTGTGCTT
>JAMPAC010000199.1 GCA_023667395.1 Blautia sp. | reverse complement strand
AAAAGAGACGAAAAGGAAAGTGGAAAGACAGGCTCAGAAAAGATATCAGCAAAAATTATGAGTTATATTTGTTTGTATTGCCGGCATTTGTTGTACTGGTGATATTCAACTATATTCCCATTTATGGTCTTCAAATTGCTTTCAAGGATTTTGTGCCGTCGAAAGGGATCGCAGGGAGTGAGTGGACAGGATTGAAACATTTTATGCGATTTGTTTCGGGATACCAGTTTGAAAATCTGATGGCAAATACATTTGTCCTTGCTTTACAGGTGATTTTTTTTACTTTCCCGATTCCGGTGCTCTTCGCGTTAGTGGTTAATCAGTTAAAAAATGGATGGAAAAAGAATATGATCCAGACAATCTCTTATATGCCGCATTTTATATCAACGGTGGTGATTGCCGGAATGTTGCTGGTATTTCTTTCTCCCAGATCAGGAATCGTGAATATTATAATAAGCTGGCTCGGAGGTGAGAAGATAAACTTTATGGGAATGGCCTCCTGGTTCCGCCCGTTGTACATTATCAGCGAGATCTGGCAGCATATGGGCTGGGAAAGTATTGTGTTTGTGGCCGCCTTATCCAGTGTGGATCCTACTTACTATGAAGCGGCCAAGATGGATGGAGCGGGGCGCTTTAAGAGGATGTTATATATTGATCTTCCAATGCTGCTCCCAACGATGATCATTGTTTTCATTCTGAAGGTAGGATACGTTACCAGCGCCGGGGGATCCGCCATGAGCCCGGTGTTTGAAAAAGTATTTCTGATGCAGAACGATCTGAATCTGTCAACGTCTGAAGTGATCGCGACTTACGTATATAAAATCGGATTGAAGTCTCAGCAGTACAGCTATTCGGCGGCAATTGGCCTCTTTAATACGCTGATCAGTTTTTCGCTTGTGGCGGTGATGAATAAGATTGGAAAGAAAACGACGGGAGCAGGCTTATGGTGATGAAAAAAAATACAGGAGAACGGATTTTTGACGTTGTGATGTATGGATGTATGGGGGCGGGCCTCATAATGATCTTGTATCCTCTGTACTTTATCGTGATCGCGTCGGTAAGCGATCAAAATCTGGTGGCGAATGGACAGGTATTTCTGATTCCCAAGGGAATTCAGTTTGGAGGATTCAAACGGGTATTTGAGAATGATCTGCTGCTGTCCGGGTACAGGAACACGATTCTGTACACATTTCTGGGAACAGCCTTTAACATGCTGCTGACGATACCGGCAGCGTACGCTCTCTCCAGAAAGGATTTCCTGCCAAGGAGAGTCCTCATGTTTGTGTTTGTCTTTACTATGTATTTCAGCGGCGGTCTGGTACCGACGTATCTTCTCATGAAAGACCTGAGGCTTCTTAATACTATGTGGGTAATGATCATTCCTTTTGCGGTAAATGTCACCAATCTGATTATAGCCCGATCTTTTTTTGAAGCCAGCATTCCGGATGAATTACTGGAAGCGGCGGTCATGGATGGATGCAGCAATACGAAATTTTTCCTGGATGTGGTGATACCGCTTTCCAAGGCAATTCTGGCGGTCATTACATTGTATTACGCGGTGCAGCACTGGAACGAGTATTTCAATGCCCTGATCTATTTGAAGGATACGGCACTATATCCGCTCCAGCTGATCATACGGGATATTCTTGTAATGAATCAGAAAGCGTCGGCCTCCGCGTCTGCGGCAAGCTCTGCCGTACAGATTGCGGAACAGGTAAAATATGCGATCATTTTGGTATCCACCGTACCGATAATGATATTTTTCCCGTTTGTGCAGAAATATTTTATGAAGGGGGTGATGATAGGTGCCATAAAAGGATGATAAGACAGACAAGAAAAGAGGAAAGACAGAGCTGTTATCACAGCAGGAAGGATGAAGGGAGAATGAAAAGAAAGATCGTAAAAAGAGGAATGGCGTTGATTTTATCCATGACGATGGTATTTGGATGCGCGGCATGCGGAGCAAAAGAAAGCGAAGGCGAAAATGTGTCCAAAACGCAGAGCCAGGAAGAGACCAGGGCGGCGGAGGGAACCTCCCCGGAAGAAGGAAATTTTAATGAGACGGGTTATCCGATTGTAAATGAGAAGATCGAACTGGATTTTGTATTTAATTCCCAGACCATGACACAGGATCTTGATAAGCTTCCGGTATTTCAGGAGCTGGAGGAAAAGACAAACATTCATATTAACTGGGACATTTGCAGGAGCGGCTGGGAGGAAAAGAAAGCCACCATGCTGGCCAGCGGAGATCTTCCGGATGCGTTTTTTGGATCGGGTATCGAGGATGCTGATATTACGGCAAACCTGGACTACTTTATCCCATTGGAGGATCTGATCGACCAGTATGCGCCTAATATTAAAAATCTTTTTGAGAAGGATCCGATTACGGAGAAGATGAGTACTTTTCTGGATGGTCATATTTATGGGCTTCCTCAGAGGATGCCGCTACGGCCTACATCTAACGATACGCTGGGAATCAATAAAACGTGGCTGGACAAGCTTGGACTGGAGGTTCCCACTACTTTGGACGAATTCTATGACGTATGTATGGCATTTAAAACGCAGGACCCCAACGAAAACGGAATTGCAGACGAAATACCATTCAATTTTGCGAATCTGGACGACTCAAGATGGTTCACCGCAAGGACATTGTTGGGAGCATGGGGCGATATGTATGATATGACCTTTAACTATCTGACGGTTAAGAACGATGTCGTTTCCTATATGCCTACATTGGATTCCTATAAAGAGCTGGTGATCTTTCTGAATAAAATGTATCAGAATGGACTGATCAATCAGGAGGTGTTTACAGATGATCTTTCCAAGTTTGTCGCTCTTGGAAAATCGGAGGACGCGCCGATCTTAGGCAGCGCGATTGCCTGGACCCCTGGTACTGTATCAGGAAAGTGGGCGGATCAGTATATTGCGATTCCCCCGTTGCGCGTCAGCGAGGATGTGGAGCCTCTGTGGGGAACCAATCGTTCTCTGGTTATCTATGACACGAATAAGTTTGAGATAACAACAGCCAATGAGCACGTGGCTGAGACCATGCGGTGGATTGATACCTGCTATTCGGAGGAAATGTCCCTGTATCTGTATTATGGCTCTGAAGGGATCGGAATACA
>JAMPAC010000198.1 GCA_023667395.1 Blautia sp. | reverse complement strand
CCTGGATGGGATAAAAAGTTGATATAGGTTAACGGCAACGGGAGACAGAGGGAGATCGGAATCCGATGTCTCCCGTTTTGCCAGAAAAATTTGTGCCACATCCGTGGCAGATTGTGAGGGAATATGAAGGCGACATCAAAGAAAAAATCCACAAGGGCGCATAAGAAAGATTCACTCTTTTTCCATGCCATGCTGTTTGTGCCGGTGGTTTTACTGTTTATTTACCATTTTTTGCCGATACCTGCGGGCATACTGATGGCTTTCGAGAACTTTCAGCCGGCAAAAGGTTTCTTCGGGTCTAAAGGCGTCGGATTTGAAAACTTCCGCAAATTGTTCCTGCTGCCGGACACATTGCCGGCCCTGCGCAATATACTGATTATTGCGATCGAGAAGATTTTGTGCAATATCATCATTCCGGTATCTTTTGCGCTTCTTCTGAATGAAGTGAAATCAAAACTGGCCAAGAGGACGGTGCAGACGATCACTTACCTGCCCTATTTCCTGTCCTGGATCATCCTTGCCGGCATCCTGATTAAGTTCCTGGCGCCGGGAAGCGCTGCGACAAGTCCCGGACTGATGAATACGCTCCTGCTGAAACTGGGGATTCTGGATGAGCCGGTTTATTTCCTGGGGAGCAACTCCACGTTCCGCCAGACGATCGTGATCAGTGACGTGTGGAAGAATTTCGGGTATAACACCATTGTCTATCTTGCTGCCCTGACCGGGATCGATCCCACCCTGTATGAGGCGGCTTCCGTGGACGGCGCGGGCAGATGGAAACAGACCATACACATCACGCTCCCGGGCATCGCACCCTTTATCGTGCTGATGACCGTGCTGGCGATCGGTAATGTATTGAGCGCCGGCTTTGACCAGATTTTCAATCTGTACAACCCGGCAGTTTATGAGACAGGCGACATCATTGACACGCTGGTATACAGGCTGGGTCTGGTGAATAAGCAGTATTCCCTGTCAGCGACAGTGGGACTGCTGAAATCAATCGTTTCCTGTATCTTAGTACTGACAAGCTATAAACTGGCAGATAAGCTGGCAGGTTACCGGGTATGGTAAGTTTCAGGTTATGGAAAGGACATGGTTATTATTATGAATAAATCCAAGGGAAAAATAAAGAAATCCAAAGGCAGGATTGTGTTTGAAGTCGTTAATTTTGTCATTATTGCATTTTTGACCTTAAGCTGTATCATTCCCATTTTAAATATCCTGGCGTACTCTTTCAGTTCGTCCCAGGCGATTATCGAGAACAAGGTATCACTGTTGCCGGTGGACTTTACGTTAAAGGCATATAAATATGTATTGAGCAACTCCAGGTTCTGGGTATCCATGGCAGTGACATTAAAGAGGGTAGTGCTGGGTGTGATCATCAATCTTGTCATGATCACGCTGGTGGCATATCCCTTGTCCAAATCAGAACTGAAGTTTCCGGCAAGGAAGTATTATGTTGCGTTCATGCTCTGTGTCATGCTTTTCAACGGCGGCATGATGCCTACATACTTTATCGTGTCAAAAACAGGGCTGATTGACAGCCTGTGGTCCCTGATTCTGCCGGGGGCAGTCCCTATTTTTAACTGTATCGTGCTGATGAATTTCTTCAGGGGTGTTCCGAAAGAGCTGGAGGAGTCGGCCGTGCTGGACGGCGCCAACCAGTTCCAGATACTGACAAAGATCTATCTGCCGGTCTCAAAGCCGTCAATAGCCACCGTTACGCTGTTCAGCCTGATCAACCACTGGAACGCATGGTTTGACGGTCTGATTTATTCCAACCATACGGAGAATTACCCCATGCAGTCCTATCTGCAGACCATGGTGACATCAACTACAAGTTCCATGGCAGACATGGACGTGGATACGATGCTGGATCTGCTGAACGTGAATGAGACAAATATGCAGTCTGCAATGATTTTTATCTCCATTATTCCGCTGATGCTGATCTATCCTTTCCTGCAGAGATATTTTACAACGGGATTGACCATGGGCAGTGTGAAAGGTTAAAATAGGTGATATTATGAAAGTAAAAAGAGTATGGGAGATGAAAATATGCCAGTTATCTTAAACAGGAATACCCATATCGAAGGGGCAGGGGCGGCCGCGGTGTGCATGGCTGCCGCTGCCCTGCGGCGTGATATGGAAAAAGTGTTCAACGAAAGCGCCGCAGAGGGGGCTTCCATCTGTCTGGTGCAGGAACGGATGGAGCCGGAGCAGTTTTGGCTGACAGTGGCAGGAGGGAAGCTGGAAGTCCATGCGGGGGACGACCTGGGCTTTGTCTACGGGATTTATGAAATCAGCCGCACCCTGCTTGGCGTGTCGGATTTCTGGTTCTGGAATGACCAGGAATTTATTACAAAGGATGAAATTCAGATTGCCGATGGTTTCCAGTACCAGTCAGAGCCCTGCGCCGTGAAATACAGGGGGTGGTTCATCAGTGACGAGGTGCTCCTGCACACGTGGAAGGTCGAGAGGAAAAAGGACCTGCCCTGGGAGATGGCATTTGAGACGCTCCTGCGGTGCAGGGGGAACATGGTCATTCCAGGCACCGACAGGAATTCGGAGCGTTACCGCCCGCTGGCTGCCCGGATGGGGCTTTACATCACCCATCATCATGCAGAACCGCTGGGCGCTGAAATGTTTGCCAGGACATATCCGGAACTGAATCCGTCCTATGCCGAGTACCCGGAAAAATTCCAGGGATTATGGAAAGATGCCATCAGGGCACAGGCAGATATGCACGTGATCTGGAACCTTGGGTTCCGCGGACAGGGGGACTGCCCTTTCTGGGCGGACGATCCCCGGTATGGGACAGATGAGGCAAGGGGGGAGCTGCTTGGCAGCCTGATCCGTATTCAATATGATCTGGTGAAGGAATCGGACAAGAACGCAGTCTGCTGCACAAACCTATACGGGGAAGTGATGGAGCTGTACCGGAAAGGCTGCCTGGATCTGCCGGGGGATATCATCAAAATATGGGCTGATAACGGATATGGGAAGATGGTATCCAGGAGGCAGAACAACCACAATCCCAGGGTGGCAGCCCTGCCGGAAGCCGGGAACCGGGAGCATAACGGGATATATTACCATGGCTCTTTTTATGACCTGCAGGCGGCGAACCATATCAC
>JAMPAC010000197.1 GCA_023667395.1 Blautia sp. | reverse complement strand
TATGAACAGGAAAACATACGCCGGAGAACTTCCGCTGACCCCCACTACCACATCCATCAGCCTTTCCGGCACCACGCTGGCCCTGCCAAAGGATCCCATCAGCCTTACCACTCTGTCCACATCTTCCCGGGGAACTTCCTCCCCGGCACAGATCCCGGTACACCCCTCCAGGACAAGCGCCGGTGTGTTAGGCATACAGCGGATAATCTTCAGGTCAGGCCTGCGAAAAGCTTCTTTTAAAAATTTCAGATCCCGGCCTGCGGCTATGCTGACCACCAGCGCATCTTTCTTCACGGCATCCCTGATCTCAGCGATCACCTCCGCCAGGAAAATGGGCTTTACAGCCAGGAACAGGATATCCGCCTCTTCCGCCACCTGCATGTTTGTTTCCGCCGTCATGATATGATACTTTTCCCTGACCCGGTCTCTTGTGGCAGCCGTTTTAGCCGACCCGATGATATCCTCCGCTTTCATGATCTGCTTTTCCAGCATCCCGCCGATCATGGCTCCTGCCATATTGCCCAATCCGATAAAACCTGTTTTCATAAGTACACCTCCCTGCCCGCTTCAGCGGGCATCAATTCAATATTTGGAAGTTTACTTCCAAACTTACACCTCCTTGCGTGCTTTGGCACGCATACTGCTCAATACTTAGTGCTTCCGCCTCTGTCTGTAAGCCTCGTACAGCAACAGGGAAGCCGCAATGGCAGCATTCAGGGACTCTGTCTTTCCCTCCATCGGGATCCTCAGATATTGTTCCGCACATGCCGCAGTGTCGTCGTTCAGCCCGTTTGCCTCGTTCCCCACCAGGAACGCCGTAGGTTCCCGGAAAGAAAGTTCATCATAATATGCCTTGCCCTCCAGATGCGCCGCATAGGTATGGATCCCTCTCTGGCGCAGTATCCCTATGGTCTGGGGCAGGCTGTCCACATACAGGAAAGGCACTCTGAACACAGAACCCATAGTAGCCCGGATCGTTTTGGGATTAAAGATGTCCACTGTTCCGGCGCTCATTATAACACCCGTTATTCCAGCTGCTTCCCCGGTCCTGACAATCGTTCCCAGGTTCCCCGGATCCTGGATGTCCTCCAGCGCCATCAACAGCGGCATCTCCGCCCGCAAAAGCTGCTCCATGGAATACTCGGGACGTCTGACAACGCACAAGATCCCCTGAGGGGTCTGGGTATCCGACATTTTTTTGAAAACATCCCCTGTCACCGTCTCATACCCCACATCGTTCAATTTCCGCCCCGTTTCAGGCCGCCCGGCAGCACGCTCCAGGGCATCCTCAGACAGATAGACCTGCAGGATGCTTTCCCGCGGCGCTTCCTCAAACAGCTTAAACCCTTCTGTCAGAAAGATGCCCGCGCTGCGTCTCTCCCTTGCCTTATTCTGCCACTGTACGATCTGCCTGACCCTGGGATTGGAAAAACTGGTGATCATCCACACTCTCCTCTCTTCTAACATAAAGTCAAAACCCCGCGGCATTCGCCAAGCCGATTTGATCAGCCTTTATGTCCATGCAGGCATCGGCGCAAAACCAACTGCGCAGGCTCGCCCATCGCCTGCGGGGATACAGGCTCTCTGAAAATTTATAAAACGGCTGTTATATCAAAAGCAGCCGTTTCATAACATCTGGATTTAATTATATCGTCAGGACCTGCGCCACTTCGTACTGATATTCATCAATACTCTTCTTCATCTGCAGCGCTTCCTCAATGTCAAAATCAATAAATTCACCCTTGCGGTATCCCACTACTCTGTTGGTCTTACCCTGCAGCAGGACATCCACCGCATAGGCACCCATGATGGACGCGTAAAAACGATCCGTAGCGGTGGGACTGCCGCCCCTCTGCATGTATCCCAGGATCGTGGCGCGGGTCTCCATGCCCGTAGCCGCTTCGATCCTGCGGGCCATGGAGGTAGAATGCCCGATGCCCTCCGCGTTGATGATGATGTGGTGGGTCTTGCCCCGCTTGCGGCTCTCTATGATGTGATTGATGATCTCCTGTTCGTTGTAATCGTACTTCTCAGGAAGCAGCACATCCTCCGCGCCGTTGGCGATACTGCACCAGAGGGCGATATAACCGGCATTGCGCCCCATCACCTCAATGATGCTGCACCGCTCATGGGAAGAAGAAGTATCCTTTACCTTGTCGATCGCCTGCATGGCCGTATTGACGGCGGTATCAAATCCGATGGTGTAATCGGTACATGCGATATCAAGGTCGATGGTACCGGGAAGCCCCACCGTGTTGATCCCCTGTCTGGACAGCGCCTGTGCCCCCCGATAGGAACCGTCCCCGCCGATCACGATAATGCCGTCGATCCTATGCTTTCTGCAGATCTGGGCCCCTTTTCTCTGATATTCCGGTTCCTTGAACTCCAGGCACCGCGCAGTGCCCAGGACAGTTCCACCCCTCTGGAGGATATCGGAAACATGACGGGCCTCCATATCGATTATCTCTTCATTCAAAAGGCCGTTATAGCCTCTCTTGATCCCTTTTACTTTCAAGCCCCTGAAAAGCGCCGTGCGGACCACTGCACGGATGGCAGCATTCATTCCCGGCGCATCTCCGCCGCTGGTCAAAACAGCAATCGTCTTTATCTCTTTTGCCATGATCGTTCACCATGCCTTTCCACACTAACATCTGAATCCCTATTTTAATCTATTTTTCCCCTCTTTTCAATAGGTCAAAATACATAGTTACCGAATTTTTACATTTTCCGCCCCGAAGAGTGCGCCAAGCTTCACCCGCAGGCTCTCATCCGCAGATACCCTGCGGTTGGGAGGCAGTACCTTGATCCCTCTGGTACTCTTCAAAAAGATCACTACATCATCATTGCCGTCAGAGTCCGCAATGGCCGAGAACAACTCCTGTTCCCTGGCAAAGTAACTGTCCGCATCGGTAAACTGGAGCCAGATCCCCTTGGGCATCCTGCCCTGCTGTATGGCTGCCGCCGCCTTTCCGGCTGCAGCAGGTGACTGGCTGCCACTTCGATAACTCTTGTTATTGTAACTCCCGTTTTGAAATATCGGCCGACCTCCTGCGGCTGCCGCCTCATCAAATCCCACTATCTGCTCGCAGATCAGTTTCCCGTCCCGCTCTTCCTCCACAGAGGCGCGTCCCCGGATGAACACTTTCGCATCCTCCCGGAG
>JAMPAC010000196.1 GCA_023667395.1 Blautia sp. | reverse complement strand
ACCTGTGAAAAATTGATTCTTAATGCTTCCGCTTCTTCATTTAACCATTCCGGTAGAGTGACATTTTTTCTTACGGATCTGTTATTATACATTTTTCTGTATTCCAAAGTGTCACATCTGATATCATTGATAAATTCGCCCGGACGTATTTCTATGGTATCTCTTGGGGAAGGCGCCGGAATTTCTTTTCCCTCTGTCTCATATCCATACAGAACCAGGGCCAAAGCATCCTCAGCCATTTCTATGGCGTGCTCGATGTTGTTTCCACAAGTATAGCAGCCCTCTAAATCCCGAAATACTACGGAATACTGCCCGTTATCTTCTTTTGTAAAGACTGCCGGATATGCGTATTTAGCCATCTTCATTACCTCCTGAAATAAAATCAGCAATATGATTTAAAATCCTGCATCTTTTTTGATGTTTTCATATGTTCCTCTGGGAATATCCTGTGACGGGTGACGTGGTACGGAAAACTGTCTGTCAGTGATCTGACTGCACCATATATCATGAATCTTTGATTCATGATCGCCATTCGCCGCTCGCCGAACATGTGTGCATGTTCTTCTCGCTAACGCTCATTATGTCATGATTTTTCCCATGCCGCACTAAATAGCATTTATTTTTCTTTAAGAGTTTAATCAGTTCAGAAGCTTTCAAACAGTGACCGTTCCTTTCATCACGTAGGTTAATGTATTTTTATTATATGCGTATTAATGCGTATTGCCAAATATTATGTTGAATCAGTTGCAACCGCCGCGCGCTGCATGTATAATGAATCATAACAGTTGCCAGTACAGATTTTATGTAAAAATTTCAGGGCAGCCCCCGGGGAGGTACCACATGTTCGGACGCAGACAGACAAAGGAATCATACGACAGGGAAAACCAGAGGCCGGTTATCCGCGCCAGCATATGCACCGGCGAGCAGGTGGCGGGCTTCAAGGATATCCACACGGGGAAATTTACGGAAGTCATGGTCATAAAGGACAGCAGGGATCTGGACGAATTTACGGCAAAATATGATATTTCTGTTTCAGATATCAGAAAAGAATGGTAAAATGTAACGGTATAACAGGTTTATGCCGCACTCGCGGCGGAAAGAGAGGTAGATATGCCCAATCAAGAATTTTTCCCTGACGGAACGCCCGTCGACGACTGGTTTTATGACACAAAGGTTCCCGCCTTGGAGGAACTGGGGAAGCAATATATCCTGACGCAGTATGATATTTATGATGACGGAAAAGTCCACACCACGGAGATCCAGCAGCTGATCGACCTAGCGGCGCAACGGGGCGGCGGTGTGATCGTGGTGCCCCCGGGAACCTATCTCACGGGCTCCCTCTTTTTTAAGCAGGGTGTGCATCTCTATGTATCGGAGGGCGGCACGTTAAAGGGAAGCGATGATATTTCCGACTACCGTGTCTGCGAAACCCGGATTGAGGGGGAAACCTGCCCTTACTTTGCGGCGCTGATCAATGTTGACGGTGTGGATGGTTTTACCATGTGCGGCCCCGGTGTCATAGACGGAAACGGTTTAAGGTCCTGGAAAGCGTTCTGGCAGAGAAGGGAGTGGAATCCCCAGTGCACCAATAAGGACGAGCAGAGACCCCGCCTTGTCTATATCTCCAATTCGCAGAATGTGCTGGCTGCGGGTCTGCATCTGCAGAACGCGCATTTCTGGACAAACCATCTTTATAAAAGCAATCATGTGAAATACCTGAACTGTCGTATTTTTTCTCCCGCGAAGCCTGTGAAAGCGCCCAGCACGGACGCCATTGACATCGATGTGTGTTCCGATGTGCTGATCAAAAACTGTTATATGGAGGTCAATGATGATTCCGTGGTCTTAAAGGGCGGCAAGGGTCCCTGGGCGGATACGGCTCCGGAGAACGGCGCCAACGAGAGAATTATCGTGGAGGACTGCGTTTACGGATTCTGCCACGGGTGCCTGACCTGCGGTTCCGAGTCCGTGCATAACCGCAATATCATAATCCGCAGGGTGAAAGTGATGGACGGCGCGAACCTGCTATGGTTGAAAATGCGTCCTGACACGCCCCAGCTGTATGAGTATATCACGGTGGAGGACGTCACCGCGAAAGTGATCAACTTCATGACCATCAAGCCCTGGACACAGTTCTTCGACCTGAAAGGCAGGACTGATATGCCCATATCCCGGGGCGAGCATATCACGATGCGGAACTGCGACTGCCAGTGCGATACCTATTTTAACGTGGAAGCCCAGGAGGAGCAGTATCATCTGTCAGACTTCACCTTTGAAGATCTCCGTATCACCGCCAACCAGGATAATTTTGCGGAAGGCATTGTGGAAAATATGACTGTGAAAAATGTCCAGGTGGATATCAGGCAGGAAAAGGATACGGACGCTTTCGGCCCGGCTGTATTCGGGTCATGAGGGGCGGGGGATTGACCCTCGCGGCATTCGCCAACCTGTCCAAGCCAACCATGGTTGGCTGCAAGATGGTCGCTTGGCTCATTGCTTGCAGGAATAAAACGGCATAAAAGGGGCGGATTATAAAATGAAGAAAACGCAGTACAATGACAGAAATATTTCCATGGTCATGGACATGTACGAACTCACCATGTCCAACGGATACTTTAACCAGCATAACCAGGACACCCTGGTGGCTTTCGATGTGTTTTACAGGAAAAATCCCGATGACGCGGGCTTTTCCATCTTCGCGGGGCTGGAGCAGGTTGTGGAATATATCCAGAACATGCATTTCACCGGGGAAGATGTGGAGTACCTGCGTTCCAGGAAACTGTTTACGGAGGAATTCCTGGAATATCTGCTCCATTTTCAGTTCAGGGGCGATCTCTACGCCATGCCCGAGGGCACAATCATGTATCCCAACGAGCCGATCATGACCGTGGTAGCGCCGCTGATCGACGCCCAGCTGATCGAGACGGCGGTTCTGCTGCAGATCAACCATCAGTCCCTGATTGCCACTAAGACCAACCGGATTGTGCGCGCGGCCAACGGCAAGCCGGTGTCCGACTTCGGAGCCAGGCGCGCCCATAATGTGGACGCGGCGGTTTACGGAGCCAGGGCGGCATATATCGGCGGTGTGGTTGGCACTGCCACTGTGCTGGCGGGGGAGATGTTCGGCATTCCTATTTCCGGCACCATGGCCCACAGCTGGGTGATGTCCTTTGAGAATGAATATGAAGC
>JAMPAC010000195.1 GCA_023667395.1 Blautia sp. | reverse complement strand
CGCTTTTGTCTGTGGCCATGAATGACTGCATCTGTGAGAACTGGGCCAGGGGCATACCCCTTGACAGTTCCGATATCAGCCCGGAATTTGTGGATTACCGGGATTTCCCTGAAATGCTGGTTTTCTTTGGCAGCCATGAACTGTTTTACCCTGCTGTCAAAAAGGGGCTGGAACGGATTGCGGATCAGGGTGTGAAAATCCAGTCCGTGGAGAAGCCCATGTGCCATGACTGGGCACTCTGCTTTTTCTTCCGGGAAGGGCGGGAGGCGCTTTCACAGATGTGCGATTTTGTAAGAAGCTGACTGGATTTTGAATATGGCAGATTTCCCATCAAAGGGAGGCCGCAGTCATGAAGTGTGCATTTCAAAGAAAAGGAGATAATTTATGCGGAAATGGTATCTTACAGTAGTAGCTGTTGGTTTGATAATTATTTTACTTTCTATGCCTTTAGGGGAGTGGTATGGAAACATATATTTACGGCTTAGTGAAGGAATGTATGTGGAACAGATTATTATGCTTAAAAAAGCTGCAATTACCAGTTTTCAGATAATCGGAGGGATTATTTCTTTGCTGTCAGGGGTTGGATATTTTTTTAAGCAGGACTAACACAACGCTCCAGGCAAACTTTAAAGAAATGGCAGCACTGGAAAATGCAATCCCTGAATTGGATTGTAGTAGGAGGATAAGATGGATTTACAATTAGGAGACGTCCAGGAAACAGCCCTGATTCCCCTTGCAGTCAGGGCAAGTGAGACGAAGCGCAGAAATGCGCGCATACATGATGAAAAAGCGGTGGAGATCATAGAAACGCTGGCAGTTGATACAAGGAATATAGATAAATTCATGTCCCATGAGGGAGTGGTGGCGAGGACGATCATGTTTGACAGGACGTTGAAAAAGCTGCTGGGAAAATACCCGGATGCAGTCTGCGTCAATGTCGGCTGCGGCCTGGATGACCGTTTTTCGCGGGTAGATAACGGAAAAGTAAGATGGTTCAATGTAGACCTTCCGGATTCCATAGAAGTGAGAAAGAAGGTTTTTACGGAAACGGAGCGTGAGCATATGCTGGCGGGGGACATCCTTGAGACAGGCTGGATAAAAGGTATCCCAAAGGCGGATGTGGTGGTTGTGATTGCCGAGGGGCTGCTCATGTATTTTTCAAAGGAGCAGGTGAGTACGATCCTGCACAACATCACGGATTCCTTCGGCAGGGGATTCCTGCTTGCGGAGCTGATGCACCCCAAGATGATGAAAGAGAAAGTGCATGATACGGTAAAACATACCAATGCGAAGTTTGGGTGGGGAACGAAAACGGGAAATGACCTGCTGGAACTTGATCCGAAACTGGAACTGATAAGGGAGAGCAGCTTTTGGGATGAGATGAAAAAGTACACACTTGTTGGGAAAATAGGGAGCGTAATGGCGAAAAACCTCAATAACCGGCTTGCCGTCTACAGGTGGGAAAGATGACCGAGATTTATCTGGCAAAAAACCATCTGCTGCTGGAGGCAGGATACGGGAATCCGGAGATGCACAGCCATTCTGCCTGCCACGTTTTGATCGGGCTGCATGGGGATATGCGTATTGTCACGGATAAAGAAGATATTATATGCCACGGCGCCATCCTGCCGTCAGGGATGATCCATACGGTGGAGAGCTTCGGGAAACCGCTGTTGGTGTTCCTGTTTGACATTACATCCGCCGTTTCGGAGCAGATACAGTATTTTACCGCGCTGGAAAAGCAGGCGGCAGAAGATATCGCCTGTTCTTATCAAATGCTGCCGGGGCAGAATCCGGCAAAAACATATAGGAAATTTTATATGCAGGCGATGGAAAGGCTTGGAATATGCGAGGCGGGCAGCCGGGTTACGGATGGGAGGATTGCCCTTGCCATGCGTTTTGTGGAGGAACATATATGGGAAAACGTAACGGCAAAGGATGCCGCAGGGGCGGCCTGCCTGTCAGAGAGCCGTTTTTCCCACCTGTTCCGGGAGCAGGCAGGGATTGCTTTTTCGGGCTACCTGGTATTCCGGAAACTGTTCTGTGCCTATATGCAGATTGCGGGAGGCTCATCCATTACGGAGGCTTCCCTGGCGGCGGGATTTTCAAGCCCATCGCATTTGGCCGCAGTAAACAAAAGGATGTTTGGCATTACAGCCAGTGACCTAAGCGGTGATTACCGGCTGCATAAAATAGCAGATATTTGAAAGCGGGAAAGAAACGAATCCTGTATCATGGTGTGTATGAAACAATGGGCAGTATGCTCCGCATATTGTCCCTATGTGAAACGGAAGCCACAGGCTGAAAGATACAGGAGGTTTTTATCGTATGGAATTCTATTTCAAGAAAGGTGTATACCGTTTAAACGAACAGAGCAACTTTGATTTCCAATTAAACCGTGTCGTCATGTGGGACGGTGGCAATTTGGAGGAAATTGAGGAAATAGGACCGAAAATCAGGACGAGCGAGGACTGGAAGAGGGAGCTGACTGCCCTTGGGGATAAGGCAGTAGCAGAAGGACGGACGGAGAATGCCATCGCCTATTACCGGATGAGCGAGTTCTTCATGTATGACGGCGATCCGGACAAAAAAGCCTATTATGTGAAGGCAACGGAAATGTTCTATGACTACTACAAATCCATTTTCGACAGTGGGGAAGTAGTGCGCCATGAAGTGCCGTATGAGGATGTTGTTTTGCCGGTCATGGTGGCAAAGGCAAAAGGGAAGGAGAAAGATATCATCTTGCTGCACGGCGGGAATGACAGTTACTTTGAGGAATTTTTTACCCCTATGCTTTATCTGGCAGAGAACGGTTTTACCACCTATCTGTTTGAAGGACCGGGTCAGGGCGGCGTGATGCGGGTGCAGGGGAAGCACTTCACCCATGAGTGGGAGCGGCCTGTCAAGGCTGTTTTGGATTATTTCCATCTGGATGACGTGACGATCATCGGCGCGTCCCTGGGCGGGATGCTGGCGCCGCGCGCGGCGGCGTTTGAAAAGCGTATCAAACGGGTGATCGCATGGAGTGTTTTCCCGAATTTCCGGGACGTGATCCTTTCCGCTTCCAGCCCTGCCGACGGGCGGCGCATGAAGCTGGCGAAATGGCTGCTTGACCATAACTGCAAGGGGATCATCAACGCAGTGTTCGGCAGGCTGGCAAAGAAGGACGAGATGATCCGCTGGGGGCTGGAGCATG
>JAMPAC010000194.1 GCA_023667395.1 Blautia sp. | reverse complement strand
TTCTCCCCCAGCCATCTCCTTATCTGTGCCAGGACAGGATCCTCCGCCGCCCGGCGCCGCCTCTGCAGCCACCCGATCCAATACCCTTCGTTCAACAGCAGCCAGACATGATAGCCATAATACAGGATGTCCGCCATCCGTCTTCCGCCGGTGGAACCGTCCACATACATGGTGGCCGCGATCTGGGATGCATAGATCCCAAAAGTAAACAAGGTAAAAAACACAGGATACCGAAACGTATATCTCGTTGTCCTGAGCGCTTTCCACAAAAAAGGGGCTATCATGATCATCAGGATCAGGATCTTGACCGTAGTCCAGGAATATATGTTTGTAAAGGAGCGCCACAGAGACATCAGCACGGCATAGACAGGACCCGTGGTAGTTCCGCCGAACTCATTATCCAGCCGAATCTGGTTCCCCGGCCCTGTCAGGCTGATAGCCAGTCCCAGCACCACTAAAACCGTTATGGGCATGGTCCTGGCAAACGCTCTCCTGTCCCTGACCAAAAGAAAAAGCGACATGGAAGCAAAGAGGCATGCCGATGAAAGGCTTGCGGAATAATTGTTCCCTCCAATCACAAATGCCAGGAAACTTCCGATCATCATGAAAAGAATCATCTTACCCTTTTTCATATTACCATCTTTCAGCCGCAAAAACAGATAAAGCAGCACCAGCGACAGGCTGAAAGCAAATGTATAATTTACACCCCCTACGTACCAGTAGAAACTTTCCACCGGATAAGGGACACACATGACCTGCAGCGCCAGAGAGGGGATCACCACAGATAAGACCAGCTGACTGCCCCCCCCCATTTACAAAAAAATAGGTGCAGAGCAGGATTTCGGAAAAAAACAAACTTCCTATCATAAGCCATGGCGTTACCCTGTAAAAATGCTCCCCCCATATTCCCGGCTGGAGCGTCCCCAAAAACGCCGCCGAAAAACGCGGTTCTCCTTTCTCCCTCCAAAGGAGCACGGAGTGCAGCGCCTGTTTTAAGACCCCAATGATACCCTCACCGTTTTGGACGGCGCGAAAGGTCAGTTCACCCAGGGACCAATCGTCCGCCGAAGGATAATCAAAATGCCCTAATATCAATAAAGGCAGTACAACAAAAGCAGCCACAGCGATACACAATATGTTGATCTTCCTAATGGCATTATCTTTTTTATCCATGCCCCATTCTCCCTTATCTTCTCAATCATTCTGATACAACACAAAACAGGTATCCCTCAACAACATATCCATTTCTCTTTCCTGACACAGCCGGTCAACCTGTCCGTCCGGAACAGCAATGATATAACGGCTGTTAAGCTCATCTATATTTTCTGTGATATATTGCGAAAAGCAGCAATTGATCCCGATCCCTTCAGGCAATGCAAACAGGACTTTCCAGGGAACCTCCTTCACTTCCTCACCAGCCACGTCCGCTATCACCCAGTCAACAACATTATCATAATCCGGAACATCTGTGCGATCCAAACTTATGCATGCAGAAAACATGGCATCCCAATCTTCAACCTGCCGGACAATATCTTCCCCCGCATAGGGGACAAGATATCCTGAACCACCATCATATTTAACCACAAAAAGATACACAAAAACTGCCGCTGTCAAAATATTTTTCTCAAACGGACGCTCATCCCTCATTGTCCCGATCACAATAAAGCTCACAAGGAACACGAGCATATGCCTGCTGCCCTCAGGTATCGGATACGACGCAAGTATGGCAAAAAACATGGCGCCGAAGGCAAGCAGTTGGTCTGATTCCAATAATAGATTCCAGGCTACAGCTTTGCTTTCATGCCCGCTCTGACGCTTTATTTTGACAATATCCACCAACAGCCACATGAAAAGGAGCAGCATTGCAAAACAACTCGCAAAATAAATCTGCCCCTCCGTACAACCCTGCCTCACTCCCAGGGACATATTCCATCTTATCGCGATCCACTGATCATAAACCTTATGAAACAGGAACAGGCATCCCGCTGAAAATCCCTCATCCTTAAAAACATCTGTAAAACTCACATCCAGAATGCTCTCATAATATGGCGACGTAAAATAATGTATCATAATCTTATATGCCGCCAGATCAAGCACCAATATCAGCACAGTGCCCAGGAAACCGACAAGCCTGGATCTGCGCATCCACAGGATTCCGGGCAGCAGCAAAAATACCATAAAATATGGCCGCATCAGAGAAAGGAAGCTAATGAATATAAACAGCAAGATAAGTTTATATTCTTTTTCATCCTTATGATAACTATATAACATCCCAAACAGGATCATGATCAAAGAATGGCAAACGGTTTCCGACATTCCCGACAGTATATATCTTGTAAAAGGAGTAACACAGAGAAACAAAACCAAAATAGAAATCATCTGCTTCCACGTTGGCTTCGCCAACACGGCAAAGAGCAGAAATCCCAATGACAACATGCAGATATTGCATATGATCGGCGAAAAATATCCCCAGCCAAACACTTTGCCCCACAAGATCCACGGCATTAACAGCAGCGGACTCCATGCCCCATACGAGGAAACCAGCGCATGACTCTCATTATATCCGAAATAGCCCAGGGGAGAGCCAAAATTTACCGCTCCCTCCACCATTTTATAATAAAAGATCTCATCCGAGCATGCTGTATTCGGAAGATAAATACTGCTCATGGGCTGTCCAACGAATACACAGTATAAGACACAACTCAATACGGGTATGAGGCCGCAGACAACCGCTTTGCACAATGTCTTTATCCTATCATTCCTCTTAAACTGCATTTCCATATATCTCCTCAACCCGTTACGCCGGGACCTTGACGAAAACTCTGATATACAAACTATAGCATATCAAAACTATGGTTGCAATCAAATTAAAAACTTTCAGAACGAGATCGACCAGATCATGGGCACAAAAACAGCGCCCCGGAGGCGCTGCTTCTATAGCCAGTTGAAGATCGTAACAGTTTGATCACGATCGTTCTTGACATTTCCCGCCATGACCGCTATAATCCAGATTATAGCCGATTGTATATCATTATATCATATTGCTGTAAGTCCCGGGCAGAGCCCCTTGTCCGCCGCATATCTTTTCGATCCATAACTTCAGGCCGCTGTCCAATCTTCCCCTCATCCAGCAGAATCCTGTGCGCATTGCTGAAGATTTTCTATGATCCGTTTGCATTCTTCCAGTTCTTTCTGTGAAACCTCATAATTCTCATACAAC
>JAMPAC010000193.1 GCA_023667395.1 Blautia sp. | reverse complement strand
CGAGGGCATGGCGGAGCAGGGCATCGACAGGGCCACAGGCCGGGTGCTGGTGGAAGTGAGTCCTGATTTCTATCGCCCTACCGATGTGGTGAACCTCTGGGGGGATCCTACAAAGGCCAGGACGGAATTGGGATGGAATCCCACGAAGACAAGTTTTGAGGAACTGGTGAAGCTTATGGTGGATCACGATATGGAAAAAGTCGCGGTGGAACGGGCGGAAGAACATATCAGGATGAATCTGGAAGAGTATCTGGAGAAAGGTATCGTAAAGTGAGATGATGGAGAAAAACGCTAAGATCTATGTGGCGGGGCACCGGGGAATGGTGGGCTCCGCTATTGTAAGGGAACTGGAGAGGCAGGGATATGCCAATATCGTTACCCGTACCCACGGGGAACTGGACCTTTGCAGGCAGGATGCCGTGGAGGAGTTTTTTGCGGAAGAGAAGCCGGAATATGTGTTCCTGGCGGCGGCGAAAGTCGGTGGGATCGTGGCAAATCAGGAAGCCCTTGCGGATTTCATGTATGATAACATGATCCTGGAAATGAACGTGATCCATTCCGCGTGGCAAAATGGCTGCAGGAAGCTGGAGTTTCTGGGGAGTTCCTGTATCTATCCCAGGATGGCGCCCCAGCCCATGCCGGAGTCCTGCCTGCTGACTTCGGAACTGGAAAAGACCAATGAGGCATATGCCCTGGCTAAGATATCGGGGCTGAAATATTGCGAGTTTTTGAACAAGCAGTATGGAACAGATTATATCTCCGTGATGCCCACGAATCTGTACGGCCCTAACGATAATTATCATCCCACCCACAGCCATGTGCTTCCGGCGCTGATCCGGCGGTTCCATGAGGCAAAAGAGAGCGGGGCCGGGGAGGTGGTCTGCTGGGGGGACGGTTCGCCTCTCAGGGAATTTTTGTATGTGGACGATCTGGCGAACCTGTGCGTGTTCCTGATGAACCACTACAGCGGGGACGAGACGGTCAACGCCGGGACGGGAAAGGAACTTTCTATCCGGGAGCTTACGGAACTGGTGGCGAAAGTGATCGGTTATCAGGGTGAGATCAGGTGGGATACCAGCAAGCCCAACGGGACGCCCCGGAAGCTGCTGGATGTGTCCAAGGCCACAAAGCTGGGCTGGACATATAAGACGGAACTGGAAGAAGGCATCCGGCTCAGCTATGAGGATTTCCTGAACAATCCGATGAGAGCGGAACGATAATGTTCCATACATCCATTTTTTTACATTAAATGCATGACAAATAACATAAATTATGTTATACTGGACAGGAATGCAAGAGCACATGGGAGGGTATGTTGGTGAAAGCAGAAAAGATTTGTGGATTTCTCGGGCTTTTGGTGATCATCCTGCTGGCATTTGTCATCATCTGGAATGCGAATATCATCGGAGTCGCGGCAGGAAGCCTGGAGAAAGATGCCAGGGAAGAGCAGAACATTGCCAGCGACTGGGAAATGGCGCAGGCAGTGAATGACGATTTGTGTGCCATGCTTTTCTATGACGAGGAGACAAGGGATTATACATATTCTATCTATATGAAAAAGACGGGAACCGCGTATGGCTACTTTTTCAGCCATGGCGGCAAGGACGCTTATATCGGCGAGGGCGTGCGGGGCATGATCTTCGATGACAGAGGGATCGCGCTGCTCTCTATGAATGAGGATAGGGTATGTAAGATAGAAGTGGATAACGGTGTGACGGAGAAGGTCATAGAGATAGACCCTGTAAAGCCCTTTGTGGTGGTGGTTCCTGTCAACAGTGGAGAGATCACCATGTATAATTCCCTGGGGGATGTGGTGTCGCTGTATGATACATACCAGTGATGGACAAGTTCAGGATATATATGAAAGCTGCTGCGGCTCAGTGCTGCAGCAGCTTTTTGATGGTGTGGCTTCAGATCAGTCCGGCCCTTGTCAGCCGTTTGCGGATCTGAGTCCCTACAGCCATGGCGACGGCCAGTTTGATGAGGTCTCCCGGGATATAGGGCACAACACCTGCCATCAATGCCTGCGTGAAAGTAAAGTCCATCTGATATGCCATCCAGAGAGTGCCAAAGAAATAAAGCGCTGCAGTGCCCAGGATCATGCCCGCAAAGTGTATGGGAAGGCTCGTTTTGGACTTATCCACGAAAGATCCGGCGATCAGCGCGAGAAAGACATAACCGATGATATACCCGCCTGACGGCCCGAACAGCTTTCCGGGACCGCCGGTAAAATTCGTAAATACAGGGACCCCTGCCAGACCCAGAAGGATATAGATCATCACGCTGATCGTTCCCAGCTTCATCCCCAGCACCGAAACGACAAAATAAATAGCCAGCGTTCCCAGGGAAATGGACACAGGACTTACAGGAATGGTCAACGCCCACGGCCCCAGGATGCAGATAACAGCCGCCATCAGCCCGGCCAGCGCTGATTGCTTTACATGAAATTTCATGGCAGGCACCTCATCATATATTTATATTGTAAACCAATCGTAAAATTGGTTTACAATATAAATATACGATTCCCTTGCCGAAATGTCAACCTAAATATAAATGAAGTTGACAAACCGCCGTCGCCCCGGTGCGGTCCCCCTGCAACCGCCCATAAAAACAGTTGCCAAACCCATCAGTTTAGCATAAGATAAAAACAGGATCTTTGAAACACAGGGAGGCGCAAAATGGAAAGACTTCATATAAGTGAAAACGGAAAATACCTGCTGCAGGGGGACAAGCCGTTCTTCTGGCTGGGAGACACGGCCTGGCTGATGCTGCAGAAGCTGAGCGAAGAGGAGATGCGGACTTATTTAAGGAACCGCAGGGAAAAAGGCTACAACGTGATTCAGACCGTGCTGGTACATACTCTGCCCGGCGTGTCCGAAAGCGGCTGTTCCCTGGCGCCCGGACTGAAGGATGTGACAGAGGCGGCTTACTGGGAGTTCGTGGACACGGCGCTGGAGATGGCGGAGGAGATGGGGCTTTATCTGGGACTTCTGCCCTCCTGGGGATCCCTGGTAAAGGACGGCGTCCTGAACAGGGACAATATTGCGGAATATGCGGACTTCCTGGGCAGGCGCTTTCAGAAGTGCTCCAATATCATCTGGATCCTGGGCGGCGATGTCAGGGGGGATAACGGCAGGGATGTGTACCCGTTGGAGGCCAAGATCCTGAAGCAGTATAACCCGGAGAGGCTGATCACCTACCATCCCTTTGGCAGGACTTCCTCCTCGCTCTGGTTCCATGGGGAGGAATGG
>JAMPAC010000192.1 GCA_023667395.1 Blautia sp. | reverse complement strand
AACCAGATGATTATGTGGATTGCAGTGGATTTTTTTGGGATATTTTACGCAGTTGCCAAGATTCTTTCGACGCTTCTGGTTACGGTTTATAATTTTATTTCACGGAAAACATTTTTGGAGGCATGAGCTGATGTTCAAAAAAGGAGGGCAGACTATATGAAAAAAAAGAAAATTGTGATTGCATTGGGGCATGAAGCACTGGGGAGCACGCTGCCGCAGCAGCAGAAAGCAGCTGTGCGCACGGCAAAAGCAGTGGCAGATTTTATCAGGGAGGATTACCAGGTGGTCATTACCCACAGCAATGGGCCGCAGGTCGGAATGATCCATACGGCGATGAACGAGTTCTGCCGGTTGTATCCGGAGTATACGGCGACGCCGACTTCTGTCTGTTCTGCAATGAGCCAGGGATATATCGGATACGATTTACAGAATGCGATCCGCACGGAGCTGTTAAACAGGGGAATCTATAAGACGGTATCAACTGTGCTGACACAGGTGGTAGTGGATCCGTATGATGAAGCATTTTACGAACCGTCCAAGCTGATCGGCCGCGTCATGAATAAAGAAGAGGCAGAGGAAGAAGAAAGAAAAGGAAATCATGTTGCCAGTGTGGAGAATGGTTACCGCAGGCTGGTTGCAGCGCCAAAGCCGATGGATATTGTGGAAATTGACGCAATCCGGGCTCTTTTAGACGTGGATCAGGTGGTTATTGCCTGCGGCGGCGGTGGGATTCCGGTGCTTGCGCAGAACCATAAGCTGCAGGGGGCGAGCGCTGTGATCGAAAAGGATTTGGCGGCGGGAAAGCTGGCGGAACTTTTAGATGCCGATATGCTGGTCATCCTTACAAGCGTGGATAAGGTCTGCCTGAATTTTGGCAGGGAGGATGAAGTCAGGCTGGATACGCTTTCCCTTTCCGATGCAAAGAAGTATCTGGCGGCAGGAGAATTTGAAGCAGGGACGATGGCGCCAAAGATTGAGGCTGCGATAGATTTTATCGGAGAATCCGCAATCCGTTCCGTCCTCATTACGAAGCTGAACAAAGAAGCCGGTGAGATAACCGGAGGTATGGGAACACTGATAAAAAAATAAAATGAAAAGAGGAAATAACATGGACAGAATAAAAAGTTTTACCATTAACCACGATGTGCTTGTTCCGGGTTTTTACATTTCAAGGGAAGACGGGGATGTCATTACTTATGATTTAAGGACCAGAAAACCGAATGCGGGCGATTACATGGATAACCCTACAATGCATTCGCTGGAGCACATGTTTGCAACTTTTATCCGTAATTCAGAGATGACAGAGGATGTGCTTTATTTTGGACCAATGGGCTGCCAGACCGGGTTTTATCTGCTGGTGCGCAGAAACCGCAGCCCAAAGGAAGTATTTGAAGCCACAAAGCAGGTATTAAAGCAGACGATTTTGCATGACGGTCCGGTGTTTGGGGCGTCAGCAGCTGAATGCGGGCATTATGAGAACCTTTCCATTGAGGCGGCAAAAGCAGAAGCTGAAAAATTCTTAGCAGTGCTTGAAGCACAGGCCAATATGGAATTTACATACCCGGAATAAAAAGAAATGTTCAGAAATAATGGAGGAATTTGATATGAAAATAGGCGTAATCGGGGCAATGCAGATGGAAGTGGACACGTTAAAGGAGTCCATGGAGGAGATCCGGACGGAAGAATACAGCGGGGTCACTTATGTCTGCGGCATGATTGGAGATAAGGAAGTGGTCGCGGCAGTCTGCGGAATCGGTAAAGTATTTGCGGCAATCTGTGCCGAGGCAATGATTTTAAAATTCAATGTGGATTGCGTGATTAATATTGGAGTGGCGGGCACGCTTTGTAAGGATTTAAAAGTTATGGATGTAGCGGTTGCAGACAAAGTGGTGCAGCATGACATGAATACATCCGCGCTGGGAGACCCGGTCGGACTTTTATCCGGGCTGAATGAAGTTTTCATTCCGGCGGATGACAAGATGCGCGGGCTTTTATGCAGCTGCCTTTTGGAAAAAGGGATTCCTTACAAGGTTGGGGCTATAGCTACCGGCGACCTCTTTTTACATAAAGAAGAGCAAAAGGCAAGAATCCATTCCCGTTTCGGAGCAATCGCGGGAGAGATGGAGGGCGGAAGCATCGGACATGTCTGCCATGTCAACAAAGTACCGTTTGCCATCTTACGTTCCATCTCAGACGGGGAAGGCGGCGCCATGGATTATGAAACCTTTGCAGAAAAGGCGGCGCTGCAGTCTATCCTTGTGGTGACAGAGTTTATAAACAGGGCGGATGAGCTGGAAGGATAATCATTTTTATTATGGAAACACTGGAAATTGACAGTAACAGTTCTGTTTTTTGCTGCCTGCACATATAATAAAATAAAGAGTTTTATCCGGTGGTGGCATATGCGGATATTTCAATATCGTAAATATAAAAAAGAGGCGCGGAAAAATCTGGAAAACGGGATTTTTATCGTGGCTCTTTTGGCATGTCTGGTTTTTATTGCTTATAAAGGTACAGGCGCAGTCATTACAAGTGCAACGGTCGGGGACAGGGAACTGCCGATTTACTGCGTGGACACAACAGAGAAAAGGATTGCATTGAGCTTTGACGCCGCATGGGGAGCAGAAGATTTCCCAAAGATTATGGATATCCTTGATAAACATAATGTAAAAGTGACTTTTTTTATGACAGGCGGCTGGGTGGATGACAACCCGGACTGCGTGAAGGAACTGGTAAAAAGAGGGCATGACCTTGGAAACCACAGCCAGCATCATTATGACATGACAACAATTTCCAAAAGCGAGCAGGAAAAGGAGCTGATGGATGTACATAATAAAGTGAAAGAGCTGACCGGATATGAGATGTTTCTGTTCCGTCCGCCTTATGGTGCATATGACAATGCAGTAATAAAAACCGCATATGGATTAAAATATTATCCCATCCAATGGTCCGTAGACAGCCTGGACTGGAAGGATTATGGGGTGGATTCCATTATTAATACGGTATGCAGCCATAAAGCACTGGGGCCGGGCGCAATCATCCTCTGCCATAACGGGGCAAAATATACGGCGGAAGCACTGGATACTATGCTGACAAACTTAAAAGAACAGGGGTATGAAATCGGGCCTATTTCAGAATTGATTATGCGAGATAATTACCATATGGATGCGACTGGGAAGCAGATTGCGGACGATGAATGAATCGGCAGATATGCTATATTTACAGTATAAAAGAGCAACCGCCCCCAAGGTGGG
>JAMPAC010000191.1 GCA_023667395.1 Blautia sp. | reverse complement strand
CGCACAGGGTATGGGCGATTCCCGATGCCGCCAGGCACTCCGACAGCCTCCGCAGTTCCTCCGCCGTATATGGGATTCCCTTCGGCGTCTCTATAGTGATCTTCGTTTTGATTTTTCCTGTCAGCAGCATATAAGCCGCCTTGGATGCCGCCGCGCAACTTCCCGTGGTAAAGCCATACCGCATCCTATCTTTCCCTTCTCATCTCATACAGGGCGGCATTGCAAATAGCCGCCGCAACATTGCTGCCGCCCTTTCTGCCCATATTGACAATATAGGGGATATCCGTCCCTATGATCATCTCCTTCGCGGCCTCCACGTTGACAAATCCCACAGGGACGCCTATGATAAATGCCGGCTTCCAATTCTCCGCCTGTATCATCTCATACAATTGTATCAACGCCGTCGGCGCATTCCCTATGGCAAATATCACCGGTTTACTGATATGAGACGCCTTTTCCATGCTGACGGCGGCGCGGGTTGTACCGCATTCCCTGGCCAGGCGCGCAATTTCCTCCTCCGCCATAAAGCAATGCGCCTTGCCCCCAAATTCCGCCAGCGCCTTCTTATTGATCCCCGCCAGCGCCATATTGGTATCCGTCACAATGTCCGCGCCATTGCGGAGCAGATTCTTTAAAACCGCAGGGGCATCCTCTGAAAAGGTAAGCGTCTCCACATAATCAAAATCCGCTGTGGTATGTATGACCCTTTTCGTGATCATTTCCTGTTCCTTTGGCAGGGTAATCCCCCTTTCCAAAAGTTCCTCCCCAATGATCTCGAAGCTTCTCTTTTCAATGTCTTCCGGAAGTACATGTTCTATTTTTTCCACTCTGTTTACTCTCCTTTGCACGCTATGGGATGACAACTTCCAGCGTGCCGTCATCGGCGGCACAAACCAATCCAACGAAACCATTCCGTTTCAAAAAGAACCGCATCCCAAAGAAGCGGGTTAAAGTCCCCTCTTGCGATTCTTCAGTGTGAGATTTAGGGAAACGCTAAGGAAACACTGATTAAATCAATATTTCTTAGGCATATTATAATACATTTCTAAGGGGAAGTAAATCAGATTTAACCGGCAGTCTTCCCCATGCAGACGCGAAAAAAGGTGACATGCGGGTAGGCCCGTGCTCTTCAAAAAGTTCTTTCAGAGTGCCAAGCTTTCGGATAATGGCACTAAAGCCGGAGCCAATTCCGATATTCAACCCTCCGCAAAACACCCCGATACATACCCGTACCGAGGTGTCCTTTTCATCTGCCTACCAGTTGGAAATCTTTGTGTCTGTGTTCTTCATGATCTCCTTTGTCTCCGGAGTCAGGTTTCTTGCCGTCTGGAGCTGCCTCCTGACCGTACATGGATCTACTTTCAGTTTTTCAGCCATGTCGTTCACAAAAGACTTTGCCGCTTCAAGTGTGCATTTTGCACACTTGATCCTCTCGCTCTTCCTGTCCCGCCATGTTTCGTCTCCGGATGGAGGGATTCATAAATCTCCTTGCGGCGCAGGAGCATCTCACTGTATTCAATGGCAGAGAGATCATTCCGCACAAAATTCTCATCAATCTCCGCAAGTTCCGCCTGCAGTCCCTCCAGGCTGCTCACGGTACATTCCACTTCCGTCCACCCCAGCAGCCGCACAGCCTCCAGACGGTGCAGCCCCGCGATCAGGTGATTGTCCCTGTCAATGGTCAGAGGATTGATCAGTCCCAGCTCCCTGATGCTTTCCGCCAGTTCCTTTACATGGTTCCCATCCAGGCTGCGCCGCCCTTCCCTTGTCTTTATCTCTTTTACAGAAACTTTCATACGATCCCCTGCTTTCCCTCTTCCACGTTTCGCTTTTCCTTTGTCTTTCTCCTGTTTCCCCGCTATCCGCCAGATGAAACACCATGCGCCGCAAGCCATGCACTATTGCAAAAGCAGTGATACTACTGGCTTGTGGCGGCAGGTCTTGCATCCCGCAAGATTTCCGGCGGCGTTTTTTATATAACCGCCGCCGGAAATATAACATTAAGAACCATCAAATTGGCCCACGGTAAAAACAACACGGCCATCTGTACTGGTTCCATAAAAACAAACCAAAATTTCCATGCCGTATTCTCAGGCGGCCTGACCGCCCTACTGCCCACCCCCGGCATACAGACTTTTTTATCCTATCAAAGTCCAGGGAATATCCAGGCCCGTCTGCGGCTTACAGACGCCGTGATACCGACGGCAGGCGGCGGCAGGTGACTAAGCTGCCCAGACCATGCCCACAGCATCCCCCTTTTACCCTGGGGAACGGGAATGTACGGTTTTCTCCATCACTGTTTCATCGCGTTCCCGGCATTTGCCTTCTGCCGGTTACAGACCCTCCGGGTTCCCGCTCGTACCTTTGATGTCATCTTGTTGACGGGTCATGGCGGGATGCAGACCTCAAATCTGCCTCCCCGTCTGCCCGCAGGTAGTCGCCGCGTCCGTGCCTGATGCGCTCTGCTGCCTTTGCAGCAAATGATGGATGTTGTGACCTGGATACTGATATGAACAGCCCATCCGGCGCTGTTATTTGTCAAGGTTCTTAAGAGAGAGCCATAACCCCCTCATATATTTATCCTTTGGGAATACCCCTTTGGTCCGCTTTTTGGAAAATTTCTTCAAAAAATTTTAATCAACCAGGTAAGAAGCCAGTGACCATCTTTTCTCCTTCTAAATGACAAAAAGTACGGAATACAAAAAGCATCCGTACCAGAAAGATTTTTTAGGAACATTTTTCAGGAATAAAAATGTCTAACAATAATACTGTAACAAAAAAATTTTTCCAGATTATAAAAAACGACCTCACCCTGAAGGCAAAGCCGTTTTCAAAGCAACGGAGCATCGCATCTGCCGTTACCTCTTGTCTGCAATCCACAAAGCTGTGTCTGCCAGCGTTTTTTCTATAGGGCGCACTGTATACCCAAGCTCCCTTTTAGCTTTCTCATTGCTGAAACTGCCATTACTCCCAAGAGTATAAACGGAATACGGTGTGACCAGCATGGGCAGCCCTAACGCTTTTTCCACTTTCTCACAAAATGGTGCCAACCAACGGATCATTCCAAGGGGAATGGTTGTTTTAAGGCGATATATGCACTATACCACTCAGATGTTGTTTTTTTGTCAAAGTTATGTTTGAGAAATATTAATTTTCAATTTTTATTTCCCCATACCTCTGTTTCTTTTCAAGAAAAAAAGCCATCCGGCACAACTGCACCAGATGACTTTCCACTTCTATAGGCTTCGCCATATCATACCCTATTTCATCAGTTCTTCCGTCAGCCGCAGGATCTCCGGGGCCAGTTTTTCCCGCCTGCGCTTTACCA
>JAMPAC010000190.1 GCA_023667395.1 Blautia sp. | reverse complement strand
CTGATGATGAAGTCTGTCATCGTCTGGTAGTCCATGAAAGACTGGATCTCGTCCCGCCCGATACCGCATTTTACGCAGGCCTCGATGTAGTTCTCGTAGGCGGATCGGTCGTTCGCACCCTTATGCGATTCCAGCACCTCGTAGGCCGGGATGAACTCAATGTCGCCTGTGGTGAACGCTTCGCATGCACACACCGCTCCATGGCCTTCCACTGCCGTCCCCGCATACCGCACGGACGGGATGCCTGCATCCTGCAGCCCGTGAACCCATGTGGCGAACGCCTCATTGACGGCCTGCTGCCCGTCGTACCCATAGGCCTCCTTCACAAGGAGCGGCACATGATGCCCCAGATCCCAGTGTTTCTCCATCTGCCCGCCCAGGGAGGCGTTTGGGTCGTAGGGTGTTTCTGCAAAGGGCTTGAACCGGACATCATCATACCGCAGCCCAGATCCTTCAGGCCTTATCCAGTAGGCGTCTGTCATGCTCAATCCTAAGTTCTTTGCCAGGTACAGCCCGCCCGTGGCGCACCCCGACTTTTTAATGGCCTCCTGGGCGCCAAGGCGGCTGGCGGGGGCTGCCCGCATCTTCCACCAGAACCCCACCTTTCCCTTATCCGCATGGCCCATGTACGGGGAGCGCCCCGTCCCGTTGTCCCGGTATCCGGTCACGCACCCTGTCTCCATGTCGATGGTGAGCCTCCCGCACACAACATCTTTATGCATCAGATCAAATTCTGCCATATCCTTCTTTCCCCCTTATCCCTGCATATCTGCAAGCAGCATGGCCATCCATGCTGTGTTCAGTGCGATCCTGCCCACTGCGGCCGCTGCTTCCAGGTCTTCTGCGCAGACCCATTCCGGCATGGGCGCAGCCGCATATGCGGGCATACCCTCCCCGTCCGAAAGCATGGCGGGTATCGGGCAGCAGAACAATGCCGACAGCCGCTCCAGTTCCCAGGAGCTGGGCATCCTATCCCCTTCTTCAATCCCTGCCATTCGCTCCTTCCCAATATCCAGGTAATCCGCAAGCTGCTCCTGGCTCAGCCCTGCTTTCTCTCTCATCTGCTGGATCCTTGCCCCTACACTGTGCATCTCTATTACCATCTGGATTCCTCCTCTTTTTTCTGGCCTATTTTCCGGTATATCTTGACTTTTCCTTCCACTGCCGCTATACTTACCCCAACAGATCCCGCCACGCCTCTGGCTTTGCCATGCGCAACCCGGCGGGCCGTCTGCTTTATACGGAAAGTATGGCTCATCTTTCTTGTTGTACCCTTTTGCGGATAAGTGTTTTTTAAGCAAAAAACAAGAGCACCTGGCAAAAACCAGATGCCCTTGGAAGATTGATGATACTGCTCACTACAAAAAAGTAGCGGAAAATTGATGTAATTACTGCGCATACATGGCATTATATACCCTGTCGATATTGTTATCTGCCGTAGACAGGTTCCCATTTGCCATCCGGAGGACGGCATCTACAAAAGACCTGTCTGTTCCAGCAGCATCCATGATGTCCGGAACGCTCTTTCCCTTGGAATACATCCTATACACTGTGCGGATTTTCTCTTCTTTTTTGCCTGTTTTTTCTCCATCCATATAAATGAATTCGCTAAGGTTGCACATCTCTTCGATTTCCCCTTCCAGCGGCTTTGTCAGCCGCTTTTTTGCTTGCTTTGCCAAAGCGGCAGCAACTTAATGATCTTCGTATATGCCTCCCCTGCAGTAATAGTCCCTCATGACCTGTATCTGTTCTTCTGTTAGGTCCTCATCGCAGCAGTTCAGGATGTTGCGGATCTCCGCCTCGTAGCAATCCCTCAAGTTCCCATTTTCGTTGTTCAGATGCCAGATGAATTCATCGATATCACTCTGTAGGATCTCCGGTATCTCAAAGTCGATCTCTAATGGACGGTACATATTTTTCCCTCCTGTTTTCTTTTTTTGTATCTATAGGAAGTATGGCTGATTTTCCCCAAAAACAGCCGGATCGCCTTGAACTCTTACCGCTCCAGATCCAGCTCTTTAACCATATATGCTGAAAGGCTTTCAATCCTCTCCATAGTTTCTGCACCGCATTGGCTGATATGCCAGATGCCCAGCCTCCCTTGTGCTGCCATCGTCCCGCCAAATCCAGCGGACAAGCGTTCGCATATCTCAGGCTCCCCGGCAAAATAAGACTCCCCAAATTCCGATACCATCAGTGCCTGCTGCCCAGGACGGATACTGTCCACTATTGCGGCCGGCACCGGCCCAGAAAACTCCATGACGGTCAGATCTCCATTTGCACGCATATTTACACGGTCCAATGACTGCTCCAGTATCTGTTCATAAGCCCTGTCCAAAATCAGCTCCTTCCGGCACCGCAGCATTGATGTATAAAATTCAATCCTCATGTCAGACATGAACGGTGCGTCCTGGATGATCCCCTCAATCTTCCCCATGTCAATATTTTGGTAGATGCGCTGGAATGCAAACGTGCAGTTCATGTCCTTGCCGGATGCCAGCATTTCGAAATACCGTATCTTATTTTCACGCTTCCCCGGGCCGCCAGCATCCAGCGCCGCTTTTGGGAACTCATACATGCGCCTTAAGATCTCTTCATGGCTGCCTAAGACTTTCTTCATGGCATCTTCCGATAAGCCCGGGTATAAGCAGCTGCCACAGTCATAGACAGGAGCAAGCCTTACATCCCTGGTCTGTTCATTGACCAGGTAACCCCAATTCCCCTTGTGGCGGTCGAAGTTCCCGATCAGCGCATCGCCAACGAAGGTCTCCCAATATCTGTTGATGCTCTGCTCCTTGATACCTTGCAGCAGTGGGTGCCGATCCATCACGTCATAAATCTGGCGGTAGGTAGGGATCCTCCCGACCTGGGACTTGTCATATAGGCTCCTCATCATCCATGAAAATTCCTGCAGGCGGTATCCGCCTACGGCAAAATCTTTACAGGCCACCGCTGGCTGCCCATGGTAAAGCCCAAGGATTGTTTCATGCACATCCAGGCCCAAAGAAGCCATAATCCGGCTTCCCAGGTATTCTGAAAGGACATTATTGACATGGCTGGTCTGCAGGTCATTTTTCTTTTCCTGATGCTCTGGCAGCTTCAGCATATATTTGTTATCCTCATATTCGATCGACCTCTTGCTGTCCGATCCCCCGTAATCGCGGTAGCCATCTGGGCAGTCAGTAAAATCAATGATCACCTTGGACACCTCCTCACGCCAATAGTTTTTTATCTTCTCTTTTTTTCATTATACACCATGCATGTCATCGCCGCAATGATTATCTTCCCTGTTTTCACCGCCGCTTTCTCATATTCCTCATCACAATGCCCCGCCGCATTGACGCCAAGGCCAGTGGAG
>JAMPAC010000018.1 GCA_023667395.1 Blautia sp. | reverse complement strand
GGATTTCATCCCTGCTAAATGCGCTCCCCAAAGTCCGCTCAGAACAGGGCAGCACATCTCCGCCTGATTCCTGAAAGTTCTTCTACAAGAAGGGATCAGCATGTCCTGCAGGATTGGCGGCATATTTTCTGATGACCTGTAGTATACAGGATACTGCTGCCCCGATTCTTATATACTATGGACTGTAAAAAAGTATCATATAGTAGCCGAATGATTTGCTTGCATATGGACTATTGAAAACACCCCGTATTTCTTTCAGAAAACCTGTGGATATCAGGCGGTGGCATGTAGTCCTGGTCTGAGCGGACTTTGGGGGACGCATTTAGCGGGGATGAAATCCACTGCCTACGGAGACTTGAACGCGGATGCCTTATCCGCGTGCTAGTCGTAGTTGGCAGTTAGTTCAGCACCGCGTTGTCCCGTCCGCACAGAACAGGACTGCATGACGCCGCCGTCCCATCCGCCATAAACCAACAAGCCACTGGATCGGGGCTGAACTGTTACCATCTTTTTTGAAATTTTTAAAAAAACATATTGACTTTTGCCCAGACAGTATGTATAATAATTTTTGTTCGCAGGAATGGCGGAATTGGCAGACGCGCACGGTTCAGGTCCGTGTGGTAGCAATACCATGAGAGTTCAAGTCTCTTTTCCTGCACGATGGGAGAAACTGTTGCACTAACGATTAGTGGGCAGTTTCTTTTTTTACCTTATGAAAACTCATAAAAAGGAGTGACTGCCCTTGGCTGAAGCGCGGATTCCCAGAGAAAAAGCAGAAAAGACGGACTGGTACAGGCTTGACCTGTCTGCCATCGTATATCCGACCCTGCAGAGGAGGGATTTCTCCTCTGTGTACAGGCTTTCGGTGGTTTTAAAAGAAGAGGTGAACCCACAGGTGCTCCAACAGGCCCTTGACATGACGCTTCCCAGGTTCCCCACCTATAAGGCGGCGATCAGGAAAGGATTGTTCTGGCGCTACCTGGAGCCCAATAACCGCCCGGGCCCTTTTGTGCAGGAGGATGTGAAGAATCCCTGCCAGCCCATGTATTTTAAGGCAAATAACAGGTACCTGGTGAGGGTATATTATTATGGAAAGAGGATCGCCCTGGAGGCGCATCACAGCCTGGGCGATGGCACGGGTGGGATGTGTGTGCTGCAGACGCTGACGGCAACCTATCTGAGGCTTCTGGGGAATGATGACATTGCCAACGGCGGTTTTGTGCTTGATATCAACGAGGAACCGGACAAGGAGGAACTGGAGGACGCCTACATGCGTTATGCCAACGCCAAAGTGTGTCCGCCCAGGCTGGGAGAGAAAGCTTACCGCGTCAGGGGAACGAAAGAGCCTTTTTACACGCTGAATATCGTGGATGGCATCCTGTCGGTTTCCCAGGTGATGGCAGTGGCGAAAAAGTATAACGCCACGATCACGGAGTACCTGAATTCCGTTCTGCTGTATGCCCTTTTGCAGAAGCAGGAGGATGACAGGCCTGTGAAGCAGCGTCCGGTAAAGATCGCCATGCCGGTGAATCTGCGCCGCTTCTTTCCCACCATCACGCTGCGCAATTTTATCACCATGATTTATCCGGGAGTGGATCCCAGGCTGGGGGAGTACACCTTTGAGGAGATCGTGACGCAGGTGCATAATTACATGCGCTATTATATCAACGAGAAGCAGCTGCGGGGCGATATCACCACAAACGCCGCCACCCAGCGTAATCCCCTGATCCGGATAGTGCCCCTGTTCCTCAAGGACTTTGCGGTGAGGACGTTTTATACCAAGATACAGGACAAGAATTCTTCCGCAGGCCTGACCAATATGGGGGCGCTGAAAGTGCCGGAGGGCATGAAACCGCATATTGAACGGTTTGATATTTACATGGGACAGCCCTACTCCACCCGGACCAACTGCGCCATCATCAGCTTCGGGGATATTTTGACCATCAATTTCGCCAGCAGCATTGCAGAGACGGACGTGGAGAGATACTTCTTCCGCAAGCTGGTGAAGGACGGCATCCATGTGAAGATAGAGAGTAACCGGATCTAAGACAGTCTCGAAACGGAAATGCGCAATGTGCCAAAGGGAGGCGCAATGTGCCAAAAGGCGGCACAATGTGCCAAAAGGAGGCACATGGAAAGGATTTCAGACGCGCCAGAGGCTGAAATCACTTCCTGTGCAGGGGCGCAGAAGTGCAGAGACCGGAACAAGTTCCTGCAGGCAGGAACTGGAATAGGAGGTTTTATATATGTCATATTGTGTGAACTGCGGCGTGGAACTGCAGGCGGATGCCGGGCGGTGTCCCCTGTGCGATACCATTGTGATCAATCCGAACGAACTGGAAAAACTGAAAGGGGTGCAGGCGCCTTTCCCCAGCGAGAAAGGGCAGGTGGAAGACGTGAAGCGAAAGGATATCGGGATCCTGCTGACCGTGATCCTGGCGGCCACGGGTATTATCTGCGGCATCCTGAACGCGCTGAGTTTCCAGGGGACGCTCTGGTCCCTGGCGGTGGGCGGGGTCTGTGTTGTGCTGTGGGTCATCCTGATCCCGGTGGTCATCTTTAAGAAGCAGCCCATCTATGTGTCGCTTCTGCTGGACGGCGTGGCGGTGGCGGTCTATCTGTACATGCTGACTTACCTGGTGGGCAGCGACGGATGGTTCTTCGGGCTGGGGCTGCCCATTACCGCGCTGGTGACGGTGATCGCGGAACTGTTCACTGTGTGCGTGAAAAAGCTGCCCTATGCGTTCATAGTGGGCTGCCTGGAATTTTTCACGGCGGTGGGACTTTTGTGCATGGGCATCGAGATCATGATAGACCGGTACCTGGGCAATGATGTGATCCTGGGCTGGTCGGCGGTGGTGCTGACCGTCTGCGGCATCCTGGACATTGCTTTCATCACCATGCTGTCCCGCAGCAGGCTGCGGCATGCGCTGTATAAGAGACTGCACCTGAAATAATGGCTGAGATGCAATATGACGTTTGATGAGGACCGGCATGTTTTGGGCAAAACGGATAAAAAGGTATAAAAACGGGGGAATGTAGGAGATGGATGAGAAACGAAACCAGAATTTAATGCAGCTGATCAGGCGGGTACACGGCATGGTGGAAAACCCTGATATTGAGAAACACAGGCAGTCCCAGGATCATATCGGGGCGATCCTGAGCAGTTCCAGGGACATACAGTACCGGGAGATCGACATTGACGGCATGTATGGCGAGTGGGTCAGCGTCAACCGCGCCCATATGAAAAAATATGTGATCCTGCACTGCCACGGCGGCGGATATTCCACGGGCAGCAGCATCTACGCCAGGACGCTGACCTCCAAGCTGGCCATGTCCACCTCCATGGATGTGCTCTGCTTTGACTACAGGCTGGCTCCGGAGCATCCCTGTCCTGCGGCCCTGGAGGATGCCATGAAAGCGTGGAATTACCTGATGCTGCTGGGCTATGGCGCAAGGGATGTGATCCTGACGGGGGATTCCGCCGGTGGGAACCTGGCGCTTGTATTGATGCTGAAGCTGAAAGAGGAGGAGAGGCTGCTGCCCAGGGGCATCGCCCTGATGTCCCCCTGGACCGACCTGACTTCCTCGGGGGAGTCCTTTACGGCCAAAGCGGCGCTGGATCCTGTCCTGAACAAAGAGTACATAGACCGCATGATCCTGGCCTATGCAGGAGACCGGGATCTGAAAGACCCGATGATCTCCCCGCTGTTCGGCGATTTCACCGGATTCCCGCCTGCTTACATCCAGGCGGGGGAAAACGAGATCCTGTTAAGCGATTCCACACGGCTCCACCAGGCGTTTGTGGATGCCAACGTGTCAGTGAAGCTGGACGTTTACCCGGGCATGTGGCATGTGTTCCAGATGTCCCCCGTGAAAGCAGCACGGGACGCCATGGATAAGAATGCGGAATTTATTTACGATATTTGCAGATAGGAAAAAAGGAATTTGCCCTCCGGCGTAGAATATTCATAATAGGAGAATGGTTTCCTGCTTGCGGCGTGAGCCGCATATGACGCCAAAGGCGTCAGAAAAGAGGCAGATATGACGATCAGAGAAAACCTGGAGCAGAGGGAGAAAGAATACCTAAGCCCCTTTGCTTCGCTCAGTATGAATTCGAAAGGGAGGAACAGGCCGGAGATCGAATGCGACATCCGTCCCGCGTTTCAGCGCGACAGGGACAAGATCCTGCACTGCAAGGCTTTCCGGCGTCTGAAGGACAAGACCCAGGTATTCCTGTCCCCGGAGGGGGATCACTACAGGACGCGCCTGACCCATACCCTGGAAGTCTCCCAGAATGCCAGGACCATAGCCAAGGCGCTTAAGTTGAACGAGGATCTGGTGGAGGCCATTGCGCTGGGGCACGACCTGGGGCATACCCCTTTCGGACACGCGGGCGAGCGGGCGTTGAACCGCGTGTGTCCCATTGGGTTTGAGCACAGCCAGCAGAGCGTGAGGACGGTGGACAGGCTGGAGCGGCACGGTCAGGGGCTGAACCTTACCTATGAGGTCAGGGACGGCATCCTGAACCACCAGACCACCGGGAAGCCCCACACCCTGGAGGGCAAGGTGGTCAGGCTCTCGGACAAGATATCCTATATCCATCACGATATGGACGATGCGGTGAGGGCAGGCATCCTGACAGAGATGGATGTGCCAAAGGCGATCCGTGACGTGATCGGCTGCACGCCCAGCGAGCGTCTGGATCACTTTGTCCATGACATTGTGACCAACAGCATGGGGAAGAATGATATCTGCATGTCCGACGCCATTGCGAAAGCCATGGCGGATATGCGCCAGTTCATGTTTGACAACGTATATCAGAATCCGGTGGCAAAGAGCGAGGAGGGTAAGGCGGAGCAGCTGGTAGAGACACTGTACCGGCATTTCATGAAGCACACCGATAAGATGCCGGAGGAATTTCTGGACCTGCTTTCCGAGGGAGAGCCCAGGGAGCAGGTGGTCTGTGATTACATAGCCGCTATGACGGACCGGTTTGCCATAGCCACGTATGACGCGATTTACATACCGAAGTCATGGGGGATATAAAGAGAGGGATCAATGTATTATCCGGAAGAACTTGTTGAAGAGATCAGGGCGAAAAACGATATAGTGGATGTCATATCAGGGTACCTGAAAATGCAGAAGAAAGGCGGCAACCATTGGGCATGCTGTCCTTTCCACAGTGAGAAGACGCCCTCCTTTTCCGTGTCTGGCAACAAGCAGATGTTTCACTGCTTCGGCTGCGGCGTCAGCGGAAATGTCTATACTTTCATTATGAAGTATGAGAACTATTCCTTTCAGGAAGCGGTGAAACTGCTTGCCGACCGCGCAGGCGTACAGCTGCCGGAAGAGGAGTACGGCGAGGAGGCGCGCAAAAGGGAGAGTAAAAGGGCCAGGCTGCTGGAGGTCAATAAGGAGGCCGCCAGGTACTTTTATTATCAGCTGCGCGATCCCCGTGGCAGGATCGGGTATGAGTATTTGAAAAAAAGGGAACTTTCCGACGAGACCATGCACAAATTCGGGCTGGGCTACGCGGGAAAGAACGGCGCCGAGCTGGTGCAGTATCTCCGCAGCAGGGGCTTTGAGGACGAGATCATCAAGGAGGCGGGACTTGCCAGCTATTCCGAGAAGCGGGGTCTGGTGAGCCAGTTCTGGAACCGCGTCATGTATCCCATACAGGACGGCAACCACCGGGTCATAGGCTTTGGCGGGCGGGTGATGGGGGATGGGGAGCCCAAGTACCTGAATTCGCCGGAGACCCCCGTTTTTGACAAGAGAAGAAATCTATACGGGCTGAATTTTGCCAGGACGTCCAGGAGTGGCAACATGATCCTCTGCGAGGGCTACATGGATGTGATCGCCATGCATCAGGCGGGATTTACCCAGGCGGTGGCATCCCTGGGGACGGCTTTTACCCAGGAACAGGCAAACCTGCTCAGGCGGTATACGGACAGCGTGCTGCTGGCATACGACAGCGACGGCGCAGGGGTGAAAGCGGCGCTGCGGGGGATCGGCATCCTGCGGGAGGCGGGGCTTGCGGGAAAGGTCATCAATATGCGCCCCTATAAGGATCCGGATGAGTTTATGAAAGCGCTGGGCAGGGAAGCCTTTGAGGAGCGGATCGCCCAGGCGGAGAACAGCTTTTTCTTTGAGATCCGCATTCTGGAGGGTCAGTTTGATATGAACGACCCGGAATCAAAGACGAAATTCCACAGGGAGATCGCCAGGAAACTCTGTGAGTTTACGGAGGACGTGGAGCGGGATAACTATTTACAGGCCGTGGCGGACAAGTACTTTATCGGTATTGAGAACCTGCGGAAGCTGGTCACAAGCTATGCTTCCCAGACCGGGCTGGCAAAGCCCATAGAGCGTCCCCGGTCAGGCGTGCAGCAGAGGAATAAGCCGGAGGAGAGCGCCAGGAGGTCACAGAGGCTTTTGATCACCTGGGTGACGGACGAGCCTGCCCTCTATGACAGGATCAAAAAGTATATCACTGCGGAGGACTTTACGGAGGAATTGTACCGCAGGGTGGCGGAGAGGCTGTTTGGGGAACTGGAACAGGGTAATTACAACCCTGCGGGCATCATCAGCATGTTTGAGGATGAGGAGGAGCAGCGGGAGGCAGCGGCCCTTTTCAACACAAACCTGCCGGAGCTGACTACCAGGCAGGAACGGGCGAAAGCGTTCCACGACATTGTGCTTGCGGTGAAGAAGAACAGTTATGAATATTATACGGCCAGGCTGGGAACGGATGTAAGCGCCCTGAATCAGGTCATAGAGGGCAAGAAAGCCCTGGAGGAACTTGCCAGAACGCATATTTCCCTTGATTAAAGTGAAGACTAAGTGCAGTTTTATAAGGAAGGATGGAACCAATACAATGGATGAAAACACACAGGCAAAATTTGACGAGAAAGTGAAAGAACTGCTCAGTCTCGCCAAGAAGAAGAAAAATGTTCTGGAATATCAGGAGATCAGTGAGTTTTTTGCGGACATGCCCCTGGAGGAGGAGCAGTTTGAGAAGATCCTGGAGATCCTGGAGCAGAACACCGTGGATGTGCTGCGTATTACCGAGGATGATGTGGATGACGGGGAGATTATCCTTACGGACGAGGATGATGTGGATGTGGAGAATCTGGATATCTCCGTTCCTGACGGCATCAATATCGAGGATCCCGTGCGCATGTACCTGAAAGAGATCGGCAAGGTTCCCCTTTTATCCGCGGAGGAGGAGATCGAACTGGCAAAGAGGATGGAACTGGGCGACCAGGAGGCCAAGAAGCGCCTTGCGGAGGCAAACCTGCGTCTGGTGGTCAGCATTGCCAAGCGGTACGTGGGACGGGGCATGTTGTTCCTGGATCTGATCCAGGAGGGCAACCTGGGACTGATCAAGGCGGTGGAGAAGTTTGACTACCGGAAAGGGTACAAGTTTTCCACTTACGCTACCTGGTGGATCCGTCAGGCCATCACCAGGGCTATCGCCGACCAGGCCAGAACCATCCGGATCCCCGTTCATATGGTGGAGACTATCAATAAGCTGATCCGCGTCAGCAGGCAGCTGCTCCAGGAACTGGGCAGGGAGCCTTCCCCGGAGGAGATTGCCGAGGAGATGAACATGCCTGTGGATCGCGTCCGCGAGATCCTGAAGATCAGCCAGGAGCCTGTTTCCCTGGAAACGCCCATCGGCGAGGAGGAGGACAGCCATCTGGGGGATTTCATCCAGGATGACAATGTGCCCGTGCCTGCGGACGCGGCGGCGTTCACGCTGCTGAAAGAGCAGCTGGTGGAAGTGCTGGGCACCCTGACGGAGAGGGAGCAGAAAGTACTGCGCCTGCGGTTCGGCCTGGACGACGGCAGGGCCCGCACTTTAGAAGAGGTGGGAAAAGAATTTAACGTGACCCGTGAGCGCATCAGGCAGATCGAGGCCAAAGCGCTCCGTAAGCTGCGCCATCCCAGCCGCAGCCGGAAGCTGAAGGATTACCTGGACTGATGGCGGGATTGGAAAGCAAAGCGGATGAAAGGGATCAGGAAACCATCGGCAGTCCGGACAGCCGGATCCGGGGAGCGGGCGGAGAAAAGATGGTGGCGATATCCGGGCGGATGCGGATGCTTGCGGATCTGGTGACGGCAGGCAGCCGTGTGGCGGATGTGGGTTGTGATCACGGATTCCTGTCCATTTATCTGGTGCAGACGGGGAAATGTCCGGGATGCCTTGCCATGGACGTCAGGAAAGGTCCCCTTTCCGGCGCGGAAGAACATATTGCCGCTTACGGATTGACGGATTACATAGAGACCAGACTGTCGGACGGCCTTGCCGCATATCATATGGGAGAGGCGCAGACGCTCATATGTGCGGGCATGGGGGGCAGGCTGATGGAAAAAATCATTACGGAGGGCGGGAAGAAGTCCCGGTCTTTTCGGGAACTGATCTTACAGCCCCAGTCGGAGATACCGGAGTTTCGGATTTTTCTCAGAAACGCAGGATATCGCATCACGGAGGAAGACGCCGTGTGTGAGGACGGTAAGTTTTATTTTGCCATGAAAGCGGTTTATGAGGGACGAACCCGGATGTGGGAGCCACAGAAATCGTTTACAGAGGTGGTTTCGGACGCGGAAGAATCATCGGCGCCGGACGCGAAGCTGTCAGCGGAGAGCAGCGGGCGGGCAGGGAACGAATTATACGATCTGTACGGCAGGCAGCTTCTTCTCGGCGGGCATCCCGTGTTAAGACAGTATCTGCTCAAGCGTCTGGAAGCAGTGGAAGCGATCATCGCACGGATCCGCAGGACGGATTCCAGTAGGGGGGAAGCCAGGGTAAGGGAACTTGCCCTGGAGAAAAAGCAGCTGGAGAGAGCGCTTGAAATAGTTGAGAAGGGACGGTAGAGGATATGGTAACGGTTACGATTCACGGGGGGAAGAAGCAGTATGAACAGGGAACCTCTTTTGAGGCCATCGCGGAGGAATACCAGAAGGAGTACGGCGGACTGATTGCCGTGGCGGCTGCGGACGGGAAGATCAGGGAACTGTTCAAGAAAGTGACGAGAGACTGCGAGGTGGACTTTTTTACCCTGAAAGACGCGGTGGGGTACAAGACCTATGTGAGGACGGCAACCATGCTGCTCCTAAAGGCGATACATGATGTGTTTGGCCCGGAGGCGGCGCAGAATACCCGGGTGGAATTTGCCATCGGGCACGGCCATTATGTCAGTTCCGACGGCAGGATCCCGGCGACGGAGGAGAACGCTTCCAGGGTGAAAGCGCGCATGGAGCAGCTTGTGGCGGAGGGGGCTCTTTTTAAAAAACGCTCCTATCCGCTGGACGAGGCCATGGAACTTTTTAAGACCCACGGAATGAAGGACAAGGAGAAGCTGTTCCGTTACCGCATGAGTTCTTCCGTGAATATTTACGAGATACAGGGTTATTATGATTACTATTACGGATACATGCTGCCCCATGCGGGATATGTGAAATGGTTTGACGTGATCGCCTATGACGAGGGATTCATGATGCTTTTGCCCACCCGTAAGAATCCCACGGCGGTGGAGCCCTTTAAGGAGCAGAGGAAGCTGTTCCAGACCATGAAGAGTTCCACGGAGTGGGGAAAGAAGATCGGGATCGAGACGGTGGGCGACCTGAACGATCAGATATGCAGCGGTTCCATGAGCGATATCCTGCTGATCCAGGAGGCGGAGCAGGAGCGTAAGATCGCGGAGATCGCGAAGAATATCACGGACAGGGGCAATGTAAAGTTTGTCATGATCGCCGGTCCCTCTTCCTCCGGCAAGACCAGCTTCTCCCACAGGCTTTCCATCCAGCTGCGCACGCTGGGCAAAACGCCCCATCCCATTGCGCTGGACAATTATTTCGTGGACAGGGAGAAGACCCCTAAGGACGAGAACGGCAGGTATAATTTCGAGTGTCTGGAAGCCATCGACGTGAAGCAGTTCAACGAGGATATGATAAAACTGCTGAAAGGAGAGGAAGTGGAACTTCCCGAATTTAATTTCAAGACGGGAAAACGGGAGTACCGGGGGAACTTCAAACGGCTGGGGGAGGATGATATCCTGGTGATCGAGGGGATCCATGGCTTGAACGAGAAGATGTCCTACGCGCTGCCCGAGGAGAGCAAATACAAGGTTTACATCAGCGCGCTGACCACCCTGAACATAGACGCCCACAACCGTATCCCCACCACGGACGGCAGGCTGCTGCGCCGGATGATCAGGGATGCCCGCACCAGGGGGACGGCGGCACAGGGCACCATCGCCATGTGGTCCTCCGTGCGCAGGGGGGAGGAGGAGAACATCTTTCCTTTCCAGGAGGATGCGGACGCCATGTTCAATTCCGCCCAGATCTATGAACTGGCAGTGATGAAGACCTTTGCCGAGCCGCTGCTGTTCCAGATTCCCAAGGGGGATCCGGAATATTATGAGGCCAAGAGGCTTTTGAAGTTCCTGAATTATTTTCTGGGGATGCCCAGCGAGGATCTGCCCAATAATTCCATCTGCAGGGAATTTGTGGGCGGCAGCTGCTTTAACGTATGAAATCCGGCAGAAGGGGTTGTAAAGCAATATTTTTTGGGCTATAATCTGTATGTAAGTAAGACAGATGATCGCGGCTGCCCGGCTGCGCAGAGAGCCGGGCAGGTGAGGAAAGTCCGGGCTTCACAGGGCAGGATGCCGGATAACGTCCGGTGGAGGCGACTCCAAGGCCAGTGCAACAGAAATATACCGCCAGTTCCCCAGGGAATGGAAGAAGCGGCTTTGCCGGTTCTTTCAGCTGTATGCGGATTCCGCATACAGGTTGGTTAGGGTGGAAAGGCAGTGTAAGAGACTACCGTCTGTCCGGTAACGGGCAGAGCCATGTAAACCCCATCCGAAGCAAGACCAAACAGAAAGCTACAGGCTTGCCCGGCCTGCTTTCAGGTAGGTCGCTTGACGCGGCTGGCGACAGCCGTGCCAGATAGATGATCATCCAACGACATAACCCGGCTTATCGTCTTGCTTACATACGAAGCCAACACCCCGCCCGCGGGAGTAAAAGATTGTTTGCGGCAGGAATCCCTGTCGCGGATAGTCTTTTTTTGAGAGGGATCAAAGCATAACCGAAATGCCTGGTCATGCAGGTTCCGTGTTTGCCCCGACCTGGTGGAAAGATTCGCGGCCTTTCTTGACAAAACGCCGTGAAAGGTGGAAAATAGCAATGAAATAAAGAACAGGAGGAATGGAACATGACAAAGATAGATGTTTTTTCAGGATTTCTGGGAGCGGGAAAGACCACGCTCATCAAGAAGCTGCTAAAGGAGGCCCTGGACGGCAGCAAGACGGTGCTGATCGAGAATGAGTTCGGCGAGATCGGTATTGACGGCGGCTTTTTAAAAGAGGCGGGCATTGAGATCAAGGAGATGAATTCAGGGTGTATCTGCTGTTCCCTGGTGGGAGATTTTGGCACATCCTTACGGGAAGTGATCGATACCTATGCCCCCGAACGTATCCTCATCGAGCCCTCCGGCGTGGGCAAGCTTTCCGACGTGCTGCGGGCGGTGGAGAACGTGGCGGCTGACCTGGATGTGCAGGTCAACAGCGCTGTTGCAGTGGTGGACGCTTCCAAGGCAAAAATGTATATTAAGAATTTCGGCGAATTTTTTATCAATCAGATAGAGTATGCGGGCACGATCATGCTGAGCCGCACCGACAAGGTGACCGGTGACAAACTGCAGCAGTGCGTGGATCTGATCCGTGAGCATAATGCAAAGGCGACCATCATCACCACCCCGCTGGATCAGCTGGAGGGTGCAGCCGTGCTGGAGACCATCGAGGGCGCGGATACCCTGGAGGAGATGATGAAAGAGATGCTGGAGCATGCGCATGAGGAGCATGAACACCACCACGACCATGATCATGGGCATCATCATGACGGGGAGGATGAGGTTTGTCCCGTATGCGGCGGACATCACCATGAGGGAGAGCATGAGCACCACCATGACCATGAGGAGCATGAGCACCACCATGACCACGAGGAGCATGAGCACCACCATGACCATGGGGATCACGAGCATCACCATGACCATGAGGATCACGAGCATCACCATGACCATGAGGAGCATGAGCACTGCCATGACCACGAGGAGCATGGGCATCACCATGATCATGACCATCATCATCACCATCATGCGGATGAAATATTTACCAGCTGGGGCATGGAGACGCCCACCGTTTATACACAGGAGAAGATCGAGAGCATCCTGACCGCCCTGGACAGCGGCGAATACGGCGCAGTGCTCCGGGCGAAAGGAATGGTGCCTGCGGAGGACGGTACATGGATCTACTATGACTATGTTCCTGAAGAGCATGAGATCAGAAGCGGCAAACCCGAGGTGACAGGCAAAATCTGTGTCATCGGTTCTGAATTAAAAGAGGAGAAACTCGCTGAACTGTTTCATGTGTAGACAGCCTGTTGCAAAGCAGTTAACACAGCGTAAAATGTTTCATATAACAGTTCAGCCATGAAATAACGGACGAACCATAAAGGGGCGACGGACGCGAAGCAGGCGTTTTTATGAATGCAGGGCAGAACCGTTATTGCTTGACAGATAAGAAAGGCGGCACAACATGAAACCCGTATATATGATCAACGGATTTTTGGAGAGTGGAAAAACGGAGTTCATCAGTTTTACTTTGGCGCAGCCCTATTTCCAGATTAAGGGAAAGACTTTGCTGCTCCTCTGTGAGGAAGGGGAAAATGAGTACGATGAGGAATTGTTAAAGAGAAGCCGGACAGAAATAGAACTGATCGAGGAGGAGGCGGATTTTACCCCGTCCCATCTGACGGAACTGGAGAAGAAACACAGGCCGGAAAGGATCATTGTGGAGTTTAACGGCATGTGGAATTACAAAAATGTCAAGCTGCCCTGGTACTGGAAGATCGAACAGCAGATCACTACCATTGACGGTTCGACTTTTCCCATGTACTACACCAATATGCGTTCCCTGCTGGCGGAGATGATACGGAAATCTGAGATGATCATATTTAACCGCTGTGACGATGTGCGCAATGACCTGAATACCTACAAAAGGAATATCAAGGCGGTGAATCCCTCTGCGGACGTGATTTTTGAAGATTCCAATGGAGAGATTGACGAGATCTTCGAGGAGGATCTTCCCTATGACCTGACGCAGGATACGATCGTGTTGGATAACAATGGTTATGGTATCTGGTATCTGGATTCCATGGATCATCTGGAGCGCTATGTGGGCAAGAAACTCCAGTTTGTGGCCATGGTGTTGAAGCCGGAGAACTTTCCGAAAGATTACTTTGTTCCCGGCCGCATGGCAATGACCTGCTGTGCCGACGATATGGCCTTTTTGGGCTATGCCTGCGAATATCCGGGGGCAGGAACGCTGAAACAGAAAGAATGGGTCAAAGTGACGGCCACCGTGGCCAGGGAATACCGCGAGGAATATCAGGGCGAGGGTCCCGTCCTCCATGCGGTAAGCGTGGTGAAGACGACCGCTCCCAAAGAGGAGATCATCAGTTTCAGTTAGGGAATGTTGTGAAGTGATACTTTAGTGCAGGCAGTTATTATGGCGCAGGAGAATGAAAAGGAAATACAGCAACTGAAGAATCGGCTCCGGGATCTGGCGGCGCAGTCCTATTCCCAAGGGATATACACCTTTACCGGTTTTCTGGGGCTGGGTGAACTGGATATCTTTCACCAGATGGAACGGGAACTTGGCTACGCGGGAGTTACCTTAAACGGCGGTTGTGAGGATGCGGACCGGAAAATGGTTCGTTTCGGCGGGGAAGAACAGCTGGGGTATGAGACGCCTTTTCCCATTGTATGTATCCGCATCAGCCCGGTGAACGTCAGGTTCGCGGACGAACTGTCCCACAGGGATTTCCTGGGAGCGTTGATGAATCTGGGGATAGAGCGGAGTACCATCGGGGACATCAGGGTAGGTGAGAAAGAAGCCTGCCTTTTTTGCGTGGATTCCATGGCGCCTTTTATCTGTGAAAATCTGGAACAGGTCAGACATACCCATGTAAGGTGCGCCGTCACGGAGGATCCGGCGGACTTTCCGCAGGAGGAGCCTGTGCCGGTCAATATCCAGGTGCAGTCCCTGCGCGTTGACGCCGTGCTTGCCAGGGTTTATAATATGTCCAGGGAGAAAAGCCTTGCCCTGTTCCGCGCCGGAAAGGTCTATGTGGAGGGCAGGCTGTGTGAAAATAATTCCCGGATTCTCAGACCGTCTGAAACCGTAAATGCCAGGGGATATGGGAAATTCCGCATTGTGGGGGAACCCAGGGAAACCCGCAAGGGTAAGCTGGCGGTGGAAGTGGCGGTATACAGGTAGTCTCGTAACGGAGGCGCAATGTGCCAAAGAACGCTACATGGAAGGAATTTTCAGATGCGTTTTGTGCAGATGAAAATTTCTTCCCCGCCAAGGGCGCAGAAGTGAAGAGACGGAACTGGAATAGGGGGAAAGTCATGTATCAGTATTCAGTGATCCAGTGGTTATTCTTTTTTTACTTTTATTGCTTTGCGGGATGGTGCATTGAGTCCACACATGTGTCCATTCGCACCAGAAAACTGACAAACAGGGGTTTTATGCGGGGGCCTTTCCTGCCCCTTTACGGAAGCGGGGCCATCATGATGCTGGTGGTGTCCATGCCCTTTCAGGACAGTGTCATATTAACCTATCTGGCGGGATGTGTGGGGGCTACCATACTGGAATACATAACAGGTGTTACAATGGAGGCGCTCTTTAAAGTCCGGTATTGGGATTATTCCAACCAGAAGTTTAATTTCCAGGGTCATATCTGCCTGAAGACAACGCTTGCCTGGGGGCTGCTGACCATCCTGATGACGGAGATCGTGCATGTGCCGGTGGAAAAACTGATGTTATTGATTCCAAACCGGATCCTTACCATCGTAACGGTAGTCCTTACGGTAGCCATTGCCGTTGATTTTGCCCTTTCCTTTAAGGCGGCCATCGACCTGCGGGATATCCTGGTTAAGATGGAGCAGGCAAAGCAGGAACTGGTGCATATACAGAAGAGGCTGGATGTGATCTTTGCCATGGCGAATGAAGAATGGGAAAACCGTAAAGAAGAGTGGGAAAGCCGCAAGGAGGAATGGGAGAACCGCAGGGAGGAACGTGAGATTCGCCGAGAAGAACGAAATGACGGAATTCTTGCAAAAACGGAGGCTTTTACGGAGGGATTGTCCATCCGTATTGAAGACCTGAGAACCAATATTGAAGGAAAACTGGCAGGCATCAAAAATATGGCGAAGTCAAGGCCGTCCAAATACCTGGAGAATGCAGGGGAGGAATTATCAGACCTGAAAACAGAATACGCCGTCAATGTGGAGAAGAGAAAGCAGCTGGGCAGGATCAGGGATTTCTTCCAGAGGGATATGCTTCGCTCTAATCCCGGTATGACTTCCGTAAGGTTTAAGGAGGCGTTGGAGGAACTGAAAAAGAACGTATCCGTCAGGAAATAAATAACTGTTGATATAAAATGTATTGAGTGAAAAGGCCTGCCGCCGGAGCGTGACAGGTCTTTTTTTGAAATTTTTGGTCTTAAACAATTCTTAAAGATTTCACATGTTTTTTGTTAAAGTTTATTTTGCTACAATAAGGTCAATGAGGGAGGAAATTGTAACATGTATAATATACTGATCTGTGATGATGAAAAGGATATTGTGAATGCGCTGAAGATTTACTTAAACGATGCCAACTATACCCTGTATGAGGCGTACAATGGCAGAGAGGCACTGAAAGTGGCGGCGGAACAGGAACTTCATCTGGTGCTCATGGATATCATGATGCCGGAGATGGACGGCATCGAGGCCATGGTGAAGATACGGGAGACCAGCAATGTGCCGGTGATCCTGCTGACAGCGAAATCGGAGGATGCGGACAAGGTGCTGGGTCTGACGGTGGGGGCGGACGATTATATCACCAAGCCTTTCAATCCCATAGAGGTGTCCGCCAGGGTGAAATCCCAGCTTCGCCGATATATGCAGCTGGGGGCGGGAAATCAGCAGTCGGACGTTTTGAAATGCGGCGGGATCGAACTGGACGACAAAGAAAAGCGGGTGTTATTGGATGGCGAGGAGGTGGCGCTGACTCCTACGGAGTACGATATCCTGAAGCTGCTCATGCAGCATCCAGGACAGGTCTTTTCCCCCAGGACGATCTATCAGAAGATCTGGAACGACCTGCCCTATGGCAGCGAGAACACGGTAGCAGTACATATCAGGCATCTCAGGGAAAAACTGGAGATCAACCCGGCGGAGCCCAGATATCTGAAAGTGGTCTGGGGGCAGGGGTATAAGATGGAGAAAGGAAGGTGATCCTGTGGAGGATATGGATAGTGCAAAGAAAGTTGAGAGTACGGAAAGTAGGGAAAATGAGGGGAAAGCGGGAATTGCAGGGGATGCGGGAAATGAAAGGAAAGCGGGAAATGCGGGGAATGCGGGAATTGCAGGAAATGCGGGAAATGTCACAGACAGAGAGAACATAGAGAGTACAGGGAGCAGGGAAAGTATGGAACATGCAGAAAGTACAGAGAACAGCGTGATAAGCGTGGATGATATAGGATACCTGGAAAGCAGGCGGGACATGGGGCGCAGGGGCAGCATGGGGAGCGGGTGGATCCCGGAGAACAGGCGGCGGAAGAAAAGGCTGACCGGTTCCCTGGTGGCGAAGATAGCGGCGTTCTTCCTGTTTACGCTATGCGTCATGGGTGCGGTTGCCAGCGGGTTTGCCATCTTTTTTCTGGCATCGGAAGATTTTTACAGTAAGGATATGACGGAGATATTCCTGGATGAATGCAGTAGCAGGCTGCTCTATGATGTTTTCCAGGTGAGGGACTATATCACCGAAGGCGATCTGGAGGCCGCAGCTGAGGTTTGTGACGGAAAGAACCTGAATATCGCCCTGCTTCAGGAAGATCTGGGGATGGATAACGGAAGCCTTGACAGCGCCCACAATCCGGCCCTGATCTGGGCGGCCAGCGAAGAAGAATACGAACTGGAACTGACAAAGGATCTTTATCTACAGTTTTCGACGGATTACCTGAAAGGGCATACAAGGGTGGTCAACCATACCAGGCTGTATGCGCTGAGAGATTATGTGTTCAGGGCATATTTTAACATGGATTTCCCGGAAGATGACCAATATGCGGAAATATATAACGGCTGCCTTTTCTTTTATAAGATAAGATATCTTATGTTATGGGTATTTGGCATCAGTTTCTTCCTGGGATTGAACAGTTTCCTGTTCCTGATGTGCAGCGCGGGGCACCAAAATGACGCGGAGGGCATCCGGCCCAGCGTATTTACCAGCATACCCCTGGACCTGTATACGGCGGCCTACGGCATTGTTGCGGCTTTCCTGCTGTTGATCATGGCCAATATGGGCAGCGATATCTTTGACCATGTGGCAAATCTTCTGGTGTTTTCCGCCCTGGCATCAGCGGAGGCGCTCTGGTGCACCTTTTGCCTGCGGGAACTGGCTGTCCGCATGAAGCTGGGAGGCTGGTGGAAGAATACGGTCATTTATCGTGTGCTGAGACTGTTTGGGCGGCTCATACGGCTGTTCTGGAGAGGTGTATGCGCAGTGCTGCGGGAAATCCCGTCCATCCTGGGCACGCTGATTTTCTTTCTGGGTTTTGCCATTGCGGAATTCTTTGGTATGCTCCTCTTTGGGGCGGAGGCGGAGATCATCCTGCTCTGGGCAATGGAAAAAGTGGTGGTTTTCCCTGTCGTCGTCTATCTTGCCATGATGTGCAAGAGGCTGCTGGAGGGGAGCAGAACGCTTGCCGAGGGCAGGTCGGAGGAGGCCATAGATACCAGGCATATGTACGGCGACTTTAAGGAGTGCGGCGAGAACCTGAACAATATCGGGCAGGGAATTTCCAGGGCCGTGGCGGAGCGCATGAAGAGCGAGCACCTGAAAACGGAACTGATCACAAACGTAACACATGATATTAAAACGCCCCTGACCTCCATCCTCAATTATGCCAACCTGATCGCGCAGGAGCCTGTGGAGAACGCGAAGATCGCGGAGTATTCCGAGGTGCTGGTGCGCCAGTCCGGCAGGCTGAAAAAGCTGCTGGAGGATCTGCTGGAGGCATCCAAGGCCACCACGGGAAACCTGGAGGTGAACCTGCAGCCCTGCGAGGTCAGCGTGATCCTGTCCCAGGCCATAGGGGAGTACCAGCAGCGGATGGAGGAGAAGCAGCTGGAACTGATCGTCACCCAGCCGGAACAGCCGGTGAACATCATGGCGGACGGGCGGCATCTGTGGAGGGTGTTCGACAATCTGCTGAACAATATCTGCAAATATGCCAGGGAGGATTCCCGGGTGTACTTAAGCGTGGAAGTGACGGGGAAAAAGGTGGGGATCATATTTCGCAATATGTCCAAGTACGCGCTGAACGTAACGGCGGAGGAACTGCAGGAGAGGTTCGTCAGGGGCGACCGATCCCGCCATATGGAGGGGAACGGTCTGGGACTTTCCATCGCAAAGAGCCTGACGGAACTGCAGGACGGGCAGATGGAGATCGTGACGGACGGCGACCTGTTTAAGGTATGCGTTTACTTTGAGGTCATATAAACGGGAAAAATATCCGGGTGAACGGAGTTTTTACAAATTTATGAATTATTTAATATTTTTCTAATTTGACATTTCTTTCCATAACCGATATCATATAAATTGTGTAACTGTTCAGAGCCGCACGGATTAAATCGGGAACATGTGTGTTTCCGAGGCGAGCTCTGAAAAAAAGAACAGGATCGAGGCGAGGAAACAGCGCGTTGACATAGGGTATGCGGTATGACCGACAGAAGCGGTGTGGGCGCGTATGAAGGGGAAAAGATATCGGAAAAGGAGGAAGTGTATGAGGAAAAATGAGGAATATCTGGTGAACTACGCAGAACTGTGTCGCGAGGCGGATCATCTGGAACCGGAGATGTTCGAGCGCTACGAGGTGCAGAGAGGGCTTCGTGACAAGAACGGAAACGGTGTTGTCACGGGTCTGACCAATATATCCCGGATCGAGTCCTTTCAGATGGTGGACGGCGTGAAGACGCCCTGCGAGGGCAGGTTGTGGTATCGCGGTTATGACTGCATCGAACTTGTCAACGGCTTTCGGAGAAAAAGGTTCGGATTTGAGGAGGTTGCTTACCTGCTCCTTTTCGGAAAGCTTCCCAGTGAAAGTGAACTGAAACAGTTCCGGGATATGCTGGCGGCAAAGCGGACGCTGCCAACCAATTTCACCAGGGATGTGATCATGAAAGCGCCCAGCAGCGATATCATGAATTCCCTGACCAGAAGCGTGCTGACCCTGGCGTCCTACGATAAGAACAGCAGCGACACCAGCATTGAAAACGTACTCAGGCAGTGTCTGGCGTTGATCGGTGTATTCCCCATGCTGGCGGTGTATGGCTACCATGCCTACAATCATTATGAGAATGATGAGAGCATGTATATCCACCGTCCTTCCAAAAGGCTTTCCACGGCGGAGAATCTGCTGATGATGCTCCGGCCTGACAAGAAATATACGGAACTGGAGGCAAGGGTGCTGGATATTGCCCTGGTGTTACATATGGAACACGGCGGCGGTAACAACTCCACCTTTACCACCCGTGTGGTGACGTCCTCCGGATCCGATACCTATTCCGTGATCGCGGCTGCGCTTTCCTCCCTGAAAGGCCCCAAGCATGGCGGCGCCAATATCAAGGTGGTGGAAATGATGCATGATCTGGAGGCCAATGTCTCCGATTGGGCGGACGAGGACGCGGTAAGGGCTTATTTGAAAAAGATCCTGAACAGGGAGGCTTTCGACCGCAAGGGTCTGATCTACGGTATGGGACACGCGGTCTATTCCCTTTCCGACCCCAGGGCGCAGGTGTTCAAGGGCTTTGTGGAACAGCTTGCCACCGCCAAAGGCAGGGAGAAGGATTTTGCGCTGTACTCCATGATCGAGAGGATCGCGCCCCAGGTAATCTCCGAAAAGGCGCGGATCTATAAGGGCGTCAGCGCCAATGTGGATTTTTACAGCGGATTTGTGTACAGTATGCTGGAGATTCCCTTGGAGATGTATACCCCCATCTTTGCCATCGCCAGGATCGTGGGCTGGAGCGCCCACAGGATAGAGGAGTTGATCAATATGGATAAGATTATCCGTCCCGCATATAAGAGCGTTATGGAAAAGAGGGAGTATGTTCCCATGGAGGAGCGTTGAAAAAATGGCCAAGAAACTGGAAGAACTGGAACGAAGATTTTCAACCTGTGAAGAATTGATCACATAAGCGGCAAAAGGAAGCGGGATATATAACAATGGTTATTTATCCCGCAGCTTGTCTGTTGTCACAGTTTAAACTTCCGCATATGTTCCGCCAACGCGAAAGCGGCGTCGGAAACGCTGTCGGCGCCCCGCGCCATCTCCTTGCTGTCTGTTGAAAACTGCAGCGAGGATTCCGCCAGCAGTTCCGTGGAGGCAAGGATTTCTTCCGTGTTTGCGGACTGCTCCTGGGAGAGCGCGGCGATATTGGTGGCCACATCGTCCACATTGGCGATCTCCGACACGATCTCGGTAAGCATCCGGTCGGTATCGTTGACGTTTTTATATATATTTTCAAAGATATCGCAGGAAGCGGTGATCTTCCCGGAGTTAGCCTCGATATGGGACACGCTCTGGGCGGTCTGTTCTATCATATAGGCTACTTGGGTGTTGACCTGCATGATGATCTCGGAGATCCTGGAGGCGGAATTGGAACTGATATCCGCCAGCTTCCTGATCTCCTCCGCAACCACTGCGAACCCCCTGCCTGCTTCCCCGGCGCAGGCCGCTTCGATGGCGGCGTTCAGGGACAGCAGTTCGGTCTGGTCAGAGATATCGCTGATGATCTCCACCATGGAATTGATCTGTTTGGTGGAAGCGCCCACCTCATCCACGGTTGCTGACAGCTGCCTCATGGACTGTACGATGGACTCCATGGTCTGGTTCACGGTCTCCATATCATCCCGCCCCCTGGAGGCCACGTCCACGGTAAGCTGCATATTTGCCTTGGCGTTCTTCCCCCTTTCGTTGGTCTGGTTGACCACATCGGATAGGGTGGTGGCATGGAGGGCCAGATCCTGGATGCCGTTTGCGATCTGGTCCAGGGTGACCTTCACATCGCCCATGGATTCCGCCTGCCCCTCCGCGGCTTCGCTCAGCGAGCCGGAGATCTGCTTGCTGGAACCGCTCAGCTTGTCCAGCTGGCCGGAGATATCGCGGATATCCACAATGATTTCCCGCATGATCTCCACGAACCCGTTCAGGGAACGGCTCATGACAGTGATCTCATCATTTCCCTTTTCCGGGATGGTGACGCTGAAATCGCCGTCCGTGATGGTGGTCAGGGCAGTGGTCAGGGCGCCAACAGGCTTCAGGGTGTTCCGCAGCACGATGCTGACGATTGCGATGACAAGGAGCAGGATGAACGCGAACACGCCGATGATGATGTAAGTCAGCCTGGTCAGGTCAGCCAGGATATAGTCCTGGGAGACGCAGGATACCACCACCCAGGGGGTGCGCTTGATGGAGGAACTGATCACATAATAGGTTTCGCCGTCATCCTCCGCCAGGAACAGTTCCTCGTTCTCGGCTTCCAGCTGTGCCTGGACAGCCTTAAGGAAACTTCCCTCGGGATATTCCGTCAACAGGGAGCCGGTCAGGGCGCTGTCCTTATGGGCTATGATGGAAAAATCGCGGGTGTCCACCAGAAAGGCGTAACCGCTGTCCATGACGGAGATTTCCTCTACGGACTGCTGGATATGCTCCATGGCCATGGGGATGTCCACGGCCTGCCGGTAAGCGTCCCTGATATCGCCCAGGCCGGCGCCCACCAGGACGCTGATGGTAACGGTGTTGGCATTGGCTCTGGATTCCATGGAAAGGGTATACTGGGCGTTGGAAAGTATGGTCTGCCTGCTGTTGGCATAGATCAGTATGGCAGTCAGCACGAATGCGACAATAAGCAGGGGAACCACGGTGCTCAGCAGTTTCTTCTGTATGCCGAATATCTTCTTTTTACCGGATTTTCTGTGTTTTGACATTTTTGCCTCCGCGTATGTTTGATGAAAATATATTTTTATAGTAATATACATATTATAAATACCATATTTTGAGCAAAAATACAATTAGATTCTTGTGATAGATCTCGGTGGAAAGGCGGGAAGATATGATTGGAACGATAATTGATTATTTAAAGGAATATGGAGACACCTCTTTCCGGGAGACGCCCATGAACGAGGTGGACAGCCTGGTGCTGTGTCAGTTTGCCTATCTGAAATTTGACGGCATTGTGCCGGGAGCGGCGGAAAACCTGCCCTCCGTCAGATTGAAAGACCTGGAGGAACATCCTGATTATGAAAATCTGTATGCGGACGAACGTTACGAGAAAGCAAACCGGAAGCTGGTCACGGCAATGCTGGCAGGCAGGCGCTACCGTAACATGAAGATGAACTGCTATGTGAATTTCATTGAAAAGGAATCTGAGACCCAGTTCTCCGCCGTCACCCTGCTCCTGGACGACGGGACCATCTATGTGGCGTTTCGGGGAACGGACGAAACCATTGTGGGATGGAAAGAGGATTTCAACATGGCTTTCCTGTCCCCCGTGCCGGGGCAGGCCTACAGCGTGAAATACCTGAATGCCGTGGGATCCCGGCTGCACAGACCCTTTTATGTGGGAGGGCACTCCAAGGGCGGGAACCTGGCGGTATACAGCAGCATGAACTGCAGGCCCGAGATCCAGGACCGAATCATCAGGATCTACAGCATGGACGGCCCCGGGTTCCGTCCGGAGGTGCTTAAGGAAGCCAACTATTCCATGATTGCCAGACGGGTGGAGAAAATCCTGCCCCATTCCTCCCTGGTGGGAATGCTGTTCGAGTCGGATATGCGCTTCAAGGTGGTGGAGAGCAGGACTTTCGGACTGCTGCAGCACAATCCTTACACATGGCTGGTGAAAGATGGCAGGCTGGTGGAGGTAAAGGATATTTACGAGAGCCGCAGGCAGATGGACAACACGCTGAACGAATGGATCCTGTCCCTGGACGAGGAACAGCTGCGGATCTTTGTGGACACGCTTTTCCAGGTCATCAACGCCTCCCAGGCAGACGACCTGATCCAGTTCACGGCAGAGTGGAGAAAGAGCATGAACGGGATCGTGGCGGCGCTGAAAGAAGTGGATGAACAGACCGCCGGTATCCTGAAAGAAGTGATCAGGTCGCTGTTCGACATCGCGGGCGCGAGAATGCGGCAGAATGTGGCTAACAGCACTGCCCAGCTGAAGCAGAGATTAAAGATGCCAAGTAAGATAGAAGGAGACCGCCGGAGAGCGTAGTTTTTTCCTTTTGGATCCGCTCCGGGTGCCACTGGACGCCGATGACGGGAAGCGTTTCATGTACCAGCGCTTCCACGTAGCCATCCTCTGGGCACCACTGTATGGCACGCAGGTTCTCGCCAAGTTTTTTAATGGATTGATGGTGGGCGCTGTTGATGACGGCTTCCGTTCCGTATAAGGTATGGAGGCAGGTATCCTTTGCGATGACGGAAGCATGATATTTGTCGCCGTCCTCATAGCGGTGGATGGCGCAGGAAGCGGGCGGCATATCCTGGACCAGCGTGCCTCCCAGCCCCACGTTGATGATCTGCATGCCCTTGCAGATGCCAAGCACGGGCATAGATTCCCGCATGGCAAGTTCAAAGGCCTGAAGCTGCAGGATATCCAGTTCTGTGTCTATATCGCGGGAACCATTGTTCCGCTCCCCGAAAAAGGCGGGGGTGATATCCCCGCCGCCGGGCAGGATCAGGCCGTCGCAGCGGGCCAGATCGCCCATGTGTAAGGTGGGGACGGGCTCCAGGGAGGCGGATTCCACGTATCGTATATAATTTCCCAGATTGGCAGTTCTGCCTACAAGCGCTATTTTCATAATGGGGGGGTTCCTCTTTGCTTCTGATAACTCTTTAGTAATATATGCTGCTGGATGGATTATACTACAGGGGGGAGGGCGCTGCAAGGGGCGTTTTATCCCACAAATTTCCCGTAAGGGTCTTTATCTATACAGGCAAATCTGGTAAAATATGGTGTCAGGGCGGCGAAGAATATGGATATAACGCGGAAAAGGAATCAGAACATGATAAAGACAGTGTTCAGGGATATAAAATATCGCAAAGAAAGCAATAAACTTAAGAATACGTTAAAAAAGGGCTACACCCCAGGCCAGATACAGGCGCTGGCGTTTCTGCTGCCCTTTATCATCATGCTGGCGCTGTTCTTCATCAAAGGAATCTACCCTTTTGGGGGCAGAAGCTTCCTCTCGGCGGACCTGTACCATCAGTATATGCCCTTTTTCAGCGAACTGCTGCGCAAGGTCAGGGCGGGGGAATCCCTGAATTTTTCCTACCATGTGGGAATTGGCTCCAATTTCCTGGCGCTGTATGTGTATTACCTGGCCAGCCCCCTGCACGCGCTGGCGCTGCTTGTGCCGGAAAAGTACCTGATCGAGTTCATCAGTTACCTGGTGGTGTGCAAGATCGGCCTGGCGGGCTGGAGCAGCTGTTATTATTTCCAGAAGCACTTTGCTTCGAAAAGCCCTGCGGCTGCGCTCTTTGCCAGTTTTTACGCCTTGTCGGGATTCATGGCGGCGTATAATTACAACATCATGTGGCTGGACTGCGTGATCCTGCTGCCACTGATCATCCTGGGGCTGGAAAGGCTGGTAAAAGAGGGGAAATGCGGGCTTTACTGCGTGACGCTGGGGCTGTGCATCTTTACCAATTATTATATCTCCATCATGATCTGTATTTTTCTGGCGCTGTATTTTGTGATCCTTGTGGTCATGGAGAGGTGCAGGCACCTGGGGCGCAGTTTGGGGTACTTCGCGCTGTTTTCCCTGTTGGCGGGGGGAATGGCGGCAGTGCTGCTGATTCCGGAGGTCTGCGCTATTTTGCAGACGGATTTCGGGGACATGGATTTCCCGAAAAAAGCGGAAAGCTATTTTTCTGTGCTGGATATCCTGGCAAGGCATTGCATGTGCGTGGATTCGGAGCGGGGACTGGACCACTGGCCCAACATCTACTGCGGCAGCGCGGTGCTGATGCTGCTGCCTATGTATGCCCTGAATAAAAGGATTTCCATCAGGGAGCGTTTCTGCAGGCTGGCGTTGATGGGGTTTCTGCTGCTCAGCTTTGGCACGAACATCCTGGATTTCATGTGGCATGGGATGAACTATCCCGATTCCCTGCCTGCGCGGCAGTCATTTCTCTATATTTTTCTGGTGCTGACGGCCTGTTATGATGTGTTCCGCCACATCAGGGAGACGGAGGAACAGCAGATCCTGTACGGGTACCTGGCGGCGGTGGCGTTTGTCCTGTTCTGCCAGAAATTTGTGGATCATGAGGATTTTGCGCTGGGTGTGAAGCTGCTGACATTGGTGTTTGTCAGCGTGTACGCGGTAATACTGCATCTGTACCGAACCAGGAGCGGCAGACGAGTGATGGCGGCATTGTTTGCCGTGGCGTTGGCGGCGGTGACGGCGGAGAACAGTATCAATACTTTCAATACCAGCCTGGGAACGGTGAATCGTGCCGATTATCTGGGACAGCAGGAGGATTATAAGGCGCTGTATGAGTGGGCAGGGGAGCAGGAGGAGGGCTTCTGGCGCGTGGAAAAATTTACCCGGAAGACGAAGAATGATGCCACGCTGACAGGGTATCCCTCCGCAAGCGTCTTTTCCTCCACCATGAATTCCCAGGTCATGGATCTGTACAACAGGCTGGGTATGCGCCACAGCAAGGTTTTCTACGGATATGACGGCGCCACGGCTTTTACGGCGGCATTGCTGAATGTACATTATATGTTCGGGGATTCGGATCGGTATGAGAACAGCCTGTATGAACTGGCGGGGCAGAGCGGGAAGGTATTCCTGTACAGGGCTGCCCGGACACTGCCTTTCGGTTATGTGGCGCCTGCAGGATACGATCTGCCCGACGGTTACGAGAATAAGGGGCTGGCATTGCAGAATCAGATGGTAAACGCGCTTGGCGTCCAGGGGAAGCTGTTTGAGCAGGCGGACAGCGGCAAACAGGATGATGATGTGGTTTTTACCGCCGGACAGTCCGGTATCTATTACGCCACGGTGACGGCTTCCGGCACTTCTAAGGTGACGGCGGTGGGCGTGGACACGGATACGGCGGATTACGGCGACCTGAAGATGGGCTCCGTTCTCTATCTGGGGTACCTGGAGCAGGGCAGGAAAGTGACCCTGACCAACGGAAATGAGGATGATGAAACGCCCGCCGTCAATCTGGCGGTCTACCGCATGGACGAGGAGGTGCTGGAGGAGGCGCTGGAACTTTTGTCGGAACAGCATCTGGAGCAGGTGGAATATACCAGCGACCATATTTATGGGGAGATTGCCATGACGGAAGCGGGCAGGCTGATCCTGTCAGTGCCCCTGGAGGCAGGCTGGAGAATCCGGGTGAACGGGGAGGAGACAGAAGCGGTTCCTTTCGGCGGGTGTCTCGTGGCCTTTGACCTGGAGCCGGGGGAATATACCATAGAGATGCACTATGTACCCCAGGGACAGGAGGCCGGGATTGCGGTGACGGCGGCCAGCGTTCTGGTCTTTGCGGCGGTCATGATGTGGCGGCGCAGGAGGGCCGGGATGGAAAGGGCGGTAATGGAATAAAGGCTTTACACCCTTTCATGCTGCCTGCTCTCACCGCTCATCCGGCGGCTTACGGTATCCCTTTAACCGCCCATATTCCTCATCCGTAATGGCCAGCACAGTCCCATGTTTGAATCCGTAAGGGAACGAAAACGACTCGTCAGAGCGCACAAAGACGCCGCTCTTTAAACTGTCCGCCAGAAAAGGCACATAGCCCTGTCCCTCCGCTCCGCATCCGTAATAGTCCAGCAGCAGGCACCATCTTCCGTCCGCCGTGACAAAGGCGGTGGGCGCTTCATACATGCCCGGTTCCAGGCTTTCCATACATTTGTCAAAACTTTCCACCTTGGTGAAAGGCCCCGTAACATGTTCGGACCTCACCAGGATCACATGGGCGGGATCGCCCTCGCTTTTCAGGAAACAGTAATACACCCCATCCTCCTCATACATGGCGGAATCGATCACGGAGCCGCCGTCCTCCCTGCGGTAGAGCATCCGGGGCGCCGTGAAAGTCTCAAAGTCCCGCACGCCCCTGTCCCCCTCGTATCTCCACAGTACGGGACTGCCCCCGTTTACGGCGTCCCAGTGAAAGCTGTCCCTGCTGATGCCGAAGTAGACCTGCTCCCCGTCAGGGGTTCTTTTTTCTTTAAAATGTACAAATAAATATGCGCTCATAGATAAGGGGCTCCTGTTTCATTTTTGAAAAGTATACCACAGACAGCATGAAAAATGTAAAAAAACGCATACTACATTTTGAAAAAGTTTTGAAAGCGAGAGGTCGGATGGAATGAGAAAGGGCGAAGAAGATGTGATCAGGGAACAGGCGGGATCCGACATGGTGATCCTGCTGGAAAACTGGAAAAAAAGGGCGCTGCGCCTGAAGATTTATAAATGCGCGTTAAAGACCACCCTTGCGCTGAGTTGTCTGTCGCTTATGGGGCTGCTCTATTATAATATTGACAGCAGCATTCCTTCCGTCATCCATGTCCGCGCGGGGGAGGAGGAATCCTTCCGGCTGGGAGTGCCCGCCAGGGGGGAGATTGTCAGCGTCAGCGACTCCGGCGGGAGCAATATCCCCGAGGGGGCGGTAAATATCGATCTGAGCCGCACGGTGACCTTAAAGACAGTACAGAATGCTTCCTATGAAATGCGGGTGAAGCTGTTCGGGATCCTGCCTTTTAAACAGGTGGGGATACAGGTCATCGAGGACCAGGAACTGATTCCCGTGGGAAGCCCCATCGGGATCTATGTGAAAACGGACGGCGTGCTGGTCGTAGGCACGGGGGAATTTAAGCGGGAGGACGGAACGGAATGCGCCCCCTGTAAGTACATTTTAAAATCCGGAGACTATATCCGCAGGGTCAACGGCCAGGTGGTGACGGAGAAAGAGGATTTTATTGAAATGATAGAGCATAGCGGCGGCGAGGAGGTCATACTGACGCTGGAACGGGACGGGGAACTGCTGGAACTCGCGGTGAAACCGGAGAGGGATTCCACCGGGCAGTATAAGATCGGCGCGTGGGTCAGGGACAATGCACAGGGCGTGGGAACCATGACATATATTGACAGCCAGGGCAATTTCGGGGCGCTGGGTCATGGCATAGCGGACGTGGACACCAGCATGCTGATGCTGATGGAGGACGGCACCCTGTATGAGACGGATATTGTGGACATCAAGAAAGGAACCATGGGAACCCCGGGGGAAATGACGGGGATGATTGTCTATTCCAACGAACATATCCTGGGAGACATTACCAGTAACAGCAGCAGGGGGATCTTTGGCGTCTGCAATGAAAAAGCGCTTGCCATGGGGACAAGGGAGCCCCTGCCCATAGGCCTGAAGCAGGAGATCGAACTGGGGACGGCGCAGATCCTCTGCACCGTGGACGGCAGCGCAAAATATTATGATATCGAGATCACCGCGCTGCACCTGGATCATGATAACGTGAACAGGGGGATAGAACTCAAGGTCACGGATCCGGAACTCCTGGCGCTGACCGGAGGCATCGTCCAGGGAATGAGCGGCAGCCCCATTATCCAGAACGGCAAGTTCGTGGGCGCCGTGACCCACGTCCTGGTGCAGGACAGCACCAGGGGATATGGGATCTTTATTGAAAATATGCTGGAGCATTAGTAATATGCGTGGCTTTAATGTTAGAATCAGAACAAAATTGCCGAAAACGCATAACATAATATTGACGTACGGCATAGCGTACGCTACAATTAATGGAAGAAGGAGATGATAATCATGTCAGCGATCAGTGTAACCAAAGCAAGGGAAAACATATACCAGTTATTGGCGGATGTTAATTACAATAGCGAACCGGTCACAATAACCAATTCAAGAGGGAAGAACGGAGTCCTTATCGGTGAGGATGACTGGAACGCCATCCAGGAGACGCTGTATCTCAATTCCATGCCAGGACTTGCGGAATCGATCATCGTGGGAGGAAACACCCCGTTTGAAGAATGTCTGCCTGAAAGTGAGGTGGAATGGTGATTGTACAGGATAGTCTATACAAAACAGGCGGCAAAAGATATCACAAGCCTTAAATCAGCCGGACTGGAAATAAAGGCAAAGGAACTTATCGAAGTCATCAGGGCTGACCCATTTCAGAAGCCCCCTGCGTATGAGCCGCTTGTAGGCAACTTGAAAGGCTTTTTCTCCCGGAGAATCAATATCCAGCACAGGCTTGTATATCAGGTGTATGCCGGAGAATTTGAAGAAGACAGCGTAAAGTATGATGGCACAGTGAAGATAGTGCGTATGTGGTCGCACTACGATAAAATATAGCAATAATACCGCCAGGAATTACTAACAGAGTAAGTAAATCCGATGGCGTATTGTATCATGAATATGTTTGCAGATGTAAGGGTATAAAAGATGTCAAGAAGATTTATGCTTCTACATCTGAAACAGTGTTCGGAAGTTGGACTGTATTATCAATAAAAAGAGACATATACCTGAAGAAGATAATAAGTCGCATGCATAACGGAATGATAAAGGTGATTACCGGAATAAGACGTTCAGGAAAATCATATCTTCTGTTTACTATTTTTCAAAACTACCTGAAATCAGAAGGCATTGCAGAAGACCATATGATAGCGATTGGACTGGATATGCTGGAAAATAAGAAATACAGAGATCCTTATGTCATTCTTGATTATATCACGGAGTTCAGGGGCCGTGGTGACGAGATCCATGTGTATCCAGTCAGCTTTCTGTATTCCTGACGAGGAAAAGAGAGCGCAGGAAAAAATGTCACTGATTCATGTCCATGATTCGTTTAAGAAGATTATCATTGTGAAGAATGTCATCAGACCCTGGTATGATGATGACGGAATTTTAACAATGAGCGTCTATGACTTTCTGCTAGATGAGGATAGTCTGGAATTCTGAATATACTATATACAATCGCCAAAAAGGACTCCCGAGGGGGTCTTTTTTGATGCACAGGGCCTCATATGGTATTTAGCTGCTTCGCAACATGCGGCTCGCGCGGCAAGTAGTGGAGAGGGACATTCCCCTGCTCAATTGCGCGGCTGCGAGGTGGGCAGGGGGATCATATGCTTCATGGGAGGTGGTAAAAGCCGATCATGCAGGTGCTGTCTGTAGGCGCAATGAAAATGCGGAGGAATGAAAATGAAAAGAGTATATGGGTATGTCAGGGTGAGTTCACGGGATCAGAACGAGGATCGGCAGATGGCGGCCATGAAAGAAATGGCTGTACCGGGAGAAAATATCTTTCTGGATAAGCAGTCGGGAAAAGACTTTGAACGCCCCCAGTATATGCGCCTGATCAAGTGTCTGGAGGAAGACGACCTGCTTTACATAAAAAGCATTGACAGGCTTGGCAGGAATTATGAGGAGATCATCGAGCAGTGGCGGATTATCTCCAAGGTCAAGAGGGCGGACATTGTCGTGATGGATATGCCCCTGCTGGATACCCGGAAGGGGAAAGATCTGATGGGGACATTTCTGTCGGATATTGTGCTGCAGGTGCTGTCGTTTGTGGCAGAGAACGAGCGGGGGAATATCAGGCAGAGACAGGCGGAGGGCATCGCAGCCGCAAAGGCTAGGGGGGTAAAATTCGGGCGGCCGCCGGAACCGCTGCCCGATAATTTCTGTGAAGTCTATCAGAGATGGGCAGCAGGGAAACTGACGAATGCGGAGGCGGCAGGGGAATGCGGGATGGCGGTTTCCAGTTTCCGATACAGAGCAAAGGTTTACCAAAATGCCACCTTTTCGCCTGAAAAATAAAACGGCAAAAAAGTGTACATTTTTGCCGATGGGCGTCATATATATTTATGTCGCAGTTATGCCATGATTGCCGTTACGCAGTGTGTAATATAACGAAATAGGGTCTGGAATATATAAAGAAAGCTTTTCAAGTTGACATCCAAATGGGAAAATAGTATACTGACTGTTGAAATCTGATGATCTTCGGCAAAAAAGTACACTTTTTTGCCAAATACAAGGAGGAGAGGTTATGTTTTGTGGACAATGCGGCAGCGAGTTGTCAGAAAATGACAGGTTTTGCCCGAAATGCGGGGCAGAGGTAGAATCCGTAACGGCGGGCAAGGAAAAGACAAATGGGGAAAAAGCAAATAAGGAAAAGAAAAACAGGATAAAGCGGGCGGGAAATAAAAAGAAGCTACTCATCGTCGGGGCAGCAGGGACTGTTTTACTGCTTTTTTTGTGTATAGTGATATATAAGTTCTTTTTGGCAGGGAATTTTACAAGCGATTCAATTATGTATGCAAGGTATGAAAGAATTGGTGGCGATCAGGTGTGTGTAGTAGGGGTCAAAGAGGGCACTACAATAGCTGAGATTCCGTCAAAGGTTACGCATGGCTTGAAAACATATTATGTAACGGGGATAACGCTATATCATAATGCGGAGAACTTGCAAAAAATAGTCATACCGGATAGTGTGACAAGCATAGGAGACCGCTCATTTGCAGGCTGTCATGATAGTTTGGAAAGTATAGAGATACCGGACAGCGTGACAGTGATAGGAGAGCGTACATTTTATGGCTGTACCGGCCTGAAAAGTATAGAGATACCGGACAGCGTGACAGTGATAGGGGAGAGTGCATTCTCTGGCTGTACCGGCCTGAAAAGTATAGAGATACCGAATGGTGTGACAGAGATAGAACGTGCTGTATTTTACGGCTGCACTGATCTGGAAAGTGTAAAGATACCGGACAGTGTGACAGTGATAGGGGATAGTGCATTTTCCGGCTGTGCCAGTTTAAAAAATATAGAGATACCAGATAGTGTGACAGAGATATGTTCAGGGGCAATGATACATTCAGGAGCGTTTAATGGGTGCAGCAGCCTGAAAAGTATAACAATACCCGGTAGTGTGACAGAGATAAGTTCGGGAACATTTCATGACTGCACCAGCCTGCAGAATGTAACGATATCGGATGGCGTTACAAAGATAGGGAAGGATGCTTTCAGCGGCTGCAGTAGTTTAGAGTTTATTATCGTGCCGGCCAGCGTCAAAGAAATACAGTCCTATGCTTTTTATGATTGTCCCAATCTGGTGGGCGCTCAGATAGCCAGCAGCGAAACGTTTATTGATGGGTATGCATTTGAAATCACCTCAAAATTGGATAGTATCATTGTTGATTATGTTGAAATACGTTTATGGGACTTGCTGCGTGATGAACAGCGTCAATAACAAAAGACAAAAATGCCAACATCCTGCAGGATACAGACTTGCTTTTTACGATATTCGAAATAATATTGAGGATACTCCACCTTGGGGGTGGGGCTCCTATGGGACACCTGTTAGCAGCAGGTGTCTTTCTATATATCTAATGCACCATATCTGTGTAGGGTTTCATGTGTTTTCTTCTGTTGGTTTATAAGAAAGCGGTTTATAATTCCTTAAAATTATTTTGCCATAGACCCAATAGTGTGATAAAATGAAATTCAGAAAAGACACGTACAAAATATTAGGAAAAATGCAAGAGGACAATATGCATTTATTGTGATGACACATAATTCATTTTCGCATTAATTTATATCGTTCGCCCGACAAGACAAAGGTCGGGAAAAGCAAAGAAACCACCAAAGAAATCAAGCGACTTATGAAAAAAGCAGGTGAAATAGAAAGGAAAGGAGCAACGAAAAAAGGAGAATGGATAGTGATAGAAAAAGAGTCATAACATCCATCATACTGACCGCCGCCCTCCTCCTGCTGTCCGCCTGTGGAAAGGCCAGTGACAGCAATCCCTCAGGCGTCGCTTCCGTTCCCGCCCCGGAGACAGATTACTCCTGGCTTCCGGAATACACGGGACTGGGCGGCGGGGAATTTACCAGTTTTCAGGATATCCGGTTTTCAGGGGACTGCCTGTACTACAACCAGGTCTTTTTTGATGTGGTAAATCAGAAAAACATTCCGGTCCTGAAGCAATATTCCCTGACGGAAAATACGATCCTGCGGGAACGGGATATGATCAGCGATCTGGAAGACGGCGGCAGGAGACAGGTCCTAAAATATGATGTGTTGGAGGACGGAAGCATGTATACGGTGGAGTCTGTCCGTTCCGGCAGTTTGGGTGGGACGTTCCTGTGTTCCTATGACCCGGACTGGAACCTGGGATGGGAACAGGATATCACGGCCATCATGGACGAAGCGGGGCAGCAGGGTCAGGTTGACTGGATAACGTCGGACGCGGAGGGACGGATATGCCTTGTGTCGGGAGAGAGCCTCTGCCTGTTTGACGCGGAGGGTACCTGTCAGGGAACCGTGGCGCTGGAAAATGCCTGGGTCTGCGGGGCGGGCACAGGCAGGGACGGAAAGGCCTATATCTGTTATCGGGAACAGCAGAGCATGGATCAGCCGGAGTATTGCCTGGCGGAAGTGGATTTTGAGAAAAAGGAACTGGGCGCCGTTTACCGGAACTTTCCCGGCGAGGGGGCGTTTGCCGCAGGCCGGGAAAACGATTTCCTGGTCAGCGGTTCGGACGGTCTGTACGGATATGATCTTGCCACACAGACTGCAGAGGAACTGCTGGAGTGGGCAGGCTGCGGGATAAACGGAAATGATGTGGAAGCGGTCAGCGCGGGCAGGGATGGCGGGCTGATGGCTTTCTGTCAGGATTTCGGTTTGCAGGAGAGTTCCCTCGTCAGATTGAAAAGGGTTGAAACTGCCACGCTTCCGGAGAAAGTTCAGGTCGTGATCGGCTGTCTGGGCGACAGTTATGAGCTGCAGTCAAGCGTGGCGGCTTTTAACAGGCAGAGTGACAGCTGCTATGTGTCCGTTGTAAATTATGCCCGAAAAGAGGACGGAACGGAGATCGAACCCCAGGATGCCGTGGATGCGCTCAGTCTGGCGCTCTCCACAGGGATAGACTGCCCGGATATATTGGCGCTGGATCACATGGCGGCATATCAGATGGATATAGGCGCCATTGCAGAAAACGGGGCTTTTGCGGATCTGGCGCCTTTTCTGGAAAAAAGCAGCCTGTTGGAGCGGGAGGATTATCTGGAGAATGTGCTGGAGTGTTATCGGTATCAGGGACAGCTTGTGGGGATCCCCTGTGAGATCGTACTGAGGACCATAGTGGGCAAAGTATCGGACCTGGGGCAGGAGCCGGGCTGGACACTGGAGGAAATGACAGCCTATGCCGCCGCGCACCCGGATCAGAGACTTTTCAACGGAGCCCTGCGGGAAGATATTTTATATGACTGCCTGGCTTTTAACCTGGATGGATTCATTGACCGGGAGACTGGACAATGCCGTTTTGATTCGGAAGATTTCAGGGAACTGCTGGCTTTTGCGGCGGCTTTCCCTGCGGAGTATGACTTATCGGGCGATGGGCGCACTACCCAGAAAATGATACAGGACGGCGACGTCCTCCTATATGAGACGACGATCGATGACTTTTACGGGATACAGGAGTATCCTGTGATGTTTGGGGAGCCTGTGGCCTATATCGGTTACCCGGCGGCGGACGGGATCGGGTGCATTGCGGAATGTTCCGGCGCGCTGGCTCTGTCGGCTCAGTCCAAAGAGCAGGAAGCAGCGTGGGAATTTGTGGAATTTTATCTGGAAAATTCCGGGGATAACAGGTGGAGGGCAGGTTTTTCCACCAGAAAAATTTTCCTGGAGCAGCAGATGAAAGAGGCTGTGACCGTTTCTTATTATCTGGATGAAGAGGGAAACCCGCTTCTGGATGCGGACGGAAATCCAGTCCCCCAAAGCCTTGGCGGCGTCAGGTGGTCTTTTGAGGAAGATGAGATCACGTTTCGTACCGCTACGGAGGAAGAAGTGGACTGTGTGAGGGAACTGATCGAATCCGCCCGTCCGGTTCCGGCGTCGGATGACAGGATCATGGACATGATCCGGGAGGAGGCGGAGCCCTTTTTCCAGGGGCAGAAGTCCGCGGCGGAAGTGTCGGATATCATACAGAGCCGCGTGCAGATCTATCTGGACGAGAGGCAGTGACAAAACAGGATATGTTTCCCAGGTTAAAAGGAATTCCCTCATAAAATTGTAATGTATTTCCAAAAACTCGCTCATTTTTTTGCTGCCATACTTGAATATTTCCCTCATTTTTTGTAAACTATAAATATCGAAAGGCGGGGAAAGTATGGCAGATACCTATTTGGCGCGGAAAATTGACCAATATTTAAAGTCCTGGAGAGAGGATCCGGACAGAAAACCCCTGATCGTAAAGGGACCCAGGCAGGTGGGCAAAACGGAATCCATACTGCGGTTTGCGGCGGACAATTACAGGAGCGTCGTCTATATCAATTTTGTGGAGGAGCCCAAGTACAAACTGATCACGGAGGACGGATACAAAGCGGAGGATATCATACGGAATATTTCGCGGATGGATCCCTCCAGGCAGTTTGAACCGGGCGGGACCGTCCTTATTTTTGATGAAATGCAGGAGTATCCGGAAATCGCCACGTCGCTGAAGTTTTTTAAGACAGATGGGCGGTTTGATGTGATCTGCAGCGGTTCCCTGCTGGGAATCCACTATCGGCGGATTGAGAGCAACAGCGTGGGGTATAAAACGGATTATGAAATGACATCCCTGGATTTTGAGGAATTTCTGTGGGCCAGGGGATATGGAGATACCGCCATTCAGGAGATGCTGCGGCATATGGAAACGCTGACGCCCTTTAACCGGGCAGAAATGCAGGTTTTCGGCAACCTGTTTCTGGATTACTGTATTCTGGGCGGCATGCCGGCGGTTTTGCGGGAATACTGCCAAAAGGACACGTTCGAGGGGACGCTGGATATCCAGAAGCAGTTATTGAACGATTATCGGGAGGATATCCGCAAATATGCGGAGGGCATGGATCAGACGAGGATTTTGAACGTGTTCGAGCAGATCCCGGTACAGCTGGCAAAGGACAATAAAAAGTTCCAGATTTCAAAGGTCGCTAAAGGGGCGCGTTTCAAGGATTATCGCGGCTGTATTGAGTGGCTGAAGGACGCGGGGATCATCCGCACATGCTATTGCCTGAATTTCCCGGAACTTCCGTTAAAAGGGAATTACGATGATACAAAATACAAGATCTATTTCTTTGATTCCGGTCTCTTTGTGGCCATGCTGGACGATGAGGCCCAGGAAGACCTGCGTGCGAACAGAAATCTGGGCGTGTATAAGGGAGCGTTGTATGAGAATATCGTGGGGGAGGCTTTGACCAAGTGCGGATATGGCCTGTACTATTACAAGCGGGAAGATTCCACGCTGGAGGAAGATTTCTTTGTGAGGACACAGCGGAACCTGCTGCCTGTGGAGGTGAAGGCAAAAAGTGGTACGGCGAAATCCCTGCGGACACTGATCAATAGTGATAAATACCCTGATATTGCGTATGGCCTGAAATTCACGGCGGGGAATGTGGGATTTGGCGACAATGTTTATACGTTTCCCTATTTTTGCGCGTTTTTGTTGAAGAGGTATCTGAAGCGTATGGAGATGCATTCCTGAGGCAGATACACAGCTGACGGCTGATGAAACTATTGTAGAAGAGAGTGCCAGGTAACTTTTGGCACTCTCTTTTTTAGAGAAAGCATTCTATTTCTTCATCGCCGCCCGTTTCCTCAGAGTAGGATCCAGAATTTTCTTCCGGATCCGCAGGCTGCCCGGCGTCACTTCCAGCAGTTCGTCCGTATCGATGAAATCCAGCGCCTGTTCCAGGGAGAGAACCTTGGGAGGGGTCAGGCGCAGGGCCTCGTCCGCGCTGGAGGAACGGGTGTTGGTCAGCTGCTTTTTCTTGCACACATTTACCTCAATATCCTCGCCCCGTCCGGTCTGCCCCACAACCATACCGGCATAGACTTTTTCGCCGGGGCCGATGAAGAGGGTGCCACGCTCCTGGGCATTGTACAGGCCGTAGGTGATGGCGTCCCCCGCCTCGAAGGCAATCAGGGAGCCCTGCTTCCTGTACTGGATATCCCCCTTGTAAGGGGCGTATCCGTCAAAGACCGTGTTCATGATGCCGTTGCCCTTGGTGTCCGTAAGGAATTCGCCCCGGTAGCCGATGAGACCCCTGGCGGGAATGGAGAATTCCAGACGGGTATAGGCGCCGCCGGAAATGGTTCCCATATTCCGCAGTTCGCCCTTTCTCTGTCCCAGTTTCTCGATGACAGCGCCGGAGAACTCGTTGGGCACATCGATGTAAGCCAGTTCCATGGGCTCGGTTCTCTTGCCGTTCTCATCCGTGCGGTAAAGGACTTCCGCCTTGCTGACGGCGAACTCGTATCCCTCCCGGCGCATATTTTCAATTAAAACGGAGAGGTGCAGTTCGCCCCGTCCGGAAACCTTAAAGCACTCGGTGGTTTCGGTTTCCTCCACCCGAAGGGAGACATCCGTATTCAATTCCCTGAAAAGCCTGTCGCGGATGTGGCGGCTGGTGACGTATTTTCCCTCCCGGCCTGCCAGGGGGGAATCGTTTACCATAAACTGCATGGCGATGGTGGGCTCGCTGATCTTCTGGAAAGGAATGGGGACCACATTGTCCACGGCACAGAGGGTATCCCCGATGTGGATATCGCTGATGCCGGAGATGGCCACGATGGAGCCCATGTCCGCTTCCTTTACCTCCACTTTGTTCAGCCCGTCAAATTCATACAGTTTGCTCACCTTTACCCGGATCTGCTTGTCCGGTTCGTGGTGGTTGCAGATGACCACTTCCTGATTGACCCGGATGGAGCCGTTATCCACCTTGCCCACGCCGATGCGTCCCACATATTCGTTGTAGTCGATGGTGCTGATTAGCACCTGTGTGCCCGCGTCGGGGTCGCCCTCGGGAGCGGGGATATAGTTCACAATGGTCTCAAAGAGGGGTTCCATGCTGGTGCCCGGTTTGGCGGCATCCATGGAAGCCACCCCCGTCTTGGCGGAGGCGTAGACGAAAGGACAGTCCAGCTGGGCGTCGTCCGCGTCCAGTTCCAGGAACAGTTCCAGAACCTCGTCCACCACCTCGTCAGGCCTGGCCTCGGGGCGGTCGATCTTGTTGATGCAGACGATGACAGGGAGTTTTAATTCCAGGGCTTTCCGCAGCACGAACTTGGTCTGGGGCATGGCGCCCTCGAAAGCGTCCACCACCAGGATCACGCCGTTGACCATTTTCAGCACGCGCTCCACCTCGCCGCCGAAATCAGCGTGGCCGGGGGTGTCGATGATGTTGATCTTTGTATTTTTATACATGACTGCCGTGTTTTTGGAAAGGATGGTGATGCCGCGTTCACGTTCGATATCGTTGGAGTCCATGATGCGCTCCGCCACTTCCTGTCCTTCCCGGAATACGCCGCTCTGTTTTAAAAGTTCATCCACCAGGGTTGTCTTGCCGTGATCAACATGGGCGATGATGGCTACATTTCTTACGTCTTCTCTTTTTTGTTTCATTTATTTCAACGTCCTTTCCACATATGTCCTTTGTGAGCGAGCTTCCACGGACAATTTTCATGTCCCTTTCCGCATGGCCCATTGCAGTGCAAAATTTGTCAAATCCCAAACTGCTACAGTATATCACTGATTTATGGCAAACGCAAGTCAAAAGGGTCAATTTTTGGCGATTCCCGCGGCGGGTTTTGGTTCTAAAAAGCGTCTGGATAATGTATAAATAGTAATAGCCATGTGCGGTCACTTTGGGGTGCGGTCTGCGCGTCAGGTGATATTACCGGAAAAATTCTTAAGGTGTAAGAAGGGAGAACAGAAATGACAGATAAGGTAATTGAAAACAACCAGGTAACGGTTATGGGAGAGATCGTAAGCGCTTTTTCCTATAGCCATGAAATTTTCGGAGAAGGCTTTTATATGGTGGATGTCAAATGTAAAAGGCTGAGCGAAAGCTATGACGTTATTCCGGTGATGGTTTCCGAGCGGCTCATCGATGTGACCGGCGACTATATGGGGGCGCTGATCTGCGTGGTAGGACAGTTCCGCTCCTACAACAGGCATGAAGAACATAAAAACCGCCTGGTGCTGTCCGTCTTCGCGAGGGAGATCAGTTTCATTGAGGAGATGGAGGAAAGTTCCAAGACGAACCAGATCTTTCTGGACGGTTATATCTGCAAGGAGCCCGTCTATCGCAAGACCCCCCTGGGGCGTGAGATCGCGGACCTGCTGCTGGCGGTGAATCGTCCTTATGGGAAGTCCGATTATATACCCTGTATCTGCTGGGGAAGGAATGCGCGGTACGCCAACCAGTTTAAGGTGGGGGAGCGCTGTGCGGTCTGGGGGCGCATCCAGAGCCGCGAATATATGAAGAAGCTGGACGAGGAGAACGTGGAGAAGCGGGTGGCGTTTGAGGTCTCCGTCAGCAAGATGGAGCTTGGCGAAGGAGAAGAAATGGAAGAAAACTGCCAGGATTTGCCAAATTAAAAGAAGTATGTTATAATATAGGAAATATTTACTATTTGTACAAAAGAACCGGATCGAGGTGCAGTATGGCAAATGGATCAGTATCTATTTATGCCGGTGACGGACGGGGCAAATCTCCCGCGGCTATCGGCAGGGCAGTGCAGGCGGCAGTGGCGGGGAAACATGTGGTCATCATCCAGTTTTTAAAAGGGAAAGGTCTCGAGGACTCCGATTTCCTGCGCAGGATGGAGCCTGAGATCAAGCTGTTCCGTTTTGAAAAATCAGATGAAAATTTTGAACAGCTTTCCGAGGAGAGGAAAAAGGACGAGATCGTCAATATCAGAAATGGCATGAATTTCGCCAGGAAGGTGCTTGCCACGGGAGAGTGCGACCTGCTGATCCTGGATGAGGTCCTGGGGCTCATCGAAAAGGAGATCATCACCGTGGACGACCTGAAGAACATGCTGGCCTGCAGGGGGGATACAAGCGTCATCCTTACCGGTATCAGGATAAGCGATGAGATATGTTCCATGGCGGACGAAGTTTCCAGGATAGAAACGGTGGTGTATTGCGGGAAAGCATGAAATATGTCATTGACATAAGATACGGAAAATGCTATCATTCAGTTAAGAAATACAGTAAAAGATAGAGGTTGCGTTATTCAAGAGTAATCTTCCCAATACGACAGGCGTAGGAGCGGGGGGATGAAAGGGGAGGACGCCGAAAGAAGCGAGAACCTGCAGATCGATTCTTGGGCATACGGTTAAGAGCCGTATGACTGTCATCCGGTATCGGATGGGGCGCTATCAGCAGCGATATGAACGTTAATCCATGCCGGCGCTTCCAGTGCCGGCTTTCGTTTTCGACTCTGCTCATGAGCAGGGTCAGAAGAAAAAAATACTATTATGGAGGAGAAGGCTATGTCAATCTTTAAGGGTGCGGGTGTGGCGATTGTTACGCCCATGTATGAGAACGGCGAAGTAAACTATGAACAGTTCGGGAAGCTGGTGGAGTTCCAGATTGAGAACGGAACCGACGCCATCATTGTCTGCGGCACTACGGGGGAGGCGTCCACGCTGACCCATGAGGAGCATCTGGACGTGATCCGTTACTGCGTCAAGGCGGTGAAGGGCAGGATTCCCGTCATTGCGGGAACGGGCTCCAACAGTACCGAGACGGCGATCTATCTCTCCCAGGAGGCTGAAAAGGCGGGGGCGGACGGACTGCTGCTGGTAAGCCCCTACTATAACAAGGCCACCCAGAACGGTCTGTACGCCCATTTTAAAGCTGTTGCGGATTCGGTGAAGATTCCCCTGCTGCTTTACAATGTGCCCAGCCGGACGGGATGCAATATCCTGCCCGAGACCGTGGTCAGGCTCTGTAAGGATGTGGAGAATATCGTGGGCGTAAAGGAAGCCAGCGGCAACATCAGCCAGATCGCCCACCTGGCGGCCATTGCCGACGGATGCGCGGATATTTATTCCGGCAATGACGACCAGATCCTGCCCATCATGGCGCTGGGCGGGCTGGGGGTGATCTCCGTGCTGTCCAATGTGGCGCCCGCCCAGACCCATGAGATCTGCCAGGACTTTCTGGAGGGCAGGGTGGAGGACAGCCGCAGGAAGCAGCTTGCGGCCCTGGATCTGTGCAACGCCCTGTTCTGCGAGGTGAACCCCATCCCGGTCAAGAAAGCGCTGAACCTGATGGGCATGGAGGCAGGACCCTTGCGGATGCCGCTGACGGAGATGGAGCCCGCCAATGTGGAGAAATTGGAGAAAGCAATGAAAGCTTACGGGATCCTTGCTTAAGGGGATCCATGGTAAAAGGGTCTTTCACTGTCGGGACGGAGGCAGTATGCTGCCTGGGACTGTGTAAGGGATCGGATTTACCGGACGAAAGGGGAAAGGATACGGCTATGACAAGAATCATTATGAACGGATGCAACGGAAAAATGGGGCAGGTGATCAGCGGCCTGGTGGCGGAAGATGACGAGACCGTGATGGCGGCAGGTATCGACACCAGGGATGACGGACACAATCCCTATCCCGTGTTTACGGATATTGTTGACTGCGATATGGAGGCGGACTGCCTGATCGACTTTTCCAACGCTTCCGCAGTGGATAAGATGCTGGACTACTGCGTGGAAAAGAAACTGCCCTGCGTGCTCTGTACCACGGGCTTAAGCGAGCAGCAGCTGCAGAAAGTGAAAGAGGCATCCGGTCAGATCCCGGTGCTGCGCTCCGCCAATATGTCCCTGGGCATCAACCTGCTCTTAAAGCTGTTGAAGGATGCGGCGGGAGTGCTTGCCCCTGCAGGATTTGATATGGAGATCCTGGAGAAGCATCACAACCAGAAGCTGGACGCGCCCAGCGGGACCGCGCTGGCGCTGGCGGATTCCATCAATGAGGCACTTGGCAATGAATATGGGTATGTCTATGACAGAAGTTCCCGCAGGGAGAAGCGCCCCCGGAAAGAGATCGGCATCAGCGCCGTAAGGGGCGGTACCATTGTGGGAGAACATGACGTGCTGTTTGCAGGGCCGGACGAGGTGATCACCTTTTCCCATACGGCCTATTCCAGGGCAGTGTTTGGAAAGGGTGCGGTACAGGCGGCGAAATTCCTGGCAGGGAAGACCCCGGGCATGTATGATATGGGCGATGTGATCGACGCCGCACAGTGTGGGAAGAACTTCTAATGACGTCCCATCATGGGATGGGACGCCAGGAAGTTCCATTCCCACAAACTGCTGATGCAGTTGCAAGAACGCAGAAAGCAGCGTCCTTGCGGAATAATAAAGGAGATAATCATGGACGATAAAGAACGCACAGTATTGAAGGCAATGGCAAAGCAGTATAAAAATATCGCGGCGGCTTCCACGGAGATCATCAACCTGCAGTCCATCATGAACCTGCCCAAGGGAACGGAGCATTTCCTGACGGATATCCATGGGGAATATGAGCAGTTCAACCATGTTCTGAAGAACGGTTCCGGCTCCATCCGCAGGAAGATCGACGAGGAATTCGGGAGCACCATCAGCACGAAGGACAAGAAAAGCCTTGCCACGCTGATCTATTATCCGGAGGAAAAAGTGGAGATCGCCCAGCGTGAGGAGGAGTACATTGAGGACTGGTACAAGATATCCCTCCACCGCCTGGTGCAGATGATCAAGCGTGTTTCCTCCAAATATACCCGCTCCAAGGTGCGGAAAGCGCTGCCCCAGGATTTTGCCTACGTGATCGAGGAACTGATCACGGAGAAGGAGGAGATCCAGGACAAGGAGGCCTATTACAACGAGATCATACATACCATCATCCGGATCGGCAGGGCGCCCCAGTTCATCATCGCGCTGAGCCACCTGATCCAGCATCTGGTGATCGATCATCTCCATATCGTGGGGGATATCTATGACAGGGGGCCGGGTCCCCATATCATTATGGACACGCTGTGCGCCTATCATTCCGTGGACGTGCAGTGGGGAAACCATGATATGGTATGGATGGGGGCCGCCAGCGGGCACCTTGCCTGTATTGCCAACGTGGTGCGGATGGCGGCAAAGTACGGCAACCTTGCCACCATAGAGGACGGCTACGGCATCAACCTGCTGCCATTGGCGGCCTTTGCCCTGGAGACCTACGCGGAGACCGACTGCGGCCTTTTTGCCATTAAATATAATACGGATTACAACACCAAGGATCTCGGCCTGGACACCAAGATGCACAAGGCCATGACCATCATCCAGTTCAAGCTGGAGGGGCAGCTGATCATGCGCCATCCTGAATTTGACATGGACGGCAGGCTTCTGCTGGACAAGATCAATTATGAAAAGGGAACGGTGTGTATAGACGGTAAGGATTATCCCATGAAAGACCTGGATTTTCCCACCGTTGACCGGGAGAAGCCCTACGAACTGAGCGAGGAGGAGGCCAAGGTGATGGTGCGTCTGCAGCAGGCTTTCATGAAGTGCGAGAAGCTGCAGCGCCATGTGAGGTTCCTCTACGCCAAGGGCGGTATCTACAAAGTTTATAACGGGAACCTGCTGTACCACGGCTGTATGCCCATGAACCCGGACGGCAGTTTTACCGAGGTGGAAATCTATGGCAAAAAATACAGCGGCAAGGCATTGTATGACATCCTGGAATATTATGCCAGAAGGGGTTATTATGCCAAAGATCCTGCGGAACGCGCCGCCGGCCAGGATATGATGTGGTATATCTGGGCGGGAAAGGGATCGCCGGTATTCGGAAAGGCGAAGATGGCTACCTTTGAATCTTATTTTATAGAGGAGCCGGACGCCCACAAGGAGAAAAAAGACAATTATTACCGGCTGCTGGAGCAGGAGGAGACGGTGAACCGGATCCTGGAGGAGTTCGGGCTGGACGCCAAAGAGGGACATATTGTCAACGGCCATGTGCCCGTGGAGCAGATTCACGGGGAATCGCCCATCAAGTGCGGCGGAAAGCTGCTGATCATCGACGGCGGATTTTCCAAGGCTTACCAGAAAAAGACGGGGATCGCCGGATACACGCTGGTATGCAATTCGCGGGGCATGAGGCTGGTGGCCCATGAGCCCTTTGAGTCCACCGAGGCCGCCATCAAAAAGGAATCCGATATCTTTTCCGATTCCACCGATGTGGAGACATTCCCCCGCAGGAAGCTGGTGGCGGATACGGATGTGGGCAGGGAACTTCGGGAGAGCATCTATTATCTGGAGGAGCTGCTGGAAGCGTATCGCGACGGCACGATCATGGAACAATAGGATAAAAGCCGGAAGCCCATAGGGAATCCCTGCGAGCTTCCGGTGTTTTAAATCCAATGGGGTCATGCTGTGTTATTGTGCAGCCGCTCCGTTTGCGGTGCCGCCATTGACGCCGGTTCCTGTTCCGGTCGCCGAGCCCGTTGTGGAGCCGGTGCCAGTACCTGTTGTCGAGCCTGTTGTGGAGCCAGTACCAGTACCTGTTGTGGAGCCAGTGCCAGTACCTGTTGTGGAACCTGTGCCGGTGCCTGTTGTGGTTCCGGTTGGCGTACCCGCTGCGGAACCTGTGTTGTTACCGTTGCCGGTATTCATGCCGCTGCCATTATTATTGGTGGAATTGTCGCCGTCGCCGATGAGATCGTTGGTAAGATCCGAAGCGCCGTCCATCACGTCATCCAATACGTTGGTGATGGTATTGCCGGCATCGTCCAGGATGGAACTGTTGTCCCCCGAGGCAGCGCCACCGGTTCCGGTTATGCCGTTGCTGTCATTGTTTGTACCATTATTTGCGGTATTGTTGTTTCCCGCAGTGCTTCCGTTTGCGGTATTGCCGTTTCCGTCGCCGCCTGTGGTTCCGGATTCTGATGAAGAACCGTTTCCGGCCATGCTGCCGGAGTTGCCTGAATTATTGTTGTTATTGCCGCAGGATGTGGCAAAACACAGAAAGGTAAGCGCCAGGCTTAACGCAAGGAGCTTTTTAGCTCCTTTCAGATGATTTGGTTTTTTCATAATTACACCTCCTCGTCCGCTTTTTACGGACATGATTCTGCTGATTTAAAATCAACGCCATAAAGTCCTGATATTGGGTGATTTGTGAGTAGTATGTGGAGTGAAAAAAAAAATATACATAAGGAACCAGGTCAGAAAATGTAAGGATTCTTTATAATAAAAGAGAAAGGGATTGGAAAAATTTGGAATTCAGACCATGTATCGATATCCATAACGGACGGGTAAAGCAGATTGTAGGGGGGAGCCTCAGGGATGCGGGAGACCGGGCGGAGGAGAATTTCGTGGCGCAGCAGGATGCGGCGTATTTTGCGGATATTTACCGGCGTTCCGGGCTGAAAGGCGGGCATATTATCCTGTTGAACGCCCGGGACAGCGAATATTATGAGGCTTCCAGGCAGCAGGCTTTTTCGGCACTACGGGCTTACCCTGGAGGACTTCAGGTGGGGGGAGGCATTACTCCGGAAAATGCGGAGGAGTACCTGCAGGCAGGCGCCTCCCATGTGATCGTCACCTCCTATGTCTTCCAGGACGGCAGGATCCATTATGATAAATTAAAAAAAATGGCGGAAGCCGTGGGAAAGGAACGCCTGGTGCTGGATGTCAGCTGTAAAAGGGCGGAAGAGGGATACCGGGTAGTGACGGATCGCTGGCAGAAGCTGACGGAAGAAAAGATGGACGGGGAACTTCTGGACAGGCTTGCGGATTATTGCGACGAATTCCTGATCCATGCGGTGGATGTGGAAGGCAAGGCCCGGGGGATCGAAAGGGAGCTTGCCGTCCTGCTGGGACAGTGGGGGAAAAAGCCCGTGACCTATGCGGGCGGGGTGCACAGTTATGAAGACCTGGAACAGCTTCGCAGGCTTGGCAATAACCGGTTGAATGTGACCATCGGGAGCGCCCTGGACCTGTTCGGGGGGACTTTGGAATGGGAAAAAGTGTTAAAGATATGCCGTTTATAGTATATTTACCTGTAAAATTGCACAACCATTTCACAATATTTTAGAAAATTGTTACAAAAATATTAACATGACATTGATGTAAAAGTTCACTTATGGTAAAATGGAGTAGTTTACCGGAGGTGACTATTTATGGGAAGAAAAGGGCATAAGCGGAAAAGAAACCATGTTGTGCTTGTCACATCGGACGCTGTTGATGTAAAATTAAAGCAGTTCCGCATCCGGCCATGGGTAGTATGGACACTGACAGTTATCTTCTGTGTGTTTTTCGGCACTGCGATAGGATATCTGTATTATGAGACGGGGGACACGCTTCAACAGACCACCAGATCAGATGCCGAGGTAGAGCAGTTGACCGCACAGAATCAGGAACTGACGGTGCGGAACGCGGAACTGGAGACCCAGCTGGCGGCGCAGAATGAGAGGATCCAGATCCTCAGTGATACCGTCAATCAGAAAGTGGAGAGTGAGACAGCATTGCTGGCGCAGCTGGAGGGGCTGACCACTCCCAGCGAATTCCCGCTGACCGGACTGGCAACGATGGAGGAAGCCACAGAGGGGGATCCCATGTGTATTTTCACGGCGTCTTCCGGCGCCATGGTGATCGCTACCGCCAACGGAACCGTGATCGCGGTGAATGACGACGCGGAGTATGGACACAATGTCTGGGTGGATCATGGAAACGGGTATATTACCATTTACCGCAGTCAGGGTGATGTGATGGTAAAACAGGGCGGGACGGTGAAACAGGGAGCCACGCTTTTCCTGATCGGCGACGATGACAGTAAACTCGGCTACCAGATGATGAGGGATAACGAATATATTGATCCTATGGAATTGCTTACGATCAAGGGGTAGGAGCAGTATATTTCGAATAAATGTAATTGTATAGGATGGAGGATAAAAATGATAGGGAAGAAAAATGAGATCAAAATCACGACGATCATCGGCAGGGACGCGGAATGTAACGGTGATTTCACCTCAGGGGGGAGCGTAAGGATCGACGGTACGATCAACGGTGACATCAATGTCACGGAGACGGTGATCCTGGGAGCAACAGGTGTGATCAACGGCGATATTGAGGCCAAGGTTGCCATTATCGGAGGCGAGATCATAGGCAGCATCAATGCGCCTGAGAAGACAGAACTGACATCCACGGCGAGGGTATTGGGGGATATCACTACCAAGACCATCGTTATTGATGAGAACGCAATATTCCAGGGAAGCTGTAACATGAACCAGGAGGTTCCCGGCAAGAGGCCGAGACCCAGTTCCAAGGCTGTAAAGGCAGGTAAGAAAACCGCGAAAGCGGCCATTGAAGAAGCGCTGAAAGAAGTGGAGGATGCCAACAGGGACGACGGTTCCGAATCCGTATTTCATTCTTCGGAGGAGTAGTAATACAGATTGCGGCAGCCCCCGGTGCAATGCCGGGGGCTGTTGATCATTTTTATGTAAGATTGTTTTTCTCATCTGCACCTGGATTTTCCATGCGCCCGAATACCATTTCATATCCGTCGTTGCCATAATTCAGGGAACGGTTCACGCGGCTGATGGTGGCGGTGGATGCGCCGGTCTTTTCCGCAATCTCCAGATAGGTCTTGCGCTTTGTCAGCATGGAAGCCACTTCAAAACGCTGGGACAGGGAAAGCAGTTCGTTGACAGTACATAAATCTTCGAAGAAATTGTAGCATTCCTCCCGGGTTCTCAGGCAGAGAACCGCGTCAAACAGGGAATCCACAGCTTCAGTCTTAATTTTCTTATTCATTGCATGCAGCACCTCTCCAGTTACTTTTACACTGTAAAGTTTTACAGTTCTACGGACTTCATTTTAGCACATCAGGATTGCAATGTAAAGATAACAGTTCAGCGAGCAAAAAAGAAATTGTTGCCATGTAGTTTTGAATACTATATAATAAAAGAAATACCATCCAATCGGTACGGAAGCGAGGAATCTACATGACGATCAACAATGGGGATTTACTGAACAGCATACTGGCAAGCCTTGACAGGATACAGCATATCGATCCTGACGATATTCCCAACATCGATCTGTATATGGATCAGGTCACTACTTTCATGGATACGAAACTCAGGTCTTCATCCAGATTCCCGGATGAGGATAAGATCCTGACCAAGACCATGATCAATAATTACGCGAAAAACGACCTTTTGCCGCCGCCTGTGAAAAAGAAATATTCCAAGGAGCATGTGCTGCTGCTGATTTTTATCTACTATTACAAGGGTATCCTGTCCATCAACGATATCCAGACGCTGCTGAAGCCCATCACGGAGAAGTATTTTCAGACGGACGGTGATTTTAACCTGGAGAAGATTTATAAAGAGGTCTTCAGCATGGAGAAAGCGGAGGTCGAGACGCTGAAAAAGGATGTCATCAGGAAATACCGCGCGGCGGAGCAGACCTTTCAGGACGCGCCGGAGGACAGCACGGATTTCCTGCGGAAGTTTTCCTTTATCTGCGCCCTCAGTTATGACGTGTATGTGAAAAAGCTGATGATCGAGAAGATCGTGGACGAACTGGCGCAGGAGAGGGCAGCCGGCCGTGCGGCGGCGAAAGGTGAAGGAAAAAAGAAAAATAATAAGGGCGAAAAGCCGGAAAACGGAGGAATGTAACATGAAAGATTCTAATTGCGGTTATTGTATGAGAGGGGAACTGCTGGACAAGTTCGGCATCTTTATCTGCGACCTGAAAGTCAGCAGCCTGATCCTGTTCAAGGAGCAGTCAAAGCCCGGCAGATGTATTGTGGCGTACAAGGATCATGTCAGCGAGATCGTTGATATTTCCGATGAGGAGCGGGATCTGTTCATGGCGGATGTGGCCCATGCCGCCAAGGCGATCCATGCGGCTTTCCACCCGGATAAGCTGAATTACGGAGCCTACGGCGATACGGGGTGTCATCTGCACATGCACCTCTGCCCCAAGTATGAGGGCGGGGACGAGTGGGGCGGCACGTTCCAGATGAATCCCGGGAAGACTTTCCTTACGGATGCGGAGTATGCGGGGATGATCGAGAAGATCAAAGCGGCGCTGTAAGCGTCAGCGGATTTTTGTCACTTTTTTCATGGATATCTCATAAGATAAATCATCACAAGAAAGGGAGGTTTTTATGAGATTATCTATGAAAAGGCTGTTTGGCAAAAGAACGTTGGCGGTAGCGCTTGCGGCGGCGACTGCCATGGCCGCGCTGTCAGGCTGCGGGGACGGCGGAAAAACCGGGGAGAGCGGAAAGACGAAAGTGGTTCTGAATGAGGTGGCCCATTCCATTTTCTACGCCCCCATGTATGTGGCGATCGAGAAAGGCTACTTCGCGGAGGAGGGCATCGATATAGAACTGGTCACGGGCTTCGGCGCGGATAAGACCATGACGGCGGTGCTGACCGGGGAAGCGGATATCGGTTTCATGGGAAGCGAGAGTACGATCTATACCTATGCGGGCGGCACGGAGGATTATGTGGTGAATTTCGCGCAGCTGACCCAGCGTGCAGGGAATTTCCTTGTATCCAGGGAACCCATCGACAACTTTGAATGGAATATGCTGGTGGGAAAGGATGTGCTGGGAGGCAGGGCAGGCGGCATGCCTGAGATGGTATTCGAGTATATCCTGAATAAAAACGGCATCGATCCCATGGCGGATCTGGCCATTGACCAGAGCATCGATTTCGGATCCACTGCGGCGGCGTTTTCAGGTGGGCAGGGGGATTTCACGGTGGAATTCGAGCCCCACGCCACCGCGCTGGAGCAGAAAGGCGAGGGCTATGTGGTGGCATCCCTGGGCGAGGATTCCGGTTATGTGCCATACACCTCATTCTCCGCCAAGAAGAGTTATCTGGAGAAAAATAAGGATGTAGTGCAGGCGTTTACGAATGCCCTCCAGAAAGGCATGGATTTTGTGCAGGGGCATACCCCGGAAGAGATTGCGGAAGCCATCGAGCCCCAGTTCCCGGAGACGGATATGGAGACCCTGACCACCATCGTGGGGCGGTATTATGATCAGGATACCTGGAAAGACAACCTGGTCTTTGAGGAGGACGCCTTTGACCTGCTGCAGAATATCCTGGATGATTCCGGGGTGCTGAAAGAGCGGGTGCCCTATGGGGATCTGGTGACGAGGGAGTTTGCGGAAGAGGCGGCGAAATAAGCAGGGATAACGTTTACGGGGTATTGCAGGATCAGCAGTTTTGATGATTTTGCGATACCCTTTTTTGCATGGCAGTTTGATTCCTGTGGGCAATGAACTGCCATGGTCTGCGCATGATGCAGTGAGGGTAGCGCCGCCTGCATCAGGGCGTTAGATTTGGACGGGGCAGTCTGTCTGCACCGTACAGCCGACGCGTTCACTTCAGCCTTATGTTCTTGATGGCCCACAGCTGAAGCGCTTTGGCGTTGGTGCTGATCTTTTCCAGGGAATCCAGGATTGCCTGGAAAGCGGGACGTTCGTTTTCCTCAATCACGCCGTCCTCGGAAATGGCGATCAGGGAGGCACGGAGGGAGTCGATGTCTTTCAGGGAGCCCAGGACTTTCAGGGCCAGGCGGTCGAAGTCGTCTATGGTTACCTCAGGGACGCTTTTTCTGCCGATGGGGCATTCCCGGGCACAGTAGGCGTTGCAGAGTTCCGGGGCATTATAGGCTTCCGCCATGGCGCTCACTTCCTCGGGGTAGGGCGAGATGGTATCCAGTTCGATCCTGGCCAGCCGCGTGCGGTCGATGCCGACGATCTCAGCCGCCTTTTCCCGGCTGGTGAAGTCGCTGTTCGTCTTTGCCGCCTCGGAACGCGCCAGGTAGTACATATTGTCAGCTGCTTTTGTGGCTTTTTTTCCCATGTCAGAATTTTCCCCTATTTACTATATTTTAAAATACCGGAATAATACTTCCTTTAGTTTATTAGAAATTTGTCGGTTTGTAAAGCGGTTATGTAAAAAGCAGGTTGCTGTGAGGTAGCAGTTCGGACACGATGATGGCTGGCGGCTTGGGGATTTGCAGATTAAGGGACGGCGGAGGCGTGCTGCCCTGTTCTGTGCGGACGGAGCAACGCAGTGCTGAACTAACTGCCAAC
>JAMPAC010000189.1 GCA_023667395.1 Blautia sp. | reverse complement strand
AGAAGTGCACGTTACCCTGAGTGTGGAGAAAGAGAGACAGAAGATCGAAGTGACCATTCCCGTGAAAGGGAATATCATCCGTTCCGAGCAGGTCAGCAATGATATGTATGTGTCCATCGACCTGGTGGAAGAGATCATAGAGAGACAGCTCAAGAAATATAAGAACAAGATAGTGGACAGGCAGCAGAGCAATGGTTCTTTCAGCAAAATGTATGTTGAGAACGACTATATGGACGAAGAGGATGTGAAGATCGTCAGGACCAAGAAGTTCGATATCAAGCCCATGTATCCTGAAGATGCCTGCATTCAGATGGAATTGCTGGGGCATAATTTCTTCGTGTTCATCAATGCGGAGACAGATCAGGTAAATGTGGTCTATAAGAGAAAAGGCGATACATACGGCCTGATCGAACCGGAAAAATAAACGGATTTGGGATATTGCTCATCCGGAAGTGTCTGAGGGAACTTGGGCACTTCTTTTTTTGGCCTGTTTTTCATATATTTTTCTAACGAATGATCCGGAGCGGTTATGGACAGAGGGAAACAGGAAACATATCTGTATTACATAAAGAAAGGGATTTTCATGGAGTGTCTGCTGGCTATGGTGCTGGCAACGCTGCTGACTGTAAGGCGCGGCGTTCTGGACAGAGAGAGCGCCAGTGACGCGGTGCTGACCATAGAGGACGATTATATCAAATGGGTGGATTTCACGGTATCTTATGAAGCATTGTGCAAAGCTTATCAATGGGACGTGGATACTCACGGCACGGAACATGAGATTTGCTGGGTGGAACTGCTCGCCTATACGGCGTCCCGGACAGGAGGAAGCTTTGGCAAGGATGCCTTGAAGATCATGGATAAAGCCGCAAAAGCGCTTTTTGAAGGGGAGGAGACTATGGAGAGCCTGGCGGGGGAACTGAAATATTACACTTATTACAGGGAAGCATATGACGCGGTGCTGGGTGGTCTTGTGGGAGAATACCGGGAGGAAGTCACAGATGAGGCAGGAAATGTCGGTTATGAGGAACGATATGGATTGAAAGGTTATTTCCCGCTGGCGCGGGGGTTTGATTATACGCATTATGATGATTTCGGGGCCGGACGGAGTTACGGTTATCAGCGGAAGCATTTGGGGCATGATATGATGGGGCTGGTGGGAACGCCAACAAGAATGTAATATTGAAACTGCGCATCAGAATATGATGCGCAGTTCCTTTGTCTCCGTATCAAGGATGCAGTTCTTTACCGTCTTTCTGATCAGTTCGTTTTTCCCGGTATAACTTATGTTGTCAAAGTTGTCCAACAGATAGCAGATGCTGGAATATATCTCCCTTTCAGTATCTTCCAGCGACTTGGCGGCCAGGGCCTGGACTTCTATCTTGCGGAGAGAGGCTTCCAGGGCGCTCTTCTGTGCATCCAGGTCTGTTATCTGTTTGATGATGTATCCGGCAGCAGGCGTGTCCATGGCTTGGGTGAGGGCAGTGGTCAGGTTCCTGATGGAGGCTTCCGCTTTCTGGATCCCGGCCTGGATGGATCTTTTATCCATCGTTTCTTCAGGCTGGCTCCGCAGGGCTATGCCGGAGGGGTTCAGCCGGATGGAGCGCAGCTGCTGCAGGAAGGAGGCTTCCACTTCCTCGATGCGGATATAGCCGGTACCGCATGCCTGTTTCCCCTGTCTGGCCATGCGGGCACAATAATAGTAAGAAAAGGAGATGCCGTTCTTGACATATGTACGGATGTCCATCCGGGAGCCGCATCTGCAGCGCAGGACGCCCTTCAGGATGCCGTGCTCATGCTTGGCGGTACGGAGCGATCTGTTGATCCCGAGGCGCTGCTGTGCCGCTATCCAGTCAGAGGCGGATATCACAGGCTCGTGGATCCCGATGGATATGACCCAGCTGTCCGTGCCCTGTGCTTTGTGGGAGGAAGCAGTCGTCCTGGTCCGGCCATACCCGATCAGGCTCTTTGTCCCGTCGAACAGGGCCTTGTCCGGCAGGGTGCACCCTTTTTCCCGCAGATAGTAATATGCTTCCAGGCTGTTCTGGCAGTACACGGGGTTTTTGAGGATGTTATGGATCTGGGAAGAGCCGAGGAAGTTCCCCGCATGGCTGCGGATGTTGTTGTCACGGCAGTACCTTTCAGCCTTTGTGATCGTGCAGCCGCTCAATATGAGGCTGTACAGTGTCTTGACGAGCCCGATGGAGTCCTTATCGACCACGAGGAAAGAATGTTCTTTCCCACCTGCCTTGCGGCGTATGGAAGAGAACCCTGTGGGCAGGTTGCCGCCGGTCCATTTCCCGGAACTGCCAAGGGCGAGCATATTGTCCGCCACCCGCTCGGAAGTGTTCTCCCTCTCCAGCTGGGCAAATGCGGCCAGGATATACATGACCGTGCGCCCCATGGGAGTGGCAGTGTCAAAGGATTCCTTGACAGAGACGAAAGCCACATCATGCTGCTGGAAGATGCCGTACATGGCGGAAAACTCCTGCACGTTGCGGCTGATCCGGTCAAGCTTGTATACCATGACCACATCCAGCATGCCGTCCTCCACATCCTGCATCAGTTCCCTGAAGGACGGTCGGTTCGTGTTTTTGCCGGAGAAGCCCTCGTCCTTGTCGTATATGCGGAAATCCAGATCCCGGCCTTTGTAGATGATGCCCGCGTAATCCTTGCACATCTGTACCTGTACCTGGACAGAGTCGGAGTTATCGCGATATACGGATTTCCTGGGATAGATCCCAATGACCATAGATACAACCTCCTTTCATAGTGATGGCGCGTGGGCGCCGTTGCGACGTCGCAACGGGTATAAATGATCCTATTGTACCGTCCCTATACCGGTACGGACAGGGGGTGTTCAATTTGGAAATACGGTTATCTTTTTACCTCTCCGTAAAAGAAAGACCCCCCGGGAGTACTCGCAATACTTCCGGGGGCGTCCTTTTTGTGTTCAATTGGACACTGTTATCTCTTTGCCTAACGGCATTATAGCATCTGCAGGAAAGGGTCGCAGTATGCTTTTCCCGGAAAATGTTGTTATCCAGTTAAGGACCGGGGCAACGCTCAGGCCTGTCGTCTTTGCTGATAGAGAGCGGTCAGAGAATCCTGGAGCACCTGTGAAAAATTAATGTGGTTTTTTTCGGCAAATGTATTGAGCCATGCGGGAATGGTGAGGTTTTTCCTTACAGCCTTTTCGCCATATTTTTCAGCATAAGCATCCATATCCAGGACAAGCATGCTCACAAAGCCGCCCGGATCGGGGGTGATGCTTTCCAACGGGCTTGCTTCCGGGGCAGGCCTTCCATCCTCCAGTTCGTCGAGCACCCAGCCGGATGCTGCATCTGTCCCCATAAGGATAGCTTCAGCCAGTGTAT
>JAMPAC010000188.1 GCA_023667395.1 Blautia sp. | reverse complement strand
AGGAAGCATTTTCCGGGTTCGGAGAGATCGCTGGCTACCCGAACGCAGAGGGCAGGACCTGGTATGAGGTGCTGGTCAACCAGATTTACGGTATCAACAGTGCTTCGGGATGTAAGGAGGGGGCATGGGCGTTCCTGAAATTCCTGCTGGGTGAGGAATATCAGGCACAGACACGATTTTTCCCTGCCATACAGGATGCGCTGGAAACGAAGCTGGCTGAAGCGGAGGAGCTGTCCGCAGATAGCTATCATTACATCAATCCTTATACCAATGAAAGCCATAAAGGATATCCTCCGATTACGGAGGAGGACAAAGAGTTCATCAGGAATATGACAAAAAACGGCGGACGGGAAGATTCCATGAAATCAAGAACGGTGCTGGCAATTATTCAAGAGGAAGCCGAGTATTATTTCCAAGGGGACAAGTCGGTGGAGGAAGTGGCGCGGATCATCCAGAACAGGATTGAGCTGTATCTGAATGAATAACGGGAGTCAGCACTATCTTAAGTTTTGACCAACTGCTTGACAGAAAGCGGCATTCGGGGATATAATGCGTTACAGGAGAGAAAGCTGCGGAATTGATGGAATTGGCAGACATGCAAGATTTAGGTTCTTGTGGGCGACCGTGTGGGTTCGAGTCCCACATTCCGCATGGGCGGAAAGAGCCGCAGACCATTAGGTTTTCTAGGAAAAACAAGGGTCTGCGGCTGTTTTTTTACTTGATATATTTACATGAAATAAAGGCTTTTTATGCCTTATAAACACATTTTTTGTCCAGAATTTTGTCCAAGGTCCTGCACGGGTTTCCCTAGGAAAACAGGGCGTTCCGCAGCTTTTCCGCGGCTTCTCTTTTGGCATTTTCTTCTATTTCCATCATGGAGTGCCGGTACACGGACTTCATCACATGGTCTGTCTCCCATCCGCCCATCCGCATGATGTCAGCTTCCGGCACGTTCAGGGCGCTCATTTTCGATGCAAAGTAATGGCGGAGCTTATGGAGGGAAAAGCGAGGGATCCCGAGCCTGTCTTCCGCCTTGGCCAGATACACCGTGATGGAGTTGGGATGTCCCTTGTAAACATAGCCTTGGATCCTGATCTGCTCCGCCGTTTCCAGAGGAATGATGATTTCCCGTGTGCTGGCAGTGGTCTTCGTGGCCTTGTTCACCCAGCGGGTCTCATCATCCAGAACCTTTGCCTTGCTGATTCTTACCACGTCCCCATCGATATCGTCCGGGGTCAGGGCGCATATCTCCGACCGGCGCAGGCCGTAACAGGCAAGGATGATGGGGATTTCAAACTGGGATCCCTTCGCATATGCAAGGAGCTGCTGGATGTCCCTGTCAGAGGGGATGTACGGCTCCTTTCTGACCTTCTGGGGCAAGGTGGTATTAAGCTTCAGGTTCGGGCAGAACGTGCCTAGGACAGCCGATATGAAGCCATGGTAGTTGCGGACGGTCTTGGGGCTGTGCTCTTCTGTCAGGCGGTTGATTTCTTTCTGGATATCCATGGCGGTTATGTCATGGACGTTCCCGTCCTGAAAGCTTTCCGATATGGTTCTCATTGCGCTCCTGTATCCGCGGATGGTGGCTGGGGACAGGACATTGCGCTTGGATGCCAGATACTCCTCCGCAGCTGCCCTGAAGGTCATGCTCCGGTACCTTGTCTGTACTTTGTCCAGCTCCGCCGCCATGGCCTGCATGGCTTCTTTCTGCGTGGGCTTATAATCGAATGATACGGTGTACATCTGACCCTTGTACATCTTCCGGATACGGTAGCCGGATCCTCTTTTCTCAATTTTCATGGCGGTATCCTCCTTAAAAAGCGTATAAAAATGACAGCCCGCGAAAAAATCGCTTGCAAGCTGTCTCCGGAGATGGTACTATATTCACAGGTCAGAGGAACCTGATGTATCTCTCCGGAGGTATATCCAAAGCCGTTCGGTGTTAGTAGCACCGGGCGGTTTTTGTCTGTTTTGGGATGCATTCCGCCATCAGCGGTACGCATCTTCTAACGGTTACAATCTGTAACAGTTTCATTATCCTTTTCTGCCAGCGGCAGGTATCTTCAAACGTCCACAGTTTGTGGACGTTTCATTATCCTTCTGCATCAGTGCGTATTTTCATCCGGTGACAGTTTGTCACCGGTTCACAGGAGCCGTTGCGACGTCGCAACGGAAAATGGTTACTCGTGGACAAGGATATTGCGGTGCAGTTGTCTCCGTGATATAATGCATATGTTACCGCCCCTAGACTGGTACAGGAAGGGGGTGTCTCATATGGAGTATATCTTATCTTTTTTAGTCGCTGTCGCGGCTGGTGTAGTTTGCCACTACATCATCAAATGGTTAGACAGCGATGAGTAGCCGGTAACTAACCTGTGGAACTAAGCCCGCCACTCCGGAAAGGGAATAGAAAAACCCGAAGGTCTTGCACACCTCCGGGTTTTTCGTTGCTGTCCCATATGGAACTATCTTATCTTTTTGCCTGATGGCATTATAGCATATGCAGAAGAGGAATGCAATATGCTCCCCGGAATATTTTATTGTTAAATCAGTGGTTTAGTCGCTTATAATCTCAAATTTCCTCCTAGTTTCCCGATTATCTTACCCGTGCAGACAATGCTGGCAAATTCATGGACGGGATATTGCGGTGCAATTGTCTCCATGATATAATGCATATGTTACCGCCCCTAGACTGGTACAGGAAGGGGGTGTATATATGGAAATGTTACTATCCTTCATTATCTCTGTGTTGGCCAGTGTAGTTGCCTACTACCTGTGCAAGTGGTTAGACGGAGATGAATAGTCGGTAGCCTAGCCCAAACGGTTGACTTCTCCGAAAAAGAAGGAGAACCCCCGAAAGTACCGCGAATACTTCCGGGGGTTCGTCCTTTTGTGTACACATGGATGCTACTATCCTTTTGCCTGATGGCATTATAGCATATGCAGAAGAGGAATGCAATATGCTCCCCGGAATATTTTATTTTGTTGTTGTATCAGTGGTTCAGTCGCTTATGATTTCCAATTTCCCTTCTGGTTTTCCGCTGGCTTTTCGCACAAATATTTCTTATTTTTTGAAGCAATTTCCGCAAGTAGTATATCCCGCTGCCTTCAGTGTATCTAATGACTCGCTGGATGTGGCATAGTTTTTAGGAGCAATTTTGGGTACGGAAGAACAGCTTGGATGATGAATCTTCTTGCTGTTGGTATTCAGTACATAGGTGGCAGTAGTGTTCTGCTGTTCTTTATTGTCATATGTATTGAAATTGCTATTGCCTGAACCGGATCCTTGGGAAGTGTCGGATGAAGATCCGCCTGAACTCGATCCGCCCGCAGGCTGGACAGCAGGAGCCTCCGTGGGTGCCGGAGTAGGTGTGGGAACT
>JAMPAC010000187.1 GCA_023667395.1 Blautia sp. | reverse complement strand
GCTCCCAAATTTGCGGAGCTGAATGATGATGTATTATTCGGGGAGGTCTGGTCGAGGGAGGATAAACTCTCGGCAAGGGACCGGAGCATGGTCACGATTGCAGCATTGTTTTCCGCAGGATTATACCCGCAGTTGAAGTCCCATATTGCATTGGGCAAGGCCCATGGCATAACAAAAGAGGAAGTTGTGGAAGTGGTGACACAGCTTGCGTTTTACTGCGGCTGGCCGAAAGCGTGGAGCACTTTCCCCATGATTGCTGAGATTTATGATGAAAAAGAGCCTGAAACGGATGAAAAGAGCCGCTATCAGAATACGATCATGTTCCCTATCGGGGAGCCGAATACTGCCTTTGCACAGTATTTTGACGGGCAGAGTTATCTTGCGCCTGTTTCCAAAGAACAGTTGCTTATTGCAAATGTGACTTTTGAGCCTGGCTGCAGGAACCATTACCATATCCACCGTGCAAAGAGCGGCGGCGGGCAGCTTTTGATCGGTGTCGGCGGCAGGGGCTGGTATCAGGAGGAAGGCAGGGAGCCTGTGGAGATATTGCCGGGGACTGTGATTAACATTCCGGCAAATGTGAAACACTGGCACGGCGCGGCAGCGGATAGCTGGTTCTCACACCTTGCAGTTGAGATTGCCGGTGAGGAAACCGGCACAGAATGGTGTGAGCCGGTGCCGGAAGAAGAATACAGGAAGTTAAAATAAGAATCAGTACAGCGGCAAGTCCGCAAAGGGGTTGCACATGAGAACAAACTTTCATTCCAAAACCATAACAGCGCTCCTGCTGGCTCTGATCATTGCTTTACAAACGGGCTGTTCCTCTGGCGAAACACTGCCTACGGACATCCCGCAGAAGGAGGCGGAAACAATGGGACCGGAAACGATAGAGCCGGAAACAGTGGAGCCGGAAAGGGATGAAACAGCCCGGATGCCGCAGACCGGCATGACGGTATCGGTTCCGGACGAATACCTGGAACCGGCAGACCATCAGGGGCAGATCGTGAGAATGGAATATGACACAAAGAATTATGCCGGTGACAGCAGCGCGATCACAAAGCCTGCCTATGTATATCTGCCCTACGGATATGATGAAAACGATGCCGACATCCGGTATGACATCCTTTATCTGATGCATGGGTGGACGATGACTGCAGGGGATTATTTTGAAGGCTCCTATCTTCCGGAGATTTTAGATCATATGATTGAAAACGGTGAGATTCCGCCGCTTCTTGTTGTATCCGCAACTTTTGACGCAGAGAATGAACCGCAGGATTTCAGTCTGTCGGTACGGGAACTGCGGGAATTTCATCAGGATCTGCGAAATGACCTGATCCCGGCAGTGGAAAGCCGGTTCCATACTTATGCGGAGACGACGGACAGTGAAGGACTGGCGGCATCCCGTGACCATAGGGCTTTTGGCGGCTTTTCATTAGGAGCGGTGACTACCTGGCATCAGTTTGTGTTCAACCATGATTATATCCGGTATTTCCTCCCCATGAGCGGCTCCTGCTGGTATTACGGAGGTTACGGGGACTATTACCCGGAGGAGACCTGCGACCTGTTTGAGGAATTTATAGAGTCGGACGGTCTGGAGGAAAAAGGGTATTTTATCTATGGTGCCACAGGAACCAGCGATGCCATCCAGGGGCAGATGGATACGCAGATGGTTGAGATGCTTGCAAGAAGTGATGTGTTTACCCCGGATCGTGTGGTTTATTACAAAAAGCAGGGTGGTGTCCATGACCTTGTGGCTGTGCAGGAATATGTTTACAATGCCTTGCCGTTTTTCTTTGGAGGAACACCGGAACAGCAACGCCAGGATGTCACGGCGGATACAACGGTTTCCGAAGTGGAAACCATCCCCGCCTTTGGGGATTATGGGCGGCTGTTGTTTCCGGTTGACCGCCCTGTGGAGGGCAGTATGACCTTGGATGATCTTTCTGTTAATGGCATTTATGTCTGGTATAACAATATCAGGACAGAGAAAACAGTGGAGATCATAAATTATCTGAAAGAGCAGGCGGAGAGCGGAAAACAGGTTTTTTATAACATTTATACGGAGGAGCAACGGAAGTCTGACCCCTCAAAACAGGATACGGGTCTGTTCTTCTTCCGGGGAGAACCCGGAGCAGAATTTGCAGTGACGAATGCAGGCGGCGGCATGATGTATGTGGGGGCAATGCATGACAGCTTTCCCCACGCACTGGAGGTCAGCAGGCAGGGTTATAACGCATTTGCGCTCATATACCGTCCGGATCATGCCTATGAGGATCTGGCGCAGGCAATCGAATTTATTTATGATAATGCGGATGAGCTTGAAGTCAGCCCTGACGGATATTCCCTTTGGGGCGGCTCAGCGGGCGCAAGGATGGCGGCAACGCTTGGGAACAGCGATTATCTGCAGCAGTTGACAGGGAGGACGGACATCCCGCAGGCGGCAGCGGTGATCATGCAGTACACGGGACACAGTGATGTGTCGGAAAAGGATGCCCCCACTTATGCCTGCGTGGGAACCAGTGACGGCATTGCAAGCTGGCGGACCATGGAGAGAAGGCTGCAGACGCTGGAGGGATATGGAATACCTACAGAGTTCCACTCCTATGAAGGGCTGCCCCACGGCTTTGGGCTTGGGACGGGAACCGTGGCAGAGGGGTGGCTTGATGATGCTGTAGCATTTTGGGAAAAGCAGATGGAGGAATGACAGTATGATTTTTTACTTTACCGGCACCGGAAACAGCCTGTATGTGGCAAAACAGCTTGACACGGAGCTTGTCAGCATCCCGCAGGCGATAAAAAATGGGGATCAGACCTATAAAGCGGATCAGATTGGCCTGGTATATCCTGTTTACGGGCATGAAGCGCCCTTCATGGTGCGGGAATTTATCAAAAATGCAGAATTTATCACGGATTACCTTTTTGTTGTCCTGACCTATGGGAACAGGCACGGAGGGGCTGCGGAACTGGCGCAGAAAATGCTGGAGTCCACAGGGAAAAAGGCAGATTATATCCGCACGATCAAAATGGTGGATAATTTCCTGCCTGGCTTTGATATGGAAGAACAGGTCGCCAGCGCGCCGGAGAAACGGATCGAAGAAAATCTCGCCGTCATCAAAGAGGAAGTTTCAGGGAAAGTACATAAGATTGATGAAGTGACGGATGCAGACCGGGCAGCGCATCAGGAATTTTTATCCCGCATGGGCGGCGGCCCGTCCGGTTCCTTTGAAAATATATACACGGTTTCGGACAAGTGTATCGGCTGCGGTATCTGCATGAAAGTGTGTCCGGGCGGATGCATCCATGTTGAGAACCAGCGGGCGGTCTATGGAGGCGGGAACTGCCAGATGTGCATGGCCTGCATCCACCACTGCCCGCAGAAAGCGATTGGACTT
>JAMPAC010000186.1 GCA_023667395.1 Blautia sp. | reverse complement strand
TCCGAGTTATTCCGATAAATCACGTATACAGCATATTTTGGGGCTGTCTACAGAGATTTATCGGAATAAATTTTAATACCCCCGTATTAGTCTCTCTATGATGTCCTGTGTTTCCCAAGTGGAAGAATTATCACCTGTTTCCGGGAGCAGTGTATTGGCAGAAGCCTTTTCTATTGCCTGCCTTTTCATTTCAGTATCCGCATAAGCGTAAATCAGTGTTGTTTCAGGATCTTCATGCCCAAGAAATTCTGACAGTACGGCAAGCGGCATGCCTCCCTGATACAGATGCATTGCCCTCGAATGGCGGAACATATGCGGATGCACATTGGCCGGCACATGGCCGTTCTGCTTACGCGCTTTGGCAGCATACCCTTTTAAGAAGCGTGCAACATTATCATCTGACATAGGAGTTTTCTCATCCCGGTGCTTTGTATAAAACAGGGGAGATTCATTTTTGCTTTCATTATGGAAAAGGACCCTGTATCTGTCAAACATCTGCAGGGTTTCCCTTGAGACAGGCACAAGTCTTGGCTTGGAGCCTTTTCCAAACAGATATATTGTTGCGTTGTCCGTATTTATGTCAGACAGCTTTAGTTTCAGCATTTCCCCGTTGCGGGCTGCCGTGTCATACATCAGTGTCAGAAAAAAACGGTCCCGGAAACCCTTGGGTGAAGCCGTCCCTGCACACCCTATGATGGACGCGACCGCATCCTTTGACATATATTCCACCACCCGCGAGTTATCCACCCCCTTTTTCAATGGTACCGTTCCAAGATCGGCATAAACCGCATATACATTTGGGCATGTATACGCTGCATATTTAAAGAAGGAACGTATACAGCTGAGCCTGTTGTTGCGGGTGGATGCTTTCCAGCCTTTTTGTGTCTCCATGGTATCAAGGAAATCCGCCGGCAGGACAGGGGTAAATGTGTCAAAACCTATCTGTGCGGCTGCAATCCCCTTTTCCTGAAGAAGGAAACGCAGCAGAAGGTTCCACGCCATGTGACAGGATATAATTGTCTTTTCGCTGCTGTTACGCTGCTTTGGGAGATATACCGTGAAATATTCCCTGAGTTTTTTCCAGAACAGGTTAGTCTTCATGGGGCACCTCCGCAATGATTCCAGAAATGTCCATGCATCCCATGCGGGAAATCCGGTCTGGCATAAGGTGAAGGTAATAGCATGTCTCGCGGAAAGTCTCATGTCCCATGTAAGCGCTGAGATACGGCATATACTGGCTGAAGTCCTTCCCTTCCTCCATCCATCCGGTAATCGTACGGGTTGCAAAGTTATGGCGCAGGATATAAGGGGTGCAGTATGCAAGCCCCTCCGGGTTTCCGGCCATTTCCCAGCATTTATGGAAAAGATTCTGGATACTCGCAGCCCTGTGCGCTTTTCGGTTCCTGTTTGGGAAGAATATGTCTGTGTCCGGATATATGCGGCGGGCAATTTCATCGTATTTCCGGCATGTTTCCATAAGCCGGTGTTCAACCGCAATGCGCCTGTCCTTATGCCTTTTGGAGTCCGCAATGTATACCGTGTCATGGACGAAGTCAAAAGCCAGCCGTGTGAGCAGCCGTGTTTCCTGCGGCCTCATCCCGGTAGCATACTGGAGCCTGAAAAAGACAGCCGCCGTGTAAGACAGCAGCGGATTCCATTTATCATGCGGATAGTTGTCAGCCGCCTCAAAGAAGCGTCTGCATTCCTCATCACTCATGATATATGGTGGCTTCCGTTTCTTATAGCTGAAGTAGTCTGCCGGGAACACACAGGCGGCTTTTCCTTCCATGGCCTGATACTTCCCAAGGTTCCTGAGCGCGGCAACATCCACACGGATGTCCCTGCGTTCCCGCATAAATCCCAGATAGGATAATGCTATTTCCAGTGTAAGGGTACGGGCATCCGGAAACTTTTCCCGGCAGTAGCAGTCGAAATCCCGCATCTGCTGTGTATAGCATGATTCCGTATATCCAAGCACTCCGCGCCACTCCATCATACCCCGTATGTCATCCGCAAAACCACTGTTAAAAGAATACTTCATGACAGCCCCTCCTTCCGCGTATGCATCACACCAAGATCCATACAGCATTCCCGGATGCCTTCCGTATCCAGTGATATATACCGTTTTGAGGATTCCACGTCTGTATGTCCCGGTATCTGGGAAACGGTGGACACGGGAATCCCGGATGTTACCATCCGTGTCCCTGCCGTCCTGCGCAGTGCATGGAACGACCTGCCATCCCATCCGGTGCGTTCCATTCCGGCTGCTTTCATATATTCCCGGAGGGAATAATTGAAGGATGTTGGTTCTATCGGGGCATGGGACGGCGTATCCCTGAGCCGCAAAAATACATATGGACTGTCCGACCTGTGCCGGGAATGGAGAATGTAGTCAGCAATGGCGTTCCCGACATCAGTGGGCAGGGGAAGATGCAGCGCGGACATGGTTTTCTTCTGCACAACCCGGATTATTTTCCCTGTCCAGCCGATATCTGAAAGTTTCAGCCGTGATATGTCAGAAGCCCTGAGCCCGGTCCGCAGGGCGGTCAGGAATACCGCATAATCCCTCCGTCCCTTATCGGTTGATCTGTCTATCTGTGCAAAGATGTCCCGCAGTTCCTCCCCGCTGAAACAGGGAAGCGCTTTCTGGCGGCATCTTCCTGCGGCTGTCAGGAACCGGTCTGCGTCTATATCCGTGATGTTCTCCCTGCGCAGAAAACAGACAAATTTCCTGACGGTACGCAGCAGTTTTGCCATGCTGTTTTTATGGTTCGGGGCTTCCTTCCGGACAAAATCCAGAACGTCCCCGGTGGTGATGCGGGACGCATCCGTTGTCCCGGATTGTTCAAGGAAGTACAGGAACTGGCGGATGATGACCATGCCGCCCCTTGCAGTGCCGTAACTGAGTTTTTTCAGCAGTTCCTGCTCGAAGGCATCCATCAGTTTTTCATAAGCCCCGCAGACCGGATACTGCGTGAAAGTAACAGGTTTCCATACAAACTCCCCGTTTTCAAAGTATGCCGCTACCGTGTAAGCTATTTTTGTGGTTTCCTTTACTGAATACTCTTTCAGTGACGGACACCTTATTCCGCAATAACCAGCCGCATCCTGATAACAAAAACATTCAAGACTGTTTTCGGTACAGTACAGATAAATGTCTTCACAGTGCTTTTTATATCGATTATATACATTCTTCGATAATTGCAGCTCCTGTATACATTGAATCACATGATCAATGTGTTCTTTTAAAGTAATTGTTTCCATGTATGGGCCCTCCAATTTACCCATTTACATGGAAACATGATACACTTATACATGCAAGAATTATTCCGATTTTCTTGCTAAAAACGTAGACGGAATGTACTATTTCATGCTAAAATCGGTATAACTCGGAAATCGGAATAATC
>JAMPAC010000185.1 GCA_023667395.1 Blautia sp. | reverse complement strand
GTAAACGGTAAATAATGGGTACCGTGCATGATATAGAGTCTTTCGATATAATGGCTTTGAGAATATTTATTATTTTCAAGGCCATCTGCAGTTTCTTTGGCTGCTCCGAAAACGATTGCCAGTTTTCAAAGTTGACAGATATGACTATGAAAACTGACGCCAGTTTTCACAGCTTACGCGTGCGGCTTTGAAAACCCGTATCAGTTTTGAAAGCGAGGCATATAGGAATGACAGATTTAAAACATGAGGTGAACGCGCAACGGTGGGCTGCCCTGATCAAAGAACGTATGGACAGCGGGCTGACCATCAAGGAATGGTGCCGGGAAAGAAACATCAGGGAGTCGCAGTATTATTACTGGCTGAAAGCTCTGCGGCGGGAGGAGGCTGATGCCGTGGGACGGGATTCAGAGGCTGTGCCTTTCGTGGAACTTCCTGCCATCCGTCAGGGGCAGGCAGCCGCGGCCGACAGGCCCGCAGCCGTCATCCGCAAAGGCGGCATTTCCATAGAAATAACAGAATCCGCATCCCCGGGCTTTATTGTAAAAATTCTGGAGGCCGCAGCCCATGCTTGGTGAAGTGAGTTTATACAGCCGCATTTACCTGGCATATGGCTATACAGATCTCCGGTTTGGGATTGACGGCCTGGCACGGGTGGTGCAGGGCCATTTCAGGCTTGACCCCTTCCAGAAAGGGACGCTTTTCCTGTTCTGCGGCAGGCGCGCTGACCGGATCAAGGGCCTGCTCTGGGAAGGGGACGGGTTCCTGCTTGTCTATAAACGGCTGGAGGCTGGGCGCTTCCAGTGGCCCCGGACAGCGTCCGAAGCCCGTGAGATCACGCCGGAGCAGTTTACCTGGCTGATGCAGGGGCTTGCCGTGGAGCAGAAAAGCAGGATAAAAGAGGTCAGGCCGGAAAAGGTATGCTGACTGCTTTTGTGCAGAATGCAGAAAATTTCCGATCTCATCCCGCAGCCTGTGGCGGTGCCGGATGTCTGGAAAATGGCGCATGGGAATGCACCGCAGCGGCCCTGCGCCCGTTATTTTCCGGCTTCTCCCACAAAAAAACAGTATAAAATGCTGCTTCCCGGAAACAGGCGTCTGCGGGCAGCATATGCCATCGTCATTTTGACGGGACGCCTGAAAAGATTTTCTGCGGGGATGTCCCTGTTCTGTTATAATAACGGCATGGGGAAAAATATCTACACACCGGAGGAACTGAATAACGCCAGCAGGGAGGAACTGGTGGCGATCATACTCTCAATGCAGGAGACAGCGGCCCGGATGATGGAAAACCAGGAGCTGATCCTGGAACAGATCGCCGTCCTGCGGCAGCAGCGCTTCGGACGCCATTCTGAAAAAATGGACGTCATCGACGGGCAGATGAGCCTGTTCTTCAATGAGCCGGAAGCGGCCGCAGAAGGGGAACAGACGGGGGAGCCTGAATTTGAGGAAGTCATCATCCGCAGGAAAAAGAGGGAAAAAGGGAAACGTGAAGATGACCTGAAAGACATCCCGGTGACCATTGTCCCGCATGAGATGCCAGAAGACGAGCTGAAAGCCGTGTTCCCGGACGGGAAATACAAACGTCTTCCGGATGAAGTGTATAAAAGGCTGGAGTTCCATCCGGCCTCTTTTGAGGTGAAGGAACACCATGTGGCTGTCTATGCGGGGACGGACAATGAAACCATCGTAAAGGCGGAACGCCCGAAGGATCTGCTGCGCGGCAGCGTTGTCACGCCTTCGCTGGAAGCGGCCGTCATCAATGGCAAATATGTGAACGCGCTCCCGCTTTACCGCATGGAGCAGGAATTCAAGCGCAATGACGTGAACATAAACCGCCAGAACATGGCAAACTGGACCATCCAGTGCGCGGACCGCTATCTTGCCATCCTGTATGACTATCTGCATAAACTGCTGTACGGGTATCACGTGCTGCAGGCTGATGAAACCCCGGTAGAAGTCACAAAGGACGGGAGAGCCGCGGGGGCAAAAAGCTACATGTGGATATATCGGACGGGAAAATCTTATGCGGAGGCCATCGTCCTGTATGAATACCAGAAAGACAGGAAAGTGGATCATCCGGAAGAATTCCTGAAAGGTTTTCGGGGTGTATGCGTTACGGATGGGTACCAGGCATACCACTCCCTGGAAGAAAAAGCCCCCGGTCTTACCATAGCAGGATGCTGGGCGCACGCGAGGCGCAGATACGCGGATGCCCTGAAAGCCATAAAGGACAAAGAAAAGCGCAAAGGCACGCTGGCGTATGACGCGCTCAAGCAGATCGGAGCCATTTATAAACTTGACAAGGAACTGGCAGGGCTGGAGCCCGCGGAACGGCAGCACAGGAGGCAGCTGGAGTTGAAGCCTCTTGTTGACGCTTATTTTGCATGGGTAAAAAGCCACCAGCATGAAGTCCCGCCAAAATCCCAGACTGGAAAGGCGCTTGCCTATTCCATGAACCAGGAGCAGTATCTGCGCGTATTCCTGGAAGACGGGGAAGTCCCGCTTGACAATAACGCGACGGAATCCACGCTGCGCGGTTTCTGTATCGGAAAGCATAACTGGCGTCTGATCGACACTGTCCGCGGCGCGAAATCCAGCGCCGTCATTTACAGCATCACGGAAACGGCAAAGGCAAACGGGTTAAAAGTCTATGAATATGTAAAGCACCTGCTGACGGAGATACCGAAGCATGAAGATGACACAGACTTTGGTTTTCTGGATGATCTGCTCCCATGGTCACCGAACCTCCCCGAGCATTGCAGGAAGTCTAATAAATATGAAGTGAAATAAGAACTGGAGCAGTCCTGATACTTATAATATGGGACTGCTCCAGTTTTTCACAGGTACTCGCTATTTACCGTTTACGTTTTCCATTTTGCCTCTGCCACAATAAAACTGGATGACCTGATAGGGTTCCATTTCCATTGTTGTGACGATAAAAGTATACATGTGAACCATCTGGCCATAAGGCTTTTCGATTTTGAAGACCACTCTGCGCGGATGGCTCCACGAACCGGCCTGATACATGAATTCGCCATATTCGACTGCATAATCTACCTGATTGAATCTGGTGGCACGGTACAGGGCCTGGTCTTCATCTTCGGCTAATTCACGGAGTTTTGCATTCTCCTTCATCCGGACCGCATATTTGCAGTCCTTGGATTCAAGTACTTCATACAAGTCAGGTGATGCAAAACCACTGTCACCGCGAAGATAAAACGGCATATCCGGATAATCCGCAATAAATTCATCCAGAAGCGACCGCATGAAACGGTCGGCTTCTTTGCCGCAATACATGGTGCCGTCGCGAAGCTCAGCCTTTAGCAGGTCCCCGGTCAGCCCATCATAACAAAGCAGGGGATGGTATCCATGTGCCTGATAATGGAAGTTGAACCCTTCGCCTTCCTGGTGCCCATAGGTATCAAGAAGTGTGGAATCGATATCAAAAAGCATGAACTCAGGTT
>JAMPAC010000184.1 GCA_023667395.1 Blautia sp. | reverse complement strand
CATTTTTTTAATTAACGCCATTTTTTAATGTCTGATACCAAAGACAGGTATTATAGCAATCGATTTCCCATGTGTAAAGCCTTTATCCTGTTACCGGTGGCTTTGCGCCGCAGCACACAAACCGGGCAGGCCGCAGGAAATCATCCTGCTGCCTGCCCGGCACTTAGTTCCGCGGTATCGACTTATCTCACATTGATCTTCTGTCCCACCACGATATAATTGATGTCCTTGACCTGAGGGTTCTTTGCCGCAAGCTGGTTCAGTGTCATGCCATTTGCGCGTGCAATCCTGCTCATGGTATCACCTGACTTGACCGTATAGGAACCGCCTGCTGCGCTGGCTGCTGCTGCCGTGCCGTTCCCGTAACGGCCTGCCAGGTACAGGGGGCCATACCATGGGATATCAGCGTCCACTGCGGCGCCCGCGGGGATCGTGACCACATAATCCACATCTTTATAGGTGTATTCCAGCACCAGGGTCACATCACCCTTCTTCAGCAGTTCCTGCATCACGCTGTTGGACAGCGTGTTCACTCCTCTGACACGGATGGTCTCACCGCTGGATGCGCTCCTGATCCGGTTCACGATATCATCCTGCGAATCAGAAGCGCCCGCGCTGCTGCCGCCGGATGAGCCATTGCCGGATGATCCGCTTCCGCTGTGTCCACCGGACGCACTCCTTTCCGCAAAGGCAAAGGTACTGAATTCGCTGACCGTAAAGGTAACCGTACCATCCCCGTTATTTTTGAAGTTGACCCTCCTGTAGCTGCCGTCCTCACTGTAATGCAGGATGTCCAGCCTGCTCACATCCAAGCCCTTAGGAACAGGGATCGTGATAGTCACCGGGATATCCAGTTCATGGACGGACTCTCCTCCCCTTTTCAGCTGAATCTCCAGCTGGACACTGTTCGCATAGGTCTTCGCAGGCACCACCTTTTCAGCAGCGGGAACGGATACCTCCAGGCTGACCTCCTGTCCTGCCGCCGCGTTCAGTCCCGCGCCCACTACGGAGATCTTCTCCGCGTCCACATAAGAGGCAGCCTCGGAGGATACTGTGGGCGCATTTACCTTGATGTTTTGTTCTGCGGCATACGCGCTTTCCAGATCCCTGATCTGGCTCAAAACGGTATCATCTGTCTGCATGGCGGTCCGCAGGGCGGTCGTATCGATCGTGGACTTGATGGTTTCCAAGGCCTCCGCTGATGTCTCACTGCCGTCCACAGCACTGCTTATGCTGCCGCTTATGACATCCGCGGTTGCAGCGGTATCATAAATATCCGATGCCGCTCCCTCGGTTCCATTTGCGATAGACGTAATATCAGCGCTGAGCGCCCTGACGGTGCAATAATATCTTCCAGCGCCATATCGTTCTATGGTGCTGGTCCAATCATTACTTGTCCAGCTTGGACTATAAATGGTAGTTCGGGTCCAACTATTGCTATCTTCCCAACGCAGAGTCACTTCATATCCGCCAGCTCCCTCCACCGGCTGCCAGCATATCGTGCCAGGTTCTGTGTCGCTCCAGTAACATGCAGTACTGCCCAATGCCTTGTCCGGCCTGACATAGTCATACACACTGCTCCATTCCGACCACTCACTGTCCGTGTAGTGATCCGGATCATAGCTGGCCCTGCTCCTTACACGGAACCGATAAGCGCCGCTTTCATTAAAATAAGCCCGGAGAACCATGCTCGACCCACCGGCACTGGTGAGGGCAAGCCGCTCTTCGCCCCGATATAATTCCAGGGAATAACGGCCTCCCGTATGTTCCACATCATTCCAAATCGCTCTTCCATTTTCATCCCACTGCAGGCCTGTAGGCGTCTCCAGCTGGGTCTTGCCTGTGGTCTCCGTGGAACCGCCCTCTCCTGTATCGCCGCCCGGCACAGTGGCATCTCCGCCCGACACAGTATCATCGCCGCCCGGCACGGTGGCATCGCCGCCCGATACAGTATCATCGCCGCCCGGCACGGTGGCATCACCGTCCGACACAGTGCCATCGCCGCCTGATACAGTGGCATCGCCGTCCGACACAGTGGCTGTTGACGCCACTGTATTCTCCTCGGCATTGGCAGTCATAGCCAATTCTCCCGATACAGGGGCAAACGCCAGCGCCGCCGCAAGCACGAACGCCGTGATCACTCTTTTCCTCATGTTCTTCTCCTCCATCTGAGTTTCTTATTCTTATGGCAAAATACATGCCTTTATTATGTTACCCCCCCCCGACCGGAAATGTCAAGGTTTTATTTTGATATTCAGGATGTTTTTGCATAATGTATTGATAGGACCAAAACAAAAAGACACCTGAATTGGTGTCTTCCATCTGTAACATTGATTTAACCTGCACTTTCTGCCGGGGATAGTTCTATGTGTTCATCTTTAACATCTGCATTCCGATCTTTATTATCAACTAACAATTCATCAATTTTATGTTCCATAGCAAACATAGACTTATCATAATCCTGTATATTTTTTATTATTGAATTCATGTTATTGTCTTCTTCTGCATTAAATAAGTATTCTGCTATGATCTGAGGTATCTTGATAAATGCAACGATCAGAGAAGATATGGCCGGAATCAGAACAGTGACTACACTTAATATCGCTTCCGTTGTAACACTGTTTAAATTATCAAATTTGTTAAAGTTATCGAATGCATATTGCAAAGTAATATAAAAAAAATATATGACCGCGATAAGGGAGCAAATTGTAACGGCAAAAAATATTGTTTTGAACCAATATTTTATAGATATATTTTTTCTTGTGGATTTAACATATATGTCCAAAAGATCCGTATAATTTCTACTGTGTTTTATGATTTCCAGGCTATGCGGCTTTTTTATCTCATTATCAGAAATAGCCCTCCTTTTCCCTGCTATTGTCACGTTTAAAAAAATTCATCCAGCCTATACCTCCAAAAACCTTTTTTCTATAGAATCTATTGATGTCTCAAAATACCTTGATAAATACATAAGGATAAACATACGGTTATTATCCTCATTCCTGGCCACATTGTATTGTCTTATAAATAATTCTCTTGGCATCATGATCTCTGCGGCAAAAGTGTTAGCCCTTCTCTCCTGCGGAGTCTCATGCCTGTCCCGCTGGTATGTATCTGCAAACATTATTTCTTTATCCTGATATTCCGGGTTGCCAATAAACTCAAATAGATAATGTGCCAATTCATGTGCAACAACAAATCTCTGGTGATAGATCTCATCATTTTTATTGACTAAGATAATTTTATCGTGACCATATTTTGCAAATGTTTCCCCATTGATATTTATGTCGCCGGATTCGGTGAGTGATTCTTTATAAGTTATAAAATCAAAGTCTTTGGCGATCTTGACAATCGGAGTGGCACATCTGCCGTTATAATATTGGGTCAGGCTCAGAATTTCATCAACAATAGTCCTAATTTCGGCCAACGAATAATCATGACCTTTCACATTCTTTTCCTCTAACTCCT
>JAMPAC010000183.1 GCA_023667395.1 Blautia sp. | reverse complement strand
TCCCCATGCAGGGCCCTTTCCCTGTCCGAAGCACTTGGCTCCACCCCCCTGCCGTTTTTATCGTAACTGGTCAAAAGCGTGGAATTTTTGGCCACTGTCCTTCTCCCATTGTCTGTCAAAAGACGGATAACATGCTCCATGTTCCCCTCACGCAGGGACTGCCGGATCTCACGGTGGCGGCGTTCCTCCTCCAGGGTATGGGCTGACCTCTCGTCGGAGGCATCTATGATCTCCTCAGGCGGCTGCGGCGTTCCTGATAAGTCATCCTGTAAAACAGTTCCCGATTGCCGGGCGCTCTGTGGGTCACCCTCCACCAACAGGTCTTCCCCTGCAATATCCGCCAGTGACTGAAACTCCTGCGCATCGCTTTCCATCAGCTGGGCATCTTCTGAAATGCTTTCCGATGATCCGGCATCCTGCGAACCTTTTTCCTGCGGCTGGTCATTCCAGAGATTGTAAAAAAATTCCCGGACCGCGGTTATAGCTGCCACGATATATGTCCGTATCGTTTCAAGCAATGATGTCTGCTGAGAGGCACCCTGGGCCTTGGTCGTTTCTGCCTCCGCCTGTTTCCGCCTGTCCGCATCCGCCGCCTGTCCGCCCACCGAAAGTTCCAGCCTGACACCGCTTCGCTCCAGCGCCTGCTGCTTCTCCTCCCCGGGCACCTGACCTTTATCCTTTGCGCCGGATGAGGATCCCTCTTTTTGATAGCCCAGGCTGAACTTTTCATCCGTGGCCGGAATATCTACTTTATTCGGTTTTGTATAGACATTGTAACTATTTCCGTCAACTTTATTGATCATGGTCTCGAATCCGTATCTCCCTTTTGTCATGCCGTATAACAGATTATATCAGAGCCGCTGAGAAAAATCTAGATTTTATTCCAATTGCTAATTTATTTTGCATATGCTATGATAAATCACAGGGATGCTGTATGAAAGAAGGTAGGATATGGCAAGGCAACGGCGATTTAATACCACGGGCGTCTGTATTCCGGAACTACATTACATGGTAGATATACGCAGGCCAATCAATGAGATCATGGAAAACTACATTGAAACCGGATCCTATTTTACCATGAACAGAGCCAGGCAGTTTGGAAAGACTACGACCCTGGAACAATTATCTGCAAAACTGAAGCAGAACTATGTAGTGATCTATATCAGCTTTGAGTCAGCAGATGACTGTTTTGTCTCCCTGTGTGCCTTTGCACAGGGTTTTGTAAACAAAGCGACCGCAGCACTGGAATCAGATCATATACCCAAAGAGGCTGCGGATATCTGGAAAGAAGCCATCCCTGATAAACTGCCTTTTGATTTTCTAAACCGCAAGATTGCTCGATTCTGCAAGGCATGTGACAGAGAGGTTGTTCTGATCATTGATGAAGTGGATAAGAGCACGGATAATCAGATCTTTTTGTCTTTCCTGGGACTGCTTCGGGAAAAATATCTGGCTTCCATGGCAGGACGGGATAAAACTTTCCATTCCGTGATCCTGGCTGGAGTATATGATGTTAAAAATCTGAAGCTGAAGTTACGCCCGGGAGAAGAAGCAAAATATAACAGTCCTTGGAATATTGCTGCTGATTTTACAGTAGATATGAGTTTCTCCCCAAAAGATATTGCCGGAATGCTTACAGATTATGAGAACGACCACCATACCGGCATGAGCATAGAGACTCTGTCTGAGTTGATCTTTTCTTATACAAAAGGATATCCCTACCTGATATCTTATATCTGCAAAACAGTTGACGAAGTGATCACAGGCAGCGACGGCTTTACAGACAAAAAGGCCGCATGGACCAGGAGAGGAATCCTGGAAGCGGTAAAACTGCTAGTAAAAGGGCCGAATACTCTGTATGATGATATGGTCAAACATGTAAAAGAATATCCCGAACTGCACGAAATGTTGAGTAATATTTTATTTTCCGGTCAGGAATATGCATATCACATTTATGACGAACCAGTCAGTATAGGACAAATGTTTGGCTTTATCACAAATCGAAACGAAATAGTTGCAGTCGCAAACCGCATATTTGAAACACAGCTTTATGATCTCTTCTTAAATGAGGAAATTAGGAAAAACCGCCATGAAAGAGAATCCTTGCCGGACAAGAATCAGTTTATCGCGGATGGTCTGTTGGATATGGATCTGGTCATGGAGAAATTTTATGAATATTATATGGAATTATATTCCAATGAAGATGAAAAATTTCTGGAAAGACAAGGACGGAAAATATTTCTGATGTACCTGCGCCCCATTATCAACGGGAGCGGCAATTATTATGTAGAAGACCAGAGTCGCACTAAAGTACGTTCTGACATCGTAATAGATCATAAGGGAATCCAATACGTCATAGAATGCAAGATCTGGCGCGGGAATGCCTATAACCAGAGAGGGGAACAGCAGCTTCAGGAATATCTCGATGCCTATCATCTGGAAAAAGGATACCTGCTCAGTTTTAATTTTAACAAAAATAAGATCACAGGAATCAAACGACTGGAATGCCAGGGAAAACAGTTACTGGAAGTGGTTGTATAAAAATGCCATGAAAGCCAGTGATTCACTATGGGCAGTGAATCGCTGGCTTTCATGCTTATGTCAGTTGATTGTGATATTACCATTGGTGAACATCCCCGCACCAGCACTGTCATATGTGACGGAAAAATGATACAGCCCCTCCTCCGCAGCAGTAAACTGATAGCAGTGCTGCCGCATCCGGGACAACTCTGTCCCGGCAAAGTCCCCGTTCAGATATACTCCGAATTCCAGATAACATTCCTGATCCGCATCCAGCATGATCGTCACCGTATCACCCTTTTCCAACCTGTAACCGGTCTCCCCGGCAGGATGGAGCAGGATCATGTGGCCGTTGCCCAGAATGAGATCGGCAAACTGCCCGTCCTCCGCCGTCTCTACCTCCGTGATGCTGGGAGGGATAAGGGGCATTGTGGAAACATCTATCAGGGAAGTGCTCTCTATCACGGCCTGTTCCGCCGCCTCCCTCCGGGCAGTCTCATACTCCGCCGCCTCATCGGCGGACAACGCCATGATCTCGTGGCCATCCTTATCCAGATAATGTACGCTTCCATCTCTTTCGTCAACCAACATTCCTGCATACGCGGTTCCCGCTTCTTTCAGCAGAGCCTCTTTCTCCTGACGGTTTAATCCGTCCGTATAGGTGAAACCATTCCATTTGATAAAGCCTCCCGCTGCCGCCGTGATGGAAAAACAGCATACCAGCGCCGCAATGGCGATCCCCACCCTGGGGATCTTCCCTGTCAAAAAAGATCTCGTTGGAGCATTATGGATCTTTTCCAGGGTTTTCTCCCTGATCCGCTGGGAAGAGAAATTACCCCTCTCCTGCAGATTTATCTCTCCAAACTCCATTTGATCCATCATATCAGAAATTTTGATCTTCAACTGTATAGCCTCCTTCCGACAATATTTCTTTCAGTCTCTTCCGCCCCCGGTGAAGCTTTGTTTTCACAGTGGAAAGATTGATGCGCATT
>JAMPAC010000182.1 GCA_023667395.1 Blautia sp. | reverse complement strand
GTAAGTCGCATCGTCCATGTCCTGTATACTGCTGACTCCGTACCGCTTCAATACAGCCTCCAAAAGAACGCCTGTTCTCTTCAATTCGCTGTCCATCGCGGCAGCTTTTTCTTCTGTTCCGTTTGCAGGCTTTCCGGTTTTTTGTGCTTCCGACAGATCCGGGGCAGCGGCTTTCCCGGTTTTCAGTTCATACACCCTGTTCCCATCCCTGTTTACAATGACGAGCCCGGTAATTACCCTGCTTTCCTCATTGTAGGAGATATCGCTGACTGTGAACTTTTCCTGCGTATAAAGCTTACCGTCTGGTCTTCTTTCAATCCGAGTTTTCCCTGCACTGATCCAGATGAACGGCGCTGTATACAGTTCTCTGCCGATTCCAATGCAGACACACGCCCTTTTGAAAGAATCTGAGGCCTGCGTTTTTTCTTTTTCCATATGGCTCTCCGTGCTACCCACATCCATCTTAGGGATCCACTGTCCCTTTTCACCGTCCCATACACTGACAGTGCAGTAGAGACTGCCGCCAATAACTTCATGTTTCCTCTGCCAATTCATGGGGCCGAAGACCTCATCCAGGATCTTCATGTCGGCTCTGGCATCCTTATACAGAAGTAAGGATATTCCTTTCTCGCTGACCGTACCGACCCGGCACTCGATTTCGTCCGCACGCAGCAGCCTGATTTTGTTCTGTTCCCTGTTATGTTCCATTTTTTTCTCCCATCTGATGACATCGGATTGGTGCCATGTTTCTGTTTTGTTTTTCTACTGACACCGGATTGATGTCCAATTCCTGTTTTTCTTTTTCTGCTGATATCAGACTGATGTCTGATTTCCGTTTTACTTTTCCACATACACCAGATTGGTACATTATTCCCTTTTGCTTTTTACTCCGTCCCCCTCTTTTCCATTCGTCAGACAGTCACCAGCCTCTTAACGCTCATAGATGCTATCGTCATCGTAAACCCGGTAACAGAGATCATCCCCGCCTGCTCCTGCCATAAGTTCATCCCTCCTTATCCCGCATTATCATTCCTGTGATATTTATGGTCAATCCCACTGATCAAATTCTTAAATGCCTGAATCCGTACAACTGCAGGAAACCGAATAATGGTACGCCCGCCTCCAGCATGGTTCTAGCCATGCCTCCTTATGCTACAGAAAGCTTCCTGTAACTGCTGTCTTTCAAGAAGCTGCTATAGATGCTCGGCTGCTCCTCTTTCAGGCGCTTTGTGTCAATGGTGCTCTTGTTGATCTGTTTCCATGTGACCGTCCTGTCCCCCACCGTTCCCTTCTCCGCTTCTTTCAGGAAACCCTTTAGCCGGTTCGCCGCCGCATCTTTTTCCGTCTCCAGGCGCTTTACTTCTTCGGAAAGTCTTTCATATTCCAAGCAGACTTCCAGCGCCTCATCCGGGAGGGTTACTGACCGGCCATCAGACCTGCTGTACCGGGTGTTGAAATAATTCGTTGTGGCCTTAGACCCGTCCGGTATAGGCTCGATGTTGCCGATCACGTAAGTCTCCCAGAAGAACTTTTCCATGGCGGTAATCTTTGCAATCATGGCCTCGTCACGGCGAACTTCATGGTAAACAAAATGGTTTCCGCCCACCAGCGCGGCAATGTAGGTCTTTTCCGCACCCGTAACAGCCATATAGTGCTGCACTTGGAGGATATAACCAATGGGCGCTTCCTCTTTCCACGTCTCGGCTTTATACTGGGTCGCAGTCTTCGCCTCGAAGACACACATTTTCCCGTCCTCGTAGATGACGCCGTCAAGGTCTGCCAACATGAAAGGGTATTCCTCGCTCTGAAGGAGCATATGCTTCTGGCGGACTTTCAAGCCAGTCCGCTCCATGAATTCACGGCGGATGACAGGCTCAAGGAGCATCCCAAAATGGGCATACTCGCTATAAGTCTCATCCGGCTCTTCCTGCCCTGTCTTTTCTAGCCAGAGTTGGTGAGCAGACTTGAACGGATTAATTCCCGCAATGATGGACACGTCAGAGCCGCCAATTCCCAGTGTCCTGTATTTCAGCCATTCCTGTCGGCTCATGTTTTTGGTATTCACTAATACTTTCATATGCACCTCCATAAAAATAAGCGGAAAGCCGAAACTGTCTCATCAGTTCCAGCTTTCCGCCCTTATCTTTCTTGTACTGTTTCATTACGCTGCCATCACCATCTGATAGGCCTTGTCAATCATGGGGTTCCCGTCCACAGTCCTGGCAAACAGGGCCTCCCTATAGTTGGAGCGCTCCCGGAGCGGCTTTGCATGGGTGGCAAAATCAGAGACCGCATTGAGGAAACGGTATCCGTTCTTCCCCACGTCCGCCAGATCGGGAGCATCATAATATCTGGCTTTCATGTCCTCCCGCATCTTCAGGATGTTGCGCCTCTGCTGGGGGCTCCCACCGTCCGCATCGGGGATCAAGGCGCTGATAAACTCCGTCACCTTGCCATCTGACAGCTTGATCTGCCCCAGTTTTCCGATAGTTCTCCCCAGTTCTGCCATATACTGCCCGGCATACAGGAGCGTGTCCCGCGCCTCATCCAGCTTGCCGCTGATATCCCCGGTGTGGTTGAAACTCCAACTCCGCTTTGCCGTGGAAAGCGCAAGGTTCAGCGTGTTCTGGCACACCACCCGCACAGGGGTCATGGCTGCCTTGATGGCGCCGCTGCCGTCATGGGCATTCATGAACACAAGGTAGGGCGTGACTTCTTCCCCGTTGATGATGTACTGATGGGGGAGCCTCGCCAGGATCCAGGTCCTCCTGCCGCCCTGGAGGCTCCCAGCCGTCTCATAGCGGACACCCTCCCCCAGCAACTCGTCCGTGAAAGAGAACGCCTCCGCGTTCTGCACCACCCTATACCTGTCCGTCACGATCCCAAGGACGTTCCCGTCCGTGTCACGCACATTCGCCCGGAATCCGGGAATGGCGGCCCCGCCGTCCAGGGTCCCGATCTCTTTCTGAACCACGTTCCAGTCCAACCCCGCAAGGCGCAGCGCGGCGGCTGAATCGGGGGCTTCCGCCACCATTGTGCCAAGACCGTGCCAGGGCTTCTCCCTGACGTAAAACATTGATTCCACGTTTGCTGCCATGCTTATTTTCCCCCTTCCAGTTTTCCTGCCAGCCAGAGGACGAGCCTGGCTGCTGTCGTCCCTGCTGCTTTTAAGATTTTGAATACTGTACCCATTGCAAGTACCTCCTTTGTGTGGCTCCGGTATCCGTGTGGATACCGGATATCTGGTTGTTATACTACAGGGGGATAATATATGATTGTAATTTGACGATTCTACAGATTCTGATCCTCTACCCTGAAAATAGAAAAAGACTGCCTCCATAGACAATCTTTTTCATACCATAAAAGTAATAATGACATTACAATATTTCCCAGAGAATTACCTTCAGATTTTTTATAGATGCCGTATTACCCTGCTCATATGTTATCTTCCGATCTTAATATTCATAGAAGCATGCGCTCAACGATACAAGCCAATAACCTATATATCTTTAAGGAATCCCACACTCACAGAACTATAATCCGC
>JAMPAC010000181.1 GCA_023667395.1 Blautia sp. | reverse complement strand
CGTAAGGCCATGTTCGAGAATATTGTGGGCGTATACCGTGTAGTGGAGCAGGATCAACTCTCCTACAAAGAAAATCTGGAGAAGTACAAGCCTACGTATGTCGTGCACGGAGATGACTGGCGGACGGGATTTCAGAAACCGATCCGCGATGAGGTGACTTCCGTGCTGGCGTCCTACGGAGGCAGGCTGGTGGAATTCCCGTATGCGGATGATCTGAAGTATAAGGAATTGGAGGCAAGGACGCGCCTGGATCTGGCCATGCCGGATATCAGGAGAGGGCGGTTAAGGAAAGAACTGGAGATGAAAGGGCTTGTCACGGTCATGGAGGCTCATGACGGGCTGACCGGCCTGGTGGTGGAGAATACGGTGGTATATCAGAATGGCGGGGCGCATCAGTTTGACGCCATGTGGGTTTCCAGCCTCTGTGACTCGACGGTGAAGGGAAAGCCGGATATCGAACTTGTGGATATGACCAGCCGTTACCGCACGATCGAGGATCTGATGGAAGTGACCACAAAGCCGATCATCTTCGATGGCGATACAGGCGGGAAGACGGAGCATTTTGTCTATACGGTGAGAACATTGGAACGTCTGGGCGTGTCCATGGTCATCATAGAGGATAAAGTCGGTCTGAAACGGAACAGCCTGTTTGGCAATGAAGTCGTGCAGACTCAGGACGACATTACGCATTTCTGTGCCAAGATCCGTGCGGGCAAGAAAGCGCAGAAGACGCAGGAGTTCATGATATGTGCCCGTATCGAGAGCCTGATCCTGGAGCGGGGGATGGAGGATGCACTGGAGAGAGCGTTTGCGTTCTGCGGGGCGGGGGCTGACGCGATCATGATCCACAGCCGGAAGAAAGACCCTGCGGAAATATTTGAGTTTGTGGAGAGGTTCCGCGCGAAAGAGCAGAAAACATATCTGGTGGTGGTGCCTACCAGCTTTCATTCCGTGACGGAGGACGAGTTTAAACGGCGGGGAGTCAATGTGGTGATCTATGCAAATCAGCTGTTGCGTGCCACGGTCCCCGCCATCCAGAAAGCTGCGGCCATGATCCTGGAAAATCATAGGGCAGAGGAGTGCGACAGTATGCTGATGCCGTTCAAAGAGATTATACGGCTGATACCGGAAGAAGATTAAAGGAGCAGGGGTGGCGTATGCAGCAGAAAATAATCCATGCACAAGATGGTTATGCGCAGTTGGACGAGTGGACCCGGGCATCTGTGCGAAAATGCCTGTTCCTGGTATGCGGCGGCTCGATCCGGAAGATGAAGATCGACCGAGACTTTGAGGAACTGCCAGCGCGGTCAGGGATCAGGGTCGTGCGGTTCAGCGCGTTTGGCCCCAATCCATCCTATGATTCTGTGGTGGAGGGTGTGAGGGCCTTTGCGCAGTCAGGAGCGGACAGCATGATCGCAGTGGGCGGCGGCAGCGCCATGGATGTGGCAAAATGCATCAAACTGTATTCAAACCTGGATCCCGAGGAATGTTATCTGGATCAGGAGATCATACCGAACGATATCAGGTTTCTGGCAGTGCCGACTACCGCAGGGACGGGATCCGAGGCCACAAGGTATGCGGTCATCTACTATCAGGGAGAGAAACAGTCAGTGACCCATGAAAGCTGCATCCCGGATACCGTGCTGATGGATGCGGAGGCATTAAGGACTTTGCCGGATCATCACAGGAAAGCCGCCATGATGGATGCGCTCTGTCATGCGGTGGAATCTTTCTGGTCGGTCAACAGTACGGATGAGAGCAGGGGTTTTGCCTCGGAAGCCATTCGTTTGATCCTGGGCAATATGGATCGTTATCTGGCCAACGATGATGCGGGAAACGCCAATATGCTGCAGGCGGCCCATATTGCGGGAAAGGCTATCAACATCACCCAGACCACAGCCGGCCATGCCATGTGCTATAAGCTGACAGGCCTGTATGGGATCGCCCACGGCCATGCCGCCGCATTGTGTGTGAGCGAACTGTGGCCATGGATGCTGGAGCATATGGATCGGTGTGCGGATAAGAGAGGACAGGAATATCTGGAGCGGATGTTCTGTGATCTGGCAGCAGTCATGGGATGCAGGGATCCGCAGGCCGCAGCCGAAAAATTTTCTTCCCTGGTCAGGAAATTGGAACTGGCCGCTCCGATCGTGAAAGAGGAAGATTTTGCAATCTTAACAAGGTCGGTCAATCCGGTCAGACTGAAAAATAATCCGGTGGCATTGGACGAAAATGCCATGGATCATCTATACAGAAAAATGGGGAGGCATCGTTAGTGAAAGCAGAGGATTTTGTGAAAATCCTGGGAGCCGATTTTTATACAGGGGTTCCCGACAGCCAGCTGAAAGCATTGTGCGATTATCTGATGAATGCTTACGGCACTGATCCGAAACATCACATCATCGCAGCCAATGAAGGGAATTGCGCGGCGTTGGCGGCGGGATACCATCTGGCCACAGGGAAAGTCCCGGTGGTATATATGCAGAACAGCGGAGAAGGAAATATCATAAATCCGGCTGCCAGCCTGTTAAATGAAAAAGTTTATGCGATTCCCGTGATCTTCGTCATCGGGTGGCGCGGGGAACCCGGGATCCATGATGAGCCCCAGCATATTTATCAGGGCGAGATCACCTGCAGGCTGTTGGAGGATATGGGGATAAGGTATCATATTATCGGAAGGAAAACACCGGATGAGGAAGTGTCACGGTGCATGCAGGACTTTCGGAAGGAACTGGCGGAGGGCAGGGATGTTGCCTTTGTTATCCGCAAGGGGGCGCTGGAATATGACGGACGGACAGAATACGGGAATGATGATTCCATGCTCCGGGAGGAGATCATACGGTGCATCATGGCGCATAGCGGCGACGATCCGATCATCAGCACTACGGGCAAGGCATCCCGGGAATTGTTCGAACTGAGAGAAAGGGCCGGACAGTCCCATGAAAAGGACTTTTTGACGGTAGGCTCCATGGGACACTGCAGTTCCATCGCCCTGGGCGTCGCGTTGCATCAGCCGGATAAGACTGTCTGGTGCATCGATGGGGACGGCGCTGCGCTGATGCACATGGGGGCGCTGCCGGTGATCGCGAATCACCATCCGCGAAATCTGATACATGTTATCATCAACAACGGTTCCCATGAAACGGTTGGCGGCCAGCCCACTGTGATGGGGAATCTGAAATTTTCCGATATTGCGAGGGATTGCGGATATCCCCATGCAGTCACAGTGGGTAACTTTGAGGAACTGGACGCGGAACTGGCGCATGCCAAAGAGAGAAAAGATCTGACGTTGATAGAGGTGAAATGCGCCATAGGAGCGAGGGCGGATCTGGGCAGGCCGACAACCACGGCGAGGGAAAACAAGGAGAAGTTTATGAGGTTCCTGGAGGCAGGTGAAGCAGAGAGAGGAGACAGATATGGCGAGGGCGATAGGCATAGGAAATCAGATTTTTGAAACGGTTCGGAGAGAAAACTATTTCTACGTGGATAAGACAAATTTCATACGGGAATGGTGGGAAAGAGGGGACAGCGTGACGCTGATCGCCCGTC
>JAMPAC010000180.1 GCA_023667395.1 Blautia sp. | reverse complement strand
GACAATCTTTCAAGAAATGAATCTTTGTGTACGTATTCCCGATAATTTTTATTTCTTATATTTTTCCATTTCTCACTGGATGCGATATTATCCACGATGATGATATCATCCATCCCATGGTCGTTCAGCGTGCGCACCATGCAGCTTCCGATAAAGCCCGCGCCGCCTGTCACAACAACACTCATATCTTCCTCTCTTTCCGGATCGCGAGCCCTAAAACCCGCCGCCTGCTATCTTATGGATCACCGCCGTAGTAGACTTGCCTTCCACAAAGGGTATCGTCGTCACGATCCCGCCTCTATCCTGCACAAACTCCGCGCCAACGATATCCGCGGCCTGATAATCGCCCCCTTTTACCAAAACATCCGGTTCCACGGCTCTGATCAGCTCTATCGGAGTATCTTCCTCAAAGGGCATGATATAATCCACATATTCCAACGATGCTAATATGGTGAGCCTGTCCTCCAGTTTGTTGACCGGCCTGCCTTCTCCCTTCAGCCGCCTGACCGAACCATCACTGTTGACGCCTATCACCAGAACATCCCCCAACTCTGCCGCCTTTTTCAGATATGTCACATGGCCGGCATGAAGGATATCAAAGCATCCGTTTGTAAAAACGATCTTTTTCCCTGCATCGTGCGCTTTCCTTAACTGTGCCAGTCCATCCTGCGCCCGAACATCTATCAGTTTGGTCCTGCTCTGTTCTGCCCGTTTCCCCATGGCCTCCAGGACTTCATCCGGATATACGATACCCGTCCCTATCTTGGAAACCTGTATGCCTGCTGCATAATTAGCTGCCTTCACTGCATCCAGGATATCATCTCCGCCCGCGATCCCGGCTCCCAGATATGCAATGAGCGTATCTCCCGCACCTGTCACGTCGAACACTTCCCGCGCCACGCTCTGCACCCGCAGGACCAGGCCCTGTTCATCCACAAGGATCAGGCCGTCCATGCTGAGGGTAGTAAGGACATATTTGCTCTCCGCCATCCGGCAAAGATATCGGGATGCTTCGATCATCTCCTCCATGCTCTCAACAGGCATATCTGTCAGCTGCTTCAGTTCACTCCTGTTCGGCTTTAACAGAAAAGCCCCCTTATACTTCTCATACTGCCGGTCTTTCACATCTATCAACACCGGGATATGGCAGGAATCTGCCAGCGCTATCAGGTGCTGTGTGATCTTGGGTGTCAGGAAGCCTTTCTGATAATCTGACAAGATAAACAGATCATACTGCCGGATCATCTCTTCCAGTACCCGCATCTCATCCGCAACGATCTCCCACGGTACATCTGAAACATCCTCTGTATCTACCCTGAGCATCTGCTGATTATTCTGCGCTATGTACCTGAGTTTTGTGGTCGTGACACGTCCGGGATCCCTACAGATATGATCCGTATGAATCCCTGCATCTTCCAGTTTTTTCAGCAGGATATCGCTGTTCGCATCGCTTCCTGTTACTGACATGACATCTACGTCCACTCCTGTGACAGTCAGATTGACCGCCACATTTGCCGCTCCGCCCAATACATATTTCAGTTTTTCCTGTGTCTTCAGCAAAACAGGGACTGGGGCTTCCGGGGAAATGCGGCTTGCTTTCCCAAAGGAATAGATATCAAGCATGATGTCGCCCGCTATTAAAATTTTTGCTTTACTCTTAGCGTTCAATTTCCCTTACCTTCTTTTGACAGTTATCCCTTATATCCCAGATCAGGCAGTCCCGGATCAGGTTCCATTCATCTTCATGGTTCAAAAACAATAGATTCCCTTTTTCATCCCGCGCCTGACGGCTCTTATATTCATACCACGTCTGATCTTCCAATAATGTACGGGGCAGATATCCTGCCAGGTCATTTCTTACAAAAAAAGCGTTAGCTGCATTTGAACACGTTCCAATAAACGTGTATCCCTTTTCTTTCCCAAGAGATATCAAAGCCTGTAAAGAAGCCCCAAACAAAAGATTGGAATAATGCTCCTGCGTCCTGTAGAAATCCGGTCTGTATATCGTCGTAACTTCTTCCTTATTTCCAAAAATAGGATTATATTCACATATAACGATCCTCGGCTCCATCACGTTTATTTCTTTCCATACCCAATAATCATTCCCGTCAATATCTATGCTCAGAAGCCCCAGATCGCTGTCAAAACCTGACTTTAAGAGCAGCGTATTGATATTTTCCCTGGTGATAAAAACCGGAAAGGCTTCCAGGTCATATCTCCAATAGATATTCTCTTTTTTTACGGCATCCATATTACTTTTGCTGCCATCCATGATCATCCCGGACCAGTTATCCTCCTCCAGCAAAAATCTAGTATTGGCTTCTGTATAGTCCTGCACGCCAAACTCGATAAAGGTTTTATTTAAAACAGGCACCGTATTGATCAGATACTGGATGATCCCCTCCTCTCCCCATTGAGAGTAGACTTTGAATTCAACATCCTTCAGCGATACTACCCCCCCCCGCTCAGTATTGTTTTTGATCAGGGACTTCGCCTGAAGGTGCATGAGCGTATGCCGCTCTTCCCTGTCGGCTTTTGTGAACTGGCTGTATACTCTTTTTACAAATTGTTTCATTTCCGATCTCCTTTTATCGTTTTGACGCATCCATCTGTCAAACTGTCACGCTTCCAGCATCCGCTCCACTGTCGATATCATATTTTCTGTCGTGACATTACTGATACAAGGGAGTTTCTTTTCTTTGTCACTTCCATCTTTCATACGGGTACACTCCGGTGAATGAAAATTACAATTAAAACAGTCCATCTTATGGCAAACCACCAGCGGAAAATGATCGATCTCCACTGTAGCCTGCAGATCATATGGCACAAATCTTCCCCAATGCCATCCTCCCGCAACACAAATGCTTTTTGTATTTACCGCCGCCGCTATATGTACGAAACAAGTGTCATTCGTGATCACAAACTCTGCATTACGTATGATCTCAATACTATCCAGGATGCTGGTCTTCCCGGTAATATCCACAACCCTTTCCTGATAAAGGATCCCTCTGCAGATCAGATCATTGTCCTCTTTATCTTCTTTCGCGCCGAGCAGATAACATTTTATGTTCCGCTTTCCCAATATATAGTTTCCAACATCAATATACTTTTTATTTTCCCATTTTTTCGCGGGGAAACTTCCCCCCTGAGCGATTATGAAATATGGCTCTTCTTCAACATAACTGCATTCTCTCTTGGGCAGGACCGACTGATACGGTAAAATATCTACATCCATAATGGAATTTGCCAGATAAAAGAACTTCTTTATCTCAAAATCATCATACCTTTCGTATTTCACTATCCTGCTATATATTTTATCCCATCTCCTGCGCAGGCTGCTTTCTTCATTATCCCTGCTCAAGGCGACTTTGGCATTTGAACGAATAAGTCCAACAATATATTCCATTTCCACCGTGCGGTGGATAACCATCTGTATGACGATCCCTGCTGATATGTTGGTCAAAATGCTATTTTTTGATCTCCTGTATCTCCTTTCAGAGTTATACTTTTCCATATTGATCGCTATCACTTCATCAGCTATGTTCCATG
>JAMPAC010000017.1 GCA_023667395.1 Blautia sp. | reverse complement strand
ACACTGACATCTTTCTGGATGAAGAGGGAAAAGGCAGGCGGCTGAATAGTTACCAAAATGAAAGAAATAATGAAAGCAGGAATGGTAATATAGAGAAAAAGATGCTATAATGGAAGCTAACGACAAAAATACCAATATAGAAAGGGAGGAAGAATAAGTGAGATTAGTGACACGCTCTGATTTTGACGGTCTGGTATGCGGCGCATTATTGTTGGAAGCAGGGATCATCGATCATTGGAAATTTGCGCATCCCAAGGATCTGCAGGATGGTCTGATCGAGATCAATGAAGACGACTGCCTTGCCAATGTGCCCTATGTGGAGGGCTGCGGCCTCTGGTTCGATCACCACTCCAGCGAGCACGAAAGACTGCAGCTGGCGGGAAAATATAAGGGGGAGAGCCGTATCACGCCTTCCTGCGCCAGGATCATTTATGAGTACTACGGCGGGGAAGAGCGCTTTCCCCAATTCAGCGAGATCATGGAAGCTGTGGACAAAGTGGATTCCGGTAATTTGACGGTGGAAGAGGTCATGAACCCCGAGGGGTGGATCCTGGTGGGTTTCCTGATGGATCCCAGAACCGGTCTGGGCAGATGGAGACAGTTCTCCATTTCCAACTACCAGCTTATGGAGAAGCTGCTGGAAGCATGCCGTACCATGACCACGGAGGAGATCCTGGCGCTTCCCGATGTGCAGGAGAGGATCGAGGTCTACAATGAGCAGACGGAAAAGTTTAAGGAAATGGTGCTGAAATATACCCGCGTGGACGGCAATGTGATCATCTCCGACTTAAGGGGCGTGGATCCCATCTATACCGGCAATCGCTTCATGATCTACAGCATGTATCCGGAACAGAACATCTCCGCCTGGATTGTCAGCGGACGCGGCGGGAAAGGCTGTTCCGCGGCGGTTGGCTACAGCATCCTGAACCGTACTTCCAATGTGGACGTGGGCAAACTGATGCTCAAATATAACGGCGGCGGACACCGGAAAGTGGGCACCTGCCAGTTTTCGGATGAGGAGATGGAAGAAAAACTCCCTGCAATGCTGGCGGAACTGTGCGCCATGGCCAATCAGTGAGTCATGCCACATACAGATACATAAAGATAAAATGGCAGACGCTTCCTCCCATCACAAACAGGTGGAAGACTTCATGTGATCCGAAAGCCCTGTGCTTTGCGTTAAAGAGCGGAAGCTTCAGGGCATAGATCACGCCGCCTGCGGTGTAAATCAGCCCGCCTGCCAGCAGCCACAGGAAAGCTGCGGTGGAGAGGGTGTCGAACAGCTGTCCGAAGACGAAGACGCAGACCCACCCCATGGCGATATAAATGATGGAAGAAAACCATTTGGGGCAGGTGATCCAGCATGCTTTGACCGTCATGCCCGCCAGGGCGATCCCCCAGACAAGCGCCAGGAGCCTGTATCCCACGTCCCCGCCCAGCACCACCAGGCAGACCGGCGTATAGGATCCAGCGATCAGGACGAAGATCATCATATGATCCAGCTTCTGGAAAACGCGCAGGCTTTTCCCCGACAGGTTCACGGAATGATACATGGCGCTTGCGCCGTAGAGCAGTATCATGCTTGCCATGAATATGGCCATGGCTGCAAAATGGCTTCCGTCGGATGTGATGCCTGCCTTCACCAGAAGCGGCACCGCCGCAAAAACGGCCAGCATCATGCCTATGAAATGTGTGATGGCGCTTCCGGGTTCCCTGATTGTTATCTGCATAAAATCCTCCTATTCCAGTTCCGCCTCTGCACTCCAATGCCCATTGCACTGAAAGAAATTTCGTCTGCATAAAACGCAGCCGGAAATTTCTTTCGGGCATTTACGTTCCGAGGCTGTTTTCCAGTTCCGTCCCCAACATGTTTTTGAATATTGTACCACGTGGTTTTCAAAACTATGTATCATCAAGAGGATATTACATCAGAAAAACAGAAATGTCAACACTAATCTTCTTCAATGATCTGGATCTCCAGGTAATCGAAGTCGATTGCCTCTATAAAGTTGTCCTGTGTGAATCGCGCTTTGCTGTGGCGTTTGAAGTCAGATACAGTCTTGTCCAGCCAGATCGGCTTACCCAGATCGAATTCATAACATACTTCTTCCAGTGCCCGGAATACCTTGTGGGTGCGGGTATCATCCCTGTCGTCCGCGATACAGGTATCCCTCAGCATATGATTATCCTGAAATATTCTTGCCCATAAACGAAACATTTTCCATTCCCTTTCCGGTGAAATCCATGTTTGAACAGTTACACTGATTCTACCCTTTTAAAATGGGATTTGCAATGCATATTTTAGCAGAACCGTCATATATATAGAAAGATATGGATAAAAAAAGGAGAAGTAGTAACAATTCAGCCCGCGCCATTCGTAAAGCCGCGCCTGCGGCGCTTTCCGCTGCTTTGCCGCTCTCTTTACTCATAAAATGGCGCTCCCTCAGTTCATATAAATTTCGCAAAATCCGTGCAAGCACGATTTTTCTCAATTTATATGAACTGGCTGAACTGTTACACAAAATAATTAAAAATTTGTGAATAATATACATTTTCAATACATTTTATGTTATACTGAATGTGAAATATTTGAGGGAAGTTCTGACAAAGGAGTAGTTATGGATTTAAAAGTGGACAATGGGGATGGAATCGACAGCTGGAAAGAGGTTACTCTGGTCTATAATGCGGCGCTGCGCCAGATTCAGACCAGAATGGAAATACTGAACGATGAATTTCAGCATGTACATCAATATAATCCCATCGAACATATCAAGGCTCGCATCAAGACCCCTGAGAGCATTGTGAAGAAGCTGAAACGTCATGGTTATGCGTCTACGATCGACAATATGGTGAGGTATGTGAACGATATAGCGGGAATCCGTATCATATGCTCGTTTACATCGGATATCTACCGTATCGCGGATATGATCCGTGAACAGAGGGACATCAAGGTCATCGCGGTGAAGGATTACATTACGTTTCCCAAGGCCAGCGGGTACAAGAGTTATCACATGATCGTCACGCTGCCGGTCTATCTGTCCGACCGCAACGTGGATACGAAGGTGGAGATTCAGATACGCACGGTAGCCATGGATTTCTGGGCCAGCCTGGAGCATAAGATCCACTATAAGTTTGAGGGAGATGCGCCGGCCCATATTAAAAGCGAACTGGTGGAGTGCGCCAAGATGGTGACGGATCTGGACGCCAGGATGCTTTCCCTGAATGAGGAGATCCTTGCCATCGTGCAGGGAGCGGAAGCCGATGTGGAAAAAGCGGAAAAAAGAGCGATCTGACCATACAGGGTAAAAGGCATCTGCTGACCGGAAAATTCCGAAAGAAGCGGATGCCTTATTTCATGTTCAGAAACGGTTCAACAGTTCCTTAATGATATGGTCCTCCCTGAATCAGAACCCGGAAATAATCGATTCCGCAGATCAGGTGAAGGCCGTAAACCGTCCACTGGATTCCCAGCTGCCAGACAGGCTGTCCGCGCTGCAGGGTGTTTTTAGCCAGAATGATCAGGCTGATGGTGTAGGCAAAGAACAATCCATACATATAGCCCCAGGCGAAATTCACATGACCCAAACGGGGTCCCTCTTCATACAAAAAGGCCATTGTCAGCAGGGCCATAAGGTAAAACTGCCATGAAAATTTTAACAGACCGGAAATCTGTCTTTGAATCAGACCAAATAGCAGCACTGTCAAGGGGAAGGCTATTCCCAGCAGGATGGACATAGACACACTCTTTGTTATCAAGGACCAGACCGTCAGAAAACCGAAGCCTATACTGTCGCTATCGTTGTTTGTCTGATAAACGTTTCCAAACTGATACAGCAGTACCAGAAAAGTGGGAATAAACCAGATTCCCATCTGAAAAAAAGCTTTCACTTTCTGAAAATGGGAGGTCAGCAGCCGCCATAACATAATGATCCCGGCCATGCTGACAAATACAAGGGTAAAACTGGGTTTTGCCAGTGTGGCGAGACACAGGAACAGGGAAAAACATATGTATTTTGGATGGTTCCAGCGATCTTCCTTTTCATAAAAGGTCAAAATATCCGCAAACAGGAAAATAGCCGGGATGGAAAAAGGACGTGCTGCAAGATAAGTGGCATTGTGGTAAGGGTTGGGGGTAAAAGTTCCAATATAACGATAGGGCTGCTCATCTGTAAAGGATTGGGGGGGGGCGCCCAACCAGGTAAGAGGGTACAGCATGGAAGCGAAAAGCAACGAAAAAACCAGCAAGGTGGAAAAGACTCCCCGCTTAACGGTGTCGGTGTTCCGGACCTGTAGGAATCGGTCAAAATAGTATTTCAAAGCAAGGGGAGTCAGACCGTTCAATAAAGCAGCAGCCAGCGCTATGGCAAATTCCGGACTGGTAAAAAGCAAAAAGAACTTTCCGGTCTGGAACAATATGGGGTAAGGAAAATCGTGCTTGGAAAACTGTCCCTCCATTTTTGCCATATAGACCCAGATATCTGCGGGAAATAATTCGTCGTCGGTGGTTGCCTGGCAGTGAAACAGATACAATGTTATGATCAGGTAAATCAGCAATAGAGATAGAAAGAACAAAAGATTTTGAATGCGTATTTTTTTCTTTTTATCCATGGGTAAAGCCTCCTTCCTTTTTATTATAGCAAAGGTATGTGAGATTGCAAAGGCTGAAAATGAGGAGTGCCCAGACACCTTTCGGCATCTGGGCTATTATGAAAAAATTATCTAATAGTCTGTGTTTGTTTATGGATAAAGTATAGCAATTAAATATGAACAAATTATGAACAGCATGTAAAAAGTTGGTGAATGTTATAAAATCGAAATGAAATTACCTGTTAAAATGTACAAAATACACAAAAAAGCAAATGCAACGAACAGTACTATGAAAAATGTGGTATACTTACTGAAATATTTGTGTGGGAGGATCTGGGATGAGCGGGATATGGAGAGAGAGGAAAAGGATGATTCCCATTATATTATCCTTTCTGGGAACCTATGGGGTATGCTATCTCCTGGAACTGACCGGAAGCAGGTATCCGGCTTACAATGTGATGTCCGTGTTCCTGGCAGTGGTCATTTTCATTTTACTGAAACGTATCCGCAGGGAACAGCCAAAACGGCATTTTGTCTGTTCGGCGGCGGTCAGCTTTGCTTTTTCGCTGATCCTGATCATGGGATATCAGCTGGACCGCTATGGGATGACCGACTGCGGAGTGAAAGGGAAAGGAATGATCCTGCTGCGCGCGCTCTGTCTGTCCATAGCCATGTTTCCTTTTGGAGATATGCTGCTCGGACTGATCGAGAAAATTCCGTCAGGGATGGACAGGGAGGAAAGACCCTGGAAGAGCGGAGTGGTCTTCGGGATATCTTTCGGGGCGATCTTCCTGCTGTGGATCCCTGTGTGGATGGCTTATTATCCCATTGTAATGTCTTACGATTTTCACAGGCAGGTCAATGAGGCCTATAAAGGGTGGGTATGGTTCAACGCTTACCAGCCCCTGATCCATACCTGGCTGATATGGCTCTTCCTGCAGATCGGGGGAGCCCTGGGCTCCAATGAGGCGGGAATGGGGCTGTTCACCCTGTTTCAGATGCTGGCAGTGTCCGCAGCCATGGGCTATGCCTGCGCCGCCATATACAGGATGGTGAAAAGAAAGTGGGCGGTGGCGCTGACAGTGCTGTTTTATGGCCTGTTCCCGTTTTGTTCCGTGTCCATGATGGTGGGGACAAAAGATGCCATTTTCAGCGCGTTGTTCCTTACTTTTACAATATTGCTGGCGGAGCGGTGTCTGTACCGCACGGGACGCAAATGGAGCGTGGAGATTCCCATGGTTGTCACGGCGGTTCTGATGATGATGTTCCGTTATAACGCGTTGTACGCGATGGCGGCTTTTGGCGTGCTTTCCCTGCTCTTTGCAAAGGGAAAAGAGAAACTGCGCCTTTTTCTGTTGTGCGCTGTCATGACCGTGGGCGGCAGGGCGGCCCAGGAGGGGATACAGCGCGGCTTGGGCACGGAACTCCGAGGCAGTTCCGTGGAAAAATACAGCGTGCTGATCCAGCAGTTTGCCAGGGTGGGTCATTTTCATGGGGAGGATATGGAGCCGGAAATATATGAACTGGTGGACAGGTATGTGTCGGCGGATTCCTGGCAGGATCATATGCCTGCCCTTGCCGATGCTTCCCGCGGGGGAGTGGATTTTGCAGGGGTATGGGAGCCGGATATGGCGCAGGTCATAAAAGACTGGATCAAGGTCGGATTAAAATATCCGAATGAGTACATAGACGCTTTTCTGTGCATGACAGAGGGCTTCTGGTTCCCCGATGACAGGACATACTGCGAGATGCAGGGCTGGGGCGGCGGGGACAGGCATGGAGCCATCTTTACCAATAATTCTTCCGCATCCGATACGTATGATGGGATCCAGCATATTTCCAAGTTCCCATGGCTGGAGGAAAAACTGGAAGATATTGTCAGCAACAATGCTTTTTATAACTGGCCGGTGGTTTCCGTGTTGTTCAAGCCGGCGGTCTATACGCTGTCCCTGCTGCTGGTCACGATGGCGCTGATTTACAGAAAACAAAAAAAACAGGCGTATATCTGTCTGTTTCCCCTGATCTATTTTGGTACGATGCTGTTAGGCCCTACCGTACAGTTCCGCTATGTGCTGCCAATCATGATCACGGTTCCCGTGCTGGCGGCGCTGACCTGTGTTCCGGGCGCGGAGGATAACGGATTGGAAAGAGCGGCTGAGACAGTACAGTAATATCTTGTAATAAAAAGAAAAAAATGATAAAATACCTATATGTGAAGAGAAATATTTCCAAATGTTGAATAAATGCCGCCGGGGCGGGCAGGAGGGTATATAATGGATTTTTTTATGGACAAGCTGGCACAGAGACTGACTGCGCAGGACATTATCCAGGCGAATACGGCTGCGGATATGGAAGAATTGAATAAGCTGAAAGCACAGCTGGCAGAGTATTACCGTTGTATGGAGCAGCTTCAGAGACTGATGGACGAAGAGACGGCCAAATTGAAGAATTCCCAGATCAATAGCGAGGACGTCAATCGTCTGGTGGATGAAAGCATCGCGAAGATCAGGGCGATCCAGACGGATTCGCGGGGAATAGAGGAACTGCAGCTGCAGTTGTCACGACAGCTGAATGCCCTGGAGCAGCAGGTTGGAGATAAATTGGATGCCATGCAGAAGCGGATTGGCGAAAAGCTGGAAGTACTGGAACGGACGGGCGGCAGGATGGAAGCCCTGGAGCAGGTGGGCGGTAAACTGGATGCCATAGAGCAGCAGCTGGGCGGCAAACTGGATGTCATGCAGAAGCGGATTGGCGAAAAGCTGGAAGTACTGGAACGGACGGGCGGCAGGATGGAAGCCCTGGAGCAGGTGGGCGGTAAACTGGATGCCATAGAGCAGCAGCTGGGCGGCAAACTGGATGTCATGGAACAGCAGGTGGGCGACAAACTGGGAACCATGGAACGGCAGACCGGCGGTACGCTGGACGCCATGGAACAGCAGCTGGAGATCAGGCTGGAAACACTGGATCAGCAGCTGGATGAGAAGCTGGCTGCCCTGAACCGCCAGGTGGGTGAGAAGCTGGACGGCATGAGCAGTCAGGTGAGCGCCACGCTTGGCAGGCTGGAGAGCCAGGCGGAACGGCCTAAGGATATGGATGAGAGCAGGCTGACGGAAAAATTTACCACACTGGAGGATAATGTGCATAAGGAATGCGTAAAGGTATACCGGAACGTGCAGGCCGTTGTGGTGGAGGAGAACGGCAAGCAGAGCGACGCAATGGCGGAAACGTTGTCCGCCGTGGGTAAGATGAAAGGCAAGACCATCGCCATCATAGGCATTTCCGCTGCGGCGCTGCTGGCGTCCCTGGGAAGCATCATACTGCAGCTTCTGCAGCTCATGGGGATCTTTTAAATGTCAAAGGAATTATGGAAAGCGGGAAATATGCTGTATCCCCTGCCAGTAGTCATGGTCAGCATGGCGGACAGGGACGGAAAGTTTAATATCATCACGATCGCATGGGCGGGGACGGTTTGCACCAATCCGCCCATGGTCAGTATTTCGGTTCGTCCGGAGAGGTATTCCTATCCTGTCTTGAAAGATACGGGGGAATTTGTCATCAACCTGACCACCAGGGAACTGGCACTTGCCACGGATTTCTGCGGCGTCAAAAGCGGAAGGGATGTTGATAAATTCCGGGCGCTGCATCTTACGCCGCTGGCGGCCAGCCAGGTAAGGGCGCCGCTGATCGGGGAGAGTCCGGTCAATATTGAATGCAGGGTGCGCCAGGTCATACCCCTGGGCTCCCATGATCTGTTCCTGGCGGATGTGGCGGCTGTGCACGCGGATGAGAAATACATGGATGAAAAGCGTAAATTCCATCTGGAAAAGGCAGAACCCATTGTTTATTCCCATGGGGCTTATCTCTGCTGCGGCGAACAGCTTGGCACATTTGGCTACAGTGTGAAAAAGGGAAAGGTTGGAGGAAGAAAGGCATAATGGCGCAGGGAAAAGAGAACCGGGATAAATTCATAAATTACGCTTTTTTCGGGATACTTCTGGCGATGTATTCGTTGATGATGCTGGTGTTTTTTTACAGACAGACCATAGAGTATCAGGGAATTTATTATTCGGACATGAAAGCTTATATTCTGGAAACCCAGGGGCTGGAGAGCGGTTTTGATTTTCCCTACCGCCTTTTTTTCTGGATTTCCCGCGTCTGGATGATCTTTGCCACACCGGAGGCGGCGGTGGCGTTCTCCACCATGCTTCTGGATTCTTTCTGCGTGGTTCTGGTGAAATATTATTTTGACACGATCCTGGCCGACTACGCCCGAAAGGAGGGGGTACGCTGGACCCTCCTGTGGAGGCTGGTAACCACGATAGCCGTTTTTTCCCTGTTTTTTATGTCCATGATCTATTCCGAGCGGGGGGAGAAATTCTGGAGTTACGATTACATTTACCGCTGCAATGGCATTTATACGCCCAATCCATATTGGAACGCCACCTTTCTGGCAGTGCGTCCTTTTACCGTACTCAGTTTTTTCCTGTCCGCGAAAGTACTCTCGGAATATGAAAGGGATTTTTCCTGGAAAGACGGGATTCTGCTGGGTACAGCCGTTTTCCTTGCCACTTTTACCAAACCGAGTTTTACTTTTATCCTGGGTCCCGTGTTGGCGGTTACGGTTTTCGGGAGGCTTTTTGGAAAGAAATTTGCGTATTGGAAGAATACGGTCAATCTCTGCTGTTGTTTCCTGCCCACGGTGCTTTTGCTGGTCTACCAGTTCCGGGGAGTGTTCATGGGCACGAATTCCAGGGGGGAGGAGACCGGTATCGGACTTGAGGCAGGTAAGGCATGGCATCTGTTTACGGGGAATATCCCGCTGTGCATCATGATGGCGACGTTTTTTCCCTTGTCTGTCCTGGCGCTGAACTGGAAAGAACTGAAAAGGAACGGCGCTTTCCGGCTGGCATGGCAGCTGATGGTTGTTGGTTTTCTGAGTTTCCTGTTGTTGTATGAAAAGGGGTTTCGCTTTGAACACATGAATTTTTCATGGGGTTATATGCATGGATTATTCTTTGTATTCCTGCTCTCCATCCTGCAGATGCTCAAAAACGCGATGAAGCGGGAAAACCTGATGTACAAGCTGTTCCTGGCGCCCGAATTGGTGACATATTCGTATCATCTGATCTGCGGCATCGTCTTTTTCTGTTATATGTATCAGGGGAATAACGCGGGGGCGTTTTGATTCCTTTCCATGAATCATGTGTTTTTCAGGTATGTGGAGATTTGGGATGGAAGTCCCGGAACGGAGGATTTATTGAATGGAAATGCGGGGCGGGGAATTTATGGATGACAGGAAAAGACGCATGGTTTTCTGGGCGATATTTCTATTTGCCGTGACCGTGCGCTGTATCGGTTTCGGTTCCGTCCCCGGCGGCGTCAATCAGGACGAGGCCATGGGGGCGGTGGACGGATGGGCGCTGGCGCAGTATGGGACGGACCGGTACGGAGTCCGCCTGCCGGTTCATTTCTCGGCATGGCAGGTGAGCCAGATGAGCGTGCTGCTGTCCTATTGCATGATCCCCTTTATCAGGCTGCTGGGATTCAACACGGTGGCTGTCCGTCTGCCCGCGCTGCTGATCAGCTGCGCAGGTGTGGCTCTTGTCTATCTGACAGGAAAGAAGTTGTTTGACGAACGGCTGGCTCTGGCGGCGATGGCGCTGACAGCCGTCAATCCATGGCATTTCATGCAGAGCCGATGGGCGCTGGACTGCAACCTGTTCCCCCATGTGTTCCTGCTGGCTTTTTACCTGCTGCTTCTGGGTCTGGAAAAGCGCCGATACCTGTATCTGTCCATGCTATTTTTCGGGCTGACATTTTATTGCTATGGGATCGCGGTGTATTCCGTGATTCCTTTCCTTGTGGTCTACGCAGGATGGTGTCTCTGGAAAAGGCAGTTGAGATTCCGGGAGATCCTGCCCTGCGTGCTGATCTTCGGGGCGGTGGCGCTGCCGGAACTTCTGGTCATGGCGATCAACCTGTTCCACTGGGATACCATGGAAACACCGCTGTTTACCATGAGCCATTTTCCGGAAACCACGCGGGGAAATGATATCCTGTTCCTGAATTTTTCCTTTGCCCAGTTGGGCAGGAATATCTGGGCAGCCGTAAGAAGCTGTTTCCTGCAGCTGCCGGATCATCTGTTTAACACACTGCCTGCATTCGGGCCTTTGTACCATATTTCCATTCCTTTCATGGCGGCCGGGATTGCGGGATTCACCCGGGATCTCTTCTGGGAGAAAGAGATTGGGAAAAAGACGCGGATGCTGGCGCTGTGGGGATTTCTGGTGACCGGCGTCTGGGTGGGGCTGATCACTTTTGAAGTCAATGTGAACCGGATCAATCTTATATTTTATCCCCTGATCTTCATGTGCGGATATGGCCTGCGGATGGCAGGGCGGTTCTGGGGGAGGCATTTTCCGGGGAAGAATCCCTCCGGCGGGGAACGTTCCGGGAACGGGTTCCGCATGGCGGCGGCTGTGGCTTACGCGCTCTGTTTTGCCCTGTTCCTGGGCGTTTATTTTACTTCTTTCAGGAAAGAGATCAAGACCTATTTCAATGTGAATTTTCTGGAGGCGGTGGAGCAGGCGGATGAGATGGAAGGGTACGAAAGGCTGTACATCACCGGAAATATGGACTGGCAGTATAATCTGTCCATGGCGGAGATACTGACCCAGTACGCCTGCGGTATCGATGCGCTGTATTTTCAGGGGATCACGGATGTGACAGGGGGGCGGGAACTGCTGCCATACTCCGAGCGGTATCATTATATCAATGTGGCCTATCTGACCGAAGCGGATGCAGAAGGCCTGTATCTGTTCCATGTGTCGGAACTGGACCGCGTTCCCTTCGACACGGAAGTGATCCGGGAACTGGGGCAATATGCGCTTGTGGTTCCGCAGTCATAACCGGGTAAATCATTGGGCGGCTGCTCCTGAAACGTCAGGAAAGGCGATGAGATAGCGTTCATTCAATACTGTCACGGTCAGATCCGTGTCTGCCAGGATCTCAAGGTTTGAGGCATTATTGAGACAGATGTAGACATCTTCCCCGGTGACCTGATCCATGGAATAGACATACCGGAACTGTCCATATGTGCTGAAATCCCCATCCCCCTGATTATCCACATATGTTACGTTTAAGTAAAAGTCCGAGGGATCAGGCTTCTCAAACCACATCCATATTCCGTATTGAATGGTGGGGTATCCCACGATCGTGATCATCTGGCCTGGAGCCGCCAGATCCTTTGCCGTCTCCAGGGCTTCCAGGGCAGTATCGTCATAGAAATGGGTATCGCTGTCTGTGGCGTAGTCGTAAGCGAATGCGCCGAACGAAATGCAGAAAAAGGCAATGCATAAGGGCGTCATGAGCCGGCTTTTTAATAAGCGGGCGGCCTGGGCAATTCCATAAACCCCATAAAAGATGATCGGGATGTGGATCAGATTGATATGGATCGTGGTTATCACCATCTGCAGCAGTCCCACAATGACCGCGCTGATCAGCCAGGGCAGGAATATGAACTGCAGGTCATTGTTTCCCAGCTTATGTTCCCTGAACAATTTCACTATATGAAAAAGAATGCCAAAGAGAAAGAAAGGCGTGGTAAACAGGTAATATGCGCCTGTCAGCGAACTGGAAGTAAAAGTGTTGCCGTCATACTGGCGGGTAACAATTTCAAACAGCCTGGCGAAATTGTTGATAACATAGCCCAGGTTCAGTTCGCCATTCCTGAGGTTCAGCAGTTTTGGGATAGAGAAGAACGGTGTGACGATTTCCGGGATATATCCCAGATTGACAGCCAGAAACAGCAGCAGGGGAAAAGCGGCGGCAGCGAGCAGGATAAGGGATAAAAACATTACAGGTGTTTGGGGGGGGGTATTTGTTTCCAGTAGAGCAGCAGTGTCAGGATAAGGATGACTGGCAGGGCGATCCATGTGAGGGCATAGCTGTACAGGGAGGCTGCCATGAAAACTGCGGACAGCAGGAGGTAGCGCTTATTTTTCTTTAAGGCCAATACCAGGAAAGTCAGGGCAAATAAAATCATGCCCGGAGCTAACGTGGACTCCAGACCGAAACGGGCGTTCATGATGCTCCATGGATTGATGGCCAGGGCAAAGGCCATGAAGTACCCCATTTTTTTGTCGAAAAGTTCCCTGCCCAGAATATAAAAGGCAAACACACCTGCCAGGCTGATAAAGGCCTGGGGCAGCCGGAAAACGCCGACGCTTGCGCCGAACAGCCGGAAAAGCGGTAATGCGAGGTAAGCATAGAGAACGTTCATGCCGCTTCCCCATGCAACGAAATAAACCGGCGCATGGTATCCCCGGCTGTCGATCCCCGCCGTCATGATGCTCCATGTATTATATGCGCCGTATGCCTCATCCTGATACACCCCGTCAGGCAGTCCGGCCAGATTGATGAACCTTGCGCAGGCTGCCAGCAACATGATCGACAGAATGACTTTGTGTTGGAAAAGAAAGCGTTTTATTTTTGACATAACCATAACCACGTTCCCCGCTTATTATATTTGACTTATTTTACTGTATTGTGGCGGAACTGTCAAGATTTGTGCAGTCCGTCTGTCGCGCTGCCACTTTACAAGCCCCTGAAATGCTGTTAAAATAAAGGCGGATTTTATTTAGTTGACACAGGGAGGGTACGGGATTGAAAGTGTTAAAGGGTGTTTTGGGTATCGCGTTGATCGCTGTGGGGGTGATCGTGTTCTGGAACCGGCGTATCCCCATATATCAGGATCTTACTTTCAACGTAATGGAATCCCAGGATCTGCCTGTGCTGCCGGGAGACTGTGTGACGCAGGATATTTCCCTGTCCTGCGATCGTCTGGAAAAGGTCAGCGTTGCGTTCTCTTATTCGGAAGAAATATCGGAAGAGGCGAAAGCGTTGGTGGAGGTGCTGTCGGAGGGTGAGACGGTCATGTCGCAGGAACTGCGGGTGAATGCCTGTGTGAACGGCTCTTTCCTGGATTTCCTTGTGGGCCTGGATGGGTGCGAGGGCAGGACGGTCACCCTTTCCGTTTCCAATGTGACGCCGGAAGATGTCTCCGGCGGGGAATTTTCCCTGATGTCATCGGATAAGGATTTCCTGTTTGTGGACGGGATCGGCGTCTGCCGCGTCAATGGCAGTGAAACCGACAGCTGCATTTTCAGCAGGGCGGTCTGTGTCAGCGGTTATTCTTATTATGAAGCGGCTACGGCGGCTTTCCTGATATTGCTGGCGGGGGTCGTCGTCATGGAGTGGCTGGACAGGAAGTATCAGGGTAAGCGATAAGGAATTGGCTGTTCAGCGGGATCACGGTCAGATCCATGCCCGCCAGGCGTTCCAGATTGGCGGCGTTCCTCTGGAGGATGTAAATGTCTTCCCCCGTGATCTGATCGATGGAGTATACATATTGGAATTGCCCGTATGAGCCGATCTGTCCCCAGGCCGGGTCATCTATATAGGTCACGTTTGCGCAGAAATCCGAAGGCAGGGGTTTTTCCCACCACATCCATACGCCGCACTGAACGGTGAGGTATCCCACGATCGTGACCGTCTGATCGGGTTTCGCCAGGTTCTTCGCTTCTTCCAGCGCTTCCATGGCGTTGGAACGATAGAAATGAGTATCAGTGTCCGTGGCATAATCATAAAAGAATGCCGCGAATGAAATGCAGAAGAATGTCACGCAGGCCGGTATCACAAACCGGCTTTTTACAATGCGGGCAGCTTCCGTGATTCCGTAAACGCCGTAAAAGATAAGCGGAATGTGGATCAGATTGATATGGATCATGGTTATGATCGACTGTAGTAATGCCACAAAGAATGCGCTGGCCAGCCATATCAGTAATAAAAACTGCAGGTCGTTATTTCCCCGTTCATGTTTTTTCAACAATTTCCCGATGTGAAGTACAATGCCCAGAAGAAAGAAAGGGGTGGTAAACAGGTAATAGGCCCCTACCAATGCGCTTGAGGCATGGGAGTGACTGTCATACTGGCGGAGCAGGATTTTGGACAGGGGCGCGAGATTGGAAAAGATATAACGCAGATTCAATTCACTGCTCCTGAAAGCGGCCAGCCTGGGAATGGAAAAAAACGGCGTGGCGATTTCGGGGATCAGATCCAGATTGACGGCTAAAAAGAGCAGCAGGGGCACAGCCGCCGCAAAGAGGATCCCCACGGAGAGGAATGTGGCGGGTCTGCGGGGAATGCGTTTCCAGTAGAGCAGCAGCGTCAGGATAAGGATGATCGGAAGGGCGATCCATGTGAGGGCATAACTGTACAGGGAAGCAGCCATGAAAATCGCGGATGCATAAAGGTAGTTTGCGTTTTTCTTTAACCCCAGCACAAGAAATGTCAGGGCAAACAGGATCATGCTTGGAGCCAGTGTGGATTCCAGGCCGAAGCGGGCGTTCATGACGCTCCATGGGTTGATCGCAAGGGCAAAGGCCATAAAGCATCCCATTTTTCTGTCAAAGCATTCCCGCCCCAGCACATAAAACGAGAAAACGCCTGCAAGGCTGACCAGGGCCTGGGGAAGCCGGAAAACGGTAAGGCTGGCGCCAAATAAACGGAAGAATGGCAACGCGAGGTAGGCATAGAGAACATTCATGCCGCTTCCCCATGCCACGAAGTACACAGGCGTGTGATATCCCCGGCTGTCAATGCCCTCTGTCATCATGCTCCATGTGTTATAAGCGTTGTACGCCTCGTCCGGATATACCCCGCCGGGCAGTCCGCCCAGGTCGATCAGCCTTGCGCAGGCGGCCAGGAACATGATCAGCAGGATGGTTTTGTGTTGGGACAGAAAGGTCTTTATTTTTGGCATGGCGGCTCCTTTGTTTCTGTATGGTGGTCTTACAGATAGTTTAAACGTTATCCGGCGGTAAAGCAACTGCAAATTGATCGGGGCGTCGGGTGCTTTTCTGTTATTCCTCTTCCCGGGAGGCCAGAAGGCTTCCCCGCTTTACGGCGTCTTTGCCGAACCTCTGGCGTATGGAGTCAAGGGCGGCGTCCAGCTTCTGCTGTTTTTCGGATACGGGAGCCGCATAATCGAACAGGCTCAGCTGTACCGGTTCGCTGTCGGGAACCAGCTTGCTGGTGCGGATGCCAAGGAGGCGTATGGGAGTTTGGTCCCACAACTCATCGAACAGCGCCAGCGCCTGGCGGTAAATGATATTGGTGGCGGAGGTGGGGGTATCCAGAATCGCCTGATGGGACACGGACTGAAAGGTGTTATATTTGATCTCCGTACAGACCAGGCCTGCCATGCTGTGGTCCGCCCGGAGCCGCTGTCCCACGGATTCGGCAAGGGTGAGCAGGTTTTTGGCGGCCTCCTCCCTGGTCACCGCGTCGCTGCTCAAGGTGGTGGAGTTGCCGATCCCTCTCATCTTGGCGGGTTCGGAAAAGATCGTGGAATTGTCGATGCCGTTTGCATACTGCCACAGGGTTCGCCCATGGCTTTTTAAATGGGATTCCAGGATCGCCGGGTCGGAGACCGCCAGGTCCCCGATGGTCAGGATCCCCAGTTTGCGCAGGGTGTCCACGCTGGACTTTCCGCACATGAATAAAGAAGAAACGGGGAGTTTCCACATTTTCTCCTGAATTTCCCAGGAGTACAGCGTATGCACCAGATCGGGCTTCTTAAAATCGGAGGCCATCTTGGCCAGGATTTTTTTGTCGGAGACGCCCACATTCACGGTAAAACCGAATTTCTCGCGGACGCCGTCCTTGATCGTGGCGGCGGCCGATTCGGGGGAAGTATATTTTGACGCAATGGGGGAATAATCCATATAGCATTCATCCACGCTGACCTGCTCGATGTCGGGGCAGATACCGGAGAGGTATTCCATGAGCAGGGCGCTCTTTTCATGGTAGAGGGTGTGGTTGGGAGGCACCGTCACCAGATGGGGGCACTTGCGGAAAGCGTTCACCACCGGTTCGCCGGTGACAATGCCGTAGGCCTTGGCGGGAATGGATTTGGCCAGCACCACGCCGTGGCGTTTGCTCATATCGCCGCCTACGATGGAGGGAATCAGACGCAGATCCGTCCCGCTGCCCGCCTCCAGCTGTTCCAGCGCGGACCAGCTTAGGAATGCGGAGTTTACGTCAATATGGAAAAAGATAGGTGTGTCCATGCCTGTTGACCTCCTTTTCAGGGCTGAACTGTTACATACCTACTATAACTCACGGAAATGTTACTTTACAACCCTTTCATTTGTTGATAGAATAAATTTGTATACAGTCCACACGTCCATCTGACAGGCCGGCGCGGATGTGAACTGTGTTCTTACAAATTTATAAAGAATTGGAAAACCTATGAAAAAGAAGACAAACCATAATAGAAAATACAAATTTACATATATTAAGACCACGGCGTTGACTTTATTCTGCTGTACGCTTTTTCTGAAAGGCCATACGCCTTTTGAGAAGACGGGAGACAACTTTTTCCATATCATGCTCAATGGACAGGCTGTGGGAACGCTGGGAGACAGGGAGAGGGCGGAGGAACTGCTGATAGAGGCGCGCCGGGGCATTGCTGCGGAGAACGATGAACTGCTGTTCCTGGAGATGGATCTGCAGATAGCCGGGGAAGAAGTGCTCTGGGGTAAAGTTGACGCGGAAAGTGATGTCCTGGCAAATATGGACGCCGTGCTGAGAAGCGACGTCCAGGAGACCATGCATCGCTCTTATACGCTGAAGGTAAACGAATATATGGTGAACCTGGCCAGCACGGACGAAGTGCGCCAGCTGCTGCAGGCCGCCCTCGATAAGTACGGCAACGAAGGAAAATTTCGGGTGGAGCTGGTCTATGATCCCGGACGGGAGTTCAGCGTGCTCACTTCCAATGTGGTGGACACTACCCTGGAGCAGGAGGACGGCGCCAATTCCCATCTGGAGGCGGGCATACAGCCAGTCCTCTCCAATATGGGCGCCACCAGGGTCACGGAGGAGGAAGAAAAGGATTTTGAGGATTACGATCTGGGGCTTTTGTCCATGGATTTTGCGGAGGATGTGGAGATCGTGGAAGCGTATCTTCCCGAGAGCCAGCTGACGGAACTTTCCGAGGCCATCGAAATGGTCATCAAGGAGCAGGAAGTACCGGGAGAATATGAGGTGGTGAAAGGGGACACGCTGTCCGAGATCGCTATCAAGGTGAATATTCCCATGGATCGTATCATTGAGATGAACGACAGCCTGGAGGATGAGAGAACTACCCTGCAGATCGGGCAGAAGCTGGTGATCACCGTGCCCGAGCCGGAACTTTCCGTGGTCAGGGTGGAAGAAAATTATTATGAGGAAATTTACGATGCGGATATCATCTATATAGAAAACGATGACTGGTACACCAATCATCAGGTGGTGCATGTGCAGCCTTCCGCCGGTTTCCGGAGGGTGGTGGCGGATGTCTCCTATCTGAACGACAAAGAAGTGGACAGGGAGATCTTAAAAGAGGATATCATCAAGGAAGCGGTGGCGAAAGTGGTAGAGCGTGGAACCAGGATCCCGCCCACCTATATCCGCCCTATTTCCGGCGGCCGTCAGAGTTCCGGATTCGGCAGGAGGACTGCGCCCAAGAAAGGAGCCAGCACCTATCATAAGGGCATCGACTGGGCAACGCCTACGGGTACGCCGGTCTACGCATCCTGCGGCGGTACGGTGGTCAAGGCGGGCTGGGGCAGCGGCTACGGCTATGTGGTCTATATCGACCATGAGGACGGCAGGCAGACCAGATACGCGCATCTGAGCAAGGTGCTGGTGTCCGTGGGAGATCATGTAAGGCAGGGCGAGCGGATCGCACTCAGCGGCAATACCGGCGTCAGCACAGGCCCCCACCTGCATTTTGAGATCCTGATCAACGGTACGCAGGTGAATCCTTTGAATTACCTCGAATAGGATAAGAACGTACATTCAGTTTACAAAAAGAGGAAAATGTGGTAGAGTAAAAAAGTGGTAAATTTTAATATAACCTTAAAGAGGTATCGATAGATGGAACAATATGCAATCAAGGGCGGTAATCCCTTAGTGGGAGACGTGGAGATAGGGGGTGCTAAAAATGCTGCACTTCCTATTCTGGCTGCCACGATCATGACGGATGAGACCGTATATATAGAAAATATGCCCGATGTATGGGATACAAACGTACTTTTGAGCGCCATGCAGAATATCGGCGTTATGGTTAAGCGCAACGACAGGCATAAGGTAACCGTAAATGCCGGAAGCATCAACAGTCTGATAGTGGAGGAGGAATCCCTGAAGAAGATCAGGGCTTCTTATTATCTGCTGGGGGCAATCCTGGGAAAATATAAACATGCGGAGGTGGTTCTCCCCGGAGGATGCGACATCGGTTTCCGGGCCATCGACCAGCATATCAAAGGGTTCCGTGCACTGGGCGCCACAGTGACCATCGAGCACGGTCTGATCAAGGCCAGCGCCGAACGGCTGAAAGGCGGCCATATTTACATGGATTGTGTCAGCGTGGGCGCTACCATCAATGTGATGATGGCGGCTACCATGGCGGAAGGCCTGACGATCATAGAGAATTCCGCGAAAGAACCCCATGTGGTGGATCTTGCCAATTTCCTGAACAGCATGGGAGCCAATATCAAGGGAGCCGGCACGGACGTGATCCGTATCAGGGGCGTACAGAAACTGCACGGCACGGAGTATGCCATCATTCCCGACCAGATCGAGGCGGGCACGTTTATGTTTGCCGCTGCTGTCACCAAGGGCGATGTGACGGTAAAGAATGTGATTCCCAAGCATCTGGAATCCATTACGGCAAAGCTCCTGGAGATCGGCTGCGAGGTGGAGGAACTGGATGACTGCATCCGGGTGGTGTCTTCGAAACCCCTGCTCCATACCCATGTGAAAACGCTGCCTTATCCCGGATTTCCCACGGATATGCAGCCCCAGATCACGGTGGCGCTGGCTCTGTCCAAAGGAACCAGTATCGTGACCGAGACCATTTTTGAGAATCGTTTTAAATATGTGGACGAGTTGACCAGGATGGGAGCCAATATCAAAGTGGAGGGAACCACCGCCATCATAGACGGGGTGGAACGATACACCGGAGCAAGCATTTCCGCGCCGGATCTCAGGGCGGGGTCTGCGCTGGTGGTGGCGGCTTTGGCTGCGGAGGGCACATCCACGGTGGATGATATCAGGTATATCCAGCGCGGCTATGAGGATTTTCATCTGAAGCTGCAGAGCCTGGGCGCGCAGATCGAACTGGTTCAGACGGAAAAGGATTTCCAGAAATTTAAATTAAAAACAGGCTGACGGTTCCGGCAGGCGCATGTTTGACACAGGAGAAAAGGACGGTATACGGATTTGGGGACAGAGGCTCAGGAAGAGATAACAGGAACGGCGGTCACGGGGACTGCACAGGAACAGTTGGCAGATCATACAGGCACATCTGACAATGATTCGAAAAGTAAAATTTCCATTGTTATTATGGTCATCATCATAATTGTTCTCATGCTGGCGGGCGAGACAGCATTGTTCCTGCTGTGCGCCGCATTGGGGAAAAAAGAGCGTTTCGAGGGTGACGGCTGGTATGGGGATACGGATGTAATGACTTTGACCGATACGCTGTCGGGGAAAGAAGCTTTTGCCTCCCAGGGCGGGGATGGCGGAAGTTCCATGGCGGAAAGCTGGGTCTATGGGAATGATATGCAGATGTATTCCAGGGGCGCGCTGCTGGCGATGGATGAGGATTACTACTACGTCGCTAACGAGTTGGACGGCTGCAGTTTATATAAGGTTTCGCGGGACGGCTCCTACCGCAGGGAAAAGATTTCGGATACTCCTGCTGGCATGATCAGTTTGCGGGACGATAGGCTTTATTTTGTGAACAATTTCGTCAATGTATCCGGCGCTTTGGGCATCTACAGCATCAATATCGACGGCACGCAGCTGGAATATATGTCCGACGCGGTGCCTGAGTATTTGATGCTGGTCAATGACTGGCTGTATTATCTGAATGAGAACGACAGCCATATTTATAAAATGAATATAGCAGACCGCAGGGAGATATTGCTGACGGATAGATCCTGTGTCTCCATGACGATGAATGAAAATATGATCTATTTTTCGTACTGGAAGGATCCGGATGACGAGGATGCGGGCTGCGTCCTGGCGGCTATGGATGTGGACGGGAAGTCCGCCCGGGAACTGGCTTCCGGCGGTTACTATTACCAGGTGATGTATGTGGACGGGGATATTTACTATGTTTCCTATGACGACGAGTGTTTTTGTGCCATCGGTCCTGACGGAAGCCGGAGCCGTGTGGTGGGAAATGCGGATCTGGAGTCCGGCCTCCAGGTATATGACGGAAATTATTATTTCATAGAGACGTCCCATGGCAGCGCGATCGCGGTCTATGAGGGGGCGTCAGGGACGACCAGATACTATAATCTGCAAAAGGTAAGGAATTTCTTTCTATTTGACCAGAAACTTTATGTCGATTATCTGGATGGCACAGAGGAGAAGATCAGCGTGCATAACCTGGCGGACGGGAGCCTGGTTCCTTTCTTCGAATAAGGCTTCGGGGAGGCGCACAGAATGAAAATGGATGCATACCCTGGTGTGCAGGAAGGTGAATGATATGAAAGTATCGACTGTTTTAAAAGGAGTGTTGGGATTTGCGGTAGTGTTTTCGACGGCGTCTGTGGCATCCGCCTTTGCGGTACCGCGTATTCCGTCGGTGGCAGCCGGTTCCATGGTCTCAGAGGGCAACAGATATCTGAATGAACTTGATTATGAACAGGCGATTGCACACTTTGAACAGGCATTGGAGATAGAGCCGAAAGATGCGGAGGCAATACAGGGTATTGTGGAAGCGGCGTACAGTGCGGGGGATCAGGAAACTGCAAAAGAGTACATACAATATTATTGGGAGATAGCCTCGGCAGACGATGCGTTCTATGAGGAGAATAAAGAGGGACTGGAGAATGTGACGAGAGGCGCCAGGCTGCTCTATGAGGATCCGGCGGAGTATATCGCTTTCCTGAAAGGGCTGCGGGACAGCATGGATGAGGATGGTTTCCGGGAACTGGTGACGGAGGCGGTCTCCGCGCTGATCGCAGAGGGCGAATATGACGCGGCCCGGGAACTGCTGAAGTTTGCGTATGGCGGTAAGGAGGATACGGAATATTCGGATGCCTTGGTAAAATTATATGAGTTATCCGCGGAACAGGCATGGCGGGATCATGATTACGACCGTGCCCTTGATCTTCTGGAGGAGGCCATGGAGTATGCGGGGGACGACGCCAGACTGCTGGATGAACTGCTGAAAGTGGCGGAGGATTACATCATAGCCTGTAAAAACAGCCAGCAATATGCCAGGGCGGAAGAGATCATAAACCGGGTGCAGGGACTCCGAGGGGATGACAGCCTGGCCGGATACGCGGAGGAACTGGCGCAGATGAAACAGGTGGATGCCACGCTCCAGGGGTTGATAGAGGAACTGAACGTGGCTTTTGACGCCGATGACATCACATCCATCGAGGCCATTATGAACAGTCAGGAATTTGAAAACTGCGCGGGAGAGGTGAGGCAGGTACTTTACAGCAATTCCCTGCAGCAGGGTGAGAAGCCGGATGGACGGGGCACGGCAATCTACATCATAGGCGGCAGACCCTATGTGTATTACGGGAATTACAGTGACGGGAAACGTCAGGGCAGCGGCCGCTGGTATTATTCCACAGGGGAAGGGTATCTGACAAAATACACTGTAAACTGGGAGAATGACCTGCCCAACGGAGAGGGAAAAATTGACGATTACGGTACACTGACCCATTATGACTATCATGGAAATGAGATTGGATCGGACAGGACAAAGGATGATATCACTTTTTACTGTGTAAACGGAGTGATGGAGGGTGACTACATCGAGCACAGCAACGTGATCTCCGGGGACAGATTCAGTTATGACCTGGTCATAAAACTGGTAAACGGGTATGCGGTTCCCCTGGAGGACGGGACATATCCCGTTGAGATCGATCAGTCCCATAAATACAAGACGCCGATTGCGGCGTATGATACCGTGCAGCTGTATGACGGGTGGTGGGGGGTTTACTATGACTCCTACGTTTGGCAGGATTGTTCCAAGAATCCCTACACGGTGGCAGGTTTCAGCAATTGTGTCAAACAGGTGTCTTCCGGCACGGAAGACCTGATCCTGCAGTAAATTAAAAAATCCTGTTGACATCAGGTTGTATCTATTGTAGTATAGTGATGACAATTAAATAGATTTTCTCTTATTCAGAGTTGGTGGAGATACATAGGATCGATGAAACCACGGCAACCCCCTTGCGGGAAGGTGCCCCCCTGAGCGAAAACTTATCGAACAATAAGAGGATTGACGATCGTAAGATTTTAAGTCCGCTTATTTTATAAGCGGACTTTCTTAATAGTGCGCCGACAGTGCACGCAAAATTTATACAAAGAAAGGAAAACACAAATGGAAAAACACTTATTTACTTCCGAATCTGTAACTGAGGGACATCCCGACAAAGTCTGTGACGCGGTATCCGATGCGATTCTGGATGCCTGTGTGGCACAGGATCCCATGAGCCGTGTGGCATGCGAGACCGCCTGCTGTACCGGTTTTGTGCTGGTGACGGGGGAGATCACCACCAAGGCAAATGTGGACATTCCCGCCCTTGTCCGTGAGACCGTGAACGAGATCGGGTATGATGACGCAAAGACCGGCTTTGACGGTAATACCTGCGCGGTCATGGTGGCGCTGGACAAGCAGTCCCCCGATATCGCCATGGGAGTTGACAAGGCTCTGGAGGCAAGGGATATGAGCGATGCCCAGATCGAAGCCATTGGCGCGGGCGACCAGGGCATGATGTTTGGCTACGCTACCAATGAGACCCCGGAAATGATGCCTTATCCCATCTCCCTGGCGCATAAGCTGACCAGACAGCTGACGAAGGTCCGCAAGGACGGCACCCTGAAATATCTCCGTCCCGACGGCAAGAGCCAGGTGTCCGTGGAGTATGATGATAACGGAAAGCCCATCCGTCTGGAGGCGGTGGTATTGTCCACCCAGCATGATGAGGATGTGACCCAGGAGCAGATCCATGAGGATATTAAGAAGCATGTGTTTGATGAAGTGCTGCCCAAAGAACTGATCGATGAGAATACCAAATTCTTCATCAATCCCACGGGGCGTTTTGTGATCGGCGGACCTCACGGCGACGCAGGCCTCACGGGACGTAAGATCATCGTGGACACCTACGGCGGATATGCCCGTCACGGCGGCGGCGCTTTCTCCGGCAAGGACTGTACCAAGGTGGACAGGAGCGCGGCATACGCGGCGCGTTATGTGGCAAAGAATCTTGTAGCCGCAGGCCTGGCGGAGCGCTGTGAGATCCAGCTGTCCTATGCCATCGGCGTGGCACAGCCCACTTCCGTTATGGTGGATACATTCGGAACCGGCAGACTGTCCAACGAGAAACTGGTGGAGATCATCCGCGAGAACTTTGACCTGCGTCCCGCAGGCATCATCAAGATGCTGGATCTGCGCAGACCCATCTACAGGCAGACGGCTGCCTACGGGCATTTCGGGAGGGACGACATCTCCCTGCCCTGGGAGGCGCTGGATAAGGTGGAAGTGCTGGAGAAGTACATATAGGATTTATGGCGGATCCAAAAGGACCCCCCAGAGGAAGCAGCCTCTGGGGGGTTCGCTTGGTGCGTCCGAATTTGATGAAACCTTTGTTCTTGACTGCCATAAAGGCGCGAAACTGGATCCCAGTGTAGTGCACAAGCCCAGCGCAAAGGAACTTGCCAGCATCTTTGAGGGACACATTGCCTCTCTTGTTTGTATAGCATTTAAAGCTTTTGCAGATAGGTATGCCTTACGCCCCAACTATGTCGTCAACACATTTGTATAACTTATAACATTTCTGATCACTTTCTTGTACAAATGTACTCATATCATCTTCAAAATCCTCATAACTATTTCTTTCATGATATAAATGATACCCTTTTTCAGTAGAACATAATGTAATAAAAACAATTCCTACTTATTTTCTTAACTTCAAAATCCGCTTTTCACAATCCCTTAACAGATAATCGCCTAAATATATTTTTTTGTCCTTTATTTCTGCTATTTTTGTTCCGTGATACTTACTATCTACTGCCAAATAATTAATATTTACAGATCCTCCCATAGGTTTATATATTACTGCATCTCCTATATCCTCAATTTGGTCAACTCTGCCCACTTCTATATTATAGTAACCAATAATGACATCCTTTTTTTCAGATAACAAAACATAAGTAATGCCCTGGTTTTCATCCAGAGCACTACCACTTTTCAAAAAATTATCAATAATTATGTTTCCACATTCAAATTTTTTTGCTAATCCCTCATGTTCTTTGGTATATCTTTCAATATTCATTTTTTACTTCTCTGTTACTGTACATTTTAAATCCTTAGTTTTTACATCAATGTCAAAGGAAAAATTATGAGAATCCATAAACTCAACCATTTTCCTATTATCCTCTGTAGCTGGTGTCCGTCCCAATTTACTTCTTGTTACAAAAGGCATCACAGGCTTTAACGCATATGCATTCATTTTAATTTCTCCTTTCTCTTCGTTATTCTTACCCACATTATACCCCCTCAGTCATCAGATTTCAATAACCGAGTATATAATATTCCCTTATTACATTAATTTCTGTACTAAAAAGCTTATCATATATCCAATTAAGAATCAATAGTTTTTATATATTATGGACTCAATTAGGGGAAATATTCGTAACAGTTCAGACAGGACGCTAAACTGTTACTTGTGCTGTGGGCAAATAACATAATGAGGTTGACCTTTTGCGGTTGGTAGGGTAAAATGAAAAAGTGTGTACGATAAATAGCAAATGCCGCTTGTGCGGCGGAATGCGAAGAAGAAATGTTTTGTGGTAAGTGTGGAGCAGAGATAGAAAACGGAGGAAAGTTCTGTCCTCAATGCGGAACGGTTGTGGGAGAAAAGCAGGAAAGGGCGGCGGTGTCGGTGCCGGTTCCAGCGCAGAAAGGCACGCCTGCTAAAAAGAAACTGCTGGCCGTTGTGGCGGCATGCGCGGTACTGGTTGTGGCTGGCATCATCGCGCTGGTGGTACATATCACAAGCCCGGAATACCGGAGCGGAAAGTGTGTGAGGCAGGCAGAAAAATATATGCAGGAGGAATCCTTTCAGGAAGCCATAGAAGCCTATGAGGAGGCATTGGACTATCTCCCCGAAAATGAGGCTGCGGAGACGGGACTTGAGGATGCGTACCTGGGAGAGGCGGACGCGCTGTACCAGGACGAGGATTATGAAGAGGCCATGGAGTATTATGAGACAGTGAGGGAACTAAACCCGAAACGGCCGGAGATCTATCTGGGAGAGGCGGATATCTACCTGCAGTTGGGGGACGCCATAGCGGCGATTACCGTACTGGAGGAAGGGGAGGCATTTGTCCGCAGGAATGCCCTGGCGGCGCGGGAAGAGTATATCATGGAGCATATGACGGCATATTATGAGAAGGCGGCGCAGCTGACAGTCAAGAGACCGACAAACGAAAAGGATCTGAAGACATGGAAGGAAAGCCTGGAAGCCTGCTATCCGCCGGAGGTGGATGAAGTGCTGGATGAACTTTATGACAACGCAGAAATCATAGTGAGCTACTTGGATGAGGAGACCGCCATGCTGCTGGAACAGGTGTTGGGCAGCATGAAAGTGTCAGATACCAGGATGCTGGACAGGGAAGAGTGTGAGGAGTGCGAGGAACTGATAGAGTGGTACTACGACATAAGCCTTAAGATCGATGGGGGATGCCTGGTGGAGATGGAAGTAGTGCCTGATTCGGAACTGGAGAAAACGCTGGATGAACTGGAGATCGGGCTGGAGGATCTGGGCGTCACCCTGCTCATGCTCCGTTCAGGGGAGTATATCGGCTGCTGGGCGGACAGCGACCTGGGACTGGATGAGATCACAGACCTGGGACGGGACCTGGAATGGTAAGCGGGTCACGTCAGGCGCTTTCTTGTATTTACTTCATTTTTGTGTTAAAATGAATTCGCTCAAAGGATATATAGGTATTTTCCTGTGACGATGAAAAAGCAGTGAACCGAAGTTTTCAGGAAACGAATAGACTTTACCACCCGGTTATGTTATACTGGACATAGCAACGAAACTTCGATAACTTGGAGTGATCATACGCCGGATAATGGGGAAATCATAGAAAGGGCAATAAATGATTTTACAAAAGTGCAAAGGCGTATGCTATTAGCAAAGAAAGAAAATGCTGCTGAAACATACGCCGATCTCAAGGATGATTATATTTCTTTGAAAGTACTTTTGACAAGTTTGGGTGTAAATCTTACAGAAATTGACAGGATAAAAGAATAGGAATGAATCCCATGAGGATCAAAGCCCCCGTTGTCTGCAGCGGGGGCTTTGTTTTCCTGTGATGCGATTGTCCCGTTCCCCTTTACAAATTCCGGGAAATTCAGTATATTAATATGGTAAATATTGCTTCACCGGAAATCGGTTGACAGGCGGATAAGGAGTCCACAATCATGGCATTTGCGCATCTTCACGTCCACACGGAATACTCTCTGCTGGACGGTTCCAACAAAATAAAAGAATACGTGGCAAGGGTAAAGGAACTGGGGATGGACAGCGCTGCCATCACCGACCATGGCGTGATGTACGGGGTCATTGACTTCTACCGCGCGGCCAAAGCGGCGGGGATCAATCCAATCCTGGGCTGCGAGGTCTATGTGGCGCCCAATTCCCGCTTTGACAAGGAACTGACCGGCGGGGAGGACAGGTACTACCATCTGGTGCTGCTGGCGGAGAATAACACAGGTTATTCAAACCTGATGAAGATTGTAAGCACGGGCTTTACGGAAGGATACTACTACAAGCCCCGGGTGGATATGGAGGTTCTGAATCAGTATCATGAGGGTATTATCGCGCTGTCCGCCTGCCTGGCGGGAGAGGTGCAGAGATATATCACAAAGCGGCTTCCGGATGAGGCCAGGAAAGCCGCCAGAAAGTACGAGGCATGTTTCGGTAAGGGGAATTATTTCCTGGAACTGCAGGATCACGGACTGCCGGAGCAGAAGTTTGTCAATATGGAGCTGCTGAAAATGAGTAAGGAACTGGACATTCCGCTGGTGACCACCAACGATGTCCATTACACCTATGCTTCGGATGCGGATTCCCACGATATCCTGCTCTGTCTCCAGACCGGCAAGAAGCTGGCGGACGAGGATCGTATGCGCTATGAGGGCGGGCAGTATTACGTCAAGAGCGAGGAGGAGATGAAAGGGCTTTTCCCCTATGCCTGGGAGGCGGTGGAGAATACCCAGCGGATCGCGGACCGGTGCCATGTGGAGATCGAGTTTGGCGTCACGAAACTGCCCCACTATGAGGTGCCGGAGGGCTATGATTCCTGGACTTATTTAAATAAACTGTGTGACGACGGGCTGGCGGAACGCTATGGCGACAGCAGCCAGCAGGCGGGAGATACAGGGCAGACGCTGCGGGAGCGGCTGGATTACGAACTGGGTGTTATTAAAACCATGGGATATGTGGATTATTTCCTGATCGTGTGGGATTTTATCAATTATGCCAGATCCAACGATATTCCGGTGGGACCGGGGCGTGGTTCCGCAGCGGGCAGCATCGTATCCTACTGCCTGAAGATCACCAATATTGATCCCATCAAGTACAGCCTGTTGTTTGAGCGCTTCCTGAATCCGGAGCGCGTATCCATGCCCGATATCGACATTGACTTCTGTTTCAACAGGCGTCAGGAGGTCATCGATTATGTGGGCAGGAAATACGGCGCGGACAAGGTGGTGCAGATCGTAACCTTCGGTACGCTGGCGGCAAAGGGCGTGATCCGAGACGTGGGCCGCGTGATGGACATGCCCTATGCCTTTGTGGATTCTATTGCAAAGATGGTTCCCAATGAACTGAATATCACCATAGACCGGGCGGTGGAAATGAACCCGGAACTGCGCAAGCTGTATCAGGAGGATGAGCAGGTACATCGTCTGATTGATATGAGCAAACGTCTGGAGGGTCTGCCGCGTCATACTTCCATGCATGCAGCAGGAGTGTTGATCTGCCCGGACTCTGCGGACGAGTTCATCCCCCTGTCCAGGGGAAGCGACGGCTCCATCACCACCCAGTTCACCATGACCACATTGGAGGAACTGGGGCTGCTCAAAATGGATTTCCTGGGTCTGCGCACGCTGACGGTGATACGGGACGCGGTGAAATTTATCGAGAGGATCAGGGGGAAGCACATCGACATCGATCAGATCGACTACAACGATCCCCAGGTGCTTGCTTCCATCGGCACAGGCAGGACGGACGGTATTTTCCAGCTGGAGAGCGCGGGCATGAAGAATTTCATGAAAGAACTGCGCCCCCGGAACCTGGAGGATATTATCGCGGGAATCTCCCTGTACCGTCCCGGCCCCATGGATTTTATCCCCAAATATATCAAGGGGAAGAACAATCATGACGCAGTGGTATATTCCTGTCCCCAGCTGGAACCTATCCTAAAACCCACCTACGGCTGTATCGTCTATCAGGAGCAGGTTATGCAGATCGTCCGTGACCTGGGCGGGTATACCCTGGGACGGAGCGACCTGGTGCGCCGTGCCATGAGTAAGAAGAAACAGGCGGTGATGGAAAAAGAACGGGCGAATTTTATTTACGGGAACAAGGAGGAAAACGTTCCGGGCTGCGTCGCAAAGGGGATTGATGAAAAAATAGCAGGCGGTATCTATGACGATATGATGGACTTTGCCAAATATGCGTTTAATAAATCCCATGCGGCATGTTATGCGGTGGTGGCCCTGCAGACGGCATATCTGAAATATTACTACCCGGTAGAGTTTATGGCAGCATTAATGACATCTGTTATTGATAACCCCAAAAAGGTTTCGGAGTACATCCTGACCTGCAGGAATATGGGGATCCAGATGCTGCCGCCGGATATCAACGAGGGAGAGTGCGGTTTCTCCGTGACGGAGGGAGGCATCCGTTACGCGCTGACGGCGATCAAGAGCATAGGGCGGGCTGTGATAGAGGACATTGTCCGGGAACGGGAGGAGAGGGGGCCTTTTACCAATCTTCAGGATTTTATCACCCGTACTGCGGATGTGGAGATGAACAAGCGTGTCATAGAGCATCTGATCAAAGCCGGGGCGCTGGACAGTCTGGGCGGAACCAGGAAACAGTTCATGAGCGTCTATGTGCAGATACTGGATCACGTTGTCAGGGATAAAAAGAATAATCTGGCGGGTCAGCTGTCCCTTTTTGACATTGCGGGAGAGGAAGAGAAAGACGAGTTCGACATCCGTATGCCTGACGTGGGCGAGTATTCCCAGGAGATGGTGCTTGCCTTTGAGAAAGAGGTCCTGGGCATTTACCTCAGCGGCCACCCGCTGGAGGCGGACGAGGAATTGTGGCGGAAATATATCACCAATACCACCAACGATTTCGCGCTGGATGAGGAAAGCGGAACCGTTTCCGTGCCGGATCAGTCCAAAGTGGTGCTGGGCGGGCTGATCGCTGATAAGACCGTAAAATATACGAAAAATGACAAGATCATGGCTTTCCTGAACCTGGAGGATCTGGTGGGGAATGTGGAAGTTGTGGTTTTCCCGAAAGATTACGAAAAGTACGGCAGCATGCTCCGGGAGGACACGAAAGTGTTCATCCGGGGACGCGCTTCCGTGGAGGAAGAGCGGGATGGCAAGCTGATCTGTGAGCAGATCGTGGGATTTGATGAGGCGGCGGCCGCCGGAGGACAGCCGATCTTCCAGGGCAGGAGATGGAATAACAATAGTTATAATAACGGCCGTGACAGTGCTGATATGAATGTCCGGCGGCAGGATCCTCTGTCCGATGCGGATCAGCCGTATCAGGCATCCGGCATGGATCGGAAAGGCTCTGCATCTGTATATCCCATGGGCGGCGGTCAGTCATCTGCTGCGGCAGCCGGAAATGCGGCGGCATCCATACGACAGGGAAAGATGCCTAAGGGGATCTGGCTCCAGTTTCCCGATGCGGACAGTTATTTTGCCAGGGAGCAGGAACTGTTTTCAGCCATTGCGGATTCCGACGGCAATGACGATGTGGTGATCTTCTTAAAGAGCACCAGGGGAATCAAGGTGCTGCCTCCCAACCGCAGGGTGTCTGCGGACGAGAACCTGCGGGGGAAGCTTGGCGCGCTTTTCGGGGCGGAAAATGTAAAAATTCGGTAACTACATACTTTAGCCTATTGAAAACAGGGGAAAAATAGATTAAAATAGGGATTCAGATAATACTCGCATTTCGCAGGTTATGGAAAGGCATGGTGAATAATTATGGCAAAAGAGATAAAGACGATTGCTGTTCTGACCAGCGGCGGAGATGCGCCGGGAATGAACGCTGCCATTCGCGCGGTTGTCCGTACGGCGCTTTTCAGGGGATTGAAGGTAAAGGGAATCAAAAGAGGCTATAACGGCCTTTTAAATGAAGAGATAATCGATATGGAGGCCCGCCATGTTTCCGATATTCTTCAGAGGGGCGGGACCGTCCTGGGCACGGCACGGTGTCTGGAATTCAAGGAACCGGAATATCAGAGAAAAGGAGCCCAGATCTGCAGGAAGCACAGGATCGATGGTATTATCGTTATTGGCGGGGACGGCTCCTATCGGGGAGCGCAGGCATTGTCCAGACAGGGAATTAACACGGTGGGACTGCCCGGCACCATCGACCTTGACATTGCGTGTACCGATTATACCATCGGATTTGATACCGCCGTCAATACGGCCATGCAGGCGATCGACAAGGTAAAGGATACCTCTTCCTCCCATGAGCGGTGCAGTATCATTGAGGTAATGGGGCGTAATGCCGGTTATATTGCCTTATGGTGCAGCATTGCCAACGGTGCGGAGGATGTGCTGCTTCCTGAGAAATATGACTATAACGAGCAGGAGATCATCAACCATATTATAGAGAGCCGGAAGCGCGGAAAGACCCACCACATCATCATCAATGCGGAGGGCATCGGGCATTCCACTTCCATGGCGCGCAGGATTGAGGCGGCTACGGGTATGGAGACCCGCGCTACGATCCTAGGATACATGCAGAGGGGCGGCAGTCCCACTGCCACAGACCGTTTTTACGCGTCCATCATGGGGGCATATGCGGTGGATATCATGCTGCAGGGCAAGACAAACAGGGTGGTGGGCTATCGGAAAGGCGAATTTGTTGACTTCGATATTGAGGAAGCGCTGCAGATGAAGAAGAGTATTGACGAATATCAGTATGAGGTCGCGCAGGTGCTGACGATTTAAGGAAAAAAGAATTACCCCCGGGTGTTATGGAACGGCTGCTTTTTTTAGAATAACAGCCGTTCTATCAATTTGCGGACTGAACGGTTTGGGATGGAGCCGTTGAAAAGCCGTGATGGCAGAGAAACGGATGCCCAGCAAGAAGGCATATTTTCATAAAAAGCAGCGTTTGGATGGAAGGAGGGTACGGATGATCAGCAGTTTTTCAAACTCCAAGGTCAAGCAGATCGTACAGTGGCAGAATAAGGCAAGGGAAAGGCGCAGTGCGGGCATCTTCCTGACAGAAGGCTTTAAATTGTTCGAGGAAGTGCCGCAGGAAAGCATCCGGCAGATCTACGTATCGGAGGAGGCGTTGGAACATATCGCCGGAAAGCCTGAAATGGAGCGGAAACTGAACCATGCGGGTTATGAGACAGTGACAAAAGAGATTTTCAGGAAAATGTCGGATACCCAGACGCCTCAGGGAATCCTGTGTGTGGTCAAACGTCCCGAATATTCCCTGGAGCAGCTTTTACAGGCGAAGTCTCCGCTGCTGATGGTTTTGGAGGATATACAGGATCCGGGAAATCTTGGAACCATTGTCAGAACCGGGGAGGCAGCCGGAGTAACAGGTGTTATAATGAATACGGGAACAGTAGATATTTTTAATCCCAAGACCATCCGGGCTACCATGGGCTCCGTTTTCAGGGTGCCTTTTCTGTATGTGGACAACCTGCCTCAGACCATAGGGGAACTGTGCCGGAGCGGAATACGTGCCTATGCGGCGCATCTGGAGGGAGAGGCATATTATGACGAGATTTCCTTCCGGGAGCCCACTGCTTTCCTGGTGGGCAACGAGGGAAAAGGACTGACAAAGGAGACGGCGGCGCAGGCGGATCAATACCTGAAAATCCCCATGGAGGGAAAGACAGAGTCATTGAATGCCGCCATCGCGGCGTCCCTGCTGCTGTATGAGGCCTACAGGCAGAGACGGCATTAGTCAATAACCCTGCTGCATGGAATTTGAAGCGCTGTTTGCGGGAATAAAATGATGAGACGGAGGCATACAGTATGAAGATTGGTTTTATCGGACTGGGCAATATGGCGGGAGCCATGATCGGGGGCATGCTGGAAAAGCGGCTTGTGAAAGCGGAGGACATCATCGGATCGGCCAAAACGGCCGCCACAAGGGACAGGATCAGGGAAAAATACCATATTGTAACGGCGGAAACAAACGTCCAGGTGGCGGAGAAAGCGGACATTTTGTTTCTTGCCGTCAAACCTGTTTTCCTGGCGGAGGTGATCGCTGAAATCAGGGAAGCCGTGAAAAAAGACGCGCTGGTGGTCAGCATTGCCGCAGGACGGGATTTGAATTTTCTCACAGAAGCTTTCGGAAGACCTGAATTGAGGATCATCCGCTGTATGCCCAACACACCGGCTCTTGTCCTGGAGGGCTGTACCGGGATCTGTGCCGGGGAGGAAGTGCCCCGGGAAGATGTGGACAAGGTGGTAAGGCTGATGGAGGCATTTGGCAGGGCAAGCGTGGTGCCGGAAAGGCTGATGGACGTGGTAGTGGGGGTCAGCGGCAGTTCCCCGGCCTATGTTTTCCTGTTCATAGAGGCCATGGCGGACCAGGCTGTGGCGGAGGGCATGCCCAGAAAGCAGGCCTATGAATTTGCGGCACAGGCGGTATTGGGCAGCGCGAAGATGGTGCTGGAGACGGGCATGCATCCCGGGGAACTGAAAGATATGGTCTGCTCCCCCGGCGGAACCACCATCCAGGCGGTAAAAGTGCTGGAGGAAAAGGGCATGAGGGCGGCGGTCATGGACGCCATGGAGGCTTGTATCGAGAAGTCCAGGACCATGTGATGTTCTGCCCGCGTCCTGACTGTCTGAACCGGTGATACAACTTTGATGCAAAAACTTGACATTTTTTTCTGACTTTGTTATGATGTGTCTGTAACAAATTTAACAAGTTTGTAATAAATTTACCAAAAAAGGGAAATAATTATTGTTAATATTTGTTAGGGAGGTATACAAAATGGCAAAAAGCAGAAAAATGTCTGCGGCGTTGATGGGGATCGCGATGTCATTTATCCTGTTTGTGCAGTCGGGAATGACTGTTCGGGCCGGCAGCCCGGATTATCTGGACAGTATGCGCGGCGGGGTGGCTTCGATACTGAATCCCGGCTCGACAAATTCCGATGATATCGTCAGCGCCACGGCAAGGGAATTGAACCTGGAATTTACGCCTCAGGAGGAGGAAGAGGAAATCGGCACGCTGGTCATGGCCAATGTGCAGAATGCCCTGAATGTGAGAAGTGATGCCAGCGAAGACGCTTCCAAGGTAGGAAAATTATACAAGGACTGCGGGGGCATCATCCTGGAGAGGAGGGACGGCTGGACCAAGCTGCAGTCGGGAAATATCATCGGCTGGGCATCCGACGAGTATCTGTTGTTTGGGGAAGAGGCGCGTGCCCTTGCGAATGATGTGGGCAGGATGACGGCCACGATCGATACGGAAACGCTCCGCGTCAGGACGGAACCGGGAACGGATGCGGGAGTGCTGGGACTGCTTCCCAAGGGAGAGATCGTGGAGGTTCTGAACAAGGATAACGAGGAATGGGTCTGTATCGACTATGAGGGCTCGAACGGGTATGTTTCCGTGGATTATGTGGTATTGGATTTTCAGATCGACGCAGGGGAGACCCTGGAAGAGATCCGGCTTCGTGAGGAAGCGGAGAGGGAGGCAAAACGTCACGTTAACTATGGCGCTTACACCACGGATGCAGATACGACCCTGCTGTTGGCGGCACTGATCCAGTGCGAGGCGGGCAGCGAACCTTACGAGGGTCAGGTAGCGGTGGGGGCGGTGGTCATGAACCGTGTCAGAAGCGGCGCTTACCCCAACAGTATCCACGGCGTTATCTATGCATCGGGGCAGTTCACACCCGCTCAGAGCGGCAAGGTGAACGCGGTGTATGAGTCCGGAAACATCAAGTCCAGCTGTATCCAGGCTGCGGAGGAAGCCATTTCCGGCGTGTCCAATGTGGGCGACCTTACGCACTTCCGCCGCAATAACGGGCGGGAAGGTCTTGTCATTGGAAATCATGTGTTCTATTAAAATAATATGTCAGGATCTGACGGGGCAGCGTTTTACGGCGCTGCCCCTTGTTTAAACGATAAAGAATCCTATCGTGCACAGAAATGGCTTGCCTGAAAGATTGTTTTGTAGTAAACTGAACCTAGTATTAGAGAACAGTCTCGAAATGGAAGCGCCCAGAAGGAATTTCAGACGTGAAAGCGGCTGAAATTTCTTCTCCGCAAAGGGCGCTGAAGTGGAGAGACGGAACAAATTGCCGTAAACGGCAATTGAATAGGGGTGATCAAATGACCGAGATTATGACTATGATGATGATCTGGCTTGTGGTTCTGATCGTGGCGGTGGTAGTGGAAGTCGTTACCATGGGACTGACAACGATCTGGTTTGCGGGCGGCGCCCTGGTGGCGATCGTGGCGACGCTGCTTCATGCGCCCATTGCAGTACAGGTGTTATTTTTCTTTATCGTTTCCCTGCTGATGCTGTTCTTTACCAGACCCGTGGCAGTCAAATATTTTAACAAAGACCGGGTGAGGACCAATGTGGAAAGCATGGTGGGCAGACAGGCCATCGTGGTCAGCGAGGTCAACAATATACAGGGAACAGGACAGGTCACGGTAGGCGGCAACCAGTGGAGCGCCAGAAGCATGGATAACAATGTCATCATTCCCACAGGTGCCGTGGTGAATGTAATGGCGATCAACGGCGTCAAACTGATCGTGAAAGCGGATGAGAAGCTGAAAGATTTAAATCCCACCCCTCCGTCCGTACCGGAGCCCATGAGCGTGTCCCAGATGGAAGAACTGGAGGAGAAACAGTCGGAATAGAAATATTCCCTGATCATAAAAAGATTGTGCCCCTGCGGCGGCACGGAAAGAGGTAAAATATGTTTGGTTGGTTAGTCGTGATACTGTTGATAGTGGTTCTTGCGATCTTTGTCTCCTGTTTCAAGATCGTTCCCCAGGCGCAGGCCTATGTGATCGAGCGTCTGGGCGCTTATCAGGGAACATGGTCCGTTGGTTTCCATGTAAAGATGCCTTTCGTTGACAAAGTGGCAAGACGTGTAAACCTGAAAGAGCAGGTGGCGGACTTCCCGCCTCAGCCCGTTATCACCAGGGATAATGTTACCATGAGGATCGATACGGTTGTGTTTTATCAGATCACTGATCCCAAGCTGTTTACCTACGGTGTTGAGAATCCCATGATGGCAATCGAGAACCTGACGGCTACTACACTCCGTAATATCATCGGCGATCTGGAACTGGATCAGACGCTGACCAGCCGTGAGATCATCAATACCAAGATGTGCTCGGCCCTGGATATCGCGACCGATCCCTGGGGCATCAAGGTAAACCGTGTGGAGTTGAAAAACATCATGCCGCCCACAGATATCCAGGCGGCCATGGAGAAACAGCTGAAAGCGGAGCGTGAGAAACGTGAGACCGTTACCCGTGCGGAAGGTGAAAAGAGGGCGAAGATCCTGGAGGCGGAAGGCGTTAAGGAATCCGCGATTCTCCGTGCGGAGGCTGATAAGCAGTCCGCGATCCTGCGCGCCGAGGCTGAGAAAGAGAAGATGATCCGCGAGGCGGAAGGTGAAGCGGAAGCCATCCTGAAAGTACAGCAGGCTAATGCGGAAGGTATCCGTCTGTTGAAAGATGCCGGCGCTGATGAGGCGGTGCTGAAGATGAAGAGCCTGGAGGCTTTCGAAAAGGTTGCTAACGGCAAGTCCACCACCATTCTTCTTCCCGCTGAACTGCAGGGAATCGCAAGCGTTGCGGCCGCTTTCAAGGAGACCGCCAAGGGGATGCCTGCGGAGTGAACTGATTGAGTTTCGAATAACGGATAAAATCCCGGAAATGCTGATAAAATGGGCGTTTCCGGGATAGTTTTTTATGTCTGTTGGCTCTAAAAAATGACTTTATAGTTTTTTCTCGTAACAAATCTCCAGTGTTTCCAAGCAGGGTCTGGCTTTTCCATATGTTGCGAAGCCGCAGGATTCATAGAATTTTCTGGCCTTGTCATTGTCTGCAAAGACCCAAAGCATGACTTTATCATACCCATCATTTTTTATGTCGTTCAATACCTTATCCATCATTTTTGTCCCATAACCTTTTCTCCAGTTGTCCTGCAGGCTATGGATACAAATGAGTTCTGCATAGTCGGGCATGTCGTTGTCCCTCGCTTTATCCCACCAGGCAATACAATGGGGTTTACCGTCTACTTCCAGGATATAGCCATTGCCAATGCGTTCGTCAAGCAATCGCTTATACATTTGCGTGGCACGATTGATCTCCGTGGTTTTTTGCAGGATTTCAGTCGAAAGAATATCCTGAAATGCAGTTTTCCAGCTTTCAGTTTGTATATATGCAAGAGAAATTTCATCACCCTGACGCACTCTCCGGATTAAATAACCCATATTGTCAACACCTCACATCAATCTGACATTGCTATCATTTTTATGTTCATGAAACAGTTTCATTAATACTGTTTATAGGTACAATTATAACTCGCTTTTACCAGGTACACAATTAATTTACATTGCTGTAATGCCATTATGTGAAATAGGGCAGAACGGTTATCCTCCGTTTGCAGATTCCCGGACAGGGGGGGTTGAAAATCCCCGGATTATGAAGTATATTTAAAGATATTAAAATGTTCGGCATTATAGCGTGCAATAAAAGGAACATGGCATTACGGAAAGGCAGGATGGAGAACATGAATCTAAAGGGACGCGATTTCTTGAAATTACTGGATTTTACGCCGGAGGAGATCACCTATCTGGTGGATCTGGCTGCGGAGTTGAAAGATAAAAAGAAAAAGGGGATTCCCATGGATACGCTGCGCGGGAAAAATGTGGCTTTGATCTTCGAGAAGACAAGCACCCGCACCAGATGCGCCTTTGAGGTGGCGGCTCACGATCTGGGCATGGGAACCACCTACCTGGATCCCAGCGGTTCCCAGATCGGCAAGAAAGAAAGCATTGCGGATACCGCCAGGGTTTTGGCGGGCATGTTCGAGGGAATCGAATATCGCGGCTACGGGCAGGAGATCGTGGAGGAACTGGCAGAATATTCCAAGGTGCCCGTGTGGAACGGCCTTACCAATGAGTTCCATCCTACCCAGATGCTGGCCGACCTGCTGACGATCCGCGAGCATTTCGGATACCTGAAAGGGATTAAGCTGGCTTATATGGGAGACGCCCGTTATAATATGGGAAATTCCCTGATGGTCACATGCGCCAAGATGGGTATGCATTTCACGGCATGTACCATCGCCAAATATTTCCCTGAGAAAGCGTTGGTGGAGCAGTGCAGGGAACTGGCCGCGCAGACTGGGGGCAGCATCACCCTCACCGAGGATGCATTGGCAGGGACAAAGGACGTGGATGTGATCTACACGGATGTGTGGGTGTCCATGGGCGAGCCGGACGAGGTATGGACGGAGCGTATCCGGGATCTGTCCCCCTACCAGGTAAACAAAAAGATCATGGAAAATGCGGGAAAGGACGCCATTTTCCTGCACTGCCTACCTGCGTTCCATGACTTAAAGACTAAGATCGGCGCGGAGATGGGGCATAGATTCGGCATTACGGAGATGGAAGTGACGGACGAGGTTTTCGAATCGGAACAGTCGCTGGTGTTCGAGGAAGCGGAAAACCGCATGCACACGATCAAGGCGGTAATGGCGGCAACGTTATAATAGTGATACTCGGAGGAAAATGTGAAATCGGAAATTTTAGCGCTTTTGCGGGAGCGCGGGGATTATGTGTCAGGGCAGGAACTCTGTGAGCGTTTCGGCGTCTCCCGGACGGCGGTCTGGAAAGCCATCGGACAACTGAAAAAGGAAGGCTTCTCCATAGAGGCGGCACAGAACCGGGGCTACCGGCTGGCGCAGGAAGAAGAGGTATTCGGGCAGCATGAACTGGAAAGCCGCATGGATACCCGGTGGGCGGGGCATCCGGTCCGGTTTTACAATGTGCTGGATTCCACCAATCTCCGGGCCAAGCTGGAGGCGGAGAAAGGAGCGTGCCAGGGAACCCTGATCGTGGCGGATATGCAGACCGCCGGGCGGGGCAGGCGAGGCCGGGGCTGGAGCAGCCCGGCAGGCGTCAACGCCTATTTTACCCTGATACTGAAACCGGACTTCGAGCCGGATAAAGCGTCCATGCTCACCCTGATCATGGCCATGGCGGTGGCGGAGGGCATCACGGAGACCTGCGGCCTGGAAGCCTGTATCAAATGGCCCAACGATATTGTGATCGGGGGAAAAAAGGTCTGCGGTATGCTCACGGAACTCAGTGTACAGCAGGATTATATCCAGCATGTGGTGATCGGCGCGGGCGTCAATGTGGGAGCCCAGGAGTTCCCGCCTGAGATTGCGGAGACGGCTGCCTGCCTGGAGCGGGAGTGCGGCAGGAAAGTGCCCAGGGCGGAACTGATCGTTCATATTATGAAAGCTTTCGAGAAATACTATGAAAAGTTTCTGGAAACGCTGGACTTTTCCGAACTGAAAGAAACCTATGACAGACTGCTGGTAAACTGCGGCAGGGAGGTGCGCGTGCTGGATCCCAAGGGAGAATATACGGGAATTTCCAAAGGCATCGATGCCGCCGGGGAACTGCTGGTGGAACTGCCAGACGGCTCGGAAACGGCGGTTTACGCGGGCGAGGTGTCGGTAAGGGGGATTTACGGATATGTCTGAGAATAAAACGGTGCTCTGCGGGGCCAACTCCTACGAGATGAAATACTATTTTAACGAGGAGTTCAACGGCATTCCGGAGTCCATCAAGGAAGAACTGCATATTCTGTGTGTGCTGTTCACCGAGGAGGTGGGCGGCATCTTTGTCATTGCCTTTGAGGAGGACGGCAATGTGGTGCTGGAGACCAATGCGGATGACGACGACATCTATTATGACGAGGTCAGCAGCGGGCTAATGGTTTCCGAGGTGCGCAGGAAGCGTCAGGAACTGTTCGAGTCTCTGAGCCTGTATTATAAAGTGTTTATTTTAAAAGAAGATATTTCAGAATATCTGAAAGAAGAGGAATAACATGATTCTGGTAATTGATGTGGGAAATACCAATATGACCCTGGGGGTATATGACGGCAGCGAATTAAAAGCCACGTTCCGCATGACCACCAAGACCCCCAGGACTTCCGATGAATACGGCGTCATGATCACCCAGCTTTTGAAAAACAGGGGAATAGAGGCCGTGTCCCTGGAGGGCTCCATTGTGGCCAGCGTGGTGCCTGACGTGATGCATTCCCTGATGGGCGGGCTTGTGCGCTATACGCAGACAAAGCCCATGAGCGTGGGTCCCGGCGTAAAGACGGGGATCCGCATTGTGACGGAGGATCCCAGGGCCATCGGCGCGGACAGGATCGTGGACGCGGTGGCGGCCTATGAAAAATACGGCGGCCCTGTGCTGGTGCTGGATTTCGGCACTGCCACCACCTATGACCTGATCACGGAAAAGGGGGAATTTACGGCGGGCATCACGGCGCCCGGCATCCGTATCAGTTCCGAGGCGCTTTGGACCAAGGCGGCGAAGCTGCCCAATATTGAAATCAAAAAGCCGAAATCCATCCTTGCCCAGGAGACCATCAGCAGTATGCAGGCGGGGCTGGTGTACGGGCAGATCGGACAGACGGAATATATCATCAGGAAAGTCAGGGAAGAGAGCAGGATCCCTGAGATCAAAGTGGTGGCTACCGGCGGGCTGGGGCGGCTGATCGCGGACGAGACGGATTCCATCGATGTTTATGACAGTTCCCTGACATTGGACGGACTGCGGATCATTTATGATAAGAACCGCCGCTGAGAACAGGGAGACTGCCAATGAGTAAATTAAAGATTGGAAGCGTGATCCTGGACAACAACGTCATCCTGGCGCCCATGGCAGGTGTCACCGACCTGCCTTTCCGCCTCCTGTGCAGGGAACAGGGGGCGGGGCTGGTGTGCATGGAGATGGTCAGCGCCAAGGCGATCTATTATGGAAATAAAAACACGGAAAATCTCCTGGCAATCCATCCGGATGAAATGCCCGCTTCCCTGCAGCTGTTCGGCTCGGATCCCGAGATCCTGGCGGAGATGGCGAAGCGGATCGAAGACAGACCCTTTGCCATCCTGGACTTTAACATGGGATGCCCTGTTCCCAAAGTGGTCAATAACAGGGAAGGTTCCGCGCTGATGAAAGATCCGGCGCTGGTCAGGCGGATCCTGACGGCAATGGTGAAGGCAGTGAAAAAGCCGGTCACGGTCAAGATCAGGAAAGGCTTTGACGAAGAACACTGTAACGCGGCGGAGATCGCCAGGATAGCGGAAGACTGCGGCGTGGCGGCCATCGCGGTACACGGCAGGACCAGGGAGCAGTACTACAGCGGCAGGGCGGACTGGGAGGCAATCGCCCGGGTAAAAGACGCAGTGAGCATTCCCGTGATCGGAAACGGCGACATCGACAGCCCCCAGTCGGCGCTGCGCATGATGGAGCAGACAGGCTGCGACGGCGTGATGATCGGCAGGGCGGCCCAGGGCAACCCCTGGATTTTCCGGGAGGTCGCAAGGTTTCTGGAGGACGGAATCATCCCGGCTCCGCCGGATGCGCGGGAAAAGCGGGAAATGGTGATCCGCCATGCGAAGCTGCAATTAGAATATAAGGGAGAATATACCGCTGTCAGGGAGATGCGAAAGCATCTCTCATGGTATACTGCGGGAATGCCCCATTCCGCCAGGTTCCGGCAGATGATCAACGCCGTGGACAGCATGGAAAAACTGTTGGAGAGTGTGGATACTATTTTCGGCGACGCCTGAATAGAATAGGGGTATGGACACGATTCTATACTTATATAAAAAGAAAGATCTGGAGAAACCCCTGGTGGAAGCCATCGGCCAGAAAACATATCTGTTGATCAAGATCGGCATGGATGTGGAGCCGTACCGATGGTTTCTGCAGGTTTTTCCCCAAAAGCGCCCCCGGTCGGATATGATTCCTGAGGACGAGAAGGAACTGACGGGATGGAACCGGATCAATCCCAGGTACTTTCAGGAACGAAAGGAGATCAGACACCGCAAAAGGGAATGGAAAAAATATGAGACGCTGATCGATTCCCTGATGGCCAGATGCCGGGAGAATGTGGAAAACCAGTTTGTGGAAATGCAGAGGGAAATCTCGTTCTGCGTGGAGGAAAGTTCCGAATGCCAATGCGTGTATGACAGGGTGATCCGGGAAGTATTGCGGGGCAACGGCCCGGTGGCGGAACTGTGGCAGCAGGCGTGGAATATCAGGGAATTTGCCGGATTTATGGAACCGCAGTGGGCGCGGCTGCTGATGCCCCATGCCGTCAGCCCCCATTTTATCGTATTGGGGGAAGCGCCCTGTATCCCGGAACTTTTACAACAGTGTGCGGACAGGATGAAGAGCCTGCGGTGGATTGTCGGCGAGGCCTGGGGCAGGATGCACGGGGAGGAACTGGAGGACTTCGCGGAGAATTTTTATCAGGAACAGGGTCTGGCGGTCACCGTAGAACAGGCTCAGGGCGGTTTTGAAAAATTGCGGCTCCCCTGCAGGGAACCGGCGAACATCCTGGATTTTACCGGAGGGGATAAGGTTTCCGCCAGATGGGCGGCGAAGGGCAGTATCTGGCTGGATATGGGGGCTTCGGAGGAAAAATGCCGCCTGATCGCCGGACGCGGTGCGGGAATACAATATGTTTCCCTGAGGGAAAAGTGGCGCGGGGCGCAAAAAAAATCCTACCGCCTTGACACTGCGGGTAAAAATGAGTATAATACCTAAGTCTAAACAGGCTTATATTATGGGATATAATTAAGAAACAGGAAGGGTGTGCAATATGCAGGAGAAAAAAAATATCTTAACCTATGAAGGCCTCAGGAAATATGAGGATGAGCTGCATGAATTAAAGGTTGTAAGGCGTCAGGAGGTTGCCCAGAAGATCAAGGAGGCAAGGGAGCAGGGCGATCTGTCCGAGAATGCGGAATATGATGCGGCAAAGGACGAACAGCGTGATATCGAGTCCAGGATCGAGGAACTGGAGAAGATCCTGAAAAATGCCGAGGTAGTCGTGGAAGACGAAGTGGATCTGGATAAGGTCAACATCGGCTGCAGCGTGAGGATCCTTGACATCGAATACAGCGAGGAATTTGAGTATAAAATCGTGGGTTCCACGGAGGCGGACAGCTTAAAGGGCAAGATTTCCAATGAAAGCCCCGTGGGCAAGGCGCTGATCGGCCGCAAGATTGGCGATACCGTGGAGGTGGAGACCTCGGCGGGCGTGTTTGCGTATAAGATACTGGAGATCCAGAGGAGTAACCAGTAAAAGGATAAAGGAGTGACGGACGTGGCGGAAAGACAGAATACAAATGTGCAGGAACAGGATATCAACCAGCTTTTGAAGGTAAGGCGCGAAAAACTCGCAAACCTTCAGGAGGCGGGCAGGGATCCCTTTCGGATCACAAAATATGACGTGACCCATCACAGCACGGAGATCAGGGAAAATTACGGCGAACTGGAGGGAAAAACCGTCCGCATTGCGGGACGTATCATGTCCAAACGTATCATGGGAAAGGCGTCTTTCTGCAACATCCAGGATCTGCCCGGCAATATCCAGTGCTATGTGGCAAGGGACAGCATCGGCGAGGAATCCTATGCTGATTTTAAGAAATATGACGTGGGCGATATCGCGGGTATTGAGGGAGAAGTATTTACCACCAAGACCGGTGAGATTTCCGTACATGCCTCAAAGGTGACGCTGCTTTCCAAGAGCCTGCAGATCCTGCCGGAGAAGTTCCACGGACTGACCAACACGGATATCCGCTACCGTCAGAGATACACCGACCTGATCATGAATCAGGAGGTCAAGGAGACCTTTGTAAAGCGCTCCAAAGTCATCAGCGCCATCCGCCGTTATCTGGAGGGACAGGGCTTTCTGGAGGTGGAGACGCCCATGCTGGTGGCCAATGCCGGCGGCGCCGCAGCCAGACCTTTCGAGACCCATTACAACGCCCTGGATGAGGATGTGAAGCTGCGGATTTCCCTGGAACTGTATTTAAAGCGACTGATCGTGGGAGGGATGGAGCGCGTGTATGAGATCGGGCGCGTCTTCCGCAACGAGGGACTGGATACCAGACACAATCCTGAATTTACGCTGATGGAACTGTATCAGGCGTATACGGACTATTACGGCATGATGGACCTGACGGAGAATATGTTCCGCTATGTGGCCCAGGAGGTCTGCGGCACTACCATGGTGCCCTATGCGGAGGAGATGATAGACCTGGGGAAGCCTTTCGAGCGGCTGACCATGGTGGATGCGGTGAAAAAATACGCAGGCGTTGACTTTGACGAAATCCCCGACACGGAAGCTGCGAAGAAGCTTGCGGACGAGAAAGGAATCCATTATGAGACCCGCCACGCAAAGGGCGATATTTTGAACCTGTTCTTTGAGGAGTTTGTGGAAGAACATCTGATCCAGCCCACTTTCGTGATGGATCATCCGGTGGAGATATCTCCTTTGACCAAGAGAAAGCCGGACAAGCCGGAGTATGTGGAAAGGTTCGAACTGTTTATCACTGGCAGGGAGATGTGCAACGCTTATTCGGAACTGAATGATCCCATTGACCAGAGGGAACGCTTCAAGGCACAGGAAGCGGCGTTGGCTGCAGGGGATGAAGAGGCGAATACCACGGATGAGGACTTTATGAATGCGCTGGAGATCGGTATGCCGCCCACCGGGGGCATCGGGTACGGGATTGACAGACTGGTGATGCTGCTGACGAACAGTCCTGCAATCAGGGATGTGCTGTTGTTCCCGACGATGAAGTCAATAGAGAAGTAAAACCTTGTAAAATCAAGGATTTTGAGAAAATAAAACCCTCTAATTCGTATAAAATAGACTAGATTTCGTAGTAAATTCGTAGTATAATACTATCAAGATTAGTATAAATCTGGCTGTTATACGAATGGAGGGCTTTTATGGCAAGTCAAAAACGGAGTAAAACTAAATATGCAGGTGTTTATTTTAACGAAACGACTAAAAAATATGATATTAAGTACAATTACAAGGTCTATAATCCGTTGACACAAAAAAATGACTACAAGGCCAAATGGGTATACAATTTATTGACTATCACAGAGGCAAGGACGGAGTTAGCTAAGCTACAAGCAGGTGGTGTTAAACCAGAGGATAAAGATATAACATTGCAAGGTGCTTTTGATCTTTGGAAAATTAAAATGCAGGCAAATAATAGTAGTCCTGTCACCATTCGTAACACTGAACAGCATTTAAGAATGATTAGTCAATTTATTCCTTTGGAAACCAGATTAAAGGACATAACAGAGGAAACCTATTTAAAATTTTGTTCGGATATTCGCAGTCATGGCTATGCTGATGAAACTTTATACAGTTTGAATGCAAGTTTCAGAAAACTCATTAATTTAGCACACAAGAAAAGGTTGATAAAAGAGAATATACTTGACTATGCGGATAATATGAAGACCAAACAAAAAGAAGATTACAGACTGATTGAGTATGAGGAATTTGAACTGTTAGACACTTATTTTAAAAATAATAATTTTGTTCGATTAGGTGTTAATAACTACCCGAAGTACAGATTGCTGATAAATTTGTTATATTTCACGGGTATGCGAATTGGTGAGGTTCTTGCTTTGACCTACAATGACTTTGAAACATTTAGTTATTATAAAAAAACTGATGATAAGCCAATAAGATTAGTTCCGAGTTCTGACGATATCCATAATGAGCACTTGCAGGGTACAAGAGTTAAAGTAACAAAAGCATATGTGAGTGAAATTAAACTCACCAAAGACCCTAAAAATTTCAAAAAGCGAACAATTCCCTTGCCACCAGCTGCAGAACGGTTGGCAATGAGGGCAATAGAAAGCCAAAAACAAGTTGGCGGTTCTCTTGACGATAGAATTTTTAATTGGGGTCATGGAGCTGCAAGCACTATGATAAAAAATGCTTGCAAGAAAGTGAATATTCCTACATGCGGTTGCCACGACTTTCGCCACACGTATATTTCTAATCTAATTAAAAATGGAGTTCCATTGCCTGTAATTGAAAAAGTAAGCGGTGATACACAAGGAACCATCTTAAAAAGATATTCACATATGTTTGAATCTGATGAGGTTATGGTATTAATGGCTATGTCAAATTTGTAATGGTCAAAAGACTGTTATATTTGGAAATTGGTTTTCCGAATATGGCGGTCTTTTTATGTGCCATATAATTTTTGATTCCATATCCCCCCAAAATACAAATAATACTGTGGAAATTGTGTTTTTTATAAAATCCCTTAAAATAAAGGCTTACCGCCCTAACATTGGGCTTGTGTTAGGGCGGCACCCCGAACTGTGGAAACTGTGGATTTTTCACCTTTCTTTCTTCTTTTCTTATTCTCAAAAAATTTTTTGGAAAATTTAATTCAAACGGAGAAAATCTTTCATATTTCGTTTGAGAAAAAAAGAAAGAGAGGTATTTATTATGAAACACAAAGCAATTAAAGCCAGAATTTTTAATGCTGTACAATTTGAAGTCAACCCCAAAACAGGCGAAAGTCTACATTTCAGCGAGGCTAATATCAAAGCCTGTGTTGCCCATAAGAGCATTACCAATTATGCCTATATTCGACATGACAAGGATGTTTATACCAAGGACGACGAGAAAAGCGGGCATAAAGCAGGCACTCCCAAACCTCCGCACTATCACATAATTATGAAATGTGAAAATGCGATTGAATTAGATACCGTTGCCAAATGGTTAGGGATTCCTCCGCAATATGTTGAAATACCTAAGGGTCGTGGAGCATTCCTCGACTGTGTGCAGTATCTGACCCATGAATCTGAAAAAGAGCAAGTATTGGGGAAATATTTATATGCTGATTCCGAAATAACCGCTAATTTCGATTTTAGGGCAGAACTAACCAAAAGGGACGAAAACAAGTTAAAGTATGACCGTGATTTAGACCACGAACAACAAATACTGTATGATGTAATGTACGGTGGCAAAACGATTAGACAAGTAATTGATGAGGATAGAATTTTTTATATGAACAATTATAAAAAGGTTGATAGTGCGAGGTTAAAGTACATACAACAATGTAATCCTCCAACAATGAGAATTAATTATTATATCGAGGGCAAAGGTGGTGTTGGTAAAGGTTTGGCAAGCAGGGCAATCGCTCGTTCACTTTATCCAGACTTAGAAAAAGACGATGATATTTTTTTCTGCATAGGTGACGGCAAGGCAACATTCGAGGGATATGACGGTCAGCCTGTCATAATCTGGAATGACTGTAGATCATTCGAGTTGTTCGCCCTTTTGGGTAGCAGGGGGAATATATTTAATGTTTTTGATATACATCCGCAAGCTATCAGACAAAATGTGAAATATAGTTCAATTAATTTAATCAATACCGTTAATATCGTTAATTCGGTGCAATCATATCAAGAATTTTTAAACGGTTTAGCGGGCGAATATAACGATTATAAAGCTGAAGATAAAAGTCAAAGCTATAGAAGATTTCCGATAATAACTCTTTTAAGACAGGACGATATTTCTGTTTTATTAAACAAAGGGGTATTTGAGGACAGTATAGAGGATTTTACGGAATACATACAGTATTCGCAACTCGTTGGAAATTTTCAAAAGATTGCACAAGCCTGTGGAAATAATTTTCCTATTCAAAGAAAAATTGAATCTCAATTCATGCAACCTGTGATTGATAAACATAATGAATTATTGGCAAAAAATAATCAAACCTATACAGACGAGGAATTATTAGATATGTTTAAAGATTACGGAAAACCTGTGCCTATTGATCCCACATTTCCTTTTTAAAAATAAAGTGTTGCACGTAGCAACACTTTATTTTTTGGCTCCATGCAATGGCCCTCGGAGAGCCCGTCTCTCACATGTGAGAGTATAACGGGTTACACTCTCGGACGGACGGAAATATCATATTTAGATTAGAAACACGAGAGGGGGGAATATTATGCACCTTGAAAAGATAGCAAATGGGGCAGAGTCCCAGATACTTCAACATGACGGACGAGACCTGTCACATCATTCAAACAAAAATATTGATACTAAAAAATCACACTTAAATTACTGCCTTACAGAACAGGACGGCAAGACAGCCTTACAAAGATTTAAAGATAGGCTGAATGAGTGCTCTTATCGCAAGCAAAAAAACAATGTAAGAATGGAAAGCATAGTTATTACGGCTCCAAAAAATTTAAAGGCAGAAGATACGGCATTGTTCTTTAAAGTCGCTCACAAAGCCTTACAAGGACTTACAGGGGGCAAAAATAATGAGGTGGGGGCATGGGTTCATCTGGACGAAAAAAGCCCACATATGCACTATGATTTTGTGCCCGCTATTGAAATTAATGGAGTGCTTAAGTTATCCGCTAAAAACCTGATGAATCGTGAAAAACTGTCTATTCTGCACCCAACTATGCAAGCCGCTATTGATAAGGCTTTCGGACACCATGAGTATATCGTTGTTGCTGATGATCCAGCCGATAGACAGCAGAGCAGTGATACTATTCATGTTTATAAAGCAAAGCAAGCTAAAGTTGCCACATTAAACAAACAGATTCAGCAAGCGGCTGACGGTCTGCAACTTGCCAAAGAACAGGAAGATGATGCCCTCACAAGTATAATGCTGACATTTCAGCAAAAGGCTGCTGTTGACAAAGAAGTCACTGCTGCCAAACAGCAACAAAAGGAGTTGCAAGACAAAATATCCTTGCTTTCTGCAAAGGCAGAAAAGGCTGACTTGTGGTTGCATACTCTTGACAATGCCACATCTCAAAGAACTGACAAATTAAGCGATTTATCAGAAAAAGTTGAACGATTGGAACAATATCTCCAAGACAATCAGTATATGTCTGAATGTGTCGAATTAAGGCAGTATTTAGAGGAATATGATCCAGATTATATGAACGACATATTTGCTTATCTGCATGGCGATCCTGTTCCTGTGCAACAGGCTGATGATTGGGCGGAAGAATTGGGTTTATAAATCAGACCTAAAAATTTATGGTATGTGAAACTTAGTCGCAAGCGTAGAACTGTCAAGGGCGGCCGTGGCCGTTCATCTTGACCCTTGACGGTTCGGCACTTGACGGCAACAAATAATAGGGCAAGGGGAATTGTTAAATGCACTTTTTAGCAATTCCCCTTAATTATGCTTTTTGTAACTGCTGTTTTCATTTCTTGTTTTTTCGTCGCAAAGAATCTATTAAAAGTCTGACAAGCCTTTTGTCATCTTCATCAAGGCCAGAAATATCAGCAGATTCCTCTTTTTGAACACCTAACAAATAATCAGTTGAAACATGGAACACGGAGGCAAGACTAACGATTACTTGCGGGGACGGAACCCTATCTCCTAATTCATAAAAAGAGATAATACTATTTTTTACGCCAATGAGAGAGGCGAGCTGCTTTTGTGTAAGATTATTTTGTTTTCTTAAATTTTTCAATCTGTTTCCAAATTCCACCATTTTTAAACCTCGTTCCACTTTTATTTGAGTTTAATCTCAATGATTTATTAATTGGTGGAATTGATTAGTTTTATTTGTAGAATTTATTTTGCAAATGTGATATACTATAGAAAATTTGGTACAATCAAATTAAAGGAGAAAACGTACAATGAAAAAAGACAAAAGAATTATGTCAGCTTTGATGCTTATAGTGGGTATTAGTTTTGTCGGCTGTGGGAAGACAACCTCTGTTCTTAACGAAGATATGTCTGTTGAAAGTACCGAGGCTATGGAGAGCAATACCGCAACAGTCGAGAGCATGGAGCAAGCGACAGAGACACCAGAGGTATCATCAGACGAGGCGAAGGCAGAAAGCAAAGATAACGAAGTAGCAGATACCACACCCGAATCTACTCAAAAGCCTACACCCGAACCAACCGCCACACCAGAGCCGACACAACCGCCACACACACATGATTTTAAAGTCCAATCTACTGTTGAGTCTACTTGTGCTACTGAGGGTAAGGTTATAAAGGTTTGTTCTTGCGGAGAAAAGGCTGAGGAAACACTGCCTTTGGTTGATTCCCATAATTGGGTTGAGGTTACAAATATTATTCACCACGAAGCTATTACTCACATAGAAACCACGGAGCAACAGGTACAGGTTGGGACTAATCGCCATACAGAGTACGAATGTGCTTATTGTGGTGCGAGGTTTGATTCTGCAGCAGGAGTACAGGAACACTGTAAGGCAACAGGCGATTTCAGCCATGCAATGTCCCCCACCATTGCGAATGACTACGACGATCCCGTCTATGAGACACAAATACAAAATGTCGTTGTTGTCGATCAAGAGGCTTATGATAGTGAGGAGGTTGTTGGTTATAAGTGTAGTATATGCGGTCAGCAGAAAGAATAAATTTTATTTTGTTAAATAATTCATATTATTGATAGAAGAACAGGAGAACACTACACCTCTCTTATCTCACATAACAGGGCCATTTTGACCCTGTTATTTATTTTTCTCCACAAATATTCGTATAAATTCGTAGTAAATTTTAGATAAAAGATAAATTATTGTTGGTAAATAAAGGAATATTAGCATTGATATTGTTCCCGACGATGCGTCAACTCGATTGAGAGAATCCAGTAAAATCAAGGGTTTCAAGGGTTTGAGCCAATTCCACTAACACACCTGCTAACATAAATTTTGGTTAGACAGTACCCGGTAATACCCGAAAAGTGTCAAATAGCTGTTTCCGAGTTCAACAAAATAATTCGTACTAAGAGGGACATTTTCGTAGAGAAATCTAAGAAAATGTCTTTTTTTGTTATGGTCAAAAAATTAGAATGGAGGAAAGCATTATGACAGACACAGCGTTAAGAGCAGGGGCGCAGAGCGCCGACAACACACACATGGTTTTTGCAGACAAGAAACATGAGAAGTTTTATTTTGAGAAATTGGAACAAGCAAGGTATCAGGACTGTTACCACAAGGCTTTGATTTACATTCTCGGCATATCGGAGGACACAAGAAATCATTTCAGCCAGATTTACGACATCAAGTCCGGGTACATCAAAACAGAGTGTTTGCATCAAGGCTGGCAGACCAGCGGAAGTTTACGGGTGGTAAGGCTTGCATTTAACCTTTACACAGACGGAACGCCAGGCGTTGATGATTATGAGAGCGAGGATGAGCGGATCAGGGAGTGCAGGGAATATTCGGCAAGTGATATTTTCTGCTGCGGCTACGCAATGTATTTCTGGCAGGGCATCAGGCTCCGTTACCCGGAATACTGTGAGAAACAGAAGCCCATTGAAGAAATCCTTGCGGAAATGGAGAGGAAACGTGCTGAAAATTCGACTGATGGGAACAAAGAACGATATTAAGTGGTTTGAGAGGATTCTGAAAAGACAGCCCCAAGTAGCTGTTACAGAGTTTTCCGAACTGTACCGGAACAAAGGTACAAACAGGTATTACCGGGCTTATGTGGAAGTGCAGAAAGCCAACATCAAAGAAAAATCTAACTGATACGGAGGAATAAGACCATGTGTAAAATTATAGCAATCGCAAACCAGAAAGGCGGGGTAGGCAAGACTACCACCACAAGCAGCTTAGGAATCGGGCTGGCAAAGCAGGGGAAGAAAGTTTTAGTTATTGATGCGGACGCACAGGGAGGCCTGACTGCAAGCCTCGGCTTCACAGAGCCGGACAAGCTGGAAGTCACACTTGCAAATGTAATGGAAAAGGTTATCAACGATGAGGAAATAGAGCCGGGTTACGGCATCCTAACCCATGATGAGGGCATTGACCTGATGCCGGGGAACATTGAGCTGTCCGGTCTGGAAGTTTCCCTTGTGAATGTAATGAGCAGGGAGATTATGATGCGCTCTTATGTGGAAATGGTTAAGGACAGGTACGATTATATCCTGATTGACTGTATGCCCTCACTCGGCATGATTACCATAAATGCCTTTGCCTGCGCCGACAGCATACTGATACCCGTGCAAGCCGCATTTCTGCCCATAAAGGGGCTGGAGCAGCTTATTAAGACCATAGGCAAGGTAAAGCGGCAGATTAACCCTAAATTGGAGATTGAGGGAATCCTCCTGACGATGGTTGACAGCCGGACAAACTATGCCAGGGATATTACGGCGCTTCTTGTTGAGAATTATGGAAAGAATGTAAGGATATTCAAAAACAGCATACCGATGTCCGTGAGGGCGGCGGAAACTTCCGCAGAGGGCATCAGCATTTACCAGCATGACCCGAAAGGCAAGGTTGCGGGGGCATACCAGTCCTTGACAAAGGAGGTGCTTGAGAATGGCAGGTAAGGCAGGGAGCGCATCAAAAGTCAAACTGAACAGCTTTGATGATTTGTTTGGCAGTGCGGAAAATATGGCAGGGGAGCAGATTATCAGTGTAAAGCTGTCAGACCTGCATACATTTAAGGGACACCCATTCCGTGTGCTTGATGATGAAAAAATGGAAGAAACCACAGAGAGCATCAGCAAATATGGTGTGCTTGTGCCGGGGATTGCAAGACCGAGGGCGGAAGGCGGCTATGAAATCATAGCCGGACACCGGAGGAAACGTGGCTCTGAACGGGCGGGGCTTGACACGATGCCTGTCATTGTCAGGAACTATACGGACGATGAAGCCACGATCATCATGGTGGAGGGGAGCGGAATGAAAAAGTGAAGATGAACATATATTCTCTCTCTTTCGTTCCTATGGGGGATTCCAATATCCAGCGTGAGGACATTCTGCCAAGCGAAAAAGCAAAGGCTTATGCCATGAAGTATGAAGCGATGAAACACCAGGGCAGCAAAGGCGGCAGCACCCTCGATGAAGTGGGGGAAGCCGCAGGGGAAAGCGGAAAGACGGTGCAGAGGTATGTATGGCTTGCAAGGCTGTCCGACGAGCTGACGCTGGCAATGGTGCGCCTGATACTGGCGGAGGAAAAGCCGAAGGAAAGGAAAGTCACGATTAAAGGCGATAAGATCAGCAGGTATTTTTCGGAGGAATATTCCAATGACGATATAGAGGGCATCATTATCCAGCTTTTGGAGGAGTGGAATGCCACGCATGGCATGGGGAAACAGTGAAAGGGGCGGTAACATGGGCGAGCCATTAAAGTTTGATTATTACTATGGCGTTGAAGCAGAGCAGTTTTCTTTTTACCGTGTCCCACGCCTGCTGATAAAGGATGAGCGTTTCAAGGGGCTTAGCAGCGATGCTAAGCTCCTGTATGGGCTGATGCTTGACAGAATGGCGCTGTCCATGAAAAATGGATGGCTGGATGATGAAAACAGGGCATATATTATTTATGCCGTGGATAATATGGCAGAGGATTTAGGCTGTTCAAAACCCACCTGCACGAAAGTTATCAAGGAGCTGGATTCAGATAATGGCATAGGACTGATTGAGAAAAAACGCAGGGGGCTTGGAAAACCTGACATCATATATGTGAAAAATTTTGCTTCTGTGCCGGATAGAAGAAACGCAGAAAAGGCTGCAAACACTGATATTTCCACAGAAGTAAAAGATTTTAATTTCAAGAAAGAAAAAAATTTAACTTCTGGAAGTAAAGAAACTGAACTTCAAGAAATAAAAAATTTTGATTTCAAGAAAGAAAAGAATTTAACTTCCAGAGATAAAAAAACTGAACTTCAAGAAGTAAAAGAATTTGCCCCTAATTATAACAATACTAACTATAACAACCAGAGTTATACTGATGTGAGTTATACCAATCCTATCAATCAATCTGCGGCAGATGTGGATAACCCAGGTGTGCAGGAAAAAGCTGATATGATTGATAGGATTGATGAAACAGCCGCATACATGGCATTGATCCGTGATAATATCGAGTATGAGCATCACATGAAGTATGACCAGCGTGGGGAAAAGGAGCTGTATGAGGAAATCTACGAAACTATCTGTGATGTGGTATGCGTGAAACGTGAGAAAATCCGCATCAATGGGGAAGAATACCCTTATGAGCTTGTAAAGTCCCGTTTCCTGAAGCTGGACAGCAGCCATGTGGCGTATGTGATGGACTGCATGAGGAATACCGTCACGAAAATCAATAATATCCGTACATACCTTATCACAGCCCTTTACAATTCGTCCTCTACCATGAACCATTATTACCAGCAGGAGGTGCAGCATGATATGTATGGTGGCGGGTGGGCGGAAAAAGGAATTACATAATCGGCTTCTGGACATAATGTCCAGAGGTGGAAAATCTGATAAAAGGCGTGTATGATACTGCTGTGGCAGGGAATGGAGGAAA
>JAMPAC010000179.1 GCA_023667395.1 Blautia sp. | reverse complement strand
GAAGAAATGCAGGACTATATGAAAGAAATCCGAAAAGAAGTCAGGGGGTATTAATTTTGCGGGTAATGCTTGATACCAACATTTTTATTTCCATGATTTTTTTCCCATCCGCACAAACAAGAGAACTGGCAAAAAGACTGGCAGACAATCACCAGATTGTAATATGCGATTATGTGATCGAAGAATTACGGCTTGTAACTGTCCGAAAATTTCCGGCGAAGAGGCAGTTCCTTGACCGTTTCTTTCTGGAACTGCCTTTTGAATTGGTCTACACACCGAAAACATTGAATTTAAACGAGTTCCCTGAAATGCGTGACACAAAGGACTCGCCTATATTGGCAACGGCAATTATGGAGGGAATTGACGTATTTGTAACTGGTGATAAAGATTTTCTTGTTTTAGATGTGGATCTACCTGAAATTATCACAATGGCAGAATTTTTGGAACAATATTAAAAGAAGCCATATCTGCTGAATCATAACAGATATAGCTTCAAATTTTTACAGTTCCCCAATAAAATTATATACAATCCGTACTTCCTATGTCTTTACACCGTCAACCTCCGTAACAGCTGCATACGGTTCTGGTTCTTTTCCTGCTCCTTTTCCATTGCGTCCGTCAGCTTTAGGAAACGCTTTTCCGTAAGTAACCCATTATCCTATGTTACCTTTTCAGACGTGCATGGTTGCACAAGATACAAAGAAATAAAAAAAACATGATTAGCTGAATTGTCGGTTGATCGTGTCCCTGTTCTCTTTATTATATAGGCATCTGAGCTCTTCACAAACAAGTATGTCATATCCCCGAAATATTTCTGTGAGAACACGCCCCAATATTACATCGCCTGCATGGATGCCGTAAGTACACCGGAGCCATTGCCGGATGCCTTTTTCAATCCTTTATACGAGAAGCTGAAGATGTACTATGTGACCGGAGGGATGCCGGAATCCGTACTGATGTAAACCCAGGCGCTGATTCCTCAGTTTGAGGCGGCTCCCAGATACTGGAGCAGGAACATCCCGCTCTTTATGGCCGACCACGCGGACCGGCTGATTGGCATGGCGCTGAACCGTTGATCCATTCCTGCGCAGTCAACCGCAACACTGCGGGGCATAGTGTGTCCACAGGACGCTATGGCATGGAACCTTGCAGCACTCGCCGTTTACACCATTGCCACAGTGGTCACGCCTCGCTTCGGTTCGTGCTTCAGGCCCCGTCAGTCAGCCATCTCCGTCCATGTTTCTTCGTCATGCCTGCGAATCATGATCTTCCGGTACGGCCTGTCATACCCGGCATGCATCACTTCCCCGCTCACCGCGCCGTCCGGCCTTACCTTGAAGCGATATTGATGGTACTGCCCCTGCCTGTAGGCAAAGTCCTCCCCATTATCCAGATAGTGATCCCAGCTTCCCTCCCCGGGATACACTTCCAGCAGCAGGACATCCGACGACTTCTCCCCCACATAGGACTGGGGTTCCATAACAGGGATGACGCTTCCCGCCTTTATATAAATGGGACAGCAGTCCAGGAGCGCTTCCCGCACGAACCACACCGGGCCGGTCAGCTTCTCATGGGTCCAGTAATCATACCATTCGCCCTCGGGCAGATATACCATCCGCCTCTCCGCCCCCTGGTTTACCACGGGCGCCACAAGGATCCTGCTTCCCAGCATGAATTCATCATTGCATACCCTGGCCGCCGCATCTTTCTCATAGTGGAACACCAGCGGACGCATAATCGGCGCGCCAGTCCGCTCCTCCTCGTAGAACAGGTCGTAAAAATAAGGAATCCACTGATAGCGCAGTTTCACATATTTCCGGTAGATGTCCATGACTTCTTTTCCAAACTGCCATGGCTCCTGCCTCCTGGTTCCTGCGGCGGAATGATTCCGGAAAAGAGGGGAAAAGCATCCCACCTGCACCCATCTCGCCAGCAGTTCTGGCGTCGTGTCCGCCCCGAAGCCTCCCACATCCGTGCCCGCAAAAGGCATTCCGGACAGCCCCAGGTTGCACAGCTGGGGAATGGCCATCTGGAGATGAGCCCACATGCTGGTATTGTCCCCTGTCCAGACTGTGGCGTATTTCTGGCTTCCGGCATAACACGCCCGGGTGATCACAAAGGGTCTGCGGCCATCCAGTTTTTTCAATCCCTCATAGGAAGCCTTTGCCATCAGATGCCCATACACGTTATGCATCTCAGAGTGAACCGTCTCCCTGCCCTCGTCCGTAAACACCACATCATCCGGTAGCGGCCCGCGGAAGCTGGCAGGCTCATTCATATCGTTCCAGATTCCCCTGACACCCATATCCAGCAGGAATTTCTGGTTCTCTCCCCACCACTTCCTGACGGCGGGATTCCCAAAATCGGGAAACGCCGCGTCCCCGGGCCACACTGCGTTGATGTAGACCTCACCCTGGGGTGTCTTGGCAAAGTATCCCTTTTTTATCCCCTCGTCATAGATCCCGTATCCCGCTTCCTTTTTGACACCGGGATCGTTGATGGTCACCGCCTTGAAACCCTCCGCCGACAGTTTCCCCAGAAATGCCGCCGGGTCGCCGTGGTAGCGTTCCTCATTCCAGGTAAACACTTTATAGTCCTGCATATAATCGATGTCAAAATGGATGGCGTCGCAGGGGATATCATTCCCGCGCATGGACGACGCGATCTCCTCCATATCCTCCTGGGTCACATAGCCCCACCGGGACTGATGATAACCCAGCGTCCACTTCTGGGGCAGCGGGCAGGTTCCGGTGAGGTAAGTATAGCCCTCCAGCACCTCCGGCATGGAAGCGCCTGCAATATAATAATAATTCAAATCGCCTCCGTCGGCGCCGAACCAGTAATATTCCTCCGACTCCTGTCCCATGTTGAAATAGCTTTTATAAGTATTGTCCAGGAACAGGCCGTACACATGCCTGTCCGTCAGGGAAATAAAAAACGGAATGGATTTGTACAATGCCTTAAAGGAATCCACCTGGGGATCCGGATTGTCCGTATTCCACATCTCATATTCATAATGACGCTTATCCAGGAAACCGGTCTTATCGCCCAGACCATAAAAATGCTGGGAGGGCTCCAGTTTTTTCAGAATCTCAAAAGCATGTTCCCGACCCTGAACGTCAGCGGAGTGTCCCTCTTCCTCCAGAAGCTTCAATACCTCCGAACTGATCTTACAGAGCGGCTTCCGCTCCCCCCTGTAATCGGCGCAGACCGCTTCCCCGTCCCTGTCGTAAATATCCACAAAGAATCCGTCGCTTACCCTGACCGAAGCCTCCTCCGTATGAATCCACAGGCCGTCCTCCCCCTGATTTACCTGAATGGGCGTGGAAATCATCTTATCGCCCTCTATGGCCTTGGAGGCCGTCCGCACATTGTCCCCGCTGTAAAATACATTGATGATGCGGGGCGTGAGAACCCTGACCTGCGCCCGCTTTCCCTCAAAATCCAGGGTAATGTCCTGCCCCTCCGAGGTATACCCCGTCAACCTTCCGAATCCTGCTGCCATATGATGCCCTCCTATTCCAGTTCCGCCTCTTCACTTCAATGCCCTTGGCGGGGAAGGATTCTTCAG
>JAMPAC010000178.1 GCA_023667395.1 Blautia sp. | reverse complement strand
CGGGGTACGCGGGGGGCATCACCTCCGCCGCCATGGACGGTCTGAGGGTGGCGGAGGCGATCGCGGCGGAGTTTGAGAAAATATCCTGCACAGAATGACATACATACGGTAACGGATGTGCACTTTATGTGAAGAAATATTTTGCGTATTGACAGGGTGCCGCATATGGATGTATAGTAAATGCGGTTTCAATGAATTGCAGAGGAGGAAGAAAATGAGGAAGAAAGTTTTAGGCCTGCTGCTTGCGGCGTGCCTCGCGGTGGGGATGATTCCGACGGTAGGGGGGGTAGTTCAGGCTGAAACATTGGAGCCCTTGTCCGCCGGGGGACAGTGCCAGCAGATGGTGGAAGGCACCAATATCAACGCCCAGAATTACGGCAACTCGTATCCGTTTTGGAGCAGCCCGGTTGAGTCCTATCTGGTGCCCATGTCTGACGGCGGTACCATGCGCGTACAGGCAGGAGACAGGATAGAGGGACTTCTGGTCGAGTATTATGACGCGGCTCATCAGGTTCAGGTTTCCCGGACAAAGCAGATCCCGGAGGAACTGCCTCTTTTCGGTGGTTTCTATGCGGCGCCGGATGCCTATTATGTGCTGACCGGACAGAAAAATGAGGAGGAAAGCGCTAACACGGAGGTCTATCGGATCACCAAATATGATAAGGATTGGAACAGGGTCGGCTCTGACGGGCTGAAGGACTGTAATACGACCGTGCCTTTCGATGCGGGATGTGCGCGCATGGAGGCGTATGGTGATTATCTGTTGATCCGTACCTCACATGAGATGTATCAATCGGATGATGGTCTTAATCATCAGTCGAACGTGACGATACAGTTCGATATGCGGAATGTGAAGATCACGGATTCCTTAACGATGGTTGCCTATTCCGGCGTCGGTTATGTGAGCCATTCTTTTAATCAGTTCCTGCATATTGATAAGGGGAGCATTGTTGCCGTGGATCACGGCGATGCGCACCCGCGTTCCGCCGTGCTGATGAAATATTCCGCGGATGTCAGTTCAGGAAAGTTTACCACGGGCAGCTGCAGCGTCATTGATGTGATGACGTTTCCGGACATGGATAATTATAACGATACGGGAACGTCCCTGGGCGCGTTTGAAGTATCTGCTTCCTCGTATCTGATCGCCGGAAATTCCGGTATCAGGGATGATCAGGTTGGAGAAACCCACAATGTATTCGTGGCGGCTGTCAATAAGGATACGGATGCGGTCACTACCAACTGGCTGACGACTTTCGCGGAGGGTGACGGGACCACATCCACCCCGCATATGGTGAAGCTGTCCGATAACCGTTTTGTGGTTCTCTGGTCAAGGGGACAGAAAGTGTATTATGCGGAAGTTGACGGCACAGGCAGGGCTGCCTCGGCTACATACAGCCTGGAGGGGGAACTTTCCGACTGTGCGCCCGTTGTTTCGGGAGGCAATATCACATGGTATACATGGCGGAATGATGCCCTGACATTTTATGACATCAATACATCCGACCTTTCTTCCAGTAAAAAGACTCCCGTAGTGGCGGGACATCAGTTTGAGGTTGTCAAAACGGAGAGCGGCATTTCGACGCTCCGATGCAGTGTCTGCGGAACGGAGAAGCAGGTCGCTGTCTATACGGGTTATTATGTTTATTGGAATGAAAACAGCAGCACTGGAAGTTATAGTACTGCCAATTTTTCCGGTGATTATCATGTGGGTGATGTTGTCTATTTTATGGTGAAGGGTACAAGTGATTCTACCGATACAGAACTCAATACGGAATGGACGATCGATGTTTCCGATGAAAAAAAGGTACTTTATACGATCACTTCCGAGGATGCCGTGAACGGTCTGATGGGATATCTTACCATGCTGTCTCCCGGAACGGTTACCTTAAGTTTCTGTCCAAGATATAACCCGGATAATAAGAAAACATTTCAGGCTGTCATTGCTACTGATCCGGTCACCGGCATTGAGGTTTCCCCGACAACGCTGAACCTGCTGGAGGGAACATCCGGGCAGCTGAGCGCATCGGTGACGCCGGCCAGCGCTGACCAGGGCGTAACCTTTTCCAGCAGCGATACCGCAGTGGCGACCGTCAGTGGGGAAGGCGAAGTAAAGGCCCTGAAAGCGGGAACCGCAGTGATCACTGCCACAGCGGCGGATGGAACCCACACTGCCAGTTGTACGGTTACGGTTACCGCCCATACCCATACTATGTCCTCCCTCCACGCGGAAGTACCGGCTACCTGTACGGAAGACGGCACAAAGGCATATTATGAGTGCAGTGAGTGCCATAAATATTACAGTGACGAGACAGGCAGCCAGGAGATCACGGATCTGAAGATCCCGGCGCCGGGACATAGTTTCAGGGATTATCAGTTTGACGCAGGCAGCGCAAGCTGTACGAAAGACGGCACGGAGACAGCTAAATGTGACAGGTGCGATGTCACAGACACAAGGCCCGCAGAGGGGACGAGGCTGTCCCATGAGCTGTCCGAATGGGAAACAACGGCGGAACCTGCCTGTACAACACCGGGAACAAGGGTCAGGAAATGCCGCAACTGTGATCATACAGAGAGTGAGGAGATCCCGGCCACAGGCCATTCCTGGGAGGAAATACTGGACAGGGAAGCTACGGAGGAAGAGACCGGACTGAAACACCAGGAGTGTGAGGTCTGCCATGAGAAAGGTGAGGAGACAGTGATCCCCAAACTGGATCATACCCATGAGATGTCCTCCCTCCACGAGAAGATACCTGCTACCTGTACGGAAGCGGGCAAAAAGGCATATTATGAGTGCAGCAAGTGCGGGAAATATTACAGTGAAGAGACAGGCAGCCTGGAGATCACGGATCTGACGATCCCGGCATTGGGACACAGCTATGGCGAGTACACGTTTGACGCGGGAAGCGCAAGCTGTACGAAAGACGGCACGGAGACAGCCGTATGCAGCTGGTGCGGTGACAAGGACACAAGGACGGCTGAGGGGACGAAACTGCCTCATCAGTTGTCTGACTGGACCGTGGTGAACCCTACCTGCACGGAAGCAGGAAGCCGGAGCAGAAGCTGCGCAAACTGTGATTATAAAGAAAACGAGAAGATAGACCCCCTGGGACATTCCTGGCAGGAATGGGTGAGGGATACGGAACCCACCTGTACCACGGAGGGAAGCGAGAGCCGTACCTGTTTAGTCTGTGGTGAGAAAGAAACCCGTGCTGTCGAGGCGTTGGGGCATAAATGGAGTCTGGTCATGACCTGGGCGGAGGATCATTCCAGTGCGGAAGCCATCGCGGTCTGCGGCAATGATCCGGCGCATATGGAGGATCTGGAAGATGTTGTCATCACGGTAAAGGATACCTCTACCTGTGTGGAGGCGGGTGTGATCACCTATACGGGCACGGTTACCCTGCCGGACGGGCAGGCAGCTTCCGATAGCAAAACGGAAGAGGGGAAAGCGCTTGGCCACAGCTTTTCCGATTATGTCCTCAACAGTGACAGACAAAGCGAGACTGCCAAATGTGACCGCTGTGACGAGACGGATACGCGGAAGTCGAACATCACGGTCACAGACAAGACCAATGAGACAGTAAAAGTCGATGTGGGCGGCCTGGATCTGAACAAA
>JAMPAC010000177.1 GCA_023667395.1 Blautia sp. | reverse complement strand
TCACCTCGCACAAGAAACGTGAAGACGAAAAAATCATGGAACAGCTTGTAAGAGAGAAAGAGGAGGAACTGGAACGGCTGGCAGAGCAAAAGAGGTCACACTCATTTGCGGATTGTTTTGAAAGATGGATTGATTATAAGTCAAGCCAGATAGAAAGTACAACCGCATGGGGATATAAGAACAGGAGTAAGACAATCATAGAATATTTCCGGGAAAGAGATTTCCGAATCGAGAGTTTAGAGCCGAAAGACCTGTTGCAATATTATGAGTGGGCATTGGAGAACGGGCGCAGGAATGTTTACAGCGAAAATACTCCGACTGGTTTGAGCCGTAGGACTGTCAGCGATCAGGCAACTTTGATTAAATCTTTTTTAAATGACGCTATACTGCAAAAGGTTATAACCGCGAATCCGGCTGATAAAGTACAGGTGCCGAGAGTCAGGCAGAGCAATGTGGAAGAAATAGCATTTATGGATATGGAGTAGTCCAAAACATTCCTGAATTATGTGAAAACGGTCCCCATCTTTAAAAAATTATATTATATTACAAAAGTAGGCCTGTATTATGGCTGTAGGCGGTCGGAGATGCTAGGCCTCAAATGGAGCGCCATTGACTTTGACAGCAAAGAGATTGTCATTAACCATACAGTCGTAAGAGCAGAGCAGGGTGATGTATACAGAGATAACGTAAAAACTGAAAGTTCCTACCGTTACTATCCTCTGTTAGACAGTATAAGGGATGACCTTATGGAGATTATGGAATCGCAAAAGAAGCTGGGTATTTATTCAAAGGATGGGTATGTGTTTCAGTGGGAGGATGGAAGGGTATACAGCCCTGACTATATAACCAAGCTGTTTAAAAAAGCGGTCATAAGGAGCGGCTGTGTACCGCAGAATTTAACAGTACACGGGTTAAGGCACAGCTGTTGTGCCATCCTCTTCGAGAATGGCTGGGATCTGGGACAGGTGCAGAACTGGCTGGGGCATTCTGATATTGCGGTGACGGCAAATATTTACAACCATGTCAGCAGGAAGTGGAAAAACAAGCATGGAGAAATGGTTGACAGGATATTTGCATGAGCCGTTTTGACAGGGTGAGGGGGATACCAATATTTATAAAAGGTATCCCCTTTTTATTGCGCCAGTTCTAAAATGTGCTATTATATCTTAATACAGATATGGAGCACATTCACAGACAACAAATGTTACAAGGAAATCGGCACAGACAATAATTTTTGATAGGGGTCAACAAAGTTCCAACAAAAGTCAGGGGGACGAGTACAGGGGTGGTATCCCATGGGGCGGTTCAGGGGGATATTTGAGTTTTGTTTCAAATGTTTCAACTTTTTTGTGGGGTCAAATGCCCGTGCATGAATAGGCGCAGGCATTTTATTCTGGTACCTTTTTAAAGCGCTCTGAAATGAAAGTGGGGTTATTTCATATCCAAAAAGATATACTCTCCAGAACGGAAGAAGGAGTCTCCATTCCGGATATGCAACGGAAAGTAGCGTAAAAAGATCAAATGTATACAACTGTTGGTGGTGCAACGGAAGCTTTTTCATTATGCTTTCCACATGATAAAAAGAAAGGCGGTTGCATTATGGGCAGACAGACGGTCATATCGGCCAGACATTTGAAAAAAGCTTTTGGCAAAGGCGAAAGCATCCAGGTCATTTATTCTGACCTGAACATTGATATTTACAAGGGGGATTTTACCGTTATCATGGGTTCCTCAGGAGCGGGCAAGTCCACCTTGATGTATTCCCTTTCCGGAATGGATAAGCCGGACAGCGGGGAGATCGACTTTGACGGAACGGACATCACGAAATTGAACAATGACAGACTGGCTGTGTTCCGGCGGAAGCAGTGCGGATTCGTGTTCCAGCAGATTTATCTGATCGAGAAGATGAACCTTATGGATAATGTCATTGCAGCCGGGGTGCTGACGTGCAAGGACAGGGAAGATATCAGGAATCGTGCAAAGGAACTGTTTGCCCTGGTAAATATCCCCGAACAGACATGGAAAAAAACATCTGCCCAGATTTCAGGAGGTGAAGCGCAGAGGGCAGGCATTGTCAGAGCGATCATCAATCACCCTAACGTACTGTTTGCGGACGAGCCCACAGGCGCGTTAAATTCCGCAAATTCAGCTGCGGTCCTGGATGTTTTTACCTCACTTCACGAGAAAGGGCAGAGCATTGTCATGGTCACTCATGACAAGAGATCGGCCCTGCGGGGAAACCGCATCATTTATATCAGGGACGGAAAAATCTTTGGCGAGTGCGATCTGGGAAAATATGAACAGGATCATGCTGAAAGAACCGATAAACTTGACAGATTCATTCAGGAAATGGGGTGGTGACATGAAACTATCTACGCTCGTCCTGCATGGTCTGAAGAAAGCAAAGGGACAGTACATATCCTTTGGAGTATTTATCTGCCTGACCGCTTTCATCATCAATATCGCCCTTGTGCTCGCTTTTCAGACATTTGACGCTTACGATGGTCTGTTTGATGAACTTAACACAGCAGATGTCAATTTCATTATTCCGCAGATTCAGGATAAGGAAGATCTGCTCGCGGAAGTGGAAGCGATCGACGGGGTATCATTTGCAGAAAAGCATGGCGGGGTCTTTATCCCGGTAACAGTCCGTGAATTTGCAGGATCTGACTTTGATATGAATACGGTCTTTTATGATCTTGACGAGGAAAAAAAGCTGAACCTGCTCGATGTTACGGAATCTTCCGAAAAGAGTGACCGTTCTGTCTATATTCCCATGTACATGAAAGAGTTGGGCGGTTTTGCGGAGGGCGGCAGCATTACTTATTCCATAGATGGCGAGGAGCACACCTATGATATTGGCGGGACTGTACTGGAAATGCAGTATGGAAATTACGGTACCGGACTGATCGGCGGATATTTTCCCAAAGCTGTCTATGAGGATCTTGCCCGGGAGCACAGCGATCACATTGTTACGGAATATTCCTTAAGGACAACCGATGATGCTGACTTAAGCGAGATCAGGAATACCATATCAGAGATCTTAAGGGAGGACGGGACCGCGTTATTGAACATCGGTGACAGAGCCGCATCAAAACAGGCCCGGACAATGGTCTGTACTCTGCTTATCGCGATATTTCTGGCACTTGCGGCTATCATACTTGTGGTGAGCATTTTCCTCAGCAACTTCCGGATCAAAAGCGCGATCGAGGACGAACTGGCGCAGATGGGGGTATTAAAAGCAATCGGCTATACAAGCCATATGATCATTGCTTCCGCAGTGATACCCTATGTTCTCACAGGGATGATTTCTACTGTGATCGGGATAGCCCTGTCTTATGCTGTCCTGCCTTTTGTGGCAGATATCCTGGCGATCCAGTCGGGATTTTCCTATACGCCGGAACCCGACAGGATGGCTTTGCTGATTGTTATACTGGTGCTGACATCCGCAATATCCCTGTTTTCTTATCTATCCGCGGGGAAAATACACAGACTGGAGCCCATCAATGCCATAAGAGGCATCACCGGGGATGGATCGGCGGGACAAAATATATTATTATCCGCCGTTTCATTTGGCATCATGGTGCTGCTGTCTTTCGCGGGAACGCTTTTGTACAACGTAAATATCAAG
>JAMPAC010000176.1 GCA_023667395.1 Blautia sp. | reverse complement strand
CGACTTCAACCTTGTGTCGAGGAAAGAGGTGGAGACGCTGGCTGGCGGCGATGCCTCCGGACGGGTGCAGCGGTAAAAGTAAGTAGCTAGGAAGTGTGCAGGAAATGAAGAAAGGACCGTTGCTCCGAGTCTCAGGACGAGGGGCAGCGGTCTTTTTGGTAAAGGGGATTTTGAGCGGTTAAATAAAAAAATGGAAGCAAGGGGGCTCGAACCCCTATGAAAAGAGCCTATAAGCACAGGCTTTCAGGGGTTTCCCCGGATTCCATGACAAATTTCATGACAAAATCCTGCCTGTTATGTATTCCGCTGCCTGCTTCTGCATCTTCTCTTTTTCGGAATCAAGGGCGTGCCGGTAGACGTTCTTCAGCACGTTGTCCGACTGCCAGCCGCCGGACTGCATGATGTAGCTGTCGGGTATGCCGATGGCATGGGCGGTGGATGCATAATAGTGCCGGAGCGCATGGAGCTTGAAACGGGGTATCCCGAGGGCATCCTGTGCCCTGTGGAGGAATTTCAGTATGTTCCCCGGATAGCCCTTGTAGATATGGCCGCGGCTGCGTATGAGGGCTGCCAGCTCATCAGGCAGATATATCTCCCGTGCGCTGTCGGTGGTCTTGGTCCCCTTCTCCGTGAAGCCGTGGTCGCTGTTTTCCACCAGGGCTTTGTTTATGCGGAGCCTGCAGCCGTCCAGGTCGCTGATCGTAAGGGCGCATATCTCGGACCGCCTCAGGCCGAGGGATGCCAGCAGCACAGGTATCTCATATTCCGTGCCTTTGGCGTATTCAACGACCATCCTCACCTCATCATCTGTCGGGACATAGGTCTCCGGCTTCGTCCTCTGGGGCAGTGTCGTCCTCAGGCTGATCTCCGGACGGTACATGGACAGGACGGCGGATATGAAGCCGTGGGCATTCCGCACGGTCTTCGGGGACCTGCCTGCAGAATAGCCGTTGATCTCTTTCTGCACGTCCAGGACGGATATGTCGCTGACCAGCAGGCCCGTGAACCCGGAGGACAGCGCCCTGCATATCCTTCTGTAACCCGCGACCGTGGACGGGGACAGGACGTTCTTCTTGATGTCGATATAGCTCTCAGCGGCCTGCAGGAAAGTCAGATGCTTCCGGCATGCGCCGTCCGGCTTTATCCGGTCCAGCTCATCCGCCATGAGCTTCAGCGCTTCTTTCTGCGTCGGCTTATAATCGGTGATGACAGCATGGACCTGTCCTTTGTACATCTTCCGGATCCGGTAGGAGCCGGAGGGCAGTTTCTCGATTTTCATTGCATCAGCCTCCTGTTTCATGGTATGATGATCCTGACAGAAGCCCCCGCACCTCTCAGAGATGTGTCCAATGGGGGCACTTTTTGCGTATGAAAATGACAGCCCGCGAAAAAACCGCTTGCAAGCTGCCCCCGGAGATGATACTATATTGACAGGTCGTGGGAACCTGATGTATCCCTCCGGGGATATGTCCAGAGCCGTCCGGTGCTGGTAACACCGGGCGGTTTTGTCTTGTTTGAATATTCTGTCTATGTATTAATCACTATTTTCTTTTTTCCCGAACAAATATCCGCTGAGAGTAAATAGAAGCGTTTTAACTATTTCTATAATCCCGCTTGTGTATTCATTGCTTCCATCGTTAAAACGATAGCTTATAAATACTTCTACAAGATAAATTATTCCGAGGAAAGCCAAACATCCGATGATTAACCAGAAAGCACTGAAATAGCGTTTTTCTTTCCTGTCCTTATCTTTTTCGCTTATCTCCAATTTCTTAGTGGACATTTTGTCAGGACCGGAATTGGTATCGAAAGGTTCATCCAGTTCTTGCTTTGGAAATTCAAGATTTATCTGGTTTTGTTCTGTTTTTTCTGTTTCAGAAGGCCTGTCGTTCAAAAAATCACCTCTTCCGATTTTATATCTTCATCTGAAAGATATAGATTTTTATTTTCGAGTGCCTTTCTCCAAGCGGTGCCTGCCTTATGGGTAAGAGATGATAGATATACGCCATCAAGATATCTGCAACGCTCCCATATTTCGTCCATTACTTTTCTGAAGTTTGGAGAACTGTCCTCATTCACTATGAGAACCGTCTGGCCATCGCTTTCTAAGCCGAATTTTCTTATGGCATTTGAGCCATAATTCTTAAAGGCAATATAGACACTTGGAACGACAGGTCCGTATTTCCAGACCTCAAAACGCTCATTAAACAATGGTGAATTGGTTCTCTGCAAGTACCCCCTGTAGATAAAATAAATCATCTTTTGTAATTTCATTGGTGTAATATCTATGTCTTCTGTAAATGCTCTGGAAAGAACGCTGTTTCCGACATTTAATGCGCTTACCATATTTACCCTTCCTTTTGCTTAAATATGCTGTTGTATCATCATATTTACATCTTGTGATTTTCGTGTCGATTTTATACGATTCATTTCTGAGTTTAATGATTTAAGCCGATACCTAGTTGCGCTGGAATGCCCTTCCCTGATAGCGTGTAGCTCGTCAATGGTGAGCATAATATTTCCCATGCTCAGAGTCCTCTTGGTTTCGCGGCCAGCGTCAGCAGACGCTGACCGCATTTTGGTCAGGCAAGGTTCAACTGTTCCTTCAGTGCATCCTGCAGCACCTTTGAAAGACTGATATTCTTTGACTCAGCTTCCTTCGCCAGCCATGCGGGGATGGACAGCATCTTCTTGACAGCCTTTGTATCGCGCCGGTATGCGTCTACATCGGTGGAAACATAGGTAACTATCCCATCATCTACATGGATGTCGGAAATAGCAGAAGGCGTGGGGAGTTCGTTGCCGATTTCTATCTGGGAAACAAGCCATAAACCCAAGGCTTCCTGAGCCATTGACATGGCTTCCTCGATAGTATTCCCCTCTGTTACGCATCCGCTTAAATCAGGAAATTCTACCCAGTAGCCATCCTCTTCATGAAAAATTGCCGGATAAACTTTAAACATTGCATTCTCCTTTCATCTGGATTGAGGATTATGAGGGACTATTTCAGCCCCGCGTCCTTTAGAAGTTTGCCCAGAGTTCCGGGTCTCATGTCTGTATTATGGACTGGTACGGAGAGCGACTTACCATCCTTTATCATGATGTGGTGGCTTCCGTTTACCCGATCTAGCTTCCAGCCATTCTCCCGGAGCAACTTCACAAGTTCCTTGCCTTTCATAGGATTATCCTCCTTACAACCTCATTGTACTATATAATTTATATAATATCAATAGAAGAGATATATGATTTATATAAAAGTGTGCAGGTAAATTCATGGTCGGGGAGATATTGCGGTGCAGTTGTCTCCATGATATAATGCATATGTTACCGCCCCTAGACTGGTACAGGAAGGGGGTGTATTGTATGGAAATATTCATATCCTTTATTATCTCTGTCATGGCAAGCATAGTGGCCTACTATGTATGCAAATGGTTAGACAGGGAGGAATAGCCGGTAACTAGCCTATGGCCTTAAGCCCTGCCATCATCGAAATGGGAATAGAAAATCCCCGGTGGTGCAACACCGGGGATTTTCGCTGTACTGCATGGACTACTCATATCCTTTAGCCTGATGGCATTATAGCATATGCAGAAGAGGAATGCAATATGCCCCCGGAATATTTTATTTTGTTGTTGTATCAGTGGTTCAGTCGCTTATGATTTCC
>JAMPAC010000175.1 GCA_023667395.1 Blautia sp. | reverse complement strand
TGACCTGCCCGTTCTCCCGTCTGCCTCCCGCCGTCATAAAGCCAAAAGCAGCCTCCTTTTCGACAGGGGAACCTGCCTGCGCCAGCTTTTCCGTTTTCTCCGCCCATGGATTGTTGCCTATGAAAACAATGTAGCGACTCACGTTTGCGGCAATGGCAGGAAGGATATCCGGTACCTGGTCCGCCTGCATCGCAACAAAGATGATCTCATATTCATCATCGGGGTTCAGGCAGCCTGTGACTTTCACTTTGTCTGTTGTCGTTTCCCTTTGCAGATAGTGCCGGATTACAAGCCCCCTCTTTTCCAGGGTTTCCTTCCAATCCCCTCTGGCAAGGAGCGTTACATCGTTCTCGCCCTTTTTCAGCACATGGGCCAGTTCACATCCAATCACGCCCGCGCCATAAACCAATAATTTCATCCCATAATCCTCCTACTCTCTTTTTGTTATCAGAAGCAGCCCGCCAAACATCCAGAGATTCCCGATGCTGATCCACCCCGTTGCAAGAGCGTTTGTCAGGGGCAGATTCGGAGCCTTTAATATCATCGCCGCCAACAGGCCGAACAGAACCGAAAATATCCACGCCCATTTCGGAAGCGGTGTCAGTCCCTTTGCAAAGGCTCTTATCTGCGTCACTGTCATGACAAAAAAGAAAATTAAAAACAAAACTGTGGCAGGCGCAAGGAAATAAGCCAGAAATCCCACTGTCATTTCAAGCGCCTTGTCCGGACTGAGCGCATACATTTTCTTTAGGAAGTAAACCGCCGCACAGCAGGGTACATGGACACCGCAACCGCCAAAAATCAGGCAGCCGAAAATCCCTGTGCGGTATGTATGCGCATATTTTTCATTTTTACTGGCTATCAGCCGGTAAATCGCAAAATAGCAGAGACTCTCCAGCGGGATTCCTATCATCCCTAAAGTCGCTGACCAGAATATCCTTCCATCCGATACGGTCAGATACCTTGCAAAAGTCACGGGAATGCCGGATACTTCCGTCTCCGCCGCCCCATAACCTAACAGCATATCCCCGGCCAGTACCATGACCGCAGCGACAAGCCCGATTTTCATAAGATGCTGTATCCTCGGCATATCCAGTTCGCTGCTGATACCGATATTGTTAAAATGATTTTCTGTTTTTCCCATTGTAGCTCCTCCCTACTTCAGCAACAGCGCCATGAGTGCCGCAACCGCAGCCGACAAAACGGCAAAACCCACCGTTCCCATTATCCATTTTGCCGCCTTATCTTTTCGGTTGATATAAGGCTTGCATGCGAACTTGTTACCTTTTTTACCCGGAATGCATTCCTCACGGCCTCGTTAATGTGCGCTTCGCACATCCCGCAGGCCATCCCCTCTATTCCTAATGTAATCCTTACCATGGAAAGATCCTCCTTCGATGTCCTACAATACAAGTTAGCATTAACTAACCCATATTTTAAATATATGCGACTACATTCTGTTAGTAGTCGCTAACTCATTATCAAGTATACCTCTATTGATTTGTTTTTGTCAATAGGGCAGCGACAGGTTTACAGGATTTTCATTTTTTTGTACTGTCCTGTCATGATATTACCACCCCCTGCGCGAAAGCTATCCCAAAAACCGAGAATCCAGTTGATAATCCACGGTTTCAGAGTTAATATGCATCACCAAGGAAAGGAGGGATACCGCCATGGATAAGGATTCCGTTATGTACCTTTTGATGGATATGCGGGTGAACGGCGTGCTGGACCGCATCCTTGAAAAAGATGAGGAATACCAGGGGATCGCCAAAAAGTCGGGGGAATATTTGGACCGGCTGGAGGAAATGGACCTGCCGCATGAAGCGCGGTCGCTGATCGACAAACATTCTTGTGAACAGAACGCGCTCGGCGCACGGTACGGTGCGCTTGCCTACCTGCTCGGCTTTCTGAAAGGTACAGCGGGATCATGTCAAGGACAGGCTGCGCCACGGACGGGTTCTTCGCCTTACCACTGCCATGATCTCATCAAAGATAGGCGAATCCTGATCCTGCAGTTCAAGAACCATTATGCGCACGATGCCGTCACCTCTTTCCTGGTATTTCTGCAAATATTGTTAATATTGAAAATAAGTTATTCTGCCCCCAGCTTCCAGCCGATGGCCTCTTTCCGTCCAAGAACGAAGTCAGCATAAATCCCTTCCTGACCGATTAGTTCCTCATGCCTGCCCCGCTGCACGATCCTCCCGTCATCCACTACCAAAATCTGGTCTACATTACGCACGGTCTTCAGCCGGTGGGCAATCATAATAATCGTCTTGTTCCTGGTCAGTTCTTCGATTGCTTTCTGAAGCCGGTCCTCGTTCTCCGGGTCAACATTGGCAGTCGCCTCGTCCAGGATAACGATGGGAGCATCTTTTAACACTGCCCTTGCAATACTGATCCTCTGCTTCTCGCCACCGGAAAGGGACGCACCGCCCTCCCCGATCACCGTATTGTACCCATCCGGAAGCGCCCCGATAAAATCATCGCAGCAGGCTCTCCGCGCCGCCTCCACTACTTCCGCATGGGTAGCCCCCGGCCTGCCGAACTTGATATTGTTCTCAACCGTATCCGCAAAAAGGTACACGTTTTGGAACACCATGCTGATCTGGTCCATCAGCGACTCCAGCGTATATTCCCGGACATCACGTCCGCCAATTTTCACACTCCCGCTGTCCACATCCCAAAAGCGGGCGATCAGGTTGCACAGGGTGGTCTTGCCGGAACCGGACGGGCCGATCACAGCCGTGGTGGTCTTATCCGGGATCTCTGCACTGATCCCATGCAGGGTTTCCTTATTTTCATAAGAAAAATGCACATCGCTGAATGTGACCCCATGGCTTTCCGGGTGGATCACACTGCCTTTTTCATCCATCTGTTCCATTTCCTCTGTCTGCAGGGTACGGTCAATGCTTGCAGAAGTCAGGCGCAGCATGGCAATGCCCATGCCGAACAGCTTGATCTGCCCAAACACGAGGAAGGACATCACAATGCACATCAGAGCGTTCGCAAGGAACATCGTACCGTCTGCCCAGCAGTACACGGATATAAACATCATGGCAATCCCCGCGATCTGAAGCACAAGCTCCTGTAGCATGGTATACGGTGTCATGAGTTTTTCCATATCAAGGTTGCTCTTCCGGTTGAATTCCAGGGCATCCTGCAGGCACTTATCTCCCCTGCCGCTTAGACGGAAAGACTTAACCACGCCCATCCCCTGCACATATTCCAGCACTGCCGAGGTAAGCGCCGTCTGTGACTTCTGCGCATTCGGCGCAATTGCCGCAGACTTTTTCTCCATAGAAGATACCACCAAAAAGTACACGATGATGCCTGCCGCCGCAACCAGCCCCACGCGCCATTCAAATATGATTATCATAACGGTAAACACAATCGTGCCGATGATACCGCTCATGATATTCACTAAAGTCATGGGGACCAGCATTTCAATATTCCCAAGCACCGTGGTGCAGACGCCCGTCACTTCGCCAAGGCTGTTCTCACTGAAGTACCCCATCGGCACCCCTTTTAAGAGGTTCCCAATCTTGATCCTCTCATTTGCCGCCATGAAATAACCTGCGTGTGTCTGCTGCATCTTGGAAAAATTGTTCGTCACTGCATTGCTGATCATGCTGACAGCCATAAAGATCAGTGCGGTCCATGCAGCATTATTTCCTTGC
>JAMPAC010000174.1 GCA_023667395.1 Blautia sp. | reverse complement strand
TTGCTGCTGCGCTTTAGGACATCCGCCACATACTGTATATCTTCTTTGGAATAATTATCCGTTGAAAATACTTTCTCTAAAAGTTTCACACCGCCCCACTTTCCAAGCATCGTCATGGCAAAATCCCTGACGGCTATCAGCCTGGTGACGATCCACGGAAGCTGGTAAGGCGTGATGCCTCCATCCATAACGCAATGATCAATCTGAACCATGTTCCCAAGAGCGACCATCAACGCAATGGAGCCGCCCATGGAGCAGCCATAAACCGCATACAGCCTCCTATATCCATTTTTCTTAAGCCATAAATTCAATTCGTCCGCTATCTGCTCCACGCTTGTAAAATCCCCTTCCTCCTCCAGATCATAGCCGGGAAGCGCCGGTATGATCAGATGGTATTCCTTCTCCAGAAACGGAATCACAGTTTCAAAATAATCCCATCTCACGACAGACGGATGAATCAAAAGAATACTTTCTGCGTTTTCTTTGCCAAATTCATGTATTGTCATCCTAAAGTCCGCTCCTTTTTGTCGGCCGCCTTTTTCAGCGAATGTGCGTGTGCCTTTTCCACTTCTTCAAGAAAACGATCGGGTTGCTCGCCTGCAAGTCCGCCATGCCCCACGTCCTTGAATATTCTAAGTGTAAATTGATGCCCCGCATCTTGGAGCTGCTTTATATTCTTTGCAAGCCTGCGCTCTACCGTGCTGTTGATACCGTACCATATATACATATCCGTATTTTTGAATGCTTCATAGTCCGTCTTGTGTCCGATCAGACAGCGGTCCTGGTTGCGCCAGCTATTCCATGTAGCTTTGGTATAAATCAGCCGCTCGGCTTCCTCGTAGGTCCTCCCGGTGATTTTAGCAATAAATTTCTTGCGCCGTTTCCCCGCACGCCCCATAACAGCATAAAAAAATCCGGTAAAGAAAAAGCAGTACAGATCTTTGCCCCACTCGCTTTTGATGTCCGGATACTCCCGCGTGGAGAAACCGTCCGCAATCGTTGTGGTTATGGTCAGCCGCTTATCCCGCAGCGCTTCATTGAGTACGCGGCAGCCATAAGATACGCCATACAGCACATCAATTTTTCCACCGTAGTTTCTCAGGACATACTCAGCAATCTGCTTCTCCTCATCCATAACAGATGTAAATTCCTTCTCCGGCTCGGACGGATTAAAGCCGTCATATGCCACCAGCACAACGTGGAATTTTTTCGCCACGGTTTCCGCCACTGGAACTGCCCCAAGATAGCTCACCCCGCCGCCGTGCAGCATGACCATGAGCTTTTCATTTTCTTTCCCAAATTCAAAAAATTTCATATCCATCCTCCAAAATCACCTGATTATTTCAAAGGCCACGGGATACACCGGTTCACCCTGCTGCAGTATTCCTCATATTCCCTGCCATACAGACTCACAAGCCACCGCTCCTCCGTGCATTTCATCAAAACGGTCATAAATATCCAATAGAAGAAGAACAAAGGCAGAAAAAACAGATTCCCCGCAATCATAAGCACTCCCATACAAAAAAACATAAACGCCGAATAAATAGGATTCCTCACCAATGCATAAACACCGGTAGTCGCCAGCCTGTTCTCCGCAATATGGCTGTCTATCTTTGACCGGAACATTGCCCCTGCCCACAGATAAACCCCCAGCACAATCAGCAGAATCCCCATGATGAGCAGCGGGATTTTCAAGGATGGAACCCTGCCTTTTTCAAATGCCTCACTTCTTCCCACAATCACTGCAATTACAGTTACGGCAATAATCACTGCAACATAAACCGGCCCCACTCCCATCATCGGGAGGTGTTTTTTATTTTTCATGGATGCCGCCCTCCTTCCTGCGGTGCATTGTATGCCATTGCATACAGTGAAACCCCATGCCGCAGCTTCTTCTCTCCGGCCAGTTCCATGCCGCACCGGATATATTTCTCCACCTTGAGCGGCGTGTCGGTATCCAGCACGCAGGGGATATTTTTCTCATCCGCCTCAGCAAAAGGCTGTTCCAGAACCTTGTGCATGAATCCTTTCCCCTGAAATTCCCGCAGCACCACTACCATGGATACCGCAATGTAACTTCGCTCTTTCTTAAAAATCTTTGCATACTGCTCACCGCCGCTCTTCGCAACAGCAAGGACTGCTTCAAACGGCAGTTCACATAAAAAACGCTTTATCTCATGCAATGCAGGATCGATTGGAGGTTTTTTCTTTTTCTCCCTGTAAGCAAGATATCCTTCGCCCATTTCGGATGTGGTATACAGCATCCCTGCCCTGTAAAAATATTCCGTCATGATTTCAAATGCCTTGACCGCCTGTTCCTCTGTCAGCATTGTCACAAGCCCCGCCTTTTCAGCGGCAAACGCCTCCCCGATCCTCCTGCCGATTTCCGCAATTTCTTCTTTTGACTTATTTTCAACTTTCAGCATCAGCTTTCCCTTTCCTGCACTGGAAAGCCGCCATGCCCTCCACAGATCTCACTTCTGCTTTCCGATACATGGATTCCAGGCGCGCTTTCAGGCTCTCCACGGTCTCATAAGGCGGCGTAAAGAATCCTTTTGGCGTATATAATTTCTCAATAAACCAGTCCGTCCTCTTATTCCTGCCCTTCACATAAAAACAGCCGCAGAAAATCCCACCCGGCTTCAGGACACGGAATATCTCTCTGTACGCCGCCTCCTTATCAGGAAAAGCATGGAATCCGTTCAGCGACAGCACAAGGTCGAAACTGCTATCCTCAAAAGGCAGCTTTCCAACATCTCCCTGCAGGAAACGGACATTTTTAAGCCCCCTCTTTTCCGCCTGTCGCTCTGCCCGCTCCATCATGTCTGCAGAGTAATCCAAACAGGTGATTTCCGCACTGCCAAGCGTCTCATACACCGGCATGGTCAGCACGCCCGTCCCCACCGGCACTTCCAGCATCCGGCCGGAAAAATTATCCGGGATGCCGGAGAGCGCCAGTTGCAGATAGCGGTCATTTTTCTTCTTGTCCATGTTCCACACCAGTTTACAGACAGCTTTCCCCGGCAGCGTGGAACAGGTGATCATCCCGTCATAAAATGTCGCCCCGCCGCCAAGGCTCTTATAAGCGTTCCTGATCTTTTCATGCCTTCCCCATTTTCTTTCTGAAGGCATATTCTTCCGCAGGGAGTCCCATACTGGCATGGACACATTCACGGACGCATCCGCCGCCTCCATACGCAGTTCCTCCCATGCCCTGTCAAGAAAAGACATCTCACTGACCGCATGGGCGCAGTGGTCTGTTACCGCCAGCCGCCCCAGCGGCGTTTTGCACATCACAAACATGGCCGCCTGCCACAGCATACGCTTTGCCCCGCCTGTAAAAAGGGGTTCGTCCTCCGCAGGCCTGATGGGATACCCCAGCGATTTCAGCAGGGCGAACCCCTCGGCCGTGGCATCCACCATCGCCCTTCTCTGGCTCTTTGACGCTTTCGGCAGGCTGCAGCCAACCGCATAAGATACATACCCAAGCGGAAGGATCTCCGCCATATGGCATTTCAGCCACGCATCCATCCGGCTTTCCCATGCCAGGCTGCACCCCGATTTTGAAAACGCCTTTGCTATACGCCCCCGGAATCCATGGGACAATTCCCCGTCCTTGCCGCCTACCGTCAGATGGGCGCGGACATGGATGCTGATGACCTGCCCGTTCTCCCGTCTGCCTCCCGCCGTCATAAAGCCAAAAGCAGCCTC
>JAMPAC010000173.1 GCA_023667395.1 Blautia sp. | reverse complement strand
CCTCTTTCTGTTCCACACGCACTCCTGCCCCTCCTTCTAATAGCCCCTGGTAACTGTGAATTTATAGGTATTGTTCTCAAATTCTTCAATGGCCGCATAGGTATCCGCATCCACCGTGCTTCTGGCAAAGCCCCTGGGCATGACCACCAGGTCCAGCTGTACCGCGCAGGTCACATCCACTGCGGTCACGGTATCTTCCATCCTAAATTCCAGATCACTCAGCACACCGTCAGAGCCGACCGGTTTCTTCACAGTATTGACATTCAGTGTGATCAGATCCGCCGACCGCTGGCTCAGCACCTCCGAGCGCGTCAGGAAAAGCATCATGATCATACAGTACTGCTCGTAATCCAATTCAAACTTGCCGTTCTTCTCCCCACTGGTATCAATATTTCCCAAAAGTTTGTTCAGACCGTCTGCAAACTTTCCCGGCAAAGCTGTCACAGACAAGTCTCCCGCCTCCGTTTTCAAAACGCAGACCGCTTCGCCCCTGGCCAGCAGCACCCAGTCTCCATATGTTTCTACTCCTGCCACGGCCAGACGCAGCGCCGCCGCCACGGTAACCTTAAGCAGCGGCCCTACTGCGGGAACCACCGCAAACGCACTGGAAATGCCCTCGATCGCTGTGTTCACAGGAGCCACTGTGTAAGTAGAAGCGTAATTCATCACAGCACGGAACGCCAGTATTTTATTTCTTGCCTCGTTCAGATTCTCTTTCGAGGAGTTATGTCCGCCCAGCAAATACTCAATCTCCGACTGATACAGATAGTTGATATTGGGCGCCATGGGATAACCTGTGAGCGAAACCCGGACGCTTTCCCCGTCTCCGGGATTTTCTCCGCCGGGTTCTTCCAAATTGGTCATCCTGCTGGTAAACATCCCGAAATCATACTGCACCAGATACAGCTTCGTCAGCAGTTGATTCCCCACATCCGCAAGAGTATTGCTCTCAAAATTCTTCGATGCGCTTCCTATCATACCGGTAATATCAAATTCCCCGGCGGCTTTAGCATCTCCCATCCCGTCGAAATCTCCTCCGGAAGGGATATCCCTGCCTCCTGCGTTCTCCGCATCTTTCTCCAGGGCATCGCCTACGTCGTCCAGCAGATCATCCGCGTCATCCTGCTTTTTCTGCGCCTCTTTCTTGGTACTGTCCGATGCATCATTACCGAAACATTCCTGAAGCGAATCGTGAAGCTGCACATAGCCGCTCCCATAATATGCGTCCAGCCGTCCATAATCCAATGTGTCCGCGTATTCCGGAAGCGCGGACAATTCCGGATGGGAATCGATGCATTCCCTCTCCCGCTCCCGTATACTTTTCAGCATTTCCTCCGCCTGCGACAGGTACGCGCCATTCTGCTCACTGTAGGAAGCAATATACGCCGCCAGTTCTTTGTAATTTTCCGCCGTATAATATTCGCTTCCTCCTCCAAAGAGCCTGTCAAGCTCCTTCATCTCCTGTTCTATTCCTTCTTTCAGTTCTGTCGTTATATGTTCATCCTGCAGGATATCGCCCAGCTGGGATCTCAAATTTTCCAGATCGTCTAACTTATCGGCCAGCTTCCCTGCTGTGCTCTGCAGATCGGAAGCCTTATGGTCAAAATTATCAATATTGACTGTTACCCCTGTATCCCCGTCCGAATCCCTGACCACATAACCTCCGCCGCCATAGACTGTCCGGAGTTCCGTCTCCCACAGGACCCTCTCTGTCAGTCCATCTTCTGCCGCGGCAAAGGCAGCCTGAAGCTGCTGCGCACTGTGTCCAAGATGCTCTGTATAATCATCATCTATCCTGCATAATCGTTCTTCCTCTTCAGATAGCTCGTCTACCGTTGTCTGCTCCTCCTCGTCTGTCTGGCTCCCGCTTTCCGATTCTCCCTCCGTTCCCGACTGTCCCCCGGACTGGGAATCATTTTCCCCTGCTTCCTTGATTGCCTCCCGATGTTCCAGGGCAGCTTCTATCGCCTGGGGATCTTCGTCCATATATGCCTTATAACAGGAATATTTATCCTGAAGCGTTGTTTCTATCAACTGCATCCCCTCGCTATATGCCCTGTCGATCTCTTTTATATAATCAGGATACTGCCACAGCGCTTCCAACTGCGCATAATAGTCCTGAACTGTTTCCAACGCCCTGGACACTTTCTCCGTGATCTCATCCCGCTTTTCCACCGCCTTGATATTACTGTCCATGTTCTGAACGGACTCGATCGCCTGTACGATGCCATCCAGATCATCCCCCACCGTCTGTACGATCCGGAATTTCATAAAATCACCAACCTGGGTGTTAAATATCCTCGGATCGCTCAATGTGGCTCCTTCCACGGGAGATGCCTCAAACGACACCCTTGCATTCTGATAGGGCATCCACCCCTCGTATGCGGCTGTCGCCGTAAACTCCTTAAGATGGCCGAAACTGATTCTGTTTTCATTGGGTTGGAAAGATGTCATATAATATTCCTTCACATAGGCATCCAGGCGATCCAGCGCCTCCGTACCCGCCTTATTCTGGGTCAGCGCAAAGAGGCCATACAATTCTTTCAACAGATTATCATAATCCGTCAGTATGGCTTCCCCATAATTATCCGCCGCCATCACCGCCTGACTGCCGCAGAATTTGATTCTGGACAGATCCACCAGAAAACCGATGAAAAAAATCACCGGGACCATGATCACTGTCACATAGACCGATATGGAACCTTTTCCGCCCTTTAAAAATATCTTAAGCATCACTCCTCATCTCCCACATGCAGCACTTCTTTAAACTTATCGTAAATTCCCTTTGCCTTTTGTCCGATCCCCTGGATGAATTTTCCCATCTTCGTATCAGCCAGCATATCTATCGCAAAATCCACATTGCGGATAAAATCATCCCCGTCATTGATCACGATTTCCCCGGTGACCTCTATGGTCATTTCTTCCGGCCCTCCTACCATGCTCAGATTGATCGGCGGCCTGACCGTCTGCGTCACCGTGGCCTCTATGGTTTTGTAAAATACATAATTATGCTTTCTGGCGGTAATCTCCACATTCTCTCCCGTATCAAAGAACATATGCCCACATATGCTCCTAAAAAAGCTTTTATAATCATTTTCTTTAAATTTCATGAAAAAAAAACGGTAAGGATTCAGATATCTGGCAGTCCCATAATTACTTCCCACCGCCTCCAGACCGCTCCCATTGTATTCCATCCGGCTCTTTGCCTCCACATAGGTGTCGGACTCGGCTGCTTTGTAATAGATCAGGGCAATCTCCAAATCAGATTGGATATTCGCTTTCTGGCATAGATACAGGGCGGCATAGAATACGCCGACGATCATGATCGTGCAGAAAGGCAGCATCAATGTGGCTTCGACCATTGCCGTACCCCGTTCGCTTTTTCTGAATGCCTGCATTCCTATGCCTCCCTTCTGTTGATTTCTTTGAAAATAGCCGCAGGACTATGGTTCATATCCTGTTGTAATGTCTCCCTTATTCATGGGTGTGGAACCAAGCTTAAGCTTATTAAACAATTCTGTAAAATAACCACTTAAAAATCCCCAGACAGCTCCGCCAATCAGCACCACCATCAGTATCAGCAGCACGGTTGCCACAAAAGTGGATACGCCGCTTTCATCTTTTTCGAAATTTTCAAGGAAGTTCCTCTTCCTGATCTGTGCGCCGATATAAAGACGATCTAACTTATTTAACATCATTTTCACCTCCCTCGCTTTTAAAGTCAGTAAACTA
>JAMPAC010000172.1 GCA_023667395.1 Blautia sp. | reverse complement strand
ACAGACTTATGCCGATGCGGGCCATTCCGAATCGTATTTTGCAGTTTCGTTCAATGCTTTCCGGCATTTCTGCTGGCTTCAACGCTGCCTTTTGCAGTTTCAAGGCTTTTTGCCACACTGGCCTGCCCGATGTCTGTGCCGGGATAGACCCTTGGATGCGCTCCGGCAGCACTTTCGTCTGACCCGTGCTGCACCGGTTCTTCTTTCAGACGTTTTTTTGCATCTTCTACTGTTTCACCCTCATGTGTCAGGAAACGGTCAACAAATTTGTCCTCCATTTTCTGGTAAGCGCCGACTACACCCTCCTCAATCTTCTTATAACCACCAACTACCGCATTTTCAACAGCCTTATAGCCTTTTACAGCACCATCCGCCGTACTTTCCACCAGATCCTCACCCACAGTGCCGCAATGCTCCAGCAGGTTTTTTTCCGTTTCCATCTTGTTTTCCATAATTGTTTTCATGGTATCACTCATTTTTTCTTCCTCCATATTCAAGATTAAATCATTCCTCAATCCTTTTTTTGCGGATAACTGCCACTACTGCGGCAACCGCACTGATGACTACTGTAACAACAGCTGGAATTACAAATTTCTTCATCATGTCCACCTCCTTGCCTTAAACCAGATCTATCTTTTTCAAAAGTGCCGTTCCAACAAATCCCATCCCTACACTGAACAGGATTCCCCCCGCAAGACACATTACAACGTGCATAACTGTTGCGTCCAGCGGCGTCATCATGGGGATCATCATAAACATCAGCATACCCGCAACCAGCCCGCCTACAATTCCCATCCAGGCCCGCTGCTTTGCAAAGGCGCTCATGGTAAGGTATATTGAAACAAATGCCGACATCAGGAATATCTTACAGAGCATACACATCACGATATTACCCACACTCAGCGCACCCATTTCAAAGGACAGTCCCGCAATGGCTCCCCCGATGACAGCCCCCGCAAAGAAAGCAAGGAGCAGCAGTGCCGCAGCAGCAAAGCAGACAATGGTTTTTGACACGATATAGTCATCCTTATCCGCGCGAACTGTAAAAAGGTTTTTCGCATAGCCGCTCCTGAAATCCTCCGATACGAACAACGCCACAAGGACGGCTGCCCCAAAATACAGGAGATTGATATTACACATGGCAGTCATATCCATCATCATCCCGCCACCTGCACCACTTGCAGTTCCGATAATCTGCCATGTATTTTCAAACATACCCGCAGCCGCTTCCGCTCCGCCCTGCGGTTTCCCTCCAAAGGCGCTTGTCATCACAAGAACCAGCACCGGCATCACAAGACAGATACCTGCCATGACATAAAACAGCCGCATGGTGAACATCCTGCGGAAATCCACCGCCAGCATACTTTTAACCCTTTTGCCAAAGCCTTTATGTTCAAACTTTACAGATTCATACTTTACATCCATGAAATTCTTTGCTTCCATTACTGCCTGCCCTCCTTTTCGTGCATAAGGTCAATATAGTATTCCTCCAGCCCAATCTTATCTGACCTGATCTCACTGACCGTTACGCCGTTTTCATATAAATAGGTGACAATTTCTTCAGGGTTCACCAAGTCATATATACGCAGGCTCTCCCCGTCTTCTGCCACCTCCACACGGGAGAACCTTGCGGAGAGTAACAGCTTTGTCCTGTCTATGTTCTTTGTGCCGACAGCAATATAAGTGCGGCAGTTCGCATTCAGCTCTTCTGCGGTCATTTCCTTGATCATCCTCCCGCCCCGGATAATCCCATAATGGGTGGCGATCTTCTCCAGCTCACCGAGAATGTGGGAAGAAATGACAACCGTACACTGATAATTCTTCGCAATGTCTACAAGCACCTCACGCATGATCCGCATACCATCCGCATCCAGCCCGTTGATCGGCTCGTCCAGTACAAGCAGTGCAGGATTCCCAAGCAGTGCCATGGCAATACCGATCCGCTGTTTCATGCCCAGGGAACAATTCTTAAACTTGTTGGAGGCCGCGCCTTCCATCCGCACCATTTTAAGCGCTTTCCCTACTTCCTGTTCCGCATTCCTGATACTGAGGTTCGCCGCCTGCAGCATCATGTTATTCCACACACTGTAATTCTGGTAACATCCGGGTGCTTCAATCAACACACCGACCTTTGCCCTGACATCTGCATCCGTATAATCGCGCCCAAACAGCTTAATGTTCCCGCTGGTAGGGTGGAGCAATCCACAAATCATTTTTTCCGTGGTAGACTTCCCGCTCCCATTCTCACCAATAAAGCCGTAGATAGCGCCCATGGGAACGGTCATATCCAGATCATTGACAGCTCTTTTAGAGCCAAAGTTTTTTGAAAGATTCCTGATCTCTATCGCATTCATATTTCATCCTATCCCTTTCTTTCATCTGCAATTTCCCAAAGAGCGGCCCTTGCGTTCCTCTGCGTGAGAAAGGCCTGCCATCCTTCCCACGCTAACCCTAATCTTCCGCGTGAAGAATGCCCGCTCTTTGGGCATTCTTTGGCGTGAGAAGAGTTTCTTCGCGAAGCAGCCCTTGCTGCGAGCGACTAGAAACTCTTCTCACGCTAATACACATCGCTTCTCTTGAGCACAAGAGTGCCAAGCAACGTATAAGCAAGCATCCAACCCAGTGAAACCACAAGGCATACCGCCACAGTCATCAGGTCTGCGGAAAGGCAGGCATAAACGGAAGAACCATACAAAAACAGGTTCAGCAGGGAACTGTTGCCCACTACGGCCGCCGCCCCGATGATCAGGACACCCGTGCCAAGGAAAAAGGATGAGGCAATGGATATGCCGAAGTACCGTCTGAAAATGATATTCAGGAAAGTATAAAGGCTTGCCCAGCCCAGGCTCATGACCACCTTTCCCACGACAGCAAGGATCAAAGAACCAATGTTCACTTCCATGGATGCCCCCACAAAAATACCCGTCCCTACCGTTGCGATCAGGTAGGTAATACACATACACGCCATGGAAAAAGCACTGACAAGGGTTTTGGAAATCATATAGTCCTGCTTTTTCGCATGGGTGGTAAATAACTGCTTTACATACCCGCTCCGGTAATCATGTCCGATAAAGATAGAAACCATGATACCGCCAAAAATAAACACCATGTTCATATTGGCATACTGCCCCATATCAGAGACCACATACAGCGGTGCCTCGGCTGCGATCATCTGCCATGTATTCGTATACATGGAGGTCTCCCCGCCCGAGCCGGAAGTCCCCAAAATCATTGCGGGAATAAACGCAGCAATGGCAAGGAAAATATAATACATGGGAGTATGGAACAGACGATAGAAGTCCACGCCCAACATCCCCCTCAACCTCTGCCGAAAACCCGGTGATGCGAATTCTAACTCTTTTACCTTACTCATCTTATCCTACCTCCCAAGAACCATCTCCCTGGTTCTTTGACATCAGCCCGATATAATATTCTTCCAGACCGACTTTATTTCTCTGTATCTCACTGACGATATGCCCGTTCTTTAACAGATGCTCCACAATGGACTCTGTATCTTCCACATCGTAAACCTGAAGATACCCGCCAGCTTTTTTTACATTGCTGTACTTTTCCGCAAGGACTCTCTCTGCACCCTCCATATCCTTCGTCTTGACAGACACAAACACACGCGCGCGATTTTCCATTTCCTCTGCTGAAATTTCCTGGATCATCCTGCCCTGACGGATGATGCCGTAATGGGTAGCGATCTTCTCCAGCTCACCGAGGATATGGGAAGATATCA
>JAMPAC010000171.1 GCA_023667395.1 Blautia sp. | reverse complement strand
AGCATACTAAGGCATGATCGGAAGTTTGAAAATAAAGTTTTAAATATTGATTGGTATACGTGCTGAGGCACGCAAGGAGGTGTCAATATGATCAATGAAACATTTTCCATACAGGTGGAGGGTTCTCTGCCTGATACCAGGTTAGTGACATATATCCAGGATACGTATCAGGAGGTGGGGATCTCTGCCAGACCTCTGGTGCTGATCTGCCCCGGCGGGGCTTATTCCTACACTTCCAACCGTGAGGCGGAAGCGTTTGCCATGCAGTTCCTGGCTATGGGGTGCCATGCTGCGGTGCTGAGATACTCCTGCGCCCCTGCCTGCTATCCCACATCTCTGCTGGAACTGGCATACAGCATGGCCTTGCTCCGTGAGAAGTCGGAGGAATGGCATATTGATAAGATCCTGGTGCAGGGCTGTTCCGCGGGAGGCCATCTGGCGGCTTCCCTGGGAGTGTTCTGGCAGGACAAGCTCCTGGCGGACAAGCTGGGTAAGGATAACTGCTGTTTCCGGCCTGACGGTATGATCCTGTGCTATCCGGTGATCACCATGGGAGAGTTTGCCCACAGGGGTTCTGTGGAAAACTTGCTGAAAGATATGGCGAAAGATCCCGCGTGGATCGCGAGACTGTCTCTGGAAAACCAGGTGACGGAGGATACGCCGCCTGTCTTTATCTGGCATACTTATACGGACGGTTCCGTACCGGTGGAAAATTCACTGATGTTCGTCAGCGCCCTGCGCCGGGCAGGCGTGAACACGGAGTTCCATATGTATCCGGTAGGCGGACACGGCCTGGGGCTTGCCAACCGTCTGACACAGACTGGAACGGGGGAAGCGGTACAGGAGGAATGCACCAGCTGGATTCCTCTGGTGCGCACCTGGATCGAGAGCCGGTTCATCAACACGAAGAAGAAAGAAACCATTGATTCCCTCAGCTAAGATCTTTTCGGCCCCAGGGGGGCGTAGGAATGCAGAACCGGAATGGGAGAGATCGGATGGACTATATCGTATTGGATTTGGAATGGAATCAAAGCAATACCGGGCAGGAAGATGAGATCGCAAAGATGCCCTTTGAGATCATAGAGATCGGCGCGATTCACCTGAATGATACCTGCAGGATGGTGGGTGAGTTCAGCCAGCTGATAAAACCTCAGGTCTACACAAAGATGCATCTGATCACCAGCAGGCTGATCCATCTGCAGATGCAGCAGCTGGAAAGAGGAAAGCCCTTTACGGAAGTGATGGAGCGTTTTCAGCAGTGGTGCGGGGAAGATTATATCTTCTGCACCTGGGGAGATCAGGATCTGAAAGAACTGCAGCGTAATATGAAATACTATCAGATGGAGCCGCTGTCGGACGGGCCCATCGCCTTTCTGGACATACAGAAGCTGTTCAGTATTGCCTATGAGGATGGGAAAACCCGGAAAGCATTGGAATATGCGGTAGATTTTCTGGATATGGAGAAAGATATCCCTTTCCACAGGGCGTTCAGTGATGCCTACTATACGGCGAAAGTCCTGGGCAGGATCGCCTCGGAATTTCCGGAGGCATTGAAAAAAGTCTCCTATGATATCTTCCATCCGCCGGCCAGCCGGGAGAAAGAGATCAAGATCCAGTTCGACACCTATATGAAATATATCTCCAGAGAGTTTGACAGCAAGAGTGAAGCTATGGCGGACAAAGAAGTGATCTCCAGCAGATGCTATCTCTGCCATAAGAACCTGCGGAAAAAACTCCGCTGGTTCACTTCCAATAACAGGCATTATTATTGTCTTGCCTGCTGCGATAAGCATGGATACCTGAAAGGGAAGATCCGCCTGCGAAAGTCGGAAGAGGGCAAGGTCTATGTGGTGAAGACCACCAAACTCATCACAGAGCAGGAGGCTGCGGCGCTGATGGAGCGGTGTGCGCACGCCAGGGAATTGAAGAGGCACCATAACCATTGAAGAACGGGGGCTGCGGTCAGAAATCGTAGTCCCTGAATCTGTTTGCCCGCTTTGCCTTTCTGCGGCGCCTGCGGTTTTCTTTTTTCCAGACCCGTCTGCCATGGCTCCCAAAGGAAAAGTTTTTCAGAAAGAGCCTGATCAGGAAGATCACGATCCCCAGGACGAAAAGGGCGAGCAGGACTCCAAGCACTTTTATCACATTGATGAATATGAAAGAGGAATCCCTTTTTTCCTCTGTCTCTTCCGGAGTGTTGAACAGGTAGGAACTGTTCTCCTGATCCCCTGCGAAATTCAGGGAGACGGAGCCGATATAAACATCATGATAGGTATAGGTGATCACAGCCGCCTGGTTCGCGTTCGGTGTATCATATGAGATCACAGAGTCCAGTTCGCTAAAGCTGGTGGTCTTGGGCAGGATCACATGATCGTTCCTGTTCAGGGAAAGAATGGGCTGGGAATTTCCAAAGATGTCGTTTCCGCTGTAAAACAATCCGGTATTGTCGATATTATATTTTGTTTCCGCCTGCGATACGTTTACTTTTTCAAAATTATTGAACCCATAGTTAAAAAGGGAAATGGTATCCTCGTACTGATAGGGGGATTCATCCTTCATGACCACGCAGATCAGCTTCATACCGTCCTTTTCCGCACAGGATACCAGACAGCTGCGGGCAGCATCAGTATAGCCTGTCTTGCAGCCGATCAGATATTCATAGGCATACTTGCCGCCGGGAATGATCTGCATGAGGTTTACTTCCAGCTTGCCCTGGGGAAGTTTATCCGTGACAGGAAATTCCATGCGTCTGGTAAGCGTGATCTTACAGAGCATTTCATTGGAAAAAAAGGCCCTCCCGATCATGGCAAGGTCATAGGCCGTGGTGTAATGATCCTCGTCCGGAAGGCCGTTGGGATTTACAAAGTGGGAATCTACACAGCCAAGTTCGGTGGCGCGTTCGTTCATCATCTCAGCGAATACCGACCAGTCGGTGGTGTCCGTGATGTGTTCCGCTACGGCAAAGGACACTTCGTTGGCAGAGCGGATGAGGATGGCGTTCAGACACTGTTCCATGGTCAGTTCCTGACCTACGTCCATGGCGATATGGCTGCTGTCCCTGGGAGTGTCGAACACGGCATCATGGGAAAAGGTCACGATCTCATCCATGGAACACTGCTCGGAGGCGATCAGTGTGGTCAAAAGCTTAGTGGTGCTGGCGGGATACTCCCGCATATGGATGTTTTTTTCATAGAGAATGGCGCCTGTTTCCAGCTCCATCAAAATAGCGGATTCCGCGCCCACCACCGGTCCCGCAGGCCAGTTTGCCACTTCGTTGGACTGTATGGGCATGGCCCGGTTAGCCTCCAGAGCCAGTTCTGTCCTGGAAGCGGCGGAGGCAGTCAGGGTTGGATGCGCAACAAGGACGCCTGCGCAGATAAGGGCGGTAAGTATGGAAAGGCATCTATTTAAAAAAGGCTTATGTTTCGGCATATCGATATCCTCATAAAGTGGCAATGTCTGAAATCTCATCGGTAAAAGAGGTATTTTTCATTATACACCATTTTGCGCGAAAACCATAGAAAGAATTGTAAATTGTTTGCGCCGTTGTCATTGACAATCGTCAGGAGATACAGTAAATTGAATGAGAGAATTTGTGAAAGGAACAGATACGATCATGCGACTGCGCAACATCACAGGTTCCCGGGAAGCGATCGCTGTCAGTCCCTACGTGATACAGGAGGCTGTACAGCCGGAATGTCCCGGCAGATGGAACGAGATCTTTGGGAATGCCGATCCTGTTCATATCGAG
>JAMPAC010000170.1 GCA_023667395.1 Blautia sp. | reverse complement strand
CGCCCTGTTTTTTCTTTTGGGGACCGCCACATAACGGTCCCGGTGATAAACAACAAGGTGACTGACCATGTGCTGCACTGCAGCTTCACCCTCTCTTTCCGATGGGCAGGGAAGATACCTGCGGAGTCCCAAGGGATGGGCGAACTGGAAATGGCAGTCCGAAAAGGAGAGTGAAAGATATGGCATTAGGATTACCGAGCTTTTCCATGGTGTTCAGCGGGAAAGCGATAAGCGCCGTCGAACGGAGCGCAAGGGGGATCGTGGCCTGCATCCTCGGGGATGACACGGAGGGCGGCAGGGAAACGGCGGTTTACAAAAAAGTGGATGAGATTGATTTTGAGAAATGGAGCGAGCAGAATTACAATTACCTGAAGCTGGTCTTTGCCGGGGCGCCTTCCAGCGTCATCGTCGTCCGCCAGGCATCCGGCACGGAGGGGCATAATGCATCCCTGAAAAAACTGAAAGACCTGAAGTGGAATTATCTCTGCATCCCCGGTCTGAAGGCATCCGATGTCCCCACGGTCGCAGCGTGGATCAAGCAGTACCGGAATGACGAAAAAAAGACCTATAAGGCTGTCCTTCCCCACTGCAGGGGCGACCATGAGGGGATCATCAATTTTACCACGGAAGACATCACGTCCACAATTACCGGGCGGAAACATTCCGCTGCGGAATACTGTGCAAGGATCGCAGGGGTCCTTGCGGGATTGTCCCTGGCGCGGAGCAGTACTTACTTTGTGCTGGATGACATTTCCTCGGCGGCGGTACCGGATGACCCGTCGGCCCGGATCGATGAGGGCGAAATGGTCATCATTTTTGATGGCAGGAAATACAAGATTGCGAGGGGTGTCAACAGCCTGGTCACGTTCACTGCTGAAAAGACGGAGGATGTACGTTTTGTCAAGATCGTGGAGGGCATGGACCTGTATATGGATGACATCCGGGAGACCTACGAGGAAAATTATGTCGGCAGGATCATCAATGACTATGACGGAAAGCAGATGCTTGTGGCGGCCATCGGCGCATACCATAAGGGGCTCCTGGGGAACGTGCTGGACCGGTCCTACGATAATTCCGTGGCGGTCGATGTGGAGGCGCAGCGTGCCTACCTTGAAAGCAAAGGGATTGACACCAACGGGATGGATGATATTGCTGTTGCGAAAGCCAATACAGGAACCAAAGTTTTTTTAAGGAGTAATGTCAAATTTGTGAATGCCATGGAGGATCTGACCATGGGAGTAAGCATGTAGGAGGTATGTGGAATGGCTGACACGATCAGAGGAAACCGGGTCCTCACCGGTACATGGGGGGAACTGTGGATCAACGGCGAGAGGATCTTTGAATTCTCAAAGATTGAAATGAAAGTAACCGCCAACCGTGACGACGTACAGATTGGTCTGGATGTGGACAGCAAGGTGACTGGCCTGAAAGGTGAGGGGTCCTACACGGTCAAAAAGGTATACACCAGGGCAAAGGAGATCCTGGAGAACTGGCAGAAAGGCAGGGATGTCCGTGCAGAGGTCATTGCGAAGCTGGAGGATCCGGATGCAGTCGGCAGCCAGGTGGAGCGCTGGTCCTGCGATAATGTATGGCATAACGAACTGCCTGTCGTCAACTGGGAAAAGGGCGGGATCGTGGAGGAAGAGGTCTCCATCGGGTTTACCCCGTCTGACTTAAGGAACCTGGATGCCATTACTGCATAGGAAGCCATATCAGGTAAATTCTTTTAAATATTGGTTGGAGCCCGCCAGGGCGGGCAGGAGGTATGGACGTGGATAAGGATAAGGAAGCAATATTTCAGGCCTTTACTGCGAAAGCGGTGAAGCGTCTTCAGGAGAAAAGAACCAGAAAGTATGAGACACTGCACATCCCCAGCCTGGATGAAGATATCAGGATCCAGAGCCTGTTGTACCCGGAGATCGTGGAGTGTACTGAAATCGAGGATTCAGGGGATCCGAACAGGGCAGATAAATATGCGATATACCTGTCGGTAGTGGAGCCTGACTTAAAAAAACTGGCAGTCGAACTGAAAAACCAGGGAGAAATCAGGGAATATACGGACATCGTTGATATTTTTGACGTGCAGGAGGTTGCCCAGATCGCCATGGAGGTCATGAGGCTTTCCGGGGTGACAGGGGACAGGAAAGTGACAGTCGTCAGTGAATTAAAAAACTGATCAACCGGGACGCCGAAGCTTATTTTTTACATTATTACATTCAGAAGGGCTTTAAACTGGAGTACCTGTTGGACCTGGGCATGGAAGAAAAATGTTTTTACCTTGCATCCATGCTGGAGGCCATGGAGGAACGAAAGAAAGTCCTTGGAGGTTAGGAGGCGGTTCTCATGGGTGTTGTGGGAAGTATCAGTATCAGGGATAATGTGACTGCGACTCTCAAGGACATCCGGAGTGAGCAGGCCGCTTTCCGCTCCGATGTTGTGAAAACAAGGAAAGAACTGAAAGCGGCCTGGGATAAGACTTATACCGCGAAGGTGGACACGGCGGCATCTGTCCAGAAGACAGACGGGCTGATCGGAAAGGTAAGGCAGCTTGGTAAGACAGCCATATCCCCTGTCATCCGCGTGAAAGACGAAGCCACGGCAAAAATAACCAAGGTCAGCAATTCGGTCAAATCCATGGGGAAGAAAATCGCGTCCCCGGTCATCAGGGCAAAGGATATGGCCAGTAAGGCACTGGGAACCATAGGCTCAAAGGTGAAGTCTGTCGGAAACATGGTCGCAAAGCCGGTGATCGCGCTTAAAGATGGGGCCACGGCGGGGTTAGCCTCCATCAAAAAAATGCTGGGGACCCTGGCCAAAGGTGTTACCGTTGCGGTAAGCGTGGCCAGTGTCGGGCTCAGTGCTGTTGTAGGTGGCGCACTGGGCAGCGGAGCCGACCTTGAGCAGAACATGGGGGGCGTGGAGACCCTTTTCAAGGACAGTTCAGGGATTGTGAAAGCAAACGCGGACAAGGCATTCATGACAGCCGGATTGTCCGCCAATGACTATATGGCCACCGTGACAGGATTTTCTGCCAGCCTGCTGCAGAGCCTTGGCGGCGATACCGCCAGGGCTGCAGATATGGCGGATATGGCAATGGTTGATATGGCGGACAATGCCAACAAGATGGGAACCAGTATGGAAAGCATCCAGAATGCATATTCCGGGTTTGCAAAGCAGAACTATACCATGCTGGACAACCTGAAGCTGGGGTATGGTGGCACCAAGGAAGAGATGCAGCGCCTGTTAGCGGACGCGCAGAAGATATCCGGGGTGCAGTACGATATCAGCAGCCTGGCGGATGTATACAATGCCATCCACGTAATCCAGGGAAGCCTGGACATCACTGGCACAACGGCGAAGGAAGCAAGTGAGACATTCAGCGGTTCCTTTGCCGCAATGAAATCCTCCATATCCAACCTGCTGGGGAACCTGGCAATTGGCGGGGATGTGGAGACGGCAATGGGGCAGGTGGTTGATTCTGCTGCCACGTTCCTGTTCGGGAATGCCGTGCCAATGGTCGGAAATGTGATCAGGGCACTGCCCGGTGCGATCCGTTCCGGGATTAAAAAAGCAGTTCCCAGGATAAAGAAAGAAGCGCCTGCCATTATAAAAAGCCTGAAAGACGGGTTGATGGATGCATTTCCCTCATTGGCCCCGGTGATAGGGGGAGGGATTGATGCTGCGGCTGCAGCATTCCCGGGGTTCATATCCGGAGTGCGTAATATGGTGTCCGTGATCGGGACGCTTGCCAGCAGTTTTGTCCCCAT
>JAMPAC010000016.1 GCA_023667395.1 Blautia sp. | reverse complement strand
GCAGAGGACTGAAAATCCTCGTGTCACTGGTTCGATTCCGGTTCTGGGCATTCCGTATGCAGAAAATGATGGCGCTGAAAGGAAAGTTTCTTTCTTTTAGTGCTATTTTTTTGCAGTAAATCATGCTATAATTCTTCTGTATATCATGAAGATGAAAATTTTTATAATATTGGAGAAATACGATGAAACAGAAAGAAATGAAAAGTAAAGAAGAAAAAAATGAGAGAGGTATGGAAAACAGGGAAAGCAACATGGAAAAAAAAGAAAATTCGGTTCCCGTTGAAAAACAGGAAGCAGACGGGAATGAAACCGCAGATCATGGTCTGCAGGAGACCAAACAGATGATGAAAAAGGAAGATTCTGTGAAAGACCAGACAGATATAAAGGAGAATGCGGATGACAGGAAAGATTTACAGGAAGCAGCTGATAAAGCCGAAAAGAAGAAAACAGAAGAGACGTTTCAAACTATAGCAGAGGATGCAGCTGACGGTGCAGCCGACAGTACAAAAAAGAAGTCCGGGAAAATGAAAAAAATACTGATACCCATAGCAATTATGCTTGTTTTATTGATGGTTTGCGGCGGGATGTACACTGTAACTGCATTTTCTTACAGGGATAAATTCCTGCCGGGAACATGGGTCAATGGTATCGACTGTACGGAACTGGATGGAGCGCAGGTAGCGGGTATGCTGGAAAATCAGCTGCAGACATACCTCCTGGAAGTTACGGGGCGTGATTGGGCAAGTGGCGATTCAGGAACCTTGTTGGGACAGATTACCGCGGAGGACATTTCCCTGACATACAGCGCGGACAGCAGGAAAGCAGTGGACGATCTTCTGGCGCAGCAGGATATTTTTACATGGCTGTACCGGAGGCTGTCCGATGATACATATTCTTTTGACATATCCCAGGGCGTTGCCTATGATGAGGAGAAATTAATAAGTCTGGTGAACGGATGGGAGGCATGCCTGCCCGGGCATATGACAGCGCCTCAGGACGCTTATATCAGCGAGTATTCTGAAAAGCTGAAAGGCTACGAGGTTGTTCCCGAAGTGGAGGGAACAGAATTTGACATCCAGATGCTTCTGGAACTGATGAATGTGGCAATCCATTCCCAGGAAACATCTCTTGACCTGGAAGCAGCGGGATGTTATGCGGAACCGACAGTCAGACAGGATGCAGCCGAATTGACAGAAGCTGTGGAGACAGCCAACCAGTGGCTCGGCGCGAAAATTACCTATGACTGGAACGGCGCGGAAGTAGTTGTGGATACGGAACTTTTAAAAGAATGGATCACTATGGAAAAGGATGGTCCGGTACTGGATGAAGAGGCTGTGGCGGCGTTTGTGAAAGAGCAGGCGGCGGAGAACGATACATATGGGAAGAGAAGAAATTTTGTGACTACTCTCGGGGTGGAATTGTCCCTGCCCAGCGGTTATTACGGCTGGCAGACAGACAGGGAAGCGGAGACAGCGGGACTGATCGAAGCGATCCAACAGGGGAGAACCCTGTCGCGGGAACCTGTATATGCCAACTCGGCCATGCAGAAAGGCAGGAGTGACATTGGCAATTCTTATGTGGAGGTGGATTTGACGCATCAGCACCTCTATCTTTACGAGGATGGTGCGATTATACTTGAGACGGATTTCGTGTCCGGGAATATGTCTTCCGATCCGGGGTGCGTGACGCCGGAGGGCGTTTTCGGAATCAGCTATAAGACTACAAATGCCGTTTTGCGGGGCGCTACCTATGAGACACCGGTGAACTACTGGATGCCCTTTTATGGAAATTATGGTCTGCATGACGCTACCTGGAGAAGTGAGTTCGGCGGACAGATCTATATTACGAACGGATCCCATGGATGTGTGAACCTGCCCCTGGGTTCAGCGGCAACCATATATGAGCATGTGTCCGCAGGCTTTCCCGTCATCTGCTATTATTATCAGGTGGATCCGCTTGCCGTCCAGCCGCCGGTGGCAGAGGAGTGGTATGATGACAGTGGTGATGAGGAGTAAGAAAGATGTCGGAGCCAGTGAGAAAACGGCGCACAGCAAAACAGGCGGAGGACTGGAAAAGGGCGCTTGAACGCCACAGGGAGATACAGCGGCTGATCAGGGAAAATGCGTCTGATATCCTGCAGTCCGCCAACTTCCGCAGGACAAGACAGCATATCCAGCATGGGGATGTTACGGTCAATGAGCATGTATTGAATGTGGCAAGGTACAGTGTGGCGCTCAGCGATAAGCTTCATATACCATGCCACCAAAAAGAATTGATCCGGGGAGCGCTGCTCCATGATTATTTCCTCTATGACTGGCATGAGCCCCATAAGGTGAACCCATTGAAGCTGCACGGCTTTTTCCATCCGGGCATTGCGCTGGCAAACGCGATGAAGGAGTATGACCTGACGGACCGGGAAAAGGATATCATCAGAAAGCATATGTGGCCCCTGACGGCGGTGCCGCCCATGTGCAGGGAAGCCTGGATCGTTACGGCGGCGGATAAGTACTGTTCGCTGATGGAGACCATACACATTCACAAAGGGCACGGTGCGCTGCTGCCCAAATTAAGGGAACGTTAGATTGGAACATTTATTTGATAAACTGGAGGCATATGGGAGGGGCAATATTTATCCCTGCCACATGCCCGGCCATAAACGAAGACCCTGGGGAAAGCTTCCGGAGGAAATGGTTCTCCGGGATATTACGGAGATAGACGGTTTTGACAACCTGCATCAGCCGGAGGGCATCCTGCGGGAACTGCAGGAGCAGGCCGCAGTTCTCTATGGCGCGGAGGAAAGCTTTTACCTGGTAAACGGCAGTACTTCGGGCATACTGAGTGCAATCAGTGCGGCACTGCCTGCGGGCGGTCATATCCTGATGGCCAGGAACTGTCATAAGGCGGCGTATCATGCTGCGTATCTGAGGAATTTAACCGTCTCTTACCTGTATCCGCCTCTGATGGAGGACTATGATATCGTGGATGGGATTGCGCCGGAACAGGTGGAGGAAGCCCTGGAGCGGGAGCCGGATATCGGCGCGGTGCTGATTGTCTCACCCACCTATGAGGGGAGGATTTCCGACATCAGGAAGATTGCGGAAATCGTCCATAAAAGGAACATACCGTTGATCGTGGATGAGGCTCATGGCGCGCATCTTGGGTTTTCGGCGGATTTTGCGGAAAACAGCTGCAGGGCAGGCGCCGACCTGGTGATTCACAGTGTGCATAAGACGCTGCCAGCGCTGACCCAGACAGCTCTCCTGCATGTAAACGGCGGCCGGGTGGACAGGGCGCTGCTTGGCCGTTTTCTGCATATTTATCAATCCAGCAGCCCATCCTATCTGTTGATGGCAAGCATTGACAATGCGCTGCAATATGTGGAGAAAGAGGGGGCAGAGGCTTTTGCCGCCTTTGCCGGAAATTACAGAAAACTGCTTGCGGATCTGACAGCGTGTAAGCATCTGCGCTTTCCGCCGCTGGAGCAGGGAAAGCAGGATATCGGGAAATTGTTGATATCCACAAAAATGACAAATGTGTCAGGAAAAGAACTGTATGACATTATACTGGAAAGATATCATATACAGCTGGAAATGGTGGCTGAAACCTATGCCCTTGCCATGTTTACCGTGAATGACACGGAGGAGGGCTATGAGCGGATGAAAACGGCGCTTTTGCGGATTGACGGAGAACTGGAAGCTGCTGAGAAAGCGGCGTATCCTGAGAACCCGGATTCTGCGGCTGGCGTAGGATGTCCGGCAGAAATGTGCTCCGCCGGGACAGTTCATCCGGTGGAGAGAGCATTTGTTAACGAGGTGAATCCCTTGGCAGGAACCAATCCCGGTATCAACAGACTATATCCTGTGAAAAGTCTGCCTGACACGAAAACGCTGCCCCTGGCCTGCGTGTGGGATAGGAAGAAACGATATATAGAACTGCAGGACAGTGTGGGTCACTGCGTCGGTGAATTTGTAAATTTGTATCCGCCGGGAATCCCCCTGCTGGTTCCGGGAGAGAGGATTACTGCGCAGCTGCTGGAGAATATCCGGCGTTACCTGAAAAAGGGTTTGAATGTGCAGGGTCTGCAGGCGGATAAAAGTTCCATACGGATTTGTATCCTCGAAGAGGAATGACAGCGGTCAAACCGTAAAATAGAAAGCCGCTTATAGAAAGCGCAGAAAGGTGATGAATATGAGAAAAACAAAAATTATCTGTACCATAGGACCTGCCAGTGAGAGCGAGGAGAGACTGCGCGAACTGATGCTTGCGGGAATGAACGTGGCGAGATTTAACTTCTCCCATGGAACCCACGAGCAGCAGAAAGAAAAATTCCAACGTGTCCTGAAAGTACGTGAGGAACTGGGGCTTCCGGTGGCTACGCTGCTGGACACCAAAGGACCGGAGATCCGCCTGAGGGATTTTGAGGGCGGCAGGGCGGAACTGAAAGCGGGGCAGCGGTTCGTGCTGACTACGGAGGAAATCCTGGGTACTTCCGAGAGGGCGGCCATTTCCTATAAAAATCTGAAAAACGATATTTCCGTGGGAACCACCATTCTGATCGACGACGGGCTGATCGAGATGAAAGTGGAGGAGATTTCCGGAGAGGAGATCGTGTGCAGGGTGGTGAACGGCGGATTTGTTTCCAATCATAAGGGGGTAAACGTGCCCGGCGCCATTCTTTCCATGCCTTATATCAGTGATGTGGACAGGGCGGATATCCTGTTTGGCATTGAGATGGGTTTTGAGTTCCTTGCGGCGTCCTTTGCAAGGACAAAGGAGGATATCCAGGAGATCCGGGGGATCCTGAAAGAGCATGGCAGCGATATGAAGATCATTGCCAAGATTGAGAATATGCAGGGAATACAGAATCTGGAGGAGATCCTGGAGGCTTCCGACGGCATCATGGTGGCAAGGGGAGATATGGGCGTGGAGATTCCCTTGGAGGAAGTTCCCGCTTTTCAGAAGAAGATGATCAGGATGGCCAATGCCCGCGGAAAACATGTAATCACGGCTACCCAGATGCTGGAGTCCATGATCAAGAATCCCAGGCCCACCAGGGCGGAGGCAACGGATATTGCCAATGCGATCTATGACGGCACCACTGCCATCATGCTTTCCGGGGAGAGCGCCGCAGGCCTGTATCCCGTGGAGGCGGTGAAAACCATGGCAAGAATTGCTGTCAGCACGGAGGAAAATATTGATTACCGTGACAGGATGAAGCAGCACGGCGAGGGGGATAAGTCGGACATTACCATGGCGATTGCGTACGCTACCTGCACTGCTGCTGCAGATTTGAACGCTGCGGCCATCATCACTGTCACCATGTCCGGATTTACCGCAGAGGCTATTTCACGGTTTAAGCCCATATGCCCCGTGATCGGATGTACCGTCAACGACCGGGTCTGCAAGCAGCTGAACCTGCTCTGGGGCGTGAATCCGCTGCTCATCGGGCGCAAGGAAAGCAGTGACGAACTGTTTACGGCGGCTGTGGAAGAGGCAAAAAAAGCCGGTTATGTAAAGACAGGCGACAGGGTTGTCATAACGGCGGGCGTGCCTCTGGGCGTGGCAGGCACGACGAATATGATTCATGTGGTTGAGGTAGAGTAGAAGTGGGCAGGATCGTATATCTTATGGGGAAAAGTTCGTCAGGAAAGGACACCATTTTCAAGCGGCTCCTGGCGGATGAAGCAATGGGGTTGAAGACCATTGTTCCATATACAACTCGACCCATCCGCAGGGGGGAACGGGACGGGCTGGAGTACTTTTTCACGGATGAGGACGGGTACCGGAAACTGAAAGAGGGCGGCAGGATCATTGAAGAACGTGCATATCGGACTTATCAGGGGCTTTGGCGGTATTTTACCATAGATGACGGGCAGATCCGGTGGGACGGACAGAATTATATCATGATCGGGACGCTGGAGGCTTATCTGAAAATGAAGGAATATTTTGGAGAGGACAGGATGCTGCCCGTTATGATAGAATTAGATGACGGCGTCAGGCTGGAACGGGCCCTGAGCAGGGAGCGGAAGCAGAAACCTCCCCAATATGAGGAGATGTGCCGCAGATTCCTGGCGGACTGCCAGGACTTTTCGGAAGAAAAGATTCGGGAAGCGGGCATCCGCCGCCGCTTTCAGAATGACGACCTGGAACGTTGTCTGGCGGAGATTTCCGCGTACATAAACAATGCGGGGGAATATGCCGATATAAATTATGGATAACAGCCTCGGAACGAAAGTCTAATGTGCCAAAGAATGGCTCATAAAAGAAATTCCCAGCCGCGATTTTTGCAGGTGAAATTTTTCAGGGCAGGGGTGATATCGTGAAGAACTGGAACAGGAGGGCAAGCTCATGGAGATTAAGGTAGGCCAGGTGAACCAGCCGATGCCGGTGGAACAAGTGCAGACAAATCAGCCTACGGACGGTTCCTTTAAATTTATGCTTGCCAGCCATGTGGAGGAGGCGGAACTGCAGGCGAGATTACAGTCGCTGATGGAGGAGATCACCATGCAGGGCGAAAAGCTTGCCAAACGCCGCGACGTAAAGGATATGAGGCACTACAGGGGGCTGGTAAAGGAATTTATGAATGAGGTAGTGACCAGATCCCATTCCTTTTCCAGGGAGAATTTCCTGGACAGGCGGGGACGCCACAGGGTATACGGTATCATACGTCTGGTGGATGAGAACCTGGATCAGCTGGCCCAGGAACTGATGAAAGACGAGAAAGACAATCTTGCGATCCTGAACAAGATCGGTGAGATCAGGGGACTGCTCCTGGACATATTTACTTAAGAAAACACTTCGAGGAACAACAGAGGGGGATGGCGATGGCGAGATTTCAGGACATCATCGGACAGGAACAGATCAAGGAGCACATGCATAATGCCCTTATCACGGGGAAAATTTCCCATGCGTATATCATCAATGGGGAAAAGTCCTCCGGCAAGGAATTTATCGCCAGGGTGTTCGCCATGGCGCTGCAGTGTGAAAAGGGCGGGGCGGATCCCTGCCAGGAATGTCATTCCTGCAAGCAGGCGCTTTCCGACAATCACCCCGATATCATACGTGTGATGCATGAGAAACCCAATACCATCAGCGTGGACGATATCCGCAGGCAGGTGAATAACGACGTGGCGATCAAGCCCTACAGCAGCCCCCGGAAAGTATACATAATCAACGAGGCGGAGAAAATGACCGTGCAGGCTCAGAACGCGCTGTTAAAGACGCTGGAGGAGCCGCCGGAGTACACGGTGATCCTGCTTCTGACAGCCAACGTGAATTCCCTGCTTCCCACCATATTAAGCCGCTGCGTGGTGCTGAACATGAAACCGGTGTCGGATGAACTGGTGAAGAAATTTTTGATGCATCAGATGGAAGTGCCGGATTACAAGGCGGAAATCTGCGTGGCCTTTGCCCGGGGCAATATCGGCAAGGCGAAAGCTCTGGCTTCCAGCGAGGACTTTGAGAATGTGAAAGCGGAGGCGCTGTCCCTTTTAAAATATATCCGCGAGATGGAACTGAGCGAGATGATCGCCGCCATCAAGAAGATAACGGAGTATAAGCTGGAGATCAGCGATTACCTGGATATCATTGCCATCTGGTACCGGGACGTGCTGCTTTTCAAGGCCACTAATGACGTAAATCATCTGGTGTTTCGGGAGGAGATCCAGTCCCTGAGAAAGACGGCGCAGCACAGCAGTTATGAGGGAATAGAGAATATTATTGACGCCCTGGAGAAAGCAAAACGGCGTCTGGACGCCAATGTGAATTTCGAACTGACCATGGAGATGCTGATGCTGACCATCCAGGAAAACAGCTGATGCTGCTGGTCATGGAGTGAACAGGAAACAGCCGATAATGGTAATTGCAGTAAATGGCCTGAAAACGGTGGCTTTTTCAGAAAAAATGTGTTAAAATGACAGTCGGTGGCGCGTGGCGCTGTCGGCTGTAGTTTGTACGGCTGCCAGGGGGCAGCCCATAATAATAAGGCGTAAAACGCCAGTGAGGTGGATAGATGACAAGAGTAATCGGAGTAAGATTTCGCACGGCGGGAAAGATTTATTTCTTCGACCCTCTGCAGTTTGAGATAAAGCGCGGCGACCATGTGATCGTGGAGACCGCCAGGGGCATCGAGTACGGCACTGTGGTGTCCGGCGTCACCGAGGTGGATGACGAGAAAGTGGTACAGCCCCTGAAGCCTGTAATCCGCATTGCCAACCAGCGGGACATGGAGCAGGAGGCGGGCAACAAGGAGAAAGAGAAAGAAGCTTTTCAGATCTGTCTGGAGAAGATCCAGAAACATGGTCTGGAGATGAAACTCATCGACGCGGAGTATACCTTTGACAATAACAAGGTTCTCTTTTATTTTACTGCGGACGGGCGTATTGACTTCCGCGAACTGGTGAAGGATCTGGCCAGCGTTTTTAAGACCAGGATCGAACTGCGCCAGATCGGCGTCCGTGACGAGACCAAGATCGTGGGGGGCATCGGGATCTGCGGACGTCCCTTATGCTGTCACAGTTACCTTTCGGACTTTGTTCCCGTGTCCATCAAGATGGCCAAGGAGCAGAACCTTTCCCTGAATCCCACCAAGATTTCCGGCGTATGCGGCAGGCTGATGTGCTGCCTGAAAAACGAGGAGGAAACCTATGAGGAACTGAACCGCAGGCTGCCCGGCATCGGCGACCATGTGACCACGAATGACGGGCTGAAAGGGGAGGTACAGAGCGTCAACGTACTCCGCCAGCTGGTCAAGGTAGTGGTGGATATGGGGGATGAAAAGGAAATCCGCGAATATGAGGTGGGCAGGCTTGCCTTTAAGCGGAGGCATGGGAAAAAGGAGAATGTGGAACTTTCCAAGGAGGAGTTAAAGGAACTGGAGCGGCTGGAGGAGGAAGAAGTCCAGGAGATCCAGGAGAGCGGGGAAAGGCAGGAAAGCAGCCAGCGGCGCGGCGGAAACCGTCAGGACAGGCAGCGGGAGGAACGGCGCCAGGATAACAGTCAGTACCGCAGCGGATACCGTCAGGAGGGACAACAGGAGAATTATTTCCAGGGCAATAGTCAGCGGCGCAGTAATTACCGCCAGGATGGGCAGTCAGAGGATTTGCGCCAGCCTCGCAGTCATTATGAGGGTCAGGCGGAAGAATCCCCTCAGGAGAGTGTGCCCTACAGAGAGAATCCTGAGGGACATTCGGAAGGTTTTTGTTCGGACAATGTCCGGCCGCAGGCCGGTCAGGAAGGGCAGCAGGCGGGCGGTCAGTACCGGAATAACCGTGACGGCCAGCGCAGAGGCGGCCAGGAGCGTCAGGACAATCGTCAGAGACAGGACAGACCCTATAACCGCCAGCGTCAGGACAGGCAGGATAACCGAAGGCAGGACGGCCAGCGTCAGGAGGGGTATCAGCGCCGCGATAATCGCGATGGCCAGCGCCGTGACAGCCAGGAGCGCCAGGACAACCGCGACGGCCAGCGCCGTGACAGCCAGGAACGCCAGGACAACCGTCAGCGTCAGGACAGGCAGTACAGCCGCCAGAGACAGAATGACCACAGGCAGGATGGCCAGCGCCAGGAGGGATACCAGCGCCGTGATTACAAGCCCAGATACCGTCATGATACCAGACCCAGGCAGGAAGGAAGACAAAGGCAGGATGACAGTCAGTCTTAAGGAAAACGAAAGGATCGACGACTTGCAGCGCAACGGCTACCGGATCATCCAGAGCCCGGAGAAGTTCTGCTTTGGCATGGATGCAGTTTTGCTAACCGGTTTTGCCCGTGCGAAAGCATCGGATACGCTGTTGGACCTGGGCACAGGCACGGGGATCATTCCCCTGCTTATGGAGGCGAAGTATGGATGCCGCCGCCTGACCGGACTGGAGATCCAGACGGAAAGTGCGGATATGGCCCGGCGCAGCGTGGCGTTAAACGATCTGTCGGAGAAAATAGAGATCGTGACCGGAGATATCACAGAAGCAGGCAGTTTGTTCCCGCCTGCTTCTTTTGACTGCATTACCTGTAATCCGCCCTATATGATCGGAAACCATGGTCTTACCAATCCCCAGGATTCCAAGGCTATTGCCCGGCACGAGATCCTGTGCACCCTGGAGGATGTGGTAAGGCAGGCCGCCGCACTGCTGAAGCCGGGGGGACATTTTTTCCTGGTGCACCGTCCGTTCCGGCTGGCGGAGATCATGACGCAGTTAGTCCGATATAAGCTGGAGCCCAAGCGGATGCAGCTGGTCTACCCCTATGTGGACAGGGAACCCAACATGGTGCTCCTGGAGGCAGTGCGCGGCGGGAATCCCCGCATGACCGTGGAAAAGCCGCTGATCGTATTCAGGGCGCCGGGGGAGTATATGCCGGAGATCAGGGATGTTTATGGGTATTGAGGGAGAGCAGATTTCAGAAGATATGAAAGGGAAAGGAAACAATATGCCAGGTACATTATACTTATGCGCCACTCCCATAGGGAATCTGCAGGATATGACGCCCCGGGTGGCGGATACGCTGCGGATGGTGGACGTGATCGCGGCGGAGGATACCAGGAACAGCATAAAACTGCTGAACCATTTCGATATCCACACCCCCATGACCAGCTACCATGAGTACAACAAGGTGGAGAAAGCAAAACAATTGGTGGATCAGCTGCTCTCAGGCCGGAATATCGCCCTGATCACCGACGCGGGAACACCCGCCATCTCCGACCCCGGGGAGGTGCTGGTGCGGATGTGCCAGGAGAACAATGTGCCCGTGACTTCCCTGCCAGGTCCGGCGGCCTGCATTACCGCGCTGACGCTGTCAGGGCTTTCTACCAGGAGATTCTGCTTTGAAGGGTTCCTGCCTGCGGAGAAAAAGGAGCGCCGGGAGGTGCTGGAGGAGCTTGCGTCGGAGAGCCGTACCATGATCCTCTATGAGGCTCCGCATCATCTGGCGAAGACCCTGGAGGAACTTTACAAAGCGCTGGGAGAGCGGCGGATCAGCCTTTGCAGGGAACTGACGAAAAAGTTTGAGACGGTGATGCCCACCACGCTGGAAAAGGCGCTGGAATATTATCGGAACGAGGAGCCCAGGGGGGAGTATGTCCTGGTGGTGGAGGGCAGGAGCCGCGAGGAGAAGCGCAGGGAGGAGATCGCCTCCTGGGAGACCATGACCATCCAGGAGCATATGGCTTATTACGGACAGCAGGGCATGGACAGCAAGTCCGCCATGAAGCAGGTGGCAAAGGACAGAGGCGTGGGAAAACGGGAGATTTATGCGTATCTGCATGGAAAGAATAAGTAACAGTTCAGTGACCTGTCTGAACTGTTACAAGAATAACGCGGATATGGAAAGATAATAGCCTGCGGTTCGACAATATGTCAATAAAGACTGGCAGGCAGCGATTGAGTAAGGAGAATATAAATGGCGGCGGAAAATTGTGACGCATGTGTCAATTATGTATATGACGAGGATTATGAGTGCTACTGTTGTCTGGTAAATCTGGACGAGGATGAGATGTACCGTTTCTTGTCGGGTACCCAGCGGGAATGTCCCTACTTCCGGCTGGACGACGAATACGGTGTGGTGCGGCATCAGAACTAAGAGAGGCAGAGGGTTTTTGTAAGAAATTTGTAAGAAAACCCTCTATTATTTTGTAAAAAAGGCAGTGTATTCTGGTATCAGCCTTAGGATACAGTTAAATGCGGGGCGGTTTCAAGACTTATGACAAAGACAGTCTGGAAAAGCATCATGGAGACGGGAGGAACGTATGAGCGAGTGTATATTAGTGGTGGATGACGACAGGGAGATCGTGAAAGCGATCAGTATCCTGCTGGAGGGCGAGGGATACCAGGTGCTGAAAGCCTATGACGGGCTGCAGGCGCTGGACATCCTTGCGAGCCGTCAGGTCAGGCTGGTGCTCATCGATGTGATGATGCCGAAGCTGGACGGTCTGTCGGCATTGATGCGCATCCGTGAAAAGCAGAATATCCCGGTCATTGTCCTCAGCGCCAAGAGCGAGGAGACCGACAAGGTATTGGGATTGTCCATGGGGGCGGATGACTATGTGTCCAAGCCCTACAATCCCCAGGAACTGGCGGCCCGGGTCAAGAGCCAGCTGCGCAGATATACCTGTCTGGGGGATGTGAACGCGGGCAACCGGATCGGGGAGATCCGCAACGGCAGACTGCTTTACCGAACGGACGAAAGGACGCTCTACGCGGACGGCGAGCCGGTAAAGCTGACCGCCAGGGAGACCGGCATCATTGACCTGCTCATGCGCAATCCCGGGCGTGTTTTTCCTGCGGAGGAGATCTACCGCCGGGTGTGGGAGGAGGATGCTTTTGCGTCGGAAAATACGGTGATGGTGCATATCAGACGCATCCGTGAAAAAATGGAACTGAATCCGAAAGAGCCAGAATATTTAAAGGTGGTGTGGGGAATTGGATACAAAATGGAAAAGCATTAAAAAGGCATTGAGTTTTCTGATCTTCTTTCTGGGAATGAGTCTGACGCTGTACAACCTGTCGGGAGTGCTGCGGCGGTGGGACAAAATCACATCCTCCTGGGCGTCGGGAAAGCTGTGGGAGGAGGATTACCAGCGGAGTTGGGAATTTCAGCATTGCATTACAAACCGTCTGGAGAATTTCTTCTCCATAGCGGTCAACGGAAGTCCTGCGGGCTGGGATTATTACAGCTGGGGTGATACTTACAGTTACGGTCAGAACACGGCGACAACGGTCATGGAAGGCATAGGGGCAGTTCAGGATCCGGTTCCGTTGCCGGTAACGGAGACACTGCGGAACAGCGCCGTAAGCGAGGACGTGGCGCGGGATGGCAGCTGGGATTTCGTGGGGAACCTTGATCTTTGGCTGGAAATGGGCGGAAGTGAGGAAGAATACGAGGAATACATGGAGACCTATGAGGGGTACATGGAGGGCTACGAGGAGTACATGGATGCCCTGGGTGTGCTGCGTGGCTCGGGATATTGGGAATACGGCGGGTACGGTTATGACAGCTGGTTATGGTCAGTGCCGCCTGAGCAGCTTACGGAGGAACAGAAAGAATTGCTTGCCAGGCAGAAGGAACGCCTGACCCGGATGTACTTTGCCGATATGGAGGAGGATAAGAACCTGCTTTACAGCATTTATTATGACGGAAAGCTTCTGTATTCTAACTCTGATCAGCTTGCGGCGGATGACAGTATGCAGGCTCCGGAGGGGTATAATTTCCTGCTGTATTTCGATGGGGAGAAAGTCAGGATCATGAAAGATGGGAAGGAAGCCGATGTCTATGGGGACGGCTATTACCGGGATGCGGACAATGACTGGTATGTCCCCGGATACCGCAATTTTCCTGTCAATGAGGAGATGAAAAAGACCGTGATCTGCATGGCGGCGGCAAAAGAGCCGGTATTGTATACCACGGGGGTTGATCAGGACGGCGGATATCAGCAGGGGAATAATTCCCTGTATTGGATGCAATATTATCATTCGCGGGACTGGAAGATGTTACGCCGCGATCTGCTGGGGCTTGCAGTGGGCATGGCGCTGCTGTTTTTCTCCTGCTTTTGCAGGAAAGGCAGAGGGGAAGCGTTGGAAAAGATTGCTTCTGTCCAGGGGAAGATATGGGTGGAATGCAAGGTGCTGTTCCTGATCCTTTTCTTGTGTGCGGGAGTGAGGGAATATTTTATTTATGACAGCTATGGTTATGGCGATCTGTGGCATGAAGTGATATACAGCTATGATTTTAATATGGTGGAGGCGTTCGGGGTGTACGGCGGCGAACTGTTTTCCCTGTTGTGGTATATGCCCCTTTTCTGGGTGGTACTGTTCTGGACGGTATATTTCACGGCAAACGACCTGAAGCATAATAAAAAGGTCTGGAGACAGGGGCTGATCGCGAAATGCTGTCAAGCCTATTCCTCTAGGGAATTAAAGCTGCCCCTGGCGCGGCGGATGGTACGCCGGAACGGGATCCTTTTTGCGGTCATCCTTGTCAGCGGGATCCTGCTGCTGGTGGGCATGCTGGGTATTGCGAATGAATACAGGAGATATCTCGACTTATGGAAAGTATTCCTGGTATGCGCCTTTGTGACGGTATTCCTGCTTGTGGCGGTCTACCTGGTGGGCAGAAAGAATATTAAGGCAGCCAGGGATATGGAGGCGTTGTCGAGGCGGATTAATGAGATCTGTAATGGAAATTATAGCGATAATATGGCAGCAGGCAGTACAGCATACGCCGGGCATGACCTGGGCGATACCATGGCGCAGCTGGAAAATATCCGCCAGGGCATGGCAAGCGCGGTGGACGAGCAGATGAAGAGCGAGCGCATGAAAGTGGAACTGATTGCCAATGTGTCCCACGATATCAAGACTCCCCTCACATCCATTATCAGCTATGTGCAGTTTTTGAAAGATGAGGAGGGTTTGCCGGAACACGTGCAGGACTATGTGAAGATTCTGGACGAGAAGTCCCAGAGGTTGAAAAACATGGTGCAGGATGTGTTTGCGGTGAGCAAGGCGGCATCGGGGGAACTGCCCATGAATATGGAAAAACTGGATTTCGGCAAACTGCTGCGCCAGACCATGGCGGATATGGACGAGGAGATCCAGGGCAGCAGCGTGTCGTTCCGCACGGAACTGCCCGAGGATCCGGTGATGATCATGGCTGATGGACAGAGGATGTACCGGGTGTTCCAGAACCTGTTCCAGAATGCCCTGAAATATTCCCTGGCCGGTTCCAGAGTGTACGTGACTTTGAAAACAGACGGGAAACTGGCGGTTGCCAGCGTGAAGAATACCTCCCATATGGAACTGGACGAGGAAAAAGATTTTACGGAACGCTTTGTCAGGGGGGATAAGAGCCGCACGGACGGCGGAAGTGGCCTTGGCCTGTCCATTGCCCAGAGTTTCACGGAGGCCTGCGGGGGACAGTTCGGGATGGAATTCAACGCGGATCTGTTCATTGTAAATATTTCTTTTAAAACAGTATAATTTTGTCCCGAGGGTCAACAATAACCTTGTAAAATAATAACGGTCCCGGAACGGAAGCGCCTGGCGCCAAAGTGCGGAGACAGTACTAAAACAGGAGGTTATGGTTATGGCAAACATTTCTGAATTGGACTTGCAGAATCTGCGTCATCTGATCGGCGGTTACGACACCACACATTGCAAGATGCAGGCGTATGCACAGCAGGCTACAGACCCTCAGATCAAACAGTTCTTTGAAAAGGGTGCAAAGTCTGCCATGGACAACAAGCAGCAGCTGATGAAGTTTTTAAATTGATGCAGAGACGGAACAAATTGCCGTAAACGGCAATTGAAAAACAGTCTCGGAACGGAAATGCCGAAAGAAATTCTCAGCTGCGTTTTTTGCAGATGAAATTTCTTTCAGAGAAAGGGCATTGGAGTGTAGAGACGGAACTGGAATGGAAACAGTCTCGGAACGGGAAATGCAATGTGCTGAAAGCACATGAAAGAAATTTTCAGCTGCGAACTTTGCAGATGAAATTTCTTTCAGAGCAAGGGCATTGGAGTGCAGAGACGGAACTGGAATGGAGGCAGATTATGCAGGAGAAAATTATGGTTGCGGATACCCTCGCCGGTATCAATGGAGAACTGACCCGCTATGCGGGTATGATCGCACAGTCCGAGAACAAGGAACTGAAGACCACTTTGAAGCAGTTCCGCAATGCCTGTGAGCAGTCACAGGAGGAACTGTACCAGATTGCAAGGGAAAAGTCCTATTATGTTCCCGCAAGCAAGGCCACCGAGGAAGAGGTCGAGCATGTGAAGAGCCTTTTCACACAGGGGACTTTGTAACAAGCGCCACAGATGGACAGAGCGCCATGAATGGTGCAAGGCACTATATGCAGTTTTGCGGAAAGACAGGAAGAAGGCGCCATTGGAAGTATATCCGGTGGCGCCTTTTCATATATTGAAAAGATAAGAATAGCAAGTGAATGGTGGATATATGTTAAATGCAATCTGGGCGGCAATGATCCTGCTGGCAGTCATCTATGCGGCATGCAGCGGAAATATGAGCGCAGTCACAAACGCGGCGCTGGACAGCGCAGGAGAGGCTATCTCCCTGTGCCTGACCATGGCGGGGGTAGTGGCACTCTGGATGGGGCTGATGGAGATTGCCCAGCAGGCGGGACTGATACGGAAGCTGACAAGGGGAATCTCCCCTTTCCTGAAATTCATGTTCCCCAGGATTCCCGAGACGCATCCCGCAAGGGAGTACATAGCGACGAATATCATAGCCAATGTGCTGGGGCTGGGCTGGGCCTGTACCCCGGCGGGGCTGAAGGCCATGGAGGAACTGGCGAAACTGGAGGCGGAACGCGGGAACCCGGAGTATATGGAGGCGGATATAAGCGGGCAAAAATCCGCGTTGCCAGGACAGCAGGAGCGGGCGCGGGCCGGATACGCCCATGACACGGCTGGCAGGAAAGGAACAACGCAGATGCCGCAGGACAAAACCCTAGGGAAGAACAGACGCGCCAGCGACGAAATGTGCATATTCCTGATCTTGAATATTTCTTCGCTGCAGTTGATTCCCGTAAACATGATCGCTTACAGAAGCCAGTACGGCAGCGTCAACCCTGCGGTCATCATCGCGCCCGCCATTGTGGCGACGGCGGTGAGTACGGCGGTGGCGGTGGTGTACTGCAAGGTAAAGGATGCCGCTATAGGCAGCAGGGTATCCGGGAGCAATGGCAGAGGATATGTCCAGGGCGGGCGTAAAACCAGGGAAAACAAAGAAACCTCATTCAGGGGAAAGTAAGGGAAAGAAGAGGGCGCTAAGATTCGGAGTTTTTGCATATTGAAATATAATTGCGTTAATAATTATTTGACGAAGGATAACCACATTGGTATAATGAGGATAGAAAAAGATAAGAAAGCACTCAGGATACGGTTTGTCCTGCAGGGAAGAAAACAGGCTGAAAAGTCTTAAAATACATTGAGAGGCAGAATGATATGGAATATAAAAACAGTGAGATTCAGAAATTGATAATACATTTGACAGACAATGACAACCAAACACATGCTTTTCAGTTAGAACGCCAGAATCATGGGGATTTAGTCGTATGAGAATTCCGGAATGAACGATTTGCAGTAGAGATTATTACGGATAAGGAAATGAGAACCGTCGGGGAAATAAAAGCAAGCGATACGATAATCGAGGAGGAAGAAGAGATCAGGCGTAAGTTTTCCGATTCATTATTTGAGAATAAAATGAATCAGCTTATCAATATGGAGGACGGGTTCGACGATGCAGATGAAGAAGAGGGAAATGAAAGCATAAAATACAATCCATATAATCTGAAGTTGATACGTGTGGATACGAAACCTTTTTCCATCCGGCAGATGAATGAGATGATTGAAGGGGGAGATGTTGACCTTTCGCCTGATTTCCAAAGGGGTTTTGTGTGGAATGACATTACTCGGAAATCCAGATTGATGGAATCGTTGTGGCTGAGAATACCCATTCCGGTGTTTTATTTTGCACAGGATGAAGAAGGTTTGTTTCAGGTGGTGGACGGGGTGCAGAGACTGACGGTCATCAATTCGTTTATGAAGAATGAATTTAAACTGAAAAATCTGGAATATCTTGCAGAATGTAACGGAAAGTATTTTAAAAAGGCAAGCGACAAGGCGGATAGTCTTGAAGATATGTATGTGAGACGTATAGAGCAGCCCCAGCTGTTCGTGAATGTAATAGATCCCCAGACTCCCGGCAAGGTAAAGTATGATATTTTCAAGCGTATCAATACGGGAGGAAAGGCGCTGAATAATCAGGAAATCAGAAATTGCCTGGCGAATGGCAGAACAAGGAGTTTTCTGCATGAGTTGTCCAGGTCTGAAAATTTTTTACATGCTACCAGAAAAAGCATAAGCGCTGCAAGAATGGCGGACGAGGAACTGGTCTTACGGTTTATGGCATTTTATTTATTTGGCGGTAACGCGTTCAGAAAAGCGAATTATGCAAATAAATCACTTTTTCTCGGCATATCCCAGAGTACTTTGTGATATTACGCCCCAAAGCCTGCGTGAAAAGGATAAAGATGAGATAGCGGCTCAAATGCAGAGAGAAATCAATGATAATGAAAAATTCAGGAATGCCCTGTCTATGGCAACCAATGATGCCAGGAATGCTTTCCCGATATATTCTTTGCGGAAGGAATAGATGCGACAGTCAATACATTGAATAGGAAGTTCGAGGACATACGCGGAGAGATTGTAGAGCATTTGATATATATAAACGACTATTGGCCAAAATTCAGCGAGATGTTGAAAGAGAACAAGTCCTATCAGGAAGTTGCACAACAGTTTACCATCGATACGGGAGTTGACTGCTCGCCACAGGCGGGAAAGGAAAAAGTAGAGGCCAGCGTATTACAGGAAAGGGCGCCGCTCTGAAAAGCTGTTCTCGGGACTTTCCAACAGTACAACAAATGGAGATTTTTAAGATGAGTGACATGAAAGCAAGGCTGCACACAGGAGAACTTTATTTTCCGGATGATGAAGAAATGACAAAGGAACAGAGGATGTACCAGGATTTGTTGTATGAGTACAATCAAACCAAACCGTCGGAAGGAGAAAAAAGAACAGAAATGTTGAAAAAGATGCTGGGTGTGACGATTGGCGATAATGTGGTGATCGGTGCAGGAAGTGTTGTGACCAAAGATATTCCGTCAAATGTGTTCGCGGTGGGAAATCCCTGCAGGGTTATGCGTGAAGTGGGGGAGCATGACCGGAAATATTATTTCAGGGATAGGGAAATCGATGAAATCTGCTTCATGGATCATGGAGGGAGAAGGGATGAAAACATATAGGGGAAAATCCGTATACAAAGGGATTGCAATGGGGAAAGTGATTGTCTTAAAAGACCGGGAACAGCAGGTAAAGAGATACCGGATAAAGGATGCGGATTCCGAGATTGCCAGAGTGAACAGGGCAGGGGAAACGGCAAGGAAACAGCTTCAGGAATTGTATGACAAGGCATTAAAAGAAGTAGGGGAAGCAAATGCGGCTATTTTTGAAGTCCATCAGATGATGCTGGAGGACGAGGATTATCTGGAATCCATACAGAATATGATCCGGACAGAACTGGTGAATGCGGAATATGCCGTAGCAGTCACAGGGGATAATTTCTCGGAAGTGTTTGCCGGCATGGACGATGATTATATGAAAGCAAGGGCAGCGGATGTAAAAGACATCTCCAACCGGCTTGTGAAAATTCTGCAGGGGAAAGAAGATGCGGACTTCTCTTCCATGGATCCATCGATCATTGTTGCGGACGATCTGAGTCCAAGCGAGACAGTGCAGATGGATAAAGAAAAAATACTGGCTTTTGTGACGGTGCATGGTTCTGCGAATTCCCACACGGCGATTCTCGCCCGTATGATGAACATACCGGCCCTGATCGGGACGCCCATGGAACTGCAGGAAATACATAACGGCATGGAGGCTGTTGTGGACGGGTTTCAGGGGGAAGTGATCTTTGAGCCGTCAGAGGAAATCCGAGGGCGGACAAAGGGAAAGGTCAAAGAAGAAAGGGAAAAGGCACGGCTGCTGCAGACGCTGAAAGCAAAAGAAACAATAACCCTGGATGGGCGTAAGGTCAATCTGTATGCCAACATAGCCAATGCAGGGGACGTGGGATATGCGTTGGAAAATGGCGCCGAAGGAATCGGACTGTTCCGCAGTGAGTTCCTGTATTTGGGGAAGACTTCGTTCCCTACAGAGGGGGAACAGTTCCGGGCATATAAGCAGGTAGCACAGATGATGGCGGGGAAAAAGGTCATCATCAGGACACTGGATATCGGGGCTGATAAGCAGGCGGATTATTTTAATCTGGGACAGGAGGATAATCCGGCCATGGGTTACAGGGCGATCCGCATCTGCTTAAAGCAGCCGGAAATATTCAAAACACAGCTCAGGGCGCTGTTCCGCGCAGCGGTATTTGGCAATATTTCCGTCATGTATCCCATGATAACATCCGTGGAAGAAGTGCAGCAGATCTATGGGATCGTAAAAGAGGTGCAGGAGGAACTGGACAGCATTCAGATCCCTTATAAGATCCCGGAACAGGGGATCATGATCGAAACCCCGGCGGCAGTGATGATCAGCGATGAACTGGCGGAAATCGTTGATTTCTTCAGCATTGGGACAAATGATCTCACGCAATATACCCTGGCGGTTGACAGGCAGAATGCAAAGCTGGACGATTTTTATAATCCACATCACAAGGCGGTCTTAAAAATGATACGGATGGTGGTTGACAATGCCCACAAATGTGGCAAATGGGCAGGCATCTGCGGAGAACTGGGCGCCGATCTGGAATTGACGGAAGAATTTGTGAGGATGGGAGTGGATGAATTGTCGGTAGCGCCCTCTATGGTATTGAAAGTAAGGAAGCGGATTCGCGAGATAAGGGATAGTCTTTCACATCTGGAAAAGTGTTGAGCGCAAAGCCTTTTTGGAGTATACTCATAGAGAAGAAAGGCAGCAGGGATGGAACAGAAAGAGATCACACTGGCGGAAAAACTGAAGGACAATATCAACCGTGTATTTGTGGGCAAGGAAGATGTGGTGGAGAATCTGCTGATCTGCCTGGCAGCAGGAGGGCATGTGCTTCTGGAGGACGTGCCCGGGGTGGGAAAGACCACGCTGGCGTCAGTCCTTGCAAAAAGCATTGGGTGCAGTTTCGGAAGGATTTCCTTTACCCCCGACACCCTGCCGGGGGACGTGTGCGGGGTGTCCGTTTACAATATGAAAACCGGCGAATTTGAATACCGGGCGGGAGCGGTGATGCACCAGATCCTGCTGGCGGACGAGATCAACAGGACGGCCCCCAAGACCCAGGCGAGCCTGCTGGAGGCCATGGCGGAGGGGCAGGTCACGGTGGACGGGGAAATTCATGGACTGCCCCGGCCTTTCCTTGTGATCGCCACCCAGAATCCGGTGGAATTCCTGGGCACTTATCCGTTGCCCGAGGCTCAGATGGACCGTTTCATGATGCGGCTTTCCATAGGGTATCCGGACAGGGCGCAGGAAATAAAAATGGCGTCCCAGGCGCTGGAGGGACGGACGCCGGACACGGCGGAAGCGGTGTGCAGCGCGGAGGATGTGCTGGAGATTATGGAAGCGGTACGAAGGATTACGGTGCGGGAACCGCTTCTGGGATACATGGAGGATATCGTCGCCCTTACCAGGCAGGAGCCCCGTTTTGCCATGGGAGCCAGCCCCAGGGCCATGCTGGCATTGATGCGGGCGTCCCAGGGCAGGGCTTTCCTGCGGGGCAGGGATTATGTGAAGCCGGATGATGTGAAGGCGGTGGCCATGCAGGTGCTTCTCCACAGGCTGTCGCTGTCCCCGGAGGCCAGGATCCAGAAAGCCGACGGGGCGGGCATCTTAAAGAGCCTTATCCTGAAAGCAAAGGTGCCGGTATGAGGAAATACAGGTTATTATTTCTGTGCCTCTGGGTCTTATCCCTGGCGGCGATCAGCTTTTTTGGGGGCGTGATCAGTTACGGCTTCTTTTTTGGCATGTGCCTGCTTCCGGTCGTTTCCCTCATCTATATTCTCTGCGTCTATTTACATTTTAAAATTTATCAGGAAATTGGGAACAGAAATATGGTCTGCGGTCAGCCGGAGGACTATTTTTTTATCCTTCAGAATGAAAATTCTTTCGCTTTTACAGGGGTCAGCGTCCGGCTGTTTTCCCGGTTTTCCTATGTGGAGGAACTGCCCGGGGACGAGGAGTATGAACTGCTGCCCGGGGATAAGTTTACCTATCGGACCAGGCTGGTGTGCAGGTATCGGGGAGAGTACGAGGTTGGCGTAAAAGAGGTGATCGTGACGGATTTCCTGCGGCTGTTTCGGGTGCGCTATGCCAATCCAGGCGCTATTAAGGCGCTGGTGCGCCCGAAGCTTGTGCAGCTGGAGGAACTGAGAGGGCTTGAGGAATTCCGGACGCCTTTGCGGCGGGAGACGCTGACAGGCGCGGAGCCGGATATCCTGGTCAGGAATTATATGGAAGGCGATTCCCTGAGACAGATCCACTGGAAAGCTGCGGCAAGGGAGGGGAAACTGCTGACCAGGATCAGCACAGGCGAGGAAAAGCAGGGGATTTCCATCTTCTGTGATATGACCCGGTTTGGCAGGAAAGCGGAGGAGTATCTGCCCTTGGAAAATAAGATGTTGGAGACATTCCTGGCGCTGGGGTATTTTTTTGCCCGGAAAGATATGGGCTTTACCGCCTGTTACGGGCAGGGAGGGCCGGTGTGCAGGCAGGTCAGGGGGATGAAAGATTTTGACGGATTTTATCAGGGCGTGGCGGAGGTTCGTTTTGAGGAAAAGGGGGATTTCACGGATCTGGTGGGTCAGGCGTTGGCCCGGGGCGGGTTGTGGGACAGCGGGATCGCGTTCCTGGTGCTTCACGAACCGGACGCAGGGATCATGGAGATCACGCGGCAGCTGGCGGCGGCAGGCATGGCGGTGGTGATCTATGCCGTCACCGACCGGGATATCAGGGAATATGAAAAGCAGGGCGACGGAAGAAGACGGATCATACAGATTCCCATGGAAGAACCCTTGGAAGGGAGGCTGTGATGATAGAATGGCTTCGTTCCCATGTTTCCCATGGTCTCCATGAAAAAGCGGCTTACAGGGCGGTGAACGCATGTTTGCTGGTCTGCATGGCATTGTTTGGCGTGGAGCGGTTCTCTGGGAGCGGGGAACCGGGGGCGGTTCCTTTTGCGGCGGCTTTCGTTGTATTGGGTGTCCTGACGGCAGTGAATGGCATGACGGTACGGGGAAAGGCGCTCTGCCTGACGGCGCTGTTTCTCATGCTGGGCGCGGTGACAGGTTTTGCGGGAGGCATGGACTTCTGGCGGTCATTCTTTTCCTGGCTGGCGGGACAGGGGACGGCAGCCCAGGGGTGGGAAATGTGGTATGGACTGCTGCAGATTGCACTACTGGCTGTGGGCTGTTACCTGGCGCAGATCCTTTTTGAGAAAATCCCGGCGTTTAAGGTGGGAACAGCGGTTTTTCTGGCAGGCGCACTGATCGTCTGCCTGTTGTCCCGATGGGAAATGAGTCGGCCGGGGATGGCTTTCCTGCTCTGTTTCCTGGTTCTGACAGGGGCGGAATGGATCCAGAAGCATTGGGAAAAGAAGCGGATACGGGAAAATGGTTTTCAGGCGCATATGGTATGGGTCTTTCCTTTTTTCGCGTTGTATCTTGTATTGCTGCTGCTCATGCCTGCGCCGGAGGAGCCCTATGACTGGATGTGGGTGAAAAGGGCGTACCGGCAGCTGCAGGAATCCATCCATACCTGGACCCAGGATATCAAGTGGGGGAACAGGGAGGGATTCGGCATGTCCTTTACCGGATTTTCCCGGGAGGGGACGCTGGGAGGAGATGTGCAGGAGAATACCCGGGAAATCATGGGGGTACAGGTGCAGCCTGCGTCTGTAGGGTATCTGTATCTGACGGGAACGGTGTATGATACCTTTGACGGCCGGGAATGGAGCCAGACACGGCAGGGTGGTTCCGATAGGATCTTTCTGGATACGGCGCAGACCTTGTATGCTGTGAGGAATTACAATGACAATTACAGGAACGACTATCTGAAAGAGGTCAAAGTGAATGTCAGGTATGAAGATTTCAGTACGGGTTACGTGTTTGCGCCTTTGAAAGTCTGGGGATTAGAGGTGGAACATTCAAACGGAACTTCCCATAAAACAGGGCAGGAAAAGATTTTAAAGGACGCCTGTGGGGACGGGACTCTGTGCTGGAATGGGCAGAAAGGGTATGGGACGGAGTATGAACTGCGGTATTTCTGTATGAATGCGGGGCAGCAGTTTGACCTGTTCCTGGAGGAAGCCGGTAAAATGGGGGATGTGGACGAAGCAGTCTGGCAAGAGATCATGAAAGAATGTGAGAGGCGTAACGGACGGACTTTTACGCTTCAGGACAGGGAGGATTACCGGGAAGAAATATATGGACTTTATCTGGGGAATGGGGATTTTACAAAGGAAAATCTATCAGGGGAACTGGGACATTACCTGGAGGAGATCATGGCAGGCGCAGAAACGGACGTGGAGAAGCTGCGGGCGTTGGAAACCGCTTTGTCCGCTTATAGCTATACGCTCACCCCGGGAGAATTACCGGAAAGCGTGCGGGATGCCGGGGATTTCCTGGATTATTTCCTGCTGGAGGGCAGGCAGGGGTATTGCACTTATTTTGCCACGGCCTTTGCGCTGCTGGCAAGGGCGGAGGGGATTCCCGCCCGCTATGTGCAGGGATACTGTGTCCCCATAGGGGAACAGGGAGAGGCATCCGTATCTTCCAATATGACCCACGCCTGGCCGGAGGCCTATGTGGAGGGAGTGGGCTGGATTCCTTTTGAGCCCACTCCCGGATATGGCAGCAGGCGGTATGAATCATGGGCGATGCGGCAGGCGGTGACGGAAACGGAGGCGGATCCTGCGGTGGATTTCGGGGCTGTCCCGGAAATAGAGTATGAGGAGGAAAATGCAACGGAAGAAGATGCGGAGGAAGCGGAGTTGGAGGGAGAGAATGGTTCCGGCTATTCCTGGCGTCTGTTTGGCATGGTTTGTTTGTCGGTGCTGGCAGTCTGCGGAATCCTGTTGGCGATTGACAATGCCCTGGGCAAATACCGTTATGGAAAGATGGAGCCGGAAAAGAGGCTTCGGGCGGAAATGTTCCGCAATCTGACGGTGTTATCCTGCTTTGGACTGAAAAGGAACGAGTGGGAGACATTGGAAGAATTCCGGGACAGAGCCCGGCTTTTGTTGGAATGGCGGGACAGCGAACAAGAACCGCTCCTCCGGTTTATGGGAAATTATGAGAAAGCGGTCTACGGCGGCGAACCTGTGGGGGAAGCCATGATAAGGGACGCGGCGGATGAGAGGGACAGACTGCTTGAAAGACTGAAGCAGGAGCGGAGATGGACCTGGTTTTACTGCCAGGTCAGGCTGTATCTGGAACGGTACAGATTTTGAAAACCGGCGCATTTTCTGACACAAAACAACATAGAGTATAGTAATCACAGTGCGGGAGCGTGAAGCATTGAAAGCCATAGCGCATCTTTCGGACATTATCATTCCCATACTCATTTTTTTCATTGTAGGTTACGGCGCGGTGTCCGGGGTAAAAGTATATGAATCCTTTCTGAAAGGAGCGAAGGACGGTCTGAAGATCGTGGTGGATATCGTACCCACGCTGATCGGGCTGCTGGTGGCGGTAGGGATGCTGCGAGCCTCCGGCTTTTTTGACATGCTGGGAAAGGTGCTGGCTCCCTTGACGGAACAGGTGGGGCTTCCGGCGCAGCTGCTTCCGCTTCTGATCGTGAAAATGTTTTCCTCCTCTGCGGCTACCGGGCTGGTGCTGGACATTTTCAGAACCTCCGGCCCGGATTCCTATGCGGGGCTGGTGACTTCGATTTTGATGAGTTGCACGGAAACGGTATTCTATACCATGAGCGTCTATTTCCTGGCGGCGAAAGTGACGAAGACCCGTTACACCCTGACCGGTGCGTTGCTGGCCACTTTGGCGGGGACGGTGGCAAGCGTGATGCTGGCGGGGAGGATGGGGTGAAAATTCCGGGGGCGGAGTGAACGTTAGTGTTGAAGGCCATCCGCTTTTAAGATATACTTTGATAAAAGGCAGTATGAGCCAAACGATTATATTGTCAATTATGTTGCAATTGATCATGGTGGGTTATTTGACCGCAGGCTGCTCCAAATAAGGGAATTATCATAACTGCTGATGATGAAATGATCAAATACATATCCGGAGGATAAATCCAGCCCATGAAAGTACAGGAATTGCGGAATTTATTAAGTTCGTCCGACAGGGAACATTTGGAGAAAGCGTTTGTGGAGTGTTATAAGCAGCTGCGCAAAGGCCAGAAAGAAGAGATCGACCAGGGACTGATCGATCTTTTGCAGGGCAGGGCGGTGGAGCAAAGGAAAGCGGAAGATTCCGTCAACTTTGAGGAACTGGAGCAGCAGATCGTTATTTTTCTCCAAAATGCCTATGAACAGAATTATTTTGCGCCTAACCGCGTCATTCCCAAAAACCAGCGTCCCAAATGGCGGTTTATGGTAAAGAATTTCATTAAGGAATTGGAAAAGATTCCCCCGGAGAGCGGGAATTATCCGCAGGCGGTAAAGCTGTTGACAGACTTATATTGTCTGCTCTGCAGAGCCTGCCAGATCTATCTGTTTTCCACGGAAGATCCGTTCCGCTCTATCGGGTGGGGGCAGTCAAAATTATTTGCGTTATTGGTATCAAAGACATTTGCCGCCGGATATTCCAGGGAGAGTATTTCGAACCTGCTTCTCTATGCCGCTACCGGCGGATTGAGCAGGGAATCCCTGTATATAGAACAGGAATTAGCGCTTCTGAACGGTTTAAGGACAAGCGATGTCAAATATATGGCCATGGAAGAGGCGCAAAAGCTGGTGGAGGAGCGGACAGGGAGGCTGGCGGCGCTGAAACAGAATGATAATCGGCGGTATGATCTGCGGGAGGCGGTCAATGAACTCTGCAACATGATTTTACTGATATCCATCAGCCTGGCGGAACCGGAAAAGGGTGTGGAATACTATTTTAAGCATTCCATGGAGCGAGACAGGGAGATCACGCTTTACCGTGCGCTTGAAATCGTAGATATCATGGATGAGGACGATCTATGGCTGAAAGTGTACGAGTATGGGGTCAGGAAAAAAATCAGACCGAGGGAGAGGCTGAGACAGATGTATGAGGAGCGGAAACGGCAGTCCGGCGGCTGATGAAATCTATTTTCCTGATGGTTTGTGCCTGAACGAAGCGAAAGGAGTGGATATCAATTATGAACTGTCGGAACTTAGGCAAACATATCGGCTCTCTGCTGTTAGCAGGCGCGCTGTTGTTGGGGATCACCGGCTGCGGAGACGCGGACGGATCGGGCAGCGCGGAAAACACAGAAAATGCGGGAAACCGGGAGGTTGCCCTCACAGGCGAGATGGTTCCGGTGGCAAACTTCCAGGAGGTCAAATTTGACCTGAGTAAACTGGAGCATTATGTGTGGCAGGGCGACCGTCTGATCTATCTGGAGAGGGTGTGGGATCATGGTATGTCCCAGGGTACGCTGTATCAGGCGAACCTGGACGGCACGGGCTCGCCGGAAGCGCTCTACAAGGGCATTTCCGAGGAGCATTCCATCCTGGATTTTGATATAGGGCAGGACGGCTGTTTTTACTTCCTGGAGTGGAAGAGCGAGGAGGATGGCACGGGAACGCTTTATCTGCGGAAGATGGACGGTGATCTTCAGGAGGTCTGGCTTCAGGAGTTGGAGCATGGGGACTTTCCTACGGCGGCGCAGTCTATGGCTTATTTTTCTGATATGCATGTGGACATAGAGGGGAGGCTCCTGTTCATCGATCACGATGACCGGGGATATTTCTTTGATGCGGAAGGCCGGTATATGGGATGTGACGCCATACAGGTCTCCCAGGGTGAGATCATAGACGGGGGAGAACAGGGCGTTTTCCTGATCAGGCAGGACTGGAACGGCAGCAGCCTGATGAACTATCAGATCCAGAGGGCGGATATGGACAAGGGCGGGATGGGTGCGGTGGAGACCAGGGATCTGTCTGTGACAAAGATGGGCGGTTTGGAGAACGGTTCCGTGCTGAGCGGCTATGGGCTGGGTATTCTGATCTCCATGGAGAACAAGCTTTACTCCTACGAGTATAATACGGGGGAGTATACGGAATTGTTGGACTGGCAGAAGCTGGGGGTGGACGGTTCCGCCATATCGGCGGTCCGGCTTCTGGCAAAAGAGCTGCCATTGGAAGAATTGGGCGGATACACGGCACAACCTCAGGCCGCGTCCATGGAAGAGGGGACAAGCCCTGAAAATGTGCTGGAGATGTCTCCCGTTCTGGAGGCTTTGTCCTATAAGTGGTCCAGTTCCGTCCCGCCGGAGATTGTCCATGTGGGGCATATGGACCGGGGATATATGCCTGAGAAACAGACTGTGACCCTTGGCCTGGCGTCTGTGTCCACCACGCAGCTGGGGCAGATGGTGCGCCGCTTTAACCGGTCCAGTATGGAGTATGAGGTCATTACGAAAAGCTATGAGGATGTGGATGCTTTCACGGAAGACCTGCTCTTTCATCCGGAGGGAGTGGCGGATATTCTGGAGCTGAGCTGGGTTGACAGGGATATGCTGGACGAGAAAGGGCTTCTGGAAGATTTAAGGCCTTATATGCAGGCAAGCGGCGTGGTGAGCGAGGATGATATCATGGAAGCGGTCAGGGACGTCTGCGAGACCGACGGGAAACTGACCAGCATGATGTCGGGATTTTACATACAGACCATCCACACCACGGCGGAGACGATTCCCACGGATGGATGGACTTATGATCAGCTTTTTGAACTGGCCGGGGATTATCCTGATATCAAACTTCTGGATGTGTACACATACAATTCCGTATGGAGGCTTTTGGAGTTTACGCTGGACTCTTACGTGGACTGGGAAAAAGGGGAGTGCCATTATGACTCGCCGGAATTTAAGCGGCTGCTGGAAAATGTCGGAGGGCTTTCCTATCCGGAAAACGAGGAGAGGCAGACGGTCTTTTATAACGACGAGGAGGCCCGGAAGTTCCTGAATCAGGAATATCTGCTCCAGTATAACATGTATTTATGTCCTTATGATCACAGCAGGATACAGTTCCAGTATCAGGATAAGGCGAGGGATGTGGGGTATCCGACCCGGGACGGGGAACCGTGCTACCTGATGAATCCCCTGATGCAGTTTTCCATTTACAGTAACTCCCCCAACAAGGAAGGCGCCTGGGCTTTCATGGAATTTCTGCTGTCGGAGGAAGAACAGAGTTGGTATGGAAGCGATCTGGGCGGATTTCCGGTGCGGAAAGACGCTTTTGAGGCTTATCTGGAAAGGCCATATCACGCTGTCTATAATATGGCGGATGACCATACTTCCGAGGAGACCATACAGATGCTCCGGGATATGGTGGAGCATCTGCGCATGTCACAGATTATAAGAAACGGGGAGATTTCCGGCATTGTGGCCGAGGAGACGCAGGCTTACTTTGCCGGGGATAAAACGGTGGATCAGTGCGTGGAGATCATCCAGAATCGGGTGCAGCTTTATCTGGACGAAAATTTTTGATTCCCGCGAAGAACCATGATTTGCTGCCTGCGGCGGGAACAGTGACTGGACGAGAGCCACAGACCGGGGAAACAGGCAGTGTTTTTGGGCAGGATCTGGACAGTCACAGGTCTGGCCAGGATTTAAGACGCCAGCCGCTCCTGCAGGGACAGGAAATCGGCGGGACCGCAGTCCAGGTAGAAGCAGTGGAAGCGATAGTCGGAATATGTGCTTCCCCAGAGTTCCCTGGCCTGCTCCTGCAGGGACAGGATCTCCAGATACCCCAGGTAGTATTTCAGGTAATTGCAGGGCTCCTGGGCGATATAGGCGTAGATGGCGTGGGTGGAACTGCTGTTGGTGACGCCGAATTTTGCCAGGATCTCCGCTATTTTATTATAAGAAGCGCCCTCATAGTGAATCATGATATCCAGCATGGAATACAGGCACAGCTGCATACTGCGGTTGTGCTTTTCCAGTTCCGTGATAACGGCGTCGGCGTTGTAACCCTGTGCCCGCAGCAGTTCCGCAGCGTAGTCATAGGAGAGGAATTCCACATACAGCGCCCAGCCCTCCAGATAGCCGCCATACCACAACAGTTCCCTGGCGGGGCGTTCCTCGATTTCCAAAGCTTTCCGGTTATAGTAGACGGATTGATAGAGATGGCCGGGATACCCCTCATGGGCAAGGGTGGTGTACAGTTCCAGACCGGCGGGAGTCTTGCTGGTATTGATATGTATGGTGTTCCGGGTGGTGTCGTCCAGTGGTGTGGCAATATAAAAGGCAGGCGCGGTATATTTTTCCAGGCTGGGGGAAACGGGCCTGATGGTGACGGTGGTGCTGTCCCCGGATACAGGGGGAAACTGTCCCTGCATCCGGCGCTGCAGGTCCGTCAGCATTCCGGCGGCGTCCGTATAGGGAAACGGGTTTTGTGCGTTGTCCGCCCCGTCTGTAAAAAGTTCGGGGTAGGCGGTCACCAGATTGTGCATGGCCTCGTATTCTTCCCGAAACTTTTCGACCAGGAGCGTCTGTATTTCCTCCACGGAGCGGTAGGAGCCGGTTTCCGAGACCAGCAGATATTGATAATATTCTTTTCCTTCCTCCGTGCTGCCCAGACCCGACAGGGAAATGCTTTCATCCTCCAGCAGGATCAGCCCGTCGCCCAGGGCAATATAAGCGGGCAGCAGCACCGTCTTCAACAGGCGGTCGTTCTGGGCGATATAGGCGTCCGCCTCGGTCTGCGTAATTTCACCCGACTGTAAAAGCGGCGCAAGACGCTCTGTGAAAGTGGTCTGCAGGAAATGGGTACCGTTTTCCAGGTCTGCTTTTGTGACAATGGTGTCACATTGCTTTCTTACCTCCTGCAGGGAGGAGGCGGGCATGATCATCCCGGCGGCTGCCTTTTCCTGCTCGAAGGTCAGCAGGGAGGAAAAATACTCGTCTGTCTGATCAAGCAGGGCAAGGTAATCAGTTACATCCTGCCTGGTGCGGAAAGTGTACCCCGCCAACAGGATGGGCAGCTGGGACTGCATCCCCGAATTGGGGGACAGGGGTTCATTGTAATAGGGATACTCTGCCATGGCAAGGGAATTTTCCAGGGAGCGGGTGAGCAGCTTGCAGAGCCAGGCGTCCGTCTCCGAAAGGTTTTCCGTATGGATGGCATGTAATGCGGTCAGGGTATTTTCCACAGCGGCATGATCGCTCACAGCAGAGTTACTGTTGTAACAGGCCAGCACGGGCTCGTAGTCATGGATGCTGTAATTCTCCGGGTATGCCAGGGTATAATGCATGTTCAGCGTGTTGGAGCGCATTTCTTCCGTAAACAGCGTGGATGTGATATGGGTGAAGCGTTTCTCATCCTGTTTATAGGTAAAGAGGAATATGGTAACGGCAGAAAAGGCAAGGAAAACGCTTACCGCCAGCGCCAGCTGTTTTGCGGAAAGGGGATTTCTTCGTTTCAAGTGGAATCACCGCCGGGTCTGAGAGATTGATTCAATATATGCGGCGGATGCCCGGACTATGATACATGAATGGTTCCACCTGTATGGCATGGCCTTTTGGCGCTGACATTACGTTGCTATTTCCATATACGCCCCGCATTCCCGTAGGGAATCCGGCAGGATGTCTCTTTCCACGAAATATAATTCATGCAGAGCCCGCGTGCATCCCAGGTACACTTTGCGCCTGAGATGGTCGTTGTTTTGGTTGGAATCAATGCAGTTGAATAAAACCACGGCGTCAAATTCCAGCCCTTTCGCAAGCAGCAGGGGAATGATCACCAGCCGGTTCTTTATCTCGTCCTCAGGCGATATGATCAGCTGGGCTTCTTTGGATTCCCCCAGATGCGATTGGACTGCCATGGCTTCTTCATCATTGTTTACAATGACCGCAACGGAATGGTACTTCTCCAGCCGATTCAGGATCGGCACAAGGCAGGAAAACAGATCCCGGCATATGACATACTGCGGCTTCCTGACTGCACGCGTGAAATAGGAATAATCTTTCGCCAGGGGGCGGTCCGCCTGGTCGATCAGTTGGAAAGCCAGCGCGTTAATGTCGCTGGAGGAGCGATAGCATTTACTGAGCCGGATTTGCATCAGGCCGTCGCCGAATATCCTTTGATAATCCTCGTATTCCTGCATGGTCGTGACGGAATTGACCGTCTGGTAAATATCGCCCAGCAGGGTGAAACTGCTCTTTGGCAGCAGGCATTTCATGAGATACAGCTGCATCAGGCTATAGTCCTGGGATTCATCGATAACGGTATGGCGGATATTGGGAAAAGGCGCTGTCTCGCCCATCAGTACTTTGACCAGCAGGTAGAAGAGCGCGTCTTCGTACAGCAGCTTCCCGCGTTGCAGCGAATCGGACAGGTTTACCGCTTCGTCATCGCTTTCTCCCGCCTGGCGCAGGTAACCTGACAGAACCGCAGCGGTCTGGGTTTTGGAGTCCAGACTGTTCAGGCGGATGGTCTCGTCCTTTGCCGACTGCACGTATGCCTGCAGGGTCTTCCGATAGAGCAGGTCTGCTTCTTTCGCTGATAAAATTTCGTCATGGCTTTCTTCAATCTCATTGTATATTTCGTCTTTATGGGAAAGGAAGAAATCCTCTATCGCTTTTGTGAGCAGCTGCTCCAGCATCTCGTACCGGGACTGGAAGGAAGAAAAATTTCCGGCGTTCAATCTGCGTTGGATCATCTCCGGCGATAGTATGGTCATCTCCCTGTAACGGATCTCAGGTATCTGAAAAGGAAAGGAAGCAAAATAATGAACACAGTATTCCAGCAGATCCGCTGAGTTCCTGGCCCGGAGCCGTTTCACCCTTTCGCTGGCGGGGAAACTCTCAATCCGCTTAAGCTGGCTGTAGTAATCCTCAATCTCCATGCCCTTGTCCAGAAACGCTTCCAGGAGATCGGCGAAAACCCTGGTTTCCGCAGGCTTCTCCCCCAGATCCGGGAGTATGGCGGAAATGTAGGAACTGAATATGTTGTTGTTTGACAGGATCAGGATATTCTCGGATTTCATGGTATCCTTATTGTGGTAAAGGACGTACGCAAGGCGGTGAAGTCCTATGCTTGTCTTGCCGCTGCCCGCCAGCCCGTAGATCAGGCAGGAACGCCTGGTGTCGCTTCGTATCGCCAGGTTCTGTTCTTTCTGGATACTCCCGACGATGACTTTCAGTTTATGGTCGGAGTATTTGGAAAGAACCGCCCCAAGGATATCGTCATACAGGGACGATTCGGTGTCATAGGCATAGAGGAGGCGTCCGCCTTCAATCCGGTACTGCCTCTTTTTCGTGATGCAGACCTCTTCTTTATAATCGTTTACTTCGTACCAGGCCGGCCCCAGGTCAAAATTGTAGAACATGGAAGAGATGGGCGCCCTCCAGTCAACCACGGCTATTGCATAGGAATCTTCTTCCATAAGACTGTATACCCCAATGTAGATGGTGTTTTCTTCGCCGGTTATGTTTTCTGTAAAATCCAGGCGGCCAAAATAGGGGGATTTCTCCATTTTAGTCAGCCGCCGGATTTCCAGTTCATTCCGCTCATACTGATCCTCTGCGCGGCTTACGTCGGCATCCTGGGAACTCAGCAGGATCACATCGTCAAAATCGCGGATCAGGTGACGGCTTTCATCCCACATCTCTTTCCGCTCACGCAGAACCCGGTCTCTCAGCAGAGCCTTGTCTGCATGTAATTTCGCCAGCTTTTTCCTGATGATTTCTTCCACTCTGTTAAAATAGTTCTCTTCGTCCTGAAAATCGATTTTCTCCATTGCGTTGCTCCTCCTGACAGTTGAAATGTAATGAAAATTTATCAGAAGAATGAACGAAATTCAAGTCTGGTATTTTGCGGGATTTTTTGTTATAATGAATTTAGCAGGACAGGGAGAGCGGCGATACCTGGGGATTGGGTATCAGTCGCTTTTTTATGTAGATCGACCGCTTCCGGCGATCACAGACCCCGCAGCATTCGCCAAGACCCAAGGGAACCATGATTCCCTGAACTTTGGCTCATTGCCTGCGGGAATAATGATTGACGAACCCCGCCGAAATTGATAGGATAAGATTAAGGCCGCAGGGCGGCAGAACGGAGGAGCAGATCAATGAGCGAAACAGCGAAGAAAGCGATTGAAGAGGGCAGGGCGGTGCTTGGCATCGAATTCGGTTCCACCAGGATCAAGGCGGTGCTGGTGGACGAAAACCACGCGCCCATTGCCATGGGTACCCACGACTGGGAGAACCGTCTGGAGAACAATATCTGGACATACAGCCTGGAGGATATCTGGGACGGCCTGCAGGGCTGTTATAGAAGTCTTGCGGAGGATGTGCGGGGAAAGTACGGCGTGGAACTGACGAAACTGGGCGCGCTGGGGTTTTCGGGGATGATGCACGGCTATATGCCTTTTGACAGGGAGGGGGAACTGCTGGTTCCTTTCCGCACCTGGAGGAACACCATGACGGAGGAAGCCTGCAAAAAGCTGGTATCCGTGTTTGATTTTAACATTCCCCAGAGGTGGAGCATTGCCCATCTCTATCAGGCAGTCATCAACGGAGAGCCCCATGTGAAGGACATCGCTTTCCTGACCACCCTGGCGGGCTATATCCACTGGAAGCTGTCCGGTGAGAAAGCGCTGGGCGTGGGTGAGGCTTCCGGCATGTTTCCCATTGATTCCAATATTTGCAATTATGATGAAAAGATGTTGGAGCAGTTTGACCGTCTGGTTGCGCCCAACGGTTTTGGCTGGAAGTTGAAAGAGATCCTGCCTAAAGTGCTGAAAGCGGGTGAGGCGGCAGGCACGCTGACCGAGGCGGGGGCGAAACTGTTGGATCCCACAGGGACTCTGCAGGCGGGCGTTCCCATGTGTCCTCCCGAGGGCGATGCGGGAACCGGCATGACGGCCACCAACGCGGTCAGGGTGCGCACCGGAAATATTTCTGCAGGGACGTCCATTTTCTCCATGGTGGTCACGGAGAAAGCGCTGTCGAAGGTGCATGAGGAGATCGATATGGTGACCACTCCCGACGGCAGTCCCGTGGCCATGGTGCACTGCAATAACTGTACCTCCGACCTGAATGCCTGGGTGGGGCTCTTTCAGCAGTTTGCGGATACGTTCGGCATGAAGACGGATATGGATGAGCTTTACGGAACCCTTTACAGGGAGGCGCTGAAAGGGGATACGGACTGTGGCGGTCTGGTTTCCTATAATTATTTCTCCGGGGAGCCGGTAACGGGGTTGAACGAGGGCAGGCCTTTGTTCGTCCGCACGCCTGACGCGAAGTTTACCCTTGCCAACTTTATGCGCAGCAATCTTTACAGCGCCATGGCTACCCTGAAGATCGGCAACGACATTCTGCTGAAAGAGGAGCAGGTAAAGGTGGATTCCCTGACGGGGCACGGCGGTCTGTTCAAGACCCCGGTGGTGGGGCAGCAGCTGATGGCGGCGGCCATGAACGCGCCGGTTACGGTGATGGACACGGCAAGCGAGGGCGGCGCCTGGGGCATGGCAATACTTGCCTGTTATATGGCGGAAAAGGCGGATGACGAGACCCTGGCGGATTACCTGGGCGATAAGATATTCGCGGGACAGAGCGGAACAACCATTGCGCCCAAAGCGGAGGACGCAGCAGGTTTCGATGCCTATATCGAGAAGTATAAGAGCGCGCTGAAAGCGGAGAAAGCGGCGGTGGAGAGCCTGGTTTAGAAAGGAGTTTGCATGTTAGAGGAATTAAAAAATCTGGTCTATGAGGCCAATATGGATCTGCCTAAGTATGGGCTGGTAACTTTTACGTGGGGCAACGTCAGCGCCATTGACAGGGAGAGCGGGCTGTTTGTGATCAAGCCCAGCGGCGTGGAGTATGACAGGCTGCGGCCTGAGGATATGGTGGTGGTGGACCTGGATGGGAACAAGGTGGAGGGACGTTACAATCCTTCCTCCGACACGGCTACCCACAGGGAACTTTACAAGGCGTTTCCCGCCATCGGCGGCATTGTCCATACCCATTCCTCCTACGCCACCAGCTGGGCACAGGCGGGACGGAATATTCCCTGCTACGGCACTACCCATGCGGATTATATTTATGGGGAAGTGCCCTGTGTCAGGTGTCTTACCGCCCAGGAGATCGAGGAGGCGTATGAGGAGAATACCGGGCATCTGATCGTCAACGAGTTTAAGCGTCTGGGAAAGGATCCCGTGGCGGTGCCCGCTGTGCTCTGTAAAAATCACGGCCCCTTTGCCTGGGGAAAGGATGCAAAGGAGGCTGTACACAACGCGGTAGTGTTGGAGGAAGTGGCTAAGATGGCTTACCGCGCGGAGACCATCAATCCCCGGATCCAGCCTGCGCCCCAGGAACTGCAGGACAAGCATTATTACAGGAAGCATGGGGAGAACGCCTACTATGGGCAATAGCCTCGTGCTCGTGCACATTCGGCATTTTTTGGCTGAAATCGCTGGACGCGGAGGGGAATCTGTGCTAGGATAAACTTGAGGAACGTCCAGGCGCATATACATTTTGCGGAACGAAATCTCTGGAAATGGATGTGCCTGCACAGGATGAATAAGGAAGCTTCAGGCACAGCCCTGGGCAGAATGGAGGAAACATGAACAATTTAGAACTGCAAAAGCACGCGAACGAAGTGCGAAAAGGCATTGTAACCGCAGTTCACGGCGCAAAAGCGGGTCACCCCGGCGGGTCTCTTTCCGCAGCGGATGCGTTTACGTTCCTGTATTTTGAGGAAATGAACATCGACCCGGCGGATCCGGATAAAAAAGACAGGGATCGATTTGTGTTGTCAAAGGGGCATACTGCGCCCGGATTATATTCCACGCTGGCAAACAGGGGATTTTTCCCGGTGGAGGACCTGAAGACGCTGCGTCATCTGGGCTCTTATCTCCAGGGGCATCCCTGCCTCCACATTCCAGGTGTGGACATGTCCTCCGGTTCCTTGGGACAGGGCATTTCCGCCGCAGTTGGCATTGCCCTGGGGGCGAAGATGAATCAGGAAAGTTTCCGTGTGTATACCCTGTTAGGCGACGGTGAACTGGAGGAAGGACAGGTCTGGGAGGCGTCCATGTTCGCTGGACACCGTAAGCTGGACAACCTGTGCGTCATTGTGGACAATAACGGGCTCCAGATCGACGGTCCCATCGACAAGGTATGCTCCCCCTACCCCATCGACAAGAAGTTCGAGGCCTTTAATTTCCATGTGATCAATGTGGACGCCCATGATTTCGACGCGCTGCGGGCGGCGTTTCAGGAGGCAAGGGAAACAAAGGGGATGCCCACCTGCATCGTGCTCCACAGCCTGAAGGGCAAGGGCGTATCCTATATGGAGAACAGCATCGACTGGCACGGCAAGGCGCCCAACGATGAGGAGTACGCGGTGGCTATGGCGGATCTGGAGAAGATCGGCGCAGAATTAGAGAAAGCAGGTGAGGCGTGATGGCGGAAAAAAATGCAAAGGACACAATTGTCAAGAAAGTTGCAACTCGTGAAAGCTACGGCAATGCCCTGAAAGATCTGGCGGAGGAATTCCCTGATCTGGTGGTGTTGGACGCGGATCTGGCGGCGGCTACCAAGACCAGCATTTTCCGGAAAGCATATCCTGAACGCCATATCGACTGCGGTATCGCGGAGGCGAATATGATGGGCATTGCGGCGGGATTGTCCCTGGTGGGAAAGATTCCCTTTGTCAGTTCCTTTGCCATGTTCGCGGCGGGACGCGCTTTCGAGCAGGTTCGGAACTCTATCGGATATCCCCATCTGAATGTGAAGATCGGAGCAACCCATGCGGGCATCACGGTGGGCGAGGACGGCGCAACCCATCAGTGTAATGAGGATATCGCCCTGATGCGGACGATTCCCGGCATGGTGGTAATGTGTCCTGCGGATGATGTGGAGGCAAAAGCGGCTGTACGCGCCGCGCTGGAATATCAGGGTCCCGTTTACATCCGTTTCGGGCGGGCGGCGGTTCCCGTGATCAATGACAGGCCGGATTATCATTTTGAGATCGGCAAGGGTTCCATTGTACGCGAGGGAACGGATGTGACCATTGTGGCAACCGGCATCTGCGTGGATTCCGCGCTGGGGGCGGCGGAAAAGCTGGCGGCGGATGGCGTCAGCGCCGAGGTGGTGAGCATCTGTACCATCAAGCCCCTGGATGAGGAGATCATCATAAACAGCGCGAGGAAGACGGGTAAAGTGGTGACCGTGGAGGAGCATTCCGTGATCGGAGGCCTGGGAAGCGCGGTCTGCGACTGTCTCAGCGCGAACCTGCCTACGAAAGTGAAGAAGCTGGGAATGCAGGATGTGTTCGGCGAGTCCGGTTCCGCAGCGGCTCTGGTGCAGAAGTACGGGCTGGACGCGGAGGGCGTATATAAGTCTGTGAAAGAGTTCCTGTAAGGAAAAATGATCAGGTCGGGAGAGATTCCCGACCTGTAATTTTATAAGTTGTTTATTCCCGCGGGCAATGAGCCAAAGTCCAGGGAATCATGATTCCCTTGGACCTTGGCGAATGCCGCGAGGGTCAAATACCCCGTCAGCTTGCTGCGGGGTATTTGATTACCTGTCTTTCAAATTCAGGGTGTCATAATTATATAAGTCTGCATCGGACACCTTTTCCGTCCGAATTTCCCCCTCCTGGGAACTGAGGATCAGGCGGCTGTCCGCCAGCCATCCGGTCATGCCCTCCACCCATTCCCGGAACAGGTTGTCGTCATATGTCAGGAATTCCTCACCCAACTGGAAATCAAACCGGGAGCCTGCGATCTGCCGGATGCCGCCCTGTTCGTCCAGGCGGTACACCCAGTAGCCATATCCGCCGTAATCCCATCTGTCCTCTATGTACACGTTCATGATAAAGGGAACGCCGTCCCTCTCGCCGAGGTAAATATTATTCCAGCCCGCCCGGGCAATATGGGCGTCCTGTGTGTAAAGCAGTTCGCCCTCCACGCTCTTGAACAGCACAATGCCGCTGTCGCCGTCGCCGATATTACCGGTGTAAACTTCTATGGTCTCGATGCCCTCGTGATCGGAGATATCCATACTTTCCGTATCGACCAGGGAATAATAGGTGTCAAAAGCGTCTTCCCCCTCATTTTCCAACAGGTATTCATAGATAGACGCATTGGAGCCAAACGTGTCAAAGCTGATCCCGTAATGGAACCATGCGCTCAGCAGGCGCACCTCTGTCACCAGGCCATCTTCAAAAGTCAGGAGACACGGTTTATTCTGCATATGATCTGCAGCATCTATCAGATCCGCAAAGTCGTCAAGGGATACTTCCCTGTAATCAATATTGACCTTGCTGTAGTTGACCTGAAAGACGCAGTTTTCTGCAAATGCAAGCATTTCGCCGTCGTAGGGGAAATCATCGTCCGCCACATAGGTATCGATCACCCTGCTGCTCCGCGATACACTGCGGATATTCACATAATAGGTATTGGGCGGGGCCGTGGTTTCTTCCGCCGGGGCAGCCTGTGCGTCCTGTTCCTGCAGGTTCAGGCTGTCCAGGTAGGCCTGAGCTGTTTCCGCAGCCTGGAGTTCCGTGTCGGCAGGCAGGTCGCCGGTGTTTAATGCAAACCGGATATGGAATCCAAAGCCCGCAAGCATCTGAAAAACATCGGATTGGGTCAATCCTACCGTGAGCATTTTGCCCCCGTATTCATTCTCGGTGACGGCGAGAATGGGAGTGGAAGCGATCAGCCTGGACTGGCTGCTTTCCGGAATCAGCGGCAGGTAGGCCTCATCCTCGTTCTCCTCCCAGTACAGGGACAGGATATCTCCCGGTTTTGCGGTTGAAACCTCCGGAACCACGCCTCCGGGGAAAGTCAAAAGGTATGCGCCTTCCAACAGGCTGGGGGGTTCGCTGCCAAGATTTCGTAGGGAAAATCTTTCCGACATGATAGTGATGCTTTCCGCAGGACCGGAATAGCGGGTGGGCGAGTCTTCCTGGGCTTCGATGTCCTCCCTGGAGGCAAAGGTAATGGCCGCCAGATCGCCCGGTAAAAGCTGGTGAGGATCCCTCGTATCCCCGGGTTCGAAATAAGTATCGATGGTCTGGGCTTCAGGAATTTCCCTGGCGCCGGACCAGGGGCTTATGAACATCTGACGGGTAACGCCGTCTGTTTCAACCTCCATAATGACGCCGTATTCTGTCAGAAGTTCTTCAGGTTCCGCATGGTCTGTGGATTTGTCGGGATTAGCCAGCAGGACGATCGCCGCTATGGCGCAGACGATCGCCGCGCCGCCCATGACGAAGGCAGCAGGCTTTTTATAGCGGAGGACATTCCGGATCCGGCTGCCCGTGTCGCCCTCGCCGAAAGCAAGGGGAATGCCGTTTACAATGCGTTTTCCGGTGGACAGGCACAGCAGGGAGGTGGTGTAATCCTTTTTCACGCCGCTGCCAATCCTGCGGATGACCGCTTCATCGCAGGACATTTCCATATCTTTCCCGCTGAGGAAAAATGCCGCCCACACAAGGGGGTTGAACCAGTGCAGGCAGAGCGTTACATAGGATACGATCTTGACAAGGTGGTCTCCTCTTTTCAGATGAATCTGCTCATGCAGCAGGATGTAGCGCATCTCTTCTCTGCCCAGGGTGGCGGGCAGATAGATTCTGGGGCGTATCAGTCCAATCACGAAAGGAGTGGAAATAGCGCCTGAAATATAAATATTGTCCCGCTCCCAGTAGGCGGTTTTTAGCTTTTTCAACAGCCGCGCCAGCGCTATGACGCTGTAGAACGTCATGACCGCAATTCCGGCAAGCCATATTCCGGAGACAACCCTTACTATCAATTCGGAAGGAGTTAAGGTTCCGGTAGTCAGGGGTTCGGCCTGTTGAGAAACACCTGTTATAATATTTCCCTCCGACATGGCAAGCGGCGAGCCGGAGGGCTGGTACTGCAGGATGTCTTCTGTAATGTATTCCATCCGCCCATGCTCCGCAGAGGGAACCTGCAGGGCGTTCAGCGGCGAAAATGCCGCAGTGAAGGAGAAAGGGCACAGCAGCCGAAACAGCGCCACCGCCCACAGGCAGTAGGAAAAAATGCGCGGCGCTTTTCGCAGAAGGACTCGTATGGCTAAAACAGCCAGGATCACAAGGCTGCCCGTCAGGCTCATGTTCAGCACAGAAATAAAGGATCGCTCCATCATGTTTACCTCTCATTCCGCCGCCTAAGCGGCATTTTAATCGATCAGGTGTATCTTGTCCCGCGAGCAATGAGGCAAATGGCCATGCTTGCAGTGGGGTCATTGACTTTTAAGGTGTTTCTTCCCCATAAGAATCGATCAGCTTTTTCAACTCCAGGATTTCCCTGTCGCTCAGTTTCTTCCGTCTGGAAAAGGCCGCCAGGAAACGAGGCAGGGAGCCGTCGAAAGTTTCGTTAATAAACTGCTCGCCCTGGGCCGCCTGAAATTCTTCTTTGGTCATAAGGGCGGTCACTGTACCGCCGCGATTGGCAAATATCCGCCTGTCGCAGAGTCTTTTCAGCATGGTATAGGTAGTGGTCCGTTTCCATGCGAACGCGCTTTCACATAATTTTGTCAGTTCGCCGGAGCCGATGGGCGCGTTTTCCCATATGATGTCCGCGAATTTCTGCTCCATTTCTCCAAGCTTATATTGTTCCATATTGGTATCATGCCTCCTTTGTACCCGTGTCTAACGTCTTTAGACAATGCTAGTCTAACACTATTAGACAAACGTGTCAATAAAATAATTCAAAAATAAAAAAATATTAAGAAAAAGATAAACAAAAATGATACATTTCTATATTACACTGTATCTAACATATAGAGGACAAGCGTTATTCCTTTATAAATTCAGGTAGTACAGTAAGGTGGGGGAAGTACGAATGAGCGCGGAAGCTTACAGGGAAGAAGAAATGTATATGGAGGATGAACCGGATGTGATCGGCATAAGGAGGAATCCATATCTGGTGGATTATGAACAGCAGAGAAGACTGCGGGGATATGGCGGACAGAGGACGCCCCAAGGAGAGGGAGGACAGAGGTCATTTCAGAGAATGCAGAGAAGACCGCAGGGAGGACAGGAAGTCCGGCATGAGTGGGAGATGGAGGAAGCGCCCCGAAGAATGGCTCAGCAAGGCCGGGAAATGAGAGGGGGAACCCGTCGGACGATACCGCAGGGTCAGGAGATGGACAGGATGCCACGGAGAGTGTCGCCGCAGGGTCGGGAGACAGACGGAGTGTCCCGTCGGACGATGCCGCAGGGTCAGGAGATGAACAGGATGCCACGGCAGATGAGTCGGCAGGATCAGGAGATGGGAGGGGAGTCGCAGAGGCTGATGCAGCGGAGCCGGGAAATGGAAAAAGCATCGCAGAGAACAGTTCCGCAGGGTCAGGAGATAGACAGGGTGTTCCGCCGAATGCCGCAGCAGAGCCGGAAAGCGGACAGGGTGTCCCAGAGGATGTCCCAGCGCGAGTTGGAAATCAGGAGAATATCTCAGGGGGAACAGGAAAGGAACAGACGCGCCGCAATGGAGAAAAAGCGTGCCGCCCTGCGGCGCAGGCGCATTGTGAAAATGCAGCGGATGGCGCTGATGGTAGGAATATTCAGCATCACCCTGCTCTGTGGCATCTTATATTTAAAACGCATGGACGCAAAAGCGGTGGAGCCGGGGCATGAGGATCAGCAGGTAAAAGTAACAGATGGTATTTTACCTGCGGCTACCTCCCTGGGAATGGTACAGGGACTTTCCGCCACAGAATTTGCCCAACATCCTGAATGGGAGGAAAATTTCCTGACGCCCAATGAGTATTCCCGTCCCGGGGAGGCTTTGGAGGAGGTCAACAGTATTTTTGTACATTATACAGCCAATCCCAATACCAGCGCGGCGCAGAACAGAAGTTATTTTGAGCAGTTAAAGGATACCCATATCACCAGCGCATCGGCTCATTTTATCATCGGGTATAACGGCGAAATCGTCCAGTGCATTCCCCTGGATGAGATTGCCTACGCGGTGCAGACCAGGAATTATGATTCCGTTTCCATCGAGTGCTGTTACAAGTCCACGGACGGTTCTTTTACACAGGAAACATATGATTCCCTGATCGAACTGCTGGCGTGGCTTACGGATGCCTACGATTTAACAACAGATGATATTTTACGCCATTATGACTGCGGCGGAAAGAAATGTCCTATTTACTATGCGGAACATGAGGACGCATGGGCAAAACTGAAAAGCGACGTGGCGGAAAAGCTTTAAAATGATATGCCTCTTGCGGTAGTGTGAAATATTTGATAAAATAGACGGTGTGGAAGTGGACTCAGGAGGAAACGATGGGATGAACATTTTAGCGCCGTCTATTTTAGCAGCGGATTTTTCTAAATTAGGAGAGCAGATTGGACAGGCAGGCACTGCGGGGGCGCAGTACCTGCATATTGATGTAATGGATGGAGTGTTTGTGCCGTCCATTTCTTTTGGTATGCCCGTGATCAGGACGATCCGGAAATGTACGGATCTTTTTTTTGACGTTCATCTGATGATCGAGAAGCCGGAGAGGTATATCGGGGAGTTTGCCGAATGCGGCGCCGATCTTATTAATTTTCATGTAGAAGCGACAGATGATGTGCCGAGTGTTATTGAAAGAATTCGTTCATTTGGCAAAAAAGCAGGCGTTACGATAAAACCTGCAACGCCTGTAAAAGATGTGGAGCCCTATCTGGAATTAGTGGATATGGTGCTTGTTATGACCGTGGAACCAGGATTCGGGGGACAGAAGCTGATGCCTGCGTGTCTGGAAAAAGTGCAGGAAATCCGTCATATTTTGTCGGATAGGGGACTTGATCATGTGGATATCGAGGTTGACGGGGGAGTCACCGAGGAAAATCTGGGAGAGGTTCTTGCAGCCGGCGCGAATGTGATCGTATCGGGGTCGTCCGTGTTCCATAACGATGTAGATGCCAATGTGAGAAAATTTCTGAATAGAATGAAATGCCAGTGACTTCAAGAGACGATTCAATGGAAATGGAGGCGGAGGCTATGCAGATCGGCGGACTGGGCGGAAGCCATGGCACCGGGGATCATCATGTGACAAACTGCATACATGACCATCATGATACCCAGAATCATACCGGCGGGATGGCAATGAAATCTTCCGCCGCTGCAGATGTCCAGGGGGCAAAAGCGGAATTGCAGCAGGAAAGTCTCTTTTCCTTGACGTCCTGGCTGAAGAACGCGCTGGGAAACGGTAAGGGATTCCTGCTGAACTTCTGGGGTGAGGGTCAGGCATCCGCTGGAAATTCTGCAAGCGGCAGGGCGGGCGTAAGCGGCGCTGAAAATGGGCAGGCGGTATCCCAGGCCGCAGGCCATACAGAAACGACTGTTATGGTATCTGCGGCCGCTGCGGCGGTTCCTGCGGCATCACAGCCGGACAAAATAAATAACACAGGATATCAAACTGCAAAGGAGAGACGAAAGCAGAGACAAAATCTTTTCCGGAAAGTGAAAGATCGTTTTCGCAATATGTCAGGGCAGCTGCATGACAGGCGCGCCGGAAAGTCCCTGGACGCACAGACCAGGGAACTCTTTCGGACAGAACGGGAACAGTCCAAAGAAGACCTGCACAGGCACAGCAGGCATCGCAGGGATACGGTGGAGATCAGTTGTGCCCGCACAGAGGATAATTATCTCATGGATTCCTATGACCGCAGGGGAGAATATTCCCGGCTTACCACGAAGAAATAGGATTAAATATCGGCAGTTTTTATATCGCAGGGGAGACAGGCGGTTCCACCATAAGTTGAAAGAATATCAGGCGCGGAATATGGCATCCACGCTGTATATTTTTTCCGTCATTTTCCGATAAATCTTTAATTTCTGCAGCAGGCTGTGCAGTCCTTTCATTAAAATGCTTCTCACCATGTCGATCAGGACGCCGCAGCAGAATACGCAGACCACCGCCGCCAGAGTGCAAAACAGCAGGCCCGGGACGGAATCCACATCGGCGGCGCCGAACCATTTCGGCCAGCTGTAGCGGAAGCCGATATTTTCATGCAGTAAGTAGACGCCCAGCGTGTAAGGGGAAATACGCGTTATAAAGGCGGCAAGCCTGCCCTCTACCCTGCATCCCGCAAAAGCCGTGAACAATCCGGCAGCCGCCAGGAATGGCAGGATGTGATTGTATTCGAGGAACATTTTCAGCATCAGCCCGAAACTCCCCGTTTTCAGGTAAATGCCCCGCAGTCCCATGGTCCCCGCAAAGATGGCCAGGCAGCAGACTGCATAGGTCAGAAGCCCGCGCCCCTTTTTCTCCAGAAAGGGCACGCCAAACCGCCTGATGTACGCGGCGGCCAGGAATACGCACAGATACCAGAGGCAGTCGTATCCCATGCTGTCCATCTCCAGACGCATGGGGAGTATGCTTTTTAACAGGCAGAACACGCAGAACAGCAGCATTATGGACCATTGCAGCTGACTGCGGCTCATCTGCCTGACCGCCCGCCCTATGAAAGGCAGCAGGAGATACAGGAAAACATATGCCGTCAGGAACCAGTAATGTCCCATGGAGATTGGGAAGACCAGGGTCAGGATATAGTGGATGTCAAAGGGAGTTTCCACCAGGATTCCCGTAAGCGCGCCGATCAGACCGAAGCCTATGGAGTAGAACGCGATCTGGAACCACAGCCCGATCAGACGGCTCAATTTAAAATGAGATGTACACAGGAAATAACCGCTGATCATCATGTAGACATTCACCGCTACAATGCAGAAGCTTTCCAGCAGCCAGGCGGCATAACCGGCTGTACTCATGCTCTGTCCGTCCAATGGCGGCAGGAGATTTCCCTTGCCCAGGAAGTGCAGTACCACTACCATCATCATGGCAATACACCGCAGCAGTTCCAGGTTGGCCATGCGCCCGCCTTTTGCATTGGGATCCGCCTGTGCGGTTATGCCGGATCTTTTGTCTGTTTTTAACTTATCGCTCATATCGGTCTCCGTTCGGATTCATATATTAAGTGATAGTATAACAGATATTTCGAGGGGAATCCAGAGAATATCACTGCAAACTAACGGTTTAATATTTGGGCATATGTTTTGGTGTTGGTGGGTAAAAAAAGATCATGCGGAGATGTTTTGTGCGCAGAACAAAGTACGGACTTTTTTATGCTTTCAGTCCGGTTTCAAGCCAGGTTCTGTTTTCCGTGCTTGTGCCCCATGCGTCAAGAGCCAGCTGATAAGTGTAGGAAACCTTTTTATCGATTTCTGTTAAGCGACTGCTGAGTTCGGCCTGTCCGACTTTCAGTGCGGATACGTCGGATTCAAGTTTATCAAGCCTGATCTCCATGCGGTCAAGCCTGATCTCTATGCAGTCAAGCCTGTCGTTGATGGGACATATCTTCTGATCCATCAGATTTGAGATTGCCATCAGATCCTCATTTGTCAATGCCATTTACTTGCTCCTCCTTTCTTATATTTCAGTGTGCCGTAACCATATCATATTTTTAATAAAAAGTCAACGGAAAACTCTGCATTGACATCCATGGTTTTCATGTGCTAGACTATGTTCTAATGAGAATGAAGTAAACGCAGTGACGAAGAGAGTACGCGTATTGGATGCTTTACAGAGAACATTCCGGTCATCCGGTCGTCCCCGGCGGGGCGAGAGAGGCTGGCAGCTGAGAGGAATGGGGCGGGGAGACGCGGAAGATGGCTTCCGAGCAGCGCACCGAGCCGGGGAAAGTTGCCCAGGTAAGGCTGCGACAGGTTCCGCCTGTTATAGCGGACAGGGTTTACGGCGGGAAATGGCCATGAACCCGATGAGGTTCGCTCTGTGAGGAGCGGATAAAAAGAAGTGGTATCGCGGGTATAGGCTCGTCTTCTATGTAAAAAATACAGGAAGACGGGCTTTTTAAATTTACCCGGGGTAAAGGGGCGCAAGGGCGCAGCAGCGAAGAGACGGAACTGGAATAAGAAAGGAGAACGACATGCAGAACAAAGGATCCTATTATCTGACCACGGCCATTGCCTACACATCGGGCAAGCCGCACATTGGCAACAATTATGAGATCGTGCTGGCGGACAGCATAGCGCGCTTTAAGAGAAAGGAAGGCTATGAGGTTTTCTTCCAGACCGGCACCGACGAGCACGGGCAGAAGATCGAACTGAAAGCCCAGGAAGCGGGCGTCACCCCCAAAGAATTCGTGGATAAAGTGGCGGGTATCATCCGGGGAATGTGCGATATGCTGAATATTTCCTATGATAAATTTATCCGCACCACCGATGATTACCATGAGAAGCAGGTGCAGAAGATATTCAAGCGCCTGTATGATCAGGGGGATATCTATAAAGGGTCTTATGAGGGGTTGTACTGTACCCCCTGCGAGTCTTTCTGGACGGAATCCCAGCTGGTGGACGGCAAGTGTCCGGACTGCGGCAGGGAGGTAAAGCCCGCCAAGGAGGAGGCATATTTCTTCCGCATGAGCAAATATGCGGACAGACTGATCAAACACATTAACGAACACCCGGAATTTATTCAGCCCGTATCCCGGAAGAATGAGATGATGAATAATTTCCTCCTGCCCGGACTCCAGGATCTGTGCGTCTCCAGAACCTCTTTCAAATGGGGGATTCCGGTGGATTTCGACGAGAAGCATGTGGTTTATGTGTGGCTGGACGCGCTGTCCAACTATATCACCGGCATTGGCTATGACGCGGACGGCAGCAGCACGGAGCAGTATCGGAAACTCTGGCCTGCGGACCTGCATCTGATCGGCAAGGATATCATCCGTTTCCATACCATCTACTGGCCCATTTTCCTGATGGCGCTGGGGGAGCCGCTGCCCAAACAGATCTTCGGACATCCCTGGCTGTTGATGAGCGGTGGCAAGATGAGCAAATCCACGGGAAATGTGATTTATGTGGACGACCTGATCGATTTCTTCGGCGTGGACGCGGTGCGTTATTATATGCTCCATGAGATGCCATTTGAAAATGACGGCAGCGCCACCTGGGGACTGATCGCCGAGCGTACTAACTCCGACCTGGCCAACACTTTGGGCAATCTGGTGAAACGCACCATTTCCATGAGCAACCAGTATTTTGGCGGCGTGGTGGCTGACAGGGGCGTTTCCGAGGCAGTTGACGAGGATCTGAAAGCGGTAGCCACGGGGGCTTACGCCAAAGTGACAGAGAAAATGGCAGGGCTTCGGATAGCGGATGCACTAACGGAGATTTTCGATATTTTCAAACGCTGCAACAAATATATTGACGAGACAGAGCCCTGGGTGCTGGCAAAGGATGAGGCCAGGTCGGACCGTCTTTCCACTGTGCTGTACAACCTGGTGGAAAGCATTGTCATCGGCGCTTCCCTGCTGGAGCCCTATATGCCGGAGACTGCGGCCAGGATCGCCGGGCAGTTGAACGTTTCCCTGAGGGAATTTGACCAGCTGGAGAGGTTCGGCCTGTATGAGAGCGGAAATAAGGTCACGGATGCGCCGGAGATCCTTTTTGCCCGCCTGAATATGAAAGATGTGGAAAAGAAAGAGGAGGAACTGGCGGCGGCCATGGCAGCTGCGGAAAAAGCCGCACAGGATGAAAAGGAGAACGCTGGTGGCATGGACGCCACTGGCACGGACGCCACTGATTTAGAAGCGAAGCCTGAGATCACCTATGACGATTTCGCGAAACTTCAGTTCCAGGTAGGCGAGATCATTGCCTGCGAGGCGGTGCCCAAGTCCAGGAAGCTTCTCTGCAGCAAGGTAAAGATCGGCAGCCAGGTAAGGCAGATCGTATCCGGTATCAAGGCATATTACAGCCCCGAGGAAATGGTGGGGAAAAAGGTCATGGTGCTGGTGAACTTAAAGCCTGCCACCCTTGCTGGCGTGGTCTCCGAGGGAATGCTGCTCTGCGCCGAGGATGCGGAGGGTCATCTGGCGCTGATGAAACCGGAAACAGATATGCCTGCGGGGGCGGAGATCTGCTGATAATATGTGAAATTTATATAAAGTACTTAATTTTCACACGGAAATAAGGTATACTTCTTTATAGGCGCTGTTGTCTGTAAGGATGAGGTAAATTATGGTTAAGGAAGAATTTTATTATGATTCGCGGGACAAGAAAAGCAAACTGCATGCCGTCCGGTATACCCCGGACGAGCCGGAAAACATCCGCTGCGTTGTCCAGATCGTGCACGGCATGTCGGAATATGTGGAGCGGTATGAGGAATTTGCGGAATTCCTGACGGATCGCGGCTTCGTGGTGGTTGGCGAGGATCATATGGGACACGGCAGGTCCGTGGGCAGGGACGGCAGGTATGGCTATTTCTGCGAACAGGATCCGGCTACGGTTCTGGTGCGGGATGTGCACCGCCTGAAGAAAGCCACGGCGGAACTTTATCCCAACGTCCCTTACGTGATGGTGGGACACAGCATGGGCTCCTTTATTACCAGAAATTACATGTTCCGCTATGGCGCGGCAATCGACGGCGTTGTGGTCATGGGAACCGGAATGCAGCATCAGGCGCTTCTGGTGCTGTCCAGGACGATAGCGGCCGCACAGGGAATGTTATTTGGCCCGGAGAAAAAGGGAAAACTGCTGGATAAGCTGGCTTTCGGCGTTTACAACCGCCGCATAGCGAATCCCAAAACGCCTTTTGACTGGCTCAGCCGGGACGGGGAGCGGGTAAAACAGTATATGGACGATCCCATGTGCGGATTTGTGTTTACCATCAACGGCTTCCAGACCCTGTTCGAACTGATCAGCAGGCTCTATCATTCGGAGAACCTGGAGCGCATTCCCAAAAAGCTTCCCGTCTTTCTGGTGTCGGGAGACGCCGATCCGGTGGGCGATTATGGGAAAGGCGTGCGGAAAGCGTACATTTCCCTGCGGGCAGTAGGACTGGAGGACACCACGATCAAATTGTACGAGGGCGGCAGGCATGAACTGTTGAACGAGACGAACCGCAGGGACGTCATGCAGGATATCTATCAATGGATCGTGAAAAAGGTGCTGCGTGAGAAAGTTGGGAAATGACGGCATGGACACAGGGGCGGTACGGACTTACCAGATCCGGTGGGCGTATGACTCGGAGTGGGCGCCTGCCATGAAAATGATCTGGAGAACCTTTTTAAAATATGAGGGAAAGGATTATACAAGAGAGGGGATTCAGCACTTTTTTGAATTCATCACGGATGACGAACTGTACACGGCTTTCCTGAGGGGGAATTACCAGATGATGGTGGCCGTGGAGAGCGGCAGGGTCATAGGGGCGGGAACCATACGCGGCGGGAATCATCTCTCCCTGCTGTTTGTGGACGAGGACTATCACCGCAGGGGCGTGGGAAAAGCGATCATCAACGGGCTGTGCCGCTACCTGAAAGAAGAGGCCGGGGAACATTCCATGTCCCTGAAAGCGGCTCCCTACGCGGTGGATTTTTACCGTAAACTTGGCTTCCGCACAGTGAAGCCGGAAGAAGAGTATTCCGGCATCCGCGTCACGGAGATGGAGAAAGTATTTTAGAAACAGTCTCGGAGCGGGGGCGCATGCAAAGGCGCAGCAGCGCAGAGACGGAACTATCATAGGAGGAATAAATATGGGTAGTATCTTTAATTTGGACAGTCCTGTTATGCAGGCTTTGGGAAAGGTGGCGGATCTGATGTGGCTCAACATCCTGACGATGATCTGCTGTATCCCTATCATCACCATAGGGCCGTCCCTGACAGCCATGAATTATATGGCGCTGAAAATTGTGAGGAACGAGGAATGCTATATCACAAAGGGCTTTTTTAAGTCCTTTAAGGAGAATTTCCTGCAGGGTATGGTGATCGGCATCATATCGCTGGCAGTGCTGCTGATCCTGGTGGGCGACTTTGTGCTTTTGAGAAATCCCGACCTGGGATTCAGCAAATACCTCCAGATCCTGATCACCATCGTCGCGGTGCTGTTCCTCTTTACGGAACTGTATGTTTATCCGGTTCTGGCAAAGTTCGCCAACACGATCTTCAGGACCATCAAGAACGCATTTTTAATGAGTATCATGCAGTTTCCCAAAACGCTGCTGATGATCGTGATCTGGGCGCTGCCCGGGCTGCTGCTTTTCATTTCATGGAGGACGGTTCCCATCGTGTTCCTGTTTGGCCTGTCCGGTCCGGCATGGCTCTGTGCGCATTTGTATAGCAAATTTTTCAAGAAACTGGAAGATCAGGTACTGGCTGAGGATCCGCCGGAAGAGGTTCCGAATGATGATGAGCACATTTTCAGTGATGTAGTGGATGAAAATCTGGTTGTCGAAGAGCAGACACAGGAGTGAGCCTTGTATAAAATGACCAAGAAAGCAGAGGGATTTTGTTCAATGTGACAAGTGTTGGGCAAAATTCGTATGTTTATAAGCAATTTTTACAATCAGATTGAAAATCTTTGTGAAATAGTGGTATGGCGCAAAACCTGATTTTTCTGTATACTATTCATCAAGTGGAGCGGCGAGTCATCGCCCAACGACTAAACAGATGATGTGAATCATGTAAACATGAAAGGAGTTTCTATTATGGCAAGTTTATCTTTAACAAATGTCTGCAAGGTATATCCCAACGGTTTTGAAGCTGTTAAGGATTTCAACCTTGAGATCGCGGATCAGGAGTTCATCATCTTCGTAGGTCCCTCCGGCTGCGGTAAGTCCACCACCCTTCGTATGATCGCGGGTCTGGAGGATATCTCTTCCGGCGAACTGAAGATTGGTGACAGAGTGGTCAACGACGTAGAGCCCAAGGATCGTGATATCGCAATGGTATTCCAGAACTACGCTCTGTATCCTCATATGTCCGTGTATGACAATATGGCATTTGGTTTGAAGCTGAGAAAGGTTCCCAAGGATCAGATCGACAAGATGGTTAAGGAAGCAGCGAAGATCCTGGATCTGACTCCCCTCCTTGATCGTAAACCCAAGGCTCTGTCCGGTGGTCAGAGACAGCGTGTTGCCATGGGTCGTGCAATCGTTCGTAGCCCTAAGGTGTTCCTGATGGATGAGCCTCTGTCCAACCTGGATGCTAAGCTGCGTGTGCAGATGCGTGTTGAGATTTCCAAGCTGCATCAGAGACTGGGCACCACCATCATCTACGTTACACATGACCAGGTAGAGGCTATGACCCTTGGTACCAGAATCGTAGTTATGAAGGATGGCGTTATTCAGCAGGTAGATACTCCTCAGAATCTGTATGAGAAGCCCCAGAACCTGTTCGTTGCAGGATTCATGGGATCTCCTCAGATGAACTTCCTTGATGCAAAGGTTAAGGTTACCGGCGATACCGCTAATCTGGAGATCGCAGGCTACAGCATTCCTCTTCCCGCTGCTAAGTCCAAAGCACTGATCGCTGGCGGCTATGACGGAAAGGTTGTTACTTTCGGTATCCGTCCTGAGGATGTATATGACTCCGGCAAGCATCTTGAGGGTGCGCCTTCAAGCGTATTTGAGTCCACCGTTAAGGTATACGAGCTGCTTGGTGCAGAGGTTAACCTGTACTTTGATCTGGATGAGTTCCCGATCACTGCAAGAGTTGATCCTCGTACATCTGCTAGACCTGGTGATTCCATCAAGTTTGCATTCGATATCGACAAGATTCATGTATTTGATAAGGAAACCGAGCAGACTATCACAAACTAGTAAATAGTAAGCAAGGGGGGTGCTGGTGACAGCACCCCTTTTCTGATAGCTGAAAAACGGTCTCGGAACCGGAGTAGGAGGATATATGATTTCAAGCCAGACTATTCAGACCAGTATAGATGAGTTAAAAGCAATTACCAAGGTGGATTTATGCGTATATGATCCATCTGGAACGATCGTTGCTTCTACGGCGGAAAAGATGGACATTACAGCTGATCTGATCGGCGGATTTGCAAATTCACCAGCTGACAGTCAGGTGATCGGTACGCATCATCTTCTGAAAATATGGGACGAAGGTGATCTTTTATTTGTCCTGGTATCGAAAGGGTTTGATGAAGATGCCTATATGATAGGCAAGATCGCGGTGTGTGAGATCCAGAATCTGGCGGTTGCCTATAAGGAAAGATTTGACAGGAATAACTTCTTCCAGAACCTGATACTGGATAATCTGCTGTTAGTGGATATTTATAACAGGGCAAAGAAACTTCATATTGAAGCCCGGATGCCCAGAGTGGTATTTCTGGTGGAAGCAAGGATGGAGAAAGACGGCATTGTCACCGAATTGTTAAAGGGAATGTTTTCCAGCCAGTCTGGCGACTACATTACCGCTGTGGATGAAAGCAATGTGATCCTGATCAAATCATTGGCATCCGGCAGTTCCCATGAGGATATGATGGCCGTGGCGGATACCATTGTGGCAATGATGAACGCGGAAGCCATGCTCAATGTCAGGGTGGCATTCGGCAACGTGGTGCAGGAACTGAAAGATGTGTCAAAATCCTATAAGGAAGCCAAGATGGCACTGGATGTGGGCAAGATATTTTATGCGGAAAGGAATGTGGTCGCCTACAGCATCCTGGGGATAGGCCGCCTGATCTATCAGCTGCCCGTAAACCTGTGCAGGCTTTTTGTGGAGGAGATCTTCGGGGAAAATGTTCCAAGTCAGCTGGATGATGAGACCCTGACTACCATCAACAAATTTTTTGAAAATAATCTGAATGTATCTGAGACATCCCGGCAATTGTTCGTGCACAGGAATACGCTGGTTTACCGTATTGAGAAGATTCAGAAGAGCACAGGGCTGGATCTGAGGAATTTTGATGACGCCCTTACATTTAAGATTGCCCTGATGGTGGTAAATTACATGAAGTATCTGGAAAGTAATTAAGATTGGAAGCATCAGGGGACAACCCCCTGAATATACTTATGGTAGGCAGTGAGCCTGTTATCAGTATATTCAGGGGGTAATTTTTATGGTTGACAACAATTATTATGAGCGAAAGATAAAATACCTTGACCTGATGGAAAACGGAGAACGTACCGGTGGAGCCGGATTTATCAAGACGGAAGTGAGGGGGATGGATATAAACCTCACAATTGTTGTTAAGGGCCTGCATCCCACGGATACTTACGAGAGAGAAGTGATGCTGCAGGCGGGTGACGGAGAGTCTGCTTTGGGCAGGATCGCATTGAAAGGGGGACAGGGGGAATTCAGATATCATACGGTCATGGATCATTCCCAGCTGCGGGGCATAAGGATCGTTCTGGACGGCGTCAGGGAAATCTGCTGTAAATGGCAGGAGGAGAAGAGGTCTTCGGCGGCGAAAAGGAACATTGCGCAGCCGGACATTGCGCAGGAGAACGCCGCACAGGAGAGCGGTCATCAGGATCATGGGCCATCCGATAATGCGGCCAGGGATGTGGAAGCGGAGAAACAGCGAAAGGCAAAGAAACCGCGGGAAATCCAGCTGATTCCCTGGGACGAGATAAAAGCGGTGGAAGAATCCCTGGAGCGGGTGGATAAAATGATGTCGAAGCCTGCAGAGAGCAGTGCATGGAGAGCAGCGGAGCGGGGCATGCCGGAGAATATCGAAAGGGAACTGGCGGAACAGGGTATGCCAGGGAACGCTGAAAGAGTATCGGCGAAATGGGGCATGTCAGAGAATATCGAAAGGAAAGCGGCGGAGCAGGGCGTGCCAGGGAACGCTAAAGGGGAACCAGCATCGGACACAGGCATGTCGGGGAACGTCAACAGGGAACCGGCGTCGGACACAGGCGTGCCAGGGAACGTCAACAGGGAACCGGCATCGGACACAGGCGTGCCAAGGAACGTCGAAAGGGAACTGGCGTTGGACACAGGCGTGCCAGGAAGTGTTGAAAGGAAATCGGCGGAACGGGGCATATCAGGGAATATCGAAAGGGGGCCGATGGACACAGGCGTGTCAGGAAACGCTGAAAGGGAATTAGCGACGGAGTGGGCGACACAAAGAAACCGGACGGAACGGGAAGCGGCGGAAAGTATGAACGGAGAAACATTCACCAGAAAAAGAATCACAGAAGAACCGACAGCCCAAGGAACGAGGGCAGGGGAGCCATTTAGGGAAAAAGCGGATGGAAAACCGTCAGCCCAGGAGATGAGGACAGGAAGATCGACGGTTCAGGGAAAAATCACAGACGAACCGTCATCCTGGGAAAGAATGCCAGGGGAAGCCGCCACCAGGGGGAGAATGGATGAAGAAACAGCCGCTTTGGAAAGAATGTCAGCCAAAGAAAAGAGGATGGGGGAAACGGCAGCCGGGGCAAAACCGCCAGGAAACAGAACCGCAAGACAGGGCAGAATCGGCGTAAATCAGACAAGGACAGGGGGGCGGAGTATGAATATGGAAAATAGAACGTCAATCAGGAATCCGGAACGCCGCACAGAAAGACCAGCCCAACGAACATCATCCGGCAATTCCCTGGAGCAGAAAAGGAAGCCGGTCAGACTGATGGAGGACAAGTGGCAGCAGATTTGGGCAATCTATCCCCACATCCATCCCTTTCAGGACGAGAGGGAGTACCTCTCCATCAGCCCCGCAGATTTCGTGCTGCTGCCTGACGAGGCATACCGGGCGGCAAATAACAGCTTCCTGCTGCACGGATATTACAATTACGACCATCTGATCCTGACCAGGATCGAGAAAAGGGGAGAAGTATCCTATTACATAGGTGTCCCCGGAAATTATTATGAAAGGGAAAAACAAGTTGCCATCATGTTCGGTTTTGAAAGCTTCGAGTGCGGAACGGAACCCGCCCAGGCGGGAGATTTCGGGTATTATATGATGCGGACGCAGCTGTAATACTCTGCATGTTTTTGCTGAATGTGCGGGAATCCGCCTGAATACTACAGCCCCTCCCCGTCAAATTCAGGGATGAAGCTTTCGCTGGCGGTTCCGCCCTCCTGATAAAAGCCCTGCTCGATACCGAGGCGTTCCGCGAAAACAAGCGCCCTGTCATATTCCGCTTCCGTCACTTTGCGGTTCAGGGCAGGAATCTGCGCCACATGTTCCAGCGGGGTGTATTGATTCATAATGCTGACATATATGTCATTTCCATAAGTTTCATGCAGATACCGGAGGACTTTCTTGGAATCCTTTGTTTCCCCCGGAAGCAGCAGGTGGCGCACAATGACGCCCCGACGCATCAGTCCGGTGCGGGCATCCACGACGGGCGGCCCGGTCTGTCGGTACATTTCTGCAATGGCGGCGGATGCCTTCTCAAAATAATCGGCGGCATGGGAGTATTTTGCGGAAAGCTCGGAAGAAAAATATTTCAGGTCAGGCAGATAGATATCCACCAGCCCCTCCAACAGCTGCAGGGAAGCGGCTTCCTCGTAGCTTCCGGTGTTGTATACCACAGGAATGGCGAGCCCCTGCGCCTTTGCGGAGGAAAGGGCCAGGGCAATCTGCGGGATAAAATGGGTGCTGGTGACAAGGTTGATGTTAGCGGCGCCTTTGTCCTGCAATTCCAGAAAAATTTCCGTCAGCCGCTCGATGGAAATGTTTTTACCGCTTTTTCCCAGGGCAATATTGTGATTCTGGCAGAAGACGCACTGCAGGTTACAGCCGGAGAAAAATACCGCGCCGGAGCCCGTATCGCCGGAGATACAGGGTTCCTCCCAATAGTGCAAGGCGGCCCTTGCGGCGGTCAGTTCCGCAGTCTGCCCACAGAAGCCCGTCTGTCCTGCCAGGCGGTCTGCATGGCACATGCGGGGACATAGGGTGCAGTCGGACATAAGGTTGTCAATCAGGGTGGGAGTTATGGACATATGGCATTCCTTTCCGGGTTGCTTCGGGAAACGCTTTCATCAGCGTTTCCTGCAAGCTAACTTGCTGCTTTGGGATTCCGCGCTGCAAATCCGTGTGCATCCGCGTCTTTTCGTACAGCACAAAACCGTGCACCCGGCGCGCACGACTCCACCCGGTGACCTCACGGCACATGGGAGGTTCTGCTTAGTGCTGCTTTGTTCCCAACCTGACACGGTTCGCAGATTCCCATTGCGTGAGACCGAATTTCATTATCGCGCAACGCCGAAATGCACGGCTACTTTAGTTTAGCGGTTTTCGGGGTGTTTGTCAAGGTGATATGTCCGTTTGAGTCAAGAAAGTTGAGTGGCTAATTGAAATAGAGCAGTCTGCTCTGAACTGTTCAACTCATAGCGTATGCAAGTCCAAAACAGACACATAATAGCCGTCCGCAGTTTTCAGAAATTCGCAGGACAGCGTTAAGTCGTTCCGTTCACCGTCTGTAGACAGGTCATAGTCTATATGATATCCACTGCCATCATTATATTGAAAGATATCAATCCTACGTTTTTCACATTTTGTTATCAGCGGATCGTCAATTCTTGTGACTGGCCAATCGTCATCCAGAAATTTTAAGGCTGAGATCATATCTTCTTCTGATAGCCGACTGCTGTCGAACATATCCAGAAATGCGGAATAGTCCTGAACTGCCAGTTTTGATACTGCCTGTTCGATATAGGGGATAAAGTATTCTGTGTTTTTATCGCGTTCCGTATATATCATAAAAGCTTCCTCGCCTCTTTCTCCGCCTTGTTCCTGACGCGCAGTTCCGCGAAAAAGGTCTTTAACATCTCGCTGCATTCCTGCTCCAGGACGCCCCTTGTGACAGCGACCTGATGGTTAAATTCCGGCATTTCCAGCACATTTAATATAGAACCGGCGCAGCCCGCCTTGGGATTCATGCAGCCGATAACAGTCTCGGGGATCCGGGCCTGGACAATGGCCCCGGCGCACATCTGGCAGGGCTCCAGGGTCACATACAGCGTACACTCCTCCAGCCGCCAGTCGCCGATCATCTTGCTGGCTTTCCTGATGGCGGTAATCTCTGCGTGGGAAAGAGTATTCTTGTCCGTATTCCGGCGGTTGTACCCCCGGCCTATGATCTTTCCCTGATGGACGATGACGCAGCCGATGGGCACCTCCCCCAGGGCATACGCTTTTCTCGCCTGTTTCAGGGCCTCTTTCATGTACTTTTCCTGAATATTCTTTATGACAGCCATAATGCCTCCCCGCGCGGAACGGTTGTTGTTTGCAATCCGCTGCCATATAGTATAAAATGGGAAAAGGGATACGTCAAATGCAAAATGTTTCGCAAAGGAGGATCGGGGGATGTACTGCATTTTAGTAGCGGGAATGCCGGCGACGGGAAAGAGCACTGTAGCGAAAGCCGTGGCGGAAAGGTTTAAACTGCCTGTCATTTCAAAGGATTCCATCAAGGAACAGCTGTTTGACCATGTGGGCTTTCAGTCCAGGGAGGAAAAAGTGAATCTGGGGATCGCCAGCATGAAAATCATGTACCATGTGGCGGAGCAGCTGATGAAAGCAGGACAGCCTTTTATCCTGGAGAATAATTTTGAGGCATCGGAGAATGGCATCAAGCTTCTTTTGGAAAAATATCAATATCCCGCGCTGACACTCAGCCTGACGGGGGATTATCCGGTGATCTACAGGCGTTTCCTGGAACGGGATAAAAGTCCTGAAAGGCATAGGGGACATGTGGTAAACGACTGCTATCCGGAAAAAGAGAAGACGGCTCAGGAGCAGGCGAAAGCGCCGGTTCTTTCTTTTGAACAGTATGTGCAGAGGATGCGGAAAAGAGGGTTTGATGACTTTCGCGCGGGCGGGGGGCTGATCAGGATTGATACAACGGATTTCTCCCAAATTGACTTGGAAAAAGTTTTTTCAGAGATCGAGGCATGGAAGAAACGGACAATATGACAGTTGAAAATTCATTTTGCGTGCGTCAGTGTGGTGATTTACAGACCAAGGGACGGCGGAGACGTGCTGCCCTGTTCTGTGCGGACGGAGCAACGCAGTGCTG
>JAMPAC010000169.1 GCA_023667395.1 Blautia sp. | reverse complement strand
GTACCTTTGCAAATGCCGCCAGCTGCAGGCAGGGGCGGGCAACGCTGCTGATCATGTCACGGATATAGACCTGTGCCACTTCATCCCCGGCACATTTCCCCGTGTTGCGGACGGTGAAACATAAAGTTAACGTCCCGTGGACGTCCACCGTCTTATCAACGGATAAATTCTCATAGGTAAACTGTGTATAACTAAGGCCATGGCCAAACGGATACAGCGGGTGGTTTTGTTCATCATCCACATATTCGGCCCAGACCTCCGGATCGGTGAACAACTGCAGGCGGTCATAGTGCATGGGGATTTGGGATGCATCCCGCACCATGGTCACAGGAAGCTTTCCGCTGGGACTGTGTTTACCGGTCAGGATGTTGGCAATGGCTTCGCTTCCGTGTTCTGCGGGCAGCCACGCATGGAGCAGCGCCCTGCTGTTTTTGCTCACCGAGGAAACAGACAGCGGACGCCCGTCGATGAGGACGGACACCACCGGTTTTCCTGCGGCAAATACCGCCTCCATCAGTTCCAGTTGGGCACGTTCCAGATCTGTGTTGGTATTATCCCGGTTTTCACCGCAGGTTGCGCCCTCGTCCACCATGCTCTCCAGGCCGCCCAGAACCGCGACCACGATATCCGCGTTCTCCACACAGCGGAGCGCTTCCTCGATGCCGCCCGGAATGGTCTCCTTGATACCGCATCCGGCGGCGTAGAGTACCTGTTCTGTCCCCAGTTCCGTCTCCAACACTTCCCTGATGGAGCGGCAGCCCGGATAGTAGCGTTCCATGAAGTCTGCCTGGGAGGAATACACCGTATTGCTGCTGGTGAAATTCTGTTTCAGGATGGACAGGATGATCTCTTTCTGCTCCGGTGAGGGCTGGTCGTCAAATTCCATGCCAAGCTGCTGCTTGATGCTGTCCTTGAACTCCGTGATGGCCGCCTGATACGCCATAGCCAGGAACTTATCATTCTCTGTCTGGTCGAAATCCCGGTTCGTCGTCCCAACGGAGCCTACAGAGGAATAGCCGCCGAACATGACCGTCTTAGCGTCTGCAGACGGGCCAATGAGCGCCACCTTCAAGCCTGGGCGTAAGGGTAAGATATTTTCTTCATTTTTCAGCAGGACAATGGATTTTTCCGCAATCTCAAGGGAGAGGGCGTCCGCCTCCGCTTTGGCTGTTTCCTGTTCAAAATTCCCGATGCCATAGGGGTTTTCAAACAGACCCAGACGGAACTTCACGGTCAGGATACGCTCCAACGCCCTGTCTATGTAGGCGGCATCCAACTCCCCGTCGTTCACGGCCTGGACTAAATGCTGGAAGCAGACGTTGGTGGGCTGCTCCACATCGATCCCCGCCTGAATGGCCTGAACCGCAGTCTGGCGCTGGTTTTCCGAGGTGCGGTAGCGGGCGTCCGCCCGTCCGATGCTGCCGTAATCCGAGACCACGGGGCCTTTAAAGCCCAGATCATCCCGGAGCAGATCCGTCAGGATCGCCTTGGAGGTGGCGATGGGCTCGCCGTTCAGGATGCCGTAGCCGTTCATCACGGCCATGATGCCCGCGTCCTGGATAGCCGCTTCAAAGGGCCAGCAGAACGTGTCACGCAGGCTGCGCTCGCCCAGCTGCATCTCGCCGCCGTTCCTGCCGCCCTCGGCATTTCCATAGCCTACGAAGTGCTTGGCGGTTGCCATCACCGCGTCATCCTTTTGCAGTCCCCGCACATAGGCGGTTCCCATCTGGGCAACCAGATAGGGATCCTCGCCATAGGTCTCGCTGATGCGTCCCCACCGGGGATCGCGGCCTAAATCAAACAGCGGGGAATGGAGGGCGTGCATCCCAAAAGAGAGAAGCTGTTTCTGCTCGACTTCTCCCATTTTCTCCGCCAGTTCCGGTTCCCAGGTGGCCGCCATGCCGAGAGCCTGCTGGAACGTGGTTGCTCCCGGGATCTGCAGTCCGGCGATTCCCTCGTTGTGGATCAGCGCGGGGATCCCTAAGCGGGTCTCCTCCACCAGGAACCGCTGTGTTTCCTGCAGCTGTGCCCTGTCCTTTTCTGTGTCTCCGCTCATGGACGCGTTCAGATAACTCAACGTGCCGATCCCGTTTTTGATTGTTTCCCGAAGGCTCTCCTGATCCATGAGCATGGCGCAGGAAAGCTGCGCCACCTTTTCTTCCAGCGTCATCCGGGACATCAGATCCCGGACGCGGTTTTCGATGGGCTGGGTTTTGTCTTTGTAAAGCATGATGATTCCCTCCTGTTTCGGTTCCGCATGTGCCCGTCGGCACAATTACCTGTTTGCACTTATCGTACCGTATTTTTCTTGACGTGTAATGTAAAATCAGTTATATTATTATAAAATTTTCCACGGAGGTGATTTTTTGGAAAACTACAGCGTTTTTTGTAAAACCTTTTATGCGTCGCACTTTCTGCCGGTGGCCTATTATGAAAACGGAACAGAACTGTGTGCGGTGGGATTTCCCGACGGGCTCCCCGTTTCTCAGAGTGCCTTGCGGTATCTGATGGCCGAAACTCAGAATCCTGCCGTCTATACGATGCCCGGCGTTGGTTTTTATGGGATGATAAGGCTTGAAAACCCGGCCGACTGTCTGATGATCGGCCCCGCCCGTTCCGGAGATGTCCCCGGGAAGGCCGCGCAGGCATACATGAGCGTCAACGCGGTCGGTCGGAGCCGCAGAGAAGAGGTTATACAGTTTATGCAGTCCCTCCCCTGTTATAGCTATAACCGTTTTATTTATCTTTTGCTCCATCTGCACCTTGTTTTGAACGGAGAGGAAGTATCTGTTTTGGATCGCTTCGGTCTCCGTGATAAAGAGTCGGATCAGGAGATTGCCGTCCGTCATACGGAAGCGACCTATCAGGCGCGGGATGAGCGGCAACAGCACGGCACTTACTTTTTTGAAAAGCAGATGCTGGAACTGGTTCGGCAGGGCGAGCCGGAGCAGATGCGGCGCTTTTTGCTGAAAACCGCAGAGAATCAGCGGCTGGTGGAGGGCGTGCTGGCGGATACGCCGCTGCGGCAGGCGAAGAATGTTTTTCTGGGAACGGTGACGATTGTTGGGAAAATGGGCGCGATTCCCGGAGGAATGGATGTGGAGCAGGCCTATTACCTGATTGATACCTATGTTCAGGAATGTGAGCGTCTCCAGTCCTTGGAAGCCATCAAAAACCTGCAATACAATATGCTGCTGGATTTCACCGGCCGGGTGCGGCAGTCCAGACTGCCCGCCGGAATCTCCAGCGAGGTCTATGCCTGCATCCAGTATATTGGCGAGCATCTGAACGACGGCCTGTCTGTTCAGGACATTGCCGACCACATTAACCGGGGAAAGTCTTACCTGGAAAAGCGGTTTAAGCTGGAAACCGGAAAAAGCGTGGGGGAGTATGTGACCGAGTGCCGTATGCGGGAAGCGAAGATGCTGCTGAAATATACGGATAAATCATTGGCGGAAATCAGTGAATACCTTCATTTTTCCAGTCAGCCTTATTTTCAGAATGTATTTAAGAAAATATTTGGCGTTACCCCGGCAAAATACCGGCAGGAGCATTCCGGCTGAACGCGGGCGAAGGTTCCGAAACCTCCACAAAAGCCAATTTTACAATATTACGGTCAATTCTGCATTACAAGCGAAAATTCTTCTGATAAAATTACCGTATCAGGAAGATTTTCATACCCTGACGTTCCCTGCCAGTATTGAGCAGGATCACTTTACAGGCGGAAAGAGCATTTGGCGGGGGCAGACAAAGAGAAAGGCAGGTTATCCGTATGAAAAAACAGGCATTTAATCCGTATTTACCGTCCTATGAGTATGTACCGGAC
>JAMPAC010000168.1:2548-3830 GCA_023667395.1 Blautia sp. | reverse complement strand
GCTTCGGAGTATGAAGGATTTCCTGTAGCGGCAATTGAAAGTATGGCGTCAGGAATACCGGTCATTTCGACTCCGGTGGATGGGATTGTTGAACTGATAAAGCCGGGGATTAACGGTTTCCTTTTTCCACAGGGAGACAGCACAGCATTGGCAGATATCCTGAACGCCATATCATCGGGGAAATTGCCTTCTATTCGACCTGAAACATGCCGGGAAACAGTAGCCGACTATGAAGAACAGAAAGTCTGTACAGAGTTCAGCGAAGCGATTATGGCGGTTTTAGATAAAATATCTGTTATCATCCCATGCTATAATGTTGAAAAACAGGTGGCCCGTTGTCTTGACAGTATCCTGGATCAGACTTTGCATGGAGTCGATATGGAAATCATCTGTATTGATGATAGATCAACAGATCGTACATTGCAGATCCTGGAAGAGTATGAAAAGGACTTTTCTGAAAAGATTATGCTCATCCCGCTGGATGAAAACGGGAAGCAAGGAAATGCCAGAAATATCGGTATGATGTATGCAAGTGGAAACTATATCACTTTTGTGGACGCGGATGATGTCATTGCTCCCCGGATGCTGCAGGCGCTGTATGATCAGGCAGCAGTGAACCAATGTGAGATTGTCGAATGCGCTTATAAAGAAGTGTTCTCGGATAATGATGTTCTGTCTGTCGAGAAAAAAGGAAATTGGGAATATATGCGCAGCGTTGCTGACAGGAAAAAATATATTCTGCAATATGGGTGGAGAACTGGGCCATGGGCACGATTATACCGCAGAGATTTTCTGGAAAGCAATCAGATTAGTTTTCCGAAAGACACATATATGGAAGATATCTATTTTTCGGAACTCTGCATGCTGAACATGAATTCATATATCAGAGTGCCATATACATATTATTTTTATTGTATCAATCCATCAGGGGTAATGTATGGCGAACATATATCAGATTATTATATGGATACGGCAAAGGTTCAGAACATGACGACAAGATTCGTTTTAGATTGCGGACTGGCATCGGATTGTATGCAGGAATACGCGTTTTTGCATTTTAGCAAAGCATTTGCAGAACCTGTTGCGAGAATGTGCAGGGATAAGAGTTTTTTTTCTTATGATAATTTTCATTATTTAAAAAAGGCATTGTTGCAGCTATTCCCAGATCTTCTGCAAAACCCATATGTCAAAAATGATAATTCCGCAGAAATGGAACTATACAGACTATTGTTGCAGGAAACTTATCCTGAGGAGGAGTTGTATAAAATAATATGTCTTTCTG
>JAMPAC010000168.1:0-2538 GCA_023667395.1 Blautia sp. | reverse complement strand
AACGATTAGGAAAGTGCAGCCAGCATTTTCTCTACCTGTTTTTGGTAGGGAAACAGTTCCTGTACCTTTTTCCAGCCACAAAAGGCGATTTCATTCTGTTCCTGTTCATGATCCAGATAATAGTCGGCTTTGTGGCGCATATCCTCAAAATCGGTAAAATAGACAAAATCTTTGCCGGGTTCCAAAAACTCACACAACTCGGACTGATAATTTGTCGGCAAGAAACCGCCACCGACAAGGATATCCGTTGCCTGCAGGGGAATATCCGAGGTAATGGAACGTAAGGTGATCTTCGCGTGGAACATATTGCAAAAGATGATCTCATTGCCGTAAGTGCAATTGTTTGAATGTTCTATCTTGATATATTTTGACGCAACCTCACCTATATTAATCCTGCCTGCAAAGAGATTGTGGACGGATGTGTGGAAATGAGCAGGCGGCGGAATGCTAATGCAACATACTGCCATTTGTTATCGATGTTATCAGAGACTGTTCCCATACTTCCTGTTGCTTTTTGTAAAACGGATAGTCGTGTGACACGCAGCGGACGGGCGGCATATAGTCACCGTACAGCGTGGTCAGCACGGCGTCATAATTGACAGGGGCGGGAAGCTCAAACTGTTCAAAAGGCAGATAGACACAGTCTTCATACCATTCTTTCCGCAAATAAAGCTTTCTGGACGCATGATAGGATATGTTTGCCATGCTGGAACTGCCGGAGTCCAGATATGCTTTTGATAAGCGGTCAGACATTTTTAACAGCTGGTTCTGTATATCTCTGCTCCTGTCGATCTTAATGTGGTAGAGCTCTTCTATATCCGGGATGATCTCATCCACTTCAGAGGGCACCTGGTCATAGAGGTGTGCGGGAAAGTAGAGATTCGTAAAATAATCCATGAACTGACTTTCCTCCTGCGGGTCTTCCGGCAATTCGTCCAGAGGGAAGATATCGATCCCCACCGCATAAGGACAGCCGTGGAATGCCCGAAGCCGTTTTTCGTCACAACTGATGGATTCCGCATTCACGACGCGCGAAAAAAGACGATGCCATTCTACAGTGGCATCCAGGGAAAGAACCTTATAACCATCCGGTAATTCCTTTCCCGCAACGGCAAAAAACTTATCAAAATCTTCCCGCAGCATACAGATATCGATATCATCGTCCCAGGGGATAAACCCCTTATGGCGGACTGCTCCGAGCAATGTCCCCCAGTCCGCAAAGTAGCGAAGACCGTATTTATCGCAAATCTGTTCAATGACGGCCAGTACTTCTAATTGAGCGGCCCAGGCACATTTCATCATAGGCTCAACATAAAATCCTTCCCTTGTTTCACCCAGGAAAAAGTCTTTTGGAAATGGAAGCATAAGTGTAACTCTCCTTTGCGCTATTGTGTTTCACCAAACAAAACGGGGATCCGCTTTTCATAAGTATGAGAGCGACAGACTTTCTCATAACCGTTTTTGCAGATTTCCAACCGTTCCTTTTCATGCGACAGGTAATATTCGATCTGATTCATCAGGTCTTCTGCGTCTGTATAATATACATAATCTTCTTCCGGAACAAAGTGATCGAGAAAGTCTTCCTGATAGTTCGTCAGAAGAAAGCCCTGGCTGCCCATGATGTCAAAGGCCCGCAGGGGAATGCCGCTCTTGATGCTGCGCAGAGTGATGTTCAGATTGATCTTGCTGTGCCGGAATACATACGGAGCCTCCAGATAATAGTCGATCGCTCCGTGGTTTGTGCAGCCGGGACAGCGCCAGGTCTTATCCGTGGTGTATAACTGCAGGGGATATTTGCCGGCAATCTTCTGTATCAGTTCAGTGCGTTCCATGGCGGTGATCTGGCGCAGCAGGAAATAGTTGCTGTAGAGATAGCTTTCTGTTTCCACGCCATCGTGATTAGGCGGGCAGGGATATGCCTTGCGCAGTTCGGAGAGGATATCCTCGTTTAACAGATCTTCAACGATGGAAATGCCATATGCACTCTTTTGGACCTGCATGATGGCGTCCAGGTATCCTCTGGTAAAGTCAGGCAGTCCCTGAAGGCGCTCATATAATTGGTGTTTGGGTTCTGTGTATAAGGAACCTACAAAAGAAATATCAGCCCGGTATTTCTCATGGATGCGCGGAGAAGAGGCATCAGCCCTCCATCTGGAAGGCGCAGCGGCCAGAGGCAGATAAAAGACGGTAGGAATGCCGTTTTTTTGGAAAAACAGATATTCCTGCCTGTCAAAAAGGAATACTCTGTTACAGGGATTTGCCAGTGTGTAAGAATATAAGGCAACCAGGGGATTGTCATAAACCCATGAGACATAGGTCACATCCAAAGTATCACAGACTTTGGATATGATCGGGAAGTAATTAAAAGAAAAGACAAACTGCGGAGAAAAAGAACGGATCGCAGCGCGTAGATCTTCCTCAAAGCCAGCATTATTTCGCCCCGTTCTGGGGGAAAAAGGATAAAGGGATAATACGGCGCCGCAATCCTGCAGGGCGGCTTTCATATCCTGTCCGCCATAACAGTTCCAATCCATGTAT
>JAMPAC010000167.1 GCA_023667395.1 Blautia sp. | reverse complement strand
ATTTTTTCACGATCCCCACTACCAGCGCCATCGACAAAGGAAGAATCAGCACGGTGATCAGCGTCATCAGCGGGGAAATCGTAAGCATCATAACAATAACCCCCACCAAGGTACACACGGAAGTGATCAGCTGAGTGATAGACTGGTTAAATGCCTGCCCCAGTGTGTCCACGTCATTTGTAATGCGGGAAAGGACATCCCCCACGGCATTCCGTTCAAAATAGGAAAGGGGCATCCGGTTGATCTTTTCACTGATATCCCTGCGCATCCGGAAACACATTTTCTGGGACATTTCTGTCATCAGAAGCCCCTGCACAAAAGAAAACACCGCACTCAGCACATAAATCCCCATAAGCCCCAGCAGGATGGAGCCGATCTTTCCAAAATCAATGCTTCCGGTGCCCGACAGCTTGGCAATCAGCCCGTTAAACAGCTCCGTCGTCGCATTTCCCAGTATCTTCGGCCCGACCACATTAAAAATCGTGGAAGCAACCGCAAAAACCGCAACCACAGCCAATGCAATCTTATAAGCGCCCATATAATGCAGGAGATTCCTGACTGTCCCTTTGAAATCTTTTGCCTTTTCGCCCGCCATAGGCCCGCGGCCTCCCATCGGTCCTCTATTCTCTGCCATATCAATCCTCTCCTTTCAGTGCGCTCTGGATCTCTTCCTCTGAAAGCTGCCCTCTGGCAATTTCCATGTAGGTTTCGCAATTCTCCAATAATTCCCTGTGCGTTCCCATCCCTACGATACAGCCGTCCTCCATGACAAGGATCTGGTCGGCATGCATGATGGTCGATATTCTCTGTGCAACGATAATTACCGTGGCACTCCCCGTCTGTTTTGCCAGTGCGCTGCGGAGTGCGGCATCCGTCTTATAATCCAACGCTGAAAAAGAATCATCAAAGAGATAAATCTGCGGATGTTTCGCAACCGCTCTGGCGATGGAAAGCCTCTGCCGCTGGCCGCCGGATACATTGGAACCATTCTGGGCAATCGGCGCCTGGTATCCCGCTTCTTTCGCCTCAATAAACTCCACGGCCTGTGAGATTGCCGCAGCAGACTCCATATCTTCATCCGTTATCTGCTCCCCGCCATATTTTAAGTTGCTCTCCACCGTTCCTGAAAACAGAACACCTTTCTGCGGCACATAGCCAATGCTGTCCCTGAGTTTCTTTTGGCTGAGTTTGCGGATATCCACCCCGTCAAGGGTAATGCTCCCCTCTGAGACATCATAAAACCGTGGTATAAGATGCACCAGTGTAGACTTGCCGCATCCGGTGGAACCTATGATTGCCGTAGTTTTTCCCGGCTCTGCCGTAAAAGAAATATGCTTAAGCACAGGCGCTTCGGCTCCCGGATAGGCAAAGGAAACATCCGAGAAAGCAAGGACCCCTTTCATATGCTCCAATTCCTTGTCCTTTGTGTCAGGGGCATCAACCAAAGAAACCTCCGTTTCCAAAACTTCCACAATACGGTCAGCGGCAACCCCCGCACGGGGCAGCATAATGGAAATCATGGAAAGCATTAAAAATGACATGATGATGACCATCGAATAGGTAATAAATGCCGTAAGGTTGCCGATCTGCACGGTACCTGCATCCACGCCCTGTCCTCCAACCCAGACGATCAGGACCGAAACGCCATTCATGATAAGCGTCATGACCGGCATCATAAAGGTCATGGTGCGGTTGGTAAAGAGCTGTGTCTTAAAAAGATCCGTATTTGCCTTCGCAAACCGCTCCTCCTCATATTTCTGCCGCCCAAATGCCCGGATCGGCATAACGCCGGTCAGAAGCTCCCTGGATACAAGGTTCAGCCTGTCAACCAGTTTCTGCATCACCTTGAATTTTGGATAAGCTATGGCAAATAAGACAGAAATACATACGGCAAGCGCAATGACTGCTGCCACAATGATCCAGCTCATCTGTGAACCCGTCTGGATCACCTTGATGATGCCTGCGATTGCAAGGATTGGCGCATAAGTTACCATCCTAAGGAGCATGACCACCAGCATCTGCACCTGCTGGATATCATTGGTACACCTTGTAATGAGTGATGCCGTGGAAAACTTCTCAATCTCTGCACTGGTGAAGCCCATCACCTTGGAATAAATCTGCTCACGTAAGTCACGCCCGATGCCCGCCGATACGACGGATGCGATATAGCCGGTCAGGATGGCAATCACCGCCATCACCAGCGCCATCGCCAGCATCTTCATGCCGACTTTCCAAAGGTATGCGTTCCGTATTTCATTCAGGTCAACATTCTGGGCTTCATATTCTGCCGCAACATAACTGACCGCAACCTGGTCAAGGAAGGTATCCGTCATCCCCTCCATTTGTGCAAGCGCATCCTGCATCTGCTGCCGGAAATCCTCTTTTGTCATCATGCCGGAAGCAATCGCATCCTTTATCTGCTGGGGCCCTGCTGCCCCCTCTTCGCTGCCTGCCATCTGGAAAACCACGCTTTCAGGAAGCGAAAGAATACTATGGAGTTTTTCCCTGTCAGCATCTTCCGTATCTTTCAGCTTACACACTCCATTGTCATCCGGAGACGAATAAGATGCTTCAAGCGTTTCCGTTTCCGCATCCGTGAGAAAAAGCTCCAGTGTATCCAGACTTTCCCTGCGTATCGTTTCAGGCACGGCATCCTCAATACCATTCTGCTGAAGACCTACGTTGAGCAGGTCACTGGTGTATGTCGGCAGGGCAAGGTCACAATATGCCTGTACGATCAACAATATTATAATAACCGCAACCGCAGACTTAGCTTTCGATAAAAAACGAAAAATATTCTTCATGATGCCCCTCCCTGCTCTTTAGCCATTGCATTCCAAAGGATAGCTGCACAACTTCCGATTCCAAGCTTGCCGCTGTCCAGAACAAGATGATAATTCGACAGGTCACGCCAATCCTTTCCCGTGTTTGCCGAAAAGTAACTGCTGCGCTTACGGTCAAACTTCTGTATGACGGCATCCGCCCTGTTTTGGCTGATCTTATACTCCTCCACTGCCCTCTTTTTCCGCAGGTTTTTATCTGCATGGATGAATACCCGCAGCACATCATTCCTGTCTTCTAAGGCATTTGCGGCGCATCTCCCAACAAAAACAGCCGGACCTTCCTCTGCCAGGCCTCTGATGACATTCTGCTCTTCCAGATAGATCAGCCCCTCCTTAGAAAGATTCCCATCCGTTCCTTCATTCACCTTGCCCATAAGATAAATGGAATACAGAAAACTGTTTGTTGTCTTTTCTTCATACTGCTCTATCTGGTCAATTCCAATATTCAGCTTTGCAGACACCCGTTCCAGAATCTCGGCTCCATAACAGGGGATCCCGCTGATTTCTGACAGTTTTTTTCCAATCTCAGTTCCTGCGCTCCCATATTCGCGTTCAATCACAACATAATGGTATTTCATGATAGTGACCACTCCTTTCTTTTTCATATTTCCGTCGGATCCATCCTCTTGATCCTTTCTGCATTTTTGCCTACGACCACAAGGCTGTGTTGGCAGGCTTCTATATCTGTCTCTGTCAGTCCCTCTGAAATCAGCATGTGAAATGACTCATGCGCTTTCTGGATACGGGCAATAACGGGCCCCGCCTTTTCTGTACAAACAAGACGCACCTTCCGTCTATCACCCTCCACAGACTGCCGTTCCAGAAATCCCTTGTTTACCAGCTTATTGACATTTACCGACAGGATATTCTCTTTGAATCCCCGGCATCTGCTGATATCCTTTGCGGTACAGGACTCAGGATGGTCTGCTAAAAACAGCAGGATATCAATCGCCATCTGCGGCACTCCCAGTTCGTTGCAAAAGGGTTTGCAGTAATGTTCATATGCCTCAAGACAGCTATGAAATATTGCAATGCTATTTTTTCTGTCCACCTC
>JAMPAC010000166.1 GCA_023667395.1 Blautia sp. | reverse complement strand
AACAAGGAATGTTTTGAGACCCTGATCGTCAATGACGGGGAATCCGTTCTGCCCGCCATGGAGACTTTTTCCCCAAACCTGATCCTGCTGGATATCATGCTTCCCGGCATGGACGGCTATCAGGTATGCAGGGAAGTGCGGGCAAAATACTCCGTGCCCATTATCATGCTTTCCGCCAAGGGCGAGGTCTTTGACAAGGTGCTGGGGCTGGAACTGGGAGCCGACGACTATATTGAGAAACCCTTTGATTCCAAGGAACTCGTAGCACGCGCCAAGGCGGTGCTGCGCCGCTACAAGCCTGCTGCCGCAGTACCGGAAAATTCGGATGACAAGTGCGTGGAATATACCAACCTGTCCATCAACCTGACCAACTATTCCGTAATCTATATGGGGCAGACCATCGACATGCCCCCCAAGGAACTGGAACTGTTATATTTCCTCGCCTCCTCACCCAATCATGTATTCACCAGGGAACAGCTGCTGGATCAGATCTGGGGCTATGAATATATCGGCGATACCCGCACGGTGGACGTACACATCAAGCGCCTGCGGGAAAAGATCAAAGATCACGCCAACTGGAAGATCTCTACCATCTGGGGGATTGGCTATAAATTTGAGGTAAGGAATCCATGAGAAAGACCCTCTATCTGAAGTTCATACTGGCCTATGTCATCTTCGGGATATTCAGTTTTATCATCATGACCACCTTTGTGCCCAGTATGACCATGGAACATCTGACCCGCGAAAAGGCGGAGAGCCTTTATGCCGAGGCCACGCGGATCGCCAACACTTACGCCAACGGACTTTATACCAGCGAAACGGATCTTGAGACGGTAAAGATGCAGCTGGATTCCCTGGCCATCTACCTGGAATCCGTGATCCGCATCATCAACCCTTCGGGGCGGCTGGTCCTGGACACGGAAACCCCCATCAATGTGGAGGAAGTGGTCATGATCGAGGAATTCGATCCCACTGTGACCAGCGGCTCCTACTATATGGTGGATCATTTTTTTGACAGTTTTGATAGGGATATGCTCAATGTCATTGCCCCCATCACCACGAATTACAAGGTAAGGGGATATGTTACCATCCACTGCGATATGGCGGATATCCAGGAATCCTGCAACAGTCTGCTGAATATCTCCTATATTACCCTGGTAATCCTGCTCCTGCTCTCCCTGATCATTCTGATTTTTTTCACGGAAATCGTATATATACCGCTGCGGAAGATCACTTATGCCACGGAGCAGTACGCCGAGGGAAACATGCATTATGAATTTCAGGTGGACAGCGATGACGAGATGGGGTATCTTGCAGCCTGCCTGAATTATATGGCCAGCCAGATCGCCGGGGCGGAGGATGACCAGAAAAAGTTCGTGGCAAACGTATCCCACGATTTCCGCTCCCCCCTTACTTCCATCAGGGGTTATCTGGAAGCCATGATAGATGGCACCATTCCCCCGGAAATGCACGAAAAATACCTGAATATCGTGTTAAACGAAACCGACCGCCTGACCAAGCTGACCAACAGCCTGCTGATGCTGAACAACCTGAATACAAAGGGTATGCTGCTGGATCGGACGGACTTTGACATTAATAAGGTAATCCGGAACACTGCTGCTTCCTTTGAGGGTACCTGCCGCCAGAAGACCATCGCCATCGAGTTGATCCTGACGGGACAGGAGATGTTTGTCAACGCGGATGTGGGGAGGATACAGCAGGTTCTCTATAATCTGATCGACAATGCCATCAAGTTCAGCCACCATGATTCCGTCATTAAGATAGAGACTTCCCTGAAAAAGAACAAGCTGTTCGTTTCCATTAAAGACACCGGCATCGGCATTCCAAAGGACGACCTGAAATTGATCTGGGACCGCTTCTATAAATCCGACCTCTCCCGGGGCAAGGATAAAAAAGGAACCGGCCTGGGGCTTTCCATTGTAAAAGAGATCATCAACTGCCATGGGGAACATATCAACGTGATCAGCACGGAGGGGGCGGGAAGCGAGTTTATCTTCTCCCTGGCGCTTTCTGTGCAGAATGAGGAGGAGGACTGAAATAGCCATTTTTTTAGAGGCAGTGTTTAAACGACTGCCTCTATCAAAACCTTGTCTCCCAGTTGAATTTCCTTTACTCCGATCTCTTTATTCTTCAAGGACACATCTCATATCAAGCCGCCCATTACGAATAAACAGATTTTTATTCTTAAGGGCTGACTTATATGTCTCTCCACCCTGAACTTCCGGAAGCGTAGTGAAATAATTATATAAAAGCGTTTCAAAAATCCTGTTTGCTATTTGCACGGTTCCATTTTCCGCCCGTACAAATCCAAACATAAGCAGCATATCAATCCTAAAATCTACCAGGTTATATGAAATATTCTGTCCTTGGAACAGCAAAAGACAAATCGTATCTTCAAGTTCCGGATAGTCTGTCAGTTTCTGTATCAGAGACTCAAACAGAGTATTTTTTTCTTCCAGAAGTTTTTTCACAGCGTTCATGACACCAGCCCTTGTCCAGGCAGCCTCTTTGTCCGGATAACCCTCCGAACCTGTCACTTCCTCGTCTATTTTTTTACAAAGACTTGATACAAGATAGGGATAACCTGAAGTATAATCATAAATCAGACCGGAAATCTGCCGCACATTCATACCTGTGTGACAGTCTGCTTCATATTCATCCAACATGCCTGCAATGTCTTCCACTGAAAAACTCATATCCACCCGAAACTTTGCCGCAATATTCCAGGGACTGTTTCGTTTATGTTCCTGATCCGGCCTGATCTTTTGTTTCAGGTTGCTCACATCATAGACACCTGCAAGAATCACCGATTGGAAAGTCGATGTGATATCCCTGTCAAGATAATCAGCCCGTAGCCGGGCCAAAAAATCCAGGAAAACCTGATTATTACTTGCTGTGTCCACCTCATCTATCATCAGAACTATGGGTTTCTCCGCCTATTCATACCAATCGTTAAAACAATCAAATACTTCCCCCAGCCGGACATTCCGGTCTTCTTTCTCCGCCAGCTGCATCAGCACTGATCTGATCTCAGTCGGCACTCTTTCCATATGGCGCATCCGCTTTACAATTTCTTGGGAAAAACTATGCACAAAAGACACTTCATTTTCGAAATCCAAATGACTGATTCTCTGAAAGTCAAGACTCACTACAATATAGCTGTCACTCAGATAATCAGCCAGCGCCCGCAGTGTCGTTGTCTTTCCATACTGCCTTGCCCTGTTGATACAAAAATACTCTCCCGCATCCACCATCCTTTTAATCTGCCTTAATCTGGATTCTAGATCAACCATATAATGCAGACTCGGTTTACATGCGCCATTCACATTAAAAATTTTCGTCATCCTGCAGGCACACCTCCTTATGAAATATTCCTTTACCCTGCTTAAATCCTAACATAAACCAACACTTCCCGCAAGACGCCCATAATATCTTTTAATGCGAGTTAATCGTTGATGCCAAGGGAGCAGACGCTGACACGGCATGACAGTTTGTGAAATAATATGGGAATCTCCATCAATGAGGGCATTTTAAATATTGCAGGGAATTATATAAATTTTCAAGTATATATTCATTACATTGAGAACATTTTTGTCCAAAATAAATATTAACAATACAACCGCCATCATTTCTTCTGGTATGGGTATTTATATAACCATCTTTCCAAATATGGTTACAAATTGACCGTTCAGTTTGATCTGCCAGTTCATAAATGAGAATGGGTATTCCGCTATCATCAATAAAAATATCATACTCTGTTCCTAATTCCAGAAACGGATCACAAATGCCATAAAAATCATAAACATTCTGCAAAGTTGCATAAGATATCTCACTAATGAACTACCCCGCAGCAGAGCTGCGGGGTATCGAAGCTCCGCACAATCTTACA
>JAMPAC010000165.1 GCA_023667395.1 Blautia sp. | reverse complement strand
CACGAGGATTTTCAGTCCTCTGCTCTACCAACTGAGCTATCTGGGCCTGTAACGTGTATCCCTGCGTCACAACACAGATTATTTTACATGGTGCTTCCGAAAAAGTCAAGAACTTTTTGCAAGAAACTGAAAAATCCGGTAACAGTTCGTCAGCAGCCTGCGGAGATGCGCTGCCATGTGCGCACCTCCGCCTGTATAAATCCCACTTACCCGTTTCCTGTCTATGACCATACTGATGCCTACCATCGCAGGCCATGATGCGCAAAGTTTTCCAAAAGTTCAAGCAGACTGTAATCGTATCCGCGTTCCGGCATACAGGGCTGTAGTTCTACTGTTCCAAAATAACCGTTGATCGTTTCTTCATACTGCTCCCTGGTGACTTTATTATCTTCATTTCCCAGAGTATATGTCTCATCTGTCAAAACGTCCTGTCCATTTTCCCAACTCTCTTTTCCCAAATGCTGCCCCAGGAAGATCCATTGGCCATTTTCCAGCTTGTAATTGGCACTCCATACAACTCCCCATCGTCCATCATCATCCCTCAGCAGTCCCGTATATGGCGCATACACTGCTCCTTCCGCATTATATGTGCCTGAAGAGATCCACTCATAGGATACGGATCCATTGGCCCAAAACAATAACATATCATTTAAATGACCCATCTCATTATAAAACTGCACATAGATCTCCGGGATCATGTCAGCATCCAAATATATCAGATTATAGAAATATTCCCGATCATCTTCTGCCAGTTCATACCCTTGAAGAACCCCATCCGGATCCGTAGTCAGGAAATCATAATACGCCTGTGCCCAGCCTGTATCCGCTTCTTCCTCCAATGTGAACGCAGTAAGACTGTATCCCTCGAAGTAACTGTCAGGATTTCTGGTCACAGTAAAACATACCCGGGAAGACACTCTTGAAGGTTCGCCATCATCGATATGATATACATCATTCGCCCTGACTTTCCAGGTATCCGCGCCTACTCGCTCTATGGAAAAATGCTCCAGCGTATCCCATGATATATCTCCCGCGGCGCCTCCAAAACCAATATAGGGCTCGATCCACTTATCATATACCGTGAAATCAAAATCTATCCGCTTCCCACAGATGGAATAGAGCAGATCTTCCGCATCTTTTTCTGTCAAAAAATACTCTGCATATACCTGTTTTGAAAGTTCTTCCCAATCATCCGAATCATGCTCGAATGTGTAGTTAAGATAAACCGCCGTTGGCATCTCACGTCCATCCAGGCCAAAAAATATCTCAATCCCTTCTTTTTCACCCTGCAGCAAAGTATTGATACTTTCGCTTGAAAGATTATGAACAAGCGCTTCCATCAAGTCCCTTAACTGGCTGCGGTCGTCGTTCAGGACCGCTAAAAGCGCCGCGTCCTCCTCTTCGTTCCATACTTCCTTATTCTCCAGCCACCATTTCTTCCCTCTGATCTGAGTGTAGACACGCTGGGCTGGAGTAATGGCGCTGCCGCTCACTTCCGCCACTTCCCATACCACGCCGCTCTGTCCGGAGGTCAGGGAATAATCCGCCACGAAACCGTGGCTGTTGTAGAGATAGACATGGACATCAGCCGCCGACAGGTTCCCGGAATCATAGTTCCCCGACAGGCTGTCGGTATAATTGTTCACATACAGCTTATAGCTTCCCATCTCCCCTGTATTGAGGTACATCACCTCACATCGGCTCGCGTTATCCGACACCAGGATATTGCCATGGCCGTCCTCTCTGACATTCCCTCCAATATGTGCCATATCTCCGTCCGCCGCCTGATAAGGTGTGAACAGTGTCAGGTCAAGGTCGATCCCATCTCCTGCCCAGGTCAGGACAGCGGCTGTCTGGTTCTCCGCCAATCCCGCCATCATATAGGCGTCAGTGGATACAGCCTCCTCCATCACTTCCAGTTCCAGCCAGGTATCGGTGAAACTATCCGACTTCAGCTGTACGGTATAGATTCCTGAGGGCAGGGTCATTTGAAGAGCGCCGTCCTGCGTTTCCGCCCTGCAGATCTCTTCTCCGCTATAGTTGCCCCCGCCCTCGCGAACCACTGCTTCCGCCTGGCGCAGTGCTTCCGCAGTCATATTTCCCTCTTCGTCGGACACCATATCCGCCGCAGGATACAGGCATATCGATACCGGATACTCGTCTCCGCTCTCCTTGTGCGCTGTCAGGTCATAATCATAGATAACTGTGGTCGGGACAAGTTCCACCCCCTGCATCGTCAGTTCACGGTACTGCTCATCCGCTTCCACTTTCAGGCTGCAGGAAGTGCCGTCCAGATAGACATAACAGGCAAACTGTCCGTTGGCATCCGTCTCCGCCTCGTATAGCAGCGTACCGTCCTCTATACGGTATAACCTGACCGTCTTTCCCGCCACGGGATCTCCTACCGTGTTCCTGAGGCAGCCCTGTACGACTCCCGTGCTCTGGCTCTTTGTAATAGTGTCATAGACAATATGGGCTTCATTCAGCATCCGGAGTTCCGTCGCGTCATATATCTCCCGGATTTCATCGCTTTCCGCATAGTAATCCGCCTGAGAATACCATACATCCTCCGGAGCCAGCGTATATTCCCCAATCTCACCCGGCACAGCGATCATCCGCCAGCGCACCAGGACATCATTGTCAAAATAATACCTCTCTCCCACCTTGCCTATCGTGGCATAGGTGGGCGTATATACCGTGTCCTGTCTCCGGAATACAAAGTTCGGCTGACCGTCCACATAATAGTAATCCGTCAGTTCCAGTCCGTCTGAGCCGCTGATGATGGATACGACCTTATAAATGCTTCCATTGTCGGGATCGCTGTATATCTCATACTGGGACAGCTGTCCTGTCCGAGCGTCCCGCAGCAGTGTCTTGCTCACCTTGCACCCGGCGATATTTCCGTCATCCGGTGAAAGAGTATCCGCGTCCTCCAGCCAGTAGAACAATTCCGAATTCCAGGACATCCCCGGCTCTTTCGTCCCCGGAGTATACTCGCGGGCGAGATAATTGATGGCTGTCACGTCTTCAATGGAATACAACGGCTCCTCATCGATGATATCCGCCTGATCCGTCTCTGAAATGTCCATATCCTCTTGCCCGGGAAGTTCTTCCCTGCCCCGGAACAGAAAGACCGCCGCTGTGATTGCTGCGACTGCTGCCGCAAGGGAAAGGGCAGTCACCGCGATCATTCTGCCGGATATCCCGGACTTTTTCTCCTGCGCAGCCTGACTGTCCTGTCTTGTTCCGCATTTCGGGCAGAAAAGCATTCCCTCTTTGATCTCCGTCCCACAATTACTACATTTCATGATCACACCCTCCTTGCGTGCTCCAGCACGCATACTGATCAATATTTGAAAATTTACCAAACATGCCGCCTGCCTCCAGTTCCTCCGCCCTGACCCATCCGCTATCCACGCTCAGCACCCGGCGGTCATTCTGATCATCGGCGGAACTGTCTGAGGTATCGGTCTGTCCGTCCCCTGCATCGGTAAAACTGCTGACAGGCTCAGACATACTATCAGGCAATAGATTCCTGTTCTTTTTATCCGAAAGGTTCCTTTCGACCGCGCAAAATACAGGGGAACGGCACGTCCGCTGACCAGTGTACCGTTCCCCGTTGTCATTGTTCTCTTAAACTGCTTACTCGTACTTGATGTAATCTTCCCACTTGCTCCAGATTTCACAGATGAATGTCTTTCCCTGGTTGAATACCAGTTCGTTGCCATCCTTATCATAGTATTTGGCGGGCTTGTCGTTGCCTTCTTTTCTCTCCCAGTAGCCCTCCACAACCTTGCCGTTGGTAAAGAAGAGCAGCTTTCCGTCGCCGTTGCCGGGATGCGCATGATCCCTGTGCATCTCCATGATCAGGTAGCCGTGATCGTCCCTTTCCTCACCGTAGCAGACCTGGA
>JAMPAC010000164.1 GCA_023667395.1 Blautia sp. | reverse complement strand
GCGGAAAACGCGGAGAGGACGGAAAGCGTGGAAAGGACGGAGGGCGCTGAGCCGGAGGAACAGGTTATCTCGGAGTGAGCCTGTCATACGGAACCTGGGAGATGCCCGCTGACAGGCGCATTTTTAAGCTGATCCATAAATATGATCCTTCCTGTTATGTAAAAGACCGCCTTGCGAATACAAAGCGGTCTTGGGCATTTTCTTTCGACAGAACCCCGTAGGATAATCTGCCTACTCCGGTTTGAGGTTATTGCGCAACCCCTACTGAAAGCTCCGCATGGCAAGGCTTTCCGGTACGCTGCCACGTTTCAACGCTTTTACTTCCACACGATCCCGCCCAAGTGTTCGCCAAATGCTTCCAGATGCGCTTCCTCCGCGCCGCCCGCATGGATATCCGCATAGGATCCGTTGCTCCGGATCCACGCAATGAGCCCGTCCTCTGAGTACATCACTGCGATCCCATACACATTATATTCTGACAGAAGATGGTATTTATCATTGCAGAAAGGCTCCAGCTCTCGCACGATATTCAGCGTGGTCACAAAGCGTCCTTTACATCTTCCTTTTCTGGTAACGGGTTTGTTTTCAAGCGCGATCGTCAGCATTCTGCTCATGCAGAACTGATAGCAGCTGAAACCACCCTGCTCCATGTGCCACATTTTGCTGCGGTAGGTGGCAAGACATCCGTTTTCCAGAATATAACCGGCCTGCGGCGTCTTTTTTTTCCGAAAGAAGATCAGGAGTCCCTGTTCCTCGCAGATCTCATCCAGCGGCAGAAAATGTTCCACACCGGTGAAATATTCTTCCTGACCACTGATCGCGGTATAGATCAGTCTCAATTCCCTGGGGAAAGGGATGGCAAGCCGTTCTTCGACTATGGAGAGATCGATTTCCTGCGTGGTATTAAGATGCATGAAGCAACTCATCTGTAAAAGCATTTTCTGCAGATCCGCATATTCCGGTTCAAGCAGGGCATGGTTATCCCACAGGCGGACAGCCCAGCCATCCTTGCATATGGGATGATCCGTCTGGATCTGTTCCGGCTTGGCTATGGAAAGGCTTAACCGTCCGGAAACCTGTCCTTCATCGTAGCTGCCATAATAGATATTGTTTCTGTAAGTGTAAAAACCGTCTTTCATGATTTCCTCGCTTGTCCTGTAAAGTCTGCATATCCATGATAATACAATCCCATTGGCATTACAAGTGGGAACTGTTACGGAAATGTCGATATGACGGCGAATTATGTGGAATTATGCAGATCTGTATGATATAATGTCCGCAGAGGGCAGAGTCAAGTGCCCGAAAAAGCAGATGCCGTGCTTGCACGAGCAGATGCTTTCTCGGGGATTTGACGAGCGAAGCGAACCCTGAAAACCAGCGGTTTTCAGGGTTTCTGCCCTGTGACTTGCGGAAACATGACATCCTGTATCCTGTAAATGCAACGTGATCAGACGAAAAAGGAGAAAAGTATGGAGACAGTGTACAAAAGCGGCAGTGTGGACAGCATCGTTGATGCGGTGGCCGCTAAATTAAGAAGCTGCACGTTCATCGTGTACTGTGCAGATGACAAGAGGTTCGGTGAGATCAGCGGAAAGCTGCATGAAAGATTGCCGGACGTACAGATGATGGGCACCACCGGGTTTATGTTTAATGAAAACGGCAGTTTTGCGGAGGGAATCTCTGCTGTGGGTTTTTCAGACAGCGAGGTGGAAGTGCATACGGGAGTTCTCCGGCATGTGGATACCTGTCCCATGAAATACCTGTCTGATCTGTCCAGCGCGGTGGACAAGATCAAAAAGAATTACAGGAATAACATCTGTTTTGAATGTTCCACCGGCTATGAGGAGAAAGTGGTATCCACCATGAAAATATGCCTGGAGGAGGCGGGAATACGCCTGGTCGGCGGCACTGCGGGCAACACGGAGCCGAACGGTCCCAAGCATGTGGCATGCAACGGCGAAGTCCTCACGGATGCCACCGTTTATGCGGTCATCGGAAGCAAGATGGGAGCCATTGAGATATTTAAGGAAAACCTGTACCACGCGAGGCAGACCACCCATGCCGTCACGAAAGTGTCCGCAGACAAACGTACCATTTATGAGATAGACGGGCGCAAGGCAATGGATGTCTACGAGGAGGAACTGGGCTACACCAGCGCTACTGTGGGGGATGGAGTCTTTAAGAACCCGCTCAGCCGTATCGTGGGGGCGGACAGTTATATCACCGCCATTTTCAGTTTCAATCCTGACAGGAGCATTTCAACTTATAAAAATATTCTGGAAAATGACGTGATCGCATTCACGGACATTGCCCCGGATTATCAGGAGTTTATCACGGACAACATGAAAAAACTGACAAGTTCCCACAGCGTTGCGGGAGTCCTGTCTGTAAACTGCATCCTGCGTTACCTGTTTTTTGACAAGAATCATTATACCGGCACATATGCGGAAATGATGAACTCCATGGGCAGGGGATGCCACTGGGGCGTCGTAGGGGATGGAGAACAGTATATCGAGCAGCATATCAACCAGTCCATGGTCTGCGTGGTCTTCACAAAAGACAGATAAGAGGTAGAAAAATGTTTCGTAAAAAGAAGAAAGAAAAAGAGATCAAAACATCCAGGATCCATTTAAATTCCATCCTGGACGCCATAAAGTTCCTGGAAAGAAAGCAGGAGGCCATCACGCAGGAGGATGTACAGGCCATGCGCGACATGAACGCCATCGAGATGGTGGTGGACGATCTTCGGGTGGAATCCACGGCGATCATGGAGGATGTCAGCCAGTTCAACGAGCAGTTTGCCGATATCCTCACCGTAAATGAGGAGCTGCGGAGCATTGCGGACAAGATCGTGGGAACGAGTGCGGACGGCAACGACAAAATGTCTGTGCTGATCAGCGAGATCAGCCATATCAAGGATTCGGTCAGTGAAATCCATGAGGTGCTGGATAATTTCGAACTGGCGTTTAACGCCATCGGTCAGACAGCGGAAGACATTGCGTCCATCGCGTCCCAGACGAACCTGCTTGCACTGAACGCCAGCATTGAGGCTGCACGGGCCGGGGAGGCAGGAAGGGGATTTGCCGTTGTCGCGGACGAGATCAATGCGCTTTCCGCCCAGACCAAGAAGCTGGTGGACGAGATCAACAGGACTATGTCCGATGTAAAGAATAAGGAAGGAAAGCTTCTGGAATGTTTTGGAGCCATGAACAAGCTGGTGGACAGCAATGTGGAAAGCGCTCAGGATACCCAGGGCGCCATCCGCGATTTCAGTACTATCGCCCAAGAAGTCAGGGACAGGACGGGAAAAACGGTTGCCCACGCGCAGTCAGCCCAGAAAAAGGCGGGGAACATCCAGGAGGAAATGGAAAAAGAGCAGGATATTTATTCCAATCTGAACAAGACCGTTTACGATCTGAAGATGCAGCTTTCCCGCAAGAGCGTGCTGTTCGAGGACGTGAAGAACGTGCTGTGCCAGATTCCCTATATATGCGGCGAATACGAGGGGAAAGACGTTATCATTGAAGAAGCGGAAGATCTGCCATGAATGCAAATATTCCGATCGCTGATGTGAAAGATAGCGGATCCCATGGCGGTGTCATAACGGCCAGAAGTGGGAAGGAGATCATGGAATCTGAAGTGGTCATATAAGATGGCTGCGAGCAGAGTGTTTTGTGTGGTTAGGATCTTGTAAGATCTTATGACGAAAAAATTAGGAAAATCTTTATAGGAAATAAAAGAACGGAACTTCCGGCTTTGATACGCTAAGGGTATCTCAGCCGGAAGTTTTGTGTGAATGGGCTGTGGATATCATATATTGTGGAGGTTTGTCATGGGTAAGAAGACGATAGCGGTTATCTTTGGAGGAAGATCGACGGAATATGAGGTGTCGTTACAGTCGGCATTCTCGGTGCTGGAGAATCTGAATAC
>JAMPAC010000163.1 GCA_023667395.1 Blautia sp. | reverse complement strand
AGTATTTCAGAGCAGAATCTTGCAGCCAATGCAAAAGTTTGTGCAGGTGATATTTACGCATGGACAGATCGGATTTTTGGGGAACTTCAGGTCTATAAGGATACGATTGAAGAAGGCGGATTTGCTGATGATGAAGAAGTGCTTGCATTTATGCAGACTTCTGTTGAAAAAAGAGATGCTTATCCGGTGGGATTGTATATGGGTGATGATCAGGGAGTTTATCTGGATGCGTCCGGCTGGGTGCCGGGTGACGACTGGATTCTGACGGAACGGGACTGGTATCTGGAGGGAACGGAAAATGAGGAGATTGCTTTTGGGGAACCGTATTACGATTCACAGACAGGCGATATCTGCGTCAGCGCTACCGTGCGCATGGGAAACACGGATGCAGTCAGGGTACTTGCCGTAGATATATATCTAAATTATCTTTCTGAGGTTGTATCGAATATTGACGAAAGCGGTGGAATCAGATCGTTTTTAGTGACAAAGGAAAGCCAGACGATCATTGCGCACCCGAATACCGATATGATAGCGTGTACACTTTCTGATTCGGGATTGGATGAATTGTATACAGCTATCGGAAAGGCAATTGGAAATCAGCAAATGGATGCAGATAACTTCTTTTCTGTGCAGGATTATTTTGTATGTTTGAATGAAATTGACGGGACGGACTGGGTTTTGGTCAGCTATATGTCCAAAAGTGAGGTGCTTGCGGGGCTGCATCAGCTGGAGATGGTTATGATCGTAATTGCTGCGGTTGCCGCGGCAGTGTTGATTTTCGCGACATTTCACCTGATGAACGGCGTTGTAAAACCGGTAGGGCGCATTACAGATGTTATCCAGAATGTGGCGAAAGGCGATTTTTCGCAGACGGTTGAAGTCAAAGGGAAAGATGAGATTGCTGTTATGGGTGCTCATATGCAGGAATTTTTGATGCAGATGTGTACGACAATATCCGATATTATTGGTATCGCGCAGTGGCTGGAACGTCAGTCGGTTGAGAATGACCATGTGTCGGGGTCTTTGATCAATTCTTCCAGGAGCCAGTCGGAAGCAATGGAGGCTCTTGGACAGATTGTAAAAGAACTGTCGGAAGCGGCAGAGGGAGTATCCGGACAGATGGAGATGCTTTCCGGAGTTATCAGGGAGGCGGACGCGGAGGGCAGGCGCGCCGGCTCAATGATGCGTCAGATGGTGGATATTTCGGCTAACGGAAGAGAGGCGGCGGAACGTGTCAACGAAAGTATGCACCATATTGAAGAAAGCATATCTTCACTTGCGGAGCAGATGATGAAGACGGATACTGCGATGGAACAGATCGGCAGCATGGTGGAGATGATCGTCAACGTTGCGGAGGAAACGAATCTTCTTTCTTTAAATGCTTCTATTGAGGCAGCGCGTGCAGGGGATGCCGGAAAAGGATTTGCGGTTGTGGCGGAACAGATCGGAAAACTTGCAGTCAACAGTGGTGAAGCTGCAGATGATATTTCCAGACTGACATCAGAGATTAAAGAGGCTATGCAGCGTGCCATTGCCAAGACGAAAGAAAGCGTTGTGGAAGTAAAGACAAGCGCGGAATTGGTCGGGGCGAACAGGGAAACGTTTGATATGGTATATGAAAAGGTGGGAGAGACGGATCAGGCGGTGGAGCGTATGGTGCAATTGGTCCAAAGGACAGAGGAAGTTGCCGGAAATATGCATAAAATCGCTGATTATCAGGTGCAGGAAACGGATCGGATCATTCAGTCGTCGCAGGAACTGGAAGGTTATACCAGAACGGTAACCCAGGACAGTAATATTGTGGCTCAGAACGCAAAGGAATTGGAACGGGAATCCAAAAAACTGATGGAGAGAATGAGGGAGTTCAGGATATAACAGATATACAGTGCGGTAAACCTCTGATCATCGGAGGGGCGAACCCTCCACCCGGAGGGCGTGAAGGAGTATTCCTATACGAAAGATGGGAAGGAGGTTAAGGGATTCCAGTACCGGTTGAAACTGGAATTTCCGCAGGGGAAACAGGCATCCCGGAAAAAATAGGAGTAGCGCACAGGCACAGAAGATGTTAAAATGGTTATGGTTCATCTGTGCAGGGATGCGGCTTTCTTAGGAAGGCTTTCGCATGACACTTTTTTCAATAGCGTGGGCTGAGCGGTGTTATCATGTCGAAGCGGATGAGCCATTTTGTAAAATGGAGCGGCAGGATAGTTTCAGAAAAGGAGCATCTGGAAGGAGATTATGCCAATGAACGTTATTTTACTGAATGGAAGCCCCAGGAAAAACTGGAACACGCACAAGCTGCTGGCAGAGGCGGAGCGGGGCGCGAAAGAAATGGGCGCGGAAACGGAGCTGGTTCATCTTTTTGACCTGGATTTCACGGACTGTAAGAGCTGCTTTGCCTGCAAATTAAAGGGAAATAAGACAAACGGCATATGTGCCGTCCGGGACGGCCTGCGCCCGGTATTGGAAAAGATACACGGGGCAAATGCCGTCATCATCGGTTCCCCGGCCTATTACGGCGATCTGACGGGGGAGGCGCTCTCGGTAATCCACAGGATGCTTTTTGCCACCATGCATTACGAAAACGATAATTCCCATGATGAGCTTCTGCCTGTCAAGAAAAAGTGCGGACTGATCGTCACCATGAATGCCACGGAGGATATTATCAAAAAGGGATATGGCCATGTTTTCCAGAATGCCGCTGACATGATCGGCATGGTTTTTGGGAGTTGCGAAACGCTGTATTCCTGCGATACTTACCAGTTCGATGATTACGGTAAATATTATGCCGGAATGTTCGATGAGGCGCACAAGGCCGCCCATAGGGAAAAGCAGTTCCCCATTGATATGCAGAGGGCTTATGAATTGGGCAGGAGGGTGGCAGATGGATAATATAAAAAAGATTTCAGACCATTTCTGGATTTTTGAGGAAGACGGGGTCCGTTCTTTTTTGTTTGAAGGGAATGAAAGGGTCATGCTGGTTGATACGGGATTCGGTACGCTGCAGATCCGTAAAATGGCTGCGGGGCTGACGGATCTGCCCATATTTCTGGTGAATACCCATACGGATAAAGACCATACGGGGTGCAACAAGGATTTTAGGCCGGTATATATGCATCCGGCAGAAATGGAGCATTACCGCAATTTCCTCCCGGAAGGATGCAGCATGGATGATGTGCGTCCGCTGTGGGAAGGAGATGTGGTTGACCTCGGACGCTGGAAATTTGAAGTGGTTTTAACGCCGGGGCATACGCCGGGCAGCATTATGCTGCTGGAGCGCGGAAAACGGATGCTTATTTCGGGCGACACCATTCAGGATGGGGATATTTTTATGTTCGGGACGGGACGCAGCATACAGGCATTCCAGAACAGCCTTGAAAAAATGCTGGGCATGGCAGATGCGTTTGATTCCATCTGGCCGTCCCACGGGAATTATCCGCTGGCGGCAGATATTATTCCGGGGATTTTAAAGGGGGCGCAGGACATGGCTGCGGGAAAACTGCAGGGGCAGGAGCCGCCCTGGCCTATGCCGTGCAGGAAATATGTCTGTGATGTGGCCGCTTTTCTGTACCAGGCCGAATAGCGCCATTTGTCAGGAAATCCGGTTTGGGGCGAACGGGCAGAATTGAAAATTAGAAGTAACAATTGAATACAATTCCTTAAGGATAGAGTTCCTGATTAAAAATGTTTACAAACACACTTGACAATAGCTCGATGATGTGGCATGTTGTGAAGTGTAGATGTCAGATTTCCGCCAAATTGACATAAAAGTATGTCAGCTTGGCTCATTGCTCGCGGAAAATACCACATATGCGGCTGGCTCATTTGTGGTGAATGGATACTTGCAGATGCTGTGGCAAAGAAAGAAAAAATTCAGCGCGTGAAAAAATTGTTGACGGAAATGCTGATAAGTGTTAAGATACTTTTTAGAAAGCTTCCTGTATAATTCAAAGTGTAGAGTTCAGTAAAGATTTACAAAA
>JAMPAC010000162.1 GCA_023667395.1 Blautia sp. | reverse complement strand
TTCCTATCCCATTAATGATAATAACACTATCGCCTAAATTCGGAAAATATTTCCTAATTTTATCAGGATATACATGGTGCAGGATTTCGGGAGCCTCATAAGGGCTGATTATTTCATTGAGGCATACGGACGGTTTATATATTTCTGAGGAAAAGAGTGGAAAATGATAATTATGTCATTGTTTCGTTCTTTAAAAAGACGTCTGTTACATATAAAGGGATAAATTTATACTGGATGCTGAAGGAAAAGCACGAGAACCAGACTGTCAGGGAGCTGTACAGGCATCCGGGTTACAGGATATAGTCCGCTTATGTTGGGCGATGGTCATAAAGGATTTCTGAAAGGATAAGCGGGTAAAAACTGCCTGACGGCCATGGGCAGGGTCGTGTATATCTGGACAGTGATGCAGAAAGATAAAAAGAACTAGGAACGGGAAGGAGAGATCCTTCCCGTTTCAGCTGCCGGCTGGAGTTTCGCTGCCTGTTTCTGGCACACATTCTTTAATTGTTGACAAAATTCAACAAAATGATATACTTTATTCGTCTGGAAAAATAAAATGTATCGGAGGAAAAATACAGATGAAAAAGAAACTATCAAAAATGCTTGCCGCCGGCGCCTTTCTTGGCCTGATGGCAGGAACGGTGACCGGATGCGGGAAGACAGAGATTGACGTCATGGAAGGGCTGGAAGTGGTGTTTGACGGTGTGGACGGACAGGGGACAGCGGGCCTTTCCAACAGGTATTTCTGGGAAGAAGCTGCCTTTGATGCGGCGGGCATCGGGGATGCGGACGACTTATCGGTTCTGGGAAAGATGGCAGCGATCGAGGATGCGGTATCCTATGAAGTGGCACCGAAGGAGAACCTGTCCAACGGTGATAAGGTGACAGTCAGGGCTGACGTGGACAATGAAACTGCCGGGGAGTACAAAATAAAATTCAGGGCAGGAGAGAAAGAGTATACGGTCAGCGGGCTTAAGGAGATCGAACAGATCGACCTGTTCAGAAATGTTGACGTGGAATTCCAGGGGATCGCGCCATATGTAAAAGCCTCCATAAAAACGGAAAACAGCAGCGCCCCCGTGTATGTGAACTACACCCTTGATAAGAGGGAAAACCTTGCCGCGGGCGATGCCGTTACCGTCACGGCCGAATATGATGAGGGCCGGCTGCTGGAACAGGGTTATACTGCAGGGGAGGGCACAAAGGAATTTGTGGTCCCTGAATGTGACAGGTATGTTACGGAACTCTCCCAGATACCGGATGACACAATGGCAAAGATGAAGAAACAGATAGAGGATGCCATTCAGGCAGAGGGATGGGAGACAGTGACCGGTGTGGAATTTGCAGGGAATTATTTCCTGTCCTTAAAGCCGGGGATGGATGGCAGGGATTACAATGCCGTGTACGTGCTGTACAGGATCGAGGATGTGGACATGGAGAATCAGGATGAAAAGCTGTATTTCTATACGTATGGGAAATTCAGCGATCTGGTCCTCCTGAAGGACGGGACATGCAGTGTGGACCTGGGCAGGTACGAGATGCCGTCCGGCTCTGCTTTTTCAAAAAAAATATTCAGCGGGGACATTTTCTGGCGGGGGGACTATTACTATGTGGGGTTTGAGGACATGGATACAATGTTCAACAGATGCGTGACGCAAAATATAGAAAGCTATGAATATGAATCCAGTGTAACAGGAGAATGGGACAGATGAAAAGGAGACTGTACACGGTTTTAATCGCAGCTGCCTGCATCCTTACGGGATGCGGGGCAGGCAGTGCGGCTGAAAAAAGTACGGATGGCCATGCAGCGGTGGCGGATCCTGACACTCCGGCCATGCCGGACGAGACACGGGAGACATCTTCAGGGGAACCAGAAGCGGCAGAAAACATAAAAAGCGAAGAACCGAATGATATGGATGCCGCAGCCAGTATTTATGGCGGGATACTGGACATGTTCTATTACAGGATACTGGAAGGGTGGGACTGCACGGAAGATGTAAGCTACATGTTTTACTGGGGCTACACTTCGGTCGAGACCCTGTCCGACGCAGGTTATGCCATGATGGACCTGGATGGGAACGGGGTGCCGGAACTGCTGGTCAGCACCGTGGAGGATGCGGCAGGCGGCCTGATATTTGACCTGTATACGTATGTGGACGGGGAGGTCATCCATGCGGCGACAAGCGGGGAACGCTACTGCTATTACCTGTGTGAGGACAATACAATTTATTACCGGGCTTCGAGCGGAGCCAGCAACAGTACGCAGATCAGTTACAGCGTGGATGCGGACACAGGGCTGCTGCACCCGGAAGGGATAGTGGCATTTGACCAGTATGGGGATAAGGACAGCCCGTGGTTTTACGGCACGCAGGATCACTATGACAGGGCGGACGGACTGGATTTTGATGCCATGACCCATATTACGGAAGAAGAAGCACAGGACATCTGTGGCAGGTGGAAGACAAAAGCCATTGAGCTCACGCTTTTTGACGGATATTCCCCGCAGGGGGAGGAGCCTGCGGACATGCTCCTGAAACGGGCTTTCCGGGCGGCGGCCGGCCCTGGGACGGAGCTGGGGTTTGTCTGCGAAGACTTTGACGGGGACGGGACAGTGGAAGCGTTTGCAGTCACAGGGACGGATGACGGGTTCGACCTGAATGATGTCAGGATCTACCATATCAGTCCGGGAGGGACCGTATCCTGCATCGATACGATCCCGGTCATATACGGGTATGGCGGCATAACCCAGGGAATGAACTGGGTACTGGATGCCGGGGAGGCAAAATTCCTGAAAGCAGGCGGTGCGGACGGGCAGGAAACATGGCTGTACGGTGTGAGGGACGGTGCGGCATACCAGCCTGAGGTTTCCGGCCAGCATGCCGATTTCAGGAAGACTGATGACGGCCATTTTGTGGCACAGCCGCATGAAGGCGGGGAGGGATATTATATGATCCATTACGGCTATGACCATGAAACGGGCGAATTTGTCCAGATTGATGCAGATGGCGGGACGGTGGACGGACCGGAAACGGCAGGATCCGGGCATGGGCACGTGTATACGGGCACTGTGACTGTGGAACCCACCTGCACGTCCGGCGGTACGGAGACTTTTACCTGTCCCTGCGGGGACACATACACGGAAACCTTGGACCCTGTGGAACATGACTGGGAAAGAAGGGAGGAACTGGTCAGCCACGAATTTAGCGGGAATAAGGAGTCAACGGTCGTGAAATGGACTTCCGTCTGCAGGGTATGCGGGGCAACGCGGAATTTCTGACCGTCCGGTTTAACTTTGACCTGAAAGCCATGGACAGTCTGCGGGATGTGGAGAATAGTGAAACAGATGTATGGTGGACGATACTTCTTTTTGTACTTAATCATTCTGCGGATATTATAAAAATTTATATCCTTTAAGCGTCTGAATACAGGGAATAATGTCGTTTACTAAAAAATGGGGCTGCAGCGTTGCAGTCCCATTTTTTAGTGCCGTGGATGATTCATGGCAGTTTATATCATAGTGGATGATACTCCGATTTAGACATTTCATCACAAATGGCGAAATTAGGAGCTGTTGTGGCGAAACTGGCATCTGGACAGCCGCTTTCCGGCTTATATGATTATTTTACCGCTGCATTCACCGCCTGCTCGGAAGTCCTGATGCAGTCGATGTCCAGGAGCAGTCCTATCATGTCCACGCATCCAAAAACCGGAAGTGCGGGTTCGGAAAACGGTCCATCAGTTTTTTGCAGATTCTGCCCGCCGTCCCCAGACAGTATGGCAAAATAACCTTTCAGGGCACTGCCATACTGGTCACAGGTAAATGTCTGCCCAGCAATCCTGCAGCTGTAAATCCCGCTGCCTGCAATCCGCTTTATTGCATAGCAGCATCCCTCATAGCAGCCCTCGCGCTGCTTTATCTGGTAATCCATTATGGCATAGTAATTATCCACCCTGCCAATCAGCCTGTCAACTGCGTCCCTGGAGAGTGATTTTAATAAGATATCCGCACGGGCCATTACCTCCCAGT
>JAMPAC010000161.1 GCA_023667395.1 Blautia sp. | reverse complement strand
GGCTTTGCCAGAAGCACGGTGGACACAGATACCTATACGGCCATTGAAGAATTTGAGAACAATACCTATAAATTCACGGTTACCAGGGGCTATTAGAAGGAGGGGCAGGAGTGCGTGTGGAACAGAAAGAGGGCGGCTTTGAGGGATGGGGTGAAAGCGGGATGATCGTTGTGGAAACAGTACTCTCTTTTACTGTGTTTCTGGTCACCATTTTTTCCATCGCTTATTTCATCAATATCCTGATCCTGCATAATAAGGTTCAGTTCGCCATCAACTCGGCAGCCCATGAACTGGCAGGTTATACCTATTTATATGCGGCTTTCGGAGGGCGGGATGCATCGCAGGCGCTTGCCACTGATAACGCGGGGAACACTGCTATGATAGATCATACGGCCAGTTCCGCATACAGCAGCTATCAAAAAGTTGTGAGCGCCACAGGAAGCGTGCAGTCAGCGGCGGGGCAGACGGTTGGTTTCCTGACCCAGCTGCAGGGCTTTGGGGAGACGGAGGATGACAGCGATAACGGCGTGGATCTGGAGCATCTGGCGCAGCAGCTTGAAAGCCTGGGAAACGCGGCTACTCAGACAGGGCAGGCGATACAGGGGGCAGCGGGGGAAATAAAAGATGCGGGAGAACAGGTTCAGGATACCGTGAACCAGGTCAGGGGACTGCTGCAGAATAAGGAAGGCATGATAAGCGGCCTGGCATACATTGCCCTGGAGGGCGCAGAGTATGGTGCGAAAAATCTGATGGGTACGGGCGCCGCCTGTCTGTTGACAAAGGGGTACTTGAAACAGGGAAGCTTAGGCGCGGATGACTTTCTGAGGGCATATGGTGTTAAGGATGGATACGGGGGACTGGACTTTTCCGGTTCGACCATTTTCTGTGACAGTGACTTTCGTATGATAGATATCGTGGTGGAGTATGATGTGGAACCGGGATTTGTTCGATTGATCTTGCCCGATGGAAAGTTCCATATGGTAAACAGGGTGACGATTCCGGCATGGCTTGACGGCGATGGCGTCAAGGTGAATCCGGGGAGTTAAAGTGGAGGGCGTAATGAAGATTGTCAGCGCTGTGCTGGGTGCAGCTGTCATTGCAATGATATATTATGGCGCGGTCTGTTTTTTGAATCAGAAGCTGTCTCTGCAGCTGCCTGAAAACGGTATAACGGACAAGTTTGTCCTGTCGGTGGGTATTGTCACTTTTGCCGTATGGTGCTATCTGGGGAGCAGGGAGAGCGCTTACCAATCTGTTTTTGAGACATTGCAGAATATGGTGATCCTTCTGGCCATGAGCGTCTTTTCGGTCACGGACGTCAAGGCGAAGCTGATTCCAAACCGCGTGGTTCTGGTTTTCCTGGGCGTATGGTCCGTGATCGCCATAGGGGCGGTATTCGGCGATTTTGAGCGGGGACTTGCCCTGATCGGGCAGTCGATCATCGGCGGTATGGTGGGAGGACTGATTTTTTTCTTATGCTATCTTGTATCCAGAGGGCAGCTGGGCGCGGGAGACGTGAAACTGGCCTTTGTGATGGGGTTGTACCTCACGGGACAACGAATCGTGGGAGCGATCGCATATGGGGTGCTGGTGTGCTGCGCCTGTTCGCTCGTGCAGATGGCGCGCAAAAGGCTGACAATGAAAGATGGGGTTCCCCTGGCGCCTTTTCTGTACCTGGGGACACTGATCGCATTTTTGATTATATGAAAAGCATGAGAAAACTGATTTGAACATCTGTGTGACGGATGGAAGGAGGCTGTGGTGAAAGGGAAACGATGGATAATAGTCATTGTCCTTCTGTTGGTGATCGGGCTGGGCTGGTATCTGTCAGTCAGGGCCGCAAGCGGTGTTGACAACAGAAATGCCCAGGAGGAGTTGGTTCAACTGGCCGACCTGTTTGTGGAAAAGGAGTTGTATGTACGGGCTGTTCCGTTGTATGTCCAGGCTTTAGGGTATCATACGGAGGCAGTTCCGCAGATCGAAACTAAGCTCCAGCAGGTCTATCTGGCACAGGGCGATACGGATTCCTATGCAGAGCTTGTGGAACAAAGAAGCGCCGCCGGGACTGCGGCGGAGGAAGAATATCTGCAGGCGGCGGAAATATATTTTTCCCGGAATGATTTCGAGGAAGCAATGGCATTGCTGAAAAAGGGAATGGAGGCATATCCCGGCGGAGTTGTCGGCGAATTGTACGAAGACAACCGTTATGGTTATTCCATGCGTATCACCAATGCCGTGGAAATCATTCCTACAGCGGGAAATAGCCTGATGCCTGCCTTTGACGGCCGCAAATGGGGTTACATAAACGCCAATGGAAAGTTTGTACTTCCTGCAGTCTATGACACGGCGGTTCCCTTTAACAGCGCAGGCTATGCGGTGGCCTCCGTGGACGGGGTCTATTATACCATATTGGATACAGGCGAGAAATATGGACTGGACGAGACCCATGTGACGGATGTATACGGTATCGGCAATTCCCATATCATCGCCCAATACAATGGGAAATACAGTTTTTTTAACGAAGATTTCGTCTGTGTTCGCCCGGAGCTTCAATTTGACGAGGTAACCATGGAGTCCTGCGGGGTCTTTGCCGCCAGAAATGGCGATAGATGGGCTATTATAAGCGACAGCGGGGAGAGCGTCACAGATTATGTTTATGAGGATGTGGCGGTAAATTCCCTGAACCAGGCCTTTGTGGGAGATGCGGCAATGGTAAAGACGGGAGGGCTGTGGTATCTCGTCGATGTGGAGGGAAACAGGGTCTGTGAGGCAGGCTATGCGGATGCGAAAGCCCCGGAATCACTCAATTACATTGCGGTGGCGGACGGAACCGGCAAGTGGGGGTTTATTGACAGAAGCGGACAGCTGGTCATCGATCATCAATATAATGACGCATGGTCTTTTTCTAATCACCTGGCGGCGGTCAAGGTGGTGGATACCTGGGGGTATATCAGCGAGCGGAATGAAATGGTGATAGCGGAACCATTAGATAACGCCATGCCTTTTCACAATTATTCCGCACAGGCGGTATTTTTGGGGGAGGCAGCGTTGATCACTTTGGAATATAAGGAGAATCAGTAATGAACAGCGAAAGGTTTTTATTACAAAACTCGTTGGAAGCAAACTATTTAAGTATCCGGCTGGAACCGGAAGACAAACCGGACGAGATTGCCATGAAGGTGATCCAGAAAGACTGCCCGGATTTCCTGATCCCTTTCCGGATGATATCGGTCAATGAGGAGATCAGTCTGAAATACAAGCTGATCAATACAGTGGTATTGGAGTATGCTGAAATGACGCTGCCCAAAGCTTTGTTTGTGCAATTGTACCTTAATCTGCTGGAGCCCTTTATCAAAGGAAAGGATTGGTTCCTGGATTATCATAATCTCTGTGTGGATACCAGATATGTGTATGTGGACAAGCATACATATGATGTGTTTTATATCTATGTACCCGTCATGTCCTTTCGCAGCACGGATGAGGAAATCCTTGAATTTTTCAGGAATGTGTTCCTGAATATCATGATCAGCGATGACAAGGATTTTCAGGTACGGTTGTTCCGGTTTTTCGGAGGCGGTCATATCACGCTGACAGGATTGTATCAGCTTATGCTGGGAGAAAAGGGCGCTGCGGCATCTCGCTCTCAGATATCGCAGCCGCAGAGGAAGCCGCCAATGCAGGCAATATCGCAGCCCGTGACGCCGCAGCCCATGACGCCTGTGGAAGATCCGCGGAAAGACGGGGGCGACGGGAACAACGGTGAGGATGAAGTAGTACAGGCCCTGTTCGGCGGTAAAAAGCCTAAAAAGGAAAAATCTCTCATAGAGCGTAAAAAACCGGAAAAGGACTCCGCCGGGAAAAAGCAGGATGCAAAGAAGCGAGGGGGATTTGGAGGACTCTTTGGCAGTAAGAAAAAAACTGATGATCCGATTCCGTCCCGGGACGCCGCTTATGTGGCGGAGGCAGGCGGCCAGGCGGCATTTCCCGATGGTCAGCAGTCGGCGGCTGTCATGAACCCTGCTATGGCATCGGTGGATTACGCAGCC
>JAMPAC010000160.1 GCA_023667395.1 Blautia sp. | reverse complement strand
GCAGAACGAACGCTACTGCGGCGATATGCTCCTCCAGAAGCGTTTCGTGGAGGACTACATCAGCCACAGGGAGAAGATGAACGAAGTGTGAGTTTTCGTATAAACTAAGAAAATGCGAACAAGCGAACCCTTAGAAACCCTTAAGACCCCTTACACGGCGAGAAATCCCGTGAAATGGGGCTTTTTTAGGCTTACAACCTCATAAATACCCTTAGAAAAATTAATGCGAACTAAATACCAACCTGAAAAATGAAAAGGCAGTTTTGAGGGGCAAAATGGCGAGAAAAATGAGCCCGAAAAAATAGGTTTTAAAAATGTTCAAAAAATTTAAAAGGAAAAAGAAAAAGTGCTTTTAAGTGTTGATTTTACGCGATTTTCACCTTTTAAAAGGTTTTAGAAAGACCGTTCAAAAACTGATTAGAGAAGCCTTTTTGAAAGAGTGTCTAATGCGAACCTTAATGCGAACCATAAAAATGACCGCTTCAGAGGATATAATCGTCCTTTCTGAAACGGTATTTTTCTTGTATTTGAAAGGGTAGTCAGATAAGGATCAAGGAGGTATGATAATGCCAACCGTAAGGCCATCTGGTTTGATGTGATGAACTCAAAGAGCAACGTCATCCACCATTTCGTTTTTTCCATTCTATAAACTTTGGATTATTCGCTAACGGATTTACACCTGGAGTGTATGTAAATAAATCACTTTTTGTTTTGGCAAGGATGGTGCATCTACATTTCGGGTGCATAGGGGGAAGATTTATGCCAACCTTCGCATCTTTAATACAAAAGGTTTTCCCATTAAGTGATACACACGGTGTACAAGTATCATTCCCTTGTCCTAAATATGTATATTCTTTGATCCCTAGTTCTTGGAATGATTTTAACTCTTTTTGAATGATCTGATAGCGTGGATCCATTTTGAGTATTTTTTGATTTCTTATTTTGCTAAAAATCATTTTGATTTCCTCCCATTGATATATAAATAATATTTTCAGTTTTTTTAAACGATACTTTTTGATGGAATTTTCTCTGCCTCCATTCGATCTAATTCTTCATAAATAATTGTATGAACTCGATGCCGACCACGTCGATCTAATTTACTATATGTATTTATAAGTTCTGTTTGATCTTCGGAAAGATAATCTAGTTGCCCAAATAATAAATAATCTGCTGGGACCGCGAAAATTTCGCACATTTTCGTTAGCTGATCAAGGGTTGGATTTGATTTTTCATTTTTCCAGTCAGTAAGAGGACTTTTTTTTAAACCAAGCATATCTCCTAATTCTTTTCCTGTAATGCCTAGTTTTTTGGTCTGTTCAGTTATTCTTTTATAGAGATCGAGCATGAGTACCTCCCCCTGGAATGCGAAATAAACGCAATAATTACTTGACAATGCGAAATATTCGCATTATACTCAAAATGTAACAATTTTACAACAGAATTATAACACTAAAACTGACAACGGGATAGTTTTTTTGTAACAGCGGTACAAAAATAGGTATGCGTAAAGGGGGATTGTATGGAAAAAAGAAACATAATTCGGAATGTGACCGAATTTCGTAAGTGGGTCAAAAAGCAGTTAGTGGAAAGAGAAATTTCTCAGGATGAGTTAGCGCGGCAGATGGGGACTCATGGGGAGAGAATCAGCGAGGCCTTGCATGGGAAACGGTCCGGAAACAAGTGGATTGTTCCCATTATTGAAAAATTAGGCGGTGAAATGGAGGATTTTGAAGACTTTTTAAATGCTATTTAGGAGGACATATGGATATTGGCGAGAGGATGAAGGAGATAAGGAAAGAGAAAGGGCTGTCCCAAGCAGATGTGGCCAGGGATATGATGAGTTCCCAGTCTTATATCAGCGGGGTGGAGCGGGGGAGGGAAATGCCGACCCCAAGGTTCGTGAAACTATACTGCCTGCAGTATGGCATTAGTGAAAATGAACTCATGAATGGGAACGGATCCGGATCCGCCATGCCGGAAGGATCCCCTGCACCCGGGGATGACAGGCCAATGGGGAAAAAGGATGGGACCATGGAGGCATTTGATTCCTGTGTCCACTTCCCAGCAACTGCGGGGGACCGCCACAGGATTGAGAATGCCCTGTGGGAGGGATGGGAACTGATGGTGGATCGGGATACCAATGAGGTGTGGATCGGGGACAGGGAAGAATTGATCGCGAAGATAGGAGGCAGAAAGGATTGAATGGACTGACAACAAAGGAGCAGCTGGTACAGAAGCTGTTCGAAACGGTAAAGATGACCAGGGCGGGGATCGGCATTGCCGGGATGGAACTGGACGGGGAGTATGTGCTCATCCACTATGAGGGCGGGGTCAGGAAGGCACCTGTAGGCGGGGACAGCGGGATCGCCCTGATGCGGGATGTCCTGAAGTACGTACAGCCGAAACGGGGCAACTGCCCCGTCATGCAGGGATGGCCTCCTGCATCTGAGGATGGCAGGCCGTAAGGTGGTGATGGGATGGGACAGATGCTTACTGTTAATCAGTTGGCAGAAATTAAAGGATGTGGAATTCGATATGTCCAGCGCATTATTAAGGACAAAAAACTCCCGGCGCAGGAAGTCCTGAACGGGAAGAACCGGAAGACCTACATGGTCCCGCTGGAGGCGCTGGATGGGGAACTGCAGGAGAAATGGTACCGGATGAACCTGGAGCGCCCGCCGGAGGGCGTGGGGGAGCCGGATCCGGGAACAGAGAAAAAGGAGCTGGACCATTTCTCGGAGGATGAACGCCGGGAGATCGATTTCTGGACCGGGCTGGTGGAGCAGTGGCAGCAGTACCGGATGAAGCCGGGGGCAGGCAGCAAGGCGGAGGTGGACAGGAAGTTCATCGCCCTTTGCGGGCTGGAGTACCCGGACAGGGCCATCTCCCTTGACATCCTGTACCGGAAATGGAGGGCGGTCAGGGAGGATGACCTGGAGGGGCTGGTGGACAAGCGGGGGAAGTGGAGGAAAGGGACCAGCGCGATAGACGAAACCATCTGGCAGGCGTTCCTCTATTATTACCTTGACCAGGGCCAGCACCCGATCATGAAGTGCCTGGAATACACGAAACTCTGGGCGCAGGAGGTGCGCCCGGACCTCTACCCGGGGATCCCCAGCTACTCCGCCTTTTACCGGAGGCTGGGCAGTGAGGTCCCGGAGGGTGTCAGGGTGCTGGGACGTGAGGGCCACAAGGCATTCAATGACCGGTGCGCACCGTACATCAGGAGGTTTTATGAGGACATCTCCAGCAATGAATGGTGGATTGCGGACAACCATACCTTCGACGTGATGGTCCGGGACAGGGACGGGAACATCCACAGGCCGTACCTGACGGCGTTCCTGGATGCAAGGAGCGGCATCTTCACCGGGTTTTATATCACCTACAACCCGAGTTCGGAGGCCACGCTGGCAGCCCTGAGGAAAGGGATCATAAAGTACGGGATCCCGGATAACATCTACGTGGATAATGGGCGTGAGTTCCTGACTTCCGATATCGGGGGGCTGGGACACCGCAAAAGGAAACCGAAAGAGGGCGGGGAAAGTTTTGAGCCGCCCGGGGTGTTCAAGAGGCTCGGCATCAGCATGACGAACGCCATCGTCCGGAACGCCAAGGCGAAAGTCATAGAGAGGAGGTTCCTGGACGTGAAGAATGACCTCTCCAGGCTCTTCCAGGCCTACACCGGGGGGAATGTCACGGAGAAGCCGGAACGGCTGAAATACGTCCTTAAGAAAGGGCAGGTATACACGGACCAGGAGTTTGGGGAGTATGTGGAGATGATCCTCATGTACTATTTCAACATGGAGCCCTATAACGGCGAAGTGGCGGCTGACCGGGGGAAGTGCAGGATGGATGTGTACAATGAACACCTTGTGCGGAAACGCACGGCCCCGCCGGAGGAACTGAACCTGATGCTGATGCGGAGCAGCAGGCCGCAGGAGGTCACCAGGAGGGGCGTGCACCTGGATATCAATGGCGGGCGCATCGACTTCTGGAATGATGAGTTCGTGCTGCTCATGTTGGGGAAGAAGGTCTATTACCGGTATGAC
>JAMPAC010000015.1 GCA_023667395.1 Blautia sp. | reverse complement strand
GGATATTTGGTTCTGGATACCAATATTATACAAATTCCGACAAAAATCGTCAATAGCGTGGCACAGGGTAATAATGATATCATATAACCACGAAAATAAAATGGGAGCAATATGCTCCCATTAGAAAACAACATGCAATATGAACAAAAACTTAATCCCTGGTAGGAAGGTCGCAGACATAGATCCATTCGCCAACCCAGTTAGCGGTAGAACAATTGTAAAGGCACTTATACACTTTTCCATCACTGAATATATACCGCCACTCAATAATGTCAGAACAAGGCGCCGCTACATCAGGCACTGCAGCCTGTGCGGGAAGTGTTGCCACAGGGCAGAAGAACATACTTAAAGATAAGCATGCTGCCCCCATAAGACCTACAAATTTGCTGATTTTTCTCTGTTTCATAAAAAACCTCCATCTTTTGTATATTTGATACCCGGCATTCCGGAAGTATCCTGTTCATGACGTAACCTCGGTATAATGCAACAATCATTTTAGGCTGAAAAAATAATGTGCTATAATGAACTGTGATGTATCCCTAAAAAACATTCCCTGCTCAACACAGGGAATATTTGTAGAACATGGTAGAACAGTCTGTGTTTCTTTTGTGCCTTATTTGTTCTTTTTTTCAAAGTCAGCCAGAATGGATTTTAATTTTTTAATCTCATCCTTGGACTTTGTGGTGTCCTCGTCGATTTCCAGGATTGCCGCGCACAATGTGGATTTGGGAATCACATTACAGAAATTGCGGTAGTCATCCTGAAAATACTGCAGGATCAGTTCTCTGGAAGTTTCTGTTGGACGATAGGTTCTGCTTAGAACTTTTCCGCTATGCGTTACACCGGCTACCTCAACGAGATTATCTTTCAAAAGCTTCCGCAGGACAGCAATCACTGTACTCTGGGTCAGCCCCCTCTGCTCGTTCACGATATCGGTGGAAGTCATGGGTTCGTCCGTCTTCCATAAAATGTTTAAAACGTCTAGTTCTCTGGGGTTCATCTGCGTCATGTTAGCTTACCTCCTTGGTTACTGTCTCCTATTATAGTACTTAGTCTGCAATAAGTCAATAAAATTAATTTTAATGACAATATGATATTGACGGAAAGGCAAAAAAGTACTATTATAAATACAGAATGCGATTGTTGCAACCGACACGCATATCTGAAACGAGAGGAGGAAGAGTATGTGGTTTGACAGGAAAACATAGGATTTGAGCGCAGTTTGAATGGTATGAAAGGAGATCATGTCAGAAAATACTATGAAAAGAAAAGGAAAAAAAGAATATGATATTTATATGTTTTTCGTCTAAGGACGTGCAGGGGCCGCTGGGAGAGGTGCTGCATTGTGTGGAGCGGTTCGAACTGCCGACGCTGTATGACCCGGAAAGACTTTCAGCAGATGATGACCATAATCTGAAAGGCTTTAAAGAAGGGATTGAAAAGGCCGCATATGCGATTCTGCTGCTTACCCCCAATTCTGTTTCATCCGCCTGTATTCAGGAAGAAATCCAACAAATATATACCAGATATCAAAATAAGAATATAGTGATCTTTCCGATCCTGTATGGAATGAAAGCTGACGGGCTCCCGCCCAAATGGCGTTTTTTGACAAAAGTGATGTACTATGAAACAATGGAAGAATCGGAGATTTATGGTATCTGTAATCACATTATCTGTCACATCCTGATGGATGAGTTAGATAAATACCCGTTCAGAGAGATTCAGACATTTATTTTGCATAATCAGAACATTCCGCTTATGAGTTACCCGGTCAGGATACTCAACGCCTACAGCACTGTGGATGACAGGAATCAGAAGATTAAAGTTTCACTTTTATATGCTCTGTATACTTATATCAAAAGCTCGTACAATATCAATACAATTCCCCCGTTTTATCATATCGGTATCCATAAACTTTTTGATGTGGCCAGACTTCAGATCCCGGTGGATGAAAGAGAGATCATTATTTTGGAGCGACAGGCATTGTTGCTGCTGAATGCGGCGCTTTACGGATACCTGTGCTGATTCTGCTTGTAAGTGCCGGGAATTCCTGCTAAACTATAGGCAGGGACCATAGCCACCGGCCTGGCCGGTGGCTGTTCAGGGAAACAGATGACCCGGAGGAATGGAAGCAATGAAGAAAACTGAAAAAAGGAACCGGATGATAGATTGGAGCCTGTTTGCAGCGCTGCTGCTGTTTGTGTCTGCAGTCACATTGTGGCTGTTTTACAGGCAGACCACGGGAAGTTCGGAACTGTATCATTCCGACATGAAAGCATATATTCTGGAAATGCAGGGACTGGACAGCGGTTACAGCTTTCCCTATCCGATCTTTTTTAAACTGGCGGCGCTGCTCGACCTGTTTGTTTCGCCGGAGATGGCCGTGGCTGTTGCTACCATGCTTTTGAACAGTCTGTCCATATGGATCGTGAAACTCAGCTTTAACCGGCTGGCGGCTCCTGCGATCAAGTCGAGATGGCAGGGGAGGATATTTCTGAGCGTACTGGCGGTCTCACTTTTTTTTATTTCCATGCTGTATCTGCCGTCCGGCATATCCCTGCCGGGAATCCGTTTCAAATATCTGGGGGTTTTTACGGCTAACCCCTTTCACAATGCCACTTATATGGCAGCAAGGCCTTTTGCGATCCTGGCGTTCCTCTGGTATGTGAAACTTTTGCCGGTCTATGAGGAGGGGCTTCACGGAGAAAAAGAAAAGATTGGGGATTATATCCTTTTCTCCCTGTTCCTGCTGCTTGCCACCATGACCAAGCCCAGTTTCACCATTGTGCTGGTGGGAACGGCGGGACTGATCATGCTGTTTCGCATGTTCCGGTCAGGGTTTCGTAATTTTGTGCCTACGTTGCAGCTGGGGCTTTGCTTTATCCCCACTTTTATAGATCTGCTTTATCAGTTTAAGGGGGTATTCGTGCCCGCGGAAGGGGCGGAAGGCGGGATTGGCTTCTGTTTTGGCCAGGTATGGGCGCAGTATTGTACCAACCTGCCGCTGGCTGTCTGCTTTGCCATAGGATTTCCGATCCTGGTGTTGCTCCTGAATTTTAAGGAACTGAAAGAAAATACAGGGTATCGTTTTTCATGGCAGATGTATCTGATGAGTTTTGCCATGGCGTTTTTCCTGTATGAAAAAGGTTTTCGGATGTTTGACTTTAATTTTTCCTGGGGATATATGTACGGCATTTTTTTCTGCCACATGGAGGCGCTGCTGGTTCTTGTAAGATCCATGGGGGAGAAAAAGCAAAAGCCGCTGCTGACAGGGCTGCAGTGGCTGGCATATCTGGGGCATGTTGTGTGCGGGCTTAATTATTTCCTGGGACTTCTCCGCGGGCAGATGTATTATTGACGCGCCGTATCAGGCTATTGATCCCGCAGGCCGCATAAGGAAGCAGTAAAAGGCTGTAAAGGAAAATGTAACGCGAGTTTGCCTCCCAGAAAATATGGAACAGGAAGCCGCCCAGGACGGCGATAAAGCATAAATATTTCCCCAGGGCAGGAGCGGTTTTGACCCTGCGTCGTTCCCTGGAAAGCGTAAAGAAACAGATCAGGGCGCCCAGATACAGGATATTCTGGTACGCGTTGCAGCAGCTGATAAAAAAGCGGCTGAGAGAGCCCTCATAGAGTGAGATGAAAAAACTGCTCCGGCCTCCGTAGGTGGCAAGGGTGGCCTGTCGGCTGGCATAAGTGCCGTCCGCCCATTGGGACAGGTGTTTGCGCAGATAAAACCGGGCGGTATATCCGGGGTGTTCCCGGAAGAACTGCAGCCGTTCCGAAATCGCCTGTCGGCTGATCTCGTCTGCAAGGCCGGGATCCAGACCGGCTTCCTGAAAGGTGTTAAAGTTGAAGCCGTTGTACCACCCCTCCGCGCGGGAAGATTCCTGCATTCCCATGGCCAGATAGGACGTGGCGGTGACACCGGAACTTAATTCGCTTCCGGCCCGCAGTTCGTAGCTTTTCTGTACCATTGGCAGGATGCCGAGGCCACATACGAGGCAGGCAAGTCCCACTGCCAGCAGTCCGTGCCGTCTGCTCCGGAGCCATTCCAGCAGGATCACGATCAGCGCCGCAATCAGCAGGATCAGGTTATTCTTGCGGAGCATGACGCCGAGGGAAAGGCATAGTACCGCAGGGACGGCGGGGCGAAAGTTTTCGGAACCATCGCGCCGGGCGAGCAGTTTCAGCAGGTAATAGAAACCTGCCGACACGGCGGCGAAAGACGGGATTTCACCGTATACGAAAGAACTGTACATGATGAAAGGCAGATGGAAACCCGCCAGCAGGAGATAGATGCAGTCGGTTTTTTCATTTTCCCATAATAAGTGTACGGTCTGTTCCTGGAAGCAGATAATGACACAGAGCAGCCCTGCATGGACGCATTTGATAAAATGATATGCGGGAAGTCCTCCGGGAAGCAGCTTCCAGAGGCGGATCAGTATTTCAAAAAAAGCGGTCAGCCCCACCTGCTGCGGATAGTAGGAAAGGTAGGATTCCGTGGGATGGATCACGGAGGTATCCCCTGCTGCCAGCGTTTCGGCGATGGAATAGACGGACAGGGAGTCCGCCGCAGGAACGGTCCGGCCGAACAGGATCAATATTCCGCCCAGACCCACGCACCAGAGCAGGGTCAGCATGCGGAGGATCTTCACGGGAGAATTGGTATGTCTGAAAAGAAAATGAATGATCCCGCTGAAAAGCAATAAAAAGGCAGCCATGCCCAGGAGCCCGAAAACCGGATTGTCCCATTTGGCGAGAACCAGCTGTGTTTCCATATTTTCACTGTAGCAGGTGCACAGGAAAGCGCCCGCAAACAGCAGGAAAGTCAGGAGCAGGCCGCAGACCTGTATAAATCTGCAGGAAAAAGAGTATAGTTTTTGTGAGAAAGCATTCATGAAAAACCTCACATTCAATGGATGGACAAATGTACCAGTGCACTGTTAGAGTATATCATAATTAAATTTATAAAAACAGTGGCTGTTAAAAAGTAATCGTGGTAAAATAGAAAAGTAATGACCGGAGATGTATGTGAAAGGATTGCGATATGGATAAGATAGCCGTGTTGATCCCCTGCTATAATGAGGAGCAGACTATTGCCAAAGTGGTGACGGATGTGAAAAAAACGCTGCCGGAGGCGGTGGTGTATGTATATAACAACAATTCCACGGATAAGACGGTGGAACGGGCTGTCGGCGCCGGGGCGGAGGTCCGCCATGAATATAAGCAGGGCAAGGGCAATGTGATACGCCGGATGTTCCGCGAGATAGACGCGGAATGTTATCTGATGCTGGATGGGGACGACACCTATCCCCTTGACTGCGCCCGGGAAATGGTGGACAGGGTGTTGAAACACAATGCGGATATGGTGGTGGGCGACAGGCTGTCCTCCACTTACTTTACGGAGAATAAACGTCCTTTCCATAATTTTGGGAACAGCCTGATGCGCACCGGGATCAATCGCCTGTTCCATTCCAATATCAAGGATATCATGACCGGGTACCGGGCGTTCAGCTATGAGTTCGTGAAGACGTTTCCCGTGTTTTCCAAGGGATTTGAGATTGAGACGGAGATGACCATACACGCGGTCAATTATAATATGCAGGTGGAAAATGTGGTGGTGGAATACAGGGACCGCCCGGAGGGCAGCGTGTCAAAGCTGAATACTTACAGCGATGGCATGAAAGTGATCCATAAGATGCTGCAGCTTTACAAGAATTATAAGCCCATGCATTTCTTCGGGGCTTTGTGCGCGGTACTGATCCTGCTGGCGCTGGCGTTGATGCTGCCTATTGTGAATGAGTATATCAGGACAGGGCTGGTTCCCCGGTTCCCCACGCTGATCGTCAGCGGCTTTATCGCTCTTGCGGGGATACAGGCATTTTTCTCGGGGATGATCCTCCAGGTCATGGCGGCGAAGGACAAGCGTGACTTCGAATACCGTCTGGCAAAGATCAATGAAGAAAAGAGGAAGATATAATATTCAGGACAAACGAAAGAGCGGGTAAACAAATTTCATATATTCTGTTCGCCGTAACAGGTTTCCTGTTTGTTTTTTGCTGTCTCACGGGGAAGGAACTGGCGGCGGAAGGAAATATCCTGTGGACGGGCGGATACCTGTTCCGGATCCTGTCAGTCAGTCTGCTGGCCGGCGGGACGGGAGGAAGCGCGTTATGCTTTGCCATGTATCGGCTGGCATCCGGAGCGAACAGCCGTAAGGGGGAAGCTTCGGAATTGGGGAACCTGCCGGGCGGCGCAGTCTTTGGAGTCGGTTTCTTCCTGCTTGTGCTGGGCTGGCTGCCGGGATATCTGGCGTATTATCCGGCGATCTGCACCTATGATTCCCCGATCCAGGTGGGGCAGATCGCGGAGAATGCTTTTGTTGACCATCATCCCATTGCCCATACGCTGCTGATCAAGGGAGCGATGGAATTTGGGAGGAATGTGCTGGGCAGCGTCAACGGGGGGATCGCGGCATATGCGCTGTTACAGATATTCCTGCTGGCAGCGGTTTTTGCCTTTGGCATCCTGCGGTTGTACCGCCATGGTGTAAGACCTTTATGGCTGACGCTGCTTTTGATCCTGCTGATGATATTTCCCTTTAACGCGTACCTGAGCGTCAGCGTCACAAAGGATACGGTATTCAGTGCGTTCTTTGTGCTGCAGGTTCTGTCCGTATATGAACTGTTGTACAAGGCTCCGGATCAGGGGCGGATCACTTGGAGGGAACTGTTGTTTTTTTGTTCCACTGTGGGTATGATATTGTTCCGCAACAATGGGAAATACGCGTTCCTGGTATTCTCAGGGGTATTGGCGCTGATGATCCTGTTTGGGAAGAAAGACAGGAAGCGGGCCGGAAAGCTGCTCCTATGGTCCATGGCAGGCTTTCTGGCGGGGAATGCGGCGCTGGCGGTGCTTTTCGGGCTGATAAACGCCCAGCAGGGCGATAAAAGGGAGATGCTCAGCATGCCCATCCAGCAGCTGGCGCGCTGTATGATCTATCATGGCGGAGCAGGTGTGCTGCCGGAGGATGACAATACCATGGAAGAGACGGATAAGGCGTTGATCCGTGACTTCATACTGGACGAAGGATATCGGGAATATGACCCGGCGATCTCCGACCCGGTGAAGCGGCATACCAATACGTATGTTGTCAGATACCGTCTGAAAGATTTTGCCGTCACGTATTTCCGGCTGCTGGGCAGATACCCCGGCGACTTCCTCAATGCGGCGCTGGCGGTGGACGCGGGGTACCTGTATCCGGGAGATGTGACCCACGCTTATGTGAACGCGGAGCAGGGGCTTGAGGGCATGGGGTATGTGCAGACCAGGTGGAATGAGGAAGTCTTTGCAAACTATGGCATTTACAAGGACTCCAAATGGGAGTGGCTCCACGGACGCATGGAACGCTGGGCCGACGGGAACGGATATCTGGAGATACCGGTGCTGAGATATCTGTTCATGCCGGGGATATGGGTATGGCTTTACCTGCTTCTGGCCGGATGGCTTGTGGTCAGGAAAGAGTATGGCAGGTGTCTGCCGCTGGCGCTGGTTCTGGGGTATTATGCCACCCTGCTGCTGGGGCCGGTTGTGCAGCTGCGGTATATTTATCCCATGATGGCGTCTTTTCCCTTTGCGCTCACTATGAGTATATGTAACCGTCCAGAAAGATGCAGCGCTTCCGGAACTGATCCGGAATGATATGGGTATGCACCACAGGGATATGGAGCCGCCCGGACGGCGGGGTGAGAAAAAAGATGACAGATAAACTGATTATCGGCGCGGGGCTGTACGGTCTGTATGCGGCGCTGTATTGTGCAAAAAAGGGGCAGCAGGTAAGGGTGTTGGAGATAGACGGGGAACCCTTTGGCAGGGCTACCTATATCAATCAGGCCAGGGTGCATATGGGATATCATTATCCCCGTTCTCTTTCCACGGCGATGAAATCCGCAGGGTATTTCAAACGGTTCGTGGAAGATTATGCTTTCTGCATCCTGTTTGATTTCCAGCAGATCTATGCCACCTCAAAACATTTTTCCTGGACGGACGCCGTTGAATTCCAGAAGTTCTGCAGGGATGCGGATATTCCCTGCGACCTGCTGTCGGTGGAGAGATATTTCAGGGAGGGAAGCTGCGACGGCGCTTTCCTGACAAAAGAGTATACCTATGACGCCCATATCCTGAGGGATTATTTCCTGGAGGAACTGAAGAAATATCCCCATGTGGAGATCTGCTATGACAGGGATATACAGCGCATCGTGAAAGGTTCCGGCCATTACGAGATCGTGGCGATGCACGACGGGCGGGAGGAGGTATACCGGGCGCCTTTTGTGCTCAATGCCACTTACGCATCCGTGAACCAGGTGTTGAACCGCCTGGAGGGAGTGGACGCGGAGCCTTTTAAGATCAAGTACGAGCTCTGCGAGATCATTCTGTGTCAGGTGGAAGATAAGCTGAAGGATATCGGGCTTACGGTGATGGATGGACCTTTCTTTTCCATCATGCCCTTTGGAAAGACGGGATATCATTCCCTTACCTCCGTCACTTTTACGCCCCATAAGACCAGCTATGACACGGTTCCCCTGTTCCCCTGCATGAAAGGGGGGAACTGTACGGATCGTTGGCTTGGAAACTGCAATGATTGTGTGAACAGGCCGGAGAGCGCGTGGGATTATATGTCCGCCCTGGCCCGCAAGTATGTGAGGGACGAATATGGGTTCGCCTATGAGAGGTCGCTGTTTTCCATGAAGCCCATTTTAAAGGCGTCCGAGATCGACGACTCCAGGCCCACGGTGATCCGGTATGTGTCCCGGGATCCCGTGTTCTTAAGCGTCCTGTCAGGAAAGATCAACACGGTCTATGATCTGGATGAATATTTAAATTAAAAACAGTCTCGAAATGGTAAATGCCGAAAGAAATTCCCGGCTGCGTTTTGGCAGATGAAATTTCTTTCAGGACAGGGGCATCGAAAGGAAGAGACGGAACTGGGATAAGAAACATATGTTACAAGGCAAAGAGAAAAATTTCGTCTCCTGCGTGGTGTATCTGCACGACGAGGCAGATACGGCGAGGGATTTCCTGGAGAAAATCTGTCAGGTGATGCAGGAGAATTTTGAAAAATATGAGGTGGTGTGCGTCAACGACGGATGTGTGGACGAAACCATAGAGCAGGTGAAAGCGTTTGCGGCGGAAAGCAGTCTGCATCCCGTTGTGAGCCTGATCAATCTCAGCTATTACCAGGGGGCGGAGTGCGCCATGAATGCGGGCTGTGACCTGGCGGTGGGAGATTTCCTGTTTGAGTTTGACAGCTGCAGGATGGATTTTGAGCCTGCCCTGATCATGGAAGTGTATCACAGGGCGCTGCAGGGCTATGATGTGGTGGCGGCGGCTCCCAGATATGGGGTGTCCTTTACATCCAGGCTGTTTTACCTGGTGTACAACTGGGGCAGTAAATACAGGGCAAAGATCCGGCAGGAACGCTTCCGGATCGTGTCCAGGCGCGCGGTGAACAGGGTCAATCAGATGAACGCCTATGTGCCATACCGCAAGGCCATGTACATGAACAGCGGTCTGAAGACGGATACCATCGTGTATGATAATAAATTGGACGCAGCGGGAAAGGGCCGCAATCGGGAAGAGAGAGGAAACAGGACCACGCTGGCGGCGGATACCATCATCATTTTCACCAATGTGCTGGAAAAACTGTCCATGACGGTCAGCGCGGTGCTGCTGGGGGCACTGGTGATCATGTTCATCTACCTGATCTGGTCCATTTTCAGCAAGGTGCGTCCGGTGGAGGGCTGGCTGTCCATCATGATGCTGATGGCATTCGGCTTCTTTATGGTATCCATCATGCTGACCCTGATATTGAAATATCTGTCCGTGCTGCTGAACATGGGTTTTAAGAAACAGCGGTACGTAATAGAAGGAGTGGAAAAACTGACACAATGATGCTGACGATTATCTTTCCCGTATTAAATGAGCGGCTGCGGCTGGAAAGCGGCATCACGAGGACGGTTGAGTATCTGGAGAAGATATCTTTTTCGGATTATGAGATCATCATCGTGGATAACGGCTCGGAGGACGAGACGCCCCGGATTGCCCGGACTTTGTGCAAAAAGTATGACCATGTTCAATATGAGCGCATCGATATCCGGGGGGTGGGAGCCGCTTTCAGGAGAGGCGTGGAACTCAGCCATGGCCAGGTGGTGGGATACATGGACATCGACCTGTCCACTGACATCAAGCACCTGGGCGAGGCCATCCATATCTTTAAAAACCGCCCCGAGGTGGAATATATCAATGGCAGCCGTTTCGCGAAAGAATCCGATACCCGGGGCAGGAAGTGGTACCGCAGGATCACTTCCCAGGGGCTTCTGATCCTCTTAAAACTGTTCCTAAGGATGAAGTCCACGGATGCCATCTGCGGTTTTACCTTTGTGCGCAGGGAGACGGCGCTGTCCCTGATCGCGGGATGCAGCCAGGATAACGGCTGGTTCTACATGATAGAATTTTTGCTCCGGGCGGAGAAGCGGGGCGTGAAAATACTGGATTACCCGGTGGAGTGGCAGGAGGATTACAACACCACCGTAAAAGTCTTTCAGACCGTCTGCAACTACCTGGTACAGATCGCCAGGCTGTTCAGGGAGTTCTACATCAGGAAGAATATATAAAGCAGTGCAGAGACCGGAACAAGTTCCTGCAAGCAGGAACTGGAATAACAGTTCCGAAACGGAAACGCCCGGAAGAAATTTCAGACGCAGGAGCGGATGAAAATTTCTTCCCCGCAAAGGGCGTTGAAGTGTAGGAACGGAACTGGAATAAAAAACAGTCTCGGAACGGTAAATGCAATGTGCCAGAGGGCGGCACATGAAAGAAATTTCCAGCTGCGGTTTATGCAGATGAAATTTCTTTCAGTGCAGGGGCATTGAAGTGTAGAGACGGAACTGGAATAGGAGGCACATTATGGCGCATATCAAAAGGATCGACCTGGCCAGGGATTATGAGGCGCATAAACAGGAATATCAGGATGCCATCGCACAGGTATGCCGGGAGACCGCGTTTTCCGGCGGGAAATACGCGGAGGCTTTTGACAGGGAATTTGCCGCTTATGTGGGCACGAAGTATGCCAGCGGCGTGAACAACGGCACTTCCGCCCTGCACCTTGCCATGCTGGCGCTGGGGGTGGGGCCGGGGGATGAAGTCATTGTGCCTGCCAATACCTATATCGCCACCGCATGGGGCGTTACCTATACGGGCGCGGTTCCCGTGTTTGCCGACTGCACCGCCGATACATGGGAGATCGATCCTGCGGCGCTGGAGGCAAAGATCACGCCCAGGACAAAGGGGATCATCGGCGTCCACCTGTATGGGCAGCCCTTTGACTATGGGGCGGTGAAAGAAATCGCGGACAGGCACGGCCTGTTTGTGGTGGAAGACTGCGCCCAGGCCCACGGCGCCCGGTTCGAGGGCAGGAATGTGGGTACCCTGGGGGAGATGGGATGCTTCAGTTTCTATCCGGGCAAGAACCTTTACGCCTTTGGCGAGGGAGGCAGCGTTACCTGTGACAGGGAGGATTACTATAAACATATTTACAGGCTGAAAAACCAGGGCTGCGACGTGAGATATTATCATGACGAGGTGGGTTATAATTACCGCCTGGAGGGGATCCAGGGGGCGGTATTGGGCGTAAGCCTGAAATATCTGCCAGAGTGGACGAAAAGGAGGCAGGAGATCGGCGGACGGTATCTGAAAGAGATCGTAAATCCCCTGATCACCATGCAGCGGCATCCGGAAAATACGGAACCGGTGTTCCACCTGTTTGTGGTCACGGTGGAGGACAGGGACGGGTTCCTGAAATATATGGCGGAGGCGGATGTGGAGTGCAACATGCATTATCCTGTTCCCTGCCATCTGCAGAAAGCATATGAAAATCTTGGCTATCGAAAAGGCGACTGTCCCAATGCGGAATATCTGGCGGAGCATTGCGTCACGCTGCCCCTGTTCCCGGAGATGCGGGAGGAGGAGATCGCCAGGGTTATCGAACTGTGCAATGGCTGGAGGCGGTAAGTTTGAGAGAGTATAAGGATGAGACAGCAGGTATTTTCCTGCGGCCGATGACGGCGGCGGACACGGATCTGATCGTATCATGGCGGAATAAGGATGCCGTGCGGAAAAATTTCATATACCAGGAACTGTTTACCAGGGAGGGGCATGAGAACTGGGTCAGGAATCAGGTGGAGACAGGGCGGGTAGTGCAGATGATCATCTGCCATATCCTTATGGGACGACCCCTGGGCTCCGTCTATATCCGGGATATCGACAGGCAGCACAACAAGGCGGAGTACGGTATCTTCATTGGCGAGGATGATGCCAGGGGAAAGGGCATCGGCACGGCGGCGGCCAGGCTGATGCTGCGGTACTGTTTTGAGGAAGAAAGGCTCCACCGTGTTTACCTGCGCGCCTTCGCCTCTAACATACAGGCGATCCGCAGCTATGAAAAGGCGGGATTTGTCAGGGAGGGGCTTCTGAGAGACGATGTCAGGATCCAGGGGGAATATTACGATATTCAGTGGATGGCGGCGGTTTCGGACGGCTGTGGGCGATAGAAATGCTGTTCAGTATTGGTTTTGAAAACGCGTTTTGGAACGTTATAAATAAAGAGGAATGAGAGCGGATGAAAAAGATAAGTTTTGTGATTCCCTGCTACCGGTCGGAGCGCACGCTCCCGCATGTGGTGGCGGAGATCAACGAAAAGATGAGAACGATGAACCGGTATGAGTACGAAATCATTCTGGTCAACGACTGTTCCCCGGACAATACGATGGGAACCATACGGCGGCTCTGCGGGGAATTTTCCAATATCAGGGGCATCGGTTTTGCGAAAAATTTCGGACAGCACTCTGCCCTGATGGCAGGGATCCGGCATTCCTGCGGGGACTATGTGGTGTGCCTGGATGACGACGGGCAGACCCCCGCAGACCAGGTGGACAGGCTTCTGGATAAACTGGAGGAAGGTTATGATGCCGTCTATGCGAAATATGAGCATAAGCGCCATTCCGCTTTCCGGAATCTGGGCAGCATGGTCAATGAGCGGATGACGCGCGTGATGCTGGGAAAACCGGCGGATCTGTATGTATCCAGCTATTTTGCCGTAAGGCGGTTCGTGGCGGACGATATGATCCGGTATGAGAATTCTTATCCCTATGTGATCGGACTGGTGCTGCGCGCCACGAAAAACATCACCAATGTGCCTGTGGATCACAGGGACCGGGAGGAGGGAACTTCCGGCTATACTTTTAAAAAGCTGATGGGGCTCTGGTTCAACGGTTTCACGGCATTTTCTGTAAAGCCCCTGAGGATTGCCACGGGTATCGGTGGATTCTGTGCCGCCGCAGGATTCCTATACGGTATTTATACGATCGTAAAGAGGCTGGTGAACCCGGACGTGCCCATGGGCTTCAGTTCCACCATGGCGGCGATCGTATTTTTTGGAGGCATGATCATGCTCATGTTGGGACTGATCGGGGAGTATATCGGGCGCATCTATATCAGCCTGAACAATTCGCCCCAATATGTGATCCGTGAGAAGATCGGCTGGTAAAAGTGTGCACGGAATGAAGATTTTCTAAGGTCGTAAAGTACACGACCTAAGAAAATCTAAGTCATTCCGGGAAGAATCCGCTTTGCGGATTCTTCCAGACTTGCACCGATTGTTTGTGCCGCCGGAGGCGGTCTGGAGGTTAGGATGAAAAGGTTTCAGGATTGGTGGAAACAGGATAAGAGATATCTGACCATGGCGAAAGCCGTGCTGCTGGCGCTTTTGCCGGTGGTATGCTGCCTGGTGTACTGCGCCATGCAGGGGAAGAGCCTGGGTGAGGTATACCTGCCATGTTCGGAATGGAATGACGAGTTGTTTTATTATAAGCAGGTGGAGGGCATTGTGCACTATGGATATCCGCAGGGCTATTTCGGGTTCAATGAGAGCCATGCCCTGAAGCTGTCCTTTGCGGCATGGAGCCCCGTCCTGGTGCTGCCCTGGGTCATCTGGGGCGTTCTGTTCGGCTGGAACATGATGTCCCCGGTGATCTGCAATATCCTGCTGATGACGCTGGCCTGCTTTCTGTTCGTATGGCTGGTGAAACCGGGCTGGAAGCAGGTGGGGGTTACCGCGCTGCTGTTTTGCCTGTACACGCCTTTCGTGCGGTACATGCTGTCGGTGATGCCGGAGGTGATCTGTTTCAGTCTGCTGATCATTTTCTATAGCCTTGCGGTCAATTACCAGAACAGGGAGAGGGGATACAAGCTGGCGATCCTGTTTGCTCTTTCGGGAATCTTGACGCTGATGCGGCCCTATATGCTGCTCTTTATGCTGCTTCCGGCTTATTTCTGGATCCGGAAGAGTAAATGGAAAGGCTTTGCCGGTTCCGCCGCCGTGTTCGCGGTTGTGCTGGCGGCCTATGCAGCCGTCAAACATTATCTGGGAGCGGAGTATTTTGCACCCTTATTTTTTACGGACTGGGTGGAGGCCTTTTTTGAGCAGGGGCTGTTCGAGGGGATCCGGTTCACCCTGGGGAAACTCCGCTATATGGCGTCATCCTTTAAGGGACATACGGTCCAGGGGATCCGCACAGGCCTGGCGTCGGGAGCGTTCTTTGCGGGATACCTGGTCATGCTGCTGGTAATGTCAGGGCAGAGTGTGAAAGACATGTACCTGCTGTGGCGGATGAAGCGGCAGCAGGGCAGTGAGAACGACACGGAAAAAATGCGGGCGGCGGAGTACACCGGGAGCCTGAAAAAGCAGCTGACCATAGAGGTGCATTTCGTGTTCAGCCTTGTGGCAATGCTGTTTGCGCTGCTGTTGATGTATAAGCTGACGGAGGGCAGCAAACACCTGCTTACTTTCATGGCGGCAGGGGTATTCCTGATCGGCATGATGGAGACGAGGTTTTTTAAGAAAGCGGTGATGATGGGCGCGGCGTTTGCGTATCTGTATTCCTACATGGCGGCGGATCCGTATGATTATCAGGTTCCTTTTGCGGAAGAACAGAGAATGGCTCAGGTGGAGGAGTGGCAGGAAAACATGAAAGGCGTCCTGACGCTGGACAGGGAGGCGTCTCCCGGTTATGAGAATTCCGTGATCTGGGTGATCTGGGATCAGGATGTGGAAAGCGACGCGTATGTGTATCTGAAATGGCAGTTTTTATATGCGCTTCCGGAGGGCTTTGGGATCAGCTGCTGCGACAATGAATATGTGCTGGAACATTTTGGGGAACTGCAGAGCCGTTATATCGCGACCCTGGCAGGCGGCGAGGTGGACGCCAGGTGCAGGGAAGCCGGATACGCGGAATTAAGCCGGGACGAAAATATGGCGCTCTATCAGGCGTACTGACAGGGCGCCGTTTCTCTATAAGCTGCCCAGAAAGCTGATGATGTGGCGGGCGATCAGGATGCGTCCTTTCCCGTTGGGATGGCATCCGTCAGAGGAGTAGTCCAGGAGATTGGAGTCGTCGATCCCAAGATCGTTATAATTGTCAATACAGTAAATGCCTAATTCATCAGCCAGACTCCTGGCAGCGATCACATAATCCGTGAGGATGCCGCCCACATCGCTGTTGCGCTGCGTACCGCTTAAAAAGTAATTGGTATAAGTGGGGGTCATTATGATGAAGTCCGCGTCAGGAAAGAGGGTCATATACTCGTTCAGGCAGCTTCTGAGGCTTCCGGTATAGGTGGTGATATCATAAGGATCGTCCGGATTTTTGACAGGGGATCCCCCAAAGTAGTCGTTGAGGCCAAAGTTTAAAAGAAAGCAGAGTCTCTTATCCGACATATCGTTTCCCTCCGGGGCAAAGCGGTAAACTCCGTTTTCTTCCACACAGTAATCCGCCAGGAAATCGTCCAGGATATTGGGGAAATCGTTGCTGTCCGGTGAACTGGCGCTGGCAGCGGATCCGCCGATGGCACAGTTATAGGCAGTCGCGCCGGAGAGTCCGGCAATGCATCCCGGGATGGAATAGCTGCCCTCGCAGTTGGCGATGACGCTGTCCCCGAAGAAGACGAGACAACGGTCGGACAGATCGGGATATACGCTGGGAAAAGTGCGTTCCCGGTCGGCCAGTTCACGCAGCCAGCCGAAGAGGATGGGGCCATTGATGGGAGTGACCTGGTACGCGTTATCGCAGAAGCATGAGCGGAGGATGTAGTGGGTGATCTCTTCGTTCACGTCAAAATCAGAGACATAGTTGGCGGGATTACTCAGCAGCCAGTCTTCAAATCCTGCAAAGGAAGTCAGGACATTTGTGTACTCATACGCGTCCTCAACGAAAGAACCGTAAACGGCCAGGGTATTTTCCAGGTCGGCCGGTTCCCTGTCCATCCAGTAAGCCAGCGACGGATAAGGCAGCAGGATCTCAAAGATCGTTCCGGGATGGGCGGACACAAAGGAAAAAAGCCCCTGCTGCAGTTCGGCATCCCAACGGGAATCATCCTGCCCGCAGGAATTCCAGACGATCTCGGGATCCAGCAGAAGAAACACGTAATTCACGAGATTGTCCGTGGAGAACGCGATGTCCAGGTAACGCTCCAGTTCGTCCATATTTCGGACTTCATGGGAGGCGGCCAGGGTATTGAGTCCGTGGTAAGTGGAAAATTCCTCCGGCGAGTAGCCCGCCGGGGAATGCATGGAGAGGAATACGCTGTCGTAACTGTCCCGCGAAAAATGCCGGAGATCCGATAAAGGGATGGAGCCGTTCCGCATACGGTAATAACAAAAAAAGCAGCCGACGGCCGCGGCAAGGACGAGTATAACGGACAAAAGGATCTTCTTTTTCGGTGTCATGCAGGTTCCTCCAACGAAATGATGATATAAATTTTATAGCATATTTTCAATCTAAAAGAAAGAGAATTTACAAGATTTCTATTTTCGGGTAAAATGGATATGGCGCGTTGCGAACCGGAATCGATGGGAAAAATGTCATGAAAGAATATAAAGAGAATTTCCTTGCCCTCTGCAAAAACAGAATATACCTGCTGACCCTGACCTTGACGGCTGCGGCCGCTTACGGGTTCATGGTGACGCACCCGACGGTGGGGATCGACGATACTCCGTATGCCCTCTATTTCCAGGAGGGGCTGGCGGCTGTGGTGGGCCGCTGGGCGTTATACCTGTTGAACAAGATCTTTTTCATCGGTGAGTTTGCGCCGCTGGTGACGGACCTGGCGGGAGTGCTGATCCTCATGGCGGCGGTGACTGTGTGGGCGGCCCTGTTCCGCACTGTGCTGAAAGGGAAGATACCGGAGTGGGGATATCTTTTCTTTGCGGCGGTTTTTCTGTCCTGCCCGCTGATCAGCGAGGTCTACACTTATTTTCTTCACAACGGGATATCCATCGGTTACCTGTGCGCCGGGATTAGTCTGTGCTTTCTGGGAAGATGGCTGGAAAGCCCCAGACGGTTTTCCATGGCGGCGGGAACGGTGTGTTTCCTGTGGGCGGCGCTGGGATGCTATGAATCCTTTATGGTGGTATGGCTGCTGGGAGTGTTCCTGCTGCTCCTGACGGAACGCCATGCAGGGGGGGCGAAGCGCAGGGTGTTTCCGGCGCTCTGTATGGCGGCGTTGGCGGCGTTATGTGCCATGGCGCTGCGCAGCCTGATGATCGCGGCTGTGACGGGCATATTCGGGCTTGGCTCCATGAAAGAGGAAGCGGTGCAGAGGTCTGTTGCGGAAATGGCTTCCTGGATGCTGGAACCTGGCGCAGCGGCGGAGTTTGTCATGGTATTAAAGCGCGTTTATGTCATGTACGGCGTGTTTGCGTTTGCCTATCTGCCTGTCAGGATCTTTGTGCTGGCGGCGCTTTTGATGCTGGCATATGGGATCTATGGCAGTATCCGCAAAAGGGATTTCAGGATCCTGCTGTTGACCGTGGGCAGTTTTATCGTGTCCTTTCTGCTGGTCCTTGTAGAGGGGAAGTCCACGTTATACCGGTCGGCGCAGTTCCTGCCGGTGATCTGCGGATACGGGGCGCTCCTGCTGTGCCTGTGTCTGCAGGAACTGAGAAACAGCCGTCCGGTCCGCAGCCGGGCCGGACTGGGAAAGTTCTGCGGCGGGGCGGCCATTTTCGCGCTCTGTGTCATCCTCTGGAATCAGTGCGCGGATATGAACCGCTGGTTTTATGTGGATTATATGAAATATGAAGCGGCAAAGGAGACGGCTGGCAGGATCGCCTGTGAATTGGAGCGGGAATACGGCACAGTGGACAAGCCGGTCATGTTCACCGGCACGTATCAGGTTCCCCGGGGATTGGTTCAGGATGCCTATGTGCCCTATAATTCGGAAACTTTTTACCGCATGAAGCGGTGGACCGATCCCGTGGACGAACATCTGCTGGACAAGTTTTATCGGGACTATGGCGTGTGGGTGGCGCAGACGCCTGCCCTGTCGGTGATCGACTGGGGACGGTACGCCTTTGATACGGATGAGGAACTGATCCGGTTCTTTCATATGCATGGATATGAGCTTCACCCGTATCTTGCGCAGGAGAATTACGCGGCGGCGGAGACATATTCCCTGGACCTGCCCGAATTTCCCCGGGAGGGTTCCATAGTGGATATGGGGGATTATATCATTGTACATTTTTAAAAAGTATCAGAGGATTGCCGCTCCGGTTCTGGCATTTGTGATGATAGCCATAGTGTGGGGCAGGACGGGCATCTATTTTGAAACCAATGACGACAAATATATTACAGAGATCCTGTGCGGCCTGGAAACGGGAGAACCGGAAGCCCGCGCGGTATATGTCAGTTACCTGCTGACGCTGCCGCTGTCCTGGCTGTACAGGCTTGCACCCGGCGTCCCCTGGTATGGAATGACCATGATACTGCTCCATATCCTGACCTATGGGGCGGTTCTGGAGAGCCTATACAGCCGCTGTGCCAGAAAGACGGAAGCTGCTGCGGGAACGGCGCTGACGGCATTGCTGCTTTTGGCAAATCTGTATATTACAGGCTGCATTGAATTTACATCCACCGCAGCGCTGCTGACTGCAGGGGGATATTTCTGTCTGTTGACCCATAGGCATCCGAAGCGGCGTTGGATTTATTTTGTGCTGCTGGAAGCCCTGGGCGGAATGATGCGCATGAATGCCATGTTGATGATGCAGCCCATGGGAATGGCCCTGGCCTGGGGCATAGCGCTGGGCAGCCTGAAAATGCCTGATAAAAGGCAGATATCCGATGTCAAAAGACTGTGCCGGGAATATCTTCTGGCAGCGGGGAAAGTGACGCTGGCAGCGGTGGCAGTGATTTTGGCGCTGTTGGCGGCGGACGCTTTTGTGTATCGCGACGACGGATGGAAAGCGTATCATAAGTTCATTGATGCGGAAACGGTATTATTTGATTATGTCGGAGCGCCCGCATATGAGGAGGTCAAAGGGATCCTGGACAAATATCAGGTCACGGAGGCGGACTATAACGCTTATCGGAGTTATGTAATCCTGGACTGGGTGCTGTCCCCGGAATGTGCTGAGGAGGTCGCGGAGTACGCGTCGGCACACCGGGAAGAGATGGGCATGTCCAGATGGTGGGAGGAAATGGGGCAGAATATATGGCGGGATACCCACTGGGGGCTGAAATATGTGCTGCTTTTCCTCTGGGTCGCTGCAGTCGTGGAATTGCTGTTTGTGCGGAAGCTGTCCTTGCTGCTTTCGATCCTCGCGCTGTTGTCCGGCAAGCTGTTTACCTGGGGAGTGCTGCTGTATCAGGGACGTTTTCCTCTGCGGATCAGTATGCCCCTGCTGGCGGGAGAGATCATGCTGCTGACGGCGCTGGTATTGACATATGGGGAGTGCCTGGGGAAGCGTCTGCGGTATGGGTTCGTCCTTGGCCTGCTGACGGGATTGTGCCTGACGGTGATCCCAGCGGGCAGGCAGCAGTATCGCTATGTGATGGACAGAAACGGCGGGCAGGAGATTTATATGGCAGGCCTGCGGGAGATCGGCGAGTACTGTAACGCACACCCGGAAAACAGATATATCGTTGATATGGGGGCAGTGGCATATTATTATGGGAGCGCCCTGGAGAGTGATATCTATCGGGACAGGAACTATATCCTTTCGGGCAGCTGGTATTCCAACAGCCCGAACCTCAGGCGATATAACGCAAAATATCTAAATGGGGGGGGCATTTACTTCCTTGTATATGATGATGGCAGGGGAGAGGGGCATCCCGGCGTCGTCCACCTGGCGCAGAGGACGGGGGCTAGTCCGGAAGTATGTGACGGGTTTACCGCATCCAACGGCGTTCCTTATCTAATCTATTATTTTGACGGAGAATATTGTATTGAAGAACCATAAATGGCTGGCGAAACTGAATCAGTGCGTGGGGAAGCTGGACAAACTGCCCCTGTGGTGGGTGGGGATCCTGCTCCTGGCGGTGACCTTTGTCCCATACCTGATCCTGGGGGAGGGCAGCGTCTTTGTCATACATGACCAGCTGGACGAGACGATCATGTCCTATGTTTTAAACGCCAGGCATCTTTTTGAGGGCGGGGACGCCATATTCCCGGAAATGCTGGGAGGGATCAACGCAAGCGGCATGCAGCCTTCGGCGGCGCTGTTCATCCCCCTGTACAGGCTGCTGCCTGTTTTTGCCGCTTTCGTAGTGCAGTTCCTGATTGTCAGCCTTTCGGGTTTTCTGGGAATGTATGGGAGCGTGAAAGAGATCACAGGCAGCAGTATCCTAGCGGTGGCGGCGGCCGGGTGCTTCTGCCTGCTGCCCGTCCAGCCCGTATATGGCCTGTCCGTGTTGGGGGCGCCTTTGCTGTTGTATTGTTTCCTGTGCCTGTACCGGAGGAAACATATTGCGGGAAGTTTTGCGGGCATCCTGTTTTTCGGGCTGACCACCCATCTGGTGCTGATCGGGTATGTGGCGCTGAGTTTCTGGCTGCTGGCGATCCTGTGGATGACTGCGCGGAAACAGTACAACAAGTGGATATATATGGGATTTGCGGGGCTGACGGGCGTTTATGTCTGTGTGAACCATAGCCTGTTTGCCGAGTTCCTGTTTGGGAGAGGGAACTATGTGAGCCACAGGGAGGAACTGGTCAACCATGCGGCGCCTTTCTGGGAGACGGTGAAAGGAGTATTCCTGGACAGCGCCCAGCATGCCCCCTCGCTGCACAGGAAGCTGATTCTTCCCATTCTGGTCATGCTGGTACTGGGGCTGGTGTTCCGCCGGAGGCTGGACAAAGGAGGCAGGGCAAGGCTTCTGGCATCGTGGCTGGGGATGGGGGTTCTGGCGGGGATTGCGCTCTTGTATGGCTGCTGCCTTTCTTCCCCGGTGGCGGAGTGGAAAAACGGCTGCAGCGGGTTCCTGAGATATTTTCAGCTGGAGCGGTATTATTGGCTGTATCCCTCGGGCTGGTATCTGGAGTTCGTCCTCTGTTTCTCCCTGTGGTGGCGCGCGGAGGGAAAGGCGGAAAATGCCCTGTGGAATGCGCCGCTGGTGAAGCTGGCGGCGCTGGGGCTGGTCTTACTGCCCACGATGCGGGACATTGAACTGGAGTCCTGTTTTTACATGAATGTGAACCAGATCAATAACGGTTCCGGGGTTACGGGCTATATCACATGGGAAAGCTATTACGCGGAGGATCTGATGGGGCGGATCGAGGAAGCGATAGGCAGGGATATGGCGGAGTACCGGGTGGCGCATTTGGGGATGAGTCCCGCGCCCTCCCTGATGCACGGTTTTTATACCGTGGATGGATATTCCAACAACTATCCGCTGGAATACAAGCATCGGTTCCGCAGGGTGATCGCGAAAGAACTGGTCAAGAACGAACAGACCAGGCTGTATTTTGACGAATGGGGGGGGCGTTGCTACCTGTTTAACGGCGCCACGGGAAATGCGTGGATGCTTGGGAAAATGATGGGGATCAAATATGAAGGCCTGGAGTTTGATATGGAGGCCTTGAAGGAACTGGGATGCGAGTACATTTTTTCCGCAGGAGAGATCCTGGACAGCGAAGAAATGGGACTGACTTTCCTGGGATATTATGAGACGGATACCAGTTTTTGGGGGATTTGGGTTTATGGAGTATAACAGTTCAGCCAGTCCATGTAAATTGAGAAAAATCGTGCTCGCACGAATTTTACGAAATTTATATGGACTGAGGGAGCGCCATTTCATGAGTAAAGGGAGCTGTGAAACAGCGGAAAGCGCCACAGGCGCGACTTTACGAATGGCGCGTGCTGAACGGTTACAAGTAATTCATGATTTATTTTACTATATCGGTAAATTGTGTTAAAATAGGAAAGACTTGTGGAGACGATCATGGAAAAGAACAGGAAAAAGCATACAAGGATCTATGTGTGTCACACGTATTACCACGTATATGTGACTTTGTTAAAAGAACTGAAGCTTCCCAAAGGGCAGCAGGGTCAGGCAACGCTGGTGCTCTCCCGCATGTCCAATGATTTTGAGGATCTGAAAAGCCGTGCGGAAGCGTCGGGGCTGTTTCGGGAGGTTGTGGAATTTGACGAGAAGCGGGAGGATTTCTTTCCTGAACTGGCAAAGTGGAGGAAAGGGACGGGGGGAGCCCTGGGGAACCTCTATTACCGCATCCGCTTCACCAAAAGGTATGCGGAACTGGAAGCCCCCTATGTACCGGTGGATTTCAGGGATTATGAGGATATTTATGTCTACTGTGATTCCGATCCCATAGGATATTACCTGAACCAGAATAAGATCTATTATCACGCGGTGGAGGACGGGCTGAACTGCCTGAAAAATTTTGATGCTGCACGGTATGATAACAGGGGTCATTTTAAGCTGAAGGTCTTTCTGTCCCGAAAGCTGAACCTGATCTTTGTGCAGAATGGTTACGGCAAATACTGCTTGGATATGGAAGTCAACGATATCTCCGCCATACGGTATCCCTGTCCCCAATACGTCGAAGTCCCCAGAAAGGCTCTGGTGGACAGGCTCACGGAGGAGGATAAGGAACGGATCCTGGGTGTGTTCATCCGGGATATGGAGACTCTGAAAAGGCAGCTGTACGGGGGGCAGGGGGAGGATAAGATCCTGATCCTGACGGATCCCCTGTGCACGCTGGATGTCAGGGAGCGGATCTTTCGGGATATCATCAGGATGTATGAGCCGGAGGGGAAGATATTTATCAAGCCCCATCCCAGGGATGAGCTGGACTACCGGGAGAAATTTCCTGAGTATCCTCAGTTTGACGGAAAGATTCCCATGGAGATGCTGCAGTTTTTCCCGGGGGTGCGTTTTCGGAAAGTGGTGAGTGTTTTCACGGAGATTAAGAGCCTGTCCTATGCGGAGGAGACAGTCCGCCTGGGAACGGACTTCATGGATGCCTATGAAGATCCGCTGATCCACAGGCAGAACGAGCAAATCTAAGTGCGCACGGAATGAAGATTTTCTAAGTTCTTCCGGTTTTCTGGCTGTTCACGGCAGAGAGGATTGTTAAGGATAATGTTCAAGATCATTAAAAAACTCCAGGTCTTATTGGATAAAAAACAGAAGCGCGCCATGGGAGGCCTGATCGTGCTGATGGTGATCGGAGCCTTTCTGCAGACGGCAGGCGTGGGGATGCTGGTGCAGGTGGTGGATGTGGTCATCGACCCCGATGCGGTGGAGAACAGCGCCACGGTGGCGGCGTTGTACCGTTTCCTGGGCAGCAGCAGTTACAGCAGCTTTTCCATAACGGTGATGGCGCTGCTGGTGGCGGTGTTCGTGGTGAAGAACGTGTTCCTCTTCTTCCAGCAGAAACTGACATTTGCCTTTGTGTATACGAATCAATTCCGCACCTCGGAGCGGATGATGCGCAACTATCTCCGCAGGGGCTATGAATTTTACCTCAATGCGGATACGGCGGTGGTGCAGAGGAGCATTACTTCTGATGTGAATAATATGTACGCCCTGATCCTTGCCCTGTTGCAGCTTTTGTCCGACGGGGTGGTGTCCCTGTTCATCGTAAGCTACTGCTTCATGAACAACGGGACCATGACGGTCATGCTGGCGGTGGTGCTGCTGATACTGATGTTTGTGATCAAAAAGGTGCTGAAACCCATCATGTATCAGGCGGGAAAGGATAACCAGGATTACTACAGCGGACTGTTCAAATGGATCTCCCAGACGGTTCAGGGGATCAAGGAGGTCAAGGTAACCGGGAAAGAGCAGTACTTTGTGTCCGAGTATAAAAAGTGCGGGAAAGGATATGTGGACGCGGTGCAGAAGTACAGTCTGTACAATAACATCCCCAAGCTGCTGATCGAGACGGCCTGTGTGGCTGCCATGATGGGATATATGATCCTGCAGGTGTCCTCGGGTATGCCCACGGAAGAGTTGGTGACGGCAATGGCCACTCTGGCGGCGGCGGCCATCGTCCTGCTTCCCGCTGTGAACCGTATCAACAACCAGATTAATTCCATCGCTTATTTTGAGCCGTTCTTCATGGGAGTCAGCGATAATCTGCAGGATGAGATACAGGGGGACAAGGTGGATCTGTCCTTTGCCACGGACGAAGAGGAAAAACTTCCCGTGACAAGAACCATTGAATTGAAAGATATCACGTATGCTTACCCAAACACGGACAGGCTGATCTTCGACCATGCGGAGATGACCATTCCCATCGGGGCCTCCGTTGGGATCGTGGGAACCTCCGGCGCGGGAAAGAGCACGGTGGTGGATATCCTGCTGGGACTGCTGGAGACAAAAAGCGGAACCGTTTACGCGGACGGTGTGGACGTCAGGCAGAATTACCGTAAATGGCTGAAGAATATCGGGTATATCCCCCAGATGATCTTCATGCTGGACGACACCATCAGGAACAATGTGGCTTTTGGCGTGCCCAGGGAGAAGATCGACGAGGACAGGCTGTGGGAGGTATTGAGGGAAGCCCAGTTGGATGAATTTATCAAAACGCTGCCAGAGGGGCTTGATACCGGGATCGGGGAGCGGGGAATCCGCCTCTCCGGCGGGCAGAGGCAGCGGATCGGCATTGCAAGGGCGCTGTATCACGATCCCGAGGTGCTGGTGCTGGATGAGGCCACTTCCGCCCTGGACAACGACACGGAGGCGGCGATCATGGAGTCCATCAACAGGCTCCACGGCCGGAAGACGCTGATCATCATAGCCCACAGGCTCCAGACCATTGAGAAGTGCGACCTGGTGTACAGGGTGGAGGACGGCAGGGCGGTCATCGAACGGGGCAGCCTGGAAAACCTGTGAAAACGCCCTGTGGCGACAAACGGACAGTAACAGAGAGGCAGTTTATGAAGCTGAGTATCATTGTGCCGGTGTACAATATGGCGGCGGAGGGAAAACTGAATTACTGCATGGATTCGCTGGTGAACCAGACTGTGGGGGACTATGAGATCCTGGCGGTGAACGACGCGTCCACGGACAATTCCCTTGCTATCCTGCGGGAGTATGAGCGGAAGTACCCGGATAAGGTCAGGGTGATCACCTATTCCCAAAATAAACGCCAGGGCGGCGCCAAAAATGAGGGGCTGAAAGCAGCCCGGGGGCAATGGGTGGGATTTATTGACAGTGACGATTGGGTAACACCTGATTTTTATGAAAAACTGATCCGGAAGGGCGAGGAGACCGGGGCGGATTTGGTGGGATGCGATTACAACCTGGTGTCGGAGCACACCTTTGAAGTGGGAAAGATCGTGCAAAATAATACCATGGCCCAGACCGGCATACTGGACAGGGAAAAGCATAAAAGCCTGCTGATGCGCATGGGAAGCATGGTGATCAAGGTTTACCGCAGGGAAGTGATTGCAGAGAACGGGCTGGATTTCCCGGAGGGGATCTTCTACGAAGACAATTGTGCGGGTCCCCTGTGGTCGCTGTACTTCACCCGGTTTGAGAAAGTGGAAGAGCCGATGTATTATTATTACCAGCACCAGGTATCCACAGTGCATCATATATCGGAGGAAAAGTGCAGGGATCGTATGAAAGCGGCAATATTGCTGTACGATCAGTGTAAGGAGCGGGGTTTTCTGGAAGAATATGAGAGTGAGATCGAGTACCGCTTTACGGAATTGTACTATGTGAACACCCTGTTTTCCTACATGACGGGCGTGGAACGTCCCAGGCTGTCCTTTGTAAGGGAACTGAAGGCGGGGATCAGGGAGCGTTTCCCGCTGTTTGAACAGAATATTTATTACCGGAAGAACACAGGCGAAGAGGAGAAGCGGCTGATCGCGTTACAACAGAAGTGGGAGCTGGGTTTCTATCTGTGGTATCGCTTCAAGCTGTTTGTCAGAAGAAGACGGCAGTCGCTGCGGCAATGAAATACCAATCGATGCAGGAGGAAGACAGTTGAGTAATTTTTTATCAGAAGAGGAACTGAAAGAACTTGGATTAAGGCAGTATGGCGCAGATGTGCTGATCGGCAGGCATGCGGTGCTATATAATCCGGAGAAACTGAGCCTGGGAAATCATGTGCGGATCGATGATTTTACCATTATCAGCGGAAAAGTCACTTTGGGGGATCATATCCATATTTCCCAGTTTTGCGGGCTTTATGGAGGGGACGATGGTATTGTGATGGAAGATTTTTCGGGGCTTTCCTCCAAGTGCTCCATATATGCGGTATCGGACGACTACTCCGGCGCCTCCATGACCAATCCCATGGTGCCGGCGGAATATAAGCCGGGGAGCATCAGCAGCCCGGTGAGGATCGAAAAACATGCCATCATCGGCTGCAACAGCGTGGTTCTGCCAGGAGTGACGGTGGCGGAGGGTACGGCGGTGGGAAGCATGACCCTCTGCAACAGGAGCACGGAAGAGTGGTCCATGTATGTGGGAATCCCCGCAAGGAAAAAAGGGGAGCGCAGAAAGGATATCCTGGAACTGGAAAGACGGCTGCACGAGGATGAAGAGCGGGAATGCGCCGCGCCGGACGGGGAAAGGACGGTATAATGGAAAGATTTTATACAGGGCAGGAAGCGGAGGCTTCCAAATGTTTTACCATGGAGGATGTGCGGCAGTTTGCCATACTTTCGGGAGACGATAATCCTTTGCATGTGGATGGGGAATACGCGGAAAATGGCAGGTTCGGCAGATGTGTCGTCCATGGGATCCTGGTGTCGGGACTGATCTCCAGGGTGCTGGGCACACAGCTTCCGGGAGAGGGAAGCATTTACCTGGAACAGAATCTTTCTTTCAGGAAACCGGTGTATGTGGGAGATACGGTAACGGCTCGTGTGCGGATCACGGAGATCCGGACGGAAAAGAACATTATCATACTGGAGACCAATGTGTATGACCAGGAGGAAAACTGTGTCATTCTGGGTACCGCAAAGATTTTGTATGACAGGAGAGAAGTATGTTTCTGATTCGGGCGGACGGCAATGCCAGGATAGGGGCGGGTCATCTGATGCGATGCCTGACCATAGCGGATGAACTGCGGAAATATGCGGGCAGCCGCAGGATCCTTTTTGTCTGCGCGGACCCGCAGTCCGCGGAAATGGCACGGGAGCGGGGGTATGATGCCTTTGTGCTGGGGAGTGATCCGCAGGAGATGGAGGCGGAACTTCCCGCATGGTGCGGGATTATGGAACCCAATGGAAAAACAGATGTTATTGTAGACAGTTACTTTGTGACGCAGCGATATTTGCAGGAAATCGGGAAATATGGCAAGGTTACGTTGCTGGATGACATGGGGAAAGAGCGGTTTCCCGTGAGCAGGGTCGTCAATTATAACGTGTTTGCCGATAGGGAACACTATGAAAGACTGTATAAAGGTTCCGGTACGGAACTGGTTCTGGGAGGCGCCTATGCGCCTGTGAGGCCGCAGTTCCGCGAAAGAACCTACAGAATCAGGGAGAGGGCGGAGGATATCCTGATCACTGCTGGAGGCGGTGATGTTGACAATATTGCGGGGCGGATTCTGACAAGGATACAGAAAGAGACCAAAAAAGTATTTGCAGGAAATAATTCAATAACGGACGGAATATTAAATTATCATCTGATAATTGGCAGGTTTAATCCGCACTTTGAGGAAATGAAAGCATTGGAAAGGCAACAGCCCGATGTGCATATTTACCATAACGTGCGTGATATGGCGGAATTGATGTGCCGCTGCGATCTGGCAGTCACCGCCGGGGGATCCACCGTCTATGAACTGGCGGCGCTGGGGGTTCCTTTTATCTGTTTTTCCTATGCGGAAAATCAGGAGAACATAATGGAATATCTTGGCAGGGAGGACATTGCGTTCTCTGCGGGGGCGTATCACAGGGATCCGGGGGCAGTCCTGGAAAGGATTGCGGAGCAGACGATGGCTCTGCTGATGGATCGGATGAAGCGTAACAAGTGTTACGCAACAGAACGTCAGCTGATCGACGGCATGGGAACTGAAAGACTGGCAAAGCTTTTCATGGCATCCTCAGGTATAGCGGCGGAAAGTAACAGGAACCGAACGCCGGGTGAGGATAGTGCATGGGGATTGTAAAAGGGGAGGAACGTTTGAAGAAAAGGATTCAGATCAGGATAATTGTATATGGGATTGTTTCGGCAGCGTTATTTGGCGCACTCTGGCTGATGACTTTTCCGCTCAGAAAAGTGGAGAAAGAGTATGCTCCCCGGATTGTAATGCTGGGAGACAGCATTTGCGGGCAGGTTCGTGACGGAACCGCCATCAGCGAATATCTGGCCCGGCTCTCAGGACAGGAAGTCTACAACGGGGCCCTGGGAGGCACCTGCTGCAGCCGTATCGAAACAGCGGGGCGTACTGCCTTTACCAAGGACAGCCTTTCTTTCGTGACACTTTCCCGGGCGGCGGCATTGGATGATTTCGGGTCGCAGCGGACTACCATTGTCAGGGAAAATGCCACGGAGTATTTTCCGGAAGTGATAGAGACCCTGGAAAAAACGGATTTCTCCGAAGTGGATGTGCTGCTGGCACTGTATGGGGTCAATGATTATCATTCGGGAGTCCCCCTTGACGACCCGGGGGATCCCCATAATGAATATACTTTCGGCGGGGCGCTTCGGCGTGCGCTGTCTTTCTGGCAGGAAGCTTATCCGGATACGAGGATCGTGCTGCTGACTTCCACTTATGCCTGGTATACGGGAGAGACGGGAAAGACCTGTGAGGAAAAGGATTATGGGGGCGGCATACTGGAAGACTATGTGAATAAGGAAATACAGGTGGCGGAGGAGATGGGTGTGGAAGTATTGGATTTGTACCATGACTTTTATCCCCATGAGACCTGGGAGGACTGGATGATTTACACCGGGGATGGACTGCATCCCAATGACGCCGGCCGCCAGCTGATAGCGGAGACCATCGCCGCGTACCTTAATCAATAAGGGGTGTTGAAGGGCGCAGAAATGCAGGAACGGAACTGGAATAGGAGAACTGGAATGACACCGGAAGAATTATTTGGAAAACTGAATCGGGGGGTCGTAAAAAGGGAATGGAAAACAGCATTTCTTGCGACTTTCAGCATGGGGCTGCTGATACATATGCCGGTGCTTTTGTCGGACATCCCGAATCATGACGGGCTTGCCAGCATGTATTTCGACCAGAATATGATCACTTCCGGCAGATGGTTCCTGATGGTGGCATGTGGATTTTCTTCCTTTTTTACCATCCCCTGGCTGATCGGGGTGCTGGGACTGTTTTTCCTCGCCCTGGCAGCGGCGGCGCTGGTGGAATTCCTGGAGATCCGCCGGACATGGGCGATTGTGCTGACAGGCGGGCTTCTGGTCTCCTTTCCGGCGCTGGCCTCCACTTTCGCCTACGTTTTCACCATGGACGGGTATATGCTGGCGCTGCTTTTGGCGGTGCTGGCGGCGCTGTTCACGAAAAAATATAACAAAGGATTTCTTCCCGGAGGGGTGTGCCTGGCTTTCAGCATGGGAACCTATCAGGCATACCTGCCTTTTGCCATGATCCTCTCGGCGTATGGCATCCTGATGCTGGCGGCGGGGGAGGAAAGCGTAAAGGCGAAAACAAAGAAAGCTGCACGTTATCTGTATATGGGTGTCATTGGAGTGGCGCTTTATTACCTGATCCTTCAGATCCTGTTGAAGGTACAGGGAAAGGAACTTGCCTCTTACCAGGGGATCGATGATATGGCTTCGGGCAGGCTGACAGGCCGCCTGCTTGAGACAATCCCAAATATGTACCATGATTTCTTCGCCTTTTCCCTGAAAGGGAATGTGGTTTTTCAGAGCGCTTTGTCGGCCGCTGCCTGCCTGCTCCTGCTGTTGGCGGCAGTCGGCGCGGCTTTTTATGGGATGCGGAACAGAAAGGGGTGGAAAAATTCGTTCTTTTTCGTTATAATGACACTTGTATTGGTAATTTTTCCCGTGATCGCCAATGTGATCCTCCTGATCTCGCCAGACGTGAATTATCATCTGTTGATGCGGTATCAGTGGGTATTGCTCCTGATCGGGATGCTGGCGTTTGCGGGAAGGAGCCATGGGAAGGCAAAGGGTTTCGTGTGGACGGAGTGGGCGGCGCTGTGCGCGGCTTTTGTGCTGGTATTCCATTATGCGGTGGCGGATAATATCGCCTATTCCAATCTGGAGAAGCGTTATGAGAAGACATATGCTTATTGTGTGCGCCTGCTTGACCGGATCGAACAGACGGATGGGTATTATCCCGGAATTCCCATTGCCATGATCGGATACGTCAGCGACGAGCAATATCCCAATACGGATATTTCCCTGCGGGTGACTTCCAATATGATCGGTTTAAACGGCGACAGCCTGCTGTATACAGCCGATAATTACCGGGAATTTATCAGGCATTACCTAGGAGCGACCCTGAACATACAGCCCCCGGAGGCCATGGCGGAGATGTATTATTCGGAGGAATACGAGGCCATGGACAGCTTTCCGGGCAAAGATTCCATCCGCATCATCGACGGCATCATGTACATCAAGACAGAGAACAGGGAACGGTAGCGGGAGGAGAGCAGGGGCACTGGAGTGCAGAAACGGAACTGGAATGGGAGGAACAACGTGGCATTATTATCTATAGTCCTGCCGGCTTATAATGAGGAACAGAATATTGCCAACACGGCAAAAGTCCTGTCGGGGCTGCTGTCGGAAAAGGGGATCGATTATGAACTGGTGTTCATCAGCGACGGTTCCAAAGACGGCACTTACGACGAGATCCTGAAAGCGGCGGCGGCCGATCCCCGGATCAGGGGAGCGGAATTCAGCCGCAATTTTGGAAAGGAAGCAGGTATCTTTGCAGGACTGGAACTGACCACCGGAGACGCGGTGATCGTGATGGACTGCGACCTGCAGCATCCCCCGGAAGTGATTCCGCAGATGTGGAAGCTGTGGCAGGAGGGGGTGGAAGTGGTGGAGGGCATCAAGATCAGCCGGGGAAAAGAGAGCCTGTTCCATAAGCTGTCTGCAGGCCTTTTTTACAAGGTCATGAGCGGACTGATCAAGATGGATATGAATTCATCCTCCGACTATAAACTGCTGGACAGGAAAGTAGTGAACGTGCTGCTGGAACTGCCGGAACGCAATACCTTTTTCCGGGCCCTGACTTTCTGGGCGGGGTTCAGGACGGAAACCATACAGTATGAGGTGCAGGAAAGGCAGTACGGGGAGAGCAAGTGGTCTTTCTGGAGTCTGATGAAATATGCGGTGACCAACGCCACTTCATTCAGCACCCTGCCGCTGCAGATGGTCACCGTTGTGGGCATGGTGTTCCTGCTGTTCAGCGTGGTGCTGGCGGTACAGACGTTGGTCAAATTCCTGATGGGCACGGCGGTGGAGGGATTTACCACGGTGATCCTCCTGCTCCTGATCATAGGCGGGCTGCTGATGCTGAGCATGGGCGTCATCGGCCACTATATCGCCAGGATCTATGAGGAAGTGAAAGGACGGCCCAAATATATCATCAGCAGGGTAACGGACAATGTGCGGGGCTCGGTTACGGGCGCCTGGAAAAAAGAACGGAAAGGTTAGGGATCGATATGATAAATTTTAATGTTCCGCCCTATGTGGAAAAGGCGGCGGATTACATCCAGGAATGTGTAAAAAATCAGAAGATCTGCGGCGACGGCGCTTATACCCATAAGTGCAGCCAGTGGATCGAGGCGAGGACGGGAACTGCCAAGTGCCTGCTCACCACCTCCTGCACCCATGCCACGGAACTTGCCGCGCTGCTTGCGGAGATCCAGCCCGGGGATGAGGTGATCATGCCCGCCTATACCTTTGTGTCCACGGCGGACGCTTTTGTGCTCCGGGGCGCAACGCCTGTGTTCGTGGACATCCGGCCTGATACCATGAACATCGACGAGAAGCTGATCGAGGACGCCGTTACGGAGAAGACCCGCGCCATCGTGCCCGTCCATTACGCAGGGGTTGCCTGTGAGATGGACGCCATCATGGATATCGCCCGGCGGCATCACCTTGTGGTGATCGAGGATGCGGCCCAGGGTATTATGTCCTCCTACAAGGGACAGGCGCTGGGAACCATCGGGGATTTCGGATGCTTCAGCTTCCATGAGACGAAGAATTACAGTATGGGCGAGGGCGGCGCGCTGCTGATACGGGATGAAAAGGATGTGGAGGCGGCGGAGATCATCCGCGAGAAAGGAACCAACCGCAGCAAATATTTCCGGGGACAGATCGATAAGTATACCTGGGTCAACTACGGTTCCTCTTATCTGCCCAGCGATATGAACGCGGCTTATCTCTATGCCCAGCTGGAGATAGCGGATCAGATCAATGAATCGCGTCTTGCGCTCTGGAACCGTTACCGGGAGAACCTGACACCCCTTGTGGAGGCAGGGAAGATCGAACTCCCCACGGTTCCGGGGCATTGTGTGCACAATGCCCACATGTTCTATATCAAAGCGGCGGATCTGAAAGAGAGGACGGCGTTCCTCGCCTATATGAAAGAGAACGGGATCCTCTCGGTATTCCATTACGTCCCCCTGCATACCGCTCCTGCGGGACAGAAGTTCGGGCGGTTCCACGGGGAGGACAGATATACCACAAAAGAAAGCGAGCGTCTTGCCCGCCTGCCCATGTACTACGGACTGACGCTGGAGCAGGTGGACGAGATCTGCGACAGGGTAAAGAAGTTTTATCTGTAATGGCATTGGCGTCGGGGAAAGTGAGAACGGTGAAAAGTAGAGTGAGCGTACAAAAAGTGACAGAACCGGTTTCCGCCGTATTAAGGGGCGTTCTGTTCATAGGCGTCAGCATTCAGATCGTTCTGGGAATGGTCTGGATGTGCTGTAATTTTTCCCATGTGCCGCAGTTTGAGGACAGTCTTTTTTACATGCGGATCAGCCGGACGCTGCGCTGTGACGGGCGCACGGGGATCCTGTACCCGCTTTTCCTGTGGGTGACGGGAAGAAATCATTATATTGTCTATGTGGTACAGCTGGCGGCGGCTTATGTCGCGGCATGGCGTTTTCTCCATGTCTTCCGGCATGGGGAAAAATGGAAAGAGATATGGGGAAGCTTCGCCCTTATGACAATGCCCCTTGTGATGCAGTGCCATATGGCGATCCTGCCCTGTTCTTTCGCGGCTTCCCTGATGCTGTTGGAACTGTCCCTGCTGGCGGAGGCAATAAAGAGGCCGGAAAAACGTACTTTAAAAAGACTTGCCGGACTGTGCCTGTGCTGGCTGGCGCTGGCGTTGCTGCTGCCGGAATATCTCTGGCTGGGGGCATTGCCCGTGGCAATGTCCGGCGTTTGCTTATGGTGTCAGTGGAAAGGGCGCGGGAAGATGAAATGTTACGGTCTGCTGCTGACTGCCGCTTTCCTGGGCATGATCCTGGGAATCCACAGTCTGACCCAGACGGAGGGAGCCTGGGGGCGGGTGCAGAAAACGCCCCTGATGATCCTGACGCAGCGGATCGCGTGGTCCAGCATCCTGCAGGAATACGACAGCTGGATCGAACTGGTGGATCCCTATGTGAATGAGGAAACCATCCTGGAAACCGCAAGATACGCGGATGAGATGGATCGTCTCTTTTTCCCGGCCATGGAGCAGGCCATAGCGGAGGGAGCCATGACCAGGCAGCAGGCTGACACATGTTATATCACGCTGATAGAAACCGCATGGGCGCGACATAAACCGGTCATTGAGAGGGAGATCATGTGGGATATTCTGGCTTATGGCGCGTCCCCCGCGTTTCTGCAGCGTTTTCTGTCGGGAAAGTGTTATGATACTTGCAGCAGCAGGAATTATGATTTTTTTCTGGAGCATACGCCGCAATTGTCCGGAAAATACATGGATTATGGCTGCTGGTGGTTCGTTGCGGCGGCGGGATTGACGGCGCTGCTGCAGGTAATCCGGTCATTGGGCAGCAGTCCTGCGGAAAAGAAGACTGCTGCTGGGATTGTGTTTTGCTTCCTGACCGTGGCGGGGGCGATGATGCTCTGGTACACCATGCGGGGAGCGGGTATGCAGGATTATAAGAATACGGCGCTGACCGATCAGCTGTGGATGGCATGGTCGGTGTTGTTATTTGCGCAGGGGACGGCGATCAAACCGCGTCTGGCGGAGAATGGGGAAAGGGACATATAAGGTGAGTGGCCAGAACAGATCCGAAAGCCAACAGCATAAGATGTGGTTTTTCCTGGGGCTGGCCGCCGTGGCGGTTATGGCGGTTCCGTACCTGCTGTTGGGGGAGGACGCCATTTTTAACTATCATGACCAGCTGGACGGAGAACTGATCGCTTATATCATACAGGCAAGGCATCTGTTTCAGGGGGATATTCTTCCGGAATTTATGGGAGGCGTGTCCAAGACGGCCCTGACCATGCCTGCCCCGGGATTTGTGCTTCTGTTCCTGACGGGGCATTATTTCGCGGCGCTGCTGTGCATGCAGATGATCGGGAGCCTTACAGGGTATCTGGGGATGTATCTGCTGGCCAGGGAGTTCGATGTGCAGGAGGGGATCGCCATGGCGGCGGCGGTCTTATTCGCGTATCTTCCTTTCCTGCCCGTGTACGGACTGTCCCAATATGGGATCCCGCTGCTGTTCTGGTGCGTCCTGCAGCTGGGAAAGAAGCGTCATATGGCGGTATCTTACATGTATGTGGCGTGTTATGCGCTGACTTCCTCCCTGGTTCTGGTGGGATTTGGCCTGTTGGGAATGGGGCTGGTTTGGCTGTTCTGGCTTTTCCGGAAACAGCGGGAGCGGGCGCCGGCATTTCTGGGAGCGTGGCTGCTCCTCCTGGGGGTCTATATGGCGGAAAACAGCCGTCTGCTGGGGGAACTTCTGGGGATGAGGGACGCGCCGGTATCCCATAAGTCGGAATATGTCCTGGGGGCGTCGCCCTTTTTCCGGACGCTGTGGCAGAATCTCACCAGAGGCGGACAGCATAGCGGGGATTATCATATTTTCCTGCTGGCGGTCACGCTGGCTGCCCTGGCGGCAGGGGTCGTCCTGCGGGGAGAGCGGGTGAGACGGCTCCAGCGGGTGATCGGCATCTGCCTGCTGTGGAATCTGTTTCTTGCGACTATGGCGGCGTTCTGGGACAGCGGGGCAGGTCTGTTCTTTAGAAAACGGCTGGCGGCGCTGGGAGCCTTTCAGGTGGACAGGCTGCTGTGGATCTCTCCCACGTTCTGGTACCTGGCATTTGCCTGCGGGGCGATGATCTGTCTGGAACTTCTGCGGCACCCGGAGAAAAAAGCGGCGGGGATCCTGCTGGGCGCGGTCTGCGGCTGCGCCGCTGCAGTGACAGGAATCCAGATCCTGTTGGCGGGAGACGTCAAGTCCAATATCCAGAAGCTTCGGAACCCGGACTACGGCCTGCTGAGTTTCAGGGATTACTATGCCGTCGGCGTCATGGAACAGGCGGAAGCGTTCCTGCGGCAGACGGAGGGGCTGGGGCAGTCAGACTACAGGGTGGTCAGCCTGGGGATAGACCCGGCGGCGGCGCTGTATCATGGCTTTTACTGCCTGGACGGTTATTCCAACAATTATCCGGCGGACTACAAGCATGGATTCCGGCGTATCCTGGCGCCGGAACTGGAGCGCAGCGATTATCTGAAAGAATATTTTGACGGCTGGGGAAACAGATGCTATCTGTTCAGTTCGGAATGTCCCGGATACTACACCATAGAAAAGGGCGGCTTTTATTTTCAGGATTACCGCCTGGACGCAGGCGCGCTGAAAGAAATGGGCGGCGATTATCTGTTGTCCGCCGCGTATATAGCCAACGGGGAGGAGCAGGGGCTGATCCTGATGAACGAGACCCCGCTGGAGACGGAGGGCAGTTATTACCGGCTCTATATCTACAGGGTAGCGCCGGAACCGGCTGGCACGGACACACAGTAAGACCTGGTGTCCGGCGTTGCCAGGAATTTCAGGTTGTGGAAAGATATGGTTATGAAAATGGGAAAAAAAATAAAGGAAAACGCATATGAGATCCTGGTGACGCTGGTCTGTGCGGCAGTGTTCTGCTTTTTTGTGTCGTGCAAGCAGGGCTATCACATGGATGAACTGCTCAGCTTTGAACTGGCCAACGCGGAATTTAACCCCTGGATCGTGCCCACCCAGCCGGAGGGGCGGCTGGCCAAATTCGTGCACAATGAGATAGACGGCGGAACCTTTGGAGAGACGGTGGGCAATCTGGCGGACACGGTGAAAGATGTGCTGGAGAACCGTGGGAACAGTAAGCTTTTGACATATACCGCGGATGTTTATGAGGAGCCGGTGTGGATCACTTCGGAGCAGTTTCAGGATTATATCACCGTGGGGCGGGGGGACGCCTTTCACTATCTGTCGGTTTATTTTAATGTCAAGGACGACAATCATCCGCCCCTGCATTTTATGTTGCTGCACACGGTATCTTCCCTGTTTCAGGGCAGGATTTCCCCGTGGATGGGCTGCGTGATCAATATGGCTGCGGTTCTGTGGGTCATGGCGCTGCTGTACAGGATATGCCGCATGACGGCACCGGGGCTTGGCCTGGGGAAAGAGGGGCGCAGGCTGGGGCTGATGACGGCGCTCTTTTACGGACTGTCCACGGGGGCGCAGGTGACGGTGCTGCTGATCCGTATGTACGGGGTGCTGACGCTTTGGTGCGTGCTGTACTTTTACCTGATATGGAAAAAATGGCAGGACGCCTCCTTTGACAGGAAGAACGGCAGGCTGATCCTGGTCACCATGCTGGGGTTCTGGACGCAGTATTATTTCCTGTTTTACTGCCTGCTGCTGGCCGCTGTGGTCAGCGTGTGCCTGGGAAAGGAGGGGCGCAGGAGGGAACTGTTCTGCTTCGTGCGTTCCATGGCGGTCGCCGCCCTGGTGGGAGTGCTGGCGTTTCCCTTTGCCATCGCGGACGTGTTTTCCAGCGGCAGGGGGGTGGAGGCGCTGGGGAATCTGTCCCGGGGACTGTCGGGATACGGCACGCGCCTGCTGGCTTTCGGCAGGATCCTGCTGGACCGGGGCATCGGTTATTTTTCACTCTGCCTGGTGATCCTGCTGGCGGCTGTGCTGTGGGCGGGCATGCGGAGCCGGAGAAAAGGAAGGGTGTCGCTTGACGGCGCAGGCAGCGACAGGAAAAGGGGAAACCGTGCATTCTGGTGGATGCTCCTGTTCCCTGTGGCGGGTTATTTCCTGCTGGCGGCCAGGATGTCCCCTTATCTGGTGGACCGCTACATCATGCCCCTTTTCCCCTTTGCGGCATTGATTTTGATGCTGGCGGTATTTCAATTCCTGGGAAAGATCCATGAAGTCTACCCGGAAAGGCTGACCAGGAAGCTGACGCTTACCGTCTGTGAGATATTGGTGGTCTTCCAGGTGTTTTATCTGGTGTATTATGACGGAAGCTATCTCTATAAAGGATACGATCTGCAGAGAAAGTGCGCCGGGGCATACGCGGAACATCCCTGCATCTGTATCTATGACGGAGTGGGCTATTATGAGAATCTGCTGGAATTTACCCAATATGACAGGACGCTGCTCCTGACGCTGGAAGAACTGGAAAACAGGACGGACAGGGAAAGCATTGCGGAACTGGACGAGGTGGTGCTGCTGGTCAAGGGAGGGGTGGACGAAATGGAAGTCCTGACGATCCTCTCGGAAGAATACGGTTTCAGCATGGCAGAGATGATGATGCGCAATCCCGGCGTTTATGGGGATGAGATCCTGGTGATGAGAAAGGGTGTGGAAGAGTGACAGTGTTACAACTTTTCCTGGCGGCGATATTTCTGCTGGCGATACCTGTTATCGTGGGCAGCCTGTTCCGGCGGGGTGTGGATAAAAATATGCATGGAATGGTCTTTCAGTGGGTCAGCGGACAGATTTTTTTATGGGCCTGTTTTCAGCTGATCTGCGTGCCCATGATCCTGCTGGGGACAGATTATATATTTGCCGCGGGCGGTTACAGTGTGCTGGTGGCAGTGGCCGTGCTGGCGGCGGTGTTCCGGTTGTTCAGGAACAGAAAAGCGGTTTCCGCCGTGTCACGGATCAGGGGAACCGACAGGAAGAAGTCCGCGCAGGCTGTGTTGTGGGTGATATTCTGGGGGCTGCTGATCTTCCAGCTGGTTCAGGCTGTCAGGATGACCTATGGGGATGGGGACGACGCTTTTTACGTGGCGATCTCTTCCATCACCCAGGATGCCCAGACAATGTACCGCAAGCATCCGTATTCGGGATATACCACGGAACTGGATGCCAGGCATGGTCTGGCGCCGTTTCCCATCTGGATCACGTACCTGGCCGATGTGACGGGGATACGGGCGGTATCCATGGCCCATGTGGTGGTCCCGGTGGTCCTGATAGCAATGACTTACGGCGTGTTCTATCTGTTGGGAGGCATCCTGCTGGAGGAGAAAAAGGACGGGCTGCCCCTGTTCCTGATCTTCACGGAACTTCTGGTTCTGTTTGGGGATTATTCTTTTTATACGGTGGAAAATTTCATGATCGCCAGGAGCAGGCAGGGCAAGGCGGCGCTTGGCAGCATCGTGATCCCTGTGCTCCTGCTGTTGTTTCTGGTTCTGCTTAGGCTGCTGCAGAAAGGGGAGGAAGTGTCCCTGAAATATTATGTGCTGCTGGCGGCTGTTATTGTCACGGGCGCCCTGTGCAGCACCATGGGAGCCATGTTGTGCTGCCTGCTGACAGGCGTCCTGGGACTGTGTGCGGCCATTGCCTTTAAGTGCTGGAAGATACTGATCCCCATGGCGCTGTGCTGCCTGCCTGACGTATGCTATGCGGTTTTATATCTTCTGCTGGAATAAGGAGGTTTTATGTGGAATATCGTGGCAAATCTTTTCCGGGAGTATATGGGCACGGGACTGGTGATGATCCTTTACCTGCTGTCGATCCTTTACCTGTGGATGAAGGAGAAAAGAAAATATGTCAGGATCCTGTTTGTGTATGTGCCCGTAATCCTGCTGATCCTGTTTTTTAACCCGCTGTTTGCGAAGGTGGTGTACAGCCTGGTGGGTGATGAGATCTATTACCGGATCCTGTGGCTGCTGCCCGTGACCGTGACCGTCGCCTTTGCCGCAGTCACGCTCTATGTCAGGATCCCGGACAAGGGCAGGACTGTGTTCGCACTGGCTGCTGCTGCGGTGATCATGCTCTCCGGAAGCTATATCTACAGGAATCCGAACTTTCGGAAGGCGGACAATCTGTATCATATGCCGGACAGCGTGGTGCATGTCTGTGATGCCATCGTGGCGCCGGGACGGGAAGTACGGGCGGCGTTCCCGTTGGAAATGGTGCAGTATGTGCGGCAATATGAACCCACCATATGTATGCCCTATGGGCGGGAGATGACGGTGGATCGCTGGAGCGTCTGGGGCGCGCTGCCGGGCGAGATGGAGAAAGAGACCATTGACCTGAGCCGTCTGGCGCCGCTGACGAAAGAGAAAGTGTGCCATTATATCATCCTGCCGGAGGATAAGGACATCATTGGGGATCCTGCCGCGTATGGATGGAGCGTACACGGGCAGGCGGACGGGTATGTGATCTACAGGGACAATGATTTCAGCCTGGAATACTGATATCCGTTCTCATTTATCCTTGATCTGATCCTGGTCATAGTAGTATAAGGCATACGCAAATCGTTTGGCGATCTCTTGGCGGCCGGCGGTATTCAGATGCAGATTGTCAACAAGGTATTTGCGGGCGTTATCTTCCGTGATAGTGCCGTAAAGGTTGTCTACAAAAGTCACGCTTCTCCACGCGCAGGAATCGAACTCCTTGATGACGTAGGTGGAAAGGACATCCCAGCCATATCTGGCGATATCGCTGCTGATATAGTCCCCGTGTTCGTCAAGCTGGTCGGAAAAGGCATAGGGCGGCGACAGCACGATGATACGGATATGCGGATAATTATTCTGGAATATTTCAATTCCTGCTTCCAGATTGCCAGTGAACTGTTCGATATCAGTGCGGTTCAGGTCATTGTACATCTGGTGTCCCTGCAGATAATCCGTGGCGTCATACATGACGACGACCACATCCACCGTGTTAAAATCTAGGGTGGACAGGGTGTTGACAACTTCATCCGCATCGGGAGGCACATTGTCCCCCAGGTTTTCCCTGGCCATATTATAACTGCGCAGGATGGCGTCCCTGTGGGATGTGGTAAGGAGGGAGAGCCAATAGAAAGTATAAACATCCATGGGCGAATCTTCCCCGTTGATGAGGGAGCTCTGTGAGGCCAGATAACTGCCGCTGACGGAGCAGTTGTAAACGGTGGCTCCGGTCATTTCCCTGATCATGTTGACAAGATTGTCATCAGAATCCCTGTCATCCGCGAATGGGGAATTCCCAAAAGCGACAATGGTAAGGCCGTCGTCGTAATTGGTCTCCAGACGGTGCCCGTCGGCATCCATCAATGGCAGGATCCCGTCCAGCGTGTCATCGTAGGTTCCCTGTCCGTCCCTGAATAGTTCCTCCAGATCCACATATGTGCCAAAATTCATGATCTTATACGCGATTCCGACTATGAAAGCAATAAAGACGACCAGGAGCACAATGTGTATATTGATATGTGGAAAACGCTTTTTGGAATCAGGCTGTCCGGAAGACGAAAGAATATCATCCTGTTCCTGCCCATCCTCCGCTGAAAGCCCGGCGGAGGATTCGGTGTCTTCCAGGTCGATGACCTCCAATTCCGGTATATTATAATGGTATTGCTCTTGTCCTTTTTTCATTTTGATCTCCGTTTCATTTCAGGGAACTGCTGCTGTTGCGCTTTTTGAAAAGCTATTGCTATTTTACTATTATGCGGATTGAAAGTCCACAATATTAAGATACTTTAAGAAGAATTAAGAATTTATGAAGAAATGCGTTATTTGCTTGAAGTAGCAGGCAGGCAATGGTATAATGTTACGGAATTGTTACACTCAAGATGATGTATTCATAGGGGAATGAGAGGCAGAAAGGATACAAGATATGAAGAAATTGTTCAACCATACAAAGCGACCCACGGAGGACTGGAAAGGCTATGACGAGAACGATTATGACTGGGATGAACCGGAATATGAAGGGGAAGAAGAATATTTTGAGGAAGAAGAATCTATAGAAGACGGAGAATCCGGATATTACGCCGATGCGGACGAGGCATTTTACGACGAGACAGCATATTACGAGAGCGTGGAGGATGCGGAAGGAGCGGCCTCCGGCGAGGCGGAATATTACGGGGAAGAGGAGTTTGCGGAAGAGGCGGCTTACGACGAGACAATATATTACGAGAGTGCGGAGGATGCGGAAGGAGCGGCCTCCGGCGAGGCGGAATCTTACGGGGAAGCGGAGCCTGCGGACGAGGCGTTTTACGCCGATGCGGAAGATGATGAATCTTACGGGGAAGCGGAGCCTGCGGACGAGGCGTTTTACGCCGATGCGGAAGATGATGAATCTTACGGGGAAGCGGAGCCTGCGGATGAAGCGTCTTATGAAGGGGCGGAATATTATGAAAGCGCGGAGGATGCAGAAGAAGCAGTATCCGGCGAGGCAGGGTATTACGGGGAAGCGGAGTATGAGGGGGATCAGGAGTATTACGCGGAAGACCAGCTTGAGGAAGACGGATATGAGGACGGCTTAGAAGAGCCCTCCCAGGGGGGATTCTTTAAGAAACTGTGGCAGGGGATGCTTTCCATGGGCGTCATGGACAAGGTGATCCTGGCCACGGGCGTGGCGGTACTGGCGCTGGCAGTGGTGACCGGGGGCATGTATATCAGTTCCCGGACCGTGAAGGCGCAGGTGGCCGATTTCGTCAGTGTGGGCAGCCAGCTGGAGGGGATTGACACCATCGGGGAGCAGGGACTGCTGGCGGTGGCTGACGCGGAACTGGCGCGCATGGCGGCGGCGGAAGCCGTTCAGGATCAGGTTGCAGAGCCGCCCAAGGACTATCAGGAAGCGGAATACGGCAGGGAGGTCACAGTGACGTTGAGCCTGACATCCGTGCAGAAAGACCTGAAGATCAAGTTTATCAACAAAACCAATGGCAAGCTGATCTCCAACGTGCCTTTTGCCGTGACGGTGACAGGGCCTGACGGCAAGAGCGCAGTCTGGTCCGATGATGATATGGACGGCATCATCTATAAGCAGGATCTCACTCCCGGCAATTATACGGTGGTCATGGAGCCTTTTTCCAGCGATCAGTACAGTAATTACCAACTGTCCGACAAGTCCCAGAAAGTGGAAGTAAAAAAGGATATCGATTATCAAAAGGTGGATGTGGCCAACGAGATCAAGAAAGAATCGGAGGTCAACGCGGCAAAGGAGGATACCAAGCAGAATGTCACCGAGGTGGAGTCCGTCTTGCAGGATACGGTTGCGTGGGTGGAGAGCAAGGTTATAGAGAAGATTTACAATGAGGTGCCCAAGAGCAATATTCCGGATCCCAGCACGCTTGTGTCCACGAGAGGGGTGGGGAGCCTGAACAGGGTGGAAGAGGAGTCAGGGACGTCGGAAAATCCGTCACCCTCTCCGGATGAGGCAACGCCAGAACCAACGGTAACTCCTGAACCGGAACCAACGGTAACTCCTGAACCTACTGTAGATCCGACAGACAAACCTGCACCGGAGGAACCGACCACACCGGTCACTTCCCCTGAGGTGTCGTCGTCACCTGATGTAACGCCGACGCCATCACCTACTGTAACGCCGACACCATCACCCTCTGCATCGCCCACTCCCACACCGTTGGGAATGTCGCTGGATAAATCGGCGATCACAATGCTTGCCACCACTGCCACGACTGTGACGGCTACGCCGACGGGGGCGACGGCAGCTTCCCCTGTAGTGTCGGCAGTGTCGAAAGATACCGGCGTGGCTACGGTAACTGTGTCAGGCACCACAATCACGGTTACAGGGGTCAAGGCGGGCAATACGGTCGTCGAAGTGAGTTACACAGAGGATGGCAAGACTGCTGCACACGCAGAATTCACGGTTACGGTAAAGGCGCATCCCAAGGATGACCACAGCACGGTATTGAAGGACAACAGCGGCAATCCGCTGCTTGTACTGCGGGACGGCAAGTATGACACGGCCAGATATGCAGATTATTATACGGCTGATAAATTTTTCATAGAAGTAGGCGAGAGGTATACCGGATGGCAGACCTTAAACGGCAATGTCTACTATTTTACTGCCAGTGGCGACAAAGTCACCGGCGAACAGGTGATCCAGGGCGCCAAATATAATTTTGCCAGCGACGGTTCCCTGGTGAAAGGTTCCGGCAACATGGGAATCGACGTATCCAAGTGGAACGGAAACATCGACTGGACGGCAGTAAGCAACTCCGGCGTTTCCTATGTGATCATCAGATGTGGTTACAGGGGTTCGTCCCAGGGCAGCCTGATCGAAGATCCGAAATTCCTCGCCAATATCAAGGGCGCTACGGCGGCCGGCCTGAAAGTCGGAGTGTATTTCTTCACCCAGGCGGTGAACCAGGTGGAGGCTGTGGAAGAGGCATCCATGGTACTGGAGCAGATCAGGGGATATAAGATATCCTATCCCGTATTCCTGGATGTGGAGCCCAGCGGCGGGCGCGCGGATTCCATCGATGTGGCTACCAGGACTGCGGTCTGTAAGACATTCTGCGAGACCATACAGCGGGCTGGTTATACAGCCGGGATCTATGCCAATAAGACATGGTTCACCAGCAAGATTAATGCAAGCGAACTGAGCGCTTACAAGATCTGGCTGGCCCAGTATGCGGCAGCGCCTACTTATACGGGAAGATACGATCTGTGGCAGTACCGTTCTAACGGAAGCGTCAACGGCATCAGCGGAAATGTGGATATGAACCTGAGTTATTTAGGGTATTAACAGTTGCGGCGTCAGATGCTTTTATGAATGAGTGGGTTGAACTGTTAAAAAAAAGATAGCCATAATATGTCAATATATGGTAAAATAAATCCATATCCATGGCAGTTATGGCGGATGAAAGGGAAAGAAATATGAGAACTTATCTGGTGACCGGCGGAGCAGGGTTTATCGGTTCCAACTATATCCACTATATGTTTCGCAAGTATGGGGACGAGATCCGCATCATCAATGTGGATGCCCTGACTTACGCAGGAAATCTGGAGAACCTGAAAGATATAGAGAACAGGCCGAATTATACGTTTGTAAAGGCGGATATCTGCGACAAGGAAGCAATCGCCCGGATCTTTGGGGAGAACGATATCGACAGGGTGGTGCATTTTGCGGCGGAGAGCCATGTGGACAGAAGCATCCGTAACCCGGAAGTCTTTGTGCAGACCAATGTGCTGGGCACCGCAGTGATGCTGAACTGCGCGAAAGCGGCATGGGAGCAGCCGGACGGAAGCTACCCGGAGGGGAAGAAGTTCCTCCATGTGTCCACGGACGAGGTATATGGTTCCCTGCCTGACGACGATAACGCGTTCTTTTATGAGACCACGCCTTACGATCCCCACAGTCCCTATTCGGCCAGCAAGGCCGGTTCGGACATGCTGGTAAAGGCATATATGGACACTTACCATTTCCCGGCGAACATTACAAACTGTTCCAATAATTACGGCCCTTATCAGTTTCCGGAGAAGCTGATCCCCCTGATCATCAACAATGCGCTTCAGGGAAAGAAGCTTCCGGTCTACGGGGACGGGAAGAATGTCCGCGACTGGCTCTTCGTGGAAGACCATGCGAAGGCAATCGATATGGTGCAGGAGCAGGGAAAGCTGTTTGAGACCTACAATATCGGAGGCCACAATGAGAAACAGAATATAGAGATCATCCATATCATCCTGGAGACCCTGCAGGAGATGCTGTCTGAGGACGATCCCAGAAAGGCGCTGGTGACGACAGACCTGATCACCTATGTGGAGGACCGGAAAGGTCATGACCGCAGGTATGCCATAGCGCCTGACAAGATCAGAAAGGAGATTGGCTGGGAACCGGAGACCATGTTCAGGGAGGGTATCAAAAAGACCATCGCGTGGTTCTTTGAGCATGGGGAGTGGATGAAAAATGTGACCAGCGGAGACTATCAGAAGTATTATCAGGATATGTATGAAAAGTAAAAGGGAACCGGATAAATGGGAACGATGGACGTCGTTCCCATTCGGCGTGTCTTTCGCAGACTAAAAACAGTCTCGGAACGGAAGCCCCCGAAAGAAATTCTCAGCTGCGTTTTTTGCAGATGAAATTTCTTTCAGAGCAGGGGGCTGTAGAGAAGAGACGGGATTGGAATAGGAGGTTATATCTTATGAAAGGTATCATATTGGCGGGCGGGTCCGGAACCCGGCTGTATCCCCTGACAAAGGCCGTATCCAAACAGATCATGCCGGTGTATGACAAGCCCATGATCTATTATCCGCTGTCCACGCTGATGCTGGCGGGGATCCGGGAGGTGCTGATCATCTCCACCCCCAGGGATCTTCCCGTGTTCAGGGAATTGCTGGGAGACGGTCATCAGCTGGGCATGGAATTTTCCTATGAGATACAGGAATCCCCTAGGGGGCTGGCAGACGCTTTTATCATCGGCGAGAAATTTATCGGAAACGACAGGGTGGCGCTGGTATTGGGCGATAATATTTTCTATGGACAGAGTTTTTCCAGGGTGCTGAGGGAAGTAGCGGCCAGGGAAAAGGGGGCTACCATCTTCGGCTATTATGTCCGCGACCCCAGGGAATACGGGGTGGTGGAGTTCGACGAGAACGGCAGGGCTGTTTCCATTGAGGAAAAACCGGAGAAGCCCAAAAGCAACTACGCAGTGCCGGGGCTGTATTTTTACGACAATGATGTGGTGGAGATCGCCAAAAACGTAAAGCCCTCCGCCAGGGGGGAGATCGAGATCACCAGTGTGAATAACGAATATCTCGCCAAGGGAACGCTCCATGTGGAACCTTTGGGACGGGGATTTGCGTGGCTGGATACGGGGAATCATGACGCCCTGCTGGACGCCAGCGATTTCGTGGCGGCTTTCCAGAAGAGGCAGGGGCTGTATATTTCCTGTGTCGAGGAAATCGCCTACAAGAGGGGATTTATTGACAAGGAGCAGCTTTTGAAACTGGCGGAGCCTTTGATGAAGACAAATTATGGGAAATATATGGTTGAGGTAGCAAATGGACTCTAGGCTGAGAAAACTGGCGATCCTGGGTTCCATGGCAGTGATCCTGCTGGTTTCCATCCTGGTGGCGTGGGCAAATATGGATCATAAACACGATACCGGATCGGCGGAGGGAACTACGCAGGGCAGTCCAAGCCCGGAACCCCAGGCGGAACAGGAATATAACGCCACAGGACAGGTCGGCGATGACCTGTCAGCATTTATGCGGGACGAGACTTTCTTTGACGCAGAGATCAATTCCATCCTGGAGGCCGCACGGGATCAGTCCAACCGATTGTCCCTGATGGTTACTTCCGTGGAAAAGGATCTCCGTATCCAGATCGTGGATAATGAGGGAAAGCCGGTCACGGGGGAAAGCTTTTATGTATCGCTGAAAGACGTGGGAGAGTACAAGGATCTGGACAAGGACGGCATTATTTACATCGGCGACCTGGATTCCGGGGAGTATTATGTGGAACTGCTGCCCATATCCGGATACCGCGTGCCAAACAACGAGACCCGGGTCCATGTGAAGGATAAGGTTGAATATGTGGCCATCGATGATATCTCGGCGCTGATCAAGACTGAGGAGGAGATCGACGCGGAGGCGGAGGATACCGCCGTGGCGGATGCCGTGGCGGATGCGGACAAGACCGAGATCAGGAACTTCCAGGCCACCTCCGGCAATGCCCGGCTAGGGATCGACGTGTCCAAGTGGAATAAGGAGATCGACTGGGACAGGGTAAAAGGCGCAGGAATCCAGTTTGCCATCATCCGTGCCGGATACCGTGGTTCCGTTACGGGCAGCCTGGTGGTGGATCCTTATTTTGAGGCGAATATCAAGGGGGCGCGGGCCAGCGGCGTGCTGACGGGAATCTATTTCTTTACCCAGGCGGTAAACGAGGTGGAGGCGGTGGAAGAGGCGTCCGTTGTGCTGGAACTGATTCGGAATTATCAGATCGATTATCCCATTTTTATCGATACGGAGGGCGCCGGGGGAAACGGAAGGGCTGACGGCCTGGATCCGGAGACCAGGACGCTGGTCTGCGAGGCGTTCTGCCGTACCATAGAGAATGCGGGATACGACGCGGGAGTATACGCCAGCCGCAACTGGTATAATAATAATCTGTATACCGACCGGCTGGATAATTACTGTATCTGGCTTGCGGAATACAGGAGCGCGCCGCTCTACCAGGGATACTACCAGATGTGGCAGTACACCTCCCGGGGCAGTGTGGACGGCATCCAGGGAAATGTGGATATGGATATCAGTTATTTTTGATAAAAACAGCCTCGGAACGGGGAGCGCAGAGCGGGGGCGCTGGAGTGAAGGGGCGGAACTGGAATAATAAAAACAGCCTCGGAACGGAAGCGCCCGAAAGGGATTTCAGACGCACGGCGTCTGAACATCACTTTCAGATCATTGGGCGCTGGAGTGAAGAGGCGGAACTGGAATAATAAAAACAGCCTCGGAACGGAAGCGCCCGAAAGGGATTTCAGACGCACGGCGTCTGAACATCACTTTCAGATCATTGGGCGCTGGAGTGAAGAGGCGGAACTGGAATAGGAGAAAAAAGATGGGCAAGATTACGGTGGAAACATGTGAGATAGAGGGATTGAAAGTGATCACTCCCCAGGTGCACACGGATGAGAGGGGATATTTTTACGAATCTTATCAGTATGAGGATTACAAGGCGGCGGGGATTCCCCAGGTGTTCGTGCAGGACAACCAGTCCGCTTCCAGGCGGGGCGTCCTGAGAGGACTCCATTTCCAGAAACAGTTTCCTCAGGACAAGCTTGTGCGGGTGATCCGGGGGGAGGTTTTTGATGTGGTGGTTGACATCAGGGAGGGCTCTGCGACGTACGGAAAGTGGTTCGGCGTGATCCTGTCGGAGGAAAATAAAAAGCAGTTCTTTGTTCCGAAGAATTTTGCCCACGGTTTTCTGGTATTGTCGGATTGCGCGGAATTCTGTTATAAAGTTACCGATTTTTACCACCCTAACGACGAGGGGGGGATTCTCTATAACGATCCTGCCATTGGGATAGAATGGCCCATTCCGGAGGGCATGGAACTGATCCTTGCCGACAGGGATAAAAAATGGGGCGGTATTGACAGCCTGAAAAAGTAAGAGGGAAAGGCCAACATGAAGATAAGCAAGAAGCTGGGAATCACGCTTTTTTCCACGGTGCTGCTGTTGATGGCGGCGATCATTATAGTGCATCATAATCCCCATGCGGATCCTCAGGAGGAACTGATCAAGAAGATTATTTCCTGCGTGGTCATTGTGATATCCTGCCTGGTCTTTGCGAAAGGATATGATAAATTTACGACGCTGCCGGTGGAACTGTTCCAGAACAGGCACCTGATCTGGAAACTGGCGAAGAATGATTTCAGGAAACGCTATGCGGGCTCTTACATGGGCGCGGTGTGGGCCATGATACAGCCGGTGGTCACCGTGGCGATGTATTATGTGGTATTCGAGGTCATCATGGGCAATCCCGGGAGGGGCGCCGACGACGTGCCCTATGTGCTGTTTTTGACGGCGGGGCTGGTGCCCTGGTTCTTTTTTACCGAGGCTCTGAACAACGGGACCAATGCCCTGACGGAATATAATTATCTTGTGAAAAAAGTGGTTTTCAAGATCAGCATCCTGCCTATCATCAAGATCATCGCCGCTACTTTTATCCATGCGTTTTTTGTGATTGTATTGCTTGCGATCGCGGCGTTTTACGGATATTATCCCACAATATACACCATACAGATATTATATTACAGTGTCTGCATGTTTGTCTTTGTGCTGGCATTGTGTTATACTACTTGTGCAATAGTGGTTTTTTTCAGGGATCTGTCCCAGATCATCAATATCATGCTCCAGATCGGCATGTGGGCGACCCCCATTTTATGGGATATCAGCAAGATCGACAGTGACTGGGCGGTGGCGCTGAAGATCAATCCCCTGGTATACATTGTGAACGGATACAGGAGCGCGATCTGTGAGAGACAGTGGTTCTTTGAGGATTTCTATTCCACCATGTATTTCTGGATCGTGACGGTGGTGCTGTTTGGCATCGGTGCATTGGTGTTTAAGCGGCTGAAGGTTCATTTTGCGGATGTACTCTGATCGGGAAGCGGCCGGGAGGATGTGTATGAAAGGCAGACTAAAAAGGATATTTGACTGGAGGCCGGGTACGCGGACGGTGGCCATATTGGCGGTATGCGCCATGACGCTTTTGCTGGCGCCGCTTCTCAGGCTGGCTTTTTACGCAGTGCCATGGTATGATGATTATAATTACGGAATCTATGCGAGAAACGCCCTGGATGCGGAGCGGAGCGTGAAGAGCGCCGTCCTCGGTGCGGTCGAGTGTACCAGGATGTCGTGGTATGCGTGGCAGGGAACTTTCTCCTCTATTTTTTTCATGTCGCTTATGCCGGCGGCATGGGGAGAACCGTATTATTTTTTGGGGCCGATGTTTCTGGTGCTGATGCTTACGTTCTCGGTGTGGACATTGACGGGCGTCCTGCTTGGAAACGTGTTAAAGGGCGGCAGGGCGGATCGCATTGTGCTGCAGGCGGTGTTCACGGCAGTGGTGGTGGAACTGATTTATTCGGCCCAGCAAGGATTTTATTGGTACAACGGCGGCGTGCATTATGTGGGAATGCATTCTTTTCTGCTCTTCCTTGTGGCGGCATGGGTCAGGCTGATGACCGGCGGCGGCCGCGTTTTATCGGCGCTGCTGGTGGCCTGGTCTTTGATCGGGGCCATGCTGGCGGGCGGGGCAAATTATGTGACGGCGCTTCAGGGGCTGCTGGCAGGATTATCCTTTCTGGCGCTGGGAGCGCTGCTGCGCAGGAGGAGAGCGTTACTGCTGATTCCCTCCCTGCTGGTCTATGGCTTCTGCTTTTGTAAGTCCGCGTCCGCGCCGGGAAACCATGTGCGGGGTGATGTGCTGGACAGTTTTCTGGGCGGCGGGATGTCGCCGGTCACTGCCATCATATTTTCGTTCAGGGATGCGGCGCTGCATCTGGGTGAATTTACCGGGCCGGCAACGCTGGTCATGTTGGCGCTGGCGTTTCCCTTTATCCGGAACGTGGTCAGGAAGGGATCCCTGCGCTTTCCATATCCGGGTCTTGTGCTGGCATGGTCTTTCTGTCTCTATGCGTCAGGATTTACGCCGACCCTCTACACCATGGGACACGACGGCTTTGCCAGGACGCTGAACGCGGTCAAGATAACATATCAGCTGTTACTTTTTCTGAATGTCGTCTATTGGACCGGCTGGGTATGCAGGAAGCGTCAGGAGGCTCATAAACCCTGGGCGTCTGACCCTGTATGGGACAGGCTGAAAAAAATCCTTGGCACGGACGGGGAGAATAATTCGCTGAGATTTTACATCCTGATCGGGGCGCTGATCTTAGCGGCTTTTGCACTGGAGAAGAACCAGGCGGGACATTATTCCTCCTACGGGGCGTATTATTATATCCACACAGGGGAAGCCAATGAATCTTACAGGGAGTATCTGGAAAGAGTGGAGACCATCAAAAACAGCGGTCCGGTAGTGGAGGTGGATGCCTACCATTTCCGCCCGTGGTTCCTGCGCCTCGGCGATCTGTCGGAGAATCCGGACAGCGAGGAGAACCGGGCCATGGCGAACTGGTATCACAAGGAAGCCATATATTGTAAGGGCGCGGACACGTGACCTGAGGAAAAGCAGGCATATGGAAGGATGTTATGGGAGAAACAGGGAACAGCAGACAGGATGATATTCCTGCCATCCGGGTCAGGGACCTGGTCAAAATCTATAAATTGTATGACAAACCCAAGGACCGTATAAAAGAAGCGTTCGGTTTTGGCCGCAAGCAGACCCATAAGCTGCATTATGCCTTAAACGGCGTCAACCTGGAGATCCGCAGGGGAGAGACGGTGGGGATCATCGGTACCAACGGTTCCGGGAAATCCACGATCCTGAAGATCATCACGGGAGTCCTCAATCCCACTTCCGGGGAAGTGCATGTGGAAGGACGGATTTCCGCGCTGCTGGAACTGGGAGCGGGATTTAACATGGAATATAACGGCATCGAGAATGTCTATCTCAACGGTACCATGATGGGTTTTTCCGAGAAAGAGATCAATAAGAAACTGCCGGAGATCCTGGAATTCGCGGATATAGGGGATTATGTGTATCAGCCGGTAAAAACCTATTCCAGCGGTATGTTTGTGCGTCTTGCTTTCGCGGTGGCGATCAATATCGAGCCGGAGATACTGATTGTGGACGAGGCGCTGTCCGTGGGGGATGTTTTTTTCCAGGCGAAGTGTTACCATAAATTTGAAGAATTTAAGAAGATGGGAAAGACCATTGTCTTTGTCAGCCACGATCTCAGCAGTATCAGTAAGTACTGCGACAGGGTTTTCCTGCTGAACAAAGGGAATCTTCTGGGAGAAGGGACACCCAAAAAGATGATCGACGTCTATAAGCGCGTGCTTGTGGGACAGTATGAGATCCCCGAGAATCCCGGGGAGGGAAGCCTGCTCGGGGACGAGGAAGTCCGGGCAGCGGCCGGAAAGGCTTCCGGGGTGAATCCTGACGTCCTTGAATATGGCACGAAGCAGGCGGTGATAGAAGAGTACTATGTCACGGATGACAGGGGAATGCGCACCACGGCGGTAATCAAGGGCAGCAAATTTACGGTGCACATGCGTGTACGTTTTACCGACCATATTCCCGCGCCTATTTTCGCGTTTTCTTTTAAGAATGTGATGGGAACGGAGATTACCGGAACCAATTCCATGATTGAGAAAGCGTATCTGGACTGTGCGGAACCGGGACAGGTAAAAGAGATCGCCTTTACGCAGAGGATGAGCCTGCAGGGCGGGGAATACCTGATCTCGCTGGGAGTTACGGGTTATAACGGGGATGTGTTTGAGGCCTATCACAGGCTGTATGATGCCATCAATATCACTGTGGTCTCCGATAAAAATACGGTGGGGTATTACGATATGGATTCTACAGTGGAAGTGACGGAAGCCGACGTGTGAATGGCGGAAACGGATGATATGCGAGGTAGGAAATGTTGGATGAGATTGGCAAGGTAAAACTGGATTACAGCAAATATTCCGGCGAGGATCTGTACTGCGACGGCGCGGTGGAGGACGAACTGCTGGATATCGCGCGAAATCTGTCTCCTGTGGAATACGCAGGAGTGATCGAGGAGCGGAAAAGCTGGCCGATCTTGTATCATCTGTCCCCGCTGCGGGAAAATATTGTGGAATGGATTCCCATGAAAAAGAACGACAAAGTATTGGAAGTGGGGAGCGGATGCGGGGCAATAACAGGTGTTTTGTCAAGAAAAGCGGGAAGCGTTACCTGTGTGGAACTGTCCAAGAAGCGCAGCCTGATCAATGCCTACCGCCACAGCGAATGTGATAATGTGACCATCCACGTGGGTAATTTCAAGGATATCGAGCTGGAACTGCCTGACGATTTTGACTATATCTGCCTGATCGGGGTCTTTGAATATGGGCAGAGTTATATCGGGGGAGATGAGCCTTATCGTGATTTCCTGAATATCCTGCTGCCCCATCTGAGAGAGGATGGCAGGATTATCATAGCCATAGAGAATCAATATGGCATGAAATATTTTGCCGGGTGCCAGGAAGATCATCTGGGAACTTATTTTTCAGGCATTGAGAATTATGTGGACGGGGGCGGTGTGCGCACTTTCGGAAGGCGGGGGCTGGAGAAGATCTTCCGAAGCTGCAAGATACCGGAGTACCATTTCTATTATCCCTATCCCGATTATAAATTCATGACTACGCTCTACAGCGACGCATACCTGCCCGGAAAGGGCGAATTGTCAAATAACATGCGTAATTTTGACCGGGAAAGGATGGCGCTTTTTGACGAGAAGAGCGCTTTTGACGGCGTTGTGGAGGAGGGACTGTTTTCCCTGTTCGCCAATTCCTACCTGGCGGTGATCGGCAGGGGATTTGAGGTAAAATACGCAAAATATTCCAATGACCGGGCTCCCGAATATGCCGTCAGGACGGAGATTGGCAGGGATGATAAAGGGAATGTCAGCGTCAGGAAATATCCCCTGGGAGAGGCTTCCAAAGAGCATGTCAGGGGGATGGCGCTGGCCTATGAGAACCTGACGGAGAAATATCAGGGCGGGGAACTGGAGATCAATCGATGCACCCTGGTGGAAAAAGAGGAGGAATTGTACGCGCAGTTCGAATTTGTGCCGGGGGTTCCCCTTTCGGAACTGATGGACAAATGCCTGGAGCAGGACGACCAGGAGGGCTTTCACAAGTATTTTAGGGAGTATGTGGATAAAATAGGGTATAACAGCGATTATCCGGTGGCGGATTTCGACCTGATATTTGCCAATATCCTGGTGCATAAGGATACCTGGACGCTGATCGATTATGAGTGGACTTTCGGAAAGCCCATCAGTACGAAAGAACTTGCGTTTCGTGCAATCTACTGTTATTTATTGGAGGATGAAAAACGCAACAAATTAAACCTTGATTTGATATTGGATGAATTGCAGATCACCGAGGGGGATGCGGAAAATTTCAGGGAACAGGAGCGGGAATTCCAGAAGTTTGTCACTGGAAACCGCCTTGCCATGGCTGAGATGCGCGAACGTATCGGGAACCGCATCATAACGCCCCGGAAATGGATTCATAAGTATCAGGATTCCGAGGAAGTGAACCGTGTCCAGATCTACGAGGATACGGGGGACGGTTTTTCGGAGAAAAACTCCTTTTTCCTGGAGGAGGAACAGGCGGAGAACGGCCGGTTCCAGCTGGTGGTGGAAGAGGGGCGGAAAGCGCTCCGCATAGATCCCTGCAGCGATTACTGCATCGTGATGCTCGGGGAGGTGACTTGGAATGATGAGACGCTTTTTCCTAAAAAATGCGTTTCCACAAACGGTTTTCGTATAGGGGACGGGGTCTATGCGTTCGATACCAGGGATCCGAATATTACGTTGCAGTTGTCCCGGCTTGCACAGAAGCAGGAAAATCTTCTTAAGGTGTCCATGCAGGTCACAAGAGTGCCTGAGGAAACGGTAAAGCATATGCAGAAAAGGGGCTGGTTTCAGTGATGGAAGAGAAGCGTTTTTCATATGGCTGGGAGGCATACTACCAGGAAGCTTACGAAAAGGAAAAAAAGAAAAATACTTTTCTTGCCGCCAAAATAGCGGATGCCCAGGTCAAGGAGGAGGATCTGCGCTCCAATCTGGAACGCATTGAGAACAATATTTTCTGGAAAATGTCAGCGCCTTTCAGAAAATGCTATTATGCGTTTAAAAGACGGCCTGTCTCCGGCGGATATGCCGCATCTCCCGAAGCGAAAGAATATGTGGAGGAATATCGGCAGGAGGTTTTCAGGCAGAAGCATCCCTATCTGCAGTGGATCCGGGAAAATGAGCATTCCGGCAATACGCAGGAGATACGGGCGGAGAACCGGGTCAGCGGCTGGCGGAAAATCGAACTGAAGAACAGCGGACTCTGTATGATCGTCTGCGGGGACGGCGTTGTGGATGAACAGGCGGAAGAAAGGATCAAATCCTGGTTTCAACAAAACAAAAGCTGCATTTTTGCTTATGGGGACGAGGATTATTACTGGAAAGACCTGTCCAACAGGATGCATCCCAGGTTTAAGCCGTGCTGGTCGCCGGACACCCTGCTTTCTTTCTGTTACACGGGGCATATGATCATTGTCAACAAATCCTTATATCATGGCCTGTTGGAGGGAAAAAACTATGACACGGGGTCATACGCCGATTTTTATGCGCTCTGTTTCCGGCTGGAGGAAAGGGTTCATGCCCTGGAAGAGTGTGACAGGCTTGCGCAGACCCTGCAAAATGGCGTCACAACCCTGCCATACAGGATCGGAAATATAGAACATGTATTATTTCATAACTGTTATGAACCAAACGCTGCTGAACGGAAGCAGATCAGCGATGCGGAACAGTCCGGGGAGGATGTTCTGGAAGTTGTGGAGAACCTGCTGCAGGAGAGACTGGAAAAGGGTTATGATATGGATGGCTGCGGAGCCGCTTACCGCGATGTGAGGGAAGCGGCGCTCAGGCGGAGAAAGATCAGGGCGCATCTGGAACCTGGCATGGAAGAAGATATCTACCATGTATGCTATGATGTGGATAGAAGGGTCGGGGGCTTTTCCGAAATGGTGTCTGTGATCATTCCCTCCAAGGATCACCCCGAATTGCTGGAGAGATGCCTTTCTTCTTTCCGGGAAAAAACGGAATACGCCAATTATGAGTGGATCGTGGTTGACAATGGAAGTTCTGCGGAAAATAAGGCCAGAACGGAAGAACTGCAGAAAGAATACGGTTTCCGGTATCTGTACCAGCCCATGGAATTCAATTTTTCCGCCATGTGCAATCTGGGTGTCAGAAACGCAAAGGCGGATTATGTCCTGTTGTTGAATGACGATATTGAGATCATACAGAAAGACTGGCTGAGGATCATGCTGGGGCAGGCCATGCAGCCCCGCACGGGCGCGGTGGGCGCCAGGCTGTGGTATGGGGACGACGGCAGGATCCAGCATACGGGTATTACCAACATGGGCATCGGTCCTTCCCATAAGCTTGCGTCCCTTGCAGATGACAGATGTTATTATTACGGGCGTAACTGGCTCACATATGATATGGCGGGAGTGACCGCCGCCTGCCTGCTGATAGAGAAGAAGAAATACCTGGAAGCAGGCGGCCTGGACGAGACCATGCAAGTGGCGTACAATGACGTGGACTTCTGTTTTAAGCTGCTGGAAAAGGGATATTATAATGTACTGCGCAATGACGCCGTATTATATCACTATGAATCCATGAGCCGCGGACTGGATCAGGATGATGGGGAGAAGTGGACCAGGCTGCTGGATGAGAAAGAGGCATTATATGAGAAGCATCCTGCAATGCGGGGAAAAGACGCTTTTTACAACAGGAATCTGAATGATGACAATATTCGTTACACCTGTAATTTTAAGTATGACTATAGGAGGAAAGAAAAGGTTTCGGAAGTGGCGCCGGAAGACGCGGGGATATTGGGAAAGGCCAAAACGGACGTTATGCATCTGGTACTGGATCAGGCCGGGGAACAGCGGAAAGTCCGGCCTGACGAACCGGATATCATGGTGATCGAAGGCTGGAGTTATCTTTCCGGGGAAGACAACGCCAGGTACACAAGAAAGATCCTGTTACAGAAAGAAGACGGAACCCTGTATCGGACGGAACTGTTTCCCTGGTATAGAAAAGATGTGGAAAAGGTGCTGGCAAACGAAGTCCATATCTTACTGGCAGGCTTCGTATCCCGTTTTGCCAGGGAAAAGCTGCCTGCGGGACAATGGAAAGTGGGTATGCTGGCGGAAGATAGGGAAAGCCGCAGGAAGTATGTGACGTGGTCAGAGCAGGTGCTGACGGTCGAGGCATAGCCGGACGCGGGACAGAGAAAGGAACACAAAAGCAGGATGGAAGAAACCGGAAAAACAACGGAACAGGGCGGCAGTTCCCGCTATTATAAGGAATTGTACGAAGCGGAACGGCGGAAAGGGCGTGTGCTGGAGGAAAAGCTGGCACAGGAGCAGGGAACCGTTTCTGGTCTTCAGCAAAGACTTGACAGGATCAAGGGCAGCGTCTTCTGGAAATGGTCCAAACCGCTGCGCGCTTTTGTGCACTGGGTATTGAGGACCAGGGAGAGGATCGGTCATTACGGAAGCATCCGGGGCATTGTGCGCAAGCTGGACGCCAAGCGCATTGAGAAAAAGGCCAGGGCACAGCATGGGACGGCGGGTTTTCCCACGCCGGAGGAGGCGGCAAGACAGCGTGCGGCGGTTTTTCCCGGGGACATCAAGGTGAGTATTTTAGTGCCTCTGTACAATACCCCCAGGAAATTTCTCATGCAGGCCATAGATTCCGTGATCGCGCAGACTTATGAAAACTGGGAACTCTGTCTGGCGGATGGTTCCGACAGCGAGCATGGGTACGTGGAAGCGGTGTGCAGGGAATATGCGGAAAAGGATCGCCTGTACCTGGAGGAGCATCCTGAAGTGGCCGGGCGTGTGGGAGACAGAGGGCGTATTTTATACGAAAAACTTGAAAAGAATGAAGGGATCTCCGGAAATACAAACCGGGCACTGGCCATGGCAAGCGGGGATTTTATCGGGCTTTTCGACCATGACGATATCCTGCATCCGGCGCTTTTGTACGAATATGTGAAAGCGGTCTGCGAGCAGGGGGCGGATTATGTATACTGTGATGAGACTACCTTTCACGGCAACAGCATTGATAACATGCTTACGCTCCATTTTAAGCCGGATTTTGCCATAGACAATCTGCGCGCCAACAATTATATCTGCCATTTCAGCATGTTTGACAGGAAACTGCTGGAGGGCACGGAGTTATTCCGTTCGCGCTTTGACGGCAGCCAGGATCACGATATGATCCTGCGGCTCACCGACCGGGCGGATAAGGTGGTTCATATTCCCAAACTTCTTTATTACTGGCGTTCCCACAAGGGCAGCGTGGCGTCCGATATCAATGCCAAGAGTTATGCCATCGACGCGGCCAAAGGGGCTGTGGCGGATCATTTGCGGAGCAAGGGGTTTGAAAACTTTGAGATCACGTCAACCAAGGCTTTCGAGACCATATTCAGGATCCGGTATGAGATTAAGGGAGAGCCCAAAATCTCCATTATCATTCCCAATAAGGATCATGTGGACGACCTGACGCGCTGTGTCACGTCCATTCTGGAGAAAAGCAGTTATGGTAATTATGAGATCCTGATCATGGAAAATAATTCTTCCACGGAGGAGATTTTTGAATATTATGAAAAAATTTCCAAAGACCCACGGGTCAGGGTCATCACTTACGAGGGAGAGTTCAATTATTCCCGCATCAATAACCAGGGTGTTTCCGCGGCGGAGGGAGAGTATGTGGTCCTGTTGAACAACGATACCCAGGTGATCACGCTGAACTGGATGGAAGAACTGCTGATGTACGCCCAGAGGGAAGACGTGGGCGCGGTGGGGTGTAAACTGTATTACGAGGATAAGACCATCCAGCACGCAGGCGTGGTGATCGGGCTGGGCGCCCACAGGACCGCCGGGCATACCCATTACCGCGTCAGCAGGAATAACCTTGGATATATGGGCAGGCTCTGTTATGCCCAGGATGTGACGGCGGTGACTGGCGCGTGTCTTATGGTCAAAAAGGCAATTTATGAGAAGCTGGGCGGCCTGGACGAGACGTTCGCGGTTTCTCTGAATGATGTGGATTTCTGCCTGAGGGTCAGGGCAGCCGGTTATCTGAATGTTTTTACGCCCTTTGCGGAGCTTTATCATTACGAGTCCGTATCCAGGGGACTGGATAACAGCGGTGAAAAGGCGGAACGGTATAACAGGGAGTCCGAACTGTTCCGGGAAAAATGGAAGAAAGAACTGGAGGCGGGAGATCCCTATTATAATCCCAATTTTTCCCTGGACAGAAGCGATTTTGCGCTGAAAATGCACGGATAGCATTTTTAACAAATTTCTGTAGCGCAAAGTGGGGAGTTATGGTATAATTAACTAAATGTTGCAGCGCCTGCGTCCGCACAGTGTCCGCAGGCCGCGTGAGAAGAAAAACTGTGCAGAAACGGGGTATGTGAAAATGAGTTTTATGGATGAATTCAACTTCTGGCTGAACGACGACTATTTCGATCAGGATACCAAGAACGAACTTCTGGCTATCCGTGACAA
>JAMPAC010000159.1 GCA_023667395.1 Blautia sp. | reverse complement strand
CTGAAGAACAGGGGCGTGCAGGATGTGATGTTCTTCTGCGTGGACGGGCTTGCCGGTTTTAAGGATGCCATGGCTGCATTATTCCCGGATGCACAGATCCAGGGGTGTGTCATCCATATGCTGCGCAATTCCTTCAAATATGTCAATTACAGCGACCTGAAGAAATTTTCCCCTGATTTCAAGGCAGTATACAATGCCCCGAATGAGACAGCGGCGCTTCCAGGGCTGGAAAAGGTCAAGGAGAAATGGGGCAGGAAATATCCTTATGCGCTGGGCAACTGGGAAAACAGCTGGGAAGATGTCAGTTCTTTCTTTCAGTTTTCTGATGATATCAGACGCACCATGTATACGACAAACATCATGGAAGGGCTTAACCGCCAGTACCGGAAGGTGACAAAGACAAAGAGTGTATTCCCGAATGACGGCGCCCTGGAAAAAATGCTTTACCTTGCCAGTGGGAATGTGGTCAAAAAATGGACACAACGCTACCGGAACTGGGACCAGGTATTGAACCAGCTGACAGTCCTGTACGGGGAACGGCTGACCCGTTACCTGTAAAGCATAATGAAAAAGCTGGGACGCCATATCTGATCAAAAACGTCCCAGCTGTATGCCAGTAGCATTAGCAGTATTGCCGGAAACGTACGGCCCTATTCCAGAGAACCGGGAATGGAGTCTTCCACAAACAGTTTTCCGGCTGCTAATGCCTGGTTTGTATGCAAAAAAATCAAAGATCATGTATAAAACTTAAGCAGTTGGCAATACTATAATCAGAAAAGGGATTCGACAGCAAAAAAGTAATTGTATCCGACAGCAAATTTCTACATATCTGATTCCCATCAGTAAAGAATATTTCCCCATAGACACAGAATTTTTTACAGCCTCCAATAACGCAGTCCTGATGAGTTTTGGGTATTTTGAATAAAGGCGGCTTTACGCCATGGCGAGGGCTTCCTGTTCCCACTCCTTTACTGTTTCGACAGAAACTTCCACATATTCCGCCACTTCTTCATAAGCCAATCCTTTTTTTAACATTTTAAGAGCAATTTTTTTCTTACCACGCATTTCGCCGCGGGCTTCAACCAAATCGGACAGGTTACACAAAGTACTCACCCCTTTCTCAATCTCGTCATCCAGCCGGATGCCGTATTCCTTTAACCGTTTTAATTTTTCTTCTTTTTCTATCAGGTTGCTGCATATTGTCTGGAGCAGGGCCAGGACTTCATCCTCTGATTTTGTCCTGTCATTGATCCGCAGGACAATGACGCTCATCAGGTCATATGCACCGGGATCCCTCCTGACGGTTCCTATTATATCATGTTTCTCCGTTTCATACAAGGTGGCTGTCCCAGCCTCATAGTCCGGCACATCCCCCATGCACACCCATATGGAGTAGACTTTCTGGAGGCATCCATAGTTGGTATCGTTGTTGATGCTTTTTAACTGGGCGCTTAAGCGTCTGGCGGCGTAATACATTCCCCGCATCTCAACAGGGTAGCCTTTATAATAGGAATTCTGCGCCTCCACGATAAGGTACATGCCGATAAAAGAGCCATCCTTGCCAGGGTAGCAGGCATGGAATACAATGTCATAGAAAATGCGCCCTTCATTCAGGGAGGTGTCTTCATTCGCAATCCCTTCAATGTTTGTGGAATTGCGTTCTACGCCGACCTTTGAAACCATGACGCTTCCAGGCTCAATGTATCTGTTTTCAATATCATCCAGTGAGTAGCCGGCAAATTCAGGAACAAAGCGCTTCATAATCCGGGCGAGAAACTGCTTGTTTGCCAGAAATTCTTTTAGGGAAGCGTCATACTTGGCTTTACCGTCTTCTGTGTTTATGATAGTATTTCCTATTTCGTTCATGGGAATTTTCCTTATCTTGTATTTTCAGTGTCAAATTCTGGAAAGCATATTGCCCAAAAAGCTTTGCAAAGCTTGTAATTATTCTTTTATGGGAACTTGATCATAGAATCCCACTTCAAATTTTATTATATGTAAATAGGGGTAGTTTTGCAAGAGATTTTCGTCCAGTTCAAGAACATGGCGGATAAAGGAGCCTGATATTTGGAAGAGGAGCCTGCTGTTAAATGACAACAGCGGCTCCTCTGGTTTTACATTACAGGTTCTGCCTGATGATCCGGGTAATAATGCCCACAGCAACGCCATGCTCTTCATCAATCCGTGTCACTGCGAAACTCACGTCATCTTTTTTGCCGGGGGTGCGGTGGTCGTAGCAGGAGTGCGCAACGGCATTGACACCGTTGGAAAGGCGGATATAGACAACGCCCTTATGTACGTCCGTTACCTTGCCGGCATATTTGCTCTGAATACGGCATTTCTTCAGGTTGTCATGGCTGGTATTCTGGGATACGCTCTTGACGTCTGCCCTGACGCTGATTTCTTCCACGTTTTCCCTGCGGACACTCAGGATGCGCACAAGCACCTGGTCGCCCACGGAGAAGCGCTCATGGGCATCCCCGATCCAGTCCCAGGCAAGGTCGCGGGCCATGATGGAGCACTCCACCCCGAATATTTCCACCCGGATCACTTTCTCCGCCACGGCAATGACCCTTGCCTGTACAATACGCCCTTCATAGATGCGGTACATCCCGGAGGCATCGGTATCCAGGTAGAAGGTCTGGCGCTTTTTCAGCATGGTTTCCCTGCGGCTTGCCACCACGCTCCGGGTCTTTGAGTCGATGCCCCGCACAAGGAAGTCTACTTCCGCGCCTAACATATTTCCAAGGATTTTGTTCTGACGCAGCATCAATTCTTTGTATTCTTCGCCGGAGGGAAGGCGTCCCAGGTTGATCATCATTTCCTTTAAAGGGATGATAATGAGGAAACCTTTATAGTCCACAATAGCAATGGTCTTGCCGGAGTCTGTCTGCTCAATGCCGCCAAGCTGCCCGGTGAGTATTTTGCGGGTGCGGTAGGCGTTGTGGATCTCATGCCAGATCACATCACTGCGGATTTCTTCTGTTTCCACTTCCCCACGGGCTTCCAGTGTCAGCACAGGCGCCTCCGTGTTCTTGGGCTGGGAAGTGCGCCTGGTTGTGGGTGTGCGTTTTGCCTGGGAGGGAGGGGCAGGTGCATCTGCATCGCTGCTCCGGTCAGCAGTATCGGCAGGCTCTGCTTCAGGGATTTCTTCCGGTCCAGAAGTGTTTCCCAATGCAGGATTATTTTCTTCTGTCTCTGTGCCAGTGATGCCTGTAGGATCCGTTTCAGGGGAGTCCTCCGTTATGGTAGGCCCGTCCAATGCGGAAATATCCCCGTCCGCCCCTATTTCAGCAATGCCGGCAGGTTCAGCCGCAGAGATCCCCGGATTGGGATCAGAAGGGGATGTCTCGCTGCCAGCAGGTTCCTCCTGTTTCTTTTTCCGGGAGCTTCTCTTGGGCTTGGGGGAAGGCTCCTGCACTGCTTCTGCAGGAACAGCCCCATCAGGCGCGTCCTGCGGTGCCGTATCCTGGGTGGGCGTTTCCTCACCGAACATATCCGCTTCAGACAGTTCCGGCAATTCCCCTTCCGGGGCGGCAGCGGGTTCCCTGTCCATGCTGCCCAGCAGTTCATTCAGGTCAAGGTTCTGGTTTTCCTGGTCCAATAGTTTCTCGTTGTCATGTGTCATGTATGTTACCTCCATTTTTGTGTTTGGGAGCCGTTGGCTCCGGTTGGTTTCAAATCAGTTTGCAGGAATTGGGAAAGTTATTTTTGGCAATTCCTTAGGACATGATAGAATCCTTGTCTACAGTTACAATCTCCATTTCAGCAGGCAGTTCCCTCTTGCCGTCCGCTGTATCCGGTGCAGTGGGCGGTACAGAGGGGGAGGGAACAGGGGCTGGTGGGGATACAGGTGTCTGCATGGGTGTTTCTGCTTCACCAGACGCTGCTTTCTTTTTTGGAGTCTTTCTGGGGGATGCCCTGGTGGTTTTGGGCTTTTCGGGCGGTGCCGCCATGGAAACGGCGGCTTCCTGTTTTTTCTTCCGCCACTCCGGTACATGGGCGGATGCCTTGTACCAGGAACTGCCGTCCACTGCCTGTACGACGGTATAATTCCCCTCCGGG
>JAMPAC010000158.1:2583-4092 GCA_023667395.1 Blautia sp. | reverse complement strand
ACCAGTTTCCTGGTGGAACTGATCCAGCTGCTCACCGGAAGGGGTTTTTTTCAGATCGAGGATATGCTGACCAATATCCTGGGGACGGTGGCAGGATATCTGTTGTATTTTATATTTGTCCGGGGTGGGACAAGATTACGAAAAATGTTTCATAAATATTAATCCCGTCCTTAAGAGTTCAGTGGGTTCTCCGTACAGGTGGCCGACTGAATTTTTTTGTGTAGAACTTTTTGTTCTGACTGTTTTTAACACACCATCATATTTGTCATTTTATCTCGTGATATAGCTGTTGTCAATCAAAATCTGGACAAAATGTATGAGTTTTCGACAATTAATTTCTAAATACTGCTGAAAAACAAAGGATTTATCTTATTTGCTATAATGAAAAGTGGTCATATAAAGGGTCTTTCAGATTGTAAAAAACAGGAGGAATTGTTTATGCCAAAAACAGGTGAAAACATACGAAGAAGAAAGGATGGAAGGTGGGAAGCAAGGATCATCATCAAAAGTAATTCAGGGCAGACGAAAGCCATTTCGGTGTATGGGAAAAGTTACAGGGAGGTAAAGGATAAGAAGAAAAATTTTCAGGCGGAAAATCATCCAGGCAAAAAAGTAAAGGGAATGTACTTGAAAGATGTTGTTGATGAGTGGCTCCTGAATCATTTTCTGTATCAGAAGAAAGCTACCGTTCTGAAATACAAGGAGATCGTCAAAAATCATATCGTTCCAGCGTTAGGGGAATATGAGATGAGAAATATTGGCGGAACAGTCATAAATTCTTTTTTGATCCAAAAGACCTCGGACGGGCGGCTGGACCATAAAGGCGGACTAAGCAACTCATATGTGAAAACGATGGGGATAATATTAAATTCCGTTATGATCTATGCTGCGGAGCAGGGATATTGTGCTCCGCTGAAAACAAAGATAGCCAAGCCGATTATCGAGAAAAAGGAAATAGCTGTCATGGATCTGAAGATGCAGTTAAGATTGGAACATAAACTTGAATTTGATGGATCTTTGACTGCGTTGGGAATTTCCATCGCGTTAAATACAGGTATGCGCATTGGTGAGATCTGTGGATTGAGGTGGACGGACATCGACCTGGATAACCGGATGATCCGCATCAGGCATACGGTTGCCAGGGTAGAAGCAGCGGATATGCCATTTGGATCCGCCAAAACATGTTTGATCCTCGATAGGCCTAAGACAAAAACATCCATACGGGATATACCGATCGCTTCTAAATTGTCCGCAATCCTGGAAAAGGCGGTAAAAAATAAACTTTCTGAGTTTGTAGTGTCTGAAAAGAATACTTTTATCAGCCCGAGAACTTTTGAATATCGATACCATAAGGTGTTGGAGCAGTATGGGATCCCCAGCATGAATTTTCATTGTCTCAGGCACACCTTTGCTACCAGGTGTATAGAGATGAACGTAGATGTAAAGACATTGAGTGAAATACTTGGACATGCAAATGTAGGCATAACATTAAACACCTATGTCCATCCA
>JAMPAC010000158.1:0-2573 GCA_023667395.1 Blautia sp. | reverse complement strand
TCTCAAAAGAAGCCAGATAGAGAAATTGTCAATGCTCGGAGAACTATCGCATTCATAGTAACCGTTCAGCGGAAAACCGGATTACCATTCATCCATAAGTGGTCAGGAAAATGGTCAGACTGTACTCTTTCCGGCGGTATTTGCATCATCTTCACGGTCTTGGGCATGAACAAAAAGTTCTACGCAAAAAAGCCGTATTTATCATGTGGAGAAAGACGAGGAATAATTATGGCAAAATACTCCGTTAAAACAAAAGACCGCCAGTTGATTGTTAAAGTAAAGCTTTCGCTTCAGGAAAAACTCAATGAAAGGCAGTTGGATTTCTACTCAGGCAAATCGCTCAGGGGGTTGCTGAAAGTAAGGCGGGTAAAACGGAATACTATTGAATATTATGGCCCCATCGGTATCAGCTTATACGAACGGTTAAAGAAACCGATCGGAAAATATGAGTTCTTTTTTATCATGGAACAGATCGTGGACATTGTACAGAAGCTTGATCTCAATGCGCTTGTTATCAGTGATGTGCTGTTTGACATCAAAAATGTATATATGAATGAAACAACAAGGGAATTGCAGTTTATCTATCTTCCTTTGGGAAAACAGCGGGCGGATGCCGATATTCTGGCTTTTATGGAAAGCATCATATATTCTGCGGAGCCGATGCAGGAAGAAGACATGGCATACCTGTCCCGATATGTGTATTTCATAAGGGGGCTGAGAACTTTCAATGCTGAAAAAGTGGAGAAGTTCATACAGGGAGAGGACAGGAGCATTGTTAATACCATCAAGAACCATAACATCGGCCAAAGCGGTTTTATGACGGATAAACAGGCGGATTACTATGATCATTATGAGCGGAAGGATCCGGAGGCAACAGGTCTGCTGAACGCCCAGCCGGACCGCATGGATGGGGAAGAAGCGACCGGGCTTTTGAATGAATGTCAGGAAACCGGGCTCCTTACAGATATGGAAGAAACCGGCTTGTTGACAGAAGCTGCCGATCAGTTTCCGGATGCAGCGCTTTACAGGGGCTCGACAGAGGAAGTGATCTTGGTCAACAAGCCTGTTTTTCGGATCGGAAAGGAAAGAAACTGTGTTGATTATTGTGTCACCGACAATGATAAGGTAAGCAGGAACCATGCGGAGATCATTACCAGGGGTCATAGATATTTCGTGATCGACCTGAATTCGAGGAACCGTACTTACATAAACGAAGTGCCGCTCCCTGCTCAGCAGGAGACGGAGATAGTTGGAGGGAATCGCCTGAAACTGGCCAATGAGGAATTTGAATTCCGGGTATGATCAGAGGAAAGGAATGTGGGAAAATGCATTTTACGATCGCAGCGGATACGGATGTAGGAACGACAAAGGATACGAATCAGGACAGCATTCTTGTGAAGCATGGAAAGTGCCTGGGAGGTGAACTTCTGATGGCCATTGTGTGCGACGGAATGGGCGGACTGTCAAAGGGGGAACTTGCAAGCGCCACAGTGGTCAGAAGTTTTTCCAAGTGGTTTGATGAAGAACTTCCGTATGAACTGGAAGATCCTGATCTGCGGGTGATAGGCGGGAAATGGTCTTTTATGCTGAAAGATCTCAATCTAAGTATTCTGGAGCATGCGCAGAAAGAGAATATCACCATGGGAACTACTTTCACGGGAATCCTTTTCATAGGTGACCGATATATGATCGCGCATGTGGGTGACACGCGGGTATACCATATCGGGAAAGGCATGGAACAGCTTACAAAGGATCAGACCTACATAAACAGGGAGATCAGCCGTGGAAACATGACGCCGGAGCAGGCTAAAACAGACAAGCGCAGGAATATGCTGCTCCAGTGTGTGGGCGCGTCGGATTTATTGGAGCCTGAGATCATGATCGGGGAGAGTGAAAAAGGCGCGTATATGCTCTGCACCGACGGATTCCGGCACGAGATCACTGACACAGAGATGTATGAGTCCTTAAATCCGGTAAATTTCTATAATAAAGAAGCAATGCATTCAAATGCAAGGTATTTGATAGACTTGGTGAAGCAGAGAAAGGAAAAAGATAATATTTCGGTCATATTGATAAAGACCGAATAGGGAGATTGATACATGGCAGAGATAGGTTCCGTCTTAGATGGCAAATATGAAATATTAACGGAAATTGGGAGAGGCGGCATGTCTGTTGTGTACCTTGCGATGGATACACATCTCAATAAACAGTGGGCTGTAAAGGAGATCAGGAAAAAGGGCAGCGGAAAAAATGACGAGGTGGTGGTGAACAGCCTGCTGGCGGAAGCAAACATGATGAAGAAGCTGGATCATCCGGCGCTGCCCCGTATCGTTGATATCATAGACAACGGCAGGACCATTTATGTCGTGATGGACTATATTGAAGGAGAATCGCTGGACAAGATATTAGCGGAAAACGGCACGCAGGCCGAGGATCTGGTGATCGGATGGGCGAAGCAATTATGCGATGCATTATCTTATCTGCATTCGCAGAAACCTCCGATCATATACCGGGATATGAAGCCGGCCAATGTCATGCTGATGCCGGAAGGCACGATCAAGATCATCGATTTC
>JAMPAC010000157.1 GCA_023667395.1 Blautia sp. | reverse complement strand
GCGCCTCCAAGGCCAAGATCGAGCGCCAGTTCCGGACGCTCAAGGAGACCTGGCTTTATACGCTGGACATGGACTCCATCCCCTCCCTCGCGCAGTTCAATTCCCTCCTGCGCGAATACATGCGCTCCTATAACACTTCCCTGCACTCCGGTATCGGATGTACGCCTATGGAACGCTACCAGGGGACCCGGTCTGCCATCCGGATGCCCAAGTCACGGGAATGGCTGGACGAGTGCTTCCTCAACCGCATCACAAGGAAAGTCAACAAGGACTCCACCGTCTCCATCGACAGGGTATCCTATGATGTCCCCATGCAGTTCATCTCGTCCAAAGTGGAGATCCGGTTCCTGCCCGATGACATGTCCTCCGCCTTCATCCTTTACGAGGGGGAGCATTACCCCATCCGGCCCACGGATAAAAACGAAAACTGCAGGACAAAGCGCAATAACACGCCGTCCATTGATTATTCCAGGATCGGGGGTGCATGCTGATGTTCCGTTCCTACTATGGCCTGTCCTTCAACCCTTTTGACAAGCAGATGTCCTCGGAGAAGGACCGTTTCCTGTCCAGGGACATCTCGGAGATGCTCTCCCGGCTGGACTACTTAAAGGACACGAGGGGCATCGGCCTGTTCACCGCCCGTCCCGGCATGGGAAAATCCTTCGCCCTGCGCTGTTTTGCGAAAAGCCTTAACCCCAACCTCTACCACATGGAGTATGTCTGCCTTTCCACGGTCAGCGTCATGGAGTTCTACCGCCAGCTCTGTTCTGTCCTGGGGCTGGAGCCAAAAGGCGGCAAGCCCGGCATGTTCCGCGCCATACAGGAGCAGGTCCTCTACCTCTACCGGGAAAAGAAGCAGCCCCTCCTCCTTGCCGTTGATGAGGCGCAGTACCTCTCCACCGGCATCCTGGAGGATATCAAGATGCTCATGAACTACGGCTATGACTCCCTGAACTGCTTCACCCTTATCCTATGTGGGGAGCCGCACCTGAACAATACCCTGAACAAACCTGTCCATGAGGCGCTCCGCCAGCGGGTCACCGTCCACTATAACTTTTCCGGCCTCTCCGATGCGGAGGTGGGGCAGTATGTCCTCCACAAGATCTCCTGCGCGGGCGGCGCCTCCTCCATCATCGACCAGGCGGCCCTCTCCGCTGTCCACAGCCACTCCCAGGGAAGTCCCAGGCTCGTGGACAACCTCATGACCAATGCGCTCACCCTTGGGGCGCAGATGGAGAAGAAAGTCATCGACCCAGAGGTCATCCTGGCTTCCGTTAACAGCCAGAACCTCGGTTAAGGAAGGAGGCGCACCGTTTATGGAATACACCTGTATCCTCAAGCATGGCTCCCGCAAAGAAAGCTGGACTGGGAAGCTTACCCTGCTGCGCAAGGCCCCCGGCCAGTACGAAGCCGAGATCTGTGGGCGCGGGACTTATTTCCACATCCTTGCCGGACGGCATAAATATGGGAACTACCTCTGCATCCCCAACCATGATGTCGGGTGCGAGCTGTCTGATTTCTCTGATATCTTCTGGAATGAGGAAAGGCTCCGCAGCCTGCTGCGGCGGGTGGACGCGGTGACCGTTGCCACCGGGCTGGTTCACCTGCCTGCCCTGGCGGATGATGATATCTGAAGGATTCCCCATCCCACACGGACTGCAGATCCCGCAATGGGTTCTGCAGTCCTTTGTATTTCAGGGAAGGCTTTCTGTCGGCAGAAACGTGCTGTATTTTCGGCGGAAGCGTGCATTTACAGGTGCCACTGCGCAGTCAACGCGACAGGGTATGGAAAAATAATTTGCTGTTTGCGTCTCCCTCAATTCGCCGTCCAACACTCCTGACATTTCTTTTAGGTTTCTAAAAAAGACGACTTTTCCGCCGATCAGTCATATGGCTGAAAAAATCATCCTGTTATTTTTGGGTGGACGGCAAAATGTCGTCCAACACCTTCTGGCAGATTTCAAAACGTCAAAATGTCGTTTTGATTTTATAATATGGCCGGAATATTTTCCGCCGCATTAGTTATAGCTTTATATCAAGTGTGCAAAATGCGCATTTGATTCTACCGTGTTACCCTGATGCCGTTCCTGCCCCTGAATCTCACAGCAGCGTATCGCTTCCTCTGTATGCGCTCGCTGCGGCTGTTTTTTCTTTTTCCGCAGGTCATGGCATCATATTGCCTGGGAAGCATATCCCATACAGGCCGATCATTTGATTGGAATAATCAATAATCCATCGATGAACTGCCATATGAACTAAGTTCACATTTATCATAGAACATTTTCGTACCTTGTGCCGTATGTCCACGAATCAGGAATAAAGCCATAAATTAAAAAAATTCCACGCTTGCGGAATCTATGTGGTATGATTTCTTCATATCATGGTATAATGGCTTTGGCGGCGGCAAAAGTCGAATGGAAGGAGTGTAGAGCTATGAAGCAAGGGATAACGATCCAGGAACGGCTGAAGGATTTACGGACGGAACGGAATTTAAAATTAGAAGAGTTGGCGGCGGCCACGGGCATCTCAAAGTCTGCCTTAGGAAGCTATGAAAATGACGATTATAAGGAAATCAGCCACAAAAACCTTATGACACTGGCAGATTTTTATGGGGTGTCAACCGATTACCTCCTCTGCCGGACAGAGAACCGGAACCATCCGGACACGGAACTTACAAAGCTGCATATAAGTGATGATATGGTGAGGTTGTTAAAGAGCGGGCATATCAATAACCGGCTGCTGTGTGAGATTGCCACACATAAGAATTTCGTTACTCTGATGACTGACACGGAGATTTATGTGGATGGTATCGCGACCTCCCATTTCAACGACTTTAACAGCCTTCTGGAAGTCTTACGGGAGCAGATCCTTTCCCAATACCAGCCGGTAGAGGAAGATACCGCCTTGAAAGCGTTAGATGCTTTGCAGGTGCAGGAAGAAGATTATTTCTGTCAAGTCACACACCAAACCTGGGATGCTATCCTCCATGACATCAGGGAAGCACACAAGGACGATACGGCCAGTGCGCCGGACGGTTCCAATGCCGTTAAACTATTGAAAGACGCACAGCGGGCAATGGCTGTGCCGGGTTCCTACCTGGATGTGTTTACCGCCCTTATGTGTACACAATTACAGATCCGGTATGAGAAACTGACAGAACAGGAGCGCACGTCCCTGAAGAAGATTATGAAGAAATCACCAGCATACAAGGATTCCCCATTGAGCAGGATGAAGCGTTAAAAAGAAATGCCGTTGCTGGGAAATTTGTAAACGGTAGATTAAACGTAAGCGCTTAATAATCCTGCGGATAGACAAAATAAAGCAGTCCCTACATAATAGACTGTAAGAACTGCAAGCATTTTACTCTATTCAGCTTTGCCAGAGGCAAGCGTTTTGCTCTACATTGCGCCAGAACATCTAGCGGCAACCTCCGGATCCCATGGAGCAAGCCTGGATAGTTCGCTGTCCGCCATCCTGGTCTCCGGCAGATGTTCAAGCAGATAGTTCAGATATTTATAGATGTTCAGGTTATGGGCTTTGGCCATCTCCACCATAGTATAGACGATGGCGCTGGCCTCCGCGCCTTTGGGCGTGTCGCTGAACAGCCAGTTGCGGCGGCCTACCGTGAACGGACGGATTGAATTCTCGCTCAGGTTGTTGGAAAAGCTGCACCTGCCGTCCTCAAGGTATGTCATGAACTGCTCCTTATGGTTTTGGGCATAGTTCACCGCCTTCTCAAAGCGCGTCCCTTTTTTCGGGGACTGCTGTGAGACCCATTCCCAGAAGGCATCCAGCACTGGCGCCTCTTTCTGAATCCGGTATTCTTTCCTCTGCTCGTGGCTATGCCCCTTTTCACGGGATCGCCGTTCATGCTCGAACAGCTTGTTGCAGTACTGTACCCCCTGGGCGGCAGGATTGCTGTAGTCCAGCTCCTTCCCTTTGGGAACTGCCTCCACGAAGTACCGGCGCAGATGTGCCCAGCAGCAGCACCGCTTCACATCCGGCAGGCCGTTGTAGCCCTGGTAGCAGTCCGTCTCCAGGTAGCCTTTGAAGCCCTTCAGGAAATCCGCCGCGTTGAAGCCTGCCCTGGTCTGCGTATACCGGTAGAGGATGAT
>JAMPAC010000156.1 GCA_023667395.1 Blautia sp. | reverse complement strand
CCTCCGTTGCCCATTCCCTTTCATGGTGTGGTTCTGTGTATACTTGTAAGATAGGGTAGTACATAAAGAGCCTCCTTTCGTAAATTAAAAATTCATGCTATTTTCAAGGATGCCCAGGGGCTTTAAGAGCTGTGCTGATTTCAGGCAGTAATATAGCTGCGAGGATATTTCCCTGCCGCCTTCGGTCCACCACTTCAGGTTGAAGGGCGGGTTTCCCACCACTAATAGGAATATTTCAATCAGGATTCACCTCCTTAGCATATGGCGCCCAGGTAGTCGTTTATGAACTGCCGGGCATTTTCTTCCGTGGAGAACTTGATGTCTACACGCTGATTTTTGTACATCTTTAGAGATAAGGCCTTTTGGCAGCCAACAAGTTCATGGAAATCTGAACGGAGATCATATGCCCCGATAAGCCTGCTGATACTGTAGGAGGTGGTTGAAAAGTTTCCCGTTTCAAAGTGGGAGATTCCCCTTAAAATATTTTTAGTATCCTGGGCAAGTTCCCAATAGCCGCCGCCATAGCGGTCGCGATAGCTGCAAAAATAGCCGTTGAGCAGCAGGGTACATTTTTTTAATGTGAACCTTGCTTTTCCGTCGGATGAATTCCAGGCGGCTTTATGGCATTTTTCTCTCAGTTCATGGAGCGCCTGCTCGGACAGTTCGCGTCCGTCTGTGTAAAGGAATATCCGGTCTAAGATATCCGTGTAGCGGAGGGAGAGGTCGTGCATGGCTCGGGTGTATGCCTTTACCCTGTCTTCGTAGTCATCCGTCCACCTGTCTTTCGGTTTCTGCGGGATCAGGTTGTCTTCGATATCCCTTATGGGGAGGGAAAGCTGGTAGGTTCTGTTGAAGAATGACACCACTTCCCCGACAAACAGGGAATGCAGGGAGAAAAGTTGTTCCCGGATATCCGTCTCTGAGAGCCGGATGCCGTCCCTGGATGCAAGGAAAAAGGTGGGAGGGGTATCTGTGCCGGACAGCAGTTCCGCCTGCTGGCGCTGCATATCCTCCCAGAAACAGAGCAGTTCCGGAAGGGTGCATCTGGCATTGTCATAGGCAGCCTGGTGCGCCTTGCAGAAAGCGCGGTCAGTATCTGAGATGCGGGAGTCTGAGGTCGCCGTGACTGCCTCAAATTTTTTAAGTAAATCCATAATTTGTCCTCTTCTTTATAAATGATATTGGCGGAGAAACTGAATCAGTTTTCCGCCAATGTGGTTATTTTTGTATCGGATGAGCCGTGATCAGACAATCTCGACCTTGTCAGAGTTCCGCCGGTATAAATAGATGTTATCGGAGAGAAAGTCTTCCCTGGCAACACAGTTGCGGTTTACTTCATGAACCATATCCTTAAGATATTCAAAATCGATATTACTCTTTACAGGCAGTAAAATGACTTCATGCACAGAACTGGGTAAGATTACCACATCGGAATCTTGTGCCATGGCAAAGCTCTTAAGGGAATCTCTGTAACGGATGGTGATTGCGCCGTTGCACTTTTTATCATTTGACATTACATAGAGAGGAGCATGTTCGGCGTTATCAGAGCATTTTTCCGGGATGTCCGGGCAGTCGCGAAGGATACTTTCCATCGAAGTGATTGAAAGGGGCCAAAGCAGTGGTGTGTTTTCTTCGGCAAGATTGGCGATATCCCGGGTGGTGCAGCCCCACAGCTCAAGGTGGCTGTTACGGATCATGATGCTGCCAACATCGGTTTTGTCACCTTCATAGTAGACACAGTACACCATGGCAAAATCAAGGTATCTGGTATAGGGGATATCCTTAAGCAGCGCGGTGTTGGCGTCATAGTTAATAAGCTTATGGAAGATCAGCCCCCTGACAGTATCAAAATCTTTGAACCACCCCATATCAAGGTGGGGCGGGCAGCTGTCAGATTTATATACCGCAATGATCTGGCGTATGGTTTCCTGCCAGTTTCCTGTTTCCATATACATATGGTAGAAATCTTCCATATACAAAGTAGGGGCAACATTGCTGTCCGGTTCAAGGATTATGATTCCATAGCGTTTGGTGCCGTTGAGCTTGTCTACTTCCTTGAATTGAACTTTCTTTCCCAACATAATGGAGATCTGTTGGACGGCTTTTTCGGTAAATTCCTTAATATTCATTTATATTTCCTCCTGAAAATGTCCGGGCAGACGGTATATCTGCCCGGTGCAGCTTTATCGTTAAGCGTTTTCCGGTAATTTATTATAGGATGTTTGGTTATGCGCAGGCGGCCGGTATTGCCGGAACCGGATTTACTGCCGCCAGCGGGGAAGGGCTCATGGACAGATGATAGTGCGCTGATTTTGTTTCAAAATGCACCATGTATTCTGTCTGTTCATGGATTGCCACCACACGGGAAGTACGGTGGATATGTCCGCCTGAAACATAAACGGCAGTCTTGCCTATTTCAACGGGGCGGATAAGCCGGCCGCACAGCGTTACTTCTTTCTTCTTTTCACTCATTCGTCTGACCTCCGTTCTTTGTAAAGAGAGTGGTGCCGTGTGGAAATGGTCATTCATAGCATAAGGTTTTCAGCGCTATACGAACCTCATTCAACAGCTTTTTTACCCGATCATTAGAAACATTATGCTTTCTGGCAATATCTCTGTCACTGTAACCGCTGGTCTTTAAGCGAACCATATCCATCTGTTGCTTGGATACGCAGTTTGCAAGATCATGCAGGAGAAGTCTGGTTTCCAACTGCTGCATCAGTTCATCCGAAGATTCGATGGTTTCCTCCAGGGGAAGACCATTATCGTGGTTGGAAATATGGATGCTGACAACGGTGGCTGTGCGCTTTTGACGATGCAAGGAACGATTGTAATTGGCTAGGGCTCCCTGCATTCCACCCCATGCAATGGTTCCAAAAGAATATTGCTGAAGATTGGGGTTGACAAAATAACGCCGGACAGCATCGATGTATCCAAATATTATTACGTCATAATACTCGTCCTCCGGTAAATGCTTGTCATTAAGGAATGCGTAGACCAGATCATGATGATCGGCGGCAAATTGTCTCTGCTCAAATGTTAAAGGTATATCACTCATTATAAAATCCTCCTCATTTATGAATAAAAGAAAGGGATACTCCTGAATAGATTGGGAGTATCCCTCGTTGACTTGGTCATGGCGACAGCCATAATTATTTCTTTGTTTAAGCCGGCAGAGCCTCCCTGTCGCCGTCAATGGACGGGGTCATATAGACCGCTCCTGCAGGCCGGGAACTTGTGCTGACGTAATCGCAGCCGTCATCAAACTGTTCCCTGGCCGTTTCCGCACGCTGTTTCAGGGTCAGCTTGATCTGTTCCTTGAAGCCTTCTGCATAAGAGCGTATCTGTGCCAGCTCTTCCCCCTCAAAGTTCGCAATCAGGCGGAAAGTAGCCACGCTGTAATCGTTGCCGCCGGTGTTTTCCTTTCTCAGCCCGAGCTGGATCACGCTGCCATAGGAAGGGCGGCGGCGCAGCAGGAAAGCCTGGTTGATAAAGGTCTTGAAAGGTTTCAGGCTGGTGGGCGGCAGGGAAATCTGGATGGGTACGCACTCGCCGCTCCGGAGCAGGTAGAGCATACGCATATTTTTGCACGCCTTGCCGCGGCCTTCGGGAGCTGTCCCATACTGGTTCATGCCGCACATTACACATAAGCCGCCCGGTTCCCCGATGCCCTGTTTGCCGTTCACGGAGGAACACAAAGGGGCGGTATTCTCGTCATACTCGCTGCCTTCCGGCCAGTAAGCATTGGCATCATGGTGGTAGATCAGGACGCCCTCGATCGTCTTTTCATAGTTGGGATTTTCAGGGTTATCCGTGGGGATCTCAAAGACGAGGTTCCCCCCGCTGGGAATCTTGATCCGCTGGAAGTTCATCTGCAGACCTTCCATATCATCCGCAAGGTCTTCCGATGTGAAACTGCTGTCCATTACTGCGGGAAGCTGGAAAGTGATGGGTTCCATTGAAGTGCTGTTGTTCTGAGTTGTCATAAGGTTTCCTCCATTTCTGTGTCTGCGACTGTTCAGGCAGCCGCCTGGTTGATTCGTTTCCATTGGTTAGCGGGCATGGAGAGGACGTTGTAGCCGATGCTTTCCAGCTCGGTTGCCCGGTCATAACTCTCCACGTCCTGGCTGTAACGTGTGATGG
>JAMPAC010000155.1 GCA_023667395.1 Blautia sp. | reverse complement strand
AATCCGGAAGAAGTGGTATATACGCTTACTGCACAAAATGTGGCCGGCGGGGAACTGGATGCGAATTCCCTGCACAGCAGATCCTCGTGGACGGATGACGGAGATGTCCATGTCCAGACCATTACCTTTCCCGGAAGCGCAAACTATACTTTCAATGCGGCATACACGGATCTGGCAAGGCTGACTGCTGCAGAAGGCGCTACAGAGTATTTCACGGTGGATACCATAATGCCGTCAGGACTTACGGTTTCCTACAGCACAAGTGTGCTGGAGACAATCCTGTCAGCCATAACCTTTGGCTTTTATGATGCCAAAATGACCGTGACCGTTGTGGCTACAGACGATATTGCGGGCGTATATAGTTTTATGTACAGTTATCTGAACGCGGAAGGGGTCAGTGCGGTAAATGCGCAGCTGGAGGAAGATATGCTGGAAATGAGTTCCCTTGTTTATTCCGATGACGGCGCAACGGCGACGGGAACTTTTGAGATATCAAAGCAGGAACTTGCCGCAGACAACCAGTTTAACGGGACAGTAACATTTAGCGCCACGGACAGATCAGGAAATGTATCCGATCCTATGCAGGATGATACGCGCATTGTGGTAGACAATATTTCTCCGACGGCGGATGTCCAGTATAACGAACCGGTTCAGACACTGGATAATGTGGCATATTATGATGGCAGCATCAGTGCGGCAGTGACGATCAACGAAGCGAATTTCTATTCGGAGGATGTGACGATCTCAGTGACAAAGGACGGGGCTGCCTATGGGATCACACCCGTATGGACTGATAATAATGTGGATGTGCATACGGGCACATTTACTCTGACGGAGGATGGCGATTATCTGGTGGACATCACTTATACGGATAAGTCAGGAAATGTCATGCAGCAATATACTTCCGGGCAGATGACCATCGATACCGACATCCTGGAAGCAGTCATTACCATAAACGGGGCGGATGCCGATGGTAAGGCGTTTAAAGGGGATGTAGTTCCGGCTGTGAGTTTTACGGACACCAATTTTCAGGATTATGAGATCCGGCTGACTCGCACCAGATATGGAAATAAGGATGTGGATGTGACGGAGCAGTTTATCACCGGACATATCAGCACCAATGCCACAGGCGGTTCCGGTACTTTTGACACTTTTGAGAAAGTACAGGATAATGACGGAATCTATACGCTGACGGTAGTTCTGAATGATAAAGCCGCTCATACGATTGAAAAATCAGTTACCTTTACCGTAAACAGATACGGTTCGGTATATGAGTACAGCGATTACCTTGTCTCACTGATCCAAAACGGCGGAGCGTATGTACAGCAGATCGATGAAGATCTGGTGATCACGGAATATAATGCCGACCGCCTGGTGGACGGATCCCTGAACATTGAGATCTCCAGGGACGGTAAACCGCTTGAAGATTCAGGATATACGGTGACTCCTGAGATGAACCGGACGGTTGCGGCGGGCAGCAGCGGCTGGTATCAGTACCAGTACACGATTGACCGGGATAATTTTAACATGGACGGCGTGTATAAAATAAGCGTTTCTTCCATGGACGCGACCGGCAATGCTCCCGAAAACTCCAATTATGAAGATAAGGGGATACTGTTCAGGGTAGACAGTACGCCGCCGGAGATCGACAGTATCACGGGACTGGAGGAACCTATTATCAATGCTACCAGTGTGGATATAAAATACAGTATTTATGATACCATCGGTCTTATGTCGGTAGTATCCTATGTGGACGGAATGGAACGGGAGCGGATCACGGATTTCTCAGAGGATATGAACCATTATTCCGGCAGTTTCACGCTGGCCGAGAGCACTTCTGAGCAGAGGGTAAGGCTGGTCGTGACAGACCTGGCGGGCAATGTGACGGATACAAGTTCGGATGGTTTCACCAGCGCGTATGCTTTCAACAGTTCTGTAACGGTATCTACAAATGCACTTGTACGGTGGTTTGCCAACAGGAAGCTTTTCTGGGGCAGCATCGCGGGAGGAGCGGGAACTGCGGCGGCGGGAACAGGCATGTTAGTATGGTTATCCAGACGCAGAAAGGCAATCAAGGCAGCAGTGAAATAGACAAGGCAGTTCAGGAAGTCCTGCCGGAATGGGCGTGTGGCTTCCTGGGCTGAAACGGGAAGGTAAGTATGTATATCCTGAAAGACAACGGTGTGATCGAAGAAATAGAATGCGGCAATAATTTTGAATACATTCTTGAAAATAGCGCTCATTTTGTGAATACCGACTATAAAGTACTTCAAAGCCAGACAAACGGGATCTTTATAAAGTGCATGAGAATGACGCATAACGGCAAAACGGGTTTATATTACATGACGGACGAGTACAGGCCGATGTCATCGATGTTCCGGGGGATCACGTCGGATCTGATGATATCGGTGGTGGTGAATCTGTTTGCGGATGTCATAGAGGTAAGGAACAATGGATTCCTCACATGTCAGTGCATCGACCTGTCATGGGATAAGATCTTTGTGGAACAGAATACCCTGAAAGTCAAACTGGTATATCTGCCCGTCAGTGTAAAGGCATTCGACAGTTATGCGGAATTTGAGAGCGAACTGAGGTCAAGCGTTGTCAAATTGATCAATAAGGTGATCGCCACAGCTAATGAGCGGCTGGATCAGTTTGTGCGCGATCTGAGCAATGGCTCCATGTCCCTGGAGGATGTCTATAATAAATCGAGGGGCGCAGGCATGCCTCCCATTATAAAGCAGTCGGACGGCGACAAGGCGCTGTTCCGGACGGCGGGAAATGCGCTTAAGATGGTGGCGATGAATGCGCCTGCATATTTTGAAATCGTGATCGACAGGGAGGAAATGCTTCTTGGAAAGAAACAGGAGTTAGTGGACGCGGTGATCCCATTTAATAATATGATCAGCAGAAAACATTGCAGGATCAGTCGGAAAAACGGAAAGTTTTATATCTCGGATGAGGGAAGCGCCAACGGAACCTATGTCAACAGGGTGCGTCTGGCGCAGGGCCAGAGTTTCCAGATTGATAAGGGAGACGTGATCCGGCTGGCGGACAGTGATTTCCAGATAGTATAGAGGCGTAGAGGGGTGTATCGATGGCAAGACCAAGAGTGATCATAGCGGATGAGGATATGAGTTATATCATACCGCTGCAGCTGAAATTCGTCAGGGATTATTTCGATCAGATCGACATGGAGATCATTACGGATAAAGGATACTTTGATGAAATGTTTTCCAGACCGCAGAAAGCGGATGTATTTATCGTGTCGGACGAACTTTATGAGCCCTCGCTTCAAAAACATAACATCACCAATATTTTCGTCATGATGGAGCAGTATGAAGAAGGCGGGACGGAAGACTTAAACATCAACAAGATGTTCAAATATACCAGCATAAAGGAAATATTTAATGAAATAGTCAGTAAAAGCGACGACGCGTTAAATATGGGGAAACAGCAGAAAAAGGAAACACAGATCGTTGTGGTCACATCCGCGTCGGGTGGCGTGGGGAAAACAACGGTTGCGATGGGGATAAGCGCCTGCCTCACAAAAAATTATAAGAAAGTGCTGTATATGGATGCCAGCAGATTACAGGGCTTTCAGTATATGCTTGATAATCCGGCGGCAATTACCGCCTCGGATGTCTATACAAAGCTGGTAAACCCGGAGGGAACTGTTTACAGCGATATAAAACATGCCGTCCGCAATGAAGCGTTCAGCTATCTGCCGCCTTTCAAGGCATCGCTGATGTCCCTGGGGCTGGATTTTTCCATATATGGAAAAATTGCGGTTTCGGCAAAGGAAAGCAGCGAGTATGACTTTATCATAATCGATGCGGAAGATTCCTTTGATGAAAAACTGGCAAAGCTGTTGGATATAGCTGACAAAGTCATTATCGTGACGGATCAGACCATGAAATCCGTTATCTACACAAACAGGTTTGTCTCCAATATCAATGGGATCAACAGCGATAAATATGCCTTTGTGTGCAATGATTTTGACAAGGAAAAGGTAAATGCGCTCATAAGGCCGGACATAGCGCTGAAATTTAATGTCAGTGATTATGTGGAGCATATCGGTGATTTTGACAATAAACGGATCAGTGACTATGTCAATGAACCGGGAATACAGAAAACAACATTTCTTGTTTTATAGGAGTATATGCCATGGGTAAAGATACAATAGTGGTCAGGTTTATTCATGTTGAGAGAAAGACAGAG
>JAMPAC010000154.1 GCA_023667395.1 Blautia sp. | reverse complement strand
TTCTCCCAGGATAGATACCAAAATCTGGATCTTAACTGTGACTTTGTCAGATGTAGATGCCATAATCTCTATTCTCCCCATTCAATGTATGGAACTGCCTTTACTTTATTAGAACCCCGATCCATCCTAGCGCTGTTTATCATACATCTGACTTTACAGCAGCTGTACCCGACCCCGTCCGAATCACGTCCGTCAATATTATTATAAAACCGGACTCTCAGCGTCAAAATGCTCTTATCAAAGTTTATCTTCTTATAGTTATTATACTTTACATGCATTGTGGCCATATCGAACAGATCTTCTATGCTCTCTGAACAAGCGGTATGTTCATCAATGATGATCACCATCTTGTCAGTGATCGATATGTCGCGGTAATCTTTCAGAAAGATATCAAATTTTTTATCAGCGATCTCCCATTCGATCCGATCAACATCATATTTTATGACCGGAACCATGCCCTCATTGATAATGTCACAGGTCAGTACAATATATCTTTTTCCTTCCATGGTCTTTTTATGACCAAAATATGTAAAATATAACTCTTCGATATACCAGTTTACCTGATATTCCTTAAGAGGCTTGCTGAACACCTCCATACTGACTGACCGTATGGCAATCCTGGGCTTCAACTGATATCTGTTCACGATCTCCGTCAGCCGGGCTATCTGTTCCTGCTGCATTTGTGCCTGCTGATCCTGTTTATTGCTCAACTCCGCTTGCCGGTAAGTAACCCACCCAAGCAAAATAGCAACCATACTTCCTATATAGCTGCCCCAGAAACCAAACCATTCTTTAGCAGTCATATCCGACTGGATCGGTATTTTATAGTACCATTTGTAGGTGATCACAGCATTAAGCAATATAGGGAACGCCAAAAAAGCAATGATACCCAAAAAGATATATAGAAACGCTCTTCGTTTATCCCTGGAACATCTTTTTATCTTGCTTCTGATCGCCATTCCCAAACCCAATAAGACAACAATAGTTATGATAACAGCTGCTAACTTCGTCCGAAATCTCATGGGCATGTCCCTCTTTTGTACTATGACACAGGCAGCATTCGTTTTCGCCATCAATAATGGCAATTTATTGTTACCAGATTATCATATCCTTACAATAAAATCAATTATCAATTTGTTGACAGACCTATATGGCAGCTATATTCCACCACCCTGCTCCTCGTAATGGTACGTAGGCACGATCTCCCGTACATCTTCCCTGATATCTGCCGACTCGTTCCCGGCATCCTCCCCCAGCTTCTTAAGCTGTTCCTCAAACAGTTCCACGTCAAACTCAATGGGCCTGCCAATGAATATCATCTTATTGGCGGTCTTTTTCAGCCCCTCCTCATTCATCAGCAGTTCTTCATACATCTTCTCGCCGGGGCGCAGTCCGGTAAACTTGATCTCTATATCTTCCCCGACCTTATAACCGGAAAGCTTGATCAGGTTGGTGGCCAGATCCAGGATCTTTACCGGCTCCCCCATATCCAGCACAAAGATCTCTCCGCCTTTCGCGTAGGCTCCCGCCTGCAGCACCAGGGAAACGGCTTCCGAGATGGTCATAAAATAACGTATGATATCAGGATGGGTGACTGTTACCGGCCCACCCTCCGCAATCTGCTTTTTGAACAGGGGGATCACGCTGCCGTTACTCCCCAATACATTCCCAAACCTGACTGCTACAAAGTTCGTTTTGGATTTCTGGTTCATCAGCTGGATCACCATCTCACAGATCCGCTTTGAGGCTCCCATGATATTGGTAGGGTTGACCGCTTTGTCCGTGGATATGAGCACGAATTTTTCCGCGCCGTACCTGTCCGCAGCCTGGGCAGTCTTATATGTCCCCATGACATTGTTCTTGATTGCCTCGTTAGGGCTTGTCTCCATCAGGGGCACATGCTTATGCGCGGCGGCATGATATACGATGTCAGGCCGATATGTCTCAAAGATATGGTTCATACGGTTCGTGTTCCTGACGGACGCGATCAGGACCTGCAGATCCAGTTCAGGATATTTCCAGAGCAGTTCCTGCTGGATATCATAAGCATTATTTTCATAAATATCCACGATGATCAGCTGTTTGGGCCGGTGAGCCGCGATCTGCCTGCACAGTTCACTGCCGATGGAACCGCCTCCGCCCGTGACCATGACCACCTTGCCGCTGACATAACCGAGCACCTCCTCCGTATTGATGCGGATCGGCTCCCTGCCCAGCAGGTCCTCGATATCAACTTCCTTTAATGTGGCAACGGATACATCGCCGTTGATCAGCTGATACATGCCGGGAAGCGTGCGCATCTTACAGCCGGTCTCTTTGCAGATATCCAGAAACTCCCGTCTGGTCTTGACGTCCGCCGAGGGAATCGCGTATATGATCTCATCTATCCCATACTCTGATACCGCTTCCATAATCTTATCCCTGCCGCCCACAATGGGCACGCCGCGGAGCAGTTTTCCATGGCAGCCCTCCTGGTCATCCACAATGCATTTTGCCCGCAGGTTCAGGTAAGCGCTGCTCTCAATCTCTTTCAAGATCATATTTGCCGCTGCGCCTGCGCCGATCAGCATGACATTGACCCCTTTTTTCCTGCCCAACAGGTCATTCCGCTTGTTGTTAAAGATCCGCAGGATACGGTATCCAAACCGGATACAGGCGATCAACACTGTCAGCAGGAACCAGTAAAGCACATAATAGCTTCTGGGCATCCTCTGATCCAGCACATAACACAGCACTGTCTGAGCAACAGCAGCGCAGGTGGTGGCAAATATCACGTTGATCAGCTCATTGGCACTGGCATATCTCCACACGCTCTTATACAGCTTCCACACCGCAAAGAATGCTAACGCCACAACAATATTGATCAGGATGATATTTTCAAACTTAAGTAGGTATTCTTCCAAAATATTGGAAAATCTGAATTCAAACCGGATATATAGCGCCCCGAACGCTGCCACAATGACCGCCATGATATCCATCAGCGCCAGTGCAATGATCCGATTTGTAGGAATATCTATAAATCTTCCTTCTTTTCTCATGTCAGATCCCTTTCCCTTCCTGCCCTTTATCTGGGATGGCTGCTCATCTGCTTTTGCCAAAGCATATCATACCACATCCGTACTTTTATAACAATAGCTTCCTGTGCAGCCTCCTGATTCCCCTTGGTGCGATCGCGAACAGTGTGTGGTACACCTTGTTCTTCCCTGACAGGATCGGGTTCCTCATGGACCGCCACCAATTTTTCCTCAGATACCGGACCACATTTAAATATCTATCGTTATCTTTCTCCATCCGGGAAATAGGGATATGCAGCATGTAGTCGATCCGCTGAAAGATGCCGAAGCGGAACGCGATATCCTGCAGCTGCGGATACTTATCCCGTACAATCGTGCAGACCATATCCGCATTGTCGATATTATCCGCATATACCCGGGAAAAAGTTTCCCTGTCCGCTTTTCTGGAATTGCTGCCCACACGGTAGAATACATGATAGCCTCTGTCCGGCAGTGACGCGATCCTGGGGATCCTCTCTCCCAGAAGCTGCACCAGCAGATGAAAATCTTCATTCAACATACCTGCGGGAAATTCCCGATCCGCCAGCACGTCCCTCCGGATCAGCTTGGTGCAGAAAGAGCAGTCTCCCCGGTGCATCAACAGTTCTTTCAGGAAATCTTCCGCTTCGATGCAGACCGGCTCCCCGGGCGGAACGCAGATATCAGGCAGTCTGTACCCCTCGGGGTCGATCTCGTCCCTGCCCGTCTGGGCCACAGGCACGCCATACTGTGTTATGGCCGCATAAAGCTTTTCATACATATCAGGCTCCACATGATCGTCACTGTCCACAAAGCCCAGGTATTCGCCTTTCGCTTCCGCGATCCCCAGATTCCTGGCGGAGGAAGATCCTCCATTTTTCTTATGGAACACGCGGATGCGCAGATCCTCCTTCCCCAGCTGGTCGCAGAGTGCACCGCTTTTGTCCGTAGAGCCGTCATCCACCAACAGAATCTCCAGCTGCGGATAGGTCTGATCCTGCAGCGACTTCACGCATCTGAACAGATATTCTTCTGTGTTATATACCGGAACAATGATACTGATTAACGGATGTTCCATCAAGACAACCCCTTTTGATTATAGCCGTTATTTCATCATGCATTATAAGATCAAGCGACTTTTCATGTTCATAAAACATCTTTCATGACCGCAGAATACATTTTCCTTTCCGGAATAACAGGTGCTCTCGAAACAGGCCCCGACTCCGGCTGCGTCTTCCAGTCCATCGTCTCCGGAACGTCTCCCGCTTCCAGGAAATCCTGCAGGACGCAGAATCCCAGCAGCCGCTCCGCCGCG
>JAMPAC010000153.1 GCA_023667395.1 Blautia sp. | reverse complement strand
GACAAAGAGCCGGAAAGAAAACTTAATGAGGCAATTTTAAATAGAGTAGGAGAAAATGGTGTGAAAAAGGAAATTAATCTGTTCTAAATGACAGGAATAATTTTCAGGGGGCGTCTTTGCCGGGATCGGGTTCCCCGTTATATTGGTACTATGTATCGGCGCTTGGGAAACGATAAAAAGAAAACATAGAAAGCGATATTATTAAAAAACTGTTTCTGAAATTGACGTATTACAAGCGTGGCGGCCATTTTGACCGCCACGTTTGCCGTAAAGAAGAAAAACTAACATCCCGATAACCTATCTCCGTTTCCGGCCACCCAGGGGGGAACCCTTGAAGAAGCCGGATTTTTTCATCACGTTTTTCAAACCGGCCCGCTCCTTTTCGGTCAGTTTCTCGTAGCTGATCTGAAGCTGGGCGCACATGGCATAGCAGAACTTGTCCAGGGCGTCCCCAGGGAAACGCCGGGCTTTCTGTGCATCGGCAATGATCTTTAGGGTGTTGGACTGCCCCGGCGCACTCTCCGCATCTGCTTCGTGCCGCTGGCGGATGCCGTGGAGTATGGCGTCCCATTCCCTGTGCGTGACGTGGCAGAAATAATCTTCCTCCATGTAAGCGAAGCTTACATTTATCTGTGAAGCCTGCAGCGCTTTCAGCGTTGTGTCTTCTTCCGCTGGTTGGTATTTTTGCATGATCTCCTCCCGCACTGCCTCCAGGGATGCGTTTATGTCCTGGAAACGCATGGTGGCGATCCCGTCCACAAAGATCTCCGCATCCGTCATAAGGGGGATGAAATTTTCATGGGTGGCGATCTCGCAGAGCAGGCGGTTGTTGATGCGCCCGCTTTTCAGCAGTTCCACCATGCTGTCGCTCAGGTGCAGGTCCGGGAGCCCGGTGTCCGGGTGGTTCCTGTTCTCGGTCAGGCACAGCAGGTAATCGGTGGACACGTCATAAAACTGCGCCAGCGTCACGATGCTCCCGTGGCTGATCTCCCGGTAATCGTCGTTTTCATAGTTCCCCAAAGCTGATCTTGAGATGCCTGTTGCCGCCGCCACGTCCTCCAGCTTCAGGCGGCGCTCCGTCCGCAGGTCTTTCAGCCTCTCTTGTAGGTTTGTCAATGTTTCATGATCTTGCCCCTTTCCCGGCAGTCTTATCTCTGCTACCATACTGTGATTATACCATGCTATGGTGTGCTGTTCCACAAACGTGGAAATTTTTCTTTTTTGGGCTTCATTCCCGCTTTGTGGAAATACGGGTGGGGTAACAAAAATGTTCTATGATAGGTACAATCCATCGATGGACCATTCCAAACGAATGACCGGGCTGACGGGATATGCCCCCCAGACGATGTGACGCCATGAACCGTGGCAGGGAGTAAGATGCCGGGCCGCGGGGAGCGCACCAGAGGGGGCGAAACGCCGCTGTGAGATCCAGGGGCAGGAACAGCATCAGGGGAACCGGCGGATTGTACTGAAATGACACTGTAAACACAGGCACGGGCGGGGCGTACCCTGCTCTGTCTGCATTGCCTGGGGCCGGATGCGGCATGGAGTGGAGCGGCCTGTTTTCCTGCCTGGGACAGCCCCAGGGTGATCCACGGATCAAGGAGGGACCAGACAAGTGGAGTATGAATTTATGACGGCGGCTACACCGCTGCCGCCCTGTATGCCGTTCCCGAAAGCGCTGGCGGGACTTCCCGTGAGCAGCATGGCAAAGGTGATGTACTGCAGGATGCTGGACGCCATGCTCACGGCGGGGGAGGCGGACGAAAACGGGATCATGTTCGTGCATTACCCTGTCCGGCAGCTTGCCGCCGCACTCTCCCGGTGTGAAATGACGGTCAAGCGTTCCTTGAACGAACTGGAGGACGCCGGGCTGGTCATGCGTGTGCGGCGGGGAGTTGGCGAAGCGAACAGGATATATGTTCTGATACCGAAAGGAGGGGTTGAAAAAATGTAAAATCTTATTCTCAAAGGTGGCGGGCAGATGTATAATGTACTAAGTGACAAATCGGTATTTTAGAAAAGACAAACAAGGTGCTAAATGATGATGGAATATAGAATTTTACACGGACACGAAATTGAGCGCAGACTTTTTCATGCTTTTATACGCCACCAAGTGGTGGATCAATGCCTGCGTCATGAAAATGGCAGTTGGGTTGTCCGTTCTGATCCGTTTGTTGATGACTGGTCGGAAGAAGACTATCGGATATTGATTGACTGTTTACACAATACGGTACACACAGGAGGACTCGTTTTTGGTGCCTTTTCAAATGGGGAACTGAAGGGATTTGTATCAGTAGAAAACGGTTTTTTCGGAGGAGAAAACCGCTATTATGACTTATCAGCCCTCCATGTGTCGGAAGATATGCGCAGAAATGGGATTGGAAAAAAACTATTTTTTACCGCCGCAGAGTGGGCGAGAAAACAGGGGGCAAAAAAGCTGTATATTTCTGCCCATTCTGCTATTGAAAGTCAGGCGTTTTATCGCTCAATGGGATGTGTGGAGGCGAGCGAGTATAATCGGAAACATGTTGAGACAGAACCGTATGACTGCCAGATGGAATATGTTTTGTGATAAGAAAGAATAGGCAAGATGATTCAAAAGAGTAATAAACTCTAAGTTGTTAGGATAGAATGAACCAACTCAATACAAATATTTTGGGACAGTGGCACAGTAAAATATGCCGCTGTTTTTTTACCCTAAAAACAAACTTATTAAAAAGTACACAGGAGGGCCGGTTATCGAAAAACTTTCAGCGAAAGCGTATCGGGAGCCGGCTTTTTTTCTGCCAGACTTCTGGCAGGATCAAGTGTGCAGAATGCACACTTGAAAGAAAGGACAGCGGATAAAAAACAGCGTCTGCAGATATGGAAACCATGCAGAAATATCCGGCAGGTGTGCGGAGCCCTTAGCGGGTCGAGGGCGGCAGCCCCGCCCAGTAGAAGTGACGCCTGCGTCGCTTCGTACTGGGTATTATCTGACGCAAAAACCGGCAGATTTGGCAGCAAAGCTGCCCTTGACCTGAGAAAAAAATTTGAAAAAGGAGGACGGGATGAAACTTACCAGGCATAACGGCAGGGCCGGGAAAAACGGCGTCTACAATCCCAAACACAATGACCGCAGGTTTGATGTGGCCAACAGTGAACATATCGACAGCGGGCGGACAAAACAGAACATTTATTGGGACTGCTATACCGGCTTTTCCTCGGAACTGTCCAGGGAGCGGGGCGGGGAAAAGGATTTCTCTTTTGAGAGGATCGAGAAGCTTTATTATTTTGACCATTACCATGACCACATACAGGCGCAGAATGAGCGGAACGAAAAGACCAGGCACACGGAACGCAACAGGACAGTGGAGGATCTGCTCGCCAGCAACAGGATCTGCCCGGAGGAGAGCATCTACCAGATCGGCACGGTGGAGGGGTCCGTCTCCGGGGAACTGCTGGCCAGGATCGCGGCGGAATTTTTTGCGGAGATGGAGGAACGGTTCGGCGCCCACGTCCACATACTGGACTGGGCGCTGCACCTGGACGAGGGGACGCCGCACATCCATGAGCGGCACGTCTTTGACTGTAAAAATAAGTACGGGGAGTTATGCCCCCAGCAGGAAAAGGCGCTGGAAGAACTGGGGGTGACGCTGCCCGACCCGGATAAGAAAAAAGGCAGGAACAATAACCGCAAGCAGACCTTTGATGCGGAGTGCCGGGGGATGCTTTTCCGCATCTGTGCCAGGCACGGCCTGCACCTGGAGACGGAGCCCAGCCATGGCGGCAGGGGGTACATGGAGAAACAGGACTTCATCATTGAAAAACAGAAAGAAACGCTCCTGGCACAGAGGGAAATTTCGGAGCAGAATGCCAGGGCCATGGAGGAACAGGAGAGAAAATTGAAAAAGACGGAGAAAGCTTTTTTGGAGAAACAAAAGGAACTAAAAAAGCAGGACGAGATACTTGCGGAAAAGAACCGGGAACTTTCCGGGAAACAGGCGGCGCTCGCCACCGTCACCATGAAGCTTGCGGACATGGAATCGCTGGCGGGGGAAGTGGCGGACACGGCTTATGAGAAAGCCTGCCAGGTGGTGGCGGATACCGTCCGGGCGGAGACACAGAAGGAGGACTTAAGGGCGCTGGAGGATTTCAAGGAATGGCTCTCTGCGCCAGAGCGGAAAGCCCCGCAGGACAAGAGGGAGTTTGCCGTGAAATGCCTGGAGACCGTACAGGGGCAGATAAAGGACATGGCGCAGAAAGCCCTCAAAAAAGTACAGGCGGCGCTGCACAAACCGGAGGTCAGCCGGGCAAACAGGGAACAGGTCCGGGAGAAAGCAAAGGAGTCGATCCGGGAGCAGCTTGCCAGGGGGAAGATGGAGGCAGACCGTCTGAACCGGG
>JAMPAC010000152.1 GCA_023667395.1 Blautia sp. | reverse complement strand
GCTTGCTGCGTTGCAAGATTGATACCCCGTCAGCTTGCTGCGGGGTCTTTGATTTGGATGGTTCTTATGAAAGTGCATATACTGCATTGCGGTATGTTCATGAGGTTGTTATTTATTATAAAGAATAGCACTGCATAGAATACAGCTTATAGCTGTGTTTTAGCACATAATATAGGATAAAAGCGTATATCATGGTTTTTAGGAGAAAATACCTTAAATGATTGCATGTATGCATTGTTCAAAATATAGTTGAAAATTGTAAAAATATAATATATACTTATATAAATACAGCACAATATTGTACCGGGGAGGATTTGTATGCAGGTCAGAATAGCTGTCGCGGATAACGATAAAGAATATCTGGATCGATTGGTCGGTGTGTTGGAAGAGTATAAGGAGCTGGTATTGTCCGTGTATACGGACGCAGACAGTCTGGAGACAGCATTGACTTCCAGGAAATTTGATATCATTCTGTTTGATTCGGATTTATATGATAGTCAGATTGTTTTGAAAAAAGATATGCTGGCAGTGATGCTCATGGATGATGCCAAGGCAGTTCCCGCAGGCTGTGGAAACTGCCATAAGGTCAATAAATATCAGCGCATCAGCAATATCTACAAACAGATTCTGGAATTGTACTCCGAGGTCTGTCAGGATGTGGGAGAGTTTATGGGCAGACAATGGGGAATGTCGGTGGCTTTCTATTCTCCCGTGGGCGGATGTGGTAAGACAACGCTTGCGTTGGTAGCGGCTTCGAAGCTTGCAATGCGGGGATATAAAACCTTTTATATCAATTTGGAAGACATTGCATCGGAGGACTGCTATTTACCTCAGAGCGGCGGGAAAGGACTCAGTGAACTGGTCGGCTCTCTCGGTTCCGGAATTAATTTTCCCATGAAGCTGCAAAGCCTGCTGCAGACCAGGAGTGATAATCTGTATTATCTGAAGCATTTTGACAGTCCCAACGACATCTATGCAATGACGGCCCAGGATATCGGCGAACTGCTTACAGAGATCAGCAGATCGGGGCTTTTCGAATATGTTGTGGTGGATATGGGGGTGGCGCTGGATGCCAGGGCATTGAGTATTTTTGAACAGGTGGAAAAGATCATTCTGGTGGAAAAGCCGGATGTCATAGCGATACATAAAATGAAATGTTTTACGGCACAGGCTCATGTCATGAACGCGTATGGCCGGAAAATGTTGCGGGTGCTGAATTTTGATAATGGCCGGGGAATGGACACTGGAAGTCCGATTCCATTGGCGGGCAGGGTAGGGGGGATACAGAATCCCGACTCTGCCCAGCTGATCACCATGTTGGCGGGAAATGCCGGAGTCAGCTTTGTGGAGGCGCTCGTCAGTCATTGATATGTTGCGGAAAATTAAATGGAGATTGGCATGAGAGATTATTTTACAGAAGAAACGGTCAAAATCCGTGAGATGATATGCCGGGATTCCTCTTACTCGGAGTTATCTGATACCGAACTGAGGGAGAGAGCCGAGGCAATGATGGAACTGCGCATCAGGCAGACGCAAGGAACGGAGCCCGATGTGGCAGCATATTATTCCTCTCTGTCCTTTCGTACCAGAAAGAGTCTGGTCAATAATGTCTTTGAATCCATCAGAGGACTGGGTATTTTGGGAAAAATCATCGCGGATAAAAGCATTACCGAGGTCATGATAAACGGATATGACACCATATTTGTGGAGCGTGCTGGGAAGCTGGAGCGTATCCCGGAGAAATTCGAGAGTCAGGAACGTCTGCGGCAAATCATCACAAAGTTTGTACAGGATATGGGACGCTCCGTCACCGAGAGCAACCCCATTGTAGATACCCGTCTGGCGGACGGATCCCGTGTGAATGTAGTGCTGGATCCAATCGCCCTAAATGGCCCCATTGTCACGATCAGGAGGTTCCCCGAGGAGGGGATGACGATTCAGAAGCTGATAAGCTATGGTTCCATTACACCGGAGGCGGCAGTCTTTTTGCAGAAGCTGGTGAAGGCGAAATACAATATTTTTATCAGTGGAGGAACCGGTTCCGGAAAGACTACCTTTTTGAATGCGCTTTCCAATTATATCCCACAGGAGGAACGCGTTATTACCATAGAGGATTCCGCAGAACTGCAGATCAGGCATATTCCCAACCTGGTAAGGCTGGAGACACGCAACGCCAATTCTTCGGGTGAGGGCGGCATCTCCATGCGGGACCTGATCAAGTCGTCCCTGCGCATGAGACCGGAACGCATTGTGGTGGGCGAGGTCAGGGGCGAAGAGGCTCTTGATATGCTCCAGGCCATGAATACCGGTCATGACGGCTCCATATCTACAGGCCATGCAAACTCGGCGGAGGATATGATCAGCCGTTTGGAAACCATGGTGCTGAGCGGCGCCGGAGCACTGCCCCTGGAAGCCATCAGACAGCAGATCGCCTCTGCAGTCGATATTATTATCCATCTGTCCAGGATGAGAGACAACACTCGCAAGACAATGTCCATATCAGAGGTGGCAGGACTGGAAGGAGGCAGGGTGATCTTGAATCCGTTATTCCAGTTTGAAGAGGACGAAAAGACCACTGTGCGCAGGGTATCCGGATCGCTGAATCGAAAGGGGAATGAAATGAAGCATCCCGATAAGTTCATAGCAAGCGGAATATATGATTATCTATAGGGAGATACAAATGAATCCTAATATGCCGGTCTACTATAAATGTAACATGAAAACGGGAGAACACGTTCTGGCTTATGTCATATGCAGCCTGATCATCACTGGGATCGCATATCTCTTTTACCATCTTGTCCCGATCTCCGTTGTGATGGGATTCGGGGCGGGGGTTTACCTGGAGAAGATATACGCGGACTCCACCGTGAAAAAGAGAATGACCGCGCTGCGCTTACAGTTCAGGGATTTCCTGGAATCCATGAGCGTGGCGGCAAGGGCAGGAAATGTGGAAGTCAGGGCATTGGAATCAGCGCTGAAAGACCTGAAGATTTCCTATAGCGCGAAAGCGGATATTGTGATGGAGGTCGAAAATATCCTCAAACAATACAGGCAGGGCGGAATACAACTGAAGCATCTGTTTGAAGATTTTGCAGACAGGAGCGGTCTGGAGGACATCCGAAGTTTTGCCACGATATATGCCGTCATTGAGGGTAAGAATGACCGCTTCGGGGAGATTGTCACGCAGACCTCGGAGATCATCGGAGACAAGATTGAGATTGAACAGGAGATACACACAGTCATTGCCGCCGCAAAATCGGAGACAAGCATGATGCTGGTCATGCCCATTGTCATTGTGGCAGCCATGTCCATGATGGGGACAGGATTTATGGATGCGCTTTTTACCACCTTTGCGGGGCATGCGGCGGCCACAGTGGCGCTGGCGTTCTTCGGGATCTCATATGCATTGGCTGCAAAGGCAAGCGATATCAAGGTATAGGATGCGAAAAATCTCTTGAGAGTATAAGGTACAGTCCCTGAGGATGTTGCAGGGAAAGGACAGGACGATTAATGAGAGGTACGGTATCGGAATGATTATTTGTATGGCATTGGCTACGTTCATATTTCTGTTTTTCGTTTTTCTGTTACTGTCTGCGGATGAAAATATCATGGGCGCTATGATCACATGCCGCAGGGAGACAGAACTTGAAAATGTTAAAAAGACTCAGATCGAGTTGGATCTTATTGTGGATTACATGAAGCGCACCGGGAACCTGAAAGATAAGCAGCGTGTAAAACGGGCCAGGGAATTGAAGAAAAATCTGGAGCAATACTGGAAAAATCTGGATCGCCTGAACAAAGGAAAGACAGGATTGGCGGAGACCATTCCCATTGCCGGATACCGTATGATGCAGCTGATGCACTGGGATGCCACAAATGACACGGTAAAAAAGCTTTACAATCAATGTGTTCAGTTTAAGGAAAAGAAAGAGGCGATGAACGATACCTATTATATATTGGGAACCCTGATCGGCTATGCAATAGTGGGAAACGTCGCCTTTTTCGCGGCGCTGGGTCTGATGCTGGCGCTGGGGCTGGGGATCAAAGCGGTGATCTTCGCCGCAGTTGTAATGCTCCTTTTTATTTTGGCGGGGTATGTGCCCTATGATAATGTAAACAGCACTGTCAGGAACCGGAAAGAGGAGATTGAGAACGAGTTCCCGCAGGTAGTATCCAAGATGACGCTTCTGACGGTGGCGGGTATGGAGGTTTATCAGGCATGGAAGCTTACAGGCGGCAGCGGATCAGGGGTTCTCTACCAGGAGATGAACCGAGTGCTGCTGGAACTGGATAACAATGTGCCGCCCACGGAGGCCTACAGTAAGTTTATCACCCGCTGCAATAATCCCTACACGACAAAGCTTGCCACAGCGATTATTCAGAATGCCTCCAAGGGAAACGCAGAGATCGTCAACCTGTTCCGGCGGCTGAACAGCGAAAGCTGGCTGGAGCACAGACACAGTGCCAGG
>JAMPAC010000151.1 GCA_023667395.1 Blautia sp. | reverse complement strand
ATCCTGTGGAAAAGTCTCTGAACCGAAAATAACCCTGTCCGGATGAAGTTTCCCATCCTTCTGATATCTCCCGGAAGCATAATTGTATCCAGCAATATCCAACAGTCCCATCACGGGAGCCGCTATCTTGTCTGCCTGGGCCGAATTGGCAGCATTATTCATCCCACTCCCGATCATGGATGCCATAATATTGAAAGCAAGACTGGCGTTCTGCTTGCTGTCCTGTTTTTTCTGCTTATCCGCATCTGTCTTGACTTCCATCTCGCCGTCCTGATATATCCCATTCCCTTTTGCCGCCCGGCTCATGATCATCAGGTTCAAGCCGCAGGTCACAGGTCGGGTCTTATCCATCCGGCGACACAGATCAGACATCTTCTTTGCATACTGGACACCTTTTTCCTGAGACGGTTCCGCCACCTCATTCCCGATGGAGTACAGAATGACACTGGGATGATTGTAATCCCTCGCCACCATCTCAGCTGTATCCTCCTGCCAGCACTTTTCAAAATCGCAGCCATAATCATATTTATTCTTGCGGTTATACCACATATCAAATGTCTCGTCCATCACATATATCCCATAATGATCGCAGGCCTCCAAAAGCGCCCGGGAGGCAGGATTGTGGGAAGCACGAACAGCGTTGAAACCAGCTTCCTTTAATATCCGTATCCGCCGCCACTCGCTCTCATCATAGGTGGCAGCGCCGAGAATCCCGTTGTCATGATGGATGCAGCCTCCCCGGAGCAAAGTTTCCTTTCCATTGATAAACAGCCCCCTGTTGCTCCAGGTAATCTCCCGGATACCAAACTGTTCTTCCACGACATCACTGCCCACGCTTACCCTGCAGGTATACAGTTTCGGAGAATCCTCACTCCACAATCCTGCCCCGGGAACTGCCAGTTCGCAATCCGCCCCAGAGCCGGATGCCACCCTCTTTTCCCCGTCCAGTATCTCTACTGAAATTCCTCCGGCAGAAGCCTGCCCACCGCAAACCATCGTTTCCACCCTGATCTTTGCCGGATGGATGGCCAGTGTCGTGATTTTCACACCCCTGTATGCGATATCCCCCTCACCGCCGATGTAAAGCCAGACCGGACGATAGATACCGGCGCCGGAATACCAGCGGGAATTGGGCAGCTTGGAATTATCCGCCTCCACTGTCAGCGTATTCTTCTCCCCATAACGCAGCCCTTTCAGTTCCACCGTGAACGTGGTATAGCCATAAGGATGGAATGCCAGGCGTTCCCCATTCAGAGAAACAGAAGCATTTTTATAGACTCCCTCAAACTCGGCAATCACCTTTTTCCCTTCCCAGCAGACAGGCGCTTCAAAACATTTTTCGTAAGTGTATATGCCCCCCGGAAAATAACCGTGTCCACCGTTACCCTCGGGATCACGCTTCTCCAGAATCTGCGCATCATGGGGCAATGTGACCGGCACACCGTTACAGACCCAATCCTCATTAAAAGATAGCTTTCTCATAGCAAAACGCTCCTTTATTTCTTTTTCTTCGCTGCTTTCGCCGCCAGTTTCTCCTGATATTTGGCTTCTTCCGCTTCAAAGTTCAGGCCCTTTTTGGCACATTTCGCTTTCAGTTCCTCAATCCGTTTCTCCTCGGAAATCCGCTCCTGCTCCTTCTGCTCTATGGCCGCTTTCTCCTCAGGGGAAAGATAGGTCTCGCCTCTGGCTTCCGCTTCCGCCTTGTGCCGGGCCGTGATATCCGCTGCAATCTGGGGCATTTTCGTCTCCACGTCAAACCGCAGCATGAGCAGGGATCCGATGGCGTATCCAATCATGGGAATCCCCACAAAGCACCATGTAAAGAAATTCTGCATGGCTGCAGGCTGCGTGATCACTTCCGTATTGGAGCTGGGCGCAATATAGCCAAACAGGGAAATGCCGCCCAGGATCAGGGACTGCCCGATGCCGCCGGATACGGTAATGATGATGCTCTGCACGGATGCGGAAAATCCGTCCGCCCGATACCTATTCTTCCACTCGATATGGTCCAGTGCCTCCGCCAGCATGGCCGAAGTGACATAGGTAGGCAGCGCACCAAAGGACTTGATGACCAGGCCGCCTAAAACGACTCCCATATTCGTAGGGAACAGGAGCACTACCAGGCTGCCGAGGGCCGCAACCCCGAAGCCGAACATCATGACCATGCGCTTGCCGAACTTCCGCACCAGTGGCCACAGCAGCACAAGCCCGATCCCCAAAGGAGCCTGCCCAATCATGTTGACCATGACCTGGTTCGCCGTCCCGGATTCCACGGAATTGCCCAGGACCCAGTTGCAGTAGTAAATCATGGAATTGGTGGAGAGGAAATTGAATATCTGGTACAGAAGGAAAAATCCCATAATGATTACCCAGTAGGGATCCTTCAGGCAGGCTTTCAGTTGTTTCCCAAAGCTGATGGCTTCGATTTCCTGATCCCCCGCCGCATTCATGCTGTCCTCAGTGACACGCTCTTTCGTAAAGTAATATTCCAGCAGCGTTGCGGGGATTGCAAGACAGGACAGGCAGCTCATCACGGTAATCCATGTGCCCTGCGACTCCGCCCCTACCCCGATGGCATTGATGATGATGGGCAGAATAATCGTAACCAGAAGCCCTGGGATCATGGCAGTCCCGGTAGAGGTAAGGAGCGCCAGGGTATCCCTCTGCTTCGTATTCCGCGTGGACAGGGGAACCATCAGCGCATGGGCCATGTTATAGATGGTAAAGGCAAACGCAAAAAACAGATTGTAGCTGACCACAATCCATACCAGCTGCACCGTCCTGGAAGCCCTCGGAACCGTATACAGCAAAATTCCCGCCAGCGTCATGGCAAAACCGGATAACAGTATCCAAGGACGGGCCTTTCCCTGTTTCGTACGGGTACGGTCAATGATGCGCCCCATGATGATGTTGGTGACGGCATCCACAATTTTGGAAAAGAACGGCATCAGCGTCATAAAAATACCCGTGACTCCCAGCACGTCCGTATAAAACTGTGTCAGATAGGTCCCTGCGATTGCATAATAAGCCATGTATACAAGGCAGGGGCCGCCAAAGTAGCCGAGCCATGCCTCGGACATTTTCGTATTGGCGGATCTGATTCTGGAATTGAAAATCGGCTTATCCAGAATATGGGGTTTGTTTCCTGTCGTCATATGTAGTCCCTCCTGTTTTTTGTGCCCGGGAATCATTCCCTGCGCACTCTTTGTGAAACCCATTATAGCAACCGTGCAGAAAATGCGTTATAACTGTTTCGGTTTTTGCCACAGATATATTGCCCAAAACAAAAAGAGGACAATTTTGTTATTACAATAGCCAATCCGATATGCTATAGTAGTGTCAACAATCATCCAATGCAGAAAGGACGGAACGCAAATGAAACGAATCCGACAGCAAATTGATATCAACAAATTTTTGAATACCATATCGAAGCAGTGCGGCGATGTGTTCTATATCAGCGGCGAGGGAGACCGGCTGAACCTGAACTCTGAATTTTGTAGATACGTTTTTGCTATCGTATCGGCAAAACAAGACCTCCTTTCCAATGGAGAGCTTTGTTGCAGCCGCGAGGAAGACTATGAAATCCTGAAGGACTTCTGGGAGGAGGTGGCGCCTTGACTACACTGCTGTATGACCTGGAATTATTTTACCGGATGATTTCCTGCTGCCATGAACTTAACCTGTGGAAATGCAGCGAGGAGCTTCATCTCAGCACCCTGTTTGACGAGAAACCACAGGCACTGGCCATGCTGTTTGAAGCGGACAACTGCAAGCAGGCACTGTCAGAACCGTCAGGGCGACCGGAATATCCCATGATCCTGTCAAATGAATTCGGCCTGACCTGGACGGTAGTGTTCCCCGCAGAAGAAACACAGTGCCATCTCTATGTACTCGGCCCCTATTTCACGGACAATTTTTCCATTGAACAGATTGAGGCTGCTATCGCCCGCAAGAAGCTCTCGCCCCTCCTTTCGCAGGAGTTCTCCAGCGTAATCAAGCCGCTTCCCATCATCTCCATCGTCAAGACCATGGAATATGCGGTCATGCTCCACTACTGCGTCAACAAGCAGCAGATCAACATGAGCGACCTTGCCTTTTTCCAAAACCGAAGGCTTGACGCTGCGGACAGGACTGCCCTCCGGGAAGGGCATGGCACCTGGGCATCCGAGCAGGCCATGCTGCAGCTAATCTCGGACGGAAACCTGAATTACCGGGAGGAGATGAGCCATCTGATCAACATTGGCAACATCGGGAAGCTTTCCAACGGTGAGCCTGTAAGACAGGTGAAAAATGCCTGCATCATCTTTTCCGCCCTCTGCTGCCGCGCGGCGGTGAGGGGCGGCTTAAACGCAGAAATATCCTACAGCCTGGCCGACCAATATATCCAAGGCATAGAAGCCGCCAAATCCATTGGCGAGGTCACGGAAATCTGCTATGCCATGCAGGACGACTATGTGCATAGAGTCCACTCTTGTAAGACAAACAGCCTCTCCCCGGAAATCAAAAACATCTGCGATTATGTGGGCATCCATGTCGGGAACAACTGTTCGC
>JAMPAC010000150.1 GCA_023667395.1 Blautia sp. | reverse complement strand
GCCCGGGCGTGGGAGGAGCGCCTGAAAGTTTTAAAAGACGATTCGATAAAAGAAGTTTACTTTGACCCATTGCCCGGATATGAGGAACTGATCTTCTATACGGATCTGCAGCATGGCGAAAATTGGGTCAATAAAGCCTGTGCCGCGTATTACGATAAGGAATACGTGGGACTGAAATAAATACTTTATGACACGAAAGATGAAGCTGGAAAATGGAGATGAACAAGAGAATTTATGGGATATGTGCAAAGTGGATCCGACTGATCGGAGGATGCGTGCTGCTGTTTCTGGCCATGATAAACTTTGTGTTTTCTTCTCATGTAAATTATCAGAGTGAGTTGGTGTCCATAGAAAATAACGGTATTTTGGAATTTATCGCCGCGCTGCTCTTCCTGGGTGTTTTCTTTGTCCTTTCGCGTATGGCGGAGAAAATGGACGAGAAAGTGTTGTTTATCGTGCTGGCCGTGGTCTTTGTGACGGCAGGGATCTGTCTTATCGCCAATGCTGACGATGCGCTACGCTCCGACCCGCTGTACGCGTACCAGACCGCGGCTGCACTGCGGGGAGGGGATCACAGCAGCCTGGCGAAAGGCGGTTATCTGTTTTATTTCCCTCATCAGCTGGGGCTTATAACATATGAGAGGATATTGCTGCTCTTTTCTTCCGATACAAAATTCTTATTTTTTTGCAATCTGCTGGAAATGACGGGGATCAATTTTTTCCTGTGGCGGTTGACCGATATCCTTTTGAAGGGCAGCCACGCCGTAAATGTAAATGTGATCATTCTTTCTTTTGCGTTTTTGCCGCAGTTTTTCTTTATCCTTTTCGCGTACGGCCTTCTGCCCGGTCTCTTTTGTCTTATGGCGGCATTTTTCTGCGCGGCGGTTTTTGTGGATAAGGGGAAGAAGAGATATCTTGTTTTCATGACCTTGTGTTCGAGTCTGGCAGTTTTCCTCAAAGAAAATTATCTGATCGGCGTGATTGCGCTGGCGATCTGGCTTGTCCTGGAATCGATCGGAAACAGGCGTTACAGGCTGCTGATAGCTGCTCTGTTGCTGCTGCCTTGTTGTATGGTATCTGTGAAAGCAGTGCAGGGGGCATATGAACTGGAGAGCGGCATGAAGATGGGAAAAGGTGTCCCTGCCCTGCTCTATATAGGTATGGGGGTGAATCCTCATAATGAGATGCTGGGGCCGGGATGGTTTGACGGCAGCAACTGGAGTTATTTTACACAATGCGATCAGGACAGCGAGATGGCAGCAGAGAAAGCAAAGGATCTGCTGCGGATCTATTGGGGGCAGATGCGTGACGAACCGCTGCAGACAGTGATTTTCTTCATAAGAAAGAATGTCTCGGTCTGGTGTGACCCCATGTATCAATCCGTGTGGAGCGGCCCGTTGGAGTCCTGTGGGCAGCACATGGATACAAAGTTTCTGCAGTCCCTCTATCGAGGGGAGAAAGCAGAACATATGATATACCGATATATGAAAGGGTATGTGCTGACGGTATTGGTCATGAGTTTCCTGTTCCTTTTCAAAGGCTGGAAAGAAAACAGGGGTGTGGCATTATTGCTTCTGTATCACATTGGCGGATTCCTTTTTCACATGTTCTGGGAGGGCAAAAGTCAGTATACCTATCCTTATATGTTTGTGCTGCTTCCATTATGCGCGTACACGCTGGCAAGATTGTCTGCATATGGGAGTAAGCGAAAGCCGGAAAATGTGGAGGACAAATGCGGCATATACGAGGAAATCAAAAGTGCATGAAAAGGATATGTGGCAGCGCCAGCGTATATCGGTTACTGTATGTAAGAAGATAACAGGGGAATGGAATCAAAGGAGAGGACATGAGCAGAACATTATATGTCACTGACCTGGATGGAACTTTGCTGAATAAGCGGAGCAGGATCGATCCAAAAAGCATTCAAGTGATCAATGGCCTGGTGAAACAGGGAATGCTCTTTACTTACGCAACTGCAAGGTCGGTGGTCTCCGCAGCCGTGGTGACACAGGGATTGTCCACGGATATTCCGGTCATCACACATAATGGAACCTTTATCATCAACCCCTCCACAGGCGAGATCCTTTCCAAGGAAAGCTTTGCGCCGGAAGAAACAGATCGGATAGTGGGAGTACTGGAGAAATTCGGGATCGGCACGTTGGTCTATGCTCATGTGGAGGGCGCAGAGAAAGTATCATGGCTTGTGGAAAGGGAAAATGACGGCATCAGGCATTATTTAAGTCAGCGCAAAGGAGACAGACGGCTCCGCCCGGTTTCCTCGCGGGAAGGATTATATCAGGGGGATATGTTCTACTTTACCTGTGTGGGCGGACGGGAGGAACTGCAGCCGGTGTATGATATGTTTTCGAAGGACGGGAGATTTCGCTGCATCATGCAGCAGGAACTTTACAGTCCGGAGTATTTCTGCGAGATCATGCCTGCCAGAGCCACCAAGGCGGAAGCCGTCCTGACATTAAAAAGGATATGGCACTGTGATAGGGTGGTGTCCTTTGGGGATGCGGTCAATGATATTCCCATGTTCGAGATATCGGATGAATGTTACGCCGTGGGAAATGCGGTGGAGGAGTTAAAAGCCGTTGCCACAGGGGTGATAGGGAGCAACGAAGAGGATGGGGTAGCCGTATGGCTGGAGCGGAATGCGCGGATATAGCACGGACGGCATTTTCAGCAAATATGGGTTGCAAAGATTGTGATCTGGTTCCATAATAGGGATATAGGGTAGAGTATCGGGGAAGAAACAGGAGGGTTACACAGAAATGACACATAAGGAAAAGGCGGACATGCTGCTGCATCAGCAGTATCACTGTTCGCAGGCACTGTTTGGAGCATTTGCCGAGGATTTCGGGCTTGATCTGCAGACGGCGTTTAAGGTCAGTACCTGTTTTGGCGCGGGTATGCGGCAGGGGGATATCTGCGGCTGCGTCAGCGCATCGCTCATGGTATTGGGAATGGCGTTTGGCTTTTATGATGCCCAGGACCGTGAACAGGAAATGTATGGGAATCAGAAAACGCGGGAATTTATGGAAAGGTTCAGGGAACGCATGGAGGGGGATGTGATGTGCCGGGATATCCTTGCCCATGACATTGCTACGCCCGAGGGGATGAAGATCATCAAGCAGGCGGGTCTGATCCTGAAAAACTGCCCCCGGCCGATCAACCACAGCATTGATATCCTGGAAGAGATGCTGGAGGAGTGCGGAGAAGGTGGATCGGGCGGTAATGATAAGTGGTCCCTTGAGAATCTGACGGGCGAGGAAGAGATGCGGGCGCTTATGGAGCAGAACAATAAGAAGCTCCGTTTTCATCGGAATGTGAACGAACTGCTCTTTTCCTCCAGAAAACCTATCGCGTTCATCCAGTTTGATATCCGCCGTTTTAAGATCATCAATGATCTGTACGGCGAGCGGTTTGGCGATGAGGTCCTGTACTTTATCAGGAACCGTCTGAAAGAGATATGCAGTGAGCATCAGTATTTCCTGAACCTGCGCAGCGATGTGTTCATGATCGTCACGGAATTTGGCACGGAGGAGGAACTGCTGGGATTCGTCCATCAGGTGGATGATGCCGTTTCCACCTTTAAAAATGTGCAGTTACAGCTTTCCTATGGTATCTATATCGTGGAAGACAAGGATATGGAGCAGCGCCAGATGGAGGATAGGGCGGCCATGGCGCGAAAGTCCGCCAAGGAAGATGTGATGTCCAATATCATATTTTATCAGACGCAGTTCAAGGAACTGCTGTATTCCAGAAAATTTATCGAGGAGGGAATGCAGGCGGCAATCGATGGCCGTCAGTTCAAGATGTACCTGCAGCCCAAGTACAGTATCGCAAAGAGCAGTATCGTAGGTGCGGAGGCGCTTGTGCGCTGGATCCATCCGGAGAGGGGAATGATCTATCCCAATGAGTTCATCCCCATATTGGAGGAGAATGGTTTTATCCGTCAGGTGGATTATTTTATCTGGTCGGAGGCGGCGGATTTTATCAGGCGCTGCAGTGATGTGGGGATCGATGACTGTCCCGTTTCTGTCAATGTATCCAGAATCCATCTTCAGGATGATGTCTGTCAGAAAGTGCTGCGGGATATCATTGCAGACAGCGGCATCAAAAAAGAGCTTCTGGAACTGGAGATCACGGAGACGATGAATGACCAGCAGATCAGCCAAAAGGCCTATGAGTTAAAGGGCGACGGTTTCCGGCTCCTGATGGATGACTTCGGGAGCGGCTATTCTTCCCTGAACATCCTGCTGGAGACGCCCTTTGATGTGATCAAGCTGGATAAGAAGTTCATAGAGAACATGATGCTGTCCGATAAGGGGAAGCTGATATTGGAGCAGGTCGTTACCATGGCTCAGAAACTGGAACTGGGGCTTCTTGCGGAGGGCGTGGAGACGGCGGATCAGGTGGATACGCTGCGCAGGATCGGCTGTGACCTGGTGCAGGGTTATTATTATGCGAAACCCATGCCGGCGGAAGATTTCTTCGCGCTGTTGAAAGAAGACAGAGGCATCGTCGGGTAGCATATGATAAAGGCAGGAGATCCGTACAGATAGGATCTCCTGCCTTTTCTTTTAGAACGGTGATGGTTTACTGTGCCGCGATCACGGAAGTGATATGGGGATTTACGCCCTCATACCAGTACAGGAAGCCTTCCA
>JAMPAC010000014.1 GCA_023667395.1 Blautia sp. | reverse complement strand
TTTATCGGGCCGGGAGGAATTGTTGTTCCGGGAATGTACCATGGAGAAGATGGCACCGTAGACCGTTCGACATGGCAGCAGATGATAAATGTTTCCGAAGATTGGCGGCAAAAGATGTTCGACAATGTGAAAAGGGAGTTCATCCAAGAGAATGGGATTTCCAATGGCGACACAACGAAAAGGTCGCAAGTATTCAGGGAGTACCAATTAAGCGTAAAGAAGGAAGACCGTGCAAAAGGAACATGGACTCTGCAGCAGTATGAGGGAAAATACCGTTCCGCGATGTATGCGGCGGTAAAGGCGGCTAATCCCAACTGGCAGCCGGGACAGCCCTTTGATCCAGGCATACTGGACAGCGTTACAAGGGAATCCGTGGAAAGCCAGCTTACCCAAAGCGGCAATACGCTTGTGAAAAGGTCATCTGTTTCGGGCAGCACATTGGATATACAGGTATAAGGTTTACACCGTATTCCGCAGAGGCGCATAAACCTTTGCCCCTGCGGAATGCCCGGACTTATTGCGAGGGGGCAGGGGCGGCTCTGAACGACAGAGGGGCTGCGGATAAGAAAAATAAATTGTGAGGTGGACTCATGGGAATTTCGGTTTCAAGTGCAGTAAATTCTGCCAATACAAAATACAGTATGCCAATAAGCAGCGGCGGAGGGCCTGACTGGTCTGTCATTCCAAGTTCCGGGAAAAGCAGTAAAACCAAGGCTGAGTTTACTGACGAGATCAAGGAGCTGGCACGGAAGGCGGCGAATGCTGCAAGCAAGGCGGAACTGGAATCTATCCACAGGCGGCGGACGGAACTGTGTGCGGAGTATATGTCCGATGTGTCGCCCGACAGGAAGGCATTGTACCAGCAGGCTAAAAATGCGGTCAAAGGGCAGAACGGCAATCCGAAGTGCCACGGGAGCGGTGAACTGACGCTGCTTGATTTTCTGGAGGCGGCGGATGGGAGGGGCGGCAGCCTTGCTGAGAAGAAGTTTGCCCTGGCAGGGGGCGGTACGCTTACCTGCCCGATCCTGACAAGCGGGGGATACGGTGCCGACATTTACTACCAGGGGACAAAGGTGCTGACCTATCTTGGATCAGGGTATGGATGGGCTTGTGAGAGGACTCCGGCTGAACGGGAAAAGGAAAGGGAATTTTATGGAATTTACTTTAATGAGTACCGCTCCTTAAAGAATGGCCAGGGGGCAGGGCTGGAGGAGCTGCCGGATTATCTGGAGGAGAAGCCGACTTTTGATATGAAAGCATGAGTAGCGGTATCCGGATAGGGGGAGATTTCCGGCAGATAGGGGAATTGTGGAGGAATGATGGGATGAAAATTTTAGATGTGTTTTCATGGCTGCCTGCAAAAGAGATAAGCATAGAGGAATTGGAACAGATGTTTATAGGGCATCTCGACGGGACATATAGAGGAGAATATGAAGTTTTGCTGGAAGTGCCGGATAATGCAGATAAGAATATCCTCAACAGCAGGGCAACGTTGATAGAAGAAGGGAAGAATGTTGCCTGCATTTTGAAAGGCGGAAATGTTATTGCTGTCGTAGGTTATAAGGAATAGGCTGGCATATCGGTTTTCCGGCAGATCAGGGAATCGGTGAGCAGGGATTTTATTTTGGAATAGGGGATGTAGGTATGGACAAGGTTGCAAGCAGCGTATCCATTATAGGCGGAGCAGACGGGCCTACAAGTATTTTTATTGCAGGAAAAGGCGGCAAGGTAAAACTCACGACACGCATAAAGAATTATTTCCGCAAAATAAAGAGGAACAGGATAAAAAAGCGGATTATAGCCAATCCCCATACGCTGGAGGAAGTAGTGGAATGGCTGAAACGGGAGCATGGCGCCGTGGAGGTTTCGAAGCAGTCTCATAATTATCTGGAGCAGAAGCAGTCCCTAAAGGCATCCCTTATCATGCGTCACCGTCCGGATTTGTTGGGAGAGCTGGTAAACTTGGAGCCACCGGTTGGGGAGGATGTTGAAGCATTAAAAACATTTTGTGAGAAGATTCAGGAGCAGTGCGATAGGGCGGCGGAAATTGCGGATGATATTTTCCCTATAGATTTCCACATATATGAGATTAAATGGGCAGAGAATGGATGGATGCAGATAGGGGTGGAAACCGTCTGGCAGATGCTTGACGGCTCATGCAGCGGGGATAAGAAAACCATGAAACAGTTAAGGAAACTGTTTAAAAAGATATATTTGTATTACGGTGTTACTGTCGAAGATATAAAAAATGAGACGGAAAGGTACAAATCCCTTTTAGGGGTGTTGTGTTCATAGATGCCCGGTTTCCGGGGAGAAGTGAGAGGAGATTGAAATGGATATTACAGGAATAGCAAAAAGCCATCAGATGGGAAGCACGTCAGCAGAAAAGGCATCATCCAAGAAAGGCTGGAAGCTGACGGACTCCCTCCGGGAGAAGGTCACTGCGCTTGCCAAAGAGGATGCGGCGCAGAATGTCTATATGGGGAATCAGTTCCTCGCCCTGCGGAAAAGCGAGGCCGCCAAAGCCGCTCCGGACAGGGCTGCGCTGATTGGCAGAATGAACCGGGCCATGTCCGGAGATATGGCGGACATGAAGAAGATAAGGGAGGCTGACGAGCGGTGGCTGTGCATCCTGTTCGGGGAGCCGTATGAGGCCGGGTTCCAGTCCGAGGGGACGGGCTCCGCCGTCCATGTGTATGACGGGAACGGTGACGAAATCCTTACATATACCGCGGGCGTGGGCTGGCATGAGAAGGAGTCGAAGGCGGAGACGGAAGTGCATGGCGCCCTGAAGGCCGCCTACTATGATGCGTTCCGGGCGGCAAGGCAGGAGATCAATTCCGGCATTGCGGGGATGGAGGCGCAGGGCGGGTTTGACGCGAGGGCGTAAAGGATGCATAGATCCCAACGGATAGCAGGGTGGAGTCTGTCACTACAATCCCGCTTGAAGATAAAAACATAATGGTCATTATCAATGAAGAAAAGGGAGCCTGTTTCGCCGAGCAAAAGACCGCAGAGATGACAGCCAAGCTGACCCAGAACAGGGTACAGCTTTACCTTAGTAAGGGGATGTAGTCTTAAACATTGACAAAGGCATTTTATGAAAATTAAGCTGCTGCTTTACGATTGATTTAATTGTTAAAGCGGCGGCTTTTTTATATAAGTGGGATAAAATTTGTTGAATATAGTCTGAAATAAAAGGCGAAAAACAGGGGAAAAACTGAATTTGCAAAAATGCCGGAAAATTAGTGAAAGTTTGCACTCCCAGTCAGTTCTCAAATCAAAGAAATACAGTTATAATCAGGGTACAGATGGAGGGATGAAATGTATACGGAGCGGATTAATATTGGGAAAGCCGTCAGGGAATATCGGAGAGAGCGTAATATTACAAAGGAGCAGCTGGCAGAGAAGCTTAAGATAAGCGTCTCCTATGTGGAGAAGATTGAGGCGGGCAGGATGCCGGGGATGAGGACATACCAGAAACTGATGAATCTTTTGGATGCGAACATGGTGATACATAAAGAAACAGAAACCGTGCAGGAGAAATGTGCTGAAAAGGTGCAGGAAATCCTGCTGGGCAGCACAGAGGCCCAGGCGGTATTCATGACCAATATGATGGAAGCGTTGGCGGAGAATATTGAACTGGTAGTGATGTAAATAAGCGGGCTGTTTGGGCCTGCCAAAGGGTATCTTGCGGGGCAGGTGCCTTTTGGCAGGCCGGCAAATTGCCGGCTGGATTGTACCATGGTATGAGGACAATGTACCAAGGCACAGAGACACCGCACTTTGACAACAGAATATCAGTATGGTGATGTTTTGGTACATAGGTTGTTTGGATGGCACAAAATATCTTTAAGGACACAAAAATCTGACGCATCCGGGGGTTATGGCCTGCAGGATGATGAGGGGGTTCAGCTTCGCCAGGATATATTTGTCTGCGGTTGGATAGGTGGGGAAAGTAAAAGGATTAGTTGGCAGATGAAACAAGGAATCGTAATAGAAGAAGGAAAAATATGAGCGGCGCCCCGGCATGGGCATTCAGGGCGGTGGTAAACCATTGAGGGTAGTGTATGTATTACTGGGGATGGGGAAACTGCCGTTGGAAAGAAAGCCTGAAAGGTCAGAGGACAATTAAACTCAGCCGGAAGAGAGTACGGCGGCCGGGTGCTTACCCGGGGCATGCTGCAGCGGGAAAGGGTGCTGCAGGGTGCTAGGAGGCTGCAAGGCCGGTCCTACATGCTCCGTCCCACACCGGTGGCGGGTAAATGAAAATGCGTATTGAGGTAAGGGCGGGAGACCGTGAGGCCAGTATGCTGTGTGGGGAAATTATAAAAAAGCGTATAGGATAAAACCATACCGCAGCCGGAAGATTCTGCGTATGTTGAGGATGGAATATTGGACAGGCGATCAGAAATATATTTTTGTAGGAGATATCTTTGGCTGTTACCTGCGTCATATGCAGGGGGAAGGATGCGGATGGATATAGAAACTTTGAGGGAACTGGCGGAGGTGGATGTCCGCACAGTCCCGAAGGAATCCCTGGTGGATATCAGGGATGTAAAGATAGACAGGTCAAGGAGCAGGGAGGAAAGGATTTCCGATTATGTGGAGCAGGTGAAAAACCCTTACTGCGTCCAGTGTAATGGTATTGTGGTAAAGATGAGTTTCTCGCAGTCTGGCGGGACCCTGGATGATAAACTGGCAGGCTATTTCCAATCGGTATAGCGGCGGGGGAGGTACAAATGAACAGGAGTTTAAGCAATCAACATGAACAGGGGCGGAAAGAGGTTTGGAGGGGGCAGGCAGATTCGGCATAAAATGGCACGGGTTATAGAGTCAGCTTTCTCCAAAAAGCCTTTTCCGCCAGTAAAATAAGCGGAAAACCTTATAAAACAATGGACTTATCCGTGCCGGTATGCTATACTGATACTGGACTAAATAAAGCCCAAATAGTTTATGAGGTCAAATAAACTATTTGAGGTGGCCATATGAATACAATTCTAAGTGTTATCTATACGGCTGACGCTTATTTCCGTCTGTCACGGGAAGATGGGGACAAGGCGGAGAGCGACAGCATTGTGAACCAGCGTGCGCTGGTAAAGGAATTTCTGAAAGCATATCCCGATATCCAACTCTTTAACGAAAAAGTGGATGACGGTTTCTCCGGGGTTAATTTTGAGCGCCCGGCATTCAAGGAAATGCTGGAGGACATTAAATCCGGGAGGGTGAACTGCGTCATTGTAAAGGACCTGTCCAGGTTCGGCAGGAATTACATAGAGGCGGGGCGTTACATTGAGAAGATATTCCCCTACCTGGGGGTCAGGTTCATAGCGATCAACGACGGCATTGATACGGCGTCAGGGATGAGCGCCGCGGATGAAATGCTGATCCCGTTCAAGAACCTGATCAATGACGCATACTGCAGGGACATCTCCCTGAAAGTCCGCAGCCACCTTGGCGTGAAGCGGGAGAATGGGCAGTACATCAGCCCCTTTGCCCCTTATGGGTACAAAAAATCCCCGGACAATAAGAACCGGCTGGCCGTGGATGAAACGGCGGCCTCCGTGGTGCGGCAGATTTTCAAGTGGAAGATAGAGGGGATGAGCGGGATTCGGATTGCCGATAAGCTGAATGGGATGGGGATCCCCACGCCCATGGAGTACAAGCGGATGAACGGGGAGCGTTATGAGAGCGGCTTCCGGAAAAAGGCTGATTCCCAGTGGACGGCGAACAGCGTAAAGCGCATACTCTGCAACGAGGTTTACACCGGCGTGCTCCTGCAGGGGAAGACGTCCTCGCCCAGCTATAAGGTCAGGAAAAGGACCCGGAAAGAGGAAAAGGACTGGGTGCGGTGTGAGAATTGCCATGAGGCGGTTGTCTCCCCGGAGGATTTCCGTCTGGTGCAGCAGTCTTTTGGGCAGGACACAAGGGTTGCGCCGGACGAGCAGGCATTATACCTGTTCTCGGGCATTGCGAAGTGCGGGCACTGCGGGGGGAACATGACCAGGCGGACGGTCCCGGCAAAGGGGAAGAAGTATATTTACCTTGTCTGTGTGGAGAACAAAAACGGCGATAGCTGTTCTTTCCGAAAAGCGATTCCTCTGAAGAAATTTGAGGAAACAATTTTACAGATAATCAACATACATATAGAGAATGTGTTTGAACTCAGCAGGATGCTTGAGGCCGCCCAGCGTATCCCTTACTGCGGTTATCTGTCAGAGAAGCTGCAGGATGGCATCAAGGATAAGGAGGCGCTGATAGAAAAGAAGCGGCGCTATGCCGCAGGGATTTACGAGGACTTAAAAGAGGGGGTCATCACAAATACGGAATACCAGGAACTGAAAGCGGCGTTCCGCTCCCAGATCGGGGCATTGGAAGAGGAAATCCTGGCGCTGCGGCAGGAGATGGAAAAGACGGCCAGGGAGAGGGACGACAAGGTGCGGTGGGCGGCCCGGTTCATAGAGTACCGTGGCTTCCAGCAGCTGACAAGGGAGATCCTGTTAAACCTGGTGGAGGAGATACGGATATTTGACAGCGACAGGATAGAGGTGATTTTCAAGTACCAGACGGAATATGAGGAGGCCTGCAGGTATGCCCAGGGGGAAAGCGGGAAAGGGATGCCCGCTGTGGAAAGGGGGCGGCGCTGATGGCAAGGAAAAGCAGGAAGCCGGAAAAACAGCCCTTACCACATATGGAAACCCAGGCTTCCCCGCTGTGCCGGACCGGCATCTATGTGCGGCTGTCCGTGGAGGACAATGGTGGGGAGGAGAGGGACTCTATCCAGAACCAGAGAGAATACTTGGAGGAGTATGTGAACAAAAACCATGATGACCTGCAGCTGGTGCGGGTCTATGTGGACAACGGCACATCCGGGACCAATTTTGACCGGACCGGGTGGCAGAAGATGATGGATGACATCCGGGTCGGGGAAATCCAGTGCATCGTGGTAAAGGATTTTTCACGGATGGGCCGGAATTATATCGAGGTGGGGAATTACCTGGAGAAAGTATTTCCTTTCCTTGGAACCAGGGTCATCTCCGTCAATGACAATTTTGACAGCCGGAAAGGGCAGGCGGACGGGAACATGCTGATGAATTCCCTGTCCAATATCGTGAATGATTATTATGCAAAGGATATCTCCAGGAAAGTGTCGCAGGCCAGGCGGATAATGCAGGAGAACGGGGAGTTCACTGGCGGCGTGTGCCCTTATGGGTATAAAAGGTCGGATGCGGACAAAAGGAAGCTGGCCGTGGACCCGGGGGCGGGCGTTGTGGTCCGGAAGATATTCCAGTGGCGGGCCCAGGGGAAAAGCAATGCGTGGATCGCAAACAGCCTGAATGAATTGGCAATCCCCTCGCCGGGGTTATACCGGTATAGGAACGGGGCCCGGGCATACAGGAAGAGCAGCAACGCAAAGTGGAACATTTCCCATATTTCCGGGATACTGAAAAACCCTGTGTACCTGGGGCATCTGGTACAGGGCAAGTCAAGGCGCAGCTATTTTAAGGACAACGGGAAAAAGCGCCGCCTGCCAAAAGAGGAATGGCTCATCACGGAGAATGCCCATGAGGCGCTTGTGACGCAGGAGCAGTTTGATACTGCGGCTGCCATGGCGGAAGAAAGCTATGCCAGATATCGGAGGCAGAGGGAGGCCAATGCGGGCATCCCCCATATGGGGAACATCCTGTGCAAAAAAATATACTGCGGGCAGTGCGGGCGCAGGATGGCTCGCAGGAGTAAGGTCCAGGCGGGGGAAAGGAAGTATTATTTCTTCTGCGATTCCAACAGGACGAAGCTGGATGCGGGATGCACCCGGACAATGGTGTGGGAGACCCCGCTGATGGAACTGATCAGGGATACGGCGGACCGCCAGGTGCAGCTGATCGGGGCGGTACTGGAGCAGTGGGACCAGATAAAGGATACGGGGGATGCGGAAAGTGCCGGAAAGGATGGGGGCACGGGCGTTTCCCCTGCGGAAAGGGAGCAGGAACTGGCAAAGGAAATCTCCCTTATCAAGAGAAAAAAGCAGGAACTTTATGAGGATATGAAAGACGGGATGCTGGCGCAGGTGGATTATGAGCGCGAGCGCGGGCGGCTTGCGGGGGAGCAGGTGCGGTATGAAAAGGAATTAAGGGAACTGGATATCCAAAGCGGGGCAGGGCAGGAGACCATGGACGCCCTGGGCAGATATTATAAGGAAGCCGTGGAGTCGGGTGACAAGGAGATACCTGTCACGGCATTGGACCACCTAATAGAAAAGATCGTGGTGCTGTCCCCTGACCGGATAGGGGTTGTTTTTGCCTATGCCGACATAGTGGAGCAGTGGTGCGGGGATGCACAGGCCCTGTCCGGGCAGCGGGAAGGGGGTGCGTGACATGCCGTACTTACCATACCTGGCAAAATACCTAAGGATATCGGAAGATGATGAGGACATGGGGGCGGGCAAACAGGAGAGCGACAGCATTGCAAACCAGCGGAAGGTGCTGGACGCCTACATAGCAGCGCATGGGGAATTTGCCGGATGCCCGGTAAAGGAGTTTGTGGACGACGGCGTTTCCGGGGTGAATTTCCAGCGGCCCGCCGTCCAGGAGTTACTGAACGAAGTGCGGGCGGGCAGTGTCTCCTGCATCCTGGTGAAAGACCTTTCACGTTTCGGGAGGAACTATATCGAGGTGGGGGATTACATTGAGCAGATTTTCCCGTTCCTGGGTGTGCGGTTCATTTCCGTGACGGACCGCTTTGACAGTTCGGAGAGGCCTGCCGGGCTTGAGGTCGGGTTCAAGAACCTGGTCCATGACCTGTACAGCCGTGACCTGTCCGTGAAGATAAAATCCTCCATAAAGATGCGCCAGAAGCGGGGCGGCTATAACGGGGGCGGCGTCCCATTCGGCTATAAGCTGGGTGATAAAGGGGATAAAGATGCGCCGCTTATCCCAGACCCGGAAGCGGCGGGGATTGTAAGGAGGATTTTCGGGCTTGCGGCGGACGGGCACACCACATCAGGGATTGCGGACATACTGAATAAGGAGGCCGTGCCAACGCCGGGGGCATATAAGAGGGACAGGGCGGGGATCCCCTACCGCTTTATCAATGAAAAGCGGAACCTGTGGAAAGCCGCCCAGGTCAACCTGATCCTGCGGAATGACGTTTACCGGGGGACTTATGTGGCACACAAGGAATCCACGGTGAGGCCGGGGGTGGTGAAAAGGAACCAGAGCTGTGAATACATCACCATTGAAAACCACCATGAGGGGCTGGTGGGGGAGGAACTGTTCCGGAAAGCCCAGGGTGTGTTAAAGCCAGGGGGGAAGATGGCCAGGAAGACGGAATATGATTCCGCCCTGAAAGGCAGGGTGAAATGTGGGAACTGTGGGTACAGCATGTCGGTCAGGCGTGAGGCAAAGGAGCCGTATTACCGCTGCTGTTCCGGGAAAGGGTGCGGCGCGTATACGAAGATCAATGTGGAACTGCTGGAGGCAACGGTCTGGGGCATCCTGCAGAAGCTGATGGAAACATACTGCGAACAAGAGACGGCACGGGAAAACGAGAGGGCGCAGATGCTGGCATCCATCAGTGAGGCGAAAGAGAGGAAACGGATGTGGGAAGGTAAAATAGAACACTGCCGGACCAGCCGCCTGGAACTGTACCATCAGTGGAAAGAGGGGGAGATTGCCAAGGAGGAATATATCAGGAAGAAAGAGCAGTTCCATGCCCAGGAGGCGGAGTGCCAGAAAGAGTTGGAACAAGTGGGGCAATGCCTGGAGGAGATGCTTGTCTGCCAGGAGATACCGGGGCAGAAAGAGGGGCTGGCCCGGCTGGCAGGGGCAGGGAGCCTGACGAAAGAACTGGCGGACCTGCTGATCGAGCGGGTTGAGGTGTATGATGGCGACAGGGTGGAGATTAAGTGGAAAATTGACGAAATAAAGGTGGAATAGGGGGGAGGGCGGCATAAGTTGTTACAGAATTGTTAAAAAAGTTTAGTCTGTACTTGACACAATCCTATATGGGGCATACGGGGTACAGTGCCAAGGAGAATGTGAATAATATTGACATAGTGCACCTTCACTGGGGGCTGCAGCTTATTTTTGATGAGTCACAGAAGGAAGGGAATAATGAGATTTGGATTGATCTGTATGCCCTGACCAGATTCCTGGCGAAGCACACCCAGACGGCGGTGAAGGTGGAGGGGACGAAAGAGTGGAAGAGGACTACGAATATTGTGGACCCGGCGGTGGAGGAGTATGAGGCGGGAATGCAGCTTTTATTTTAGAAATTGCTTTCATCCCCCAACCGAAACGCCCTGCTGCGTTCCAGCCTTTCTTTCATGACCTTTTCCCCGCCCTCCTCTGTGGGCAGGTAATAACGCCTGTCCTTTAAACTTTCGGGCAGGCAGGTCATATGGGCGATCTTCTCCTCGGTATCATGGGCATAGATGTATCCCTCACCGTAGTGCAGGTCGTCCATCAGCTGGGTGGGGGCGTTGCGGATGACCAGGGGCACCGGCTCCGAAAGCCGGGTCATGGCGTCCGCTTTGGCGGTCTCGTAAGCCCTGTAGAGGGTGTTGGAACGGGGCGCCAGGGACAGATAGACCACAGCCTGGGTCAGGTTCAGGTTACATTCGGGCATCCCGTTAAAGTGGCACGCCTGATAGGCCGCCACAGCGATCTGCAGGGCCTGATTGTCCGCCAGGCCGATATCCTCGCTGGCGAAACGGATCAGCCGCCGGGCGATGAACAGGGGATCCTCCCCTGCCTCCAGCATGCGCGCCAGCCAGTAGACTGCGGCGTCGGGATCGGAATTGCGCATGGATTTGTGGAGGGCGGAGATCAGGTTATAGTGTTCTTCGCCTTTTTTATCGTATAATAAGGTCTTTTTGCCCAGGCATTGTTCCAGCGTCTCCCTGGTCACGGTGACAGCGCCCTCCGGGGAAATCTCCCCGTTCAGCACGGCCATTTCCAGCGTGTTCAAAGCGGTGCGTGCATCCCCGTTGGCAAAAGCGGCGATGGTGGCGAGAAGTTCCCTGTCCATGCGTACATCCATGGAACCGAAACCGCGCGCGTCCGCCATGGTGCGGAAGAGCAGCTCCGTCAGGTCATCCTCTGTCAGTTCTTTCAACACAAATACCTTGCAGCGTGACAGGAGAGCGGCATTGATCTCAAAGGAGGGATTTTCCGTGGTGGCGCCGATCAGCGTGATGCTGCCCTTTTCCACATAGGGCAAAAAGGCGTCCTGCTGGGCTTTGTTAAACCGATGGATCTCATCCACAAAGCAGAGGGTACGGACGCCGTAGGCGCGGTTTTCCTCCGCCTGCTTCATGATGTCCTTTATCTCCTTGATGCCGCTGGTGACGGCGCTGAAATTGACAAAGCCGGATTTGGTGCGATTGGCTATGATCCGCGCCAGGGTAGTCTTGCCCACTCCGGGCGGTCCCCAGAAGATCATGGAGGGAATCTGATCCTGTTCCAACATCCGCCGCAGCAGTTTTCCCTCGCCCAGCAGGTGCTTCTGACCGATGTAGTCCTCCAGGGTACGGGGGCGCATCCGGTCCGCCAGGGGCGCTGCGGCGGGAGAGAGGGAATGTTCGGTTTGGGTGTCAAAAAGGGACAGCTGTTCCATGAAAGTCTCCTTGGAAGTGGTTGATTTCGATTTCAAGGGGAAGGGAAGATAACAAAGCGAATAAGGTCAATTCGGAGCCGGATAGTCCGTTCCTTCCGGCAGAGGATCCCATTCGTTCAAGCCCATGCCTTGTTTTGTTTTTGCCTGCTCAAACGTCAAACGGGGCAGATCCTCCTCCAGATATTCCATCAGTTCGTCGATCCCCTCCCTGGTCACATTGTTGATCAGAAAGATACGCTCGCAGCCGGCATTGGTCAGCCATTGCCTGACCATGGGGATGTTGGCATGGGGGGAATCGATCTTTGTGATAATGCCGATGAGGGGGCGGAAGATAAAAGAGCGGAGACTCGGGCTGAACAGGTTGTAAGGCTCATCCGCCGCCTGGACCACAGCCACCACATCCGCCTCGAAAGAAAAGCAGGCAAGCCCCACGCTGAAGCGTTTGGACTCTGCATATTCTCCGGGAGTGTCGATGGTATCCTCGTCCGAACTGGTGTATTGCGTTTTCACATAGCGGAGTTCTTCGCCTCGTAACGCCTGTGTCAGGGAGGTTTTCCCGGCTTCGCTCCTGCCCATTAAAAATAATTTTTTCATACTCTGTATCGTCCTGCATTTTTTGATTGCTGCCTGGAAACTGTCTGTTGTCATGCTCAGGCCTGAACGGCTAACTTTTATGAATCCCGCAGGTTTGAAAGCCCAGCGTTTCTCCGAAAAATCTGACCACTTCCTCCACGGCGGTTTCCACTTCGGCGAGTCCGCCGGTGATGATCAGGGAGCCGCAGAAACGATCCATAAAACCAATCTGCACATCGGCGCTTTTCATTGCCACGTCGGCGGCCACTACCACCGCCTCCCATGGGGTAAAACGGATCAGGCCGATGGATTCCCCGGTGTGGTCTTCCCCCTCATGGACGCCGATATGCAGTCCCAGATTCCGGTATACGCAGGCCTGTGCGGAACTGATCACATGTGCCAGGCAGACCTCTTTTCCGGGAATCCGCACACGGGTGATGCGCAGTTTTTTCCCTTTCAGATTTTCATAATCGTCATGAAACAGTTTTTCCAGCAGTTCTTCCCTGGTGATTCGGGCCATGGCCGCACTCCCTATCTCTTTGTGATTTTGCAGACGACGTATTCCAGCGTGTCCCGGAAATAATTCACGATCTCCGTCATTGCCGACGTTACGTCCGCAATCTCTCCCGTAATGATCAGCGTTCCCGTGAAACGGTCCGCGAAGCCCAGATAGACGTTCCCGCTCTTGACTGCGATATCTGATGCAATGACAGCGGATTCCGGGGGCGTCATGTTCATGATGCCGATGGCGGAAGACTGGTAATCCACTTGGGGATTTAAGCCCAGTTTCTGGTATATGATCGGCGCTGGTCCACCCATCACATGGGCAAAAGTGATCTCCTTGCCCGCCACGGTCTCCTGCACGATCCTGATTTGTTCTTCCTGTCCGTTTGCCATCTGCCTACCTCATTCTTTTTGTGAAAATATGTTTATAGTAAAATCATACTCTCAGGGAAATTTTCTGTCAAGCTGCAATTCAGGGATACATTCTTATTGCCCTGTTTCCGCCTGTTGCGCCAAAATTTCCGTAATCCTCTGGATCAGTTCCTCCTCCTTTAAGCGGAATTTGATCTCCACCCGCCGGGAAGCGGCCATATCGATCTCGTTTGTACCCTCCACATAAATGGGGCTGCTGTAAGACCGCCCGTTGATGGTCAGCAGGGATTGCAGCTGTTCCACCTTCTCTTCACTGAGACCGTTGGCAGGATCCAGGATATATCTCGCCACGGAACCTGCACGATCTGAGGACAGATTCATATTATGCTGATAACTGCCGGAGGTATCCGTGTGGCCTTCAATAATGATCTCGGCGATATAATCGCGGAACTGATCCTGGAGCAGCACATCCAGATACATGGGAATGATCTCTGACAAAGTGGCCTTGCTGGCGTCCGTCAGGTTGGCGCTGCCATATTTGAACAACACATCCGACGAAAAGCTGATGGAACCGTTCTGGGCATCCACTTCCATGCTGGAATTGTTAAATCTGGACTGCAGCTGCCCGATGATGTCCGTCCTCACTCCCACGATATCCTGCAGCTGGCTCCGGGTGGATTCCAGTTCTCCCCGGGCTTCGTCGATCTCCAGGTAAGCCGCGGCCAGCTGCTCCTGGGTCAGGGCAGCGGCGTCATAGGCCTCCTGCAGCTTTAACAGGGAATCCTCCAGCTCATGCCTGGACGCCTCGATCTCGCTGCGGTAGTTGTCCAGGTCGATCCTGGCTGTCTCCAGGGTCTGTTTCGCCGCGTTTAACTCGGCCTGGGTCTGCTCCAGGTCCGTGGTCTTCTGTTTATAGATCGCCAGGGTAATGGCGATGATCAAAATAAAGATGAGCAGCAGGGCCGCCATCATGTCCGAATAGGACTGCCAGTAGCTGGGCTCCTCGAATGTTCTGGTTTTCCGATCTCTTTTTGCCATTTGTGTCCTGCCTTTCCCGCTACATATCATGGATTTCCGCATAGGTGTACAGCTGGTTGCTGATCTCCTCATTGATGGCGCTACAGGTGGCGTCGATCCGCTCCGCCTGCTCCTTAAGCTGCCTGGTCATGGATTCCTGTCTGTCCATGGTATCCTCCAACGCTTTTTGCAGGGTGCGGTCAGCTTCCAGGAGTTCCATGGCGGTTTCTGTCATACTCTTGTAATTGTCCGCATAAGTCTCCTGGGCGTCGCAGGCTTTCCGCAGGGTCTGCCCCAGTCTGTCAAAATCGGTCCCCAAAGCCTGTTCGATCCGTTCCGCGAAACTCTGTGCCATTTTATCCAGGCATTCCGTCTGTTCCCTGGCTTCCCCCTTTAAAAGTTCCGTGATCTGCTTCATGGAATTAGCCATATTGGCCTGATAGACCAGCATGGCCCTGATGTTGGCATCCGCGCTGTTGACCGTGGGTTCCACGCATTCCCGGAATGCGGCCAGAAAATCCTGCAGTTTGTCGTAAGCGTCCGCCATCAGGCCGCGATAGGCAAACTGGAACACCAGGGAAAACAGGATGCCGTACACGGAAGTGTGGAAAGCTACTTTCATGCCGTCCAGCAGCGGCCCCACATTATCCGAGATGGTGTAGATATCATTGCCGTTAAAGGAGCCCAGACCGATGGACAGGCCGATGAACGTGCCCAGGATGCCCAGCCCTGTCATGGTGCCGGAGATGGCGGAATTGTAATAACTCATGCCTGCCTGGTTCAGCAGATCCTCGTTCAGGTAATCTTCGATCTCACAGCGTCCCATCAGACCGTGTTTGGTCTGAAAGCTGTTCATCTTCTTCTGATAACGGTAAAAGGCTTCGTCCAGCGCATCATCCCCAAAGATCTTGGCTTTGTTGCAGTAGGCATCCCACAGGTTACGGTCGCCCTTGTCATAGGCTTCATAGATCTTGTCCGCCACGTCGAGCAGCCTGTCCGTCATGCGGTTTAACCTTGCAAAGCTGAAAAAAGAAACCAGGAACAGGATGCCGATCAGCAGCAGGAAAGTCAGGTTGATCACCAGGTTGCTCATGGATGCGACCTGTCCCGTAAACACGCCGTTTATGATCAGTACAAACCCCACCACAGCCAGGTATACCGGAAAAAGTAAATAATACATTCTGTTTTTCATTAGATAGTCCTCCATTCCGAGACTGTTTCCTCCAAATATCATTCCCTGTAATGTGAATTTTAGCATATTCCATTTTTGCCCACAAGTGACGGAGCGCAATCTTAAAGATTGTAATAGTTCCGTTATATATTTTCCCTGAAAAGCCATTGCAAATCTTGAGTGACTGTGATACACTAGTCACAGTGACTATGATAAAAAAATAACAATCAATAAATTACCTTATTATAAGGGAGAATGACAAGGAGGATTTACAATGTCAAAAAAAGTAGTTTTAGCCGGAGCCTGCCGTACTGCCATCGGTACCATGGGAGGCACATTGAGCACCACCCCCGTTGTGGATCTTGGCGCCATTGTGATTAAGGAAGCCCTGAACAGAGCGGGCGTGAAGCCCGAGGATGTGGATCAGGTCTACATGGGCTGCGTGATCCAGGCAGGCCAGGGGCAGAATGTGGCCCGTCAGGCATCCATCAAGGCGGGACTTCCCATCGAAGTGCCTGCTGTCACCATGAATGTTGTCTGCGGTTCCGGTCTGAACTGTGTGAACCAGGCGGCGCAGATGATCATGGCAGGGGACGCGGATGTGGTTGTGGCAGGCGGTATGGAGAATATGTCCATGGCTCCCTACGCGATTCCCCAGGCGCGTTACGGCTACAGGATGAACAACGGAACGCTGGTTGATACCATGATCAAGGACGCCCTCTGGGACGCGTTCAACGATTACCATATGATCACCACCGCAGACAATATCTGCCGCGAGTGGGGTCTTACCCGGGAGGAACTGGACGAGTTCGCGTTAAAGAGCCAGCAGAAAGCGGAGGCGGCTCAGAAGTCAGGCGCTTTTGACGCTGAGATCGTACCCGTTACGGTGAAGAAAAAGAAAGAGACCATTGAATTCAAGGTAGACGAGGGTCCCCGTCCCGGCTCCACCATTGAGGGCTTACAGAAGCTTCGTCCCATCAATCCCGACGGCTTCGTTACCGCAGGCAACGCTTCCGGCATCAACGACGGCGCGGCGGCGATCGTTGTCATGAGCGAGGAGAAAGCGAAAGAACTGGGCGTGAAGCCCATGGCTACCTTTGTGGCAGGCGCCCTGGCAGGCGTCCGTCCCGAGGTTATGGGAATCGGTCCCGTGGCTGCCACGAAGAAAGTGCTGGCTAAGACAGGCATGAAGATAGAGGACTTTGACATCATCGAGGCTAACGAGGCATTTGCCGCACAGTCCGTTGCAGTTGGAAAAGAACTGGGCATCGATGTGGATAAGCAGCTGAATCCCAACGGCGGCGCCATCGCCCTTGGTCATCCCGTGGGCGCTTCCGGATGCCGTATCCTGGTGACGCTGCTTCATGAGATGCAGGCAAAGGGCGCAAAGACCGGCCTGGCTACCCTGTGCATCGGCGGCGGTATGGGCTGCTCCACCATCGTGAAGATCGAAGACTGAGAAGATACAGGGAAGTGACAGTATGGGACTTTATGCGAACCGCGCCCTGATAGAGATTCTCTATAAAGCAGGCGATAAGCTGAAAGAAAAGAAAGTCAGGAAGCAGGAAGCAAAAAAAGAGAAAGAGAAAGAGAAAGGCCTTTCCAATAGAAAGGCAGAGTGAACTGGTGCCCGCTGAAGCGGGCAGGAGGGTGTAAAATGGATTTTATTTTATATGAGCAGAAGGGCAATATCGCCACCATCACCATCAACAGGGAGAAAGCGTTGAACGCCTTGAATTCCCAGGTGCTGGAGGAACTGGACGCTGCCCTGGATGCAGTGGATTTGAAGGAGGTTCGCTGTCTCATCCTTACCGGGGCGGGACAGAAATCCTTTGTGGCAGGCGCTGATATTGGCGAGATGAGCACGCTGACCAAGGCGGAGGGAGAGGCTTTTGGCAAAAAGGGCAACGACGTGTTCCGCAAGCTGGAGACTTTCCCCATTCCCGTGATCGCGGCGGTCAACGGTTTCGCCCTGGGCGGCGGATGCGAGATCTCCATGAGTTGTGATATCCGGCTCTGTTCCGATAACGCTGTGTTCGGCCAGCCGGAGGTTGGCCTGGGGATCACGCCTGGTTTCGGCGGCACCCAGAGACTGGCCCGTCTGGTGGGCGCAGGCATGGCAAAGCAGATGATCTATACCGCCCGCAACATCAAGGCGGCGGAGGCATACCGGATCGGCCTGGTGAATGAAGTGTACTCCGCAGAGGTTGACGACGAGGGCAACGTGGTAAAATCCGCCCAGGAAGTCCTGATGGCGGCGGCGGAGAAGATGGCGTCCGGCATTGCGAAGAATGCCCCCATCGCTGTCCGCAATTGCAAGAAAGCAATCGACGAAGGCCTTGACCTGGAGATGGATGAGGCCATCGTGCTTGAGGAGAAGCTTTTCGGCGACTGCTTCGAGACAGAGGATCAGAAGTACGGCATGGCTTTCTTCCTTGACAAGAACAAGGAGAAGGTGAAAGAGCCCTTTAAGAACTGTTAAACACATGTTACAATATAGCAAATGGAAACAGTCTTGGAACGGTAAATGCAGGAGCAAGGGGCATTGAAGTGAGGAGACAGGAAGAAATTGCTGTAAGCGGCAATTAGAATGGAGGATATATCATGAAAGTAGGTATTATCGGCGCTGGCACCATGGGTGCGGGGATTGCGCAGGCATTTGCAATGACGGACGGATACGAGGTCTGCCTCTGCGATATCAAGCAGGAGTTCGCTGACGGCGGCAAGGCAAAGATTTTAAAGAACCTGAATTTCCTGGTGGGCAAGGAGAAGATCACACAGGAGAAGGCTGACGCTGTGGCGGCAAAGATCGTCACAGGTCTGAAGGATATCTGTACGGAATGCGATCTTGTGATTGAGGTTTGTCCCGAAAATATGGCCATCAAGAAACAGACCTTTGCGGAACTGCAGCAGATCGTGAAGAAGGATTGTATTTTTGCTTCCAATACTTCTTCCCTTTCCATCACGGAGATGGGCAACGGGCTGGATCGTCCGCTGATCGGTATGCATTTCTTTAACCCGGCTGACAGGATGAAGCTGGTGGAGGTCATTGCAGGCGCTAACACTCCTGCGGACCTGGTGGAGAAGATCAAGGCCATCGCGACAGAGATCGGCAAGACTCCCGTTGAGGTAAATGAGGCGGCGGGCTTTGTGGTGAACAGGATCCTGATCCCCATGATCAACGAAGCCATCAACGTATATGCGGCGGGCGTTGCGTCCGTGGCGGATATCGACGTGGCAATGCAGCTGGGCGCGAACCATCCCATGGGTCCCCTGGCCCTGGGCGACTATATCGGTCTGGATATCGTGCTGGCGATCATGGAAGTCATCTATGCGGAGACCGGCGATTCCAAGTATGCGCCCGCTCCCCTTTTGAGAAAGATGGTACGCGCAGGCAAGCTTGGCAAGAAGACCGGGGAAGGCTTCTATAATTATAACAAATAAATTTTGAATGATGGAGGATGAATTATCATGGATTTTACATTATCCAAAAAACATGAGATGGCGAGACAGTTGTTCAGGGATTTCGCTGAAAACGAAGTGAAGCCCCTGGCGCAGGAAGTGGACGAGGAAGAGCGTTTCCCCAGGGAGACGGTTGAAAAGATGGCGAAGTACGGGTTCCTGGGCATTCCCGTTCCCAAGGAGTACGGCGGACAGGGCTGTGATATCCTGACCTATGTGATGTGCGTGGAGGAACTTTCCAAGGTGTGCGGCACCACGGGCGTTATCGTTTCCGCCCATACCTCCCTCTGCGTGGATCCCATCCTGACCTACGGCACCGAGGAGCAGAAGCAGAAATACGTTCCCGACCTGGCAAGCGGCAGGAAGATCGGTGCATTCGGCCTGACCGAGCCCGGCGCAGGCACGGACGCACAGGGGCAGCAGACCAAGGCCGTCCTGGACGGGGACGAGTGGGTGCTCAACGGCTCCAAGTGCTTTATCACCAACGGCAAAGAGGCCGATGTGTATATTGTCATCGCCGTGACCGGCATCATTGAAAAGAACGGCAGAAAGATGAAAGAGATTTCCTCCTTTATCGTGGAAAAAGGCACGCCCGGATTTTCCTTCGGTACCAAGGAGAAAAAAATGGGTATCCGGGGTTCTTCCACGTATGAACTGATCTTTACCGATTGCCGCATCCCCAAGGAGAATATCCTGGGCAAGCAGGGACAGGGCTTCAAGATCGCCATGCATACCCTGGACGGCGGCCGTATCGGTATCGCGGCGCAGGCCCTGGGCATCGCGGAGGGCGCGCTGGAGAGAACCATCGCCTATACAAAAGAGAGAAAACAGTTCGGCAAGTCCATCAGCGGCTTCCAGAACACCCAGTTCCAGCTGGCGGATATGGCTACCAAGGTAGAGGCTGCCAAGATGCTGGTTTACAAGGCTGCCCTGAAGAAAGACGAGTACAGGACCAATCCCAAGATCTCCTATTCCGAGGAGGCGGCTATGGCGAAGCTGTACGCGGCGGAGGTTGCCATGGAGGTGACCACCAAGGCTGTCCAGCTGCACGGCGGTTACGGTTATATCAGGGAGTATGACGTGGAGCGCATGATGCGTGACGCAAAGATTACTGAGATCTATGAGGGAACCAGCGAGGTTCAGAGAATGGTCATCTCGTCCGCGCTTCTGAAATAAAAATATCGATGAAATGAAGGAGAAAAGACAATGAAGATTGTTGTTTGTATTAAGCAGGTGCCCGATACAAAGGGCGGCGTGAAATTTAATCCGGACGGAACCCTTGACAGGGGTGCGATGCTTGCAATCATGAATCCTGATGACAAGGCCGGCTTGGAAGCGGCGCTGAGATTAAAGGAGCAGTTTGGCGCAGAGGTGACCGTTCTCACCATGGGTCTTCCCAAGGCGGCGGACGTACTCCGCGAGGCAATGGCCATGGGCGCGGACAAGGGCATCCTTGTGACCGACAGAGTGCTGGGCGGCGCTGACACATGGGCGACTTCCACCACCATCGCGGGCGCGCTGAGAAATATCGATTATGACCTGATCATCACCGGCCGTCAGGCCATCGACGGCGATACCGCACAGGTTGGCCCCCAGATCGCGGAGCACCTTGGCATTCCCGTGATTTCCTATGCGCAGGAGATTAAGATTGAGGGCGACAAGGTGATCGTACAGAGACAGTATGACGACAGATACCATGTCCTGGAGGCAAAGATGCCCTGCCTGATCACCGCGCTTTCCGAACTGAACGAGCCCCGTTACATGACCCCCGGCGGAATCTTTGACGCATGCGACGCCGAGATCACCCAGTGGGGCAGGGCCGACCTGAAGGATGTGGACGACAGCGACCTGGGGCTGAAAGGTTCCCCCACCAAGATCGCGAAGGCATCCGATAAGGTCCGCAAGGGCGCAGGCGAGAAAGTAGTTCCCGATTCTCCCGAAGATGCGGTTGCATACATTGTGGGTAAATTCAAAGAGAAGCACATCGTTTAATAGAAAATTGGAGGTTTAGTCATGAACAAGGATATCGTTCTTGAAGAGTATAAAGGTGTATATGTGTTTGCCCAGCAGGTGGACAATGAGATCAGCGGCATTGCTTTCGAACTGTTGGGAAAGGGTAAGGAACTTGCCGCGAAGCTGGGAACAGAGGTTGTGGCGGTGCTGATCGGATATCAGGTAAAGGGTCTGGCTGATAAGCTGGCGGAGTACGGCGCTGACAAGGTGATCGTTGTGGACGATCCCGAACTGGAGGTCTACAGGACAGAGCCCTACGCTCACGCGCTGTCTTCCGTGATCAATCAGTATAAACCGGAGATCGTGCTGGTAGGCGCTACCGCCATCGGAAGAGACCTTGGCCCCACGGTTTCCGCAAGGGTTGCAACAGGCCTGACCGCAGACTGTACCGTACTGGAAATCGGTGATTTCCCCCTGACGGCGGCTCCCGGCGTGGAGCAGAAGCATAACCAGCTGCTGATGACCCGTCCCGCTTTCGGCGGCAACACCATCGCCACCATTGCCTGCCCGGACAATCGTCCCCAGATGGCAACGGTACGTCCCGGCGTTATGCAGAAGATCGATCCCATCGCAGGCGCAAAGGCTGTTGTGGAAGAATTCAATCCCGGCTTTACGCCCAATGAGAAATATGTGACCATCAAGGAAGTGGTAAAGGCAGTTGCCGACACCGTGGATATCATGGACGCAAAGGTGTTGGTATCCGGCGGCCGCGGCGTAGGAAGCCCGGAGAACTTCAAGATACTGGAGGAACTGGCGGAAGTGATGGGCGGTACCGTATCCTGCTCCCGTGCGGTGGTGGACAGCGGCTGGAAGCCCAAGGATCTGCAGGTAGGCCAGACCGGTAAGACGGTTCGTCCCCAGATCTACTTCGCCATCGGTATTTCCGGCGCGATCCAGCATGTGGCAGGTATGGAGGAGTCCGACCTGATCGTTGCCATCAATAAGGATGACACCGCGCCCATCTTTGACGTGGCTGATTACGGCATTGTGGGCGACCTGAATAAGATCGTTCCCGCCCTGACGGCGGCGCTGAAGGCTGAGAAGGCGGCTAAGAACTGACGAGGCATCTGATAATTGAAAAGGAAACAGTACGAGTTAAAAGGGTTCTCTTGATGCAGGGAACCCTTTTCGTGCCTGTTAAAGGCGTACATGGGGTGTAGGTATGGCAAGGATACTTTATTTTGGATGTGACTTCCTGTATACAGTCGTAAAAGTGTGGGCGACCTGGCGGTTGATGGAGATGTTCGCAGGTCCCAGGTGGGGTAGGAAGAAACAGAATACGATCTGGATTGTTGTGATTTTGTTGCTGTCTTCGTTAAATGCCTATAATGACAGTGTAATCAGCACATTGTTTTCAAATGGGTGCATGACTGTCATTATTATATGCTTGTCGTTTGCCTGTGGCACTACATTTTATTGCAGATATCGAGATTCGTTTTGTATCATATTCCTGCTGTGGACAGGATTAGCTTTGCTGGATTTCTTTTTCCAGACAATTGCCTGCATGGTTTTGATGGACAGTGGACTACCAACAGATATTTTTCTGACGGTCACTTCTTATAGGAGTGTTTATCTGCTGCTATGCGCCGTTTTGCTCTATATGGTGGTGCGATCTGTGCGCAGTCGTGTGAAAGGATGTAATGCGGGCAAATACCTGAAATGGGGCTGGTTTCTGGTTCCATTGTTTTTAGTGTGTGAGATTTACTTCCAGCGGGTATATAAGCTGCTGATTTCTGAACGGGTGATACAGCGCTGGTGGCTTTTCCTGATGGGAAGTCTGTTGGCGGCGCTGGCTTTCGGGGCATATGCTGTCATACAGAAAGAACGGGAGAACGGCAGGCTGCTGAAAATGAAAATGGATATGCTGGAAGGTGACTATGCGGAACTGATGCGTGTCTATGAAGAAAAGGAAATTCTGCGGCATGACATCAAAATGCATATGAGGGTAATCCGGGAAATGGCGGAAGAAGGGCATGATCAGGAGATACTCTGTTATCTGGATGAGATGGACAGCGTGTTCCAGAAGGGCAGGAACAGGAACCTGGCGAATCATGATCTGATCAACCTGATCGTGAACCAGAAATTCCGGGAGGCAGAAGGGGTAGGCATTTCCCTGCGATATGAACTGGAGGATATGAGCGGCCTGCTGCTGAAGCCAATAGAAATCTGCGCTTTATTTTCTAATATGCTGGATAATGCCATTGAGGCAAACGGCAGAATCGCAGAAGGCATGGAGCGTTGGATAGAACTGACCTGCGCGAGAAAGGGTCAGATGCTGATACTCCATACATCTAACCCGATGACGGGAACAGGAATGCGGTTTTCAGAGGGACTTCCGGAAACCACAAAAGGGGATAAAAGGAACCATGGATTTGGGATGCGCAGCATAAGGCAGGTGGTCAATACATATGAGGGACATATGCGGATAGAGAATAAAGATGGCGTCTTTGACCTGACAGTGTATTTGAAAGGATTTTAAACGGTAAGCAATTGGGGGTCAAAATGACAGCCGTTTGAGGCCAGTGTATTGTAAAAGAGAGAATGACTATATATGATAAAGGTGCAATAGATTCAGACTCATTTTACTTGAACCAGGCGTTCGGGCTGTCGGTTTAAAGGAGCATGCCATGTTGGATAAAGACCGGAAAAGAGAATTATTGAAAAAACTGGTGAAGGATATCTCAGGATACAAATGGCTTTATGTGATCATTGCAATCTTAACTGCCGTTCAGATGGTACTGGCGTTATTATCTCCGTTATTCATGATGAAGATCATCGATGAAGCAATACCTCGGAAAGACCTGAAATTTATGCTGGCCCTTATAGCTGTTTATCTGATCGTAACGGTCTGCAATGCTTTGACCAATAATGTTATGCAATGTTGTTATTCTGTTATAGGGAAAAAAATCTTAATTTCCTATCAGGAAAAGTGCATCAACCATTTATATGGGTTATCAGGGGGATTTTATGCATATATGCAGCCCGGCGAAATGATGACAATACTCATGCAGGATATAAATAACATCAGGTCATTTGCGACAAGTACATTTTTGGGCTTTATATCGGATGCTTTAGCGGGAGGGGTGATGATTGTCTTTTTGGCATTTTTGCAGTGGGAACTGCTGGCTGTAATACTCATTTTTCTTCCCCCTATCTTTATTGTACAGAAGGTATTCAGGGAAAAAATAATGAATCAGTCCCAGGTTCTGAGGGAATGCACGGGTAGGTTGAGTTCTTTGCTGCAGGGTTTGTCTGCCAATATCATAAGTCATGTCATTATGAAAGTACAATCATATTTTTATGCCCAGTATAAGAAAACGATAGAAAAGAACACGGATTTGGAAGTGCAGATGGCAATGGTGAATACCATAAGCAGAAGTATTTTAAGCATTATCGCTGCTGCGATGTCCATATCCATCCTGGGATATGGCGGATATAAAATAATAATGGGAACATTCACTGTCGGGGGATTAATGGCGTTTCATATGTATTCCCAGGGATTGATCGCTCCCATAATGAGAATTTCCAATGTCAATATGATGTTTCAGTCAGTGTATGTGTCAATGGACAGAATCTATTCCTTCCTGTCCAGAGAAAGCGATATCTCGCTGGAGGGATCCTGTTTTATTCCGGAGCGTCAGCTGTCAGGGAAGGTTGCGTATTGCAATGTTTCCTTTTCCTATGGCGACGTACAGGTATTGAGGAATATCAATATGAACTTTATGCCTGCAAAGCTGACAGCGATTGTCGGAGAAAGCGGGGAAGGCAAATCAACCATTTTGAACCTGCTTTATCGCCTATGGGATGTGGAAGAAGGAAAAATAGAAGTTGATGGCAGGGATATCAGAACATATGATTTAAATTATATCAGGAGTGCCATCATGGTTGTCAGGCAGGATACATATCTGATCGATGATACTATTTACAATAATATCGTACTGGGTAATCCCAATGGTACAGAGCAGCGTTTCAGGGAAGTATGCCGCATTGCCTGTGTTGATGAATTCGCGGAAAACCTGAAGGACAAATATCATACCCAGGTCGGTGAGAATGGAAGCAGGCTGTCAGGCGGACAAAATCAGAGGATAGCAATTGCACGGGCCCTGTTCAACGACGCTCCGGTCTTGATATTGGATGAGGCAACGTCAGCTTTGGATCAAATCATGGAAAGTAAAATCTTATACAATATTAGAAAAAGTCTGTACAATAAAACAGTGGTTATGATTACGCACCGACTATCTACAATCAGGGATGCCGATATGATCTATGTTATGAATGACCACGGTGTCTGTGAGGCAGGAACGCATGAAGAACTCATGGAAAGCAAGGGTAATTATTATTGTATGGTCAGACGGAAATTCGAGGGCGGGAAATAGAATGTCAGGGAGGAAAATGAAATGGTGCGGATAGCCGTAGTGGATGATGATGTGGAATTTGCAGGGAGAGTGGAGAAAGTCGTCTTGGATTTCAGTCAGGGAATCGGCGAAGCGATTACAGTGAAGCATTTTGCGGAAGGTTCCCTGTTATTAATGGAACTGGAAGAAAAGAAGAATTATGATATCTATATCCTGGATGTAGAGATGCCGGAACTGAACGGATTGGAACTGGCTGGCAGAATCAGGGAAGCGGAGGAAGATGCGAATATTGTCATTCTCTCAGGATTTGAGAAATATGCGCTGCCGGCATATAAGGTCAGGGCATACGACTATATTATGAAAGACAGATACAAAGAGGAAATTCCGCCTGTCCTGGACAGAATACGGAGAGAAAGGTTAAGCGGTGAGGAATATTATTTTATCCAGGCGGTTACCTGGGTAAAAAGGATGCGCCTGAATGAAATCCTGTATTTGGAAAAGGAAAAGAAATATGTTGTCTTTCATTGTACCAATGGGCGGATTTATAAGGAAAGAAGTACATTGGGAGAAGTATACAGGCAGCTTCCCCATGAACGTTTTCTATACATCAATAAGGGCTGTATTGTAAATATGCGGCACATTTCCAGCTTTCAAAAGGACGAGGTTTGGCTGAACAATGATGAAATCATGCATGTGGTCAGCCGGGGGATGATTTCAGGCGTCAGGGAAGCATTGGCAAAGTATTGGAGAAAATGATTTTGTCACCTTTTGTCAGAGAACGGTTCCTGGCAGGATAAGGTCACTAATACTACTGTTTACGGTCAGACTATTGTAAAAATAGAAGAAGAGATAGTATAAAATAAATATAAGGGCTTCGTGGCAGGCTTATTTTTAAGTCATTGGACATAGCATTGCTGAATATGACAGGAACAAATGCTGATTTTAAAATAAAATGGCTTAAATGGCGACGCTCTTAAAAAGAGTTGATAACTGAAAAATCAACTTAAAAGGAAGGAGGGAATCGGTATGATGTATGACAATCAGTTTAATCTTTCGCCAGGTGAAGAAGACGAAGTAAACTTTGCATGTTCATCGTCAAGCGGGGCTGCAGGCTGTATGCGTGATTGCAGTCATGGGTGTCACTTCAGTTGCAGTGACAATTGTACCTGGATACAGGTATTTAAGGCTCTGGATTAATTATAGGTCTTGAATATCAGTGGTTGCATACTGTGTGGAAGCAGGCATTGGGAATATCTCTACTTTCACACATTGTATGCTATATCAAAAAATATATTTTCAGGGAGACTTGAATATACATGGAAGATAAGAAATATGTAATGGGGGACTTTAAGCAAAATTCGTGGCGAACTAATGAGTCGCAGCAGCTGACCTTTGTGGTGACGCAGGACTGTAACCTGCGATGTAAATATTGCTATATGGTTAAGAATGATAAAAATGTGATGAGTTTTGATGTCGCAAAAAAGGCAGTGGATTATTTTATGGATAATAAAGAAACTCTATTCATAAGGGATTATATCATTCTGGACTTTATCGGGGGCGAAGCGTTACTTGAAATAAAGCTGATTGACCAGATAGTCGATTATTTCCGGCTGGCTGCATATAAGAAAAAATCAAAGTGGTTTGGGAGGTTTCGGATTAATGTTCAGTCTAACGGACTGTTGGTTGACAGTGAAGATTTCCAAAGATTTTTAAGGAAAAACAGAAATCTGGTATCAGTGGGAATAACCATTGACGGGACAAAGGAAAAGCATGATCTACAGCGTGTTTTCCCAAATGGTGCAGGTTCCTACGATATTGTGGAGAGAAACTACAATATGGCCATACAGCAGGGATTTGCGGGCGGCACGAAAGTGACCTTTGGAAGGGAGGATCTGAAATATCTAAAGGATAGCATTATACATTTATGGTCCATGGGAATAGAAGACATACCGGCCAATGTTGTATATGAGGATGTGTGGAAAAAAGGCGATGATGTTGTTTATCAGGAACAATTGATCTCCTTGGCGGACTATATTGTAGATAATCGTCTTTGGGATAAATATAATACTTCTTTTTTCTATGACAATTTAGGATTCAGAATAACCGATGAAATGCTGATGCACGCTTCCTGTGGAACAGGAAAAATGTACTGTGTGGATGCAAAGGGGGATATCTATAATTGTGTCAGGTTTATGGAATATTCCTTAAATGGCAAACCAGGGAAAAAAATAGGCGACATATATCATGGAATTGATGTTGACAGGGTAAGACCTTTACAAACCTTGTTCCCCAAATATCTGAGCGAGCAAAAATGCCTGGATTGCAGGGTCAGCATGGGCTGTACTTATTGCGCGGGAAATAATTATGATGAGTCTGACAGTGATTCCCTGTATTACCGCTCTGTGGCCATATGTGATATGCACAAGGCGCGGGTGAGGGCGAATAATTATCTCTGGGCAAGACTGTATAATGAGCATTCCATAAAGCGCTCTGTCAAGCTGCAGCAGGAATTCTTCATGTATTTTATCTTGTCATCGGAATGCGTTAATTACTGCCAGTTTATGCCGGCGGAAACGAAAGTAATGATGGAACCGGAGAAACTGCTGGAAGGTTTGCAGTATGCGTTCGACCATTTTTACCAGCCGGTTTTCGTACATTCGGCAGACAGTCAGATATGGCTGGAGAAATTGTTGGCAGATGAAAAATATGGCGGTTTGCTGGCAAAGGAATTGAAACGCCATATTGTCAGGCACATCATGAAATTTGAGAAAGGGAAACAGCGCAAGGATGCTATTTATGTCATTGATGAAACTTCCGATAAGCCTGACGGGGAATTAAATGCCCCGGTCATACTCAATATCAATGCATACGACCTGGCTGGTCTGGCTGATGTTGTAAAAGGAATATTGCCTTTTACTTCCCGTGTCAATATTAACTTATCAGGAGTGGACAGTAATTTTGATATTACGGAATATGAAAGGCAGCTGGAGAAGCTTAACAAGATTCTGCTGGATTATATCATCAAAGGTCAACCCAAGGAGATACGTCAGCTCACTGACAGGATCTTTATGAAGAAGATGAATAACTGCTTTGCGGGTGAAAAGAATATAACGCTTGCACCGGATGGTAAGTTTTATTTTTGCCCGGCATTTTACTTTAATAAGGAATTGAATCTGAACTTTGAAAGAACCAGAAAATTGACGTATCTGTCTAAGGCGCCGGCTTGTGATAATTGTGATGCATATCATTGTGACCGCTGTGTGTACAGGAACTATCTCGGAACAGGCGAGGTGAATACGCCTACTAAGATGCAGTGTAGAATTGCGCATCTGGAGAAAAGGTACAGTGCGAAATTATTGGAAATGCTGAAAGAGCAGGGTGTTCAGGGATTTCAAAGTTTCCATATACCGCAAAGTGATCATGATGATCCGTTGGAAAGGCTTGCCCAGGGGAATCCCACAGCGAGTGGCTCGCTATTGTAACCGAAAGCCGAATAACCAGCGCAGAAAAGTATTTTACAGAAAGGCGGTTTATAATAATGAACAAGACATTTGTATGCGATGTATCCGAAGAAGCAATGAGGGAATTGTTGGATATATTTGAAATGAAAAGTACATTGGAAAGCCTGATCATGCAGATTGCCGGAAATAATGATATTTTAAAGGAAGACAGCCTGCTGTACTCAGAGTTGGTGAAGGATTATAAGGAATGTATGAAAAAATATAGTAAAGTATGGCATCCCTATTTTGAGAAATATGGTCATATGCTGGGAGATAATAGTGAATTTACAGTTGATTATAAGTATAAGAAGTTGTATATAGTCCCTGTCAGACAGGAGAATACGATAAAAGAATGAGGAAGCAGTGATAAATATCATATTCAGGAGTTGCATTGTACATTGCTCTGATTCACGGAAACATGTGCAGAAATGGGGGTAAAATGGCAGAAATAGTATTTAAGGCGAGCGATATCATAAAAAAATACAAAAGCACAGATCATCCTGTTCTAAACCATTTGAATATGGAGATCAGGCGGGGAGAAATTTACGGATTTGTGGGTGCGAATGGAGCGGGAAAAACCACTCTGATTCGTATTCTGGCAGGATTTGCAATGCCGACGGAGGGAAAGCTGGAATTGTTCGGGGAGGACGATCCTCAAAAGTTATACATACAGCGGAGACGCATAAACGGTATTATTGAGAAACCGGCAATTTATTCTCACCTCACGGCGAAAGATAATCTGGAGATCTGCAGGATGCAGCGGGGAATCATAGGGGACAGGTGTATCATGGAAGCCTTACAGGCAGTAGGTCTGTCTAATACCGGTTCCAAGAAAGCAGGGAACTTCTCTTTGGGAATGAAACAGCGGTTGGGAATCGCTATGGCATTATTAAGCGGAGCGGAATTTTTATTCCTCGACGAACCGATAAACGGTCTGGATCCTGAGGGCATGGTGAGTCTGCGTGAATTGTTAAGGAAGCTGAATCGGGAAATGAATATTACCATTCTGATTTCCAGCCATTTGTTAAGCGAGTTGCATCAGTTGGCTACATGCTATGGATTCATTCGTAATGGAAAAATGTTGGAACAGATTACTTCGGAAGAATTGAACAAGAAGTGCAAAAAATATTTATGTATTAAAGTAGATAATATAGCAAAGGCCGAAACAGTTTTAAAGACGAAGCTGCGATTGCAGAATCTTAAGTTGATGCCGGATAATGAGATAAAGGTATATGACATGCCGGATAATCTGGATACCGGGGCAATAGGTAGGGTATTGGTTCTGGAAGGAATAAATATAAGGACAATAGCGTTGAAAGGTGATGAGTTGGACCAATACTATCTGTCGTTGATAGGGAGGGCAAAATGAAGAATTTGATTAAGGCGGAATTTTTTAAATTATTAAAATCTTTCGGTTACAGGATGGCGATGGCTTTATCTGTGGGAGTGGGGTTGTTTTTTGCTTTTTTCTGGATTGCAAATTCGGTTAAAGCATCGGGATATCAGATGTTACCCATCATGGATTCGTTTGTGTTGTTCCACACTATATTTACAAGCGTGTTTACGGCCATGTTCCTTTGTAGTGAATTTTCTGACCGCACCATGGGGATGGGGCTGTTCTGTGGTTTACCGCGGCGAAGTGTTTTTTTAGCCAAGATTGTGGTTTTCTTCATAGGATTATTATGTCTGTTATCCACAGTTGTAACTGTGCCGATGGTAGTCATGACACTCGTGAATGGATTTGGAATGGAACTGACAATGGCGGGCTGCATGGAGGTTCTGGCGCAGGTTATCTTTTTCTGGCTGATATGTATGGCAATGGGTGGTTTCTTTGTATTCCTGGCACTGGCAACGAAAAATGCAGTGGCAACTATAGGGATAGGTTTGGGGATATCATATCTTTTGCTGGTATTAACCTCTAATTATGTCAACGCAGATATGATGATATTTTCTCCAGTAAAATATTCGTTTATCTGTCAGATGTTTATTCTGTCGGACTGGGAGGAACTGCAAAAAGGTCTTTTTGTCGGAGTTTCGTTGGTCACACTTTTTATTACGCTGACTGCATCGATCCTGATCTTTGAAAGATCGGAGTTAAAATAAGTGTTTTGTGACAGAGGGTTTGGGCTTTCAGATATATGTCAGAAACTGACGATTGTGGGAAATGGCCTGCATAATGAAAGAAGGCGCGGAATACTATATAGAGTATGATGCAGGCTGCTGTCTGGAGGAAAAAGTTTGGAAGTAAACTTCCAAATTTTGAATTAATGTCCGCTGAAGCGGACAGGGGGTGTAAATATGGATATGACAAAACTCAGGAATGCAAAACAGGGCGGGAAATCTGCGGCAGGAAGTGTGGAACTGGAACTGAGGGAAGTGCAGAAGTTACAGGGGAATAGCAGAGTGGACGGTATCGAAACCATAACAGTATCATGTGGTGAGTTTCTTACAATTATTTGCTGTTAATATGGGAATGGCAGGAAGAAGAAGGTATGGATGCCTTCTTTTTCTGATTTCATCTATGGTCTTATGGGCTGTGCGGAGAATACTATCCGTTCAAGCCCGGAGAGGATGTAAAGCTATGCAAAGGGAAAAACAGGGCGTATTTGAAGAATATTACGAATATCTGCAACAGACTGTCTTACATAAAATAAAGGAAAACAGAAAAGGAATGGAAGAAATTCCGGAACTTGCGGAGGAGTTGTTGGAGGCATTTACGAAACAGGTTCAGACAATTACCATCAGGACATTGATCCTTGAGATGGAAATCTGTGAAGAAAACGGAATGCTGAAAGGAGCAGCCATACAGGAACGGTATGAATATTTCAGTGAAATGTTTCTTGGGAATCCGGCCTACAGAAAGGAGATCTATGAGGCATATCCCATGTTGTATGAGGGGCTTGTGCAGACAATGGACGACTTTGTTCGCAATATGAATGAGTTGCTGGATAGATTCGCCCTGGACAGGAAAGAACTCAATCGGAGACTGTATCCTGAGAATCCCTGTAGAGAGATCAGGAAGATTGGGGGAGGCGGTTCAGACAGCCACCGTCATGGGCGCTGGGTCTTGCTTCTGGAACTGGATAATGGCGAAAGGCTGGTATATAAGCCCAGAAGCATGGCTGTTGACGAGGCATATGCGGTTTTCCTGGGGTGGGTCTTTGAAAATATCGGTATGTCCTGTTGGTGGTATCAGGCCTGGGACAGGGGTGAGTATGGCTGGTGCCAATGGGTATCGTCCCTTTCCTGTATTTCCCGTGAAGAATTATCACGGTATTATTACAGGAACGGAGTGTTGTTATGTGTCAGTTACCTGCTGGGTTCGGAAGATATGCATTATGAGAATCTGATTGCACACGGTGAGTATCCGGTTATTGTGGATCTGGAGATGACTGTGGGAAGCCGTGGAGCCGGAATAGAGGAAGGGATGTCATTCACGGAACAATTCTATCGGGATTCTGTCTTACAGATAGGGATTCTTCCCTTATATACATGGAACGAGGCGGGGGAAGGGGTAAACGTAGGCGCGATCAACGGGGAGGGAGGTCAGCTGGTACCCGTGGTAATGCCTGTGGTGGCGGATCCCGGCACGGTGAGAATGCATATTGAATATCGGCGTCCCAAGATGGGAGAGGGAAAGAATCTGGCGATATTAAATGGAGAGTTTATTGAACCGTATGAATTCCTGCAAGAAATCATAGAGGGATTTGAGAATGCATATTCCTTTTTCACAAGACAACGGGAAAAGACTTTGGAAATGCTGGGATTGTTTCGGAATGTGTCGGTTCGTTATCTGGTGCGGGACACACAGCAGTACGCCATGATGCTGATGACATTGGGACATCCTGACCTGCTGGTCAGAGATTCGGACAGGAAACTCATTTAACGGAGCAACATATAAAAATTGAATATTGTCTACTTATGGTAGCGGTTTATCTTAACAGATAATATATCAGCGGTGTTTCATCAGACGAGAGCCCAATAGCGAACAGCTTTGCTGTGAGCGTAGCATGGCCGCTTAGAAACAAAAACTTCAGATGCCCAATAAATCAGCATGAGTACCAGTAGCGGTGGCTGATAAAATAAGTGTGTCCTCAAAAATTTGATATATGAGCAACCAGTCAGGTTCTATGTGACATTCACGAAAGTCACGTAGATTGCCGGTAAGCTGATGGTCTCGGTATTGTTTGGGGAGAGGATGTCCGCTGGAAAGCATGGAAAGTACTAAAACCAATTTGTTCATATCCTTTCCACGCTTTTTCATTAGTTTTGCATCGTGTTTCATACGGTTTGTGTAGACAATCCTATACATGGCTTAATCCTCTAGCATTGCTGACACAGCCGCTTCGCCATTATCGAAAGGACCATGCAGGTTTTGACGATTCCTGCTGTCATAAATAGCCTGCGCAAGGGAAGGATACTCCCTTTTATGTTCAATAGAAAAGGGGATTCCATTATTTTCAACAGCAGCATTTAGAAAAATGCGTACTGCTGTTGATGTATCCAGCCCAAGGCTGGAAAAAAGATTGTCTGCCTGAGACTTTAGTGAATCCTCAACTCGAATTTGTAGTGTTGCCATATTGCACCTCCATTGATTTTATATTACTATTGTATGCCATTTGCAATAAAAATACAATGATAATTTGGGGCAGGTAATGAGCCAGGCGAAACATTGATAGTTGAAGTCCTTCGTTGCCATTGCTCCCTCGGTAATGGCAATTTGACCTACAGTTAATTTGAAACTTAATGGAACTGCTGCATGATAGAGGAAATATCCATGATGCAACAGTTCCATATTATATATGAAAATATTATCTCATTACAGATCCAGACGCAGATGTCTGGGAAGTCCGTCCACCATCACGGGTGAAAGTTCCGCCTGGATCAAAGGACGGATGTAATGGATCAGTTCGTCGCTGACAAAAGTGCCGTCCTCGGTGATCCACTCCAGGGGAACCTTTTTCTCCACATTGGCAATCTTATGCACATCCTGGGTGCCGGTGGTGCAGATGTAGGGATCCTCGGAAACCCTGTCCAGTACCACCACTTTCCCGGTATCGCCCTCAAAAGCGGCTTTCACGGCAGCGCCGCCTACCTGGAACGCCTCCGTGATATCCACCCGGGAGGTCATGTGGGAAGCGCATCTCTGCAGGGTGCTGAGTTCGATGGCGCGGGTCTTTACGCCCAGTTCATTGCCGATCTTGTCAGCCAGGAACTTGGCGGAACCCTGAAGCTGCTTGTGACCGAAAGCGTCCACAAACTCAACGTGATCCGTCAGTTCGAACACATACCTGCCATCCGCCACCTTGATGCCCTCGGAAACCGCAATGACCATGGACTTTCCGTTTTGGCTCAGTTCCTTTATTTTTGTCATGAATTTATCGATATCGAACGCTACCTCGGGGAGGAATATCATATCCACGCCCTCGCAGTCCTCGCCCTTGGACAGCGCGGTAGCGGCGGTAAGCCATCCGGCATTCCGTCCCATGATCTCCAGGATGGTGATAACGGGATAATCGTAAACCAGGCCGTCGCGGATGATTTCCTTTGTGGCAGCGGCAATATACTTGGCAGCGCTTCCGAAGCCCGGCGTATGGTCGGTGCATGCGAGGTCGTTGTCAATGGTCTTGGGTACGCCCATGAACTTGATATCGCTGCTGATCAGGATCGCGTAATCGGACAGCTTCTTGATGGTATCCATGGAATCGTTTCCGCCGATGTAGAAGAACGCCTCGATCTCCAGTTCCTTTAAGATCTCGAAAATCTTGTCATAGATTTCCTTGCCTTCCTTGATCTCCGGCAGCTTAAAGCGGCAGGAACCCAGGAAAGAAGAGGGAGTCCTCTTTAAGAGGTCGATGTCCAGGTCTGACTTGATATGCTCTGACAGATCCACATATTGTCTGTCCAGCAGTCCCTTGATGCCGTGGAGCATACCGTACACTTTCTTCGCACCGCGGTCTTTTGCCGTCTTGTATACCCCCACAAGACTGGAGTTGATCACCGAAGTGGGTCCGCCCGACTGTCCTACAATAACATTTCCGTGCATAAGAATAACCTCCTCAATATTTAATCTGGTACTTTTATCATATCATAAAGGAGCAGGTTTCTCAATAGCCAAACTTCCCTTAAAATCTAAATGACAACGGGGATATTTTATAGTAGAATTATTTTGAAAGGTTATGCACAAAAAGTGTGAACTATGGGAGGCGGCAATGGCAAAACAAAAAGAAGTCAAGACCAACGCCATGAGGATCCTGGAGACCATGAAGATTCCGTTTCGGCATTATACCTACGAGTGCGACGAATTTATAGACGGTATCCAGATAGCGGATAAACTTTCGCTGCCCCATGAAAAGGTGTACAAAACGCTGGTCACGGTGGGCAGCAGCAGGAATTATTTTGTGTTCGTGATTCCCATTGCGGAGGAACTGGACCTGAAAGCGGCGGCCAGGAGCGTGGGGGAGAAAAGCGTGGAGATGATCCATGTGAAAGACATCAACGCCATCACAGGCTATATCAGGGGCGGATGCACCGCAGTGGGAATGAAGAAGCAGTATGTCACCCGGATAGACAGTTCCGCCCAGGCACAGGAACAGATCATTGTCAGCGGCGGCAGGATCGGCTCCCAGCTGGAACTTTCCCCGCAGGATCTGGCAAGGGCGGCGGGGGCGGAATTCGCGGATATCATCAGGCATTAGCCGGGCAGGGAAAAACGGATCCGCAGGCGGGGATCCGTGGATGGAGGCGGATAAGATAAAATGAACCATATAGAGGCAGACAATACAAGGATCAATATCATGGAATGTGATACCGTGGCGCTGGATGATGAAAACAACGCTGTGGTCATCATCGACCAGACCCTGCTTCCAGGCAGGACGGAACTGATATCCCTTAAGACAGCGCAGGAACTATGGGACGCCATTTACCTGCTGAAAGTGCGCGGGGCTCCCGCCATCGGCGTTGCCGCAGCCATGGGGATCTACGTACTGTCCAAGCAGGTCGATACGGAGGATTTCGGCGTTTTTTACGGGAAATTCCGCGAGTATCAGGCATATCTGGACTCTTCCCGGCCTACGGCGGTGAACCTTTCCTGGGCCTTAAAGCGCATGGAAAAGGCGGCGTTAAAGGCGGGAAAAGAGGAGCGGAGACCAGTTGCGGAGGTGAAAGAGATCCTGCACCGGGAGGCTCTGGGAATCCGGGATGAGGATATCCAGGTCTGTCGCAGGATCGGTGAAAGCGGTCTGACCCTGGTGAACCCCGGGGACGGGATCCTGACCCACTGCAATGCGGGCAAGCTTGCGGCGGTAAGATATGGCACGGCGACGGCGCCCATTTATCTGGGGCAGGAGAGAGGGTACGGGTTGCATGTATTTGCGGACGAGACCAGACCCCTTTTACAGGGAGCGAGGCTGACTGCTTTTGAACTTGGTTCATCAGGCGTGGACGTCACCCTGATCTGTGACAATATGTGCGCCAGCGTGATGGAAAAGGGGCTGGTGCAGGCGGTGTTCGTGGGATGCGACCGGGTGGCTGCCAACGGGGATACTGCCAACAAGATAGGCACTTCCGTGGTGGCTGCAGTGGCAAAATATTACCGTGTGCCGGTGTACATCTGCGCCCCTACCTCCACCATCGATATGGATACGCCCACTGGCGTGGAGATCAGGATTGAGGAGCGTCCGCCCCATGAGGTGACGGAGATGTGGTATCGGGAGCGGATGGCTCCGGAAAAGGTGAAGGTTTACAATCCTGCCTTTGACGTGACGGATCATGGACTGATTGCCGGTATTGTCACGGAATATGGCATTGCCAGGGCGCCCTATACGGAGAGCCTGAAAGAGATCATGGGGAGAAAACAGACGCCATGATGCAGAATTTGGAATCAGTCTCAAAGCCGGAAACGCAAAGGACGGGGCGTTACAGTGCGGAGACCGGAATGAACTGCCACAGGCGGCAGCTGGAATGAAAGGGGTCAACGGATGAAATACACAGGTTACTTATTCGTACATTTTATTGGGGAACAGAAAGACGGGGAGCAGATTTACTTTTCCTTAAGCCGTGACGGGCTGCACTGGAATGACCTGCAGGCTGGTCAGCCCATGCTGAGAAGCGGGATCGGGGAGAAAGGGGCAAGGGATCCTTTCCTGATCCGCACCCCGGATATGTTCTACCTGATCGCCACCGACCTGCGGATAGAGGCGGGAAAGGGCTGGGAGACGGCGCAGTATAACGGAAGCAGGGACATGCTTGTGTGGAAATCTTCCGATCTGGTCAACTGGCAGGGACCCAAAGCCCACACCATTGGTGTGGAGGGAGCGGGCTGCGTCTGGGCGCCGGAGGCAGTTTATGACGAGGAGCAGGATGCGGCGCTGGTATTCTGGGCGTCCATGGTGGACGGAAAGCAGAGGATATACGCTTCCCACACCAGGGATTTTGAGAATTTCACGGAGGCTTTTCTCTTTCTGGAAAAGGAAAACCATGTGATAGACAGCACGATCATCCGCACGGAAGAGGGATATTACCGTTACACCAAGGATGAAACCGTGAAAACGATCTGCGTGGATTGCAGCAAAACCCTGCATCCGGAGGATTTCAAAGAGGTAAAGTCTGACACACTTGCGAACTTATACGGGGTGGAGGGACCGGAGATCTTCCGGTTTAACGACCGGCAGGAATGGTGCCTGATTGTGGATCGCTTTGCCGAGGGAAAAGGTTATCTTCCCCTGGTGACGGATGACCTGGCAGGCGGGGAGTTCCGAATCCTTAAGGACAGCGAGTTCGATATGGGACAGACCAGGAAACGCCACGGCGGCGTCATTCCCATAACGGAGGAGGAATATCGGAGGCTTGCGGACAAATACGGATGCCGGGAATAGGAAATCCGGATGGGAAATAAGCGTTTTTGACGGGAAAAGGGAGCGGGATTTTGAAAAGAAATGTAAGCCTTGCGGAAATTTCGGACGGACGGTTATACGGTGCAAACGATATGGTGAAAGCGGACTGTCATGGGTGTCCCGGCTGCTCGGACTGCTGTCGGGGCATGGGCAGTTCCGTTATCCTGGATCCCTATGACATATACAGGCTGCAGGCGGGACTGGGTAAAAGGCTGGAGATCCTGCTGGGAGAGGGGAAAGTGGAATGGAACGTGGTGGACGGCTGTATCCTGCCCAACCTGAAAATGGCGGGACAGGGGGAGGCGTGCGCTTTCCTGGATCCGCAGGGACGATGCGGCATCCATGCTTTCCGGCCGGGGATCTGCAGGCTGTTCCCCCTGGGCAGGTATTATGAAAACGGCGACTTTAAATATATGCTTCAGATCCATGAGTGTCCCGCCGGGAATCGGTCCAAGGTGAAAGTCAGCAAGTGGATCGACACACCGCAGCAGGGGAAGAACCATGCGTTTCTCTGCAGGTGGCATTATCTTTTGAACGATCTGGAGGCATTGGTGGGAACTTGTCAGGATGAAGCGCTGGCAAAGCAGGTCAATATGGCGCTGCTACAGGTGTTTTATCTGGCGGAATATGATACGGAGCGGGATTTTTATGAGCAGTTTGACCAGCGGTATGAGCGTTTTGTGGCGGCAGTAAATTTGACGGATTAAGATGAAACGCATTGTTTGGGATGTCCTGAATATTTTTACATTTAACGGAAAGGAAAGAATGTAAAGCGGACAAAACAGAAAGAGAGAACAACGGAACGGGATAAAGTGTAGAGCAGCGGAATGGAACACGCCAGAACAGGGTGCAGTACAGAGAGGAACAGCAGAATCAGAAGCAACGGAACAGAGAGCGTGGCAGGACAGAACACGACAGGGCGGAGAACGGCGGAACGGGGCGCAGTGACGCCAAAGAGAACATGATACAGCAGAGGCAAAACAGAGAAAACAGAACATGATACAGCAGGATAAAGAAGAACAGGGAAGAACGCAGCAGAACATCGGACAACAGAATATGCCGCAGCAGGGAATTCAGTTGAGCGCTGACTGGCAGAATGAGGATTGGCAGGAGGAGGGATGGACGGAAGAAGAATGGATTGAGGAGCAGAGAAAGGAAGAGGAAAGGCAGCGGAGGCGCAGACAGCGGATCGAACAGATGAAGAGGGAAAAACACCGGCGGGAAATGATGTTTCGGTACGGTGTGCCGTGTGCGGCGGTCGCAGTTGTGCTGTGCATTATTCTTCTGGCAGTTGGAATCGCTAAGGCGGTGCGTTCAAAAGGGGATCAGGAGGGAGGAAATGGAAATCCTGTGGAATCGCTGCCGGGGCAGGGAGAGATTGCCAATGATACAGAAGACAGCCAGACACTGTTGGAGATGATGCAGACGGCGGTTTCAACGGCTCCGCAGCAGACACAGCCGGGTGATTTTCCGGCAATGGACGGGGCACGGCCTGATCCGGATGCTGTTATCGGCTCTGTGCTTCCGGCGGCGCCGCAGGCATTTGAGGCGCATACCACGGAGAGTACTGACGGTTTCAGCGACAGCATCATCAGTCCCTACGGCATTATCATTGATGTGGGGAACGGGGAGATCCTGGCGCAGAAGGGCGGATGGGAGCGGATCAATCCGGCTTCCATGACGAAGATCCTTACGCTGCTGGTGGCGGCGGAACATATCGCGGATCTGGACGATACTTTTACAATGACCATTGACATTACGGATTATTCTTTTATCCATGACTGCAGCAGCGTGGGATTCGAGGTGGGGGAGGAAATACCGCTGACAGATCTGTTTTACGGTACGGCGATGCCCTCCGGCGCGGACGCGGCTCTTGGCCTGGCATATTATGTGGCGGGTTCCCAGGAGGCGTTTGTGGATATGATGAATGCGAAGCTGGAGGAACTGGGGCTGTCGGAGACCACCCATTTTACCAACTGTATAGGGCTCTATGACCAGAACCATTACAGTACCGTTTATGATATGGCGGTGATCCTGAAAGAGGCAGCGGACAATGCACTCTGCCGGCAGGCGCTTTCAGAGCACCGCCGCGCCACTACACCCACGACGGTGCATCCCGAGGGAATTGATATGTCCAACCTGTTCCTGCGGCGGATCGAGGACAGGGATACCCACGGCGAGGTGCTGTGCGCCAAGACGGGCTTTGTGGATCAGTCCCTGCACTGCGCCGCAAGCCTGGCGGCGGATCACAGCGGGCGGGAATACCTCTGCGTGACCGCAGGCGCAGGCACCACATGGTCCTGCATCGCCGACCATGTGGCGCTATACCAGAGATACCTGCCGGAATAGGGGTGATATATTTTAAAATTTGTGTCATACTTTAAAGAAAAGAAAACAACAGAGACCAAAACAAATTGCCGCAAGCGGCAATTGAATAAAAACAGTCTCGGAACGGTAAATGCAATGTGCCAGAGAGCGGCACATGAAAGAAATTTCCAGCTGCGGTTTATGCAGATGAAAATTTCTTTCAGGACAAGGGCATTGAAGTGAAGAGACCGGAACAAATTGCCGCAAGCGGCAATTGAATAGGAGGTTATATTATGTGTACAGCAGCAACATATCGGACAAAGGATTTCTATTTTGGGAGGACGCTGGATTATGAGTTTTCCTATGGGGACGAGATCACCATAACGCCCCGCAATTACCCTTTCCGCTTCCGCAATATGGGGATCATGGCGAAGCATTACGCCATGATCGGCATGGCTCATGTGGAGGAGGAATGCCCCCTTTATTATGAGGCGGTGAACGAAAAGGGACTTGGGATGGCAGGCCTGAACTTTGTGGGAAACGCGGATTACAAGAACCCCATGCCGGACAAGGATAATCTGGCGCAGTTTGAATTCATCCCCTGGATCCTGGCACAGTGCGCCACGGTAAAGGAGGCTAGGGCGCTGTTGGAGAAGATCAACCTGACCAACATCCCTTTTAGTGAAAAACTGCCCCTGGCGCAGCTTCACTGGATCATTGCGGATCGGGAGGAGGCCGTTACGGTGGAATCCGTCGCGGATGGCGTTAAGGTATACGACAACCCGGTGGGGATACTGACCAATAACCCGCCCTTTGGGGAGCAGATGTTCCAGCTGAACAATTATATGAACCTGTCCCCTAAGGAACCCCAGAACCATTTCTGCGACAAGCTGCAGTTATCCGCTTACAGCCGGGGCATGGGAGCGCTGGGGCTTCCCGGGGATCTGTCCTCCCAGTCCCGTTTTATCAGGGCGGCTTTTGTGAAGCTGAATTCCGTTTCCGGGGATTCGGAGGCCGAGAGCGTGAGCCAGTTTTTCCATATCCTGGGTTCCGTTGACCAGCAGAGGGGCTGCTGTGAACTTAAGGACGGAAAATATGAGATCACCATTTTTACCTGCTGCTGCAACGCGGACAAGGGAATCTATTATTACACTACCTACGACAACCATCAGATCACTGCGGTGGATATGCACAAGGAGAACCTTGACGATATCAGCCTGGTGCGTTACGCGCCCATCCAGGGCGAGCAGATCATGAGGCAGAACTGACGCTGCCCCTCTCCCTCTGCAGCTTCTGGAACAGTCTGACCAGGACGACCACCGCCGCGATGGCCAGGATCACTTCCGCGGTCAGCTGGGCGTATGCCAGTCCGTACAGCGGGAAAAGGTAATTTAAGATAAACAGCGCCGGGATCTCCAGGACGATCTTGCGCAGGATGGCGAAGACCAGGGACTTCTGCCCCAGACCGCAGGCCTGGAACACGCCCACCGCCAGGAAATCCATACAGAGGAAAGGCATCCCAAGGCACAGCCCCCGGAGGAATCTGGTTCCGTATGCCACGATGGCGGGATTTTTCATGAAAAGGGTGATGAGGAATCCCGCCCCAAGGTAATAACCCAGGGAAATGACCGCCATGAAAGAGAGTGTGATCTTCATGGTGAAGGTCAGCGTCTTTTTCATCCGGTTTACATTGCCGCTGGCGTAATTGTAGCTGATCAGCGGCATAATGCCCTGGGACAGCCCCATGGAAACCTGCATGGGCACCATGTTGATCTTCTGGGAGATGCCCATGGCGGCCACGGCGTCCGCGCCGTAGGAGGCGGTGGAATTGTTTAATACGGTCATTCCCGTCACGTTCAGCAGGTTCTGGATGGAGGCGGGGATCCCCACGGCGAAGATTCCCAGCACGATATTCTTTTGAAAACGGAACATGGAGGGTCTGATGCACACATAGGTCCGCCCCCGTTTCACGAATAACAGCACAAAGAAATAAATGCAGGCGACGCAGTTGGACAGGAATGTGGCACATCCCGCTCCCGCCGCGCCCATGTTCAGTCCCCATGGCAGGATGAAAATGGGATCCAGGATCATATTTAAAAGGCAGCCGCTCATAGTGCCCAGGCTGGCGTGGAGGGAGGAACCTTCCGCCCGCACCAGATAGGCCATGACTACATTCAGGATGGCCGGGGCAGCCCCGAAACTGACCGTCCACATCAGGTAATCGCCGGTGGCGGAGACGGTCTGGCTGTCTGCACCCAACATGGAGAGCAGGGGCGTGTGAAAAACACTATACAGCGTGGAAAAGAGCAGCCCGCAGATCAGCGCGCAGTAGAAGCCCAGGGCGGAACTGCGGTAGACCGTATCGTAGTCCTTGGCGCCAAGCCCCCGGCTCATCATGCTGGAGGAGCCCACGCCGAAGAGATTGTTGACGGCGTTGAAGGCAAGCAGCACCGGCGCCGCCAGGGTCACTGCAGCATTCTGCACGGAATCGTTCAGTATTCCCACGAAATAAGTGTCGGCCAGATTGTAGATGACCATGACCAGGGAACTGAGGATCGTTGGGATCGCCAGCGTCATCACCGCTTTGGGAATGGGCATCTTTTCAAAGAGTTCTGTTTTTTCAGCATTTTCCATAATAGTATCGCTTCCCTTTCATTCTGAGTTATCCCCTCGCTCTCCAGTATAACACAAATGTGGTTTTTGGTATATGGATATTTTGTGAGAGCAGAAAGGCTGTTCGGTAGATTAAACAGGGAATCACGGTGGGAGCCTTTGGAAATGCAAAACAAAATTCCGGTATTTTGTTGTTGTAAGAAAGAGCATTTCGTGATAAAATGACCTTATTAAGGGCAGTCGGCAGGTCATCGGAACATGACGGCGAAACAGCCGGAGAGAGGTGGAACATGGCAAGGACTATAGGGATTGGCAATCAGGATTACGAGACGATCAGACGGGAAGGATATTTCTATATCGATAAAACAGGATTTATACGGCAGTGGTGGGAGAGGGGCGACAGCGTGACCCTGATCACCCGCCCCAGGCGTTTTGGCAAGACGCTGAACATGAGTATGCTGGAGCAGTTCTTTTCTGTCAATTATGCCGGACGGGGCGACCTGTTCGAGGGGCTTTCCATCTGGCAGGAGGAAAAGTACCGCCTGCTGCAGGGGACGTATCCGGTGATCGCCCTCAGTTTTGCGAAAGTAAAGGAGTCCTCCTACCCAGGCGCCAGGAAACGGATCTGCTGGATCATTGCGGATTTATACAGACAGTACGAATTCCTGCTGGACAGTGAAAAATTGAGCCAAAGGGAGAAAGAGTTATATCGGGCCGTTTCGGCTGATATGGAGGATTATGTGGCGGCGGAGTCGCTGAACCTTTTATCCCGCCTCCTGATGCGGCATTATGGCAAAAAAGCGATCATCCTGCTGGACGAGTACGACACGCCCATGCAGGAAGCGTATATAGAAGGCTACTGGGAGGAACTGACGGCCTTTACCAGAAATCTGTTCGGCGCCACATTTAAAACGAACCCCTGTATGGAGCGGGCCGTTATGACAGGCATCACCCGGGTCAGCAAAGAGTCCATTTTTTCGGACTTAAACAATCTGAAAGTGGTGACCACTACTTCGGACATTTATTCTGACAGTTTTGGCTTCACGGAGGAGGAAGTGTTTGCAGCCCTGGAAGAGTACGGCCTGTCAGCGCAGAAACAGCAGGTCAAGGATTGGTATGACGGATTTACTTTTGGCAATATGAGGGACATTTATAATCCATGGTCCATCCTCAACTTCCTCGATGAGAAAAAAGTGGGGGTCTACTGGGCCAACACCAGTTCCAACAGATTGGTGGGCAAGCTGCTCCGCGAGGGGAGCCCTGAGGTAAAAAAGACGTTCGAGCGCCTGCTTCAGGGGGAGAGCATCCGGGTGGAGATTGACGAACAGATTGTATATAACCAGTTGTCCCTGGGAAATAACGCGGTCTGGAGCCTGCTCCTTGCCAGCGGCTACCTGAAAGTGAAGCATTATGAGGCATATGCCACGGAATATGGCGAGTGGCGGGAGGACTATGAACTGGAACTGACCAATTTCGAGGTTCGTGTCATGTTCCGTGCCATGGTTCGCGGATGGTTTGACAATCCTTCCGCCGGTTATGATGATTTCATCCGTGCGCTGCTTCTGGGTGACGAGTTGGCCATGAACACCTACATGAACAGGGTGACGCTGGAGATGTTCAGCTATTTTGACACAGGCAGGGGCGTCCAGGGGGAAATGGGTCAGGCTCCGGAACGTTTCTACCACGGGTTTGTGCTGGGGCTGATGGTGAAGCTGACGGACCGCTATGTAATCACGTCCAACCGTGAAAGCGGCTTTGGCAGGTACGACGTGATGCTGGAGCCCAGGGATGCGTCAAGGGACGATGCCATCATCCTGGAATTCAAGGTGCAGGACGCCAGGGAGAAAGAACTGTCAGACACGGTGCAGTCGGCCCTGCGGCAGATCGGGGAGCGTGGTTATCAGGCGTCGCTGACGGCAAAAGGGATCCCGGTGGAGCGGATCCGTAAATATGGATTTGCCTTTTGCGGGAAGAAAGTGCTGATAGGCAGCGAGGAAACGGATATATAGGATATACGGAACATATCATAGTATGCAGGGAGGATAAGAGAATGGTAAAGAAATTAACGATCAAGTCATGGACGAGTTCAGGACTTTGGCTGGCGGTGTGCCTGGTGCTGGCGATTGCTCCGCTTTGTTGGTATGGGCCTTCTGTCCTGGCGTTATTGCAGGGGAGGCCGCCCTTGCGGGATGAGTCCGTGAGTAATATCTACGGCATGAGCGCCATAGGGCTTATCATGCTGGTGATCAGCGTGGGGCTCATCATCCGATCGATCGTGGACTCCGTGGGCAAGAATGTGGAACGCTTTCTGGCAAAACACCCCGAGGTTACCATGGCGCAGCTGGACCAGGAGTTCGACAGCGCTGAGAAGATCGGCAATATGTGGTTCGGTCAGCATCGGACATTCAGCCATGACATGCGCTGCGTAGTGGTGGAAAATACAGAGATCGTCCGGGCCTATACGGAGAAGGAACATTCCAAAAGGACTGTTTATTATTACATATGTCTGGAACTGAAGAATGGAAAGACCGAAAGAGTAAAGACGGAGCAGGAAGATCTTTCGGAAGTGCTGAACCATTATAGAAGGTATCCTGATATCAAGATAGAGTGGCCGTGACCTGCAGCAGGGAGAGGGATCCGCGTGCCCTCCTGATCATCCGGGGTTTTAAATATTTCATTGATTAGTTCTGTAAAACATGATATAAATAAAATGATTGCAACCTATCAAGCATAGAAAGTGAGAAAAGAACATGGACAAAAAAATACCCTATAAAATTTATCTGGAAGAGCAGGAGATGCCGAAGCAGTGGTACAACGTGCGGGCGGATATGGAGAGGAAACCGGCGCCGATCCTGAACCCGGGAACTTTGCAGCCCGTTACCGAGGAGGAGCTTTCGGGCATTTTCTGTAATGAACTGGCAAAGCAGGAACTGGACGATACCACGCCTTACTTTGATATCCCCCAGGAAATACAGGATTTTTACAAAATGTACCGTCCGTCTCCCCTGGTACGGGCGTACTGTCTGGAGGAAAAGCTGCAGACCCCTGCCCACATCTACTACAAATTTGAGGGAAACAATACCTCCGGAAGCCATAAGCTGAATTCCGCCATTGCCCAGGCCTATTACGCGAAAAAGCAGGGACTGAAAGGCGTGACCACGGAGACCGGCGCGGGACAGTGGGGAACGGCGCTTTCCATGGCATGTTCCTATTTCGACCTGGACTGCCAGGTTTATATGGTAAAATGCTCCTATGAGCAGAAGCCGTTCCGCCGGGAAGTGATGCGCACTTATGGGGCGCAGGTGACACCCTCCCCCTCCATGAATACGAACGTGGGGCGCAAGATCAACGAGGAATTCCCGGGAACCACAGGAAGCCTTGGCTGCGCCATTTCAGAAGCGGTGGAAGCGGCCACCAGCCAGGAGGGCTATCGCTATGTGCTGGGCTCGGTGCTTGCGCAGGTACTGCTGCATCAGTCCATTATCGGCCTGGAGACGAAAGCGGCCCTGGACAAATACGGCATCAAGGCGGACACCATCATCGGCTGCGCCGGGGGCGGTTCCAACCTGGGCGGGCTGATTGCGCCTTTTGCAGGCGAGATCCTGAGAGGAGAGGCAGAGTACAGGATCATTGCGGTGGAGCCCGCATCCTGCCCCAGCCTGACAAGGGGAGTTTATGCATATGATTTCTGTGATACCGGAAAGGTATGCCCCCTTGCCAAGATGTACACCTTGGGAAGCGGATTCATACCCTCCGCCAACCATGCGGGCGGCCTGCGTTACCACGGCATGAGTTCCACAGTCTCCGAATTGTACGATCAGGGACTGATCGAGGCCAGGAGCGTGGAGCAGACGGCGGTGTTCAAGGCGGCGGAAACCTTTGCCAGGGTGGAGGGCATTCTCCCTGCGCCGGAAAGCAGCCATGCTATCAAGGTTGCCATCGATGAGGCTATGAAGTGCAAGGAGACCGGGGAAGAGAAGAACATCATATTCGGCCTCACAGGCACAGGTTATTTTGATATGGTGGCATACCAGAAATACAATGACGGAGAAATGAGCGATCATATTCCCACGGACGAAGAACTGGCGGAAGCGATCTCCAAACTGCCGAAAGTAAACGTGTAACGGATCTGTGACAATATTATCTTGTATCTGTGGAAAAAAGGGTTTATACTGTTATTGATAAATTGTAACAGTTCAGACAGGGCGCTGGACTGTTACGATAAATTTACTTTGACCAGAGTTTTTTGAGTGGGGTATAGGGGAATGACGGGACTGATCAACTTAATGGAAGAAACCGTATTACGGAAGATCGACCAGCTGTGGGCGGGCACAGACTACTGTAAATGCGAGCAATGCCGGATGGATATAGCGACCTACGCTTTGAACCGTCTTCCGGCGCAGTATGTACAGTCGATGCAGGGGAAAGTAATGTATCGGTTCGAGTCCAATCAGATGCAGAGGGATATTGAGGTTACGGTGGCCGTAAGCCAGGGAATTGAAATTGTAGGAAAATCGCCGCATAAGAACATGAAATCCAATGTGGATGAAGCGGCATCGGAAAATGCTGCAGCCAGCGCGGACGGTCATTAAGAGCAGGTTTCTCTGTGGGCATATGAGAAGATTTCAGGAGGAGGAACATCATGTTTGAATTTACGGATGACTGCCTGACAGGAATAGAGCAGATTGACAGCGAGCACCGTTTCCTGTTTGAACTGCTGAATAAGGCCTATCAGCTGGCGGTTACGGATTATCACAGCGACTATTACCAGCAGATCAAGGAGATACTGACGGAACTGGATCGCTACGCGGAAGAACATTTTGCCCATGAAGAGGCATACATGATGCAGATTCGGGATCCGGAACTGATCCTCCAGCGCACCCAGCATGCCTTTTTCCGTGACAAGATACTGGATTTTGATTTTGCCAATATAGACAGCGTGGAGGATCAGCAGCGACTCCTTGCGGAACTTGTGGCTTTCCTGGCAAAATGGCTTTACCGCCATATCCTGAGCAGCGATATCATGATCGGCAAGCTGCCGCCCCTGGAGGAGTGGATGATCAGGGAAAATCCCTGCGAGTTCACGGAGGAATATCTGACAGGGATAGAGTTGATCGATAAAGAGCATGAAAAGCTGTTTCAAATTGTGGACAGGGCAAACCGGCTGATCAAGTCCTTTGACGCCTCCTCCGGCTACGACAGGATCACGGAGATCCTGGAGGAGTTAAAGAATTATACCAAGGAGCACTTCAGCGACGAGGAAGCGTATATGGAAAGCATCCGTTATGAGGGCTTAAACGCCCAGAAGCGCGCTCATGAGGCCTTTATCGACAAACTGGAGAACATCAATTTAAACGAAGTGGAGGATAATCCGGAAGAATATCTGCAGGAACTGTTGGAATTCCTGCTGGGGTGGCTGATCAACCATATCTTGTATACGGACAAGAAGATACCCCATTAGACCAGGGCTGGAAAACTGTATATTGTATCAAAGAAAACTTCTCCCTGCGGCATTTAAAAGGAGGAGTTTTTGTTTTATCACAAGCTTTTTTGGTGGGACTGGTTTCACCAAAAATTCCAGCTTAAAATTCCAAAATTTATAAAAAATGCCAATTTACAGCATCCGCCGTTATGGGTATCATAGAATCGCGAATGAAATCCAGAACATATCAGAAAATGCGGGACGGGAGCGGCATTCCCGGAACCGCGTTTTCGGAAACAGGAGGAGGAACAGTATGCAGCAGGTTAATGTAAGATTTCACAGTATGGAACAGATCAAACAATTTATCAGCATCGTGGAAAAACTGGATGCTAACCTTGACCTGGGTTCAGGACACAGGGTGGTCGATGCAAAATCGATCCTTGGGGTGCTGGCATTGGATTTGTCAGGTCCGCTTCGCCTGAGGTATCATTCAGATGATCTGGGTATTAAGGAAAAAATCGCTCCATTTTTATGCTGACGGAACCGGAAGCGAAAAGGGGGATAATCAATAATGGGCAGGGAAAAGAAAGAAAATCAGGCGGAGGAAGAGAGTATTTTCCGGGACAGGTTAGCCAGGCATCATGACGAACTGCGCTGGCTCTACATGGAACTATATGAAAATGATTCCATGTTTGCGGAATTGTGCGACCGCCTGCACCGGTTCTATTGTGAGCGGAACCGGGAACTGAAAGCCCGCGACCGGGAACGGGAGCGGAACCGGAACTGGTATCAGAAAAACGACATGCTGGGAATGATGTTCTACATTGACAATTTCGCAGGCAATATGAAAGGCGTGGAATCCAGGCTGGATTATATTGAACAGTGTAATGTCAATTATGTGCATCTGATGCCTTTCCTGGATACAACGGAGGGACGTTCCGACGGAGGCTACGCCGTGTCGGATTTCCGTAAGGTACAGGAAAAGCTGGGCTCCATGGAGGATCTGGAGAGTCTGACAGCGTCCTGCCACAAAAGGGGTATCAATGTCTGCATGGATTTTGTCATGAATCATACCTCGGAGGATCACGAGTGGGCCAGGAAAGCCCGCCAGGGGGATGGCGAGTACATGAGCCGGTATTTTTTCTATCGTACTTATGACGAACCGGCCATGTATGAGAGGACGGTTCCCCAGGTGTTCCCCACCACTGCTCCCGGCAATTTCACATGGCTGGAGGATGCGGGGCACTATGTGATGACCAGCTTTTATCCCTATCAGTGGGATCTGAACTACCAAAATCCCAGGGTGTTTAACGAGATGATGTACAATTTTCTCTATCTGGCAAACAGGGGAATCGATATTATCCGCATCGACGCGGTGCCCTATATCTGGAAGGAACTGAACACTTCCTGCCGCAACCTGCCCCAGGTGCACACCATCGTGCGCATGATGCGCATGATCAGCGAGATTGTCTGTCCGGGCGTCCTGCTGTTGGGGGAGGTGGTGATGGAGCCGGAGAAAGTGGTTCCCTATTTTGGGACGGTGGAAAAGCCGGAATGCCATATGCTCTATAATGTGACCACCATGGCTGCCACCTGGCATACGGTGGCGACCCGGGATGTAAGGCTTTTAAAGAGGCAGCTTGACATTGTGAATTCCCTGCCCAAGGAGTATGTATTCCTGAATTATCTGCGCTGCCATGACGATATCGGCTGGGGGCTTGACTATGGCGTATTGATGCAGGACGGCATGGAAGAGAGGAGCCATAAGCAGTACCTGAATGATTTTTTCCAGGGATATGCCGGGGGCAGCAACAGCCGGGGCGAACTTTACAATGCGGATCCCGTCACCGGGGACGCCAGATTCTGCGGTACCACGGCTTCCATGTGCGGCGTGGAGAAAGCCGGGTTCGAGCAGGATCCTGAAGCCATGGACAGGGCTGTCAGGCTGGTGCTGATGCTGCACGCCTATATGTTCATGCAGTCCGGGATCCCGGTACTGTACAGCGGCGACGAGATCGGACAGGTCAATGACTACACTTATAAAGAGGATCCCAATAAGGCGGCGGATTCCCGCTATATCCACAGGGGTCCCATGAATTGGGAACTGGCGGGAAATATCCTGGATGCGGACACGGTGGAGGGAAAGATTTTCCAGGGACTGAACCGGCTGGAGCAGATCAGGAAAGCGGAAAAAGTCTTTATGTCAAACGCGGATGCCTGGACCATTGAGACCCATGATCAGTCTGTGCTGTGCATTGGCAGGTATTTTGACGGGGAGAAACTGATCGGTCTGTTTAATTTCAGCGAGCAGGACAAAACCGCCTGGATTGAGGAAACGGACGGCGATTATGTGGAAATGGTTTCAGGAGAGGAAATGAATCCGGTCAGCGTTCCTATTCCGGCCTATGGGTTTTATTACCTGAAAAAACGGTAACTTATCATGCGGGAGGAACTCAGAAGGCATCGTAAGAACCGGTGTAGGGTCTGGGCAAAACCGTTGATATACAATGGGATTCCTCCATGCAATAGCGGCGGAATTCTTCAAAGTCTATGTCCCCGTCTGAAAAAAGCACTTTTCCCCGGGTCTCGTCAAGGTGCGTCAGGTACAACGCCACGGAAAAAGCCTGGTGTGGCAGCAGTTTCAGCCATTCCAGGTCTTTTCGGATATAGAGAAAGAAATCTTCCCCTGCGGGATGCCTGCCATAGCGCAGGCTATCCTGCCAGGGGTTATATACGTTTGTCCGGTCTGTGATCGCGGGATGAATGGCCTCCCCGGCACATTCGTGATCCAGCCTGCCCGCGCCGTGTCTGGTGACATAGGTGCGGCTGACATAAACGATCTCCAGGGTATAAGGAACGTGTTCCTGCCCGGCCTCCAGTTCATTCAGCAGTTCCGCCACGTTCTTCAACCCGGTGTGGGACGCGGTCAGGTGGGGCGCGTATTCCTCGTTATCCCAGTCCAGCATCAGCCCCTGGCCGTTTTCAAATATCAGCGTATCATACTGCGCCGCCATGTGGGGCCAGTCCGCCAGGGTCACATATTTCCCGTAATTTTCGCACATGATCTCCGCAGAATTATACAACACATTATCGTCCCCGATCAGTTCCGCCCATTTCACGTTTCCGGGCAGGGAGAATGAGCGGGGATATTTGTTTTTCAGTTCCGTCAAGCGTGGAATGGCGTAATGATCCCGAATATGACGGAGACGCTCCAGGATCCGGTGTGTGTCCCCGCTTTCAAAATCACACAGGTGCAGGGCAAAGGGATGCTCCCGGCTGCGCAGGACGGCCTCAAAGATGCCCATGCCGCAGGAACCGTGCCTGTCCTTTCCCCGCAGCTGTTCTGTCAGGCTGTTCAGGAGCACGTCGTAAACGGTGACGCAGGCGCAGTCCGGGTGGGCGTAGACGGTCCTGATATCCATACCGGCATGTTCCGCATCCGTCATTTCCTCGCCAAGCTTTAACAGATCGGGCAGGAAAGTCCTGCACCAATAGGTGGGGCAGCCCTGAAAGCTGCCGCTGCCAAGCTGGTGAAAGACAAAACGGAAGTCCCCCTCCTCCACGGTATGTCCCGATTGTGCTCCGCCATTGTGACGCAGTACCAGCGCGTTTTTTCCGCCACAGAGAAAGTCCACGGTCTGTCCCTTTCCTTCGTCGCCGAAATTCTTGCCGATGACCGCCTTTACCTCTACCATGACAGGAACAGACTGGATGCAGCATCCATATCTTTCAGGATACGGTTTACCACATCTGCGGCTTTCCCGCTCCACTGTGCAAGGATCTGATCCCTGGTCAAACCTTTGGTATACTGCATCAGGCTCACGAAGATTTCCGGAAGGACATCCAGGTCATCCGGATCCAGTTCGATGGCCCGGCTGCCGATCAGGTCATGCCAGTCCTTTCCGCTGTGCTGATAGCCATATGCCCCGGCTTTCATGACAATATGGAAGATTTCGTATTTTTCAGAGGCTTCGTCAAACAGTTCCCTGGCGCTGTATTCCTTTTCCACGTCCTTATCGCCGAATACCCGCAGAATCTCCTCCGAGGTCAGTGTCTTGTGGCAGCATTCGTCGCCGATGGTAAAGAGAAATCCCTTTTCGCGCCGCTTTTCATAGCAGTCGATCTTTGTATGCCTGGCGGCAAAGTACCAGGACAGCAGGTAGGATTCCCCGCCGTTTCCGCCGCCCCTGCCCTCGAAATACACATCCAGGAGTTGTTCCGCGATGCGGATGTCCGCCTCAAACTGAGTGGTCTGCAGGGGCGCTTCGTCGCTTTTGGAATCACCGATGGCCTGGAACATGATGTGGGGATTTGTCACTGGGTTCTTGTCGTAGATCTCCAGCATGGTGCGGTTCAGCGCGCCCTTGGCGATATGTTCCGACAGATATCCCATGGATCCCGTCACGTCCAGTCCCACGATAATGGCGGTGGACGCAGGATTGTCCAGGGAGTCGCAGGATTCCCGATAAGTTACCCCGTAGGGGTTCAAGTGCGCTTTCATGGATCTGGACTGGTACAGATCCTGTACCGTTGACTGTTGGCTGATGTTGCGGGCAGACTTTAATCTGTCCCAGTCCCTGCTCTGATAACTTCCGTGTCCCATATATTACCCTCCTAATTCCAGTTCCGTCTCTGCGTTTCAGTGCCCCTGCTCTGAAAGAAATTTCATCTGCAAAAACCGCAGCTGAGAATTTCTTTCGGGCACTTCCACTCCGAGACTGTTTTTTATATTTTCTCTCCGCTTTTACTGTATATTTCCTCCTCCGTCACTGACAGAGGGATAAATCTGCGTTCCCCGTAGGATTCCTCCAGCACCCTGTCCCATTCCGCAAAATCCGCCCTGGCGTCCGGCTTCGGCGGCTGGAGCAGAAACCGGCGGAAAGGTTCGGGCAAAGCCATTTCCTGAACGGGCGCCTTGGAAGCGGCCGCCTGTTCCGCCTGCAATGCCTCCCTGTCGGGGTAGCCCAAAAGCTTTCCCGCCACCAGCCGGATGCTTTCCAGATCGGTCCTGGGGGTATAGCGGTTTTTCTGATCCGGGGTGTGGAAAGAGGCGGATTTCAGGTTCCTCTCCAGATAGGGGATGACGCTTTCCGACGCGCCGATGGTCTCCGCCCCCGTATATCCGGAAAACCACCAGCCGCCGTAGAGATAAAGCTGATGGTTTGCGGGATCCGCAAAAAGGTTTTCTGCCGTGAAGGCGTTCAGCACCATATCGTTGTAATCCAGCAGGCAGCAGAGGTTTTCCAGCCTGCTGATCACCCAGGCCACATGGCGGTGGGTCAGTCTGCCCAGCATTTTCAGGGGATAGGTTCCCTCCTTTTTCTCGATGGCCAGGAAGAACCGTCCGTCCTCCAGCCGGCATTCCGTGACCAGCCTGGGCACATAATTTGCCAGTTCGCGTTCCATCTCCGGCGTGGGGTAATGGAGTTTCCCGACCATTTCCCGGTAGCGGGCGGCATGGTCGGCATGACCGCTTTCAAAGATATAGATGATATTATGCCTTGCCACGTACATGGTGCACAGATCCGCCCTGCGTTTGGTCAGATAAGCGATCTCTATGATCCTGCCATCCTCTCTGATCAGTTCCTCCCTGCTGGCATCCACCCAGAAGCCCTCCTCCGGGGCAGCCTTGGGGCTCTGGTTTAAAAGCGCCGCGAACTGATTCTGAAACTGTTCAAAAAGTTTCCTGTCGTGGTCGAACACGGTGGACTTATTCCCGCAGTAGGGGCAGACGGCCAGATCCTGCTCCTGATCGTAGTCCAGCGTGCCGCCGCACATTTTACATTTTAAGATCGCCATGGCTTCGTGTTCCTTTCTGAATGATCTTACGTCAGGTCAAGTCCCTGTACCAGCATGTCGCAGCATATTTTGGCGACTTCCCGGGGCGGGAGGGGAGAGGGGTGGTATAGCCAGGTCTCCACCACGCCGATACAGCCGGAGATGACGAAAGCTTCCGCGTAATCGTATTCGCAGTCGGTCTTTTTCTTTTCCAGGGCCTGGTAGATTCGCTCCCTTACCAGATTTTTCAAATGATTGACGAAAGCCATATCCCCGTGAGGCCCCATCATCACTTTCGCGATATCGCGGTAGCGCTCCAGAAAGAGAAAGATATCGGTCAGCACGGCTTCCGGTGTGGATTTCTTTTGCTCCAGGTTGAGGGAGCGGTTGAGGATCTCATTGAACTCCACGAACATCTCATACTCTATGCTTCTTAAGACGTCGTAAATGTCGCTGTAGTGCAGGTAGAATGTCCCCCTGGTGATATCCGCCAGTTCGGTGAGTTCCTTGACCGTAATGTCCTTGATCTCTTTTTCGGCCATCAGCCGGATCAGGCTCTGCTGCAGCAGCGCCCGCGTGCGGCGCACCCGCCTGTCAGTCTTCTTATCCATAATAGTATCATTCCGTGTTTCTAAAATTTTCATTAAAATTAGACATAATCCGCACAAGTGTCTATAAATGAACATTTGTAAAAAATCTGTTTATTGCCTTTTTATTGAGTTTTATTATAATAACTCTGAAAAAGAAAGTCAACAAAGGGGCTGTGATTCCCGGAAAGAGGAGACTATGGAAAAGGAGAAGCAGGGTAACTCATTTATGATGAAGCTTTCCACGCTGATCGTGGATAAGCGCAAGGGCTTTTATCTGGTTTTCATTATGCTGATCGTATTCAGCATATTCTCCATGAACAGGGTAAAAGTCAACAACGACCTGACCACTTATCTGCCTGACACTACGGAGACCAGGCAGGGGCTGGATCTGATGGATGAGCAGTTTACCACCTACGGAACCGCCCGCATCATGGTGTGCAATATCACGCTGGAGGAGGCGGAGCGGCTTGCGCCCCTCATCGAGGAGATGGATGGGGTCAGTATGCTGGATTTCGGGGAAGAAAATTATCATGATATGGAGGCGCTGTTCGAGGTCACTTTCGCGGGCGAGGCGGATCAGGAGGAGACGCTGGCGTATCTGAACGGTGTGCTGGAGGGACTGTCCGGCTATGATGTGTATTACACTTCCGATATCGGCCAGGAGGAGCGGGACGCCTCCGACCTGGACAAGGATATGATTGTCATTCTGATGCTGGCGGGGGTGGTGATCGTGGCGGTGCTGCTTTTCACCTCCACCACTTACGCGGAGATTCCGGTATTCCTGATGACTTTTATCACAGCGGCTATTTTGAATAAGGGCACCAACTATTGGTTTGGCACTATCAGTTTTGTCACCAATTCCATTGCGGTGGTGCTGCAGTTGGCGTTGGCGGTGGACTATGCCATCATCCTATGCCATCGGTTCATGGAGGAGCATGAGGATAAGGACGCCAGGGAGGCGGTGATCGTGGCGCTGAGCAAGGCGATCCCGGAGATCTCGTCCAGTTCCCTGACCACGGTGTCCGGCATGATCGCCATGATGTTCATGCAGTTTCGGATCGGTTACGATATGGGTATCGTGCTGGCAAAGGCCATCGTGCTCAGCCTTGTGTCGGTGTTTTTCCTGATGCCCGGACTGCTGTTGACCTTTGCCAGGGCCATTGACCATTCCCATCACAAAAGCTTCGTGCCGAAGATCACCATGGTGGGTAAGTTCTGCGTACATACCCGTTATATTGTGCCGCCCATCCTGATCGCGGTGGTGATCGTGGCGGCGGTGCTGTCCGGAAAGGCGGAATACGTTTATGACGTCAATACGCTGGAAGCCAATAAAATGAGCGCCAACCGTTTCTCCGTCAGCATGGTGAACCGGGAGTTCGGAACCGTCAACCAGCTGGCTGTGATCGTGCCCAACGGGGATTATGAGAGGGAGGCTCAGGCGCTGAAAGCCCTGGCGGCCATGGAAGAAGTGGATTCCTGCATGGGTCTGGCGAATATCGAGGCCATGGACGGTTATATCCTGACCCAACAGCTTTCCCCCAGGGAGTTCGCCGAATTGATCGATATGGACATTGAGGTGGCGAACCTGCTGTATTCGGCTTACGCCGTGGACGGGAGCAATTATGGCGCGCTGGTGAGCGGTATCAGCGATTATAAGGTGCCGCTGATCGATATTTTCCTCTTTATCTATGACCAGAAAGAGAGCGGGAACATTACGCTGGAGGAGGATTTGGAGGAGACGCTGACGGATGCCTATTCTCAGATCAGCATTGCAAAGGATCAGCTGCTGGGAGAGGACTGCAGCCGCTTCGTGCTGGAACTGTCGGTGCCTGTGGAGGGCGAGGAGACCTATGCGGCGCTGGAGAGGATCCGCAGTACGGTGGCGCGGTTTTATGATTATGAAGACATCTATCTGGTGGGAAATTCCACCAGCGACAAGGATCTGAGCACCTCCTTTGGAATGGACAATACCATTATCACCGTGCTGACGGCGCTGTTTGTCATGATCATACTGCTGTTCACGTTCCAGTCCGCAGGACTTCCGGTACTGCTGGTTTTGACCATCCAGGGCAGTATCTGGATGAACTTTTCCCTGCCCTACCTGCAGAACGAACCGGTGTATTTCCTGGGGTATCTGGTGGTTTCCGCCATCCAGATGGGCGCTACCATCGACTACGCCATCGTCATCACCAGCCGTTACATGGATCTGAAGACATATATGCCCATCAAAGAGGCCATTGTGGAAACCCTGAACCAGGCGTTCCCCACCATTGTCACCAGCGGTTCCATGCTGGTGGCGGCAGGCTTTATCATCAGCAATGTATCGTCCAACGCGGTGGTGGCGGCCATCGGCCTGGCCCTGGGGAGGGGCACGCTGACTTCCATCGCCCTGGTGCTGCTGGCATTGCCACAGACGCTGCTGATCGGCGACATTATCATAGAGAAGACGGCGTTTACCCTGAAACGCGATCTGGTGAAGCCCCTGCCATCCGGCGGCAGGATCCGCATGAACGGCCACATCAAGGGTTATGTAAACGGCGTTGTGGACGGAGAATTTTACGGCGTCATCGACGGCGAGATGGGCGCTGTGATCCGGGCGAAGGATACCATGGAGGATCTGGACGGGGCGGAACAGGCGGAGGCAGTACCGAAGCTGGAAGCTGTGGAGGAAGCGGATGCCTCATCCGGCGGTCTGGCGGGAAATGCGGACGGGCAGACGGATGCATCAAGCGATACTGCATCAGATGAGGAAGCAGGAGGTGACAGATCATGAAATATGTACATAAATCTTTTCGGAAATATTTGTCCCTTGCCCTGACTGGCGCGCTTGTGCTGTTTTCCCCCATGCAGGCGCAGGCGGAGGGCGACACGTCGTTCAGCCGGTACCAGTCGGGAAAAGGGGCGGAGCATCCCGCCAGCGAGAGCGGCTACACGGTGATCGTTATCTCCACCGAGGAAGAACTGGCGGAATTGGCGGAAAACTGCGAACTGGACGTCTGGTCCAGGGATAAGTATGTCCAGCTGGAGAACGATATCAGCCTGGAGGAGCATACGGACCTGTCGATTCCCAGCTTTGGCGGAATCTTTGACGGAGGCGGGCACAGGATAACCAATCTGACGATCACCCGTGCGGGCTCCGCCCAGGGCTTGTTCCGGTATGTCCAGGAGGCGGGAGTCGTGCGCAATCTGGAAGTGTCGGGCAGGGTGCTTCCCCAGGGCACGCGGAGCCAGGTGGGTATCCTGGCGGGGGTCAATTACGGGCGCATCACGGACTGCACCGTCCATGGCAGCGTGGCAGGAGGCCAGGACGTGGGCGGCATTGCGGGCATAAATGAGGCTACAGGGGAGATCAGGGCGTGCCAGTCAACGGCTCTGGTGGTGGGGGATCATTCCGCAGGGGGCATCTGCGGCTCCAACAACGGAACCCTGAACCACTGCCAGAATTCCGGCGGCATCAACATTTACAGCACGGATGTGGAATATGACCTGGAAGACCTGACCGTGGAAAATTTAAGAGACCTGAACAGTGCGGCCAACATGGAGGCTCATACAGATACAGGGGGCATCGCGGGCTATTCCCAGGGCAAGATTTATTATTGCAGCAATTCCGGCATTGTGGGCTACTCCCATATCGGTTATAATACAGGTGGTATCGTGGGACGCCTGCATCAGGGATATCTCCAAAGCTGTACCAACACCGGACATGTGATGGGGCGGAAAGACGTGGGCGGTATCGTGGGGCAGATGGAGCCTTTTCTGGAGGTTCAGTATCTCAATGACAAGCTGGGGGAGATCGACAGGGAGACGGATCAGCTGTTCGACCTGCTGGACGCGGCCCAGGAGGATATCAGCAGTTATGGCGGACAGGCGTCCGACCTGGCAGGGAGTGTGTCCGCCAACCTTACCAATGTGAGCAGCGCCGCCAGCGTCCTGACCACAACCACCAACGATCTCTGGTATCTCTATAACCAGGAACTGGCGGGGCTTGGCAGCGACCTGCAGCGTCTGAACGCGGATCTGGCGGAGCAGGCGGGCAATGATAATATTGAGATCACGATTCCTGATAACTCGGTCAGTTCGGGAAATATCAGCAGCGGCGACCTGAACATACAGCTGCCGGATAACACGGAAAGCTACCGGGCGGCGCTGAGACGGTTCGGGGACAGCGCGGGTTCCCATATCAGCAATATGACCGCAGCCACCGGAGACAGCCGGGATACCGTCACCAACAACTTAAACATTTTCAACGCGGAACTGGAGGCGGCGGGAAATCATCTGCAGCAGCTTGCCACCGTATTGCAGCAGGGCACGGATCACATCAGCGCCGATGTGGAGGCGGTGATCGAACAGAGCAAGATCCTGCGCCGATCCATCCAGGAACTGCGGGACGACCTGTTTCGTTATGAGGGCATCACGGTGTCCGATGATTCCGACGAGGCGGCGGGAGAGGAACTGGGGGAAGTGGAGACGGCTTATTACGATACCTCCGCTTTCCAGCAGGGAAAGATAACGCTGTGCACCAACAGGGGACTTGTGGAGGCGGATAACAGCGTGGGCGGCATTGTGGGACAGGTGGCCACGGAGTATGACTTTGACCCCGAGGAGGATGTGTCGGTCAGCGGCGTGGAAAGCTTCCATATCGAGCAGACCATCAAGGCAGTGATCAGGGAGAGCCGGAATTTCGGCGACGTGGCAGGCAAGAAAGACTATGTGGGCGGCGTAGTGGGCCGGGCGGACTTCGGGGCGGTGATCTCCTGCGAATCCTACGGCGCGGTCAGCAGCGCCAGCGGAAGTTATGTGGGCGGAATCGCGGGGTCTTCCAGCTACTGCGTCAGAAGCTGTTACGCCATGGGACAGCTTTCGGGCAAAAACTGTGTGGGCGGAATCGCGGGGAAAGGCTGCGATATTTTCTACAGTTACGCCTATCCTCAGATCGAACTGACCGGGGAGCGGGGCGGTTCCATCGCAGGCCAGCTTCAGGAGGACGGATATCTGGCCGGGAATTATTATGTGCGCGGAAATCTGCCCGGCATCGACGCCATCGGTTATGAGGGCGGCGCGGCGCCCCTTGCCTATGAGGAGTTCTGTGCCAGCGAGGGAGTTCCGGCGGCGTTTTCCGAGTTTACCATAAGCTTCCAGGCGGAGGGAAAAGAACTGGCTTCGTTCCAGCGCCGCTATGGGGAATCCATCGATGCGGCGGAGATTCCCGAGGTTCCGGAAAAGGAGGGCTGTTACGGCTTCTGGCCGGAGTTCGACTATGCTTACATTACCGGCAATCGTGTGCTGGAAGCGCAGTACGAGAACTGGGTGGCTTCCCTGGCAAGCGAGGAGCGGGATGAGGAGGGCAAGGTGCGCGTCCTGGTTCAGGGCGAGTTCCTGCCGGAAATGAGGCTGGTGCTGAACGAGACCCCGGAGGGAACCGCGATCGCTGTCAGGGGAACCGGGGAGACGGAAGATTTCACAGGCTCCGTGACAGTGAGGGTGGTCTGCGCAAATCCGGAGGATATGTTGGCGGAATTGTATGAAAACGGCGGCTACAGGCAGGTTCCTGCGGAAGTGATGGGCAGTTATGTGGCGTTTTCCATGGAGTGCCCCGGAACGTTCCGGCTGACGGAAAAGGCGGATGACGGCGGACGGCTTTGGCTTGGAGGCGCAGCCACTGCGGCTGTTGCGCTGGGGGTGGCGCTTGTTGTGAGGGGCGTCCGCAGGAGACGGAAGCAAAAGTAAAAGATCAACAGGGATTTTCAGGAGGAATGAAAAGAGTTATGAACAGGAAATATGATTTCTTTTGGAAGACGATGGAATTGTGTGACTGGGAGAAAGAAGGAGATGACGATCAGGTGCTTAAACCGGTTATTGCATATCTTTCAAAACAGGACGATTCTGCTATTTTCGAATTTGACGATCTGATGACGGAACTGTTATATCATCTGGATATGGAAAAACTGGCGGAACAGTGCAGAAAAGTTGATCCGCTGATGTCTGACGACACCTTTTTATATTCCAGGTGCGTTGCGTTGATAAACGGACCGGCTTATTATGAAAAAGTCAGACAGGGCAAAGAAAAAAATGTGTGGGGCATGGAGTTCGAGTCCCTGCTTTATGTCCCTCAGAGGGCATGGGCATTCAAACATCAGGGCTCCGTTGACGAGTATCCCCATGTTTCTCCGTTAAGTTTTGAAACAGGAAGTAATAAAGACGGATGGAAGTAAACAACTATAAAACGAACAGAGCGGAACCTGCGTCCGCTCTGTTTTCCTATACATCTGATATCTTTCATTCTCTGTCAGGGTAATTGACGATCCCTATGAACAGGGGCAGGCCGCTGTCCCCGGTGATGCAGAAGAGGAACGGCCGATCCAGAACGAAGTCCACCTCGTCGTCAGGGGGCGCCGCCGAACCGGCGGCAGCCATGGCGGTAAAAGCTGTGGCGGTACAGCCCTCCTCGTCGATGGTCACCCTGGCGGCGTGGCTGCTTTGGGAGAGGACAATGGGTTCCTCCACGTCGGTGGTCATGGGGGCAAAGTCGGACAGCGCCGGGTCAAAGATGTCGGTAATGCCCAGCGTCTGAAGCCCCTCTTTCAGGTCAAACCGGGATGCCACGTCAAACTTGGGGATGGACTTGTTTACATAGAGAAACTTCTGGTTTTCCCACTCGTACTTGTCAGAAGCAAAGAGAAAGTCCATGGCTTCCCCGTCGGAGAGAAGTTCCTCCGGGGTGATTCCCTCGTCGGGCAGCAGGAACCACATGGAGCCGCCCTGTGAGAAAGGCTGGCTGACGGCGGCGAAGGTATCCCCCCAGAAGTAGGATTGGTTGTCCCGCTGGTGCATGAAATCGGTCTCCACATCCCCGGCGGGTGTGTGGAATGTCTGGGGCGTGGTCTTTCCTTTGGAAAATTCGGTGTGCCACTTGGCCCTGAAATAGACCGTGGAAGCCAGGGCAAGGATGGTATCGTTGTCCAGTTCGATGTTCCCGGCCTGCTCTTCCAGAAGCCCCCCGGTCTGCTTATTGAGCCAGCTTTGCAGAGCTTTGTTGAACTGCTCCGAGCCCATTTTCCCCCGATAGGAGGAGGCATAGAAATCCCGTGCCAGGATGTCCATGGTGTCCTGATCAAATTTCACGTCTCTGTCCAGCCACAGGGAATTGGCCAGGATGGAAGTCAGCGCCCCGTCGTCCCGGTAATTGCCGTTCCATACGTCGCTGGCCTGCTGTCGCAGGGCGTCCATGCCATCGCTGCCTAACAGGGTCAGGATCTGTTCCCGGCTCTCCCCATCCGTAAGCTGGGCCAGCATGGACAGGGCCATGTAGATGTTCAAGGGGGAGTAGACCCGGTTGTCATCCCCGTCTCCGGCCAGGAAGACCTGGGCGCTCTGGCGGAAGAAATCCTGCAGGGGCGTGGTATCCCCCAGATCCCGGCGCTGGGCTTTCACGTCCTCCCACCATGCGTCGTAGAGGGGTTCGATCAGCTGGGCAGAGCCGCTGGGATAGGAGGCCATTTTGGGGTATTCCGCCCGGGCAATGGCGTAGGCGGTCAGTCTGACGCCGGGGCGCAGGAAGACGCCTGCCAGTATGGCCACCGCCAGCACGGCGGCAACCGCTCCCAGCCAGCGCTTCCGAATCCGGCATCGTCTTTTGGGGGACGGCTTTGCCGGGGCTGCACTCGCCGGGGCTGCACCCGCCGGGGCTGCACTCGCCCCTGTGATCAGGTCGTCCCGAATGTCGGTAACGCCGTTAAAAATATCCTGTGAATTCATACTTCCACTCCTTCCGATTCCAGAAAAGCCCGCAGATCCTTCCGCAGCCGCAGCAGCCGCTGGGAGAGGGCGTTGGCTCTCTCGCCCCGCTCCGCCGCCAGCGTTTTTACCTCGTCGCCATACCAATACCGCCGGATAAAGAGCCGTCGGTTCTCCTCCTCCAGGCTGTCCAGCCAGACGCTGATGGCCCTGGCAAGCTGTATTCGTTCCCAATCCTCCTCCACTGTGCCGGGAGCGGGAACACAGTCTTCCAGTTCGGAGAGCATGACCTCGATCCCATGATACCGTTTCCGGGCGTGATCCCGCCGCCATCGGCTGATGGACAGGTTCCGGGTGAGACGCCCAAGGAACGCGCCCAGGGCCTGGGGACGGTCAGGGGGCATCCTGTTCCAGGCCGCGTGCCAGGTGTCATTGACGCACTCCTCCATATCCTCCCGGATACCCAGCAGCCGCAGGGCAATGGAGCGGCACAGGGAGCCGTATTTTTTGTCCGATTCGGCGATGGCCTGCTCGTCCCGTCGGTGATACAGTTCTATAATGGCAAGGTCGTCCATGATCCGGCCTCCTCTCATAGTAAAATAAGTCCTAGGCGTTTGTGAAACGCCGCAGCCTGCATAAAATCAGGCTTTTTTCTTTGCTAAAATAGGACAACTCCTCACAGGTTTGTGGTAAAATTGAGTTGATAAGAAACAATCCACCATA
>JAMPAC010000149.1 GCA_023667395.1 Blautia sp. | reverse complement strand
AGAAAGATATAGAGCACTGCGCCGCAGCCCTGGGCATGACCCAGACGGAAGTCGTCCTCAACGGGGTGGGGATCATCAGGGGGATGATAGAGAAGCACAGGGAGGACCAGGAAAGGAGGGGGGCAGGGATCATGAGAAAGGGATCACCGATGCTCTTTAACACGGAGATGGTCAGGGCGATACTGGATGGCAGGAAAAGAACCACACGGAGGACAGTGGGATTCCTCCCTGGGGAGAACCCAAATTGGACAGGGTACCAGAAAGACGGGCTTGTACTGTATAACGGCAGGAATGAGCCCTGTAGCAGGAAGCCGCCATATCAGCCGGGGGACATCCTGTATGTGAGGGAAACATGGGCTTTCATCCCTTGTGCGGAGTGCGCAGGGGATGGATTCTGTGGCAAAGTCCCGGCGCTCCATGGGGATAGGGGATGCTACCTCTATAGGGCCGGGTTTCCGGAGTATGCCGACCCGGGGCAGATCACATGGCGCCCGTCCATCCACATGCCAAAGGCAGCAGCCCGCATCTGGCTCAGGGTGACGGATGTGGGCGTGGGGCACTTACAGGCCATGAAACTGGATGACTTCCTGGATGAAGGGGTCGCCATCCGCCCGGAAGCATTCAATGACCCGGAGGATGCATACATGCAGGCGAGGGGACAGTTTGCCAGTATCTGGGACTCCACGATGCCCAAAGGGCAGCAGGCCTTATATGGCTGGGATGCCGACCCCTGGGTATGGGCGATAGGGTTCGAGCGGTGCGGGAGGCCGGGAAAGGGATAGGAATGACGAACGCGGACAGGATCAGGATGATGGATGACAGGGAACTGGCCGGCTTCCTGGAGGAAGTGGAGGCAGCGGGGTATAACGACTCCTCGATAGCGCCAAGGGATCCCCAGGGATTTTCCATGGACATGCTGGAATGGCTAGAAAGTGAGGTAGGGCGTGGGACTATATAAGCGATTGGATTGGTGGTCGATCACCGAAATGGTCGATGAGATCATGGAGGGAAGCGCGAACAGATGTTTCCGGAACAGTGAATATGCTGGATATTATGACGAACTCCTGGCAGAAATGGCAGATGCGGCAGGGGATCTGTGGTGTGACATCAACAGTATCAGGAATGAGATCTATCACCATGAGATCCCATGGAAAATGCGGAAGTTCGCAGAGGAAGACGAGGAAACAGAAACAGCGGCTTTCTGGTTCGACACGGTCGCCCTGACACTGACAGAAACAGATATCTCAACGCTTTTTGCGAGAGAAAACAACTATGAAGACGAGGAAACGGAGAAAGAAAAGCGGCTGCGGATGCTGGAGCGGCTTTCAAAGAAGGACCTTTTGTGGATCGTCCCAACGGTCTGCAACCTGATCTTCCGATATCTGGACCTTTGCGGGGCATGGGAAGCGGTAAAGGGGACCATCGACGAACTGGACAGCCGACAGGCATTTGTCAGGGACAAGGACGGATTGAGGGAGCCAAAGGCGGCGTATCTGTAGGGAGGTGAGGGATATGGGAGTCGTGGCCAGTGGCGCCCGTTGCGACGTCGCAACAGGAGGACAGATGCAGGGGGGATATCTTGAGGCGCCGCCCCATAAAGGGGACATGCGCGTGCTGGCAGCCTGCGAGGAGAGCCAGCGTGTCTGCGCGGAGTTCCGGAGGCTGGGGCATGAGGCGTATTCCTGCGACCTGGAGCCATGTTCCGGCGGGCACCCGGAATGGCACATACAGGCCGATGTGCTCCCCCTGCTGGATGGGGAGTGCAGCTTCCGGACGGCGGACGGTGCATGGCACAGGATCCATGGGAGATGGGATATGATCATAGCATTCCCGCCATGCACGTACATGACCAATGCTGGGGCGGCCAGAATGAGGGTAAACGGCGAGATCGTACAGGAGAGATATAAAAAAGCAATGGAAGCAAAAGCGTTTTTTATGCGGATCATGGATGCTGACTGCGGGAAGATAGCCATCGAGAATCCCACGCCCATGAAGCTGATAGGGCTGCCACCGTGCACCCAGGCGATACAGCCATATCAGTTCGGGCACCCATACAGCAAGCGGACGTGCCTATGGCTGAAAGGACTGCCAGAGCTGCAGCCCACGGAGACATTAGGATGCCATGAACCATATGTAAATGGCGGTTCCAAGGATGCGCATGGAAAGTACAGGAGGTTCCAGGGCAGGAAGGAACGGGATCCAAAAACCAGAGCAAAGACATTCCCTGGCATTGCAAGGGCGATGGCCCAGCAGTGGGGGATCACAGGAAAAGGAGGGAGATATGGAGAGATTGACCAGGAGGTCTGAAGATAGCGGTGCGGTCTGGTTTGTGGATCATGAGCACGGAGGGGCTTGCCGGGAGCCCTGCGAGATGGACGCGCACCACGCAAGGCTCGCAATTGAAAAATTAGCAGGATACGAGGATCTGGAGGAACAGGGGAAGCTGATGGGGCTGCCCTGCGCTGTGGGGGATACGGTGTACTCCCTTGTATTCGGCGAGATCGTCCCGCTGGCCGTGGAACGCTTTGTTACATACAGGGACCATACGGATGTAATGCTTGAAAGCGATATGGAGGAGCATAGGTTCCTGAGGATAGGATTTGATGTAAAGGAGCTTGGGAAGGAATGGTTCCTGGCACGGGAAGAAGCGGAAGCCGCAAGGAAAGGAGATGCCGGGAAATGAGGGAAATTTTATTCAGAGCAAAGCGGAAAAATAACGGCGAATGGGTAGATGGATATGTTACAAGAATATGCCATTCAAACGGAAATGAGGTTAAAAGCTATTATTTTAATGCGCGTGATGAATTAGGCTTTGTGGCTGAATGCGTGGTTGATGCCGATACGGTAGGGCAATACACAGGCCTGACCGACAAGAACGGAAAAAAGATTTTTGAGGGGGATATTGTAAAATGTGGAGGAAATCTCGTTGTAACATGGAATGAAAAATCTGCGGGATGGTGTCTCACAAAAGAAGGATGGGCATATAAACATTTCTTTGGTGAAGCGTGTGAGCCTAAAGACTGTGAGGTCATCGGCAACATTTTCGACAGCCCCGGACTGATAGGAGGAGCAGGATGATCGATGAGAAGAAATTGATAGAAAGGTTGTTATCAAGGAGCATTGACACAGGGACTCCATACGGACAAGGCATGGCCGCCGGGATAGATACTGCGGTAGACCTGGCAGACAGCCAGGCTAGGGTCGGCGGATGGATCCCATGCAGCGAGCGGATGCCGGAAAATGAGGAGGATGTCGAGATAACGTATGTGCAGGAAGCCTGGCCGACAGGAGAGAAACGCTGCCTGACCGCAAGGGCGTTCCATGAGGACGGGACCCTTGCCATGGTTGACAGCGCCTACGACTGGGATGAGGCATATCATTGTGAGCATGACGAGGAAGCTGATCCCTGCACCGTACCGGAGGGATGGTGGGAATCCATTTCATTTTCAGAGAGGTTTGGACAGGTTGATATGCCGGTCATTGCATGGAGGCCATTGCCCCAACCGTACACGGTTGGCCATCAGGATGCATGATCCTGCACATGGCAGCAGGCGTAGGAGTGACAAGGGAAATTGCACTTTGATAAAAGAATATTGGTCAGTAGTTTGTAAATTTCAAAAAAATTCCATTTTCCCTCTTGACACATATAACGCATTGCGTTATAATACATACATAAAATAGATCAAGGAGGAAATGGGAATGAAGAAATTAGTTGTGAATTATCAGAATGGAACAGTCGGAAAAGAGTTTTTTGCAAACGGAGCAGAAGCAAAAGGGCGCATGGGAGAACTGGACGGTTTTGGAACAAAATATTCCCTTGAAGATGCGACCTATGAAGAAATGACGGAAGAATACAGGGAAAACGCCAAAAGGAGCAAAACGAGGTTCGAGAAAGCAACCGCCGGAATGACCGAGGAAGAAAAATTTTTTGCTGTATTGGGAATGGAGGTATCGGCATGAAAAGATATTTTGCGAAAGATTCTGTTGGAGAAGCTGTTGTTTTGTTTGTAGACGATAACAGAAAGGCTGTATATATCAACGAGACAGCCTTTGATGAGGAACTGACATTGGAAGTCGCAAAAGCCGCAGATTACAGCAATCTTGACGGATGTAAGACGGCGGAGGAAGCGGCGGCGAATTACTATACAGGCGAAAACCTTATTGATTTTAACGAGGATGATTGGGAGGAACTGGTGGAGTTTTGATGGGAATAAAAGAGTTGAGAGGCGAAATGGGAATGTCACAAAAACAATTTTCTGATCATTTCGGCATACCGATAAGGACGATCCAGTGCTGGGAGATAGGGCAGAGGAAACCGCCCGACTATATCCCGAAACTTTTAGAAAGGATATGGAATCTAGAGACTGCTGACCAATAGGAGGTTGGCAGTTTTTTGATTGCAACTATGACCCGCCCCCAAAGGCAGTTGTCCCTGTTCGGGCGGTAAAAGGACATTGCCCTGGGCAAAGGATCTTCCCATGGCGGCAGGCATAGTAACAGTAACGGGAATCTTCGGCTGGCAGCAGACGTGGCCAGCGGCGCCTGTTGCGACGTCGCAACAGGCGCCGGGACAGGAGGGACAGAGTGACAAGGGAACAACTGGAATCATATGTGAGCATGAAGGAAGAGATCGCGGAACTCCGATACAAGCTGCTGCATCTGGCTGACGGGGATGCCCTAGTGGGTAAT
>JAMPAC010000148.1 GCA_023667395.1 Blautia sp. | reverse complement strand
AATATTTGCTTGAAAGAGAAAAGGAGGTTGTGACGATTATGATGAGTTTGTTTGACGAAGAACAGATAATGAAGTCTTTTATTAAGAGTGAAAGGCATGATGCAGACAGGGAAACCGCAGAAAGGTTGATAAAAAAAGGTAAAATGACTCTTGAAGATATTGCGGAATGTGTTCCGTCATTGTCTTTTGATGAATTGAGAGAGCTTGAAACAGAAATTATGCAGTTGGCATAATCGTTAAAACAATTTAATATCAAAATAACAGCGTAAAGGCGCATGGAAACAGTAAAATGTAAACCATGCGCCTTTTTTGCGCCCAAAAGGAGGAACATGAGCGACAATATTCAGACCAGCACCACAGGGCGATTAACGCCCTGTCTGCAAAAGAAAATTGATAAGACAACCTATTTAGTCGAGGTACATTTTTCTGATAAGAGTACCCAAAGCGTGGAGGATAAATTAAGGCGTGTCATTCTCCATGACTTAGAGCATGGGAAACAGGGCAGGACAGAAAAAAATAACGGGAAATGATCCATGTGCGCATACTTGGTGCAGTAGCCGCCGCTGTCCTGGATCACCACATAATTCCCGTAAGATTCGTCATAGGCCGCTGCCGTGACCACGCCGTCCATGGCCGCATAAATGGGCGTCCCCGTGGGGACCGCTATATCAACGCCCCGGTGGAGCTGCCCCGCCCCCGATATGGGATGGATGCGGTAGCCGTAAGGGCTGCTCACAAGCCCATACCATCCTCCCCGCCTTAAAGCGGCTGGGATGGCGGAATCAATGGCATCTCCCTTTTCCCCACATCCGAAGCAGAAGTACCGCCTGTCTATCTTCATGCTCGGATTTTTGTCCTTGTGGAACGGGCAGATCGCCATGCCGTTACGGTTTATTTTTATCCCGCAATGCTCCGCCGCCTGCCGTGCGGTAATGCCGCTTTCCCTTATCGCTTCAAACACGTCCATAAAACCAACCCTTCCTTGAACGCAAAAAAGGGCAGCTACAAACCTATGTCAAAATAGGTTCATAACTGCCCTAACGCTGTGTAAATCAATCATTCTCTTAACCCAAAATCTAAAAACTGTCTATGTAGGTATTCCTGCACCCTCCCGACCAGTTCCCTTTCAGCGCACGGTACAATGAGGTAACGGTGTTGCCGCCGTCATAAATTCATATTCCACTTGTCTGGTCCCTCCATGATCCGTGGATTGTCTTGGGGCAGTCCCAGGCAGGAACACAGGGAGCCCCCGCCGCTCCACGCCGCATCCAGCCCCAGGCAATGCAGGCAGGGCAGGGTACGCCCCGCCCGTACCTGTGTTTACAGTGTCATTTCAGTACAATCCGCCGGTTCCCCTGATGCTGTTCCTGCCCCTGGATCTCACAGCGGCGTTTCGCCCCCTCTGGTGCGCTCCCCGCGGCCCGGCATCTTACTCCCTGCCACGGTTCATGGCGTCACATCGTCTGGGGGGCATATCCCGTCAGCCCGGTCATTCGTTTGGAATGGTCCATCGATGGATTGTACCTATCATAGAACATTTTTGTTACCCCACCCGTATTTCCACAAAGCGGGAATGAAGCCCAAAAAAGAAAAATTTCCACGTTTGTGGAACAGCATACCGCAGCATGGTATAATGTTGACACGGAAATTCATCGTGTCAACTTTTGATTCCATGTGCGCCAAGGCGCACGAAATCATGGTATAACCCGAGTTTGCCACTTGTGAAGCGAAAAAGGAGCCTGTATAGACTCCTTTTTTCCTGTAAATATGCAGAATTTTCTGTATGGATGGGACTTACAGAATTTTGAGAAAATGTACCTACATTTATAGACCTATATGAAAATCTTTATATCAGTCTTGAGGCTTTTCAGTTCTGCCCGGCGGTACAGCCTGGCAGGGATCTTTATTCCAAACGCATCCAGGATCAGCTTCAGGTCGGGGTCACCCACATCCATGAACCGGTACAGGTCGCCGGGCAGCATGTCCACCTTCCACTTGTTCAGCGCGGCCTGTATCCTTGCCCCATTGAGCCCGGTATTCCAGTAGGCTTCCTCACCTGATTTTACCAGGCCGGATTGGACAATCCTTTTCTGGATAATCCGCAGCATAATGAGTGCAATCATACAGGTCAGAAGATGCGCTTCCACGTGTTCCGGTGTCCGGACATAAAGGGGGCGGGTCTCCAGGTCACCCTTCATTACCCGGAACTGGTCCTCGATCTGTGTCAGGCCGTGGTACTTTTCGATCACTTCCAAGGGTTCCATGGTAAGCTCCGAGGTGACGATCTGGTAATAGCCCATACTTTTCCTGTATTCAGCTACCTTATCAAAATCAACAAGGGCTTTTATATCGGAAGAGTTTAGGATCTCCCCTGTCTTCTTGTTCACGCAGTCCTTTTTGAAAAACTTTTTCAGGCTTTTGGACTGGAGGGCAGTTATTCGGAAGTTTTCCGGGGATTCCTCCAGTTTTTTCAGGAAATCCAGGAACTTTTTGTTCTCCCGCTCACTTCGTGCCTGGAATTTCCTGCTCCAGTAGACGACCACCTTTTCCTCAAGGATGCGGGAGCTGCCGTTTTCATCTTTCACGGTACGTTTCATGATCCGTGATTTATGCTTGAAATCTTCGCTGACAGAAATATAGCCTTCCTCGGAATAAGTCCATGCCTGTTCTTTTTTTGTACTCTTGAGCAGGCTTTTGGAGACGATATATCCGTTTCCTGCATCGGTGACATGGAGCAGGTTCATGTAATTGCAGATACCCCTGTCCGCGATCAGGATAAACCGGGAAAAATCCAGGCCGTCGATATTTTTCTTAAGGGCAGGCCGCAGGGTGAGATGGTCCAGGGTATTGCCGGGGAAGGTCTCCAGGGCGATGGGGATACCGTTATCATCCATGAAGAGCCCCATCTGGACAATGGGAAGCTTCCGCTCTTCCTTGCAGACCCCCATCTTGCGGAGCCCTTTTTCCAGTACATTCCCGTCTTCATCCAAGAGATCGTCATCCGGCTCCCCTGTCTCATGGTAAAAGTTTGTCACATCGTAATAGATGATCTGGGGGGAACGTCCTGCCTTTTTCATGAGGTTTGTGTTCATGCGGCGGATGATCTTATCTTTATTGGCAGCAATAAAATCCAGCGTGTCATAGACATTGTCCGGATTGAAATCGGTCAGCAGGGGTTCGTAATAATCCTCATTCTGCCTGACGGTGGCGCATTTGGAGGCCGGGTTGAGGAACCTTTCAAAGATCAGGAGCTTGGCGAAGCCATAAACGTCATATTTGAGTTTAGTAAAACCCTTATACGTGGAAAAGAGGAAATGGAGACCCAGTTCTTCCAGAATGCGCTCAAGCAGCATATGGGAGAAGAGCCTGGGATGTCCGAAGCAGTCAGGACTGCCTTCTTTTATGGAAAAATGATAATCCTGGGCAGGCTTTTCTTGTGTGCAGTAGGGTTCAAGGGAGGGGATCAAAGGGGCGCCGGCCTTGAAGGATTTTTTGAGCCGCTCCACATAGTCAGGCTGCCCATCGTCAAAACGGTCCAGTGGCCCGATGTTGCAGACAACCTTTTTTTGAGAGACTTTATAACCGTCCCTGTTAGTAACACGAACAGACTGAACAAGGCGCAGATAAGGTTTTCCATTATTCGTAAAGCATTCAACGTACATAATACACCTCCATAAGCAGACCCATAGACCTACTAAAATAGTATAACGCAAACCAATAAAAAAAGCAAGGGAAACCTTGCAAAAAAAGGAAATTTTTTATGTTAGCTTTTCAAGGAAGTGGCAAACTCGGGAAATTCATCGTGTCAACTTTTGATTCCATGTGCGCCAAGGCGCACGAAATCATGGTATAATCACAGTATGGTAGCAGAGATAAGACTGCCGGGAAAGGGGCAAGATCATGAAACATTGACAAACCTACAAGAGAGGCTGAAAGACCTGCGGACGGAGCGCCGCCTGAAGCTGGAGGACGTGGCGGCGGCAACAGGCATCTCAAGATCAGCTTTGGGGAACTATGAAAACGACGATTACCGGGAGATCAGCCACGGGAGCATCGTGACGCTGGCGCAGTTTTATGACGTGTCCACCGATTACCTGCTGTGCCTGACCGAGAACAGGAACCACCCGGACACCGGGCTCCCGGACCTGCACCTGAGCGACAGCATGGTGGAACTGCTGAAAAGCGGGCGCATCAACAACCGCCTGCTCTGCGAGATCGCCACCCATGAAAATTTCATCCCCCTTATGACGGATGCGGAGATCTTTGTGGACGGGATCGCCACCATGCGTTTCCAGGACATAAACGCCTCCCTGGAGGCGGTGCGTGAGGAGATCATGCAGAAGTACCAACCAGCGGAAGAAGACACAACGCTGAAAGCGCTGCAGGCTTCACAGATACAGGACTAAGTAGGTTGTCTTATCAATTTTCTTTTGCAAACAGGGCGTTAATCGCCCTGTGGTGTTGGTATGAATGTTATCGCTCATTGTTCCTCCTTAATGGCAAAAAAATAGAGCATATAGATTTTCGGTTTCTATATGCTCTAACGCTGTTACTATATTTTATTTTGATTGATATGATTGATTACGCTAACTGCATAACCTCGATTTCAAGTGCCTTTAGCTCGTCAAGTGATAAAGACGGTACATAACGTGCAATCTTTTCAAGAGAGAGTTCTCCGTCTTTAATCATTCTTTCCGCTGTTTCTCTCGCCTCCCTAAGAGTAGCATTGTCCTCACGTTCCTTTGCATACGCTTCCAAAACATACTCATCGTCAAACAATGTCATCATAATATCCACAACCTCCTGTTCTTTACTTTCAAGATATT
>JAMPAC010000147.1 GCA_023667395.1 Blautia sp. | reverse complement strand
GTATCCGGAAGTGAAGCGGCAGTACACATTGTTTAAGGGGGCGGAGTGATGATGGGAATGGGATGGTGGATGCTTTCTTTCTGCCTTATGGCGGTAGAGGCGTGGGGGAGCGTGTATTTTTTCGATACCTTCATGGAAAGGAAAAGGGCGGGGTGGTCGGATAGGTGCAGGCATATTGTTTTGTACCTTGCTGGTGTGGCCGTTGCATTCCTGGGAACATATCTTGGTTCCATGGGGATTAAGGTGCTGCTGATAGTTTTGGTGTATATGGCATTCTGTGCGGTGTTCTATAGGGCGGACTGGAAGCAGTGCATTTTCTTTCCCGTGCTGGGTTATTCGGTGCTGTTTTTGGCAGACCTTTTTTCGCTGCAGCTCGAAAACATACTGATAGCCAAGGATGAGGCATATGCGTCTGATATCGTCTTCCTGGCGCTGCCGGGGAAAATGGTCTGGATTCTCCTGCTTATCATGCTCCGCAGGATATGGAAGGGGAAGAAAAATTATAAGGGGCTTTCCCATAGGGAATGGCGGAAGTTCGGCATGGTGCCGCTGTTCACCGTGGCGGCCATGCTGTCCATGTATTTCTGCTACAGCGGCGAGAAAAAGGTGCAGGCCGTCTACCTTTTCCTCGCGGCGGGGCTGATCATGGTGAACTTCCTTGTGCTGGTGCTGATGCAGGACATCCTTGTGGACGGGGAGCTGCTGCGGGAGGGCGCGCTGACGGCGCAGAAGAAGGAGAGCCAGCTTGCGCATTACCGGGATATGCAGGCGGTCTATGAGCGGCAGGGGCGGAAGATGCACGACTACAAGAACCAGATCCGGACGATGCAGGTGCTGTTAAAGGAGGGCGATGCGCAGGCAGCGGCGGCGCTTGCGGAGCGGCTGACGGAGAGCATATCGGTGGAGATGGCGGCGGTCAATACGAACCACCCCATCGTGGACGCGGTGCTGAACCAGAAGTTCCATGCGGCGAGGGAGCAGGGGGTGTCCATGATATTCAAGGTCAGCGATATGCAGGGGCTTAAGCTGGATGAGGAGGAGACGGTGATCCTGCTCTCCAACCTGTTGGACAACGCCATCCATGAGTGCGTGGAGGTCGTGCGGGCGGGGCGGAAGGCCGTCATCAGCATCAAGCTGGTGCAGGAGGGCGGGAAGCTGATCTTTTCCGTGAAGAACCCCGTGGCGGGGAAGGCGCAGGCCGCGGAGGGCACCGCGCAGGATTCCGATGGAGGGATGCACGGCATCGGGCTTATGAACGTAAAGGCGGTGGTGGACAAATACGGCGGCGATTTCGCCACCTCCTGTGACGGGGAAAAGTTCCGGGCGGTGGCGATCCTGTAAACTTTATGGTCATTTCGTGCAATTTATAGTCACTTGGTGCAGTCCGGGTTGGAAAACGGGGCGCACCTGCCGACAGATTTTATGAAGCGGCATATTTTATATGCGGGCCGGGGCTGGCGGAAAAATATTTTTATCAAGGAGGATGATATCATGTCAATGAATGTGAATGGAAGCACACAGCAGCCGGGAACCGAATGGTTCCAGAACGTGAAGGCACAAAAGCCCGACGGGAAGGCGGCGCAGGCGCAGCCGCCGCAGGCTGACAGGGCGGTGAACGTCACAATCTCAAGGGAGGGGCTTGAAAGCCTGCAAAACGGCGGAAGGGCGAGGACATACGAGGGAGTTATGAAGCAGAAAGAGTCCATAATGCAGGCGTCAAAGTCCATAGGGGCAAATTACGGATACCGTCTGGACGAGGAAGCCGGGAAGCTGAAAGGGCAGAGGGACAGCGGCGCCGCATACAGCTTTTCGGACAGGGTGGCGGACTATGTAAAGGCTTATGGGAACCTTTATGATGGGATCGTGCAGGGCTATAAGGACGGCACGATAGAGCGTTATGTGGAGGATGCAGCTTCCGCGACGGGATTCCGCAGGATGACGGTGGAAGAGGAACTGGCTGAGCTGGATAAGGCTTTCCAGAGTGCGGCCGACAAGGCGGAGGTGGATGCAAAGGCGTCAAGGATTCTGGACGGGTATAAGGAAAAGCTGTCCAAGCTGAAGAGCGGGCAGAAACTATCTGCGGATGCGGATAAAACAAAAACCGTGCAGGAGAACGTGGGCCAGAAGCTGGTGACGCTGGCGCAGGCATGGAAGGATGCCTATAAGGTTTCCGGCTCCAGAGAGGGCGGCATGGAGAAAGTCTTATCCATGCTGAACGGTATGTTCGGCATTAATAAAGAAGCGTAAAGGAGGATGCAGTTATGTCAAAAATAACGGATTACAGTTTTTTGTTTCAGAGTATGTTTGGGACAAAAAACACAAAAGGCACGAGCATTATAGGCAGCTTTCAGTTGTCGCAGTTGAACAGCGGCTCCATACAGGCGCAGTTAAAGGCGGCGGGCATTGATACGAACAGCAAGCAGTATAAGGCGGCAATAAAAGAAATGATGCAGAATGGAAACGGTGCGATGTACACAAACATCCAGTGCATTAAAAATTCCATGAAATGCTACGATAAGGACGGAGATTATATCAACCCAAGAAACGGGCTTGCCGGACTTGTGGTGACAGATGAAAATGCAAGCCGCCAGAAACGTATCATTTCCATCCCGGAGAGCAGCAAGGATGAGATGTTTGAACAAACAAAAAAGGAATTTTTGCAAGAAAATGGTGTTGCGAATGGAGATACGACAAGGCGCAGGGATGTATATGACAATCTGTACAGAAAAACGAAAAAGGATGACCGATTAGCGGCAGGGTATACCATGCAACAGTATGAGCGGGCATACAGAAACGCATTTTATGCTGCGGCAAGGAAAGCTGATCCCAAGTGGGAGATTGGGAAGCCGATTCCGTCCGGGGCATTGGACGGCATCACGAGGGAATCTGTGGAAGCGAGCTTGAAGAAATCGGGCAGCACATTGGATATACAGGTATAAGGTTTACACCCAATTCCGCAGAGGCGCATAAACCTTTGCCCCTGCGGACTGCCCGGACTTATTGCAAGGGGGCAGGGGCGGTTCTGAACGACAGAGGGGCTGCCGGATAGCTGTTTTTGGTGAAAAGCAGCGAAAAATACATGGTTGCAACCCGCTGTTGCGTAGTTGCAACCGCATTTTGGTGGTGCGCTACTTGAAAAAATCGTATTTTGGTAGGGAAAGGAGGAGCTGGATATGACATTCGGAGAAAAAATTCAAAAGCTAAGAAAAGAAGCCGGACTGTCCCAGGAAGAGTTGTCCTACCAGTTAGGAGTTTCCCGACAGGCCATCAGTAAATGGGAGCGTGACAGCGGATATCCGGAGACAGAAAAAATAGTGCGCATGAGTAAAATTTTTGATGTTACGCTGGATTATCTTCTGAATGAGGAAGATTCGCAAAAGCCGGAGTTGGCTCCCGATGAAAAGGGGCTGTATGTGAGCCGTGAAATGGCAGAAGGTTTCCTTTCCTACCAGAAAAGAAAAATGGTGAAAATTGGTGTTGCGGTCAGCCTGTTCGTTGGCGGCCTGTCCCTTTCTTTCTGGAATGCGGAAATGAGCATGGTATTGTTTATGGTGCTTGTGATCTTAGGGATCATCCTTCTGTTTTCAGTAAAGCTGGCAGATAATCCCTACCGCAAGATGTGGATAGGAAACCTGTCCTTTGATAAGGCTGTAAAATCGGAACTGGCCTCTGCCTATGCAGATAAAAAGAAGTCAGCCCATATGATCAACCTTGCCGGGATTGCACTGATCGCCATAGGATTTTTGCTCTGCCCGATGCTTGTTCCTGCAGAAATGTATGTTTTGGACAATATCGTGCTTGCCTGCGGAATGATATTAGCCGGCGTAGGCGCTTTCCTATGTGTGTATGTTTCCGGTATAGTCCGGGCGTACAGGATGCTCATTATGAACGAAGAATATCATGAAAAAAGAAAGTGAGGATGTTATGATTAAGAAATTATTTATAGTGTTAGTTATGGCTTCTACCCTGTTCTGTGGCTGTGGCAAAGAGAAAAGTTCGGATGCATCGGAATACTACAATGAAGTATCAAAGGCACAGGAAATTACTGTTGTATCTGCTGATACATCAAGCGTGGTACAGACGCTTTCCGGCAAAGAGGACATAGGGGATTTTATGACGGCTTTGGATATGGACAAATGGGAATTAGGCAAACTTCCGAGCGGTGCAGAAGAAATTGGCAGTTTTGGCCTGTCACAGGAGGAAACAGTGAAATTTGGCCAGACCGGAACGGACGGGGAATTATATGATGTTTGCAAAATCTCCGTGTATGATGCCTCTTATGTAAAATTTGAAGTCGCCGGGTTGGATATGGTATTTGAAATAAGTGAAGATACAGCAGATTACCTGCAAGGCTATTTTGAATGGGACCAAAAGAAATAATTCTGCCTGTAAATGAACCCCACGGACGCATATCACTGGTAAGGCACAGAGCGCAAGCAGCCATCCCCGGTTTCCGGCAGATTGGCAAATCGGGGAGCAGGGGCGGCCTACCGCAGAAAGGAAGTCTTAGAATGAAGATAACGGGAATTAAGGCAGGGCATCCGGCGGCAGCAAAGGCATCATCCAAGAAAGGCTGGAAGCTGACGGACTCCCTCCGGGAGAAGGTCACTGCGCTTGCCAAAGAGGATGCGGCGCAGAACGTCTATATGGGGAATCAGTTCCTTGACCTGCGGAAAAGCGAGGTTGCCAAAGTCGCACCGGACAGGGCTACGCTGATGGGAGGGCATAAGTGGCACATAATGTCCAACGGGCAGTGAAAAAAGAATGGAGGAGATTTGGAAATGAATATTTTTCTTAACAATCAGATTCAGCGTAACCAGACGCTGCTCGACATC
>JAMPAC010000146.1 GCA_023667395.1 Blautia sp. | reverse complement strand
CCGCCGCATAACGCCGCTCCGGCTTTTGCGGTATGCCATCCACTTTGTCAGCGGCTCGTACAGTTCCCGCATCAGGGCGTCATCGCCGTAACGCTGATAGAGGATCCAGGGAATGATCTCAAAGGAATCACTCCACCCGATGCCGCCATCCTCTTCGGTTTTCTTCAGAGCCGATGTCGGCGCGATCTGCGGCACACAGCCATCCGCAAACTGGGCTGCTGCCTGTTCCCTCAGCCACTTGGCATAGACCGGATAACAGTCCATCAAATACATCGCCGTGTGGATAAATGTCTGGCAGTCTCCGGAATAACCGGCTTTTTCCCTGGTAGGACAATCCGTGGGGATATCAATGAAATTCCCTTTCATGGACCATACGGCATTTTGAAAGAGTCTGTTCACTTCTTCCACCCCACAGGTAAACGAGGCCGTCTGCCGCATATCCGAATAGAGGGCATATGCCCTGAACCACTCTTTTTGTATGGGGAAATCCGCTTCCACCCTGACATAGCGGAATCCCATATAGGTCTTGGTGGGATGGTAACTGTTTTTTCCGTCCTTGCAGATATAGACGATCTGCTGTCTGACTGGTCTGCCCCATGCCTGAAAATTATCTGTGGTAAAATTCCCATTGCCGTCCAGCGTCTCGCCGTGGGTCAGGACGAGTTTTTGCCCGGCTTTTCCCTCAAACTCAAAAGCGACAAAGCCTGCCATGTTCTGTCCAAAATCAAGAACAGTCTCACCCGCAGGCGTCCGGAGGATCTCCGGCACAAAACATTCATGAAGCTTCATGGGAACCGTATCCCGACAGATCAGAAAGTCATAGCCAAAGTCCCTGACAGCGGGCTTGTGCCATGTCATGGTTTCCTCTTTCCCTGCATCATACTGTTCGCCAGCCATCATATCATTCAGGCCGAGCGGACCATCCGTCGAAGCATCCCAACTCCCATCTGTCATGACAGCAGGTACACCATCGATCTCCAACTGGGCAAGCAGGGCAATATCGTCCCCATACACATGACGATACTGGCGATACCCCATGGAACCCCGATACCATCCGTCTCCCAGCGTGGCCTCCAGGATATTGTTTCCTGTTTTCAGATGTTCGGTCACATCAATGGTCTCCACCATCAGACGGCGATTATATTGGGAAGTTCCCGGCAGTAACTGCGCATCGGTGATTTCCTGACCATTCAGCCGGACATTCACGATACCGTGCGCGGTCACATACAATCTCGCCTTGCCAAAAGATTCATTCACCCTGAATCCTTTTCTCAGATAAGCGCCCCTGTCATATGTACGCAGGTCAACACCGGGAAGCATCAGCTTATCCCGCAGATTCCAGAAAAACTTCCGGACGAAAGATTTCCCCGGAACCTCCGGATCGATCCAGCGCGCTTTCCATTGCTCCTGACCGATCCCTGTTGTCACGGCAATCTCAGCGCTTTCGGAGGTGATGCCCGTTTCGTCGGTTACTTTCACTTTTACGATATAATCTGTTTTGTACGCAAGCTCTTTTTCAGACTGCCAAAACATGGCGGATGCCCGCACAATGCCGCTGCTCTCCACAAGCCTGCCATCCAGCAGGATCTCAGCTTCATAGGATGCCTGCTTACCGTTTCCATTGAGTGTCCATGTCAACCTGATCGGCGAGACAGAGATCCCAAATGGTTTCTCCAGATGATTAACCTGCATATGGTCTATACAAAGCATATTTCTTCCTTCTTTCCGTTGTTGCGCCAGGTTTTTCACTTTTATATATTGGGGAATACATATCAGCCTTCCTGTTCACCCGCTGCCAGTCGCCTTGCAACAGCAACCGTTTCAGAAGCGTTGATCATCAGCTGCTCCCTCGTTACTTTACCAGCCTTTATTCCTTTACAGTCATGCGAACGCTTTCAGCTCTATCTCAACCGGCTTCACATCTCTGCATCCGGCGCTCTGCCGTTTCTTTTTCTTTCTTCTGTTTATATTTTATACCATGATCCCGTGCGCTTCAGCGCACATGGAATCAGAAGTTGACACAATTCCCTTCTGTGTCAACATTTTACTGCATTGTCTGAGACTGGTCCATCCCCTGGCTGGGAAACGGGATCTGGAACAGCCGCAGGATCTCTTTCTGGGATTCAAATTCCCGCTCCGCGATAAATTCCACAAAGTCCGCATCATCCCTGTGCGCCCGTTCCAGCAGGGACACATAATCCCCCCGCAGGATGGGCGGGACGATTGCGGGCAGATACCCGTCCTGGATCAGCGCAAGGTTCATGATGAGCCTTGCCACCCTGCCGTTCCCGTCTATGAACGGGTGGATGAACACAAACCGTTTGTGGAGCTGGGCGGCGAATTCCACGGGATGGTATCCCTCCCTCTCCTTCTGTATCCAGTCAAACAGCCGCTCCATCTCCCCCTGTACCTTCTCCGGGGCTGCCACGGGGTACCGCGACCCTATGACCAGCACCGGGACATCCCTGTACCGCCCGGCATACCCCGGCTCAATATTCCGGTAAAACAGTCCGTGCATCTTCAGGACCGCCTGCTCATCTATACGGCGGTTCTGAAACACCGAGAACATAAAATCATAGGCTTTGGCATGGTCCACCGCCTCAAACACATCCCGGAGCGGTTTCCCTCCCACCGTCAGGCCGTCCTCCAAAAGCACCTTTGTCTCGCTCTCTGTCAGGGAATTCCCCTCCAGCGCATTGGATGTCCATGTCAGCCCTATCCGGTAATAATCCTTTATCTGTTCCAGCATCCCGCCCTCCAGCGGGCGCAGCGCACTTATCTCTTTCTGGAAAAGGTCTATTTTTCTCAGTATCTCCACCTTGCCACCTTCCTTTCAGCCACATGGATATCATACCACAAAATGCCCGGAAAAGATAGGGCAAAATACGGTTTCTGCCCTTTCCTGCGCCTATTCCTCCGGCATGATCCACCGCTCCCCGTCAAAGGCTGTAGTCCGTGATCCTATCCGCCCCGATCAGCTGGCGGGTGGATGTCCTCTGCCGTTCCTCCCTCTTTTCTTTCCTGCTCCTCCCGTATACCTCCATTCACAGAATTGCTGCCCTGCAAAAAAGAACGCACAGGCATACCGGATCCCTGCCAAGCTTCCCCTCCTGGCTGTATTTTTTAAGCCGCTTTGCCTGTTCCAGGGACGGCACGGCGGATAGCCCTTTCATCAGTTCCAGGAGCTGTGCCTGCTCCTCTTTTGCCAGGTAGGACAGTTCCACGACGGGATTGAACGGAAGTTTTCCGTCATCCACCATCTGGAGAAGTTCATCAAGCAGTTCCGTAAGGCGGATATACCGCTGCACCTGCTTATAATTTTCCCCTGTTTCATCTGCTACGATCTCAATGGAAAATTTCCCCTTTAAATTCTGGACAAGTTGTCCAGAATTATTTCCAGCCGGCCTGCCCGCTTTCCGCCGGATTGCATCCAGCTTCATCCTGTATGCCCACGCCTTTTCACTGGGGAGCATAGTCTTTCATGCTTCCCCTGTAAACGGTTACTTTTCTTTCTTCCATACGATTCTTCCTCCTGTACTTCCGCCATGCGGGATGATCTCTGTCCATCCCATGGCTGATGAATGATATTGTTCCCAGACTGTTAAACGGCATATTAAATAGAGCAGCGACTGCGCAGTCGCTGCAAATTAAAATCTCCATATAAAAATGATAACTATTACAGCGTGCAGGAAAAAACAGCACGCTTTTTGCTTGCTTATGGCAGAAGATCCTGTATGATGATATCTGTAACCGTGCGCAGTAAAGAGCATAAAAAGAAGGGAACCCCACCGACCAAAGTTGGCTCCCTTCCCACCCGCCATCCTGAAGGAACAGGATGGACTGACATACTTATGATACGTCCATTTACCGTTTTTTGCAAGCTGAATCAGATATCTTTTTCAGACAGGCAGTGGCTGGAGAATGATGAAGTCCTGCTTTTCCAAGTAGCCCCTGCCGCCATGGCTGGGCTCCGCCTCCAGGTGCAGGCCATGCCTGGCACAGATGCGGAAAAGCATCCCCCGGCACTCCGCATCAAAGGTCTGCTTGCGGTTATTGTTCCTGCCTTTTTTCTTATCCGGGTCGGGCAGCGTCACCCCCAGTTCTTCCAGCGCCTTTTCCTGCTGGGGGCATAACTCCCCGTACTTATTTTTACAGTCAGAACAGCGCCGTCTTGCGGTTCCCCAGCTTATCCAGTTCCAGTTCGTCATCCGACATCATATCCCGCACTTCCCTGATATCGAATGGAGCCAGCCTTGCGCCGCAGGAGATCAGTATGCTTTTCGCCGTCTTGCCTGTTGCAACTTGTCAAGGACGTATTCATCATTTCCCGTTATTTTTTCCTGTCCTGCCCTGTTTTCCATGCTCTAAGTCATGGAGAATGACACGCCTTAATTTATCCTCCACGCTTTGGGTGCTTTTGTCATTGAAATGTACCTCGACTAAGTAGGTTGTCTTATCAATCTTCTTTTGCAGACAGGGCGTTAATCGCCCTGTGGTGTTGGTCTGGATGTTGTCGTTCATGCTCCTCCTTTTGGGCGCAACAAAGGCGCATGGTTTACATTTACTGTTCCATGCGCCTTTACGCTGTTTTTTGATATTAAATTGTTGTTATTTGTTACGCCAACTGAATAACATCTGCTTCAATTTCTCTGATTTCTTCACTAGATAACTCTGGGAAAAAAACTGGCATTTCCTCCACTGTAATCTTTCCATTTTTAAGCATAAGACTTGCTTTTTCTTTAGCTTTTTTCTGTTCGGCTTCCTGTGCCGCTTCATAACGCTCACTTTTGATATAAGACCTTATAACTTCTTCCTCGTCAAATAAACTCATCATAATCGATACAACCTCCTTTTCCCTGTCAAGCAGATACTCCCTTAACACATTTTTATCTTTAC
>JAMPAC010000145.1 GCA_023667395.1 Blautia sp. | reverse complement strand
ACGGAGACTATGGCGCGAAGACGCAATTCGCGCCATAGGAACTGGCGCATATCTTTGCGACAGTTCCGTAGTCGTAGTTGGCAGTTAGTTCAGCGCTGCGTTGCTCCGTCCGCACAGAACAGGGCAGCACGCCTCCGCCGTCCCTCCGGCAGCAAAGCACCAAGCCGTACCATCGCGTCTGAACAGTTACGTAACAGTTACCTAAGGTGCGGAAACTCAGGATTGCCATATTGCATAACCTGTATTTTTATGTTATCATCAAGTTTAGTTTTGATAAATTTTACCAACGACGGAGGCTGCCATGGCACAACTTTGGGGAGGACGTTTTACGAAAGAGACCGACAAGATGGTCTACGATTTCAACGCGTCCATCAGTTTCGATAAAAGTTTTTTCCAGCAGGATATAGACGGCAGTATTGCCCATGTGACCATGCTGGCAAAACAGGCCATCCTCACCATGGAGGAGCGGGATGCCATCATAGGCGGCCTGCTGGGCATCCGGCAGGATGTGGACAGCGGAAGGCTTGCCATCGACGAGACCTGCGAGGACATCCACAGCTTTGTGGAGGCGACCCTGATCGAGCGGATCGGGGAGGCGGGCAAGAAACTGCACACTGGCAGGAGCCGCAATGACCAGGTGGCGCTGGATATGAGGCTTTACACCAGGATGCAGGTCATTGAGACGGACGGGCTCCTGAAAGAACTGCTGGAAGCGATCCTGGCCGTCATGAAGGAAAATACGGAGACCTATATGCCCGGATTCACCCATTTGCAGAAAGCCCAGCCCGTTACCCTGGCCCATCATTTCGGCGCTTATTTTGAAATGTTCCGGCGGGACAGGCAGCGGATGAGGGATATCTACAGGCGCATGAATTACTGCCCCCTGGGGGCGGGGGCTCTGGCGGGCACCACCTATCCCCTGGATCGGATGTTTTCGGCGGAGATCATGGGCTTTTACGGCCCCACATTAAACAGCATGGATTCCGTGTCCGACCGGGATTACCTGATCGAATTCCTGTCGGCGCTGGCCACGGTCATGATGCATCTGAGCCGCTTCTGCGAGGAGATCATCATCTGGAATTCCAACGAATATCAGTTTGTGGAGATCGACGACGCCTATTCCACCGGAAGCAGCATCATGCCCCAGAAGAAGAACCCTGACATTGCGGAACTGGTGAGGGGCAAGACGGGGCGCGTCTACGGGGCGCTGATGGGGCTGCTTACCACCATGAAAGGGCTGCCCCTTGCCTATAACAAGGATATGCAGGAGGATAAGGAGACGGCCTTTGACGCCATGGATACGGTGAAAAACTGCCTGACGCTGTTCACCGGGATGATCCGCACCATGAAATTCCGGAAAGAGCGCATGGCGGAGAGCGCCATGAACGGCTTTACCAACGCCACCGACGCGGCGGACTATCTGGTGAACAAGGGCGTGCCTTTCAGGGATGCCCATGGGATCATAGGCAGGCTGGTACTGTATTGTATTGAGAAGAACACATCCATTGACGCCCTGTCTTTACCGGAACTGCAGGCGATCAGTGATCAATTTGAGGAAGATATCTATACGGCGGTCTCCCTTAAGACCTGTGTGGAGAAGAGACTGACCGTGGGCGCGCCGGGACCGGAGGCCATGAAGCCGGTGATCGCGGCGTATCAGGAATATCTGCGGCAGGAAGAATGGTATGATGCCATGCCGGACTGAAGCAGAATAGGAAAAGGAGTTCCCAAATGCAGATTGCAGCCGTATGAAATCTCGGAGGATGTCAATAAGCATGGAATGTGCCGGGAAATCCTGACTGAGCAGACAGAGCAATCATTTTCAGTTGGCAGAGCAGTCTAAAGGAACATTTCTTGAAAAGGGAGAAACGGGAAGAAACAGGAATTTGTTATGCGCAAAAGCGGCGCGGAAAAGAGGTCAGAAATGAGTGAAAAATTAAAAGTCGGTATCTTAGGCGGAACAGGCATGGTGGGGCAGAGGTTCATCGCCCTGCTGGAGAACCATCCCTGGTTTGAGGTGACTACCATTGCGGCAAGCCCCCGTTCCGCAGGAAAGACATATGAGGAGGCTGTGGACGGCAGATGGAAGATGGATACGCCCATGCCGGAGGCGGTAAAGAAGCTTGTGGTCATGAACGTGAATGAGGTGGAAAAGGTTGCCGCCCAGGTGGATTTCGTGTTCAGCGCGGTGGATATGACAAAGGATGAGATCAGGAAGATCGAGGAGGACTACGCGAAGGCGGAGACCCCCGTGGTGTCCAACAACAGCGCCCACCGCTGGACCCCCGATGTGCCCATGGTGATACCGGAGGTCAACCCCGAACACATGCAGGTCATTGGATCCCAGAGGAAGCGGCTGGGAACCGCCAGGGGGTTCATTGCGGTAAAGCCCAACTGCTCCATCCAGAGTTACGCCCCTGCGCTCACGGCCTGGAAAGAGTTTGAGCCCTGTGAGGTGGTCGCCACCACTTACCAGGCCATCTCCGGCGCGGGCAAGACCTTTAAGGACTGGCCTGAGATGGTGGGCAACATCATTCCCTACATCGGCGGGGAGGAGGAGAAGAGCGAGAAAGAGCCCCTCCGGATCTGGGGCAGGATCGAGGACGGCGTGATCGTTCCCGCTGAAAGCCCGGTGATCACCTGCCAGTGCATCCGTGTGCCCATCCTGAACGGCCACACGGCGGCTGTGTTTGTAAAATTTAAGAAGAAACCCACAAAAGAGCAGCTGATTCAAAAGCTGCGGGATTTCAGCGGCGAGCCCCAGAGGCTTGGGCTTCCCAGCGCGCCCGGACAGTTCATCCAGTACCTGGAGGAGGACAACAGACCCCAGGTAGTCCTTGATGTGGACTATGAAAAGGGAATGGGTGTCAGCGTGGGACGTCTGCGCGAGGATACGGTGTATGACTATAAGTTCGTGGGGCTTTCCCACAACACGGTGAGAGGCGCCGCTGGCGGCGCGGTGCTCTGTGCAGAACTCTTGAAGGCACAGGGATATATTACGGCTAAGCAGCAATAAACGGTGTGTCCGCAATGGAGTTCATTATACTGACTACAGAGGATGGAGCGTTATCCATGGCAACCTGACCCGGGAACTGTCCGTGCGGCGGAATGTGAGGAAATATGAGCGAATTGCACTATCAATTGGATCTGTTGAAGGCAATGAACCAGAAGCTTACGGAAAAGGAGAGGATGTACCACACAGTCTTTGAATCGGCTGTGGGTGCATTCCTTTACTATTCTTTCGAGCGCAATCAGGTTCAGACCCTGGGGCAGTGGAAAGAGTTCTTTGATTTTGACATCCGTGAGCCGAAAGAGATATCCAGGCTCATCGACGCGGTGGATGAATCCTATGCCATGGCGCTCCGGGATGTGCTGTATGTGGAGAAGACCGGCCAGGACTCCGCCTCGGTGGAATGTCTGCTGAAAGGGACTAAAACATGGCTGTTGTTCCGTTCCAGGATCCATTACAGGGAGGACGGGCGGCTTGCGGATAAGGTGATCGACATAAGCAATATCACGAAGATCCGGAGCCAGAATGAAGAACTGACCTACATGGCTTATTATGACAGCATGACAGGCCTTTTCAGCCGGAACTATTTTGTCCGCCTGCTGGGGGACTATGTGAGGACGGCGTCGGAGACGGGTCACGTCGTCAGCGTCATGATGATAGACCTGGACGATTTCCGTAAGATCAACGACGGACAGGGCATGGTGGCGGGAGACGAACTGATCCAGCAGTTTGGCAGTGTCCTGAAAGCACTCTGCGAGGAAAAGGATGTAACCGGTTGCCACCTGCATACGGATGTCTACCTGATCGCCATCTACGACCCTGCGGGGGAGCGTACGGCGGAGAGCCTGCACAGGGAGATCCAGCAGAGGACGCACAGGCCTTTCAGGCTGAGCAACGGACAGGAAGTGCAGATCACGTTCAGCGCAGGCGTGGCGGAATACCCGGAGGCTTCCAGGTCCGCCATAGAACTGATCAACTGCGCGGAGATCATGGTATTCAAGAGCAAATCCATGGGCAAGAATATCATCCAGTATTTCAATACGCCGGTGCTGCAGGAGTTCCTGCGCACGGCGGAACTGGAGTCGAAGCTGAAAGAGGCTGTATTCCGCCACAGTTTCCATATGTATTACCAGCCCCAGTATTTTGCGGGAAATAAGAAGCTGCGGGGCATGGAGGCGCTGATCCGCTGGAAGGACGGGAACGAGGGCATGATCAGCCCGGCGGTCTTTATTCCCATTGCGGAAAAAAATGGCGCCATCATCCCCATCGGCCAGTGGGTGGTGGAGCAGAGCATTAAACAGTATGCCCAGTGGCGCGCGCGTTACGGATTCCCTTTTATCATGTCCATCAATATTTCGGCTCTGCAATACGGCAGGGAAGATTTTGTGGATTCCGTGATGGATGTGATCAAAAAGTACGGTGTGTCTCCGTCGGAGATAGAACTGGAGATCACGGAGACCATATTGATCGAGGATTTTCAGGCGGTCTATGACAAACTGATGGTTTTGCGTAATTTTGGAATCAGGATCTCGTTGGATGATTTCGGAACCGGTTTTTCCTCGCTGTCCTATTTGAAAAAGCTTCCCATCGATACCCTGAAGATCGATAAATCCTTTATCGACACGGTGCTGACGGATTCCGCCACCCGGGTGATCACGGAGGCGATCGTCAATATGGTGAAAGCGCTGGGCATCGAATCCGTGGCGGAGGGCGTGGAGCAGGAAAGACAGTATGAATATCTGCATTCCATAGGCTGTGACGTGATCCAGGGGTACCTGTTCGGTAAACCGCTGCCTGTGGAGGATGTGGAGACAATACTGGGGTCTGTTTGATAAAAAGAGACCGGATTGAGGGAAAGGAACCGCGTGGCAAAGTTTGTAGGGCGCAGGATGGAACTGCAGTTTTTAAATGAATATTTCCGGCGTGAGGGCAG
>JAMPAC010000144.1 GCA_023667395.1 Blautia sp. | reverse complement strand
AAGTTTGCGGCGGCAAGCAGGAAAGCCTCAAAGATACGGGCGGAAGAAGAGAAAAACGGCGTACATATCCCGCCTTTCCTGATCGCAAGCATTACCAGCAGCTGTAACCTGCACTGTGCGGGGTGTTATTCCAGATGCAATCATGCGACACAGGACTCTGAGCCAGTGAGCCAGCTTACCAGTGAGGAATGGCTTTCCATTTTCAGGGAGGCGGATGAGATCGGTATCAGCTATATCCTGCTTGCCGGCGGGGAGCCGCTGCTTCGGAGGGATATCATTGAGGCGGCGGGGAAAATGCAGAACATTATCTTTCCCATCTTTACAAACGGGACTTACATGGATGGAAAGTATTTTAAACTTTTTGACCAATGCCGCAATCTGATTCCTGTCATGAGCATAGAGGGCGGAAAAGAAGAAACGGATCTGCGCAGGGGAGAGGGGATTTATGAGAAACTGATCTCCAATATGGACAGCTTACACGAAAAAGGTCTGCTGTTCGGGGTGTCCGTTACGGTAACCACAGAAAATGTGCGGGAGGCCGTTTCCGCCGATTTCCTGGACAGCCTTGCGGACAGGGGCTGTAAACTTGTGATATATGTTGAATTCGTGCCTGTTACGGAGGAGAGCCGGGAACTGGCGCCCGGCGAGGAAGAGCGGGAGTTCTTAAAGAATGGTATTGGAAAGCTGCGCGGGGAATATCCGGAGATGGTCTTTGTTTCTTTCCCGGGCGACGAAAAGAGTTCCGGCGGATGCATTGCGGCAGGCAGGGGCTTTTTCCATATCAATTCCCATGGCGGGGCGGAACCGTGCCCTTTCTCCCCGTATTCGGACATGAATGTGAGGGATACTTCGCTGAAGGAGGCAATGCAGTCCAGACTGTTCCAGGCTCTGCGGGACGGCGACCTGCTTGCGGATGACCATGCCGGCGGGTGTGTTTTATATGGGAAGAGGGAGCAGGTGGAGGGATTGCTGAGAGAAATGTAATATTCATGGTGGTGTGTCGTATTTTCGACACGCCATTTTTTTTGATTCAAAACTTTCGGCTGCCAATGCGCTTCAAAATCAGGTGGACTTTTTCCGCAAAAAGATTTATCATATACATAACCATGTATTAAAAGTGCAGTGAGGGGTACGAAAAGTGAAAAAGAGACACAGATGGTTTTACCTGCTGATCGTTGTTTCCGCATCAATGATCGTCGGCCTGGCGGTGCTTTTTTATGTCAGACGGATGGAAGATGTAATTACGGAAAACATTATCCATTCCATCAGCGAGATCGCGGAGCACGATAAAACGACGATTCAGACATACATTGAGATATGCTGGAAAGATCTCGAAGAGATACAGGAACGCTTTATCAGTTTTGAATGTAAAACAATTGCAGAAATTGAGACAAGGATGAACCTGGAATGCGCCTCCAGCGGCTTTACCCATATCTATCTGGTTGCTGAGGACGGAACGGTTTATACGGATAAGTATGTGGTTTATACGCCGGGCACTGATACCCTGAACAGGAATCTGGATTTCCTGCCTTATTTTAAAGAGGACGATGAGAGGATCGTGGTTCGGTTTGATGATAAGACAGAGGGCGGATGGCTGTCAAAGGAGACCATCCTGTATGGGATCCGGCTGCATGACTATACCGTGGAGGGCACAAAGATGTTTGCGCTGATCGGAATCAGCGACATTTCATCCATCCAGGACAACATGGTCATCGACAGCTTTGTAAAAGACGGGAAAAGCCGCGGACACAGCGCCCTGATCGATATGAGCGGGAACTATATCGTCAATGTCAACAAGGAGATTTACCTGAACAAACAGAATAATCTGTATGACCACCTGTCGGAAGCCGAGAGCGCTGACCTGACAAACGAGGAGGTTCAGGAAAGGCTTCAAAATCAGGAGACTTTCGGATTTTATCACTCCCATGAAGGGGAGAAGGGCAAGGAACTTTTCTATTTCATACCTCTTGACGACCGCTTTGACCTGTATTTCATTATGTCTGTCAATGAGGAAGTTTTTGTGGAACAGAGAAGGACGTTTGTGTCCCTCAGTATGACAATGGCGATAATCGCCATGCTTACGGTCATCGTTATGCTGCTTATTATCATGCGGCTGCAGGCGAAAACAATACGGACGACGGAATCGGCCAGGTCGCAGAAAGAATTCCTTTCCAACATGAGCCATGAGATCAGGACGCCGTTAAACGGCCTGATCGGCATGAATCACCTGATCATGGTAAATATCGATGATGAGAGCCAGAAGCCGCAGATCAGGGAATGGCTGAAGAAATCCCACAGTACGGCGAACTATCTGCTGTCGCTGGTAAACGATATCCTGGATATGTCGAAGCTTCAGGCCGGAAAGGTGGATATTGTGGAGGAGCCCATGCTGGTTGACGCAATGATCGATGAGATTGCGGCGATGCAGGCTGACAATATCAGAAACCGGGGCGTGGAATTTCTCGTGGAAAAAGACATTACAACGCCCTGTATCGAGGGCGATGTAACCCGCACGAAGCAGATATTGATGAATATTGTGGGCAATGCGGCTAAGTTTACGCCGGAGGGCAAATGGATCCGGCTGTCCGTCACGCAGGAAAAGACGGACGCCACGCACGTGGTCACGACGTACCGCTGCCAGGATACCGGGATTGGAATATCGGAAGAATATATTGGCAAGATATTTGATTCTTTCAGCCAGGAGCGGAACAGGAATACCAACGGCATCAAGGGGACCGGGCTTGGCATGGCTATCAGCAAACTTCTTGCCAATGCCATGGGCGGGGATATCACGGTGGAAAGCGAACTTAATGTGGGGAGTACTTTTACGGTTACCATTCCCTCTAAAATCGTACATGATATCCCAGACGAACTGAAAGAACAGGAAGCGGAGAAAGACGAGGATACTGCCCGGCCTGCGTGCAGGGCGGATGGCAGGCCGATCAGGATCCTTGTGGCTGAAGACGTGGAACTGAACGCGGAGGTTCTGCTGGAAATACTCAAGATGGAAGGATTTGAGACCGCGCTGGCGCAGAACGGGCAGGAGGCGCTGGATCTGTTCGCGCAGTCAGGGATCGGAGAGTTTGATATTATTCTGATGGATATGCAGATGCCCGTCATGGATGGGTGTACTGCCGCAAGTAACATCAGGAAGCTGGATCGGGCCGACGCGGGAACGGTTATCATCTATGCCTGCACCGCCAACATGTTCCAGGAGGACAGGGAGCAGGCCCTGGCCAGCGGGATGAACGACTTCCTGACGAAGCCGATCGATGTGGATGTGCTGCTGAAAAAACTGCGGAGAAATGAAAAATAAGATAATCCATAAGAAAAGAGAGTATAGACCATGGGAAAAAAGATAATTGCTGCAACGATCACGTTTCTATTATGCTGCGGCCTGTTGGCGGGCTGCGGCGGCAAGGAAAAGGAAAAGATAACTTTGATCATCAAGGTGCCGAATCTGGTCATGAATTCTGTCAGCAGACCTGAAATCCTGGATTCAGGCGTCTTCCTGCAGCAGGCGGGAGAGGCGTTTGCGGCGCAGTATGAAGAGGCCGACGTCACGTTCCGGGTGGAAACTTTCGAGTATGTGGATGAAGTGGCGGCGATCACGGGCAGCTTTGATACGGAGGACGCGACGGATATCCTTTATGAGGGCTATTTTAATATGGCGTCCTACCTGCATACCGGCAGGGTGGTTCCCCTGGACGATATTATTTCCGATGAATTGCGTGCCGATATCGACAGTGCGTCCTGGGCCATGAGCATGACAAACGGGAAAACCTATATGATGCCTTTCCTTAGTATGCAGAATATTCTGATCTACAATAAGGAACTTTTCCGGAACTGCGGTCTTGAGAAATATATCTCCGATGCGGTTACCATACAGAATTGGACGCCGGAGGAATGGACGGACATTCTGGACACGCTTGCGGGTAATCTTCCTGACCGGACTTACCCCATGATGATGTACGGCAAGAACAATCAGGGCGATACCCATATCATGTCCTTTATCCGGGCTTATGGAAGCCCGATCTTTGGCGGGGACGGGCATTTTGACTTTGAAAACGAAGCGGCCGTGAGGGCGCTGGAATGGATCCAGTCCGGCGTGGATAAGGGATGGTATCCGCCCCATCCCGAGAACCTGGAGATATCCGACTGCAACGAATTATTCAGCAATGGGCAGCTGGCGATCCATATATTTAACAACGCGAATTTTACCCTTTACGATAACATGGAAAATTATGGATATGTGAATTTCCCCGGCAACGTGGCGACCTCTTTCGTGACCGGTTTCGAGGTGTTTGACAATGGCGACGAATCAAAGGTGCAGGCGGCGAAAGACTTTATCCGGTTTATTTATGAAAATGACGAATGGCTGGAGGTTTCCGCCGGAAATATTCCCGCCAGCGGGAAAGTATCGGAAAAGTATCAGGATCAGATCACGATGCTGGATGAATTTACCGAAAACGCGGTAAATGTGGTGGATTTTATGAATAACAGCCCCAACTGGCAGGGGAACGATACTTCCGTCCGCAGCGTGTTCTGGCCCAATATCCACGAACTGCTGTCAAAGAGCATCACCCCGCAGGAATGCGCAAAGATGCTGGATGAAACATGCAATGCCGCATTGGACACAGGGTGGGAAAGCAGTGTGCTGCATGAATAAAAGCGGATGCTTTAGGGAGAGTGTATCAGGGTTTTGGATTAAGGGGTAGCCATAAATATGGTAACTATGCTATAATATGTCCATATTCAAGACAGTCAGCGGCCGAATGGCCATCAATACCATGATCGGTCTGTGATCATGGTATAATTATAACAAAGAGAGTAGTTAAAAAGGATGATATGCAGATGACAGAGTACACGAAGGGGCAAAGGAGGATATTTATATGGAGCGGATGCATTTGACAGACCTTTTTGATATGGAGACTCTTCAACGGATGC
>JAMPAC010000143.1 GCA_023667395.1 Blautia sp. | reverse complement strand
CTCCAAATGTATCGCACTGATGGCGGCGAATGACGGGGATATCTGGGATTACAGCTTGAGCCTGGCAGGCGGCAAGAAAACCCCTGCGAATGACGCGATCCCTACTGTATGCATCACTACATCCGCAGGCACGGGCAGCGAAGTGGACATTGCGGCGGTCATTTCTGATGATGAGCTGAATGAGAAGACGGGCATCTTCTTCCCGTCCATGTTCCCGGTCCTGTCAGTGGTGGATGCCGACCTGATGATGAGCGTGCCGCCCACGTTTACGGCATACCAGGGGATGGATGCGTTCTTCCATGCATCGGAAAGCGTCATCAATAAGAATGAGCATCCCATGGGTGAGATGTTTGCCTTAAAAGCCATTGAGCTGATTGCGAAGTACCTTCCCATTGCCTATAAGGATGGAAGCAACAAGGAAGCCCGTGAGAACATGGCGCTGGCAAACACCCTTGCAGGTTATTATATGCTGTGTACTTCTGCGCATACCATTGAGCATGTCATGGGAAGCTATCACCCGGATCTGGTGCATGGGGCGGGCCTGATCATGACAGCCCACGCTTACTATGATTTCTTTGCAGAGAAAAAAGCGGCAGAGGAGCCTATGATCAAAATGGCAAAGGCAATGGGCGTGGAGAACCCTGCCTCCGGCAAAGATTTCGTAAAGGCGCTGGATGAACTGATCGCATCTGTAGGCTGCGCCGATTTGAAGATAAGCGATGCAGGGATCACGGAAGAGGAACTGAAGATGTATCCCCAGCGCATCCATGAGGTGATGGGCGGGGATATCACTGCCGACCCGCTGTCCCTGTCTGATGCGGATTATCTGGAGATTTATCAGAAAGCCTACAGGTAAAGGACATGGTGGTGGAAGAAAAACAGCGGATGCCGCAGGCAGAGGCTGGCATTGATGAAAAGTTAAAGCTGGCAGAAAAATATTATGTCGGCGGGTATACATGCTCCCAGGCGGTCTTCTGCGCATTCGCAGAAGATCTGGGGCTTGACGGGAAAACAGCATACCGCATTATGGAAGGCTTTGGCGGCGGTTTCGGGGCAAGGCAGGAAGTGTGCGGCGCATTTTCGGCAGCCACGGCGGTGATCAGCTATTATATGAGCAGTGGGAGCCTGGACGGGAAAAGCAAGGTACATACAAGGCAATCCGCCGGGCGGCTGAAATTTATGAACAGGAATACGGTTCCATCCGGTGCCGTGAAATCCTGCATGGAGACAGCCCCAAAGCGTTCCAATGCGGGATGAAGGTGAGGGATGCCTTACTGACCGTACAGAAGGTTTTGGCGGAAGAATCCAGAGAATATGCGGAAGAAGGAAAGGAACCGGTAGAAGGATGAAAAAGTTAATTGTAATCTTGGCGGTAATGGTTCTGGCATTTGCGCTTACAGCCTGTGCAGGCGGGGAGGCACCGAAAGAATCGGCGGATTCCCCTGCCACAGCACAGGGTGAGGAACACGGACAGGATGAAGAAACAGAACAGGGTGAAGAAACCGGGCAAAACGGAAATCAGGAAGGTGAGAGGAGTGAAGCATCCATGAATGCAGAAGCGGGGACATCCGGGGAAAATGCCAGTGGGATGAACGCATTAGGGGGAATGTCCCCTGAAGATGCACTGGAATACATGAAAACGACAGAAAACCTGGTGATCATTGATGTGGCGGCCACAAGGTGGTATGATGAGAACCATTTTGAGGGGGCGATCAATATCCCGATTGAAGAGCTGGGCAGTGATGAGGAAGATGCCATGTATATGGAAATTCCGTCAGGCCGGCCGGTCCTGATGCATTGTCGGCTTGGGATGATCGTTCCAGGGGCTTATGAGCGGGTATTGGAGCTTAGAGATGATATACCTGAGATTTCCTATATTGATGGGAAACCACCTTTTGACGAATATAATGAGTGGCTGAAAAACCAGTAAAGGATGGAGGAACGGAAGATGAGCCAAAATACAAATGGTTTTCGGATCTGTTCACAGTCGGATTTAGCGCGGATAGTTCAGGAATATGGTTTCCTTCCTCTGTTTCAGAACGACATACCGGGTTTTTCTGTGGAAGAACATACGCCAGCGGAGTTTTGGTTTGTGGATGGGGAGGATGGCCCATGGGAGTGGAAAGGCCCCGTAATACGGCAGACAGGGTGCGCATATGGGAAGTTCTTCCGTGGGAAGGCAGGGTTCATCAGTGCCATGTGGTATCCTGATTTTGCAAATTACCGGAGGGATGGGTACGATTTTGACGCAAGGTATGAGGATGGGCTGGCGGCCTATCAGGATAAGACGGTCTATGAGCTGCTGGCGGGATACGACAGCCTGCTTTCCGGGGAATTAAAACAGCTGGGCGGGTTTGGGAAGAACGGGCGGAAAGGCTTTGATACGGTTATGACCCGCTTGCAGATGCAGGGCTATGTGACTACAGCGGATTTTGAATATAAGAGGGATAAGCAGGGCAGCCCCTATGGGTGGGGTGTGGCGCGGTATGCCACACCGGAACATTATTTTGGGGACTCCTTCGTGCAGCAGGTATATCAAAGGACACCGGAACAGTCAAAAGAGAGGATCATAAGACACTTATCGGCTTTATTGCCGGATGTACAAAGGGAAAAGTTGTTAAAGGCAGTTGGATGATTACGGAGGCAGGGTAATATGAGAAATATATCAAAAACTTCATCCTATACGGTGGATATGACGGAGGGTTCGCCAATCAGGCACATCCTGCGTTTTGCGGTCCCATTGTTTATTGGCACGGTATTCCAGCAGTTTTACAGCTTTGCGGACACGATGATAGCGGGAAGGTGCCTGGGGGACCGGGCGATTGCCGCAATAGGAGCTTCCGCCGCAATCTATTCCCTGCTGATTGCTTTCGCGAATGGTTTGAACAGCGGGTATGGCATTGTCCTTTCGCGAGCCTTTGGAGCCGGGGACCAGAGTAAGTGCCGCAGGGCGGTGGCGGCTATGGTTCTGCTGGACACTGTGATTACGGTTCTGCTGACGTTTATGGCGCTGCTGTCCCTGAAAGCGGTTCTCCGTTGGCTGGATACGCCGGCAGATATTTTTGCGGATGCATACCGTTATATTGTGGTCATCCTTGGAGGCATGATTACAACAATTCTTTATAATATGGCGGCCGGTTTCCTGCGGGCTGTGGGGAACAGCCGGACGCCGCTGTATTTTCTGATTCTTTCCTGCGTCCTGAACCTGGGGATGGATATCCTGTTTATTGTGGTATTTCATATGGGAGTGGGCGGGGCTGCCGCTGCCACTGTGACTGCCCAAGGGATTTCAGCATTCTGCTGTATGTGGTATATTTGGCGGCATTATAAGGGCTTTCTGCCGGAAAAACAGGAACTTGTGCCGGAGCGGGGGCTGCTTTCGGAAATGCTTTCTACCGGGCTCTCCATGGCACTAATGCTGTCTGTTTTTCCCTCGGTTCCATCGTTCTTCAGAAAAGCATCAACAATCTGGGGACACAGGTCATCACTGCCCATACGGCTTCCCGGAGGATCTATGAACTGCTGATGATGCCCCTTGCGACGATTGCCACGGCAAACGCTACCTTTGCGGGGCAGAATTTTGGAGCAAAAAGACCGGACAGGATAAAGGCGGCAATGAAACAGGTGATGCTGCTGGAGCTTGCATGGTCGGTACTTTCCGTGCTGCTTGCGTGGACCATGGGAATCCCGCTGCTGCGCCTTCTGGTGGGGGAGGCCAGCGACATGGTGATAGACAATGCCATATTGAACTTGAGGGTGTGTACAGTGTTCTTTTTCCCGCTGGGGGCGCTGCTTGTGCTGCGTAATGCCATGCAGCCAATGGGCTACAAAATAGCACCAGTCATTTCCAGCACGATAGAGCTGGCGGTGAAGGTTCTGTTTTGTATGGAGCTGGTTCCACGGTTTGGGTATTGGGGCGTGGTGGTCACGGAGCCGATCATATGGGTGCTGTGCGCCGTATTTTTAGGGATAGTGTATCTTATTTCCGGACACAGAGGAAAACCTGTGAAAGAAAAGGAACGTATAAAAAGAGTGAAAATGAAGGAGGCAAAGACATGACGGAATTGGAGAAACTGGATGCGGGACTGGAGTATGATTTCTGGAATGACGGGGTGAACGCAAGGAAGCTGCGGGCGATCCATATGTGCGGAAAGCTGAATGCAATGCCCCAGGACGATGAAAAGGCAAGGGAGCCGGTGATCCGGGAACTGTTTGCCCATGCGGGGGAAAATGTCAGCATCGGGACGAATTTTAACTGTGATTATGGACTGAACATTTCTGTGGGCAAGAATTTCCTGACGAATTACAATGTGACGATACTGGATATTGCACGGGTGACGATCGGGGATTATGTCATGATCGGGCCGAATACGCTGATCACCACGGTGGGGCATCCTCTTACCCCTATGGGGAGACGGAAACATCTTGGGATTTCAAAGCCTGTCACGATTGGCGATGATGTCTGGATCGGCGGGAATGTGACAATCCTTCCGGGCGTGAACATCGGGAACAATGTGGTAGTAGCCGCGGGCGCGGTTGTGACAAAGGATGTGCCGGATAACTGTGTGGTGGGCGGTGTGCCGGCGAAAGTGATCAAGACAATTGAAAATGATGTGGAGCAATGATGTCCCTTCTGCTACAATACAGGGCAGGGGATAAAAAATGACAGGAGGTTATGGAGAATGCAATACAGAGTCATAAAACGATGCCCTGATTTGAAGGTAAGTGAGATTGCGCTTGGGTGTGAGGGGCTTGCGGGGAAAACGGAAGAGGAATTCAAAGCTATGATTGATAAAGCTTTGGGGCTTGGGATAAATTTTATTGACCTGTGCCTGCCGAACCCGGACATTCGGGATAATCTTGGAAAAGTGATGGCGGGAAGACGGGAAAGATTCTGCCTGCAGGGACACATTGGCGCCGCCTGGGAGAACGGGCAGTATCTCCGCACCAGGGATT
>JAMPAC010000142.1 GCA_023667395.1 Blautia sp. | reverse complement strand
TGTCTGAAAAAAATTCCGCAATCCTAATATTTCGATTGCAGTAGTCCTCGGCTTCCTTACGGGATAAGCCATGCGTCAGCAAATGGAGAATCTGTTTCTCCCTCTCCTCATTGCTAATTCCGGCAGTCCAATCATTATATTTCATAAAATCGCTTTTCAGCGGCCTGCCAGCCTGAGGCCGCTGTCTTGGGATTTTTTATTGTGCTGGGCAGGAAGAACATGGGACTGTTTTTTAAGCATTTGTAAACAAGCTTTTCTCGGCTTCTTCATATTCATCTGCTGTATATCCATAAGACAGGATCTGTTCCTTGGTGGCGTTTGCCTTGATCATCCTTTCGATAGCGTCCAAACGTTCTTCTTCAATAGCATTTTCAATAAGGCCTTCTGATAAATTGCACATGGTCTGTATCCTCCTTTCTAATTCTGCAGTCATTACCATCCCATACTCTGAAGTTAATATCTGTTTTTTAGCGGCGGTATCTTTTGGGGATAGGAGCGTTTCCAGCATGGCGATCAGTCTGTTTTGGGATGTCTTTAGGTTTCTGCCCCGCCTGATGTTGATAATGATTCCTTTTATTAAGTCTGTGCTGTGCGGCCTGGATGTATTCCCGAAAACAGTTTTCCTGTCCAGGGAGATTTCCTCAATGGAATCTTCCGTGGATCTGCTGTCCATGCAGATAAAGATGCTCCGGACAGGGCAGAGGCTGTCATAGTCATCATGAAAAAATTCTGTCATTTTCTGTGCAGATACCATCCTTGCCAGGTAGAAAATAATCCGGTTCTCCAGATGGTATCCCAGTTTCTTTGGGTTAGAGGACCGTTGGGCCTCTAAATTCAGGAGAATTTTCATTCCCACTTTTTTAATGTATGCGGTAAAGCGGATGTCATAAAAAATGGTTCCCTCCCCGGGTACATTGTCCTCCGTCCCGGCCATGCTGGCACGCCTCAGGTTGGAAAGCCCGGGGTCTAACGGCCTGGTGCTGACTTCTATATCGTCCCCGATGCAGGGGATAATATCTTCAACCGGCATATCCTGGAATTCTCTGATTGTATATTTGAGGATCCGGGCCAAAACCTGCTTATCTGCTAGCAGGTATTTTGCGTTGGCGTCATATTCAGCCCCGGAAAGGGTTGTTGCCTCAATAGCCTGTGATAAGTATGTCTCTGCCACTGCACATCCTTTCCCTGCCATCTGGCAGCTTGGTATTTTGACAGTGTGGTACAAGTAATGCCTTGGCACTGTGGCTGTCAGCAAAAGCTTTGTAAGCCTTAAAGGTATTATAAATGATTTCAGTGAAAGAGTAAAGGCAAATATAGGTGTCCTTGAAGACGTTCTTTTTTAGGAAATATTTTTCACAGCCCCTGCTTGTTCATAGTAAATTGATCGTCCTCAAGAGCAGCACAGCCAGGAACGTGGTAAAGATGGACGCAATGGAAGTCCAGACCACCAGCTGGCCGGCCAGGACGCCGTCGTTATCCATCTCCTGCGCCATGATGGCGCTGGAGACCGCCACGGGGGAACCAAACAAAGCGATCAGCGCTGGATAAACGGTGGCGTCAAAGCTGATGAGATCAGTGTATCTGGACAGGATCACCGCAAGCCCGATGACTGCCAGGGGAACCACTGCCACACGGACGGCGGTTCCGATCACGATTTCTTTCAGCATTCCCTTTACCGCAGCGAAATCAAACAGGCCGCCCAGGATCACCAGCGCCAGAGGCGAACTGATCCGGGACAGGTTATTCACTGCATCATAGAAGAATTTCAGGCTGCCTGACAGGGAAAATACAAGGCTCCCGTCCCCGTTCACAGGGATCAGGGAACGGATACCCAGCGTAACCAGGCCGCATACAACCCCGATGATCAGGGGATTTTTCGCAATCTTCAACAACACATTTTTAATATTTGCCTTGTGTCCGTCCTCGCCGTCCAGAAACATGGTCAGCGCCAGAACCGCCAGAATGTTAAAGGTGGGGATGGAGAAAGCGCTTAAAACGGCGGCAATCCCCTTTCCCTCCGCGCCGCCCAGGGATTCCGCAAGGGGAAGCCCGATGATGGCGAAATTAGAGCGGAACACGCATTGCAGTATGACGCCTTTCTGCCTGTGGTCGGGGACGGTCAGCTTCACCAGGATCAGCCCCAGGAAAAAGGCGGCAAAGATGGCAATTTCCGAATAGACCACCACGGACCAGTTGATATCGGTGAAAGATTCGATATTGTATACATTGACAAACAGCATGCAGGGCAGGCAGACCCGGAAGATCAGTTTGTTGCCCTTTTTAAACCAGTCCTCGTCCAGAAAGTTTTTCCGCTTCAGCAGATAGCCCAGGAAGATCAGCAGTATGATGGGCAGTATGGCGTTTAACGCAAATAGTAATGTATCCATGGCTTCCTCGCATTCCGCCGCGTAAGCGGCACTGATTCGTTGGCGGAATCAACTGCAATACAAGCATTTCAGTTGATTTCGTGCACTTCCGTTACATTGTTCAAAATATATTTCCGGCCGGGCTCATCCGCAAAATGCACCTGTTCCAGTTCCAGCAGTTTTACGTTTTCACAGACAAACCCCGCATGTAAGAATTCCTCTTTCCAGGCAGTCATGGCCATCTGGCCGGGAGATGCGTTAGGCTTGTAGGACACGGAAATATTGCGCAACGCCACTTTTTCCAGCATGGATTCCGGCAGTCCCAGGAAAAATCCCACGCCGTAAGATACCTTTTCACAGATGATATTCTCGAATGTAAATCCCTGAAAAGCGGGCGTAAGGCCAGTTGGCTCCTGATATTCCCGGAGAAAGCGTTCGTCATACGCATCGTTTCCCGCCTTGTAAAAGGCGTTGATGACGAAAGGGGATTTCACATCTTCCATGCGGATATTGCGGAAAGCGATATCCCGTATCACAGCCAGACTGCCCCGGCCCCGCTGGCTCTTGATCCTGAGCCCCCTGTCCGTCCGGCGGAAAATGCAGTTTGTCACCAATACATCCCGGATGCCGCCGCTGTTCTCGCTGCCAAGGGTTACTCCCCCGTGACCATATTCCATGAGGCAGTTGCGGATGATGATGCGGGAGGATGGGGTGTGGTACCTGCGGGCAAAATCGATCTTCCCCGACTTGATGGCGATGCAGTCGTCCCCCACGCTGATCTGTACGCCCACGATCAGCACATTATCGCAGGATTCCGGGTCGATCCCGTCAGTGGTGGGGGAATCAGCGGGGTTAAGCAGCTTCATGTTGATATATTTCAGGTTCCTGGAATAAAAGGGATGCTGGTTCCAGGAGGGAGTATTGCACACGGTAATGCCCTCCAGCGCAATGTTTTCACAGGTGTGCAGGAAGATCCCCCTGGGACGCCTGGCGATCCGTTTCGCCCTGTGGTCGATCCACCAGTCGCCTGACTGGGCATTGCAGTCCACAACGCCCTGGCCGTAGATGCAGACATTTTTCACGCCGATACCGGTAAGGATGCTGGCAAAAGAATCGTCCGCGCAGCCCTCCCAGGCGCCAAGGGCGATGCCGTTTCTTTCTTCATGGGCGCTCAGGATGGGGAAAACGGTGCGGTCTGTCTCGCCTACCAGCCGGGAGCCTTTCGGAAGCTGCAGGATCAGACCGTCCCGCAGGAACAGGGATACTGCCTTATAGACGCCACGTATTGTCAGAAATTCGTCCGGTTTCAGGAGGTCGATAGCCTGCTGGATACCTGCGGTGTCGTCCTCCGTACCGCCGTCTTTCGGGGAGTGGTAAACGATCTCCCTGCGGTTTAGCGTATGAAAGGAGACGGATTCATTTCCGGTTTTCCACATTATTTTCAGTTCATAGTCCCGGTCAGGCTCCAGACCGTACAGGGAAAAGGAATTATGCTCCCGCATTCCCAGGGAAGAACCGTTTAGGAGCACTTCAAAGGGGGCGGTAGAATAGCAGTCATTATTTTCCAGTTCCACCGATACGGAGGTGGGCGTGACCAGCAAAATGTTCATGTGGATATAGTTCCTTTCCATAGAAGGTTTCCTGTTTTATTATATTTGAAATTGCGGGGAAGGACAAGACCTTGTTGTGAAATACGTTCCATTTCTCCAGGATTATGATATAATGAGCGTTAGCGAGAAGAACATGCTTGCATGTTCGGCGAGCGGCGAATGACGATCATGAATCGAAGATTCATGATATAATGTCCGCAAAGGGTAGAGTCAGGTGCCCGAAAAAGCAGATGCCGTGCTGGCACGAGCAGATGTTTTTTCGGGGATTTGACGAGCGAGAGCGACAAAGAATGCGTTGCATTCTTGGAAAACCAACGGTTTTCAGGGTCTCTGCCCTGTGACTTGCAGAAACATGATACAATGAGCGTTAGCGAGAAGAACATGCTTGCATGTTCGGCGAGCGGCGAATGACGATCATAAATCGAAGATTTATGATATGATACTTTTGAGAAGGGCAAAGATTGAAAGCCCACAGGTAACGGCGTTAAAGGGGCGCTCACTTTGTTTCATTCGAGGTACCGACATGGCAAAAAGCAAGAGTAATCATATTACCAGCTGCACTATTTCCTGGGAAAATACAGAAGATACATTAAGCGTTGTAACAAAAGTGCTTCAAACAGAAATTCAGGTAAGGCTTTATAACAGTGGCGCCTTAATCAGTGGTAGAATATGGCCGATGTCAGAGCAGCAGAAACAGGAGTTGCATCGTATTTTATATAAGTGTATTGAGGATTGGGATTGTGATGATTATTCAGTTGATGAAGCAGACAGTAATCACTATCAGTTTAAGATATGCACTCAAAAAAGCTGCCTTAGAACAATCTGTGGTACAACTGAGCCACCGCCACATGGCGCAGAGTTTAAGAGGGTACTCGCCGGAATCATTGGCGAAGATAATTGCTATTTCATTTAATTAGAGATTAAAAATCTGATGAAGGAAAAAGATGGCGATAAAGATTTTATAAAAAAGAAAACTAAAATATGAAAAACACAATGACGAAATCCGAAATGAAAATATAGAAAATTACGGACTAAAAGCCTGTACTAAATTAGCTGTCAGTACTTTGTTTGAAATAAAGGAGT
>JAMPAC010000141.1 GCA_023667395.1 Blautia sp. | reverse complement strand
ATTCCATTTGAACAGGTGTCATGTTGGACACCCCAAAATTCCGTACTTTCCCGGAATCTTCCAATCTATCAAATGCCTCCGCAATTTCTTCTGGCTCCATCAGGGCGTCTGGCCTGTGTAAGAGAAACATATCCAGATAATCTGTTCTAAGCCGTTTTAATGATCCATCCACTTTTTTCAAAATATATTCTTTAGACAGGTCATACTTTTTACCGACAACAATCCCGCATTTGTCCTGTATCAGGATTTTTTCACGGACAGACGGCGTCATGTGCACTGCTTTCGCAAACATTTCCTCACAAACACCGTCTCCGTAAATATCTGCGTGATCGAAATAATTCGCTCCCATCTCCAAGGCCTCAGCCACAAATCGTTCCGCCTGTTTTTCGTCAAGTTCCTTCATCCTCATGCATCCCACGATAACCGCCGGAACATGATCTCCCATATCTGCCAGACTGATCGTCTTCATAATCTCTCCTCCCGTCTCATGCTTCTGAATTTTTCTCACTTTTGATATCATTCACGATATGTTTGTTGACGGCACATCCTTTCTTTTTCGTTCTTTTAACAGCACAATACTTTCATACGGTCTCAAAATCTCCAAAGTATTTCCTGCTCTTCCCTGCGGATAGTTTCCTGTCAGATACTCATAGCCCTCGCAAAACACAGGCTTTTGCAATACCACTTCACTGCCGGTCAGATTATTGAGAACAAGAACCGCCTGCTCCTCTAATGCCCGCCTGTATCCGAACACCTCCGGCTGCTCCCGATACAGAAACTCGACCGTTCCATCCTGAATGACCGCATACTGCTTTCTTAATTGCACCAGTTTTCTGTAATAATGAAGAATAGAATCCGGATCCTCCTCTTCCGCCGCCACATTGATATATTCATGGTTATCCGGTATTCCGATCCACGGCTCACATTCCGAAAAGCCCGCATATTTCCCGGCGTCCCATTGCATCGGCGATCTGCTGTTATCTCTGGAACGCTGTCCGAGTATTTCCAAAGCTTCCGCTTCGGTCTTTCCTCTTTCCAGCAGTATCTGATAGTAATTGATACTTTCCACATCCCGGTATTCGCCGATACTGCCATATCCCGGATTTGTCATTCCCAGCTCTTCGCCCTGGAAGATGTACGGCGTTCCCCGCAGCAGATGAATGCATGTTGCAAGCATTTTGGCGGACTCTTTCCAGTATTTCTTCTCGTCGCCCATGCGGGACACGATACGGGGCTGATCATGGTTGCACCAGAACACGGCATTCCACCCGTTCTTTTTCTCCATCTCCGTCTGCCATGTCTCAAATAACTCTTTTAGCCTGCGATGATCGGGAGCCATCAACTCCCACTTATTGCCGTCTTTATAATCCACCTTCAGATGATGGAAATTAAAACACATGGACAATTCCTTCTCAGCCGGATCGGAGTAACGAACGCAGTTATCCAGGCTCGTGGAAGACATTTCTCCCACCGTGACCATCTCCTTTATGCCCGTATCCGCAGTCAGTTCTTTCAAAAATTCATGGACATGAGGCCCGTCAGAATAAAATCTCCTGCCGTCTCCCTGTGTATCATCCTCGAACACCTCCGGTTTGGAGATCAGGTTCACCACATCGAACCGGAATCCTTTCACGCCTTTCTCCCTCCAGAACCGGATCACATCCTTCAATTCTTCCCTCACTTTCGGATTTTCCCAGTTTAAATCCGCCTGTGTTGCATCAAACAGGTGCAGATACCACTTTTTCAAAGACGGCACATACTCCCATGCCGATCCCCCGAATTTGGACTGCCAGTTTGTGGGAGGGATTTCCGGACCGCCGTCCCTAAAGATATAATAGTCCATATATTCCCTGTCACCGGAGAGCGCTTTCTGAAACCATTCATGCCTTGTGGATGTATGATTGAATACCATATCAAATATAAGCCCCATACCGCGCTCCTCTGCCTTTACGATCAGCTCCTCCACATCCTCCATCGTCCCGAACAGCGGATTGATGTTCCTGTAATCTTCCACATCGTAGCCATTGTCATGGAGAGGAGATACAAAAAACGGCGTGCTCCAGATATAATCAACCCCAAGGCTTTTTATATAATCCAGTTTTTCAATGATACCCCGTATATCTCCGATCCCGTCCCCGTTGCTGTCATAAAAAGATTTCGGATAAATCTGATAAATTGTACTCTTTTTAAAATCCGCCATATCTGCTCCTTATACAAACGCTGCCACAACCGTTTCGTTTGCCGTTCCTGCCGTATCCGAAAAGAACTGAATGTTCTTTGCGCCGCCCGGTTCCGTAATGATACATACCGTCGTATCAGGATGCCCTGCCGCCTTGATCTTATCCCGGTCAAACCGGAGCAAAGGCGCTCCTGCCGATACCTTCTGTCCTTCTGACACAAAATACAGAAAACCGTCTCCCTTCATATCAACCGTATCAATCCCTACATGAAGAAGCACTTCCATTCCGTTATCCAATGTCAAGCCACAGGCGTGCTTCGAATCCTGCATCAATACGCTCACTGTCGCATCCGCAGGTGCATACAGGATATTATTTTCGGGAATGATCGCGATTCCTTCCCCCATAATGCCTTCTGAAAATACACCGTCATTAACTTCCTTTAATGCAATGACTCTACCGGTCAAAAATGCTTTTAATTCTTTCCCTGCTTTCTCTGTGCCTTTGTCCATAGAAGCCGCGGCCTCTGCCGTCGCGCTTATTCCTTCTTTCGCTGCACTCTCCGCCGTCTCAGCCGCAGATATTTCTTTTATTCCGGCAGAACCCAGTTTTTTCTTTCCGGCAATAACAGTCAGTACAAAGGATACCGCCGCCGCAATCACCATACAGATTGCAAAGCTGCCCATGGAATCCGGACGGATCGAAAGAATCCCCGGCAGTCCGCCCACACCGATCGCATTTGCGGTTGTTCCCGTTGCCACACATACAACCGCCGCGCAGGCGGAACCGATCATTCCGCACACAAACGGAAAGACATGTTTTAAGTTTACACCAAATATAGCAGGCTCTGTTACGCCGAGATAACAGGAGATGCAAGCCGGTACATTTACTTCCTGCGCATCGGCATCCTTTCTCTGTAATGTGATCATTCCAAGAACGGCAGAACCCTGCGCGATATTGGACAGAGCGATCATCGGCCACAGCATGGTTCCGCCGTAATCCGCAATCAACTGCAGATCAATTGCATTTGACATATGATGAAGCCCGGTAATCACCAAAGGCGCATATACAAAACCAAAAATTGCTCCAAAGAAAACCTTGATCGGGCCTGTGATCCCCGCATACACTACGGAGGATATCGCAGAGCCGATCTTCCAGCCGATCGGTCCGAGCACAAAGTGTGCGGCCATTACGGCCAACAGCAGACTGCAGAACGGTACAACGATCATCGATACCACCTGCGGCGTGATCTTCCGGAAAAACCTTTCCAGATAAACCAGGGTAAACGCCGCCAGGATTGCCGGAATTACCTGTGCCTGATAACCTATCATATTTACCTTAAAATAGCCAAAATCCCATTTTGGTATATCCGCTGCGACAGTACCCGCCACAGAATACGCATTCAGAAGCTGTCCGGACACTAATGTCAGGCCGAGTATAATGCCGAGCATCTGTGTCGTACCCATTTTCTTCGTCACAGACCAGCAGATCCCTACGGGCAGCATATGGAAGACCGCCTCGCCGATCAGCCACAAGAAACCGTCTATTCCGGTCCAGAACTGACTGATATCGCATAATGTCTTTGTCCCGTTTTCAAACAAATACAAGCTGTCGATACAGTTTCTGAATCCCAGGATCAGGCCGCCCGTTATGATCGCCGGGATCAGCGGGGCAAAGATCTCCGCCAGTGCCGTGATCATTCTCTGCAGCACATTCTGATTCTGTTTTGCGGCGCTCTTCACCGCGTCCTTTGATACCCCTTCGATCCCCGACACCGCGATAAAATCATTGTAAAAATCCGCCACAGTATTTCCGATGATCACCTGAAACTGCCCCGTCTGCGTAAAACTTCCCTTCACTACTTTCATCGCTTCGATTTTCTGAATATCTGCTTTTTTCGGCTCATTCAGCACAAACCGCATCCGTGTCATACAGTGTGACACCGCCGCAATATTTTCCTTGCCGCCCACATACTGCAATAATTCTTTCGCATCTTCCACATACTTACCCATTTCCTTCCTCCTGTTCATTACGTTTTTATCTTGTTCAAACAAGTTGTTATATACTATATACCACACTTGTTTAAACATGTCAACAGGTTTTTGAAAATTTGTTTAAACAAGTAAAGATTCCAAACTGAACCGCTGCAACGTTCTTTTTCCATACTTTCATCTTGACTTTCTTATATTCTGAATTATAATAATGGAATAAATGTTTAAACAAGCAGGAGTGATTCGATATGCCCAAAGCAAAATATGCGGAAATATATAAAGATCTGAAGAAAAAAATAGAAACCGGGGAGTATGCATTTCAGGAACTACTGCCCTCCGAAAACAATCTGATCCTTGCCTATGACTGTTCCCGCAACACTGTGCGAAGAGCTGTCAGCACCCTTGTTGCGGACGGTTATGTACAGACCATGCAGGGAAAAGGCGTCCGCAATATCTTCCAGCCCGCCCAGCGCGCCTCCTTTACGATCGGGGGGATCGAATCTTTCAAGGAATCCGCTGTCAGAAACGGCCAGATTCCCAAAACAGAAGTCCTGTGCTTTACAGAGATCACCGCAGACACAAAAATATCCGATAAGACCGGATTTCCTGTCGGTTCCGAATTATACTATTTGCAGCGCCTCCACTATCTCGATGGGAAAGCGCTCATTCTGAATCATAACTACTTCCTGAAAAATGTGGTTACGGATCTCACAGCGGAAATCGCGGAAAATTCTATTTATGAATATTTAGAAAATATACTTCACATTTCTATCGTTACCAGCAAAAGGATCATGACGGTAGAAAAAATGACGGAAATCGATGAAAAGTATCTTGATCTGGGGGACTACAACTGCCTTGCCGTTGTAAGCAGCCAGACCTATGATGGTGACGGGATCTTGTTTGAATATACCCAATCCCGCCACCGCCCTGACTATTTTCGTTTTCAGGATAATGCGACCAGACGGACGATATAACC
>JAMPAC010000140.1 GCA_023667395.1 Blautia sp. | reverse complement strand
CGCCGCTCAGGTTTCCGGCTCCGCGTCTTCCGGCACGCACTCCGCCGGGCAGGCTCCCGCTGCTGCGTCTTCCGGCACACGCCCCGCCGCTCAGGTTTCCGGCTCCGCGTCTTCCGGCACGCACTCCGCCGGGCAGGCTTCCGCTCCCGCAGGCTCCTTTACGGCGATCCATGGCGCCCTGTCCGTAAATGGCGCCAGTCTGACAGACCAGAACGGCGACCCCATCCAGCTTTACGGGATGTCCACCCACGGCATAGCCTGGTTCCCCCAGTATGTGAACTATGACTCTTTCCGCACCCTGCGGGACGACTGGAATACCAACTGCGTCCGCCTGGCTCTGTACTCCGACGAATACAACGGTTACAGCAGCGGCGGCGATCAGGAGGAATTAAAGAACCTGGTAAAGAACGGCATCGACTACGCCACGGATCTGGGGATGTATGTGATCGTGGACTGGCATGTCTTAAACGACCGGGATCCAAACGTACACAAAGAGGAGGCGATCGCGTTCTTCCGGGAGATCTCCTCCCTCTACGGCGACCACACCAACATCCTCTACGAGATCTGCAATGAGCCCAACGGATATGCCACCTGGGACAGTGTAAAGTCCTACGCCAATGAGGTCATCCCCGTAATCCGTGAAAATGACGAGGACGCCGTCATCCTGGTGGGCTCCCCCACCTGGAGCCAGGATATCGACCAGGCGGCGGCTTCCCCGCTCCCCTTTGACAACGTGATGTACACGCTGCATTTCTACGCCGCCACCCACACGGACGACCTGCGCAGCCGCCTGGAAACCTGCGTAAGCGGCGGTCTGCCCGTGTTCGTCAGCGAATTCGGCATGTGCGACGCCTCCGGAAACGGCAGAAATAATTTCGACCAGGCGGAGAAGTGGATGGAACTGCTGGACAAATACAACATCAGCTTCTTTTGCTGGAACCTTGCCAACAAAGCCGAGACCTGCTGCGTGCTGAATCCCGGCTGTGAAAAGACTTCCGACTGGACGGAAAGCGACCTGAGCGAATCAGGCCGCTGGATCCGGGAGCAGTTCATTGCCCATTAGAAAGCGGCTGACCATTCCCCACATACCGCTTCAAAAATTTCCCGGTAAGACTGTCCCCGTTCTCACAGATCTCCCAAGGCGTCCCCCTGGCAATGATCTCCCCGCCGTGGATGCCGCCTCCTGGCCCCATATCGATGACATAATGGGCATTGCGGATCACATCCAGGTCATGTTCGATTACGATAACGGTGGCTCCGTTTTCGATCAGCCGACGGAATACCTGCAAAAGCGTCTCCACATCCAGAGGATGGAGGCCGATGGTGGGCTCGTCAAAGACAAACACGGAATCCGACTGCCCTTTTCCCATCTCACTGGCCAGCTTCAGCCTCTGAGCCTCTCCGCCGGACAGGCTGGGGGTCTCCTCCCCCAGCGTCAAGTAACCAAGCCCAAGGTCATGGAGCACCTGCAGCTTCCGCCCCACATTGGGGATATCCCCGCAGGCCTCCAGAGCCTCATCCACGCTCATATCCATCAGTTCCGGCAGGGTGTAAGCCCCCTTATTCTTCCTGGAAATGCGCCGGATCAGGCTGGCCGCTTTCGCGTATCTGGAACCGTTACAATCCGGGCAGGGGATTTCCACATCCGGTAAAAACTGCACATCCAGGCTGACAGAACCCGTACCGTCGCAGACCGGGCAGCGCAGTTTTCCCGTGTTGTAGGAAAAGTCCCCGGCTTTATAGCCTCTTTCTTTCGCGTCCGGCGTCCTGGCGTAAATCTTGCGCAGTTCGTCATGCACATCCGCGTAAGTCGCCACCGTGGAGCGTACATTCACCCCGATGGGCGTGGCGTCGATCAGTTTCACCTGGCGGATACCCTCCGCCGTCACGGAACGCACATGGTCCGGCAGCTTTTCTCCCCTGATAAGAGCGTCCAGCGCAGGAATCAGGCTTTCCAGGATCATGGTGGTCTTTCCGGAACCGGATACCCCCGTTACGGCAATCAGCCGCCCTTTGGGAAAATCCGCCTCCAGCGGTTTCACGGTATGAATCCCGGAGGTGGACAGGTGAATCGTCCCTAACTCAAATATCCGCTCCGGGGGGATATAAATTCCCATATCGATCACCCTTTTTCCCGTGAGGAATCCGCCAATCCGGGAATCCGGGTTGTTCCCCACCTCCTCAAGGCTTCCCTGGGCGATCACCCTGCCTCCCCCTGCGCCGGCCTCCGGCCCCATCTCTATGAGCCAGTCCGCCTCGGAGAGCACATGGGTATCATGATCCACCAGGATCACCGTATTGCCGTCCTGTAACAGGTCATGCATGACCCCTTTCAAGCCCTCCATGTTGGAGGGATGCAGGCCGATGGAGGGCTCGTCCAGCACATACAGCACCCCGGTGGTGCGATTCCTCACCGCCCTTGCCAGCTGCATCCTCTGACGCTCCCCTGTGGAAAGCGTGGACGCCGCCCTGTCCAGGGTCAGGTAGGAAAGCCCCAGGTCCGTCAGCCGTTTCGCCGCGCCCTGAAAGGATTCGCAGATACTTTTTGCCATGGGCCGCATTTCTTCCGGCAGAGAACCGGGCACGCCCGCAACCCACTCCGACAACTCGGAAAGCGTCATCCTGCAGGCCTCCGCCAGCGAGATCCCCCGGAGCCTGGGAGCGCGGGCGGCCTCGGAAAGCCTTGTCCCGCCGCAGTCCGGGCAGACGCCCTGCCTTAGAAACTTCTCCACCCGCTTCATCCCTTTCTCGTCCTTCACTTTTGACAGCGCATTCTCCACGGTATAGGTGGCGTTGAAATAGGTGAAATCCATATCTCCTGCCGCGCCGCTGGTCTTGTTCTGGTAAATGATGTTTTTCTTCACCGCAGGGCCGTGGAACACAATATCACGCTCCTGTTCCGTCAGTTCCCGAAACGGCACGTCCGTCCTGACTCCCATTTCCCGGGCAATGTCTTTCATGAGGGACCACATCAGCGTCTGCCATGGCGCTACCGCGCCCTCATCGATGGAAAGGGACTCGTCCGGCACAAGGGTGGATTCATCCACGGTGCGCACGATCCCCGTTCCGTCACAGCGCCTGCACGCGCCCTGGCTGTTGAACGCCAGTTCCTCCGCCCCCGGCCCGAAGAAACGCTGGCCGCACTCCGGGCAAACAAGTTCCTGCTCCGCCGCCACATTCAGGGAGGGCTTCACATAATGCCCGTTGGGACAGCAGTGCTCCGCAAGCCGGGAATACATCAGCCGCAGGCTGTTCAAAAGCTCCGTTCCCGTACCGAAAGTACTGCGGATGCCGGGCACCCCGGGACGCTGTCTGAGCGCCAGGGCGGCGGGAACATATTTCACCTCATCCACCCGGGCTTTCTCCGCCTGTGTCATGCGTCTCCTTGTATAGGTGGAAAGGGCTTCCAGATACCGCCTGGAACCCTCCGCGTACAGGATCCCCAGGGCCAGGGACGATTTCCCGGAACCGGACACGCCCGCGATCCCCACGATCCTGTTCAGGGGGATATCCACGTCAATATTTTTCAGGTTATGTACTCTTGCCCCGCGCACTTTGATGTGGGCGGGAGTTTTGTTTTCATTTTCCAATTTACTGCGCTCCTGTTCTGTCTTACACGGAATCTCCCCTTTTATGGACATTCCTCTTTTGTGTCATCCTCCAGATCCCTGATCTTTACCGCAGGAACGCCGCCTGCAATACAGTTATCCGGTACATCCTTTGTCACAACCGCACCAGCCGCGATGATCACGTTGTTTCCAATGGTCACTCCTGGCAGTATTGTCACATTGCCGCCAATCCACACATCATTTCCGATGGTCACAGGCTTTGCGATCCCCAGATGCTTCCTTCTCCCCCGCATGGGCAAACAGTTCCCTGATCACGGATTCCCTTGCCGCCTCGTCATCCTGGGGCATGGCGTTCAGCTTTTCACACATGTGGATCGCCCGCAGCTTCCGCGCATTTACCTCACTGTCCCAAAAATCGTACTCCAGTCCCGCATCCGGTTTTTCCAGTTCTGTCCTTTTCCGATCACTCCCTTTCCCGGCATTTTACCCTTATAATAACAAAAATCAATCCGCATGAAAAGCATTGTATTAATTTTTGTCCCAGTTCCGTCCCCTTCAGAACGATTTGTCAAGGACATAATGAAAGATATTAAAAAATGCCAAAAAATCAAGCATTTTCAAGCACTCCCACAATACACATATTCAGTTCTTTTTCATGCCCTGCATATCGTTTTCTATCAGTCGGATAATTTTGTCGTTCATGCTTTCCCTGCTCTGTCGGCTGTAATGGAATGATACATCATAGGTGGTGTTGCCGATTTTCTTGGTAAAGCCTTTGCATTTTTCTTGCGTTCGCTTGGTGGTGTCTGTTTTCTTCATTCCCTGCTCCTTTACATGAAAAAAGAGCGCATAGATTAGCTTTCTATACGCTCTGACGCTGTGTTGCTATTTGGTTGTGATTGTGGTAATGATTAGTTAGACAAACAGGAATTTATTTGTGAATATACATTCTTGTCATGTTTGGTTCACCGTCTCCTTGAACCATGCACAAAAATTCCCATCCATATCTTTCGTAAAAACCCGTATGGTCAGTAACTAAATAGATCGGTGTTATGCCTTTAGTTTTCAGGTCATCCGTGACCATATTCAACAGATGTCCTGCAATTCCCTTACAGCGATACGCTTCCTCTGTATACACCGCACAAACATTAGGAGCAAGGTCTTTTCTATCGTGAAAATCATTTTCGATTACACCCAGTCCGCCTATAATTTTGTCATCGTCTAAACAAAGATACCATCCATACTCAATTTTGCTATTGAGATAAGATTCCATACACTCAAGGTAGGCATCTCTTGGTACTCCCCATTTACTATGAAACCATTCGGCTGCCCTTTCTTTTATTTGTGGCATTTCTTTTAAGGTGATATATTTGTACTCACGCATATATTGCTCCTCCTCAAATCTCGATTGTGATTTGATACTTTTTAAGAGAAACATTTGCTGTTATAAAATGTTATTAAAATCTCCGCTAACCCTTGAAAACACTAAGTTTATCGCAGGTAAACTTTCCCTTATCGTTTCCCTTGTGTTATATCTTCCCATAGGGCATTATGAAATTGAAGTTAAGGACACCTAAAAGTTTTCCATTTACTTCAATTTTTGAAAAATCC
>JAMPAC010000013.1 GCA_023667395.1 Blautia sp. | reverse complement strand
AGCGTTTTTAACAATCAACTATTATAACTTTCCCCACCCCGTGAAAAGTAACTTTATATCAATTTCCAAATCGAGCAGGTAAGACCTTCTCCCTGCTCGCCGCGCGGCCCGTGCGCCCCGGCTCCTTTACTGTTGTGTAATTCCTGCCCCTTAGATTTATTATGTTATGCAAGTAACTTTTGTAATTCTTTCTCCAGATTCCCTCTTTTATTCCTGGTAAAAATTATAAAACACTCTTTTTCATGGCTTTACACGGTATGATGATGTATGATATAAATAATACAGGACAAAACAGGAAAACGGAGGAACCGGTTTATGGCTTCAGGCAAAAACAGATACCTGTACATCATACTTACGCTGACGGCTGCTTTTTGCGGTCTGATCTGGGCGTGCACGAATCTGGGATATGATGTTCACAGGGTATCTCCTGTTTACCATGGGGACGGATACTTTCATGGAATGCATCGCCGGGATGCTGGCTCTGGAACCGACCCACACGGCAGGCGGCCTCTCCAGGCTCCTAAGCTATCTCGGGGAAACAGTTGAACTGATCCTCATCCTTGCAGTAGTAGGCGTTATGGGCTTCCTGGCCAGCCTGCTGCCTTTCCGCACCGGCCGGGGTAAAAATGCGTCCCGGTCCGCAATATGGCTGCTGTACTGCACCGTCATATTGCTGGCGGGCTTTCTCCTGAATATCATAAGCGCGGAAAACCGCGGCGCATACGGGATCATCTTTCTGGCTCTGGTCGGCGCGGGATTCCGGAACAGACACGTCCTGTCAGGGATGGAAAAACAAATATATGTCTGTGGAAGCGTGATAGGAGTGTCCGGTTTTATTGCCACTTTACTCTTAACGGATCTGTGGATCCTGGTATCGATACCCTACGGACTTCTCGCCGCCGTTGCGGCGCTGATCCCCCTCGCGAAGCAGGCGGATGGGATGATTTCTTATACCCCCCATTCGGAAAGGATTCCGTTACTGCTTCCTGTGCTTTATGTTTCTTCTTGCTTTCCGCTGCGTATATATCAGGATCCCGCTGACAGGAAGGGGACAGATCTGCTCCATCCTTTCCAAAATGTCCATCGTCCGCAGCGGCTCTGCAATGGGGCTCATCTCGGATGAAGAAGGCGTATGTATCCAGCGGGACAGCTATCCTGAATGGCAGGAATTCATCCCGTCCGGAAGTCGGGTATGGATTGTGGGCAGAATCGTGGACACCCTGGGATATCTCTATAAAGATGTGGAAGTGGCGGGACCCTCCACAATGTCAACCCCCTCCTATAATGAAGCGGTTCTGGAGTACTGGAGGCTGAATCCGGACAAATACCCCGACGTCGTTGTGGCGGAGGCATATCTGGGAGAGTTATCCTTCGAGCTTGTCACCGACCAATGGCTGTCATCCTGGCTGGAAAATGAGTATCAGCCGGAATATGTGATAGAGGGAAAGTATTGGAATTACTATTTCCGCAGGATGCCGCAGTGAGAAAAATGTACTAAGGGATCCGAACCGGGCATATACTGGGAACAACGGCAAAAAAGAGGAAGATCATGCTGTTTTCAGAGTTAAAATGCAAGGATGTCATCAACACAAAGGACTGTAAGAAACTGGGGAAAGTCTCCGACCTGGAGTTCGACCAGTGCACGGGCTGCATCAAGAAGATCATCGTACCCGGCAGCAACCGGATCCTGGGATTCCTGAACTGTGAGCCGGATATCGTGATCCCGTTCAAGGACATCTGCCAGATCGGGCCGGATATCATTTTGGTTGACATAAAATGTTAAAAATGTTACATTGATAAAAAGAGATCCGATGGAGGAAAAGTACATGAAATGTCCTTTTTGCAGTCACGAAAATACCAGGGTCATAGACTCCAGGCCGGCAGACGATAACAATTCCATCCGCCGCCGCCGTGTGTGTGACGATTGCGGCAAGCGGTTCACCACGTATGAGAAGATCGAGACCATTCCCCTGATCATCATCAAGAAAGACAATAACAGGGAGACCTACGACCGTTCCAAGATAGAGGCCGGCGTGCTCCGCGCCTGCCACAAGCGCCCCGTCAGCGCGCAGCAGATCACATGCCTTGTGGACGAAGTGGAGAATGACATCACCAACCGGGAGGAAAAAGAGATTTCCAGCCAGGTCATCGGCGAGATGCTGATGAACAAGCTGATGGCCCTGGATCCCGTGGCATATGTGCGTTTCGCTTCTGTGTACAGGGAATTTAAGGACGTTAATACTTTTATGGAAGAACTGAAGAAAATGCTGGAATAGAACCATACAGGATAAAACAGGGAGGCGCGTTAACGTCTCCCTTTCTCTTTCTCCGTCCTCCTGCGGCGTATGCCCCAGAACAGGAAGTACAGCAGATATCCCGCCACTGTCCCCAGGATATTGGTCAGGATGTCATCGATCTGGAAATAGCCCCTTCCGGTGAGCAGCTGGATCAGTTCCACCAGGAAACTGGTCAGCGCCCCCATGGCAAGGCTGCCCCAAAACGACCGGAAGCGCCGGAAAGCCAGGGGGCAGACTATCCCATAAGGCACAAACAGCAGGATGTTTTCCACCACGAAAGCATTATTCCTGTCATTGATCCCCCATGTGGAAAAGATTTCAAGGTCAATCCCCTGGCGGCTCCCGCTCTCCCTAGAAAAAAGAGTTATGATCATGAGCACTGTCAGGTACGTAAAAAACAGGGTTTCCGGCACTACCGGAATACTCGCTTTTTGTCTCTTTCTCCGCTGGGCATTCCGGATTGTAAGCGCACAAAAACAAAGGGCTCCAGCGCCCACGGCAAAAGGCAGATACTTCAGGACATCCGCCATGTCCCTGCATATATGATGAAACATAATTGTGATTCCTCCAAAACCGCCAAAGCGGCGCGTACATCAAACCGCCAGAACCTCCCACAAACGGCTCCGGCCGAAACTTCCGTCATTCATAGCTGTCCCAGTTACCGGAAGCGTTCTCCCACTTTTCCTTCTCCTGAAACAGCCTGTCGTTCATCCAAGCGACAGCATCCGCAATACCGTCCTCGCCAAAGAAAAAGAGTTCGCTCTCTTTCCTGTCCTCAGGCGTCTTAAAAAAATTAAAGGGCTCCGGCCAGACGGTGCATTTCAGTTTCTTTTCACCGCCTTCGCCCTCCATTTTCTCCAAACGATACCTCATTCCCTTATGACACCCGGTAAATTCCGTCTTTTTCAAATATTCCATGGACAGTATATCATCACGTTGAATCATTTTTGCAAACTCCACGTTGTAAATTACAAAAACATAGTATTCCCATAAAACAGTATATACTATTACGACGGCTTTGGAAAGCAAAATATATCTTTAAATCTCGTTGCTGATTTCCTTTTTCAGCTGGCGCATGATCTTTTTCTCCAGCCGGGAAATATAGGACTGCGATATGCCCAACAGGGAGGCCACCTCTTTCTGGGTCATCTCCTGTCCGTCCCGGGCGCCCAACCCGAAGCGCAGCCTGATGATCGTCTTCTCCCGGTCCGACAGCTTATTGATGGCACGCATCAGAAGCTTGCGCTCCACCTCGCTCTCCAGGTCACGGTAGATCACGTCCTCGTCCGTGCCCAGGATATCCGACAGGAGAAGTTCGTTGCCGTCCCAGTCCACATTCAGCGGCTCGTCTATGGACACTTCCAGTCTGGTCTTGTTGTTCCTGCGCAGATACATCAGGATCTCGTTTTCAATGCATCTGGAGGCATACGTCGCCAGCTTGATATTCTTATCCGGCTTGAAAGTGTTGATGGACTTGATCAACCCTATGGTGCCGATGGATATCAGGTCTTCCACGCCCACACCGGTATTGTCGAATTTCTTTGCTATGTATACCACCAGCCGCAGGTTGTGCTCGATCAGGATGGCTTTCGCCTCGTCCTCATATTCCGTTCCAAGGTCTGAGATGACCTGGTTCTCCCTCTCCAGTTCCAGTGGCGGCGGCAACACTTCCGCCCCGCCGATATAATGGATCTCCCCCGTTCTTCCCAGGAACAGGTTCTCCCTGTGGATCATTTTAAACTGCATCTTTCCCGGTATTGCCACCTTCAGTATCATATTTCCTCGCATTCTGCCGTTTTTCCGGCCTCCTCTTCCCCTTTGCCGTAAGGAGGAGGGGATTTATTATCATTTTTACGGGATCCGTCCCTGCGTCGTCTGATATCTGTTCCCTGCCCACCGCCACATATATCTCATGGAATTCCCTGGTCACGCCGTCGATCTCCAGCCTCAGTACGGGCAGCAGGTATCCCTGCAGGATCCCATGCTTCCTTCCGATGCTGTGGTACGGGATGGCGCGGAATCCGGGCGGCTGTTCCCGCCATAATCCCTGGAATACCTTTTCATCCACCACGGAAACCGGTTTTCCGCTGACAGGCTCCACGAGACTGTTGCCGGAATCGATCAGCGCGTTTACCGTCAGGCTGTTCCCGGCACAGATAAGGGTGGCGCGGCAAATGCCGTGCTCCCGTCTGCTCCCCGGGGAAAAATATCCCAGAAACAGGAATAAAATACCGCCTGCTCCCATCAGCGCAAGGATTCCATCGGCGGGAATCCCCACCCGTCCCAGCATCCTGAGCAGGAGTGCCATTCCGCCGCCCATTCCCACAGAGTACAGGATCAGGTATTCTAACAGCTTCAGAAACATTCTGAACCCTTTCACCGGAAAGGCCAGCAGCAGCATTCCCACCGTACCAATGAAAAAACCGGCGGATAATTTCAGAACCGGCGGCCCGTTCCATAGAAAGGGCAGGAAATAGCAGACAGCCCCGAACGCTGCACCCAACAGGATTCTTCTTCCCGTGGCGGTGCGGAAAGCGCTCCTGTCCACCAGGATCAGCAGGTAAAGATCCATGACAAAATTGAGCAGCAGTAAACTGTCTGCATACAGTTCATAACGCATTGGCATCATCCTTTTCATAATGATTATAAGGGGAATACCTCATGGAATTTGTCAAAAACGATACCGGAATGCACGTTTTTTTTCGACAAGGGGAAATGAAAAAAGCCCAGCTGAAAAGATATTTCATATCCTCTCAGCTGAGCGTCTGATTTTCTTCTATATTAAGCACATATCAATATGTAATTCGCGTTTTCGGGCGGACACTGCCTTACTTTCGCTGCAGGAAATCAGGGATCTTCAGGCTCTTCTCCACCACATTGCTCCTGATGTCCACGGGCTTCTGGATCCCCTGTACGGTCCTGGGGTCAGTCTGCATGGGATTCCCCTGGGGAACGCCGGGCTGTACCACATTACCCCTGAAATTATTGGGGGCCATATGCGTCCCGGGCTGTCTGTATGCCTGTCCCGCGCCTATCCTGGACGGAACCGGCGCGCTTCCGGATACATCCTCCAGCCCTGTGGCAATCACCGTGATGGTACAGCTGTCAGACTTGGAAGCGTCATACATTGCGCCGAAGATGATATTGACCTCATCCCCCGCCATATTCTGCACATAACTTGCCGCGTCGCTGGCATCCGCCAGGGTGATATCACCGGACACATTGATGATCACATGGGACGCCCCCGTGATCGTGGTCTCAAGCAGCGGGGATTCCACCGCCATCTTCACCGCGTCCAGCGCTTTCTCGTCGCCTTTGCCCTCGCCGATGCCGATATGGGCAATGCCTTTATCCCTCATGACTGTCTGTACATCCGCAAAGTCCAGGTTGATGACTGCGGGCACATTGATCAGGTCGGTGATTCCCTGAACCGACTGCTGCAGCACTTCATCCGCTTTCTTAAGCGCCTCCGGCATGGTAGTACGCCTGTCCACGATCTCCAGAAGCTTGTCGTTGGGAATCACGATCAGGGTATCCACGTTCTCCTTGATCCGCTCGATACCGCTCAGTGCGTTCACCATCCTCGCCTTTGCCTCAAAGCGGAAAGGCTTGGTCACAACGCCAACGGTAAGGATTCCCTGCTGTTTTGCCACCCTTGCCACCACGGGAGCCGCGCCGGTACCGGTACCGCCGCCCATGCCGCAGGTAACGAATACCATATCCGCGCCCTCCAGCGCATTGCTGATCTCCTCCAGGCTCTCCTCCGCGGCTTTCTCGCCAACCTCAGGCTTGGCGCCTGCGCCAAGACCTTTCGTCAGCTTCTCGCCGATCTGCAAAAGCTTGGGAGCCTTGCAAAGCTGCAGCGCCTGCTTGTCCGTATTCACACCAATAAAATCCACACCACTGATCTGTTCGTCAATCATTCTATTTACAGCATTATTACCTGCGCCGCCCACACCTACCACAATGATCTTGGCTGCAGATTCAGCATCGTTTGTCTTAATCTCAAGCAAAGGTATACCCTCCTTTTTTACTCCATATAGACTATCATATAATTATTTTACAAATTTAGCAACTGTTTTTTATACAAATGTTATTCCCCGTATAAGTTCTTCTCACGCTATTCGGGCTTAAAAGTATATTTTCCCGTATCCTCATCATACTTCTCCATCCGAAGCGTGCCGTTTTTCCCTTCCAGATTGGGCAGGAATTCCGGGAGCAGCATCAGCTTGTCCTCCAGGTACGACGGCTCGTTGCCCAGCGCCACTTTCACATCGCCGAAATACAGTGTGATCTCCCCGGAGGCATGAAAATAAATCTTATCCGAGGTCAGTTCGTACTTATTCAGAAGTTTTGTCACATTCAGAATGTTTCCGAACACCCCGGGATCCTCCACCGGCAGCGCCTCCCCCACCACCAGATAGTCAAATGCCAGACCCGTGATCTGGGGGATGCCCGCCGTCCTGACGCTGGAACTTTCCACCACATACCCGTCCTTGTCAAAATACATGCAGGCATCCAGATACTGGATATACCCGATGACCGCCTTTTCATAGACCGTGATCTTAATGGTGTCGGGAGACAGGATGGACACATCCATCACATCCACAAAAGGAACCCCCTCGATGGCGCGGTTCTCATATTTCATGGACAGATACAGGGAATTATCCCCCAAAGGTCCATCCATGACAATGGATTTTATCTCATCCTCCGTATAATGGACATTGCCTTCCACATAAACTGTATGGATGGTATAATTCTCCCTGATATAATATGCCGCGCCGGCCAGTGCGGTCAGCAGCACGACAGCCGCCGCCATGATGATAATGATCCTCTTCCTGCTCCTATACACTTACGATCCGTGCTCCTAACTCTCTGAAATCCCTGCAGATATTTTCGTATCCGCGGTATATATACGGACACCCGGTAATCCGTGTCTCTCCCTGTGCCATCAGCCCTGCTATCACCAGCGCCGCGCCGCCGCGCAGTTCCCTTGCCTCCACTTCCGCCCCATGCAGGCATCCCGCGCCGTACACCACGACCGTGCGGGCATCCGCCTGCTGGATACGGGCTCCCATCCGGTTCAGTTCTTCCACCACCCGGAAGCGGTTCTCGAAGATCCTCTCCTCCACCACGCTCCGACCCTCTGAGGCCGCCAGCACAGCCAGCGCCGCAGACTGAAGATCCGTGGGGAATCCCGGGTATGGCAGTGTGACAAGCCGCTCCAGCGCTTTAGGATGTCCCGAAGCCTGAACGCATATCCCCTCCTCCGTGACCCAGAAAAAGGCTCCCATCCGCGATGCAGCTTTCAGGACGGCTCCCATCTCCTCCGCAGGGGCTCCCTCCAGAAGGACGCAGCCGCCGACGCCGATGCAGGCCATAAGATAAGTGCCCGCCACAATACGGTCTGATGGCACTGTATATTCCGCGCCGGAAAGCTTACTTCCGCCATGGATCAGCAGGCTGTCCGTGCCCACACCCTCTATTTCGGCCCCGCAGCTTTGCAGATACCGGCAGAGCGCCGTGATCTCCGGTTCCCTTGCGGCTCCCGTGACCTGGGTATCTCCCTCCGCCAGGACCCCCGCCAGGATGATATTCTCGGTAGCGCCCACGCTGGGCATGGGCAGCGCGATCCGGGCGCCGCAGAGCCTTTCCGCCACGGCATGTATCATGCCCTCTTCCTGTGAAAAACTGACCCCCATCTGCTCCAGCGCCTGCAGGTGCAGGTCAATGGGGCGTTCCCCGATGACGCAGCCGCCGGGATGTTCCAGCACGGCCTCCCCGCATCTGCCCAGCAGCGCCCCCAGCAGACAGATGGAAGACCGCATGCCTTTCACTGCTTCGCCCTGCATGGTTCCCCGGCCGACCCGGGAACTGTCCACCTGCAGGCCGTCCTCCCGCCATGTTACCAGACAACCCAGGCTTCTCAACAGACTGACCATCGCATGTACATCGGCGATCCTTGGGCAATTCCTGATATACGATTGCTGCGCCGTAAGCAGCGTTGCCGCCAGAACGGGCAGCGCCGCGTTTTTCGAACCCTGAATGCGCACTTGTCCCTGAAGCGCAATCCCACCCTGAATATGAATAGAGTCCATATAACACCATCCGGTTTCAAATTAAAGACCTATTCTATCCTATGTAAATCCGCCGCTTCTGTACCTTGTCCCTGAAAAAGCGCAGCATTCCGCCCGGATATTCTGCAGGGCGTCGAACTTATTTCCCTTCCCGGGAGCCGGCTTACAGTTCTTTCAGCTGTATCCGCCTCGCCACACTTAAGACCAGCCCGATCTCTATCAGCAGAAACATGACGGAGGAACCTCCGTAGCTGATAAAGGGGAGTGAAATTCCCGTGTTGGGAATGGTGTTGGTCACCACCGCGATATTCAGCACCGCCTGGATGGCAATATGCCCCATGACACCCACCACCAGCATGGCCCCGAACAGATCCGGCGCGTTGTTGGCAATGATCATCATCCTCCAGAGCAGCATGACAAACATCAATATCACGGCAATGGCCCCGAATAATCCCAGTTCCTCGCAGATGATGGAAAAGATCATATCATTCTGTGCCTCGGGCACAAAACTCAGCTTCTGCATGCTCTGACCCAGCCCTTTTCCCCAGATGCCGCCGCTGCCGATGGCATATAACGCCTGTAATGTCTGGAAGCCCTTTCCCTGGGCATGCGCCTCCGGATCCAGCCATGCCAGGATACGTTCACTCCGGAAGCCTCCGCCCTCCGCCGAGGTGGAAGCGATGGCAAAGACCAGTATCGCCACGGCTGCCACGGCGGACAATCCCATGATCACGAACTTTTTATAATCCGGACTTGCCACGAATACCATCAGCATGGAGATACCCATGATGATGATGGCGGAACTCAGGTTGTTGGTGATGAAATAGATCTCAGCCACAACGGGAAGCGGCATTACCAGCATGATCAGGAATCCTTTCATGGTGCGGACGCTCTTTCCCATCTTACAGACCATGACCGCCAGAAACAGCACCATACCAAGCTTCGCCACCTCTGCAGGCTGCAGGTTCAGGCCGATGCCGGGAATCCTGATCCAGCGCCTGGCGCCCCTGGACGCCACCCCCAGGGGAGTCAGCACCAAGGGAACCAGCGCCATGGAGATCACATATCCCAGCATGGCAAACCGTTCCCAGAAGTGATAGGGAATGTTTGCCACCAAGATCATCAATACCAGGCCGATGATAATGGCCACCAGCTGCTTTTTCAGATAATAGGCGGCGTCCTTGAAATCCTGGAACGCCTCGTAGGAACTTGCCGAGTAGATCATGACAAGCCCGAAGCCCAGCAGGAAGAGCACTATAAACAGCAGGCTGTAATCAAAAAAATATTCAGTTTGTTCCTTTCTTTTGCGCCTTACGGCTTTTTCTGCTGCCATAAACTCTCCTTACCCCGTTGTATCCTTTATGCCAGCCCCCTCACATATTCCTTGAACATCTGTCCCCGCACCTCATAGTTGGGGAACATCCCCCAGCTTGCGCAGGCCGGGGAAAGCAGCACCGCGTCCCCGCTCTCCGCCAGTTCCGTGCAGAGCGCCAGGCACTCCTCAAAGGTATCCGCGAAACGGATCCTGTGGAAACCGTGCTCCCTGGCGCACTGCGCGATCTTCTCCCTGGTCTGGCCGATCAGCACCAGCCATTTCACCTTGCCCTCAAAGCTTTCGATCCATTCGTCATACCCGCTCTGTTTATCATAACCGCCACCGATCAGCACGGTAGGCTTCTGCATGGCGCGGATGCCCTGGATGGCTGCGTCGGGATTGGTGCCCTTGGAATCGTTGTAATAATCCACGCCGCCCTTTGTGGCCACAAACTCGATCCGATGCTCCACCGCATGGAATTCCCGGATCACCGGAAAGATCGTCTCCATGGGGACGCCCATGCCCTCTCCTATGGCAATGGCCGCCATCACATTCTCCACGTTGCAGGTTCCCACCAGGTTCATATCACTGTGGATGTCCAGCAGTTCCTCCCTCCTGCCCCCGGCGCTCCTTACGATCTTATCCCCTTTCAGGTAATAGCCCTCCTCCAGTTCCCGGACGGAGGAAAACCAGACCACCCTGGCGGGACATCGCTCCCCGAAAGCTTTTGTATATTCATTTTCATAATTCAGCACGCATACATCGTCTTTCGTCTGGTTCCGGGTAATATTCTCCTTTGCCGCCACATAGGCCTCCATGGTGTGATGGCGGTTCAGATGATCCGGCGTGATATTCAAAATGGCGGATACCGCCGGATGGAAGTCCCGGATCGTCTCCAGCTGAAAGGAACTGATCTCGCCTACCGTCACCGTGTCGGGCGCGGTCCTCAGGCACTCCGAGGTATAGGGATTCCCGATATTTCCCACCACAAAGGTCTTATCCTCCCCCCCGTGGGCTTTCATGATCTGCCCCACCAGGGTGGTGGTGGTGGTCTTGCCGTTGGTGCCGGTGATGGCGGCTACCCTGCCCTTTTCCTCCTGATAACCCAGTTCGATCTCGCCGATGATGGCTGCCCCGTTGTCCCGCAGCGCGTTCACCAGGGGAATATCCGTGGGCACTCCCGGGCTCAGCACTACCGTATCCACTTTTGTTAAGATCTCTTCCGGCAGTTCTCCCGCGATGCAGGAGGCCCTGCTCTCCTTTGGCAGCTTTGCCCTTAACGCTTCCCCGGTCAGTTCCGCGTTGCTGTCATAAAGGGTGACCTGCGCGCCCATATGCTCCAGAAGCCCCACGGAGCCCACTCCGCTAATGCCGGAGCCGATTACAAGACAGTTTTTTGGTTTTAACATAATATGTATTCCTATTCTTATTCCAGTTCCTGCAAGCAGGAACTTATTCCGGTCTCTTCACTTCAGCGCCCTTGGCGGGGAAGAAATTTTCATCTGCCCAAACCGCAGCTGAAAATTCCTTTCATGTGCCTTGGCACATTGCGCTTCCGTTCCGAGACTGTTATTAGTTACCAAGTCCCAGCAGCCCCACCAGGCACATCACCGCCGTGGCGATGGTGAACAGCGTCGTGATCTTTGTTTCCGGCCAGCCCCCCAGTTCAAAGTGGTGATGCAGGGGAGCCATGCGGAAAAGCCTTTTTCCGCCGCTTAGCTTGAAATATCCCACCTGGAGGATCACCGAGACCACTTCCGCCAGGTAGACGATGCCCACAATGGCTATATACAAAGGCATCTGCATCATATACGCGCAGGCCGCCACAAAACCGCCCAGGGCCAGGGAACCGGTGTCGCCCATGAATACAGCCGCCGGATGCGCATTGAACAGCAGGAAGCCCAGCAGGGCGCCTGCCACGGCGCAGGTCACCGGCTCGATACCGCTCCTGCTTCCCACCGCCACCACGGTGAAAAAGACCGCCACCATCACCGTCACGCTTCCCGCCAGGCCGTCCAGGCCGTCGGTGAAGTTGGTGCCGTTTGCCGTTCCCAGCACGATAAAGAACAGGATGGGCAGGTTCCATGCCCCGAAGTCCAGATACTGCCCCGGCAGGAAAGGAATCTTCATGGCAAGGCTCACATCCGTGTAACGCAGCAGGAACCAGGCGAAACCCGCCGTCACCGCCAGCTGCCCCAGCAGCTTCTGCCACGCCCGCAGTCCCAGGGACCGCATACACACCACTTTTATGTAATCATCCAGAAAACCGATCAGTCCGAAGCCCACCGTGAGAAACAGGATGGGCGCCGTGCGGGGATACTCTTTTATGAACAGCAGGGTGGTGATCACCACGCTGGCCAGGATCAGGATCCCGCCCATGGTGGGCGTCCCCGTTTTCCCCAGATGGGTGGCCGGGCCGTCATCCCTCACTGTCTGCCCGCATTTCAGGGTTCTTAAGAAAGGGATCAGCACCGGACCAAACACCGCGCTTAAGGCAAAGGATATCACCGCCGCCAAAACACTCACATTCCTCATTGATTATACTCCATGATTCCCATATAAGGAAGAATATTTTCAAATAACTGGCGCAGGATGGGCGCCGCCACCTGTCCCCCATAATAAGTTCCCTGGGGATTGTTGACTATGGCTATGGCTATGACCTGCGGGTCATCCGCCGGCGCAAAGGCCACAAAGGAGGCGATATAGCGCCCGCTCCCCCTGGGAAGCGTCTGGCTTGTGGCGGTCTTGCCGCCGATCCGAAAGCCTTCCACTTTCCCATTTTTCCCGGATCCCTCCGCCACCACCATCTCCAAAATCTCCCGCATGGTCTGGCTGGTCTGCTCCGACACAATACCCTGTTTTACCGGGTATTCAAAGGTCTCCACCACGTTTCCATCGGCATCCACAGCCTTTACCCCAAAATGGGGCGTGATGCGGTTCCCGCCGTTTATGATGGAGGATGCCGTGGTGAGCAGCTGTATGGGGGTGATCTGAAAGGACTGCCCGAAAGCCACCGTGGCCAGTTCCACATTTCCCATATTCTCTTTCTGGTGCATAATCGTGCCCGCCTCCCCGGGGAGGTCGATGCCCGTCTTTGTCTTTAAACCGAATCTTTCAAAGTATTCATAATAGGAATCCAGCCCCAGCCTCAGTCCCAGGGTGATCAACGCCGGATTGCAGGAATTCATCATGGCATGGGTAAAATCCTGGGTTCCATGCCCCGCCACCTTATGGCAGCGGATCTTTCTGTCGTCCACCACGATAAATCCGGGACAGTTGAACGTACTCTCGGTAGTCACCGCGCCTGCCTCCAGCCCCGCCGCCGCAGTGACGATCTTAAAGGTGGAACCGGGCTCATAAGTGTCGTTGATACAGCCGTTCCGCCAAATGCCGTTCAAGAGATCCTGCTTCTCCTCCGCGCTGACAGTCTCCGGCGTGCCCTCCGGCAATGCGTAAGGGTCGTTTAAATTGAATTCCGGTACATTCACCATGGCAAGGATCTCGCCATTCTGCGGGTTCATCACAATGATGGACACGCTGTCCGCCTCTTTCGCGGCACAGGCCTGGGCAGCCAGCTGGGTGGCGTAGGTCTGGATGTTCAGATCCATGCTGATGCACAGGTCATTGCCGTTTATGGGCTCTATCCGCCTCTCTCCTGCGGCTTCCACCTCAATGCCCCTGGCATCCGTCACCGTAAGGATGGTTCCCGGCTCTCCCTGGAGGTAATCTTCATAGATCACTTCCAGACCGATGATTCCCTGGTTGTCTCCCCCGGTAAAGCCCAGAACCTTGCTGGCCAGTTCCTCATAAGGATAATAACGCTTGTAATCCTCATCCACCTTGACGCCCGCCAGGTCGTATTCCCTGATGCGGTCGCCGATGGATTTATCCACATTGCTTTTGATGCGCTCCATGGAGGAATATTTCTCCACCCGCTGCCTGACGTATTCCTCGGACAGATCCAGTTCCTGGCACAGGATCCTGATGATTTCCTCCGGGTCTTCGATCTGATTATGTATGACGGAGATGGTGCAGACCGTCTTGTTGTCCGCCAGCACCGTGCCGTTGCAGTCCAGTATCCGTCCCCTGGCGGCCTTGATGCTCCTCTCCCTTTCATGCAGGTCCGTGGCCAGCCGAGAATAGTGTTCCGCCCGCCAGACCATCAGATAGACCAGCCTGCCGAACAGAAGCAGCAGCAGCGCAGCGCATCCCAGAAAGACCACCAGCACTTTCTTCCTGTGAAATATTTTATTGTTATCAGATAACATGCCAAACCTCATAAAAAGGATCACTATACTCTATTCCGCTTTTTATCAGGTTATGACTTTTGACAGGCCGATCTATTCCTGAGGAGGATTAATCAGGTTGCCGTTCACCGGCATATTGGGATCAATAACAGGTGTACTTCCACCCTCCACCAGGAACCCTGCCCTGGCATCGTACTTATCTCCTGTGGCAGGATCCACCCTGTATCCCGTCAGGGGATCAATGGGAAAATCCATCCACGCCGGCCGACTGCCGTCGGGATTCAGGAACCGGGTCTCATCCTCCTGATTTTCCTCTGCATCCGTCCCCTCCAGGGCGTCATCCTCCGGCCTCTGCGTATACTGGTTGGTGATCTCCAGGTGCAGCGCTTCCAGTTCCGTGATCTCTGTCTCGGACAGTTCCTCCGTCATGAAAATGTTCAGATAGGGCAGCGCTTCCGTCAGGATATTGCGGACAATGCCCGTGGCATACTTGGCGTCGCCCTGATGGGACACATTGGGTCTGTCCACCACCACATAGATGGCCACCTGGGGATCATCCGCAGGAGCAAATCCGATAAAGGAAACCACATGTTCCGTTTCGGAACGCTTATGGGTATTCTCATCGATGGTCTCCGCGGTTCCCGTCTTTCCGCCGATCATATATCCTGCAGGCCGGGCGGTATGACCCGTACCATAGTCCACCACTGCCACGCAGTACTGCCTGATCAGTTCAGAAGTGGAATCGGAGATCACCTGCTTCAGCACCCTGGGCTCGATGTTGGCCACCGTGGCGCCGCTGGAATTGGTGATCTTGTCCACCACATGGGGCTCATAATAATACCCGCCGTTGATCAGGGCGCAGAATCCGGTGATCATCTGGATCATGGTGGCGTTAAAATTCTGTCCAAAAGAATTGGTAGCCAGATCCGTGGGACCCATCTGATCCGCCGTGTAAATCAGGCTTGCGGTGCGGGCCTCCCCCGCGAGGTCGATATTGGTCTTTAATCCAAAATTAAACATCTGCTGGTATTTCGTGAACGCTTCCCTGCCCAGCACCTGGGCGATCTTCATCATGGATACGTTGCAGGACTTTGCCACCGCTTCCTCCAGCGTCAGCGTGCCGTCATATTTGTTGTGGCATCTGATCTCGTAACCGCCTATATCCATCTTTCCGGTACACTCGAACGTGGTGGTGGGGGAGATCACGCCGCTCTCCAGGGCAGCCGCCACGGTAAAGGGCTTTGCCGTGGAACCGGGCTCGTAGGTGCCCGTGATGCAGAAATTTTTCCAGAGATTGTTCAGGTTCAGGTAGATCTGGTTCTCGTCCATCTCCGCCAGCCTGGCCTCGCTGATATAATTTCCCGTCTTGTGGATCTCATAATAGCCGTTGGCATTAGTAATCTGTTCCACCTCCATGGAGCCGATCAGGTTGGAGGTATTCCTGGTATCGTTCAGGTCGTAGGTGGGATAGCTTGCCATGGCAAGGATCTCCCCCGTGTTCACCCGCATCATGATGCAGCCGATATTCTGCGCGCCGTTGGCGCCCTGTACAAATTCATCCTTGTGCTCATCGTTGAACTTCTGCAGATATTTTTCCACGATCATCTGCAGGTTGGCGTCCACGGTGAGATGTATGGTATTCCCGTCCAAAGGCGACTGAACCGTGCGCTCCAGGTTCAAGTCGTCATTGAGATAGCCGTACTCCCTGCCGTTCACGCCGCTCAGCGTGGCGTTATAGAATTCCTCCAACCCATATTTGCCCTGGCCGTCGGTGGTGGTAAACCCGATCATGTCTGCCGCCAGGGAAGCGTAGGGATACTCCCTTTTGTACTCCTCCTCGAACCAGACGCCCTGGATATTTCCCTTGTTCGTCTTGACTTCGTCGCTGTCGCCCTCCCTTACGATCCTTGCCTCCACAAAACCGCTGATCTGCTCATAAGTCAGCCGCCTTAAGGGCACATACCAGGAAGAACTCGTATTGGTGGTCACGTAGGACCTGATCTCCTGCATATTCAGGTCAAAATACTGTCCCAGCGCCGCCAGCGTGGGTTCCAGATAAGGTTTCTTGCCGCCCAGTTCCGTGTTCATCACTTTCGCGTCGATGACCAGGTTGTAGACTTTCTCGCTGGTGGCAAGGATGGTGCCCCTGGAATCCACGATGTCACCCCGCCTGTAGGGGATCGTGGTGGAGTCATATCTCTGCTGGGACAGGATCTGCTTCTGATACTGGGTTCCATTCTCCTTGGCTATCAGCACCAGCCGCGCACTTAAACAGGCAAAAGCCAGCAGTACGAGAACAAACAGTACCACCAGCTTCTTTTGCATTTTAATTGAAAATTTTGTCTTGTCCTTTTTTTTCACTCCGCACCTCTAATTGGAACTTTCCATCACCTTGCGCATGTAGTCGTCGCCTTCGCTGGTATAATTATAAATCTGACCCTCCTCGGCATACACCATCCCCAGCTCCCCGATGGCAATCCGCTTTACTTCCTCCAGGTCGATGCTGCTCAGGACACGGTTATAGGCCTCATCGTTGGAAAGACGCAGGCTGCTCAGTTCGCTGACCCTGGTGGCGTTCAGTTTCGTCAGGTTAGTCAGTTCCGCCTGCAGCTGTACATAATTCACCAGGATCAGGCCTGCAGCCACCAGCGCTGCAGACAAAAACAGCACATATCCCATGCTCATGTGATGGGCCTTGTCGCGGTTTTTGCGCACCTCATTCTGTACCGGTTTCCTTGGTACTTCCTGAAGCTGGCGCTGAATCTCTGTTTTGCGCACAGTATTTCCATATACATATCCGCTGCGGTTTCCCTTGGCGGGCACGTTCGTCCTCTGTCCGTATGAACTTCTTCTGCGGTTTCCTGTCTGACCCATGCTGCTTTCCTGCTTTCTGCTTAGTTGCTCCCGGACCATATCATTCACAGTCTCCGGCATATTTTTATATCGCCTCAAATACTCGAAGCTTTGCACTTTTGGAGCGGTTATTTTCCGCCAGTTCTTTCTCTCCCGGTAAAATCGGTTTTTTTGTTACCACTCTTCCCCTCGGTACTTTCCCGCATACGCATACCGGGAATTCCGGCGGGCAGGTGCAGGGATTTTCATTTTTCTTAAAAGTAGTTTTAACGATCCTGTCTTCCAAGGAATGAAAGGTGATGATACAGAGCCTTCCCCCCGGGTTCAGCATTCCGATCAGATCGTCCAGCGAGTCCCGCAACACTTCCAGTTCCCTGTTACACTCGATCCTGATGGCCTGAAAGGTCTGTTTGGAAGGATGTCCGTCCTTTCTCATTTTGGCGGGTATGGCCGCCTTAATGATCTCGTTCAGTTCAAAGGTAGTCTCAACAGGCCTGTCCGCCCTGGCTGCCACGATGTGTTTCGCAATGTTCCTGGCAAACCGGTCTTCGCCGTAATCCCTGATGATGCGGAACAGATCGCTCTCGGAATAGCCGTTGACGATATCTTTCGCCGTCATCCCCTGCCTGCGGTCCATCCGCATGTCCAGCGGGGCGTCGAAGCGGTAGGAAAATCCCCTCTCCGATTCGTCCAGCTGGTAGGAGGATACCCCAAGGTCAAGGACGATCCCATCCACCTTTGTAACTCCCCGCTCTGCAAGAGCAGCTTTTGCATTACAGTAGTTATTTCTCAAAATGGTAACTTTTTCCCCATGGGGTTCCAGCCTTTTTCCCGCCGCCTCCACGGCGGCGTCATCCTGGTCAATTCCGTATAAGTGTCCGGTGGTAAGCTGCCTGCATACCTCACAGGCATGTCCGCCTCCTCCCAGCGTGCCATCCACATAGATGCCTTCCGGCTTTACATGCAGTTGTTCCATGGTTTCCGCAAGGAGCACGGAGTAATGACTGAATTCCATAGGGATTCCTCTTTTTTGTCCTGTCAGTCAGGGATGGCTCAAAACCGGCCTCAACGGCGCTGCACTTTTCCCTGAACTGTCTCTCAGATTGTCAGTCCCAGGCTGATCATGCCCTCGGATATCTTATTGATATCCACCTGCTCACTGTTGTCATTCCATTTCTCCAGGCTCCAGATTTCGATTCGCCCGCCCATTCCAGCCAGTACCACATCTTTTTCCAGTCCTGCGAAATCCCTCAGATCCTGGGGCATCAGGATACGCCCCTGCTTGTCCACGGTGACATACTGGGCGCCTGACAGGAAGAACCTGGCAAACTGTCTTGCCTCCTGGTTGATCAACGGCAGTGATACCAGCTTTTCTTCAAAGACTTTCCAATCATCATTCGCGTACACAAACAGACAGCCGTCCATTCCCTTGGAAACCACGAATTCGTCTCCCAATATCTCACGGTATTTTGAAGGAATGCTCAACCTGCCTTTCGGATCGATCGTATGATTGTATCTGCCCATGAACATCGCAATCACCACCAGTCGCAAGCGGGTCTGTCATGGAGGAGGCATTTGGTTGTTCGATTTTGGTCTTTCATCCCACTTTATGGGGTTAAATGCCATCTCCATCCCACTTTATGATTGATTTTATACTATTATTTGGGTTTTTACAACCCTTATTTTTGGAGCGGGGCATGCAAAAAGCGTTCTGCGAGGAGGCTGCGGAACGCTTTGGGGTGGAAAAACCACAAGATATGGGGGTGGGTGGAGGCGTTGGTTTCCATATATATTTTTAAAATTTTTTTGCGAAATTTTTAAAATTTTGTTAAGGGGGGGAGGGGCAGGGGGACGGCATCGGGGTGGCAGGGTTATTTTCTGCGGCGGCTCGATGGACGTTGCGAGGAGCCTCAATACGTGGCAATGCTCGCCAGCCGGCTCGCCTTGCCTGAGTCTCCTCTCCACATCTCGCTCACGTCCGCAGAAAATAACCCTGCCACCCCGGCGCCTGTATCCTGTGGGCTGTGGGTAGGAAGGGCGGGAAAGTATGATAATGTGCGTTATTTTATGATTTCTTTCAAGCATTTATGGCAGTGAAATCTTGCGCAAAATGGTAAAATTGCTGCATGTGCGGTTGGATGCATCCAATTGGCTCACACATTCTCATAATCTGTGTTTACATATACACTATTTGCTTATTTGGAAGTGGATTGCAACCGTACGGACGGAAAATTTTGGTTCCAGTTCGTTCAGGTTAGGGAAGTGATCGGGGAAGCGGTTCGTCAACTCGGCCAGGAAAATTGGGGTCAGTCGGCGGTTTTTAGGATTAAGATATTTTTCATGTGTTCCAGGTCGTTTTGGTCGAGGCCGCTGGAGAGGTATATCTGATGGCTGTATTGTTGGATGAATTTCGAGAAGTGGTTGGGGCATTCCAAATCGTATAATAGCATACAGGCGTTATGGAATGCGTCAGTATCTGGGATGGCTTTTCTATATTCCGCTTCGATTAATGTCAGGGTGTGGTCTGCTATGGCCTGGCGCGCCGGTTGGGACTTGATTTTTTGCAGGGTTACCCTTGCGTTGCCGGCGACTTCCAGCTGCTCATATAGAGCGATCTCTGTCAGTTCACGGCTGGCAAGCAGGATTGCTTTTTCGTCCCACATATCGGTGTTTTTCAGCAGGCTGGTCACCAGCAGACGCCTGTACAGGTCGCGTTCCCTGCTGTTGACGGGAGCGCCCAGTTCTATGGAAAGATCGTTATATTTTATGGCGTCGCTTTCGTGTGCCCAGTTGAATATTTTAGCCCGGAACTCCTGGTAGACAGTCATGAGTTCAAGCCATGCGCCGCTGTGTTCTTTTCCGGATGTTTGCATGTTGGTGTTTTCCTCTGCAGATTGTCCTCTCATTGCTTTTTCGCTTCACTTTCCTTTTGCTTCATCCGCATGCGGACTATAACATCTGTTATCACTGCAAACAATACCATCAACAAGGATAACACCTGTGATACCGCGATGGTGGTTCCGGGGATGAAGAGGGTGTCGGTGCGGATTCCCTCGATGATGAATCTGCCTAGTCCATAACCCGCAAAGTAAAGGAGGCATATTTCGCCGTTGAATTTTTTGTGTTTCGTGTACAGCAGCATCAGCGCGAATATGGCGAGGCACCAGGCGCTTTCGTAGAGAAACGTGGGATGCACCTGAATGTAATTGGCGCCCTCCGGCATGTGGGCGGCAATGTTCTCGGAAATGTCCCTTGCACGCACCGCTTCCACGGGAAGCTGCATGGAAAACAGGCCGTCATAATATTCGCCGAATACTTCCCGGTTCATAAAATTGCCCCAGCGGCCGATGGCCTGTCCCAGGATCAGCCCCGGCACGCATACATCCCCGATGCGAAACGGATCCTTTTTCTTAAGCTTTGAATACACGAAAAGTGTGATGAACGCCGCAATGACGCCGCCGTATATGGCCAGTCCGCCTTTTCGGATATTGAAGATGCCCAGAAGATTGTCTTTGTAAAAATCCCACGCGAAAATCACATAATAGATCCTTGCGCCAATGATGGAGAAAATGATCGCATAGACCACAAAGTCCCATATTACCTCCGGATCCAGCCCCGTCCGCTTCGCCAGACGGGTCGCCGCCAGGATCCCCGCAATCATGCCAATTCCTATGATCAGGCCGTAAAAAGCTATCTCAAAACCAAAAACAGTAAAGTACCTGGGTACATTCTCCAGATAGATTCCCAGATTCGGAAATGCAATGTCTCCTGCGTTCATGTATGCTCCTTTTCTATTTCAAATGCCCGGACGTTCGTCCGCGTGAAAACCCGCACATGTGAAAACCCGCACCCTGTGCGACCCTCATTCGCTACAGCTTCTCTTTCGCTCATGATGGACGCCGCACATGTGAAAACCCGCACTCCGTGCGGCCCTCATTCGCTACAGCTTCGCTTTCGCTCATGATGGACGTTCGTCAAGCTGACAGTCAAAACTTCTCATGCAAGCATGGAAGTTTTGGCTGTCAGCTTTCCTCACTGTTTTCACACATTGAATCTGAACAATATGACGTCTCCGTCCTGCACCACATAGTCCTTGCCTTCCATGCCCACCAGGCCTTTTTCACGGGCGGCGGCCAGGGAGCCCTGCTCCAGCAGGTCTTTGTAGTTGACCACTTCCGCCTTGATGAATCCTCTCTCAAAGTCGGAGTGTATCTTGCCTGCGGCCTGTGGCGCTTTGGTTCCGATTTTGATGGTCCATGCCCTGGTCTCGTCCTCTCCCGCCGTCAGGAAACTCATCAGCCCCAGCAGGGAATAGCTTGCCCGGATCAGCTTTTCCAGACCGGACTCCGCCAGTCCCAGTTCCTCCAGGAACATGGCTTTCTCGTCCTCGTCCAGTTCCGATATCTCCTGCTCGATCTGGGCGCAGATGACAAATGCCTCGCTCTTCTCGCCCTCCGCAAACTTCCTCACCTCTGAGACAAAGGCATTGGACGCGCCATCGTCAGCCAGATCGTCCTCCGCAACGTTTGCCGCGTAGATCACAGGCTTATATGTCAATAAGTTATATTCCTTCAACAGCGCCAGTTCGTCCTCGTCCTCCGCTTCCAGCGTTTTTGCCAGCTTTCCGCTTTCCAGGTGAGCCTTGATGCGCTCCAGCAGCGCCAGTTCCTTCGCGTAAGCCTTGTCCATCCGAGCAGCCTTTGACACTTTTGCATAACGTCTTTCCAGCACCTCCAGATCGGCGAAGATCAGTTCCAGATTGATGGTCTCTATGTCCCGCAGAGGATTCACGCTGCCGTCCACATGGATCACATTGGCGTCCTCAAAACACCTCACCACATGGACGATGGCATCCACTTCCCTGATATTGCTCAAAAACTGGTTCCCCAGCCCCTCCCCCTTGGAAGCGCCTTTCACCAGACCAGCGATATCCACAAATTCGATCACCGCAGGGGTGACCTTTTTTGACTGATACATGTCTCCCAGCGCCTTCAGCCTCATATCCGGCACTGCCACCACGCCGATATTGGGGTCAATGGTGCAGAACGGATAGTTTGCCGATTCCGCCCCCGCCTTTGTGAGGGAATTAAATAATGTGCTCTTGCCCACGTTGGGCAGACCGATGATGCCCAGTTTCATAATTTATCATACCTATCCGGAAAGCCTTATATTTAAAGGAGTTCCGCCTTTCTTTGCCAAATACCTGTTATGACCGACGCAGCAGAGATGATAACCGATCATGTTCTTATTCCTTAACAATATCTAATTCTGTAAGATTAATGCCAGACGCAGAAAGTATTACTTTTAATTCTATATAACGCCCTTTCATTTCTTTATATACTGCTGATTCCTTATCCGCTGTCAAAACCATATACTTTTGAAGTCTTGCAAACTCTTCAACATTTCTTTGCATCATTTCCTTTTCTGTCATCCTGCCATACCTCCATTTACCAGATACTTTTATTATACCAGATTACATGCCATTTTCAAGCCGTTTGTCCCACTGCAGGAGCGTTATCCTATGACGCCCCATACGCCTCCCTGTACGCTTCTTCCCTGTCCTGCTCCAGGATGTGGCAGATCTCCTGCCCTATATCCAGCGCCGCGTCCACAAAGCAGGGCTCCAGCCTGATGCCGCACTCCCCTTTCAGGTTTGCAAGAACCTCCGCCGGGGAACACGCTTTCCCCTGGTAATTTCCTATGATATCGCTGTTCCTGTCAATATAATTCGCAACGCACAGAATATCCACCAGCGCCGCGTCCGCCGTCTCCTCCCTGTGATACTCCTCCGGGTAGCCGCCCTGTCCGCCGCAGCCGACGTGATGCCCCAGCGCCGCGATGGCATACTCCCTGGTGGAGGGCCAGCGCTGCAAAATCTCATATCCCAACACCGTGTGCAGGCGGTGCATTTTCTCCTCTTCCTCCGTCCAGCTGCGGTTCTGGATCTCATACAGGTTCAGAAGCTTCATCTTCCCGATATCATGCAGCATCCCGCACTCATGGAGAAAACTGCCCAGTTCCTCCCGGTGCGCCAGGAGCGCCTCCACGGAGTCATATCCCCTCACACCAAGGAGCAGCCCGGGCTCCCGCTCCAGCACCCTGTACAGTATCGCCTGCGAAATCCTGGCCACCATCCGGGAATGCACATAGGTCTCCGGCTGCCTGCACGCCACCATCTCTTCAATGAAATCCCGGAAACTGTACTCTCCCGGATACTCGATGTAAGCCTCCAGGCTGCCCCGGATGTAATAAAAAAGCGCATCGTTGAACATGCTGTGGGGAACCTTTTTCACATACTGCACCATTCTCCGATACATCATGAGAACCACGGGCTTTTTTTTCCCAACCATCTCCTCATCCTTTTTCACATACACCGAATACAGCGCCGGGATGAACACATTGCCGTACATTCCCTGCTGGCTGTAATCGGCGGCGGAGATGGCCGCATATACCTTTTCCATATTCTGCAGGAATTCTTCCAAGGTGTGTATGCCTCCGTGGTAAGAAGCGGCATAATAGGCATATTCCCACTGCGGCTGCAGGGGAATCCCCTTTTCCCTGGCATTCCTGACCTGTCTGTCGTAGACAAACTGTGCCGACTCCATGACCTCCCTGACGTCCTGTATGGTGGCCTCCCCGCTGCGCAGGAAACTGAGCAGGGTCGTCCGTTCCTGATGGGACTTGTAGATATACAGATCCCAGGGCAGGTCCGGCGTCTTTTCCTGATACACGGGATCGTTCAGCACCTGCAGGGAACGCCGGAGCACATCCATCTTCTTCCTGACAGTTCCCGATTCATTCCCCGTATAGCCAAGCGCTAGGTTCCCCATGGCGCGGTGAATGTATCCCCTGACTTCCGCACTCCCTATCTCGTCATAATATCTGAAATATCCCGCCGCCTCCCCAAAGAACAGGGACATCTTCCGCCGGAATTTATCGGCTATGTCCCTTCCTTCCATCCTCTGAAAACTATACGCCGCCATTGCCGCCATATACAGTTCCTTGATCAGCAGTTCCCTGTCTTTCTTCCGTCTGGCATATGCCGCCAGCGCGCTGCACACCTGATATTGCAGTCCGGTATCCAGCTGTTCTTTCATCAGCGTATCCGCAAACTCCTCCAACGCCTCTATGTCCTCCGGCGACGCGTTCAAAATGTTATCCATCAGCGGTATCAGCCGCTCCCTGAGGATACCCATGTTCTCCTCCCGCAGCCGTCCGATCTCCACATGGTCTGCCATCTTCTGCCAGTAAATATCCCCAGGCCGATCCTCCATCGCCGCGCGACTGCCCAGCAGCGTGCCCACTTTTCTCGTGTTCTCACAATAGTTCTCCTGATACTGCCGCATAGCTTACCTCCCCGCCCACCTGTCAAGGCAGTCCAACACCTGATGTACGTCCAGGGGCTTCGTGATGTGCTCGTTCATGCCTGCCTCCAGGGAACGCTTTCTGTCCTCCACAAATGCATTCGCCGTCATCGCCACAATGTGTATTTCCGAAGCGTCCCGCCGTTCCATCTTCCGGATCTGCCTGGTGGCTTCCAGACCGTCCATCAGGGGCATCTGGACATCCATCAGTATCAGGTCGTAATAAAATTCCGGCCTGGCGGCAAAGGCATCCACCGCCTCTTTCCCATTCTCAGCCGTGTCGATCAGGGCTCCCGTGTCGCGCAGGATCTCTGTGGCAATCTCCCTGTTCAACTCATTGTCCTCCGCCAGGAGGATATGGCAGTTCTCATAATTTGCCGCCGTTTTCTCGCTTTCGTCCGCAGTTTTCCTGCCTGCTTCCGTATAGGGGAAAAGCGCCTGCGCCAGGCGGCTCTCAAACAGCGGAAGGGGCACAAAGGAATTGACGCCCGCCTGTTTCAGCAGATATTCCACCGCCGACCAGTCGCTCTCCGAAATAAGCAGGATCGGGAATCCGCTGCCCATCCTTTCACGGATTTCCGGAAGAAAGAGCGATATCTCCACATCCTCCAGCTTATCGCCGGTCAGCAGCGCAAAATAATCCGTCCCCTCGATGCCAGCCTCGTTGATCAGTCCGATCGCCTCCATGCCGCTTGCCGCCACGTCTGCAGCAATGCCCAGCCGCTCCAGCATGGAGGGCAGCTGCTCCAGCTTCTCCTCCGCGCCCTGCAGTACCAGCGCCCGCTTTCCCTCGAAGACCTCCCTCTGGAAACTATCCTCTTTCCCGGAAATTTCCAGTGGAACCCTGACCGTGAAAGTACTGCCCACGCCTTTCTCGCTTTCCACCCGGATCTCACCCTGCATCATCTCCACGATCTTCCCTACGATGCTCATTCCAAGCCCCGTCCCCTCGATCTTGCTGGTGGTGCTGTCCTGCTCCCGCTCAAATGGCTCAAAGATCTTCTCCACAAACTCCGGCGACATGCCTATGCCGTTGTCCCGTATCCGGACGAACAACAGCACCTTTCCGTCCTCCTGCGCTTCCTGCGCCACATACATCCACACATCCCCGCCCTCCGGCGTGAATTTCACGGCGTTGGAAAGGATGTTAATATACACCTGCCGCAGATGCAGGGTATCCCCCACCAGGTTCTCATACTGTACGTTTTCCAGTTCCAGGTGAAAATGCAGGCTCTTTTTCTCCGCCTGGGGCTTGATGACGATCAGGATGGAGTGGATCAGATCCGCCAGCTGCAGTTCCTCCGTCATGATGGTCACCTTACCGCTCTCAATGCGGGACATATCCAGCACCTCGTTGATCAGGGAGAGAAGATGCCCCGATGCTGTCTGGATCTTTTTCAGGCAGTCCTCCACCCTGGCCCTGTCATCCGCATGGTTCAGGGCGATATCCGTCATGCCCACGATGGCGTTCATGGGCGTGCGGATATCATGGGACATCTCCGACAGGAATTTCGTCTTCGCCGTGCTGACCTCCTTCGCCGCCTCCAGGGCGTCCTCCATCTTATGGCGGTATTCCTCATATTCCTCCTGCGTGCGCTCCTCTTCTTCCCCGCAGCATAAAAGCATACAGAGACACATATCGCCGCCAAAGTCCGAGCGGTATATCCGGTATTTTCCGCTGCTGGCGCATTCTGCGGCGCCATCCGCCGATTTTATGCTTTCCGCACCTCCCGCAAGTGCCAGTTCTCCTGCCGTCCGTCCGGGCAGCGCGCTTTTTTCCATGCCGAGCAGCCGTGCCGCGGCATCGTTTGTATACAGGACAACAGCTTCTTCAGAAAAAGGCAGGCTCATAATAAGATATGCCTGCTGACTCTTCCCGAACAGGAAGTCCAACTCCTCATATGTATTCATGGCGTTCTCCGTTTCATGGGGATTACTCCGCCAGCAGCTTTTCCACGGAAACAAGCTTCACACAGAGCACGAATATCTTCGTGGCGTCCGCCATTTCCTCCGTTGTGGGGAAAGTAGGCGCGATACGGATATTGGAATCCTCAGGATCGAGCCCATATGGATAAGTCGCGCCCGCGCCCGTCAGCACCACGCCCAGGGACTTGCACTTTGCCACAATGGCCTTGGCGCAGCCCGGCATGGAGTTGAAGGATATGAAATATCCGCCCCTGGGTTTGATCCAGCTTCCGATCCCCGTGCCTGTCAGTTCCGCATCCAGGGTGTCAAGCACCGCCTCGAACTTGGGACGCAGAAGTTGTGCATGCTTCTTCATATGGGCGTTCAGTCCGTCTATATCCTTGAAAAACCGGGCATGGCGCAGCTGGTTGATCTTATCGTGGCCGATGATCTGCACGTTCATGAACTTATGGATATACTCCATGTTTGCCTTGGAGGTGGCGATGCATGACACGCCGGAACCGGGAAAGCTTACCTTGGAGGTAGAGGCGAAGATATAGACCATATCGGGATTTCCCGCCTTTTCACACTCCTCCAGGATATTCAGGATCTCATCCTGGATATCCTCGTAAATATGATGGATGCAGTACGCGTTGTCCCAATAGATCCGGAAGTCCTCCGCCTTCGGCTTCAGGTTCGCGAACCGCCGCACCACTTCGTCCGAATAGGAGATGCCCGTGGGATTGGAATATTTGGGCACGCACCAGATTCCCTTTACCGCCGCGTCCGTATTCACATACTCCTCCACCAGGTCCATATCCGGCCCGTCTTCGCCCAGCGGGATGTTGATCATCTCAATCCCGAACAGTTCCGTGATCTTGAAATGCCTGTCATATCCCGGAACGGGGCATAAAAACTTCACTTTATCCAGTTTGCACCAGGGCGTGGAGCCGTTCACTCCCTTGATCATGGAACGCGCCACCGTGTCGTACATGATGTTCAGGCTGGAATTGCCGCACACGATCACATTGTCCTTGGGAACCCCTATCATATCCGCCATCAGGCGTCTGCATTCGCCGATCCCGTCCCAGTCGCCGTAAGTCCTGGTATCGTTGCCCAGCATGGTATGCATATCCGACCGACTGTTGATCACATCCAGCATGGGCATGGCCAGTTCCAGCTGGGAAGCCCCCGGCTTCCCCCTTGCCATGTTAAGGGAAAGCCCTTTTGCCTCCTCTGTTTTTACCGCTTCCTCCAGACTGGATTTCAGTGCCAGCAGTTCTTCCCTGCTCATATCCTTGTACGCTTTCATAATACCTCTTTCCTTCTTCCCGTTATATTTTATATTTTATCCCGCATTAGTTTCCGGTTTAAAATTTCTTCCTGTTTTTTAACTCCTCATACAACAGGCGGTAATTTTCATACCGCATCCTGCTGATCCTGCCCTCCGCCACCGCGTCCTTGACGCCGCATTCCGGTTCGTTGATATGGGCGCATCCCCTGAAGCGACAGTACTGTCCATATTCCGCAAATTCAGGGTAAAAACCGCCCAGCTGCTCTTTCTCCAGGTCAAACAGCCCCAGGGCACTGAAGCCGGGGGTATCCAGTATATAAGTATCCGCACCAGCGGCGATCAGTTCGGTATGCCTGGTGGTATGTTTCCCCCTCTCGATCTTCCTGCTGATCTGCCCTGTCTCCATAATAACGCCCGACTGCAGGCAGTTGACGATGGAGGACTTCCCCACGCCGCTGGGACCCGCCACGGTGGTGGTCTTCCCCCGCAGCAGTTCTTTTAACTCACCGATGCCTTTCTGCTCGCTGGCGCTGACGGAAATGGTCCTGAAGCCGCAGGATTCGTAAATATCCTGATACCGCCGTCCGTCCCCCTCCTTGTCCAGATCCTGCTTGTTAAAACAGATGATACAGGGAATCCCCTGCTGCTGCATCATGATCAGGAAACGATCCAGCAGGTTAAAATTGGGTCTGGGGCTGACAATGGCAAAGATCACCAGCGCCTGATCGATGTTTGCCACCGCGGGACGGATCAGTTCGCTGTGTCTGGGGAGCAGTTCCCTGATATTTCCAAGGTACTGCTCCCCGTCCAGTATATCCATTTCCACATCATCGCCCACCAGCGGTTTCCGGTTATCTTTGCGGAAGACGCCCTTTGCCTTACATTCGTAGACTCCCGCATCCCCGGCATTTTCTTCAAAAACATGGACATAGTAAAAGCCTGCTATCCCACGGATGATTTTCCCACGCATCTGCTATTCCACCGTAAATTCCACTCTCCTGTGCACTACTTTCTCCTGCTCATCCCCGGGGATCGTCGTGCCTGTTTCGGGATCGGTGGTAGGATCTCCTTTCACGGTATAGACCAGCGTTATCGTTCCTCCTGAACATTTGATACCATAAATCCTGGTCGCCAGGGGAAAACTGTTGGTGGTCTCCTCCAACAGAACCTGCTCATTATCCCCGATCAGCGTCACCACCACAGCGGTTCCCGGATCATAATCAGGCGCTTCTTCCCTGGTAGGCGCAGCAATGCTTGTTTCATATTTATAGGTATGGGGCTCCGGCCCCTTGCTTACCCTGATTTCCAGAGTGGTTCCCGGATCCACATAGGAACCGTGGGAATAACTCTGATAACAGATCTGCCCCTCCGGATACTCCGAACTGAATACATAGGAGACGTCGCTGATCTCCAGCCCGGCCTCTATCGCCATGATCGTCCCATCCTGCTCCGACTTTCCGATCAGATTCGGCACATTGAGTTTAACCTCCTCCTTGCCAAGACTGACAGTTACTGTAATATTGCTGCCCTGGGGCGCTTTTGTCCCCGCCAGCGGGGACTGGGACACGATCATGCCCTTTTCCACCGTATCGGAATACGCCTCCATCTTCGTCACCGCAAACCCAAGCGCGGTGAGACCGTTCTCGCCTTCCTCATAGGTGCTGTCCACCACTCCGGGCACCTCCACCAGTCCGGTAGTTCCTGCGCTCACGGTCAGTTTTACCGTGCTTCCCGGCACCACACTCTCCCCGGCTTCCACATTGGCGCTGATTACCACATCCTTGTCAATGGTATCTGACTCCTCATACCCTATTTCCAGTTGGATCCCCAGATTTTCCAAGGTATCCCTGGCATCCTCCACATTCATGCCCTTAACGTCAGGCATGGGCACATATTCTATGGAAGAATCTTCCGACGAGGATGGCTCGTCGGTGATAATGGGGCTGCTGGGATCCTTATCGTCACCTTCGCCGCCAAAAACCCTGACCGCCAGGACAATGATAATAATACAGATCACAATACCCGCCAGGATAGCCAGCACCGTGGTTACCCTCTCCACCCGGGGATTATAATCATACTCTTCCTCATCCTCTTCCTCCAGTTCATCCCCCTCATACATTGCCTCCGTATCCGACAGAAGCCGCATACTGTCCTCCGAAGGCTCCTGATATATGGTTCTCCGCTTAATCTGTACCATATCATTGTCGGAGATCATACGGGTCCCTCCGTCCATATCAGGATCGTTCTGGGTCACAAAATCCTCATCCGGATTGAGCAGGGACTGCTTCAGGTCGGCAAGCAGTTCCTGTACATTCTGATAACGGCGATCCGGCGATTTCTGACAGCATTTCAGGACAATGCCCTCCACGCTGCCGGGAATCTCCGGCACAAATTCCGCCGGGGAGGGCATTTCCTCCTGGATATGTTTGATGGCTATAGCCACCGTGGTCTCCCCGTTAAAGGGCACCCGCCCGGTAAGCATCTCGAACATGGTGATGCCCAGGGAGTAAATATCGCTCTTCTCATCACTGTAGCCGCCCCTGGCCTGCTCCGGCGATGTATAATGTACCGATCCCATGACATTGGAAGTGATGGTATTGCTGGTAGCCGCCTTGGCTATGCCGAAATCCGTCACCTTCACCTTGCCGTCCCTGGATATGATGATATTCTGGGGCTTGATATCCCTGTGGATGATATGGTTGTTATGGGCGGCTTCTATGCCCATGCTCACCTGAATGGCAATGCTCACCGCTTCCTTATAGGAGAGCCTTGCCTTCTTTTCAATATATTTTTTCAGGGTGATCCCTTCCACCAGTTCCATGACAATGTAATAAATATTATTTTCCTCGCCCACATCATAGACATTGACGATATTAGGATGCATCAGCCCTGCAGCCGCCTGCGCCTCAATGCGGAATTTGGACACAAAGTTGGCGTTCTCGCTGAATTCCTGTTTCAGAACCTTAACAGCCACAAAACGATTCAGCTTATGGTCTTTTGCTTTATATACGTCTGACATACCGCCGGTTCCGATCTTTTCCAGTATCTCATACCGATCGCCTATCATCATTCCAATTTTGATCATACATGTTCTCCATTCTATATAAAACGTATCCTGACATAATTACCATTATGCAGATAACGGGTCTATCAATATTACGCTGATATTGTCCCTGCCGCCTTTTTCATTGGCCGCCTTTACCAGTTCTTCCGCTTTCTCCACCATATCCCTGGACTCCTCCAGGATCATGCGGATCTCCTCGTCCTCCAGCATATTGGTCAGCCCGTCCGTGCACATCAAAACAATATCGCCGTGGTCAAGTTTTACCGCAAAAAAATCCGGCCTTACGGTATCATCCGCACCCACCGCCCGGGTGATGATATTCTTATCGGGATGATTGCGGGCTTCCTCCCTGGCAATCCCGCCCATACGCACCATCTCTTCCACCAGCGAATGATCCCTGGTGATCTGCCGGATCTCTTTATGATTTACAATATAAAGCCTGCTGTCCCCCACATTGGCCACCTGCAGGAGATCGCCGTCGCAGGTCGCCGCCACCACGGTGGTACCCATCCCCTCCAGATCGGGGGATTCCTCCGCGCGCCTGCGTATCAGCGTATTGGCGGCCCGGATGGCATGTTCCAGGATAGAAACGGTCTCCGTTTCCTCCGACTTCAGGATCTCCGCCACTATGGTCTCCACCGTGACCTTGGAGGCATAATCTCCTGCCTTATGTCCTCCCATGCCGTCAGCCACAATGAAGACATTGGGCAGCCTGCCCACGGGCTGTTCGGAAGTATAAATAAAGTCCTGGTTCAATTTTCTCTTTTTACCAATATTGGTTATGGAAAACGTCTTAAGCACGTTCCTTTCCCTCCAAATCTGTCATTGACCCGATATGCCTGCGCCGCAGCTGTCCGCAGGCGCCATCGATATCCCTGCCCATTTCCCTTCTAATAGTACCATTAATTCTGTTTTTTTCAAGCTTATTTTGAAAAGCGCGCACCCTGGCAGCCTCAGACTGCACATAATCCCGCTCCTTTACGGGGTTCACCGGGATCAGGTTGATATGGCAGTTCAACGGTTTCGCCAGCGCCGCAAGCCGCTCCGCGTCCTCTTCCGTGTCGTTGACGCCGCCCACCAGGCTGTATTCCAAAGTAATGCGCCTGCCGGTCTGTTCAAAATAATACCTGCATGCTTTCATCAATTCCTTTATGGAATAGCGTTCCGCTATCGGCATCAGCTGCCTGCGTTTCCCGTCCGTAACTGCATGGAGCGACAGCGCCAGGGTGATCTGCAGATGTTCCTCCGCCAGCCGCCTCATCTCCGGCACCATGCCGCAGGTGGACACCGTCACATTCCGCTGGCTGATGTTCAGGCCGTTTTCGTCGGTCAGCAGACGGATAAAACGCAGCAGGTTATCGTAATTGTCCAGGGGTTCCCCCGTTCCCATGACCACCACGTTGGACACCCGCTCGCCTGTCAGCCTTGTGATGGCGTAAACCTGGTCCAGCATCTCGGAGGGAAGAAGATTCCGCTCCCATCCGTCCAGGGCGGAGGCGCAGAACCGGCATCCCATGCGGCACCCCACCTGGGAGGAGATGCACACGCTGTTCCCATGCTTATATTTCATCCAGACGCTCTCCACCACATTCCCGTCGGAGAGCCCGAAAAGGAATTTCTTCGTACCGTCGATCCGGGATTCCTGGACCTGCACGACCTCAAGCGACGTATAAGTATACCACAACTTACAGTTTTCCCGCAATACCTTTGAGAGATTCGTCATCCCGTCAAAACTTTCCGCCAGCTTCACATGCATCCATTCATACATCTGTTTCGCCCGGAACGCTTTCTCGCCCCTGGCTGTCAGGTCCTCCTGCAGTTCCGCCAAGGTCATCGATTTGATGTCTTTTTTTGCTGTCACTGTATCTTCATCCGTTCCTTTCATGATTCCTGAGATGCCGATTCGCCCGGCACAAACAATTGGTGCAAGTCTGGAAGAATGCCCACACAAAAAGGTGGGCTACGCCCCCTCTTTGGATTCTTCCCGGAATGGCTTAGAAAATCTTCATTCCGTTTTGCGGCGGAATCTGGCAAAGAAAAAGCCGTCGCATTCCATGTATCCCGGCAGAAGCTGGATGCAGGATGCCTGCTGCTGCTCTGTCAGCTGTTCCCGTACTTCCTGCCATATCCCGGCTTCCAGTTCCGTCTTCTGCTTCCAAAGCGCTGAAGGCAGCACGTTTTCCAGGGAAACCGGTTCAAAAGGAAGATTTTCGGAAATATATCGTACCATGGCCTCATTTTCTTCGGAATGAATGGTGCAGGTGCTGTAAATCAGCGTCCCGCCCGGCTTCACGTATCGCCAGCTGCTGTCCACGATATGTCTCTGCAGTTTGGCCAGGCTCTCCAGTCCCTCCGGTGTCACGCGGTACTTGATATCCCGCTTCCTGCCCATGACGCCCAGGCCGGAACAGGGCACATCCATGAGCACCACATCCGCTTTCTCCTCGTATCCGCCGTCAAACTCCGTGGCGTCAAAGACCTGTACCTCTATGTTTTTCACGCCCATACGCCGGATATTTTCTTCAATAACATCTGTTTTGTCAATGGACACATCCCTGGCAAGCACCTTGTCTGCCTTTTCCGCAGCCAGGATGCTCTTTCCCCCCGGCGCCGCGCAGAGATCCATGACAAAATCCGTATCCTGAATCTGGGCCGCTTCCACCGCCAGCGCGGAACTGACATCCTGAACCGTGAAAACGCCCTCCGCGAAGCCGGGAAGCATACCCACATTCTCTCCGTGCTCCATGGAATAAACACAGGGCAGGTAAGGACTCCGCGTTACTTTCACTCCCGCCTGCGTCAGCTGTGCCACCCGGTCTTGCCGCTCCCGTTCTGACAATTTGGAGGAAAAACGAATGGACACCGGATGAACCCGCAGGAGCCCGGCCAGCATCTTTTCCACCGTTTCCCGCCCATATTCGGAAAGCCAGAGTTCCACCAGCCAGACCGGCATGGAATATTTCACGGAAAGATATTTCTCAGGTTCTTTCCGCGCATCGGGCAGGGGAATCGATCCCTTTTGCCTGGACAGATTCCTGAGCACACCGTTGACAAATCCCTGCAGGCTGCGAAATCCCCTTTTTCCTGCCAGCTTCACCGCCTCGTTGCACACCGCGCTGTCCGGCACTGTGTCCATATACAGCATCTGATAGGCGCTCATGCGGAGGAGGCAGCGGATCAGGGGCTTCATCTTCCTGACCGGCAGGCTGGAGATATGATCCAGGTCATAGTCCAGTTCGATCTGCCTCTCAATAGTTCCCTCCGCCAGCCGCTTGATAAAGGATTTATCCCTGCTGTCAAGATAATCATATTTGTCCAGTACCGCACGGATCAGCCGGTGGGAAAATTCCCCGCCTTTTTCCAGTTCCAGCAGCGTATCCAGAACGATTTCCCTGATATTGTCCGCCATTAATCGTCTCTCCTGCGGCCGCCGCCAAACAGCATGACCAGCCTTAACAGCTGCAGGATGGAGGATGCCGCAGACGCCACATAGGTCAGCGCCGCAGCCGTCAGGACTTTCTTACAGCCAGTGTTCTCCTGGGCGGTCAGAAGCCCGTACTGCTCGATCTTGCCCACCGCACGGGTGGAGGCGTTGAATTCCACCGGCAGCGTCACCAGCTGAAACAGCACTGCCAGCGCAAACGCCCAGATACCGATCTGGATCAGCACCTGATTCCAGCTTAAAAATACGCCGATCAGGATAAGGGGCATCCCCAGGTTTCCCGCAATATTCACCACCGGAACCATGGCGCTTCTGATGTTCAGGGGCGCGTACCCCCTGGCGTGCTGGATGGCGTGCCCGCACTCGTGGGCCGCCACGCCCACCGCCGTGACGGAGGCTCCGTTAAAATTCTGCTGCGACAGTCTCACAGTGTTTGTGCGGGGATCGTAGTGATCCCCCTGGCTGGACGCTAAACACTCTATCTGTACATTATATAATCCTTCGTTGTTCAGAATGCGTCTCGCCGCCTCCGCACCCGTCATTCCGTTCATGTTGCGGACCCTGCTGTACTTATTCATGGTGCTGTTGACCAGGGCGCTGGCCCCCAGGCAGAGTACCATGCCGATGATCACCAGCATATAAGTGGGATCCCAATAATATCCGTAATACCCGTAATGTCCCATATATCATAACCTCCTATTCCAGTTCCTGTTTACAGGAACTTGTTCCGCTCTCTTCACTTCAACACCCTTGGCGGGGAAAGAATTTCCGTCTGCATAAACCGCAGCCGCAAATTTCTTCCAGAACTGTTTCAATCACTCTCCCAGTTTCCCGCCTGCCTGCAGTTTCACACCCAGCAGGAAATCGCGGGTTGTCATGCGCTTCTTTCCTTCCAGCTGCAATTCATATATCCTCAACGCTCCATCTCCCGCCGCCACGGTGATGGAGTCCTTGTCCACTTTCAGGATCTCTCCAGGGACAATCCCCTCTCCGGATGCCGCTGCACCGCTTTCCGATATCGTACCGCTTCCGGCATCGGCAGCTGCATCCTCCGGCGTCACCACCTCCGCTTTCCAGATCTTCAGCTGCTTCCCCCGGAAAACGGTAAATGTGCCGGGCCAAGGCGTCAGTCCCCGGATCAGCCTGTGAAGTTCCGCTGCGCTTTTGTGAAAATCCAGCTTCCCCATTCCTTTATCGATCAGGGGGGCGTAACTGCTGCGGGAATCATCCTGCTTTTCGGGGGTCAGCTTTCCCTGCTCCAAAAGCGCCAGGGTTTCCACAATGGATTCCCCGCCCAGCGCCATCAGCCTGTCATGCAGCGTCTCGTAGTCATCCGTATCCGCAATGGGAATCTCCCTTTGATACAGTATGTCCCCCGTATCTATCCCCGCATCCATCTGCTGAATGGTAACACCCGTTTTCTTTTCCCCCGCGATCAGCACATGCTGGATGGGAGAAGCCCCCCTGTATTCCGGCAGGAGGGACGCATGGATGTTCAGGCTGCCATAAGGAGGAATGTCCAGGATCTCCTGGGACAGGATCTGGCCAAATGCCACCACCACATAAATATCCGCTGGGTACCGCTTCAATTCCGCCACCGCCTCCGGCGTCTTGATCCGCCGGGGCTGCATCACGGGAATCTGATATTTCAGGGCGCACTGCTTCACCGGCGGGGGAAGCAGTTCCTTGCTCCTCCCTTTGGGCTTATCCGGCTGTGTCACCACCGCCAGGATCTCATGCCCCGCGCCAATCAGCGCCACCAGCGCGCCCACCGCAAAGTCCGGCGTTCCCATAAAAACGATCTTCATATGCCTGCCTCCTATTCGTCCTCGGGTTCCACATCCTTCAGGGGGCCTATCACTCTCTCCACGTAGAGATGCCCCTCCAGGTGATCCACTTCATGACAGATGGCCCGGGCCAAAAGTTCCGTGGCCTCCAGTTCAAACGCTTTCATATTCACATCCAGCGCCACGGCCTTGACGTAATTGGGACGCTTCACCACGCCGCATTTGCCCGGCACGCTTAAGCATCCCTCGTTTCCGGTCTGCTCCCCGCTGCTTTCCACGATCCTGGGATTGATCAGGATATGAGGGTCGTCGCCTGTAACGTCGATCACCACAATACGTTTTAGGATCCCCACCTGAGGAGCCGCAAGCCCCACGCCGTTGGACTCATACATGGTTTCCAGCATATCCTCTATCAGTTCCTTAATGCGGGGAGTCATCTCCGTCACCTCTTTGCACTTTTTGTAAAGTACCTCCTCACCCATCTCGCGAATATTACGAATCGCCATTTCAACCTGTCCTTTCCGTGCAGTCATTTACTTGATGATATCTCAATCTTCCGCAGAAACATTCCGTCGCCGAGCCCCCTCATCACATGGTATTCACCGGGTCAAAATCAAACTGTACCAGTTCGTTTACCAACTGCATCACCTGTATTTTCTGTTCCAATCTATCTTTTATGTGTATCAGTGTATCATACTTTGCACATTTCACATAGAATACAAATCTAAAAATATCATTAATTCTGCCAATGGAGGCAGGGGCGGGACCGATCAGGGACACGCGTTCCCCGCTTCCCGGCCGGCCCATGCCGTTCTGCCCGGGAAATTCAGCACTTTCCGGACTGCTTTTGTTCCCGCCGGGCACAAACCCGGCCAGCTGCCCGGCCAGAAACCTGCCACGTTCCTCCTCCCTGGCGAATATCTGCACCGCCAGCATATGGGACGCGGGCGGATATCCCAGCATCTCCCGGTAAAGGATCTCCTCGCTGTAAAAGCCCTCGTAATCCTGCTTTGCCGCGTAAATGACCGCGTAATGATCCGGCTGATAGGTCTGGATCACCGCCTCACCGGGCAGCGTTCCCCGCCCTGCCCGGCCCACTGCCTGGGTCAGCAGCTGGAACGTTTTCTCCCCCGCCCGGTAATCCCCCACGCTTAAGGAAAGATCCGCCGCCAGCACGCCCACCAGCGTCACTTTGGGGAAATCATGGCCTTTCACAATCATCTGGGTGCCGATCAGCACATCCGCCTCCTGGTTGGAAAAGGCCGACAGGATTTTCTCATAGCTGTCTTTCGTCTTCGTGGTGTCGGCGTCCATCCGCAGGGTGCGGACGTTTGGAAACATTTCCTGCAGCTTCTCTTCAATTTGCTGCGTTCCCGCCCGGAAACCGCTGATATATTTAGAACCGCACTTGGGGCAGCGCGCCGGTTTCGGTTCGCTGTAACCACAGTAATGGCAGATCAGCATACCGTTTTTATGTTCCGACAGCGACACGTCGCAGTGGGGACATTTCATCACATGGCCGCAGGCTCTGCAGGAAATAAATCCCGCATACCCCCGTCTGTTCAGGAACAGGATGCTCTGTTCCCCTTTTTGCAGGCGGTCATATAATAACTCCTGTAATTTTATACTGAAAATGGAACGGTTTCCCGCTTTTAACTCCTGCCGCAGGTCCACGGTATGCACCCTGGGAAGCTGTCCCCCGGTAAGCCGCTCCTGCAGCGTGAACAGTTTATATTCCCCTGCCTCCGCCCGGTAATAGGCCTCCAGGGAGGGCGTGGCCGACCCCAGCACCACGCTGGCGCCGTGCATCCTCGCCACCTCCAGGGCGGTCTCCCTGGTGTGGTATTTGGGCGTGGATTCGCTCTTATAGCTGCCCTCATGCTCCTCGTCCATGACGATCATGCCGATATGGGGAAAGGGGGTAAAAAGCGCCGACCGGGGGCCGATGATGATATCGATCTCGCCCCGCTTCGCCCGCTCGCACTGGTCATATTTCTCCCCCGGCGAAAGGGTGGAGTTCATGACGCTGACCCGATCCCCGAAACGCCGGTAAAAGCGCAGCAGGGTCTGGTAGGTCAGGGCGATCTCCGGAATCAGCACGATCGCCTGCCTGCCCCGGGACAGCGTTTCTTCAATAAGCTGCATATAGACTTCCGTCTTGCCGCTGCCGGTGATCCCATGGATCAGGTAGACGCCCGGCTTCCCGCCGTCAAAGTCCGCCATGATTTCCCGGACGATCCTTAGCTGGCTCTTGCTCAGGGTATTTCTGTGCTCCTGCGCTTTCTCCAGCTTCACCGGGTTGCGGAAAGACCGGGCGGTAACCACCCGGATTGCGCCCGCTTTTTCCAGGCTGCTTATGGTCTGGGCGGAAACCCCCAGCTTGCCCGTGACCCATTCCCTAGGAATGGATGCCTGCTCCGTCAGTTCCCGCAAAAGCCTTGCCTTTGCGGTCTGCTTCTTCCTCTCGCTCTCCCCCAGCAGGGAGATGATCTCCTCCCTGGTCATGAGCCGCTGGATGGTCTTATGTTCCAGCTTTTTCACCGACTGCCTGGCCGGAAGCACTGTTTTCAGCGCCTGTATCATGGTGCAGCCGTAATTGCGCCTGATCCAGGCCGCAAGGGCGATCAGCTTATCCTCCACCTCCGCGCCGTCCGGGGCAATGTCGCGGATGGCTTTCGTTCTGGCAGGGTCAAATTTACAGAATTCACTCAAGCCCACCACATACCCCCTGATCAGCCTGTTGCCGTTCCCGAAAGGAACAGTGACGCACATGCCCGTCTCCAGAGCCACCCGGAGTTTCTCCGGCACGCGGTACTGAAAGCTTTTATCCAGTTTTTCATGTGAGATGTCCACGATGACATCCGCGTACAGTTCCGCCACCCTTTTCCTCCGTAACTTTTATGATCAGATATGCTCCAGTCCCCCGTCCAGAAGTTCCTTTATGATCACGCGTTCATCCATGGGATATTTTTTCCCCTTGATCTCCTGATAATCCTCGTGCCCCTTTCCCGCCAGGACGATAATGTCGCCCTCCTGCCCATGGGAAATGGCGTAGGCAATGGCCTCCCTGCGGTCGCAGATTTCCACATAACGCCCTTTCGTCTTATCCATGCCCACCCTGATATCATTTATGATGGCCCGGGGCTCCTCATCCCTGGGGTTATCCGAGGTAATAATGGTGAAATCCGCCAGCCTGCCGCTGACCTCCCCCATCTCATAGCGTCGAATCTTCGAGCGGTTTCCCCCGCAGCCGAACAGGCATACCAGCCGGTTGGGACGATATGCCCTGAGGGTAGTCAGAAGGCTCTCCAGAGCCATCGCGTTGTGGGCGTAATCGATCAGCAGGGTAAACTTGTCAGAGACCCTGACCTTTTCGATCCGTCCTTTTACATGGGCCTCCAGCAGAGCCTGGCGGATTGCGGGAATCTCCACCCCGAAATGGCGACAGATGGCAATGGCGCACAGCGCGTTATAGACGCTGAACTGCCCCGGCATGGGCACTTCCGCGTCGAAATCCATCAGTCCCGCCACATGGAAATCCACTCCCAGTTTTCCGGGCGCATGGACCAACTCCAGCTGCCGTGCGCGGAGCATACATTTTTCGCCCATGCCGTAGGTCTCCAGCTTACAGGTGTGTCCCCTGACCACCTGCTCCGTATGGGGATCGTCGCCGTTCACAATGCCCACCTTGCACTGCCGGAACAATAATCCCTTACATTCCAGATATTCCTCAAAGCTGGCGTGTTCGTTGGGGCCGATATGATCCGGCTCCAGATTGGTGAAAATGCCGTAATCAAAAACAAATCCCTGGGTGCGGTACAGCTTCAGCGCCTGGGAGGACACCTCCATGACGACGGTATCCAGTCCCTCCTCCACCATCCTTGCAAAATCCTGCTGCAGCAGGAGGGATTCCGGCGTGGTATTTGCCGCCGCGATATGTTCCTCGCCGATGATCGCCTCAATGGTTCCCACCAGCCCCACCTTGAAGCCCGCGTGCTCCAGGATGGATTTCACCAGATAGGTGGTGGTGGTCTTGCCCTTGGTGCCAGTAATGCCTATGACTTTCAACTTTTCCGCAGGATGTCCGTACCATGCGGCGGCGATAAATGCCATTGCGTAACGGGTGTTCTTTACCCGGATCACCGTCACGTCACAGTCTTCCACACCCTCCACGGGCTTGGATGTGACCAGCGCCACGGCTCCCTGCCTGACCGCCTCCGCCGCCCTGCTGTGGCCGTCCGACTTCGCCCCCTCTATACACAAAAACAGGCAGCCCGGACATGCCCTGCGGGAATCGTTCACCACTTCCGCGATCTCCCTGTCCACGCTCCCCTGTACGCATTCATACTCCAGACTTTCCAGCAATTCCGATAAAACCATCCCGATCACCATGCCCTTCCACAGCGTGTATCCGCCGCCTTTAAAACATACCTAATCTATTTTACTCTAATTTGCGGATTTCTACCACCCTTTTTTCCTCTAACAAAGCATTTAACTCACTCGTTCCATTCCGGTACGCTGAATTTACCTCCTGATACAGGCTGTTATAGAATGCAACCGCAATGTGCTGCCTCTCCCTGGCGATCGCTGCTGCTCTTTCCGTATAAAAATGGGAATACAACTTTTCCAATTTAAACTTATATTCCTGAAAAAAGGATGGCGTGGCATCCTTTTCCCCGGTGGAAACAGAACCGTCCGACTGCAGGGAATACAACGGCTCCGCCACAATGCCCTTATAAAGTAATGTCCTTGCGATTCCCATTGCCCCCGCTGCATCTAATTTATCCGCGTCAAATAAGATTTTTGCCTCCAAACTCCGGGGCGGAGCATCTTTCCTGTATCTGTGTGTCCTGATACACTGCCTTACCTGTTCCGCACAGGAAACTTCAAAGCCATGCGCCAGCAGAAACTGATACGCTTTTTCGCTCCCTACAACGGCATGACACAGGGCAGGGTTCTCAAACTGCTCTTTTCTCCCGATGTCATGCAGCAGGCATGCGGCGGTCAGGACATCATAATTTACATTGTTTTCTGTTTTCGCGATAACCAGTGCATTGTACAGCACGCGATACACGTGCTCTTTATCATGAGCCGTATCTTCCATGCAGCTGATCATGTAATTTTCAAGCAGACAATATGTTTCCCTGTTCAAGGCAGTTCTCCTGTAACGGTTGTTCATTGGTTTGCATGTTACTGTAAATCCATTATCCATTGTAACATTGTTGATCGAATCATGCAATTTATAGTTTGGGTGCGCCTTTCCCCATGTAACAGTTCAGCCCTGATGGTATCCGGTAACTTAGGGATTTGCAGATCAAGGGACGGCGGAGGCATGCTGCCCTGTTCTGTGCGGACGGGACTGCATGACGCCGCCATCCCATCAGCCACAAATCACCCAGCCGCCGGATACCATCAGCGCTGAACTGCTTCTTTCCCATGCGAAAAGACCCCGGCTTGCGCCGAGGCCTTTCGCTATTTTCTTATGAGGGGGGAGATAGTGAGTTCATCAACTATCTAAAATACATAATAACCGTTAAATGTGTCCAAAGTGTGTTCAATTTCTAAGAAAAAAATAAAATAAATCTGAAAGGGAAATAAAAACATATCGTATTTCTTTCAACAATAATACTGCATATTGTACTGCAACTCCGTCTTCCCCTTATAGGTGTTCAGCCCCAGCTGGTAGACCACGGAAACCGGAAAACTGCCCCTGCCCGCGTAAAGCGCTTCCTCGCTGCCTGCCCCGAATTTCTCATCCAGGAACGCTCCGAATCTCTTCAGATCCCCGAAAAACACCAGCTGCCTGCCCTCCCCCTCCGGCGTGCTGACCCGGAACCGGGCGCAGGTCTTATTTACACCCATCTTATAACCCGACTGGAATGTCAGTTCTTTCTGGGCAAAAAGGGGCCTGGGATTCCCCACCCCGAAGGGTTCCAGAAGTTCCAGTTCCCCCGCCAGCCTCTCATTGGCGTAGACCAGGGGCATGGGCACATCGATGTGTACCCTAGGGATAAAATCCTCCTCCACAAGCGCCGCCTGTTCGTTTAAGTCTTTCCTGAGAGGCTCTATGTCCTCCTCCCTCATGGAAAGCCCCGCCGCCAGCTTATGTCCCCCATATTTGGTAAAATACTGTTTTACCGCCGTCATGGCCTCATACATATGGTAGCCTTCGATGGAACGCCCGGATCCCTTTACCCCGTCCTCCCCCCTGGTCAGGATAAAGACCGGGTGGTTATATTTTTCCCTGACGCGCCCGGCGATGATGCCCGCAAGGCTCTCGTGGACGTCCGGCAGGAAGACCACCATGACCTTATCCCGCTCCAGATGATGTTCCCGGATATAGTCTTCCGCCTGCTCCACTCCCTGCAGGGTCAGGTTCTTCCGGCTGTCGTTCAGTTCCTTTAATTCCCGTGCCGCGCTCATGGCTTCCACTTTCGTCCTGCTCTGCAGCAGTTCCAGGGCGCGCTTCGCGGTGTCCAGTCGTCCCGTGGCATTGAGGCAGGGACCCAGCACAAAGCCCAGATGATAGGCGGACAGCTTTTCCGGCTCGATGCCGTTTACCTCCATCAGTGCCCTGATTCCCTGGTTCCGGGTGTTTTTCAGGCGTTTCAGCCCCTCCTTTACAAGGATCCGGTTCTCGTCCCTTAATTCCATCACGTCGCACACCGTGGCAAAGGCCGCGAACTCCAGCAGTTCCTCCAGGGCTTCCCGCAAGTTCCGGGCCTCTCTTCCTCCCGGCATGGCCCTGTTCCCGCCTTGCACCAACATTTTCCCGCCCTGTTCCGGCGCTTTCTCTCCCGCTGCCTGCTGCCTGCTCAGTTCCCCTATCTTCTCCGCCATGGCCTGCATCAGTTTATATGCCACCACGCCGCCGCAGATATTGGGAAAGGGATAGGTACAGTCCTCCCGCTTGGGATCGATGACCGCCAGCGCCGGGGGCAGCAGTTCCCTGCGGCTCTCCCTGCCCTCCCCGTCCGCGCTTTTGGTAAAAGGAACTTCATGATGATCGGTGACAATGACCTGTATGCCGTAGGAATTGGCCAGTTCGATCTGGGGCGCCGCCGCAATGCCGTTGTCACAGGTCAGGATCATGCCGATGGCATCCTCCCTGGCCTCCTCGATCAGATGATCGTTCAGGCCATAACCATCGTGAATGCGGTGGGGAATGGCAGTATCCACCTTTGCCCCCAGGATCTGCAGTCCCTTTGTCAATATGTAAGAAGAACAGATGCCGTCCACGTCATAATCCCCGATGACGCGGATGGGGGTCTGCTCCGACACCGCCTTGATCAGCAGTTCCACCGCCCTGTCCATATCTTTCAACAGCCAGGGGGAATAGCAGTCCTCCAGCGTGCCATACAGAAATTTCCTGATATCGCCGCTCTCCGTCAGGTCGCGGTTGCGCAGGATCCGCGCCACCACCGGGCTGATCCCAAACTCCGCCGCCCATTTATCAAAATCGGCTTTCTTAGCCGCCACGTACCATTTTTCCATTTATGCATGCCCTCCTTAGAATCCGCTTCTTAACCATAGCACAGAATCGCAAATTTTTCCACCTGTGCGGTTGCAATCCGATGGTTTGCCTGCATGCAATTTATTGCAATGCAGGCGGACCATTGGATTCGCAACTCACTTCCAAATGAGCAAAACGCGGATGCGTAAGCAGGCGCAAGTTTTGTGAATGTGGAAGTCAGGTTGGGGGCTCCTTGGAGCATCCAACCGCACAGGTATCCGGCTGCGCCGTACAGGGGAAAAATATTGCTAACGGAACAGACAATAGTGTATAATGAATCCACAATTCAAGAGACACAACCAGGAGGAATATCATGGCCAGACGACCTGCATTTTATATCCATCAGGGAAAAGTAACCGGCAAATTATACACGTTCGAATGGTTTCCCGGCTTTGCAGTATCCCAGAAACAAAGATCCATAGAGAGCCTGCATGACGCCATCAGGAAAGCGGATGCGGAGGCTATGCCGCTGGAGATCAGCACCAAGGGCAGGGAGCCCCTGGGGCAGAAACTGAGCGCGTTCCATCTGACGCTGAGCCAGCACACCCTTGAAAACATTTTCCAGAGTTCCAAAGTGTTTGAAAAGGGCGGTCCCTACCTTGATCTGCTTGAGGCGCCGCCCAGGGAAGCAAAACGTGACGAGCGGTTAAAAAACTCCGGACAGCTAAAATCGTTCTGTTTTCAGGGAGAGACTTTTCCTTTGTTTCCCCTGACGGCGTTTTACGACTACATTTATTATACCGCCGTGAAAGAATCGCTTGCGGCGGAGGAGATCAACGAGATCCTAAAATATGACCATTTTACGGACATCGAATTCAATCCGGACAAAAGCGTCAACACCCAGGCAAGGACTGCTGCCATGATCAGGCTGGTTTTGGAGGAATATGGAGTTTTGCCGGATTTTACAAAGGATGACTTCATCCAATACCACAAAGGACATGTTGCATATTAACCCGAACGTTTTCTGGAATTTCGGTTCAGAACAGTTCGTCCAGTAAAAGATAATAACGTATCTTCTCCCAGTCCGGCTCAATCCCAAGTTCACGGAACAAAAGCATTTCGTCATAGTGGGCGCAGGCTTCCCAATGGGGAACCATATCCCCATGTGGAACCATATCCACATTGGGAACTGTTTCCACATGATATTTTCCGCTGTGATTATGGGACAGGCTCCGGTAACAGATGGCGATATCGCACCACTTATCGGCAATACCCGTTTTGCCCAGGTCGATATAGCCGCTCACCCTCTCCCCCATGCCGAAGATATTTGGCAGGCAGTAATCCCCATGGGACAGCACAGGCTCCTCGTCAGGCCGGTTATCATAAAGCCATTGCAGCAGGGCAGCCGAATCCCGAAAGCCTTTTTCCCCGAATGTATCCGGCTCCACATTGTCCAGATCCACCAGATTGTTTTCCACATTGTATCTGGCATGTTCCAGCTTATGGGCCAGCCTCTGATCGGAGGGACAGCTTGAAATGTCCACGCCCCACAGCCTTTTCAGCCCGTCCGCAAGCATCCTGCACTGCATCGGCGGGTCAGTCATATATTCCCGGGCGCAGGCCATCTGTCCCGGACATTTGCTCATCAGCAGGTAAGAGAGTCCATCTGCTGTCTCATAGGCGTACACTTCCGGGACCGGAAGCTTTCCGCGCAGATACTGCATCATACGATATTCGTTCTCGGATTCCTCATTATGTTCCTGGATTTTCAGAATCTTGTCCGCATAAATCTGAATGGACGAGCCGGACATGCCCATATCATCCGTTTGATATGCTTCATCTGTCACCAGATCTTTTATCCTGTCAGGTAAATCCATCGTGACTCTCCTATACCAATTTCATGAATTTAAGTTCGATCAGCAGATACTCCGTGTCCTCCGACAGATGCTGCTCCACATTGGATCAGATTTGAAATACCGTTCACGAAAATACCTTCTCAATGTGTTACAGCGCTCCGTCTCCGCCAGCACAGATCACACCAGAACCTGATCCCTGTACTGGCGCACCAACTCGATCATATGCCCCATATTTCCCTCTCCGGCATATTTTTTCATATCAAAGAAATCGCAGTCAGTACCCGACCAATACAACTCGTTTTCCTCACCCGACACTTCCACGGGCTTATTCAGCTTCCCCACATACATCTCCACATAACAGCCCTCCACATAATAGGTAAAATCCATAAAATGTGTCAGGCGGATGTCCTCCGGGGTAATGCTGGTCTCCTCCTCCAGTTCCCTGTAGGCCGCCGTCATCCCGTCCTCCCCGGCCTCAATCTTGCCGCCCACGAAATTGGACAGCCCCTGATAGGGGTCATGCCGTCTTCTGCAGAGCAACAGCCTGTCCTCTTCCTGGCTATACACCACGATCACGTTATATCCCTGCATGTGCTTCCTCCCCGGTTCCGATTTCCTGCTCCGCCCCTTACCTTTTCCCCAGCCGGATCACATTCCAGCTTTTGCTCCGAAGCACTGCCGTCAGGCGGCCATCCTCCACTTTGGACACGCCGTCCACCTTAGGCGTCACTTCCCCGGGATTTTCCTCCGTGTTCACTGCTTTCAGATTCTCGTGGTGCAGGGTGATATGCTCCTTGACGCCATATCCCGCATACTGTCTTAAATCCATGGAGATCTCCGTGTCCTCCTGCAGATCCTTGTTCACCGCAAAGATCACAAGCTCCTCATCCTCCGCATTGTCCACTGCCACACAGTCCAGACTGGGAACCGCGCCATACTTCTTCGTCTCATACAGGGGGGACTGCACCAGCGTGTTCAGCGCCGTGCCTTTCCCCAGCGTGGAAGCGTGCAGGTACGGATAAAAAATGGTTTGCCGCCATGCACCCGTATCCGAGGTCATGATGGGTGCGATCACATTGACCAGCTGGGCCAGGCATGCCATCTTTACCCTGTCCGCGTGGCGCAGGATGGTGATCAGCATGCTGCCCACCAGCAGCGCGTCCTCAAAGTTGTAGACATCCTCCAGCTGATGAGGCTTCTGCACCCACTTCTCCAGCTTCTTGTCCTGCTCGCCGGAATGATACCATACGTTCCACTCGTCCAGGGAAATATTGATATTTTTCTTACTGTGCAGCTTGCCCTTCACATAGTCGCACTGTGCAACCACATTGGTGATGAATTCGTCCAGATCCACGCTGTTGGCAAGGAAGCTGGCGGAATCATCCTCCTGATTGCCATAATACTGATGCATGGAAATATAGTCGATGGCGTCATAGCCTTCTTCCAAAACCGTGGTCTCCCATGTGCCGAAAGTGGGCATATGGGAATTGGAGCTTCCGCAGGCCACCAGCTCCAGGTCAGGATCCATGCATCTCATGGCCCGGGCTGTCTCCGTGGCGATGCGGGCATACTCCGCCGCCGACTTATGCCCCGTCTGCCAGGGACCATCCATCTCATTCCCCAGGCACCAGGTACGGATATTGTGGGGCTCATCGTAACCGTGCGCTTTCCTCAGGTCGCTAAATTTCGTGCCTCCCTTGAAATTGCAGTATTCCAGCAGGTTCAGCGCTTCCGCTACCCCTCTCGTTCCCAGGTTCACCGCCATCATCACCCGGCTTCCCGCTTTCTTTGACCATTCGCAGAACTCGTTGAGCCCGAACTGATTGCTCTCCACCACCTGCCATGCCAGATCCACTCTGGCGGGACGCTTCTCCTTAGGCCCCACGCTGTCCTCCCAGCAGAAGCCGGAGACGAAATTGCCGCCGGGGTAGCGCACAATGGGCACCTGCAGTTCTTTCACCATTTCCAGGGTGTCTTTCCTGAAACCCTGTTCATCCGCGAAAGGGCTTTCCGGCTGATAGATCCCCTCATAGACGGCCCGTCCCAGATGCTCGATAAAAGACCCGTATACCCTGCGGTCGATGGGGCTTACGATAAAATCCTTGTCAATAATTACTTTTGCTTTGTTCATGTGTCTTGTCCTTTCGTGATCGGATTTACTTATTACATATTGTCATACCGTCAATGTTTCTTTTTGGTAAACATTTTCTCGGAAATCCTGCACCCGTTTCCTACCGTCTTCCAGAAGCAGTTTTCCAGGCTATGTCATTTATTGCGCTCCTTCTCTGGCAGCTGCGCCAGGATCACGGCGGCGAACACCAGCGCGCACCCCGCCAGTTCCCTGGCGGACAGCCTTTCATCCAGCACGATCCAGCCTCCCAGGACGGCAAAGACCGACTCCAAACTCATGATCACGGCCGCCACGGAGGGCTCCGCATATTTCTGCCCCTCCATCTGCAGCGTATAGGCGATCCCGCTGGACAAAATGCCTGCGTAAAGGATGGGACCCGCTGCCGCCGCCAGCATATGGATGTCCGGCTGTTCCAACAGAATCGCTGTCACCATGGAAAGAAGACCGCCGACCAGGAACTGCATGCAGCACAGCCGGATGCTCTCGCAGTAGGAAAAATGATCCACCGCCATGATATGGGCGGTAAAAAACACGGCGCAGGCAAGCCCCAGCACATCCCCGAAATAAACCTCGCCCACTCCGCCCGCCATGCACAGCAGATACATGCCCACAATGCACACCGCTGCCGCCGCGTAAACGTTTTTATGTATTTTTTTCCCCTGGAAACGGGCGCAGACCGCCACCATCACCACATAGGTCGCGGTGAGGAATCCGGAACGCCCGGAAGCCGCCGCTCCCTCCGGGTATGCGGCGATACCGCCCTGCTGGAAGTTCATGGCGGCAAACAGAATCACACCGCAGACAGTTCCGCCGAACACAACACCTTTTTTTCGTCCTGCAACAGCATCCGCGCCTCCTTTTTGCCGTTCTTTGAAAACCGTACTGTCCCCTTGCTCCCATTTCCCCGAGCCGATTCCGTATCTGCTTTCCGCAACGCCGGAGCCATCCCGCCTGCGGTCACTGCTGCCCTGTTTCCTGTCTGCCTTTCCCCGTCTTCCCTGACGGACCAGGATCAGAAGTCCCAGAAACGCCGCCCCCACAAACGACCTGGCCGCGCTGAACGTAAACGTGGGAATGCTGTCCGCCGCCGACGACTGCGCCGCAAAAGTCGTCCCCCAGAAGAAAGCCGCCAGCAACAGCATCAGGCTGCCCCTGAATCGTTTTACCTTATCCACTTTATCTTTTGCAACCGCCTTATTTCACATAATTTACTATCAGGATCGCCGCTCCCAGAACCGCCAGGACCACGCCCGTGGCACGGTTCAGGGTAATGGCGCTGGCCTTGTTGGCAAACCGGGCCGCAATCCTTGCCCACAGCAGCGTGGAGGCCACGCAGAAAAGCAGGCACCACAGATCCGGCATCCCGCCGATGACGAAATGACCCGCCGCCCCCGTGAATGCCGTAAACGACATGATAAATACGCTGGTTCCCACAGCCGTCTTCAATTCGTATCCCAGAACGCTGGTGAGGATCAGAAGCATCATCATTCCGCCGCCCGCTCCCACAAAGCCGCAGATGAAGCCCACCACCATGCCGCTGACCACGGACTGGATGACACGCTTCTTTCCGTCCACCTGATTCATTGCCTCTTTCGTTGTCATGACGGGCTTTACAATGAATTTGATCCCCAGAAGCAGCGTCATGAACACGGAAAAGCTGCCCATTGTGGTATTGGGCACCATGCTGGCCGTCCAGCTTCCCACCAGGGTGAACAGCAGCACCGTGACCATCATCACCAACCCGTTTCTGATATCCAGATTCTTATTTTTCCCATAGGTATAGGCGCTTACGGCGCTGGCCAGCACATCGCTTGCCAGGGCGATCCCCACGGCTTCATAGGCCGGAAGCCCCAGAAACGTGATCAGCATGGGACTGATCACCGCCGCCGCGCTCATGCCCGCAAACCCCGTGCCAAGCCCGGCCCCGATCCCCGCGATAAAACAGATCAACAGTTTGTACATCATTCCATCCTTTCCTGTTTGTGCACATACATTCTGGTCATAACACTTAGCTTAATCGATCAGATGATACTCCCTGTATAACTGCCGTCTGGCATCCTCGTCAGAAATGCGGTCCAACTCATTTAAACGTCCGTCCCGTTTCAGGCAGTCAATCAGGGACGCAAGCAGACTTTCTCCCTGTCGTATTCCCTGTCGTATTCCCTGCTGCATTCCCTGCTGCATTCCCTGCTGCATTCCCTGCTGCATTCCCTGCTGCATCGCCTCTGTCATGATTGCCTGTCCCAATCCGCTCATATGATCTACTCCTTTCGATACGGTTTCATTATACTCTATATTCACGTATTCTGAAATTTTTTTCTTATCGCACCGGAATACTCCTGATAGATAGTCAAATATCGGCTCATCCGTTTTTTCTCCCCTGCGGATAATGATCACATTCATCAGGTCATAATCTTCCTCCGGTTCGTCCGTCTCCCCTATGATATCCGACTTCATGATGGAATACATCGTCACTGTATTCCGCAGTCTTTTCGGTATCCTGTCATTACAGATCCAGATACTGTACGCCTTCTCAATTGCATCATAATCCGTCAGTTCCGTCAATACCCCAAGCTGATAACTGATCTCTCTGGCCACATAGTAAATCCCCCTCTTGATTATAGGATAGGACGGATTTGCAGGCTCGTAATTGTTCTGAACTTCCAGATCGATATGCAGATGGATACAAAGATTTTCATCGCTGAGCAGCGGATTGACCGCCTTAAAGTGGGTATCATACCGGATCAGCTTATCGCTGACAGATTCCATCTCTGTGGGAAGCTGATCCACTCTCGCAGAAATATCATCCACCGGAATATCTTTAATACTATCTCCATCTATGAACCGGATGATCTCCTCCACTGTGAAATTCTTATACTCCGGCACTACTTCTTTTAGCACCGGAGCAATGATTTCCTTATTTTGGAACAATGCCTTGCATGCTTCATCATATTTACTTCCGACCACTCCCGCAGCCGCTATGCCAAGTTCCGTTTCTCTCCTCATAATCGCCTCTTTTGTAAATACGTCAGGAATATTTCACTCCCTGCCAAACCATTATATACCAGATCCAGCCACGATACAACCCACTCCAGATTTCCAACCGCCGTCCGGCATAGCGGTAAAATTACATTCCCCTTTCACCGCCCGGACTGTTCTTCCTCTATCCGATCGAGAAAACTGCGCAGTTCCGCAATATCCGCGTCTTTGATCACCTGGTTGCCATACAGAGTGGCCACCAGGTTCTGCACGGAGTTATTGTACAGCCGTTCCAGGAAATTCTTGCCCTCCTTCGCCTTGTAATCATTCTCGGTCACAATGGACGTATAAAGATTACTTCCCGTGGAACGGTCACAGGAAACAAATCCTTTGTCCGCCAGCCTGGCAAGGGATGTCATCAGGGTGGAAAGCTGCCACTTTCTCCGCCCCTGCAGTTCCTTCAAAATATAATTCGATGTCACCGGCTTTTCGCTGTTCCAGATTGCCTGCATGATCTCCAGTTCCGCCTCGCCCAGTTTTTTCTGACTGTTTAACATAATTGTGCCCCCATTCTGCATCTGTTTTCATGACTCCCTGGCAGGATCGACAGTGTGCATTTCTGTCTTGCCATTACACGCCAGTATAGATTATTATACCCCTGTATAACCGCTATGTCAAGACAGGAGACACATTTTGGTGCTTGCAAGTCTCGCAAAATTGCCGGGCAATTACAATCGCCCTGGGACGCCATTTTGACTTCGCGGGAGGGGCTGTCTGAACTGTTGCAATTCCACCTGTGCGATTGGACGCTCCAACAAGCATACAATCTGACTTCCCATTCACCAAGCCAGCTTGCTGACTTTGACCTACGCTTACGCACTCCTGCGTCTGTTTACGCATCCGCGTTTTGCTCAGGAAGCTTGCACACATCCACCCACTCCCGATATCCCGAATACCGTTCCAGTTCCGGGATGGTCAGTTCAATGGCGCTGTTGGCGCTGCCACAGGCAGGGAACACGGTCTCGAACCGCTTCAGCGATTCATCCAGGAAGACCGTCACGCCCTCATTTACCGCAAAGGGACACACGCCGCCCACAGCATGACCCACAAGGGCTTCCACTTCATCCGGCGCAAGCATCTTCGCCTTGGTATTAAACCGCCCCTTGTACTTGTGGTTATCGATCTTCGCGTCCCCGGCCGCCACCACCAGAACCGCATGACCATCCGCCAGAAAGGAAAGTGTCTTTGCGATCCGCTGAGGCTCGCAGTGCAGCGCTGCCGCCGCCAGTTCCACTGTTGCGCTGGACACGTCAAACTCCCGGATCCTCTCCTCCATATCAAATTGTTTGAAATATGCTTTTACCCTTTCTATTGACATTGTTTACCTCCCGTATTTTTCAAAACCGGAATCTTCGGTTCTATTTCATATAAAAATTCACGGCATACAATAACGCCAGCATGGAAACCCCGCATTGGATTTCATTGGTCCGCAGCATCTCCATGACTTCACTCCTTGGAACCCACTTTTTCATCCGGACTTCGTTTTCATCAAACAGGGATATCTCATTTTCCACCCTGGCGCCAAACACATGCATCTTCAGGTCAGACATTCCGTTTGCCGGATTCTGGCAGCATAAATACGTCAGGTCTTTCAGGGTGCATCCCGTTTCTTCCAGGCACTCCCGCCTTGCCGCTTCTTCCGGCGTCTCGCCGTCCTCGATCCGTCCCGCCGGGATCTCCCATTCCAGCCTGGATGTCGTATATCGTTTGGACTGGATCAGCAGTATCTCGTCTTTCCTGTTGAAAATGACTGCACAGGATGATTCGTGGGGATAATGGAGTTTATGATATGTATTGATGATGCGCCCATCCGGCATCTCCACCTGATCTGCATACAGGCAGATCCAGTCGCTTTCATAGATCGTTTTTCTACCGATCTGCCTGGGGAAATTGTGGTTCATGGCAGTTTCTCCTCCTTTTTCTGATATTATAAATACTTCAATATGCCCAGCAAACCTCCACGCTCCCCGTCATGCCGCCTCCGGCGGCACAAACAATTGGTGCAAGTCTGGAAGAATGCCCGCACTTTGGGCATTCTTCTAACTGCTTTAGCAGTTTGTGCATAGGTTCCGCAAAGCGAAACCGTAGATTTTCTTAGTCAGTGTACTTTACTGACTTAGAAAATCTTTGCACACTTCACTGCCCCACCGCGTTAGGGTAGATCTGCTGCATCTTCCCGTCGTCAAAATACCGGTCCATTGCCTGTTCCCAGCCGTATGCCGCTTCCTGCCCATGACCCCGGGTGTCATACCGGATCAGCGCCAGTATGGACACGCAGATATCCGCCGCCATAAAGACTGCCAGGAATATGGTCAGGATGCGTCCTGTCTTCCTCAATATAAAACGGATCAGCTTTGCCGCTTTTGGGTAGAGCGCTTTCATCCAGACCACGGCGGCGATCCCCCAGAAGAAGCAGTACAGCAGGTTGATCCTGCCTCCCAGGTTAAAGGGCATGCCGCTGTAATCCCAGAACACTTTGCCAAACACAATCTCTGTAAAAACGCTGCAGATATATTCATACGCGCCGCCCAGAAACGTCCCGATCCAGAAAATGTGATACTCCTGCTTATCCCGGCTCCTGTAGAGAAGCGCCGTCACAAGGGCTATTGCCAGCCCCCATACCACGCTGAAATCCCCCCATACCAGGCTGCTCCTGCTCATCCAGACACCCGTTGTGACCCTGCAGAACAGGGTTTCCACCACATCTCCCAGAAAAGCTCCTATGACAAACAGCCAGAACAACTGCGCCAGGCTGCACCTGTCCGCCGCCTTTTCCGCAGCCGTCACCTCCCGGACAGTGGAGGGATAGGCTTTCCTGATACGCTTCTCCACACTGCCTGAGATCCTGGAGGCAAGCCCCACCGTCCACTCCTGCAGCCTGCGGTTCCAGCCAAGCACCCGGGGAAGCTTCTCCTCCAGATGATAAACCGACAGCAGGGTTCCCGCCAGATCCAGAAGTCCCACCGCCACAAGTCCCCAGATCAGCGCTTTCCCGAGCATCACGGGAAAAATATGGTACAGGCTCAAGAGCAGACCGTTCCCATATTTGACCGCCAGCATTCCCGCCAGTCCCCACAGGACGGAATACTGCAGGCAGATATATCCGTCAAAGTTCCACCTTTTACCGGAGTAGTCCCACCACCGCTTCCGATCCATGCCCTCCAGCGCTTTTCCGGTAAACCATTCCACTGCGGTGGCCACCGCCGCGCTTCCCAGGAACAGGAAAAAAGTGTCATTTCGCAGTTCCTGTAAGAAAACCGTCAACAGTACCGCCGTAAAACCGTAGATAAAACAGAAAGGACCCGATGCAAAACCCCTGTTGCGGAAATCCCTGTTCTTTATTGCCGCCACCGTGGTTTCCGCCATCCATGCCAGAAACGAGTAGGCGAAAAACAGCATGGTGATCTCATAAAAATGATAGTTCATCCGTATCTTTCCCTATAAACCTTTCAACGTACTTTTTCTTTCAGGCCGCGCAGATATGCTTTCTGCTCCGCCGTGATGCGGTAACTCTCACAGGCTTTCTGGATCGTCTTATTGTGGGTCCAGGGCGACAGTTTCCTCTGCTCCAGATAAGGCAGCGCCGCGTCATACTGTTTTGCCAGAGCCGTGGCGAAATACCACGCGATCATCATGTTCACATAGTACTCTTCGCTTTTCACGGCGGATACCATTTCCAGATACTCCTGCCTGAACTTCTCGTCCAGGTAAAAGCGCATCAGCATGTTCATGGCAAAGCGAACGGTGTAGGTCTCCTCCGAAGCGATCCATCTGCGGACCGGCTCCAGCAGTTCACCCGTATGCCTGCCAAACACCTTGGGCGCCAGCATATCGCAGGTAGCCCAGTTGTCTATGTAGGGCAGGAAGCTTTCCACCGCCGCCAGGCACTTTTCATAATCCTTATCCTGCTCGATGAGAAAGCCGTGCAGGTTATTTTCATCATAATATTGGTGGGGAACCGCCCCAAGGAATTCCCCGATCCGGGGATCCTTTGCCATTTCCCTGGCATATTTGCGCAGCACGGGCGTGCGCACCCCGATGATGGCCTCTTCCGGCACCGTAGGGATCAGTTTGGCGTGAAACGCCTTATATTCCTCATCCCGTATCTCAAAAAGCTTTGCTCTTATCTCACTGCATATATCAGACATTTTTTTGTTCTCCCGAAAATCCTCTTCTTCGTGCCGCGTATTGACGGATGCCTTCATTCCTCTCTCCGCATATACTCCGCCATCAGCCTGTCCAGTTCCGGCAGTTCCCTTTTTAACGAAACGATCTTATTATCTTTTAGAAAGCCGTGGCGGGAGGTGGCAATGGTACAGACCTCCTCTCTGGTCAGATTATAAAACTCATAGTGAAATTCCATGACCACGCTGTTGTATTTCTGCACTTTCACGCGGATTTCCACCTCATCGCCAAACTGCACCTGCTTCTTATATTCCACAGAAAGCCCCGCTACCGGCGATACGATGCCCAGCTTTTCCACTTTGCCGTATCCCAGCCCCACATAGTCCAGGAATGCCACCCTGGCCTCCTCCATCCACCTGACATAGTTGGAATGATGGATAATGCCCATCTGGTCCGTCTCATGATATTGCGCTTTTCTCCTGTAAATGTACATCTTCGTTTCCTTTCCTTGCTCCCCGCTCCCAGGCACAATCTGCCCACAGGACGCAGTGGCGCTGACTCCCGCAGCATTCGCCGGATATCCCCGCAAGCGCGGCTGTTTTTCTCATTGCGAAAGAAAATAATGGATTTATATTTCTTTACCTGCTCAACAGATACAGCCTGACCCCATGAGGCGGGATCACGGACTTTACTTTCCGAACCCCTCTCTGCTCTTCCCCGCTCCAGATCTCGCGGGCATCGACCTCTTCCCTGATCCCGAGAAATTCCGTGTCAAACCCGGCGGCGATCTCCTCGTCGCCCACGTTAAAATGCGCCAGATAAACGCCATGATCCGCGCCGTTGGCCGCCCAGACGATCTCATTCCCTTTGCGGTAAACCTCGCGTCCGCCCCGGGAATTCTGGTTGATGTCAATGATCTCGCGGTTCTGCATCAGGGACAGCGTAAACGGATCGTTCATGGTCATATCTCCGCCAAACATCAGCGGGGAACGGAATATGGCCCATAAGGTCATCAGAAGTTTCTGTTCCTCTTCCGTAAATTTCGTATTTTCACCCTTTTTTGTATTACACAGCCGGATGCGTCCCAGGGGAAGCATATCGCAGTCGGGGAAATGATTCTCGCCCACATAGGGGAACCATTCCCGGCAATAGTCGAACATCTTTTTCAGGGGCTCCCAGCTGTCCCAGAAATCATCCGTCATGCGCCACATGTTCGCCCATTTGGCGAGATGCTCCGCCTGTGCTATGGGCGCCGCCCCCGGCGACAGGGACAGGACCATGGCTCTCCCGCTGTGTTCCATGGCCCCGGCGATTCCCTCCACTTCCTCCCTGCGATAAGGGCGGGCAATATCATCCACTTTCACATAATCCACGCCCCACCCGGCGTACAGTCCAAAGAGCGAGTCATAGTATTCCTGCGCCCCTTTCCGGCTCATGTCCACGCCGCACATGTCGCCGTTCCAGGAACAGACATTCCCAAAGTCGGCGATCTGCGCCGCCCGGATATCCGTCCCCATTACCGGAGTATTCCGCCGTATGGCCTGCCTGGGAATCCCCCTTAAAATATGGATGCCAAACTTAAGCCCCAGGGAATGCACATAGTCCGCAAGGGGCCTGAAGCCTTTTCCTCCCTCCGCCGACGGAAAACGGTTCACGGCGGGCATCAGCCGCCCAAAGTCGTCCATCACAAGTTCCGCGCCCCTGTTGTATTCGTGGCTTACGGCGTTTGGCTCATACCATTGGATATCGACCACGATATATTCCCAACCGAATGCCTTTAAATTTTTTGCCATATATTCGGCGTTTGCCCTTACCTGCGCCTCGTTCACAGCCGCGCCGTAGCAGTCCCAGCTGTTCCAGCCCATGGGCGGTCTTTTCAGTGTCATCATGACTGATTCCTCCTGGCACAATTCCTGTACAACATTTTTATATACCCATTCTATTTTCTCAACCGATATGTCCTTGTCCTGTTTGTTCCCACTGCCTCAATCTCATCCATTTCAGACAGTATCGCTCTCGCCCGCGCCGCACTTAATCCAAGCAGTTTCGCAATATCGCTTGTTTTTGCCATATCGTGCTTTTGCAGATATATTCTGATTTTTTCCTGATTTTTTCCTGTTTTATCGCTTGTTTTTTATCGCTTGTTTTTTTCGCTTGTTTTGGTATAAACCTTAATGTCAGTACCGTTCTGTCAGGGTCAAAACTTTCTTCTATTACAGGTTCTTCCCACCCTTCATCTTCCCATACATTAAAGATATTGGGAACTCCGCTTCCCGCATGTTCACCTATATCTATCATATTAAACATTTTCATCAAACTCTTGTTTCTGGGATCGGATTTTCCGCCTTTACGCATCTGCTCTTTTCCAAGTCTGATATAACCTGGATTTTCCAATGCGATTTCATCATCCTTTTTTATAATGATAATGCCGTATTTGCCGTGAAAATCCGTATTAATAATACAATTAGCCAAGGCCTCCCTCAATGCTCTGTGCACCGGTGTATCGTCAATCCGGAATCCACCCTGCATTTTAAACGGCACTTTGATGTCCCTTATCATCTTACCATATACGCGAAAATAGAAATCAAATAAATTTCCTGACCACTCACCGGAAGAAGACTGGAATCGATCCGCCCACCTGAGCACAGGATCAGGGTTCTCCCTGTAATCCAGTCTTTCAAACGGATGACCCGGTTTAAAAGATTTATGGCTATTACGATAGGCTCGAATCGACTCCTGATTCAACTCGTCTATCTGTGCTTCCTCAAGCACCTCCATATCCATAGTTTCTTCGCCCTGGTCTCTTAACATTGTCTTAAACTGCAATTTGGTACAATGATAATCCCCTTCCCAGTTTCTTCGGAAAGTTCCGCCAAACAAATCATCATTGATGTATATCGGTTTTTGTTCACGCTTTGCAGCTGGTACCCAGATCACCATGATCACATCGTCTGTCTCATCCATCAAAAAGGTTTCCACATCATCATCCTTCAGAAGATTCATACTCACCTTTTTGCGATTATTAATGGTATTCCAGAAGTCTTTTTTCAATCTTGCCGCATTTTTTAATCCGGTAGTGTGCCAACTGCCATCCTTATCTTCTTTCACTCCAAGGACAATAACTCCGCCATAACAATTGGCAAAGGCTGAATAAGTATCCCATAAACTATTGGGCAGGCCACTCTCAGCTTTTTTTACTTCTCTGCGCTTGTCTTCCCTGTAAGAATCAAAATCTGATAAATCAAATATTTTCCTCATTCCTACTCTCTCATGCACCTTTCTCCAGCATCAACACCACATCCTGCTCTTTCAGCACGGTGGAACCCTGGGGATTGATATTCTGATCCCCCCGCTTCACCATCACGATAAAAGTCCTGCGGGAAATATCCAGATCCTTGATCCTGCTGCCGATCCAGCGGTGTCCCGTCTCCAGGCATACCTCCTCGATCCGGCACGCAAAGGGGCTGGTTCCCGTGGTGCCAAGCAGCAGGTTATCCCCGCCCGCAAGCCGCAGGCTCTCATAGGGTGTGTACACATCCTCGTCCCTTAACACCACTGCCGGATACAGCCCCCGGGGAAGTTCCAGGTCTTTGATCCGCCGTCCCGCAAAGGGGTGATCCTCCGTGATTTTCAAGGTAATGAAATCCGCGTCATGCTGGGAATAACTCCCCACCTTGATCCGCGTATAATACTCCACAAAACCGGCAGAGATGATACCCGTCGGAATGGCCACCATGCCCACACCCAGAAAGGCGATGACAATGGCCATCATCCGCCCTCCGATGGTGACGGGGTAAATGTCACCGTACCCCACCGTCAGCAGCGTGGACACGGACCACCAGATACCGGAAAATGCGTTGGAAAAATTCTCCGGCTGGGCCTCGTGTTCCAGTCCGTACATACAGAGCGAGGATGCCAGCATCAGCACCAGCACCATGAAGATGGAGGACACCAGGGCATTTTTCTTGTCTTTGATCACCTCCGTGATCACGTTGAACGCGTCATACCGGGAATTGATCTTGAACAGCCGCAGGATCCTGACCACCCGCAGCATCCGGAAAGCGATCGCCCCGCTGGGGATGAAAAAAGGCAGAAAATAGGGCAGGATCGTCATCAGATCCACCACTCCGTAAAAGGATACCATGAACCGGAATATTGCCGCCGGATAAGATTTTCCCGGGTACAAAAAGTCCGCCGTCCAGATCCGGAGGAGATATTCCCCCAGGAAAGCGATCATGGTAACAAGTTCAATGATCCCCATCACGCCCGTATGATCCGCCATCCCGTCAAAGGTCTGGAGAAAGGTGACGGAAATATTCAGCAAAATGACACAGACAATGAAGATATCAAAACACAGACTGGGAACATCATTCCTGTTCCCAATCTGTATGATCTCAAATATGCGCTTCTTCATGGTACGGCCGTCAGGCGGACGCGTCTTTTGTGAAACATTCTTCCCTAAAGTCTTCATGTTACCAATTATAAAGGATTCCCGCTGAAAGCACAAGCCATTTCTGACAGGTTCCCCGCATCAGATCCGGAACCGTCATAACCCGAGGCAACCGCTAAAAAATTCGTGCATGAATGGTATTCCATCATGCACGAATCGTATCCATATCTCTGTATCTTTAGTCAAAACCTATCGCGATATGCTTACCGTGTCACCACATCAACCGGCACATTGAAGATCTTCGCCACCTTCAGCAGCGTATCGATATGTCTGCCTGTTGCAGCCGCGAAATGGTGGGTGGGGCCGCACTCGCTCCAGCGGTTCACGAACTCCCTGGCGCCGCAGGTGAAGCGTGTCCTCATATTGGTATCGCCAAAGGAAAGGATCTTGCCCTCCTCGTTCACACCCTCGGCCACGATAAACTTAAAGTATCCGTCGCCGTCCTGGGTGATCGCCAGATAGGTAATGGGGCCGGTGTAGGGATAGAACTGCGTCAGGTAGCCGCCGCCTGTCTTTCCATGGAACACCTTGACGATCTTCATGGTAGGCTTCCTGTCGGAGATATCCGCATCGCCGGATCCGCTGTGGCCGATGATGGCAATGTCGTCGTTGAAATCTATGGAGTACATCTCCGCCAGCTGTCCCGTACCGGAAATGGTCTTCAGCATGCTCATTGCCATGGCCACTTTCATATCGCCCTCAACGGCGCAGGCGGTTCCCTGCTTGATCAGCATGGAGAACGCGGGAATCAACATACTGTCCAGTACGCCCGCCTTGCCCTGCGCGTACCCGTCATAATGGGAAGCGATCAGTCCCAGCTTCTCGTCCTTTACCCACTGCTCGAACGCCACAACGTATTTTGCCATCTCCCATACTTCCTCGATGCTTCCGCCGCCCTCGATGTCAAAGGTGTCCAGGATATCCTGCGCTTTCGCGCGGATGGCTTCTTCGTCCGTGATATCGTCCGCGATAGCCCACATCTTCTCCCAGTCAAACTGCTTGGTGTAAAGATGCATTCTCCTGTACAGGTTGGATTCGTCTATGTAAAGATCCATCATGCCGGGATAGGGTCTGCCGATCTGCGCGATATTGGTGTCGCGGAATCTTCTTCTCACCTGCGCCGCCCGGCACCAGTCCTCGATCTCCGCCTGGACGCCGGGATCTCCGCCTTCCACCACGCCTGTGATCACGGCATGTCTCTTGCCGTATCTCTCCAGGTCGGCAACCATCTCGCCAACGGCGCCGCAGGCATAACCTTCGCCCAGCCAGGAAGCGATATCGGTGTGGTCATAATCAAGAGCCTTCAGCTTCTGCACATTCACAAGGACTACGGGGACATCCAGGTCCTTGACCGCAGGAAGCATATTATATGAGGTGGCGTAGGTAAGCAGCTGGAGGAATACCAGATCCACATCTGCGGCGCGGAACTTATCGCCTGCAGCCTGGGACTGCTCTTTCGTCGTTACCATTCCTCCGTCAATGATCTCCACGGTATCGGGAAGGGACTTCTTGAAAGCGTCATACTGCGCTTCAAATTCGGGCACCAATGACGGGAACTGAGGCAGATACGCGCCCAATGCGATAGAAAATACTCCTATCTTAGCTTTTGTTTCAACTAACATAAAATAAGCCATCCTTTCTTTTAGTATTTTTGTATAAATACATGAATTTCATTATACATGATTTTGTAAATCTTTACAATATAAAAACAACTTTTTTCTGCCTGTAAAACACTTCAGGTTTCCGCCAGCGGAAGCGTCACCTCCGTGGCAAACACCCCCTGCTCGCTCTGTCTGTTGATATAACCGTGATATTTGGATACAATGCTGTCGATCCGCAGGATGCCGAAACCGTGCAGCCCCTGCTTGCTGGAAAGATACTGCGCCCCATTCCTCTGCACATCCCCCTCCATGGAATTGACCACGGAAATATACAGTTGTTTCTTGATGATATCAATATAGATACGGATAAAACGGTCTTCCGCTTTTTCCACCCGCATACAGGCCTCCATGGCGTTATCCAGCAGGTTTCCGATCAACACCGACAGATCCACTCCCAGGATCTCCACCTCCTGGGGCACAGCGGCGGTGACGTCCACCCTGATCTCATGATCCCGCATCAGGGTAAGCTTGCTGTTCAAAATGGCGTCCACCATCACATTTCCCGTTTTGATCACCGTATCCACTGATGTCAAGTCTTCCGCCAGCATATCCAGGTACTTCCGGGCCTGCCCATACTCCTCCAGCTCCATGTGGGCTTTCAGCACCTGGATATGATTGTGGTAATCATGGCGCCATCCCCGCATCTTGCGATAAACCGTCTCCACCTCGTCATAATGCTTGTTCACCAGTTCATTCTGAAACCGCCCCAGCCTGCGGTTCACATACCAAGGCATGAAAAAAATCCACAGCCCGGCATTGACCACCAACACCACCACTGCGACAACAATATATTTTAACATCTCTCTCATCCCTCAGCCGGTCGTTTCGTAACAGTCCAGACAGGTCACTGAACTGTTACGTCGTTTCACTGTTCATGGGCATAACAGCGGATAAAAGCGTCATTTGCCGCTTTCCGGCGATTCCTGCTCAGAGGCACTTTCTGATGATCGTCCAGAACCATCTCCTCTTTCAGCACCACCGACACATGCCGCAGGTTCACCAGATAAGACCGATGGCATTTGATGACCGTCTCGAACCCTGCCAGCCGCTTCTCCACGCTGCTGATGCTTTCTTTCAACTGCATAACCCTGTCCCGGGTGTGAAGCGCGCACCTGTGGCCGTCCGCCTCCACATACCAGATCTCATCCTGGGACAGGCTGACGCTGCCCTCCTCCATCTGGAAGAACAGTTTCTCCGCCTCTTTTCTCTCCATGGGCAGCCTGTCCAGCACGGAGAAAAATTTCTCCCTGTTCACAGGCTTTATCAGGTAATGCAGCGCCGTCACGTCATAGCCGAACTGCATATACTCATCATACCCGGTGACAGATAAAATAGGGATGCCCCGATCCGTTTCCCTGATCTTCCTGGCCAGGTCCATGCCGTTCATGCTGCCCATCTCGATATCCAGGATCAACACCTTATAATCTTTCTCATCCTCCCAGGAAAACAGAAAACTTTCCGCACTTTCAAAACAGTGCGTTTCCGCCCGCTGCTCCCTGACGGATGCCCACTCCTCCACATATTTACAGAGGAGCCGCCGCTCGCTCTTTTCATCGTCACAGATCGCTACTTTCATTTTTCCTCTCATTCTGTCCCGCAGGCAATGTAAAGGATCTCCCGCGTTCCGGCGGGATTACCACCTTTCCCCACATTCTGTCCGCGCCTGTTGAGACTATCATTTCATCTGTTTCATCAGAAAAACGCCTTTACATACGCTAATGTTTTCTCTAACAAATCTTCGGGTATTTTCTCAACAAACTGAATATTCCTACTAATAACATCCAGACACATCATATGTTCTGTCAATATTACACCTGTTGTTTTTGTCCTGCTGTCCAAGCCAACCATGGTTAGCTGCAAGCATCGGCATAAAGTCAACTATGTTAACAAAGTCAGCTATGCTGACTTGGCTCATTGCTCGCGGGAATAAAGAGAGTGTCAAAAGTTTCTTGACACTCCCTAACAAACTACTCGCTCTTAAGAGGCGGGTTCTGATACAATTTACGCTCAATGAATTTCTTTTCGAGCGCAAGTTGTTTCTTTACTGCCTCGCTGTCATCTGCTATCATTTCAAGCCGTTCAATCAATTCAAGCTGATCTAACAGATAACAGTTTATTTCTTTTTCATTTGAAGGCATACTGTTTCACCCCCTTTCACATAAAAAAGAAAGTTTTCAGCTGCCTAAAGTATATCATAGAGAAAAAGAAAAATCCACAATATATATTATCCTGCTTTTGTCGTACTTACTTTTATGAAGCGCAATCCCGACAAAATTCTTCCTGACCAGTAATTTATACTGCCTCATTTGGCAATACCTCCATCATTGTGTCGCGCCACAGCTGCCGAAGCTGCGGAACCCCATCGCTCTCTTTCCGGATCCTCCGGCGTAAGCACTCCATGGCGGTTTTCCCATATTCCTCATATGTGGGTTGTGGCTCCATGCCCAGCATGGTAAAAAACTCCATTCCGGCTATTTCTCCCGGTGCGGCATGATCGTAGCTGACGGCATGGCTTGCCGCGTCAGAAAGAGATTGCCGGGCCTTTTCAAATTCTC
>JAMPAC010000139.1 GCA_023667395.1 Blautia sp. | reverse complement strand
CGACAAGCTGCAGCCCGGCGACATCATCCGTATCTACCACTTCCTTGACACAGCCAAGGAGGTGCCGGAACTGCGTTACGTCCGTGTGCTCTCCGTAACGGACTCAGGCGGCGTCAACGTGGATAACGCCAAAGAACTGGCGGAGGACGAGGAAAAACAGCAGTCCGCCACAATCACCGTGTTGGCAAGCACTGAACAGGCGCGTATCATCACGGAACTGGAGAATGACGGCGTTGCCCATGTAGCTCTGGTCTCCAGAGGCAATGATGCCCTGGCGGAGGAACTGTTGGCACAGCAGGCCCAGACCCTGCTGGAAATCTATTACCCTGATACGCTGGCAGAAACAGAACCTACAGATGACGGGAACAGGGAGACTGGCGGAGAGCCGGCAGAAATTTCTCCCGAAGAAAACAGCACAGAAACAGACGGCGGCAGCGCTGATGCCGGTTCGGACGCTGCATGGCACTGACTGAAAGGAGACAGATTATGGGAAAAGTTATCACGGTCTGGGGCAGCCCCGGCAGCGGCAAGTCCATGTTCTGCTGCATCCTCGCCAAGGCGCTGACCCGGGACAAAAGAAAAGCGATCATCATAAACGGGGAGGCGGGCACCCCCATGCTCCCCATCTGGCTGCCCGAACAGCTCATTGAAACGGGAGTCTCCATCGGACAGGTATTGAGCAGCGTGGAGATTGACACTTCCCTTGTGGCCAGCCATGTGACTGTCCTTAAGGCATACCCCTTTATCGGGCTTATGGGATACTGCGCCGGGGAAAATCCCTTAAGCTACCCTGAAACAGATTTTAATATGGTGTTGCAGCTGGTAACTGCCACATCAAAGTTGGTGGACTTTGTGATCCTGGACTGCGGCTCTAACATGACAAACGTGTTCACGCCTGCCGCCATAGCATCCGGTGACCTTGTGATCCGCATCCTGACCCCGGATCTGAAAGGCATCAATTATCTGAGAGCCCATCAACCTCTCCTGACAGACGAGAGGTTCCACTATGACGGACATCTGACCTTTGCAGGCATGGCGCGCCCTTTCCACGCTTTTGACGAGATGGACTATATTATAGGCGGCTTTGACGGGCTGCTTCCCTATGGCAAGGAGATCGACCGCTGTGCCACGGAGGGCAGGATGTTCCATGCGCTCAAATACTGCAATGCCAAGTACATCGCGACATTAAATAAGGTGCTGGATATTCTGGAACAGCCGGAATCCGGAATGGCGCCGAACACGGACATACCCGCAAAAGACGGCACGGAATATGAGGAGGAATTTTCTGATGAACAACCTGAATGATATATTTTTTGCCCAGACTGCCAGCGAGGGCATGACCTACGAGCAGATCCTGGAGGATGTCCAGCGGTATTTTTCCGAGAACCATGCCTCTACCATTGCCGGTGCAGGGGAAGGCGATTCGGAACGCGCCAGCGCACTGCTGAAGGAACTGATGGTGCAGTACCTCGTAAAACGAAAGTATACATTGGACGGGATGAGCACGGAAGACCTGTGCGCCAAGCTCTATGAGGACATGGCAGGATACTCCTTCCTGAAGAAATGGATCTACCGGCCCGGCGTGGAAGAGGTCAACATCAATGCCTACAACGATATCGAGGTCATTATGAGCAGCGGGCGCAGCGTCAAGATCCCCGACAGGTTTTCCTCCCCCCAGCACGCCATTGATGTGGTCCGGCGTATGCTGAACGCCTGCGGCATGGTGATCGACGATACCATGCCCTCCGTGCTGGGCTTCCTGGATAAGAACATCCGTATCTCGGTGGACAAGACACCCATTGTAGATCCTGAAGTCGGGGTAAACGCCTCCATCAGAATCGTCAACCAGCAGACCGTTTCCGAGGAAAAACTGCTGGAATCCGGGAGCGCCACGGCAGAAATGCTCCATTTCCTGACCGCCTGCATCCGTTACGGCGTGTCGGTCTGCATTGCAGGCTCCACCGGCTCAGGGAAAACCACGGTCATGGCATGGCTCTTATCCAATGTCCCCAACAACCGGCGCCTGATCACCATTGAGGAGGGCTCCCGCGAATTCGACCTGGTAAAAAGGGATGAAAACGGCAATATCCTGAACTCCGTCGTCCATCTCCTCACAAGGCCCCACGAAAACACCTCCATGAACATCAACCAGGATTTCCTCCTGGAGAGGGTGCTCCGCAAGCATCCTGATGTGATCGGGATCGGTGAGATGCGTTCCGCCGCTGAAAGCCTGTCCGCCGCCGAAAGCTCCCGCACGGGCCACACGGTCTGCACCACCATCCACAGCAACTCCTGTGAGAGCACTTACCGCAGGATGATGACCCTTGCCAAGCGGAAATACAACATGGACGATTCCATTTTAATGCAGATCATGGTGGAGGCTTATCCCGTGGTGGTATTCACAAAGCAGTTGGAGGACCGCTCCCGCAAGATCATGGAGATCATTGAAGGCATTGACTACCAAGACGGGCGGCTTTTCTACCACTCTCTCTATAAATATGAGGTAACGGACAATGTGACTGACAATAAGGGGAATGCTCACGTGGTAGGCTGTCATCGAAAAACCGGAGTGATCTCCGACACATTGAAGAAACGACTACTGGACAACGGAATCTCCCATAAGGAACTGACGGAATTTATCCCAAAGGAGGAAAAATAGATGCAATGGATTTACATTATCTGTTTCGCCCTGATCAGTACAGGACTCTTTGCACTGTTTAACGTGCGGCTGAAGGATATCACGGAAGTACTCTTCCGTTCTCGCCGCAGGACTGCTACCTTGGGCGATGATCTGAACGTACTCATGGGCACACCCGTCCAGAGATTTTTCAGTCAAGACTACGAGATTAAGCAGATCCTAAAAGACACCGGGCGGGCTGACCGCTATGATACGGTAACACACCTTACCCTGATCCTGTTTGCGGTAGGTGCCGTGCTCGCTCTGCTGATAGGCAATGTCTACATGATCCCTGTCATGGGGATCGCATTTTCCCTGGTTCCCATCTGGTACCTGCGCAGCACCGCCGCCAACTACAAAAAGCACCTGAACGAGGAACTGGAGACTGCCATCTCCATTATCACCACTTCCTACCTGCGGACGGAGGACCTGATACGTTCCGTGAAAGAAAACCTGGCGTACATCAACGAGCCGGTGAAAGCCACTTTCGAGGCATTTGTCTATGAAAGCGAGCTGATAAACGCCAACACCACCAGCGCCATCAACTCACTTAAGATGAAGATCCCCAACCGTGTTTTCCACGAGTGGGCGAATATCCTGATACAGTGCCAGTCTGACCGCTCCATGAAGAACACCCTGCCCACCATTGTGCAGAAATTCTCTGATGTGCGCGTGGTGCAGTCTGAACTGGAGGCCATGCTGCAGGAGCCAAGGCGGGAGGCAGTCACCATGATGTTCTTGGTCATTGCCAACGTGCCCCTTTTATATTTCCTCAACAAGGACTGGTTCCATACCCTGATCTACTCCACCCCGGGCAAGATCGCCCTGGCAATCTGCGCCGCCATCATCCTGTTCTCGCTGACACAGATCCTGAAACTGAGCAGACCAATCGAATACGGAGGTGACGGAACATGACGATCCTTGCTTTTATTGCTGTCATCCTGTTTGGCATTGCGGTATATAACCTGTCCTGCGCTTTTGCGGATATACCCACCCGCAGGACCTCTCGGATGATGATGTTGGCCCGGAAACAGCGGGGCATAAAGAATGAGAAGCTGCCGGATGTTTACCTTACCAAGATCGCTTCCCTCCTTGCCCCTTACCTGCGCCTGGACAGGCTGAAACGGGGCAAACTGCAGGCCGCCCTGCATATCGCCGGGCTGGAAATGACACCGGAGGTCTATACCGCCAGGGCGTGGGTGGCTGCCGGAGCCGTTGCCCTGTGCGCCCTCCCCCTGATGTTCGTTCTCCCGCTTTTTGTCCCCATCCTTGTGGGGCTGGCGGTGGCGCTGTGGTTTTCCACTTACTATGCGGCCTTTGACTTTGTGAAAAAGCGCCGCAAACTCATTGAGGCGGAGATCCCCCGCTTTGCCCTGACCATCGGGCAGAACCTGGAAAATGACAGGGACGTGCTGAAGATCCTGACTTCCTACAGGCGCGTGGCAGGGAAGGACTTCGGCGCGGAGCTGGACCAGACCATTGCGGATATGAAGACCGGCAATTATGAGAACGCCCTGATACATTTTGAGACCCGCATCGGGAGCTCCATGCTCTCTGATGTGGTAAGGGGTCTGGTGGGAGTCTTGCGGGGAGACGACCAGCGGATGTACTTTAAGATAATCTGCTTTGATATGCGACAGATCGAGCAGAACAACCTGAAGAAAGATGCTGCCAAACGCCCCAAAAAGATGCAGCGCTATTCCATGATGATGCTTGTCTGCATTATGATCATCTACCTGGTGGTGCTGTGTACGGAAGTACTCGGCTCCCTCGGGGCATTCTTCGGGTAGCTGACAACGGTAAAACTGCCCGTCCGGGCCTGTTTACACAATATATCCTGCAAAGGAGGCGGTAATATGTACCACAGCGGCTTTTTGTAGCTAAAACCACTGACACTTATAAACCATATGACTAAGATCATTTTAAGGAGGTTTTCCATGAAAAAAGTAAGAGAATTCATCAAAGACGGTAGCAACCGTTTTATTTCCCGTACCTACAGGGCACTTTCCAACCAGCGCGGCGACTTCTACATCTCGGATGCGGTAAAGATCATTATCGCCGTTGTCCTTGGCGCCCTGTTGTTGGCAGCGCTGACAGCGATCTTCAATGATACCGTTATCCCCAAGATCACACAGACGATCAACTCCCTGTTCAGCTAAAAGGAACAACCGACAAATAATTTGGGATCAGACGAAAAAACTTGCGTCTGATCCCTTTTTTTGACTTTGAATGTACTGTAACGGAGGTAAAGGAAGTGAAAGGAAAACAAAACAATAAAGAACTTTATCGCTTTTTGAAAGCAGTCCGGGGCAACTGGCACAATGCCCTATACCTTTCCTGTAAAAATCATGCCTGCTCACAACATCCATACTGCGGCGGTTTCCTGATGGCAGCAGATGCAGACGGCTGCCCGATCCTGATACGGGCGGATGTGATGCGTTCCCTGTCCGGAGAAGACATAGAACCGGAAGAATGCTTGGGAATCATGGAACAGCAGAAATTTGAAACCCTCTATTCCCTATATATCGAATGGCACACCGTTTCCCAGGCAGACTGCCCTCTGCTGCCAAACCATGAAATCTTATCCACCAATGACAGCCTGAAAGGAGGCGGATGCTGATGAAACGTACCATACCC
>JAMPAC010000138.1 GCA_023667395.1 Blautia sp. | reverse complement strand
GGAAGTGTGAGAAGAATTTCTGGTCTGCAAAGAGAAGTACAATAAGCGGGGTATGGTTCAATGGACGAAAGATTAAGCCTGGAAAACAGGATCGGCGTGGAATTAAAAAGCTATGACGGACTGATGGGTATTTACATCGACGACCTGAAAGGCAACGTTATCAAGATAAACGAAAAGGAAAAATTCGAGACCGCAAGCACAATCAAGCTTTTTGTCCTGGCGGCATTGTTCGAGCGCATTGAAAAGGGCGAGATCGCTTTGTCAGACATGCTGGAATACAGGCAGGAGCATGTGATCGACGGCAGCGGCATCTTGAGTTCCATGGAAGTGGGCACGAAGCTTTCCATCAAAAATATTGCCACGCTGATGATCATTGTCAGCGACAATATTGCCACCAACATGCTGATCGATTTCCTGGGGGTGGGAGCGATCAATGACTGCATACAGCGGCTGGGCTGCGGAGACACTGTTCTCCATAACCGGATCGATTTTGAAAAATACAGTAAACTGGGCACTTCCACGCCGGAGGATTACGCGGGTATGTGGGTGCGGATGGCCCAGGGGAAACTGATCAGCCAGGCGGCGTCAGAGCAGATGCTGGAGATCTGCAGGCAGCAGCATTATAATTCCATGTTGACGAAAAATCTCCCGCCCTATTATCTGGATGCCGACAATTATGAGGAGGAGATCATCTATGTGGCTTCCAAGAGTGGCAGCATGAACGCATGCCGCAATGACGGCGGAATCGTTTCCACGCCCTACGGAAAATATGTGATCGTGCTGTTTAACAAGAATTTCAGCGATTCCCAGTACTATCCCGATCACCCGGCAACGGTCTTCGGGTCAAAAGTGAGCAGGCTGATCTTTGACCAGTACCTAGCGCTGGAGGGAAGGTTGAGGTTGTAAGGTATTTTTAAATATATATTATAAAACAGTCTCGGAACGGAAACGCCCGAAAGAAATTTTCAGCTGCGTCCTATGCAGATGAAATTTCTTTCAGAGCAAGGGGCGTTGCAGTGCAGAGACCGGAACAAATTGCCACAAGTGGCAATTGGAATAGGAGAACTACCAATGAAAATTATTGTTGCGGGAGGCGGAAAGCTGGGAGGGATGCTGACCAGGCAGCTGTCTGCGGAAGGATATGACCTGACGTTGATAGACGCTGACCTGAAGCAGCTGGAATCCAGCGAGGAACGTTTTGACATCATGGTGGTGCAGGGTAACTGTGCCTCCATGGCGGTATTGGAACAGGCGGATGTAAAGGAGGCGGATCTGCTGATCGCCGTCACGGGCGCGGACGAGATCAACCTGCTCTGCTGTATGACCGCCCATGGGATGAATCCTAAACTGCACACTATCGCCAGGGTGAGGAATCCCGAATACACGGATCAGATCTATAAAATGCGGGACATGTTTGCCCTGTCCATGACCGTGAACCCGGAGAATCAGGCGGCGGTGGAGATAGAACGGCTGTTAAAATATCCGGGTTTCCTGAAGCGGGATACCTTTGCCAAGGGGCGGGTAGAGATCGTGGAACTGCGGATAGACGCCAACAACAGGCTGTGCAATGTGGCGCTGAACGATATGAATAACATCGTGAAATGCAAGATATTGATCTGCGCCGTTCTGCGAAATGGAACGGCCATAGCACCTGACGGTAATTTCGTGCTTCAGGAGGGGGATCGTATCTTTGTGACGGCGGCTACGAAAGAACTGACTATGCTCCTGAAGAATCTGGGCGTGATCACCCATAAGGTAAAGCGCGTGATCCTCTGCGGCGGAAGCCGCGTCAGTTTCTACCTGGCCAAACTGCTGAGCAGGAGCGGCATTGAAGTGCAGATCATCGAGAGAAACCCGGAAAAATGCGTGCAGCTGGCGGCGGTGCTGCCTGATGCGGATATCATCCAGGGCGACGCCAGCAGCCAGTTCATCCTGGAAAGGGAGGGAATCTCAAGCTGTGACGCGCTGGTGACGCTGACGGGTCTGGATGAGTTGAACATGATCATTTCCCTCTATGGGACGGACTGCGGCGTGCCCCAGGTCATTACCAAGCTGGGACGTTTTGATAATACCAATATCCTGGGAAATCTGTCCCTGGGCAGTATCATCAGTCCCAAGGAACTGTGCAGCAATATCATTGTCCGCTATGTGCGGGCCATGCAGAACCAGACCGGGGCGGCGCAGACCGTGTACACCATAGCCGACGGCCAGGCGGAAGCGGCGGAGTTTTTGGTGGAAGAGGGAACGAAATATCAGGGAAAGCCGCTGAAAGAACTTCATTTAAAGAAAAACGTGCTGGTGGCGTGTATCACCAAAGGCGTCAGACAGGAGATCCCCAATGGCGATTCCTATTTTGAAAAGGGCGATACAGTCATTATCGTCACTAACGGTAAAAAGGGCATTTACCAGCTGAATGATATCTTTGAATAGCAACGTGAGAAGAAAGTCCAAGTCTCACGCCGGAGAGTGTCCAAAGTAGGGCGTTTTTCCGGTAGTTGGGAGATCTGCGCTGTCAGATGCGCAATGCGGATAGATTCGCATGGAGGTTAGAGTGAACTATGAACTACAAGATGATGGGACGTTTTATCGGGAAAATGCTGATCGTGGAGGCGGTATTCATGCTGCCTGCCCTGCTGATCAGCCTGTTTTCAGGGGAGCGTTCTTCTGTGTTTGCTTTCCTGATCAGCATGGCGGCGATTGCCGTGGCAGCGGCGATCCTGCTGCTGATCTGCAGGGGATCCAAGAATAAGTTTTACGCCAGGGAGGGGCTTGTGTGCGTGGGTTTAAGCTGGGCCATCATGAGTCTGCTGGGATGCCTGCCCTTTTATCTGTCGGGGGCGATCCCCGGTTTTGTGGATGCGTTTTTCGAGATCGTGTCCGGATTTACCACTACGGGGGCATCCATTCTGCCGGAAGTGGAGAGCCTGCCCAAAGGAATCCTGTACTGGCGCAGCTTCAGCCACTGGCTGGGAGGCATGGGAGTGCTGGTATTCCTGCTGGCGATCACCTCCGCAGGGGGCGGCGACAACGGATTTACCATGCATCTGCTGCGGGCGGAGAGCCCGGGCCCTAATGTGGGAAAGCTGGTTCCCAAGATGCGTAAGACGGCGAGGATCCTGTATGAATTGTATATTCTTCTGACAGTGCTCAATGTGATCTTCCTGCTGGCTGGCGGGATGTCAATGTTTGAAGCAGTGTGTACGGCATTCGGCACAGCGGGCACGGGAGGATTTGGCGTAAGGAACGACAGCATAGCGGGTTACAGCCCTTATCTCCAGAATGTCTGCACCGTGTTCATGATGCTGTTTGGCGTGAATTTTACCTGTTATTATCTGCTGTTGCTGAAACAGTTTAAAGCGGTGTTCAAGGACGAGGAACTGCGGATGTACCTGGGGGTGGCGGTTGGAAGCGTGCTGCTGATCGTCTGGAACCTGAAAGACTTTTATCCTACGCTGAGGGAGACCGTGCGGCACGCGGCCTTTCAGGTGGCCAGCGTTATGACCACCACCGGTTTTGCCACAACGGATTTTGACCTGTGGCCTACCTTTTCCAAAGTGATCCTGTTCGTGCTGATGGTCATAGGCGCCAGCGCCGGAAGCACCGGCGGCGGATTTAAGTGCGGGCGGGCGCTTCTGGTGATCAAGAGCCTGCGCCGCAGCGTGCGGCAGGTCATCCATCCGGAAAAAGTACAGGTGGTCCGTTCCAACGGCCATCCGGTGGAGGAAAAGATCCTGCAGAACACCAATGCGTATCTGGCGGCCTATGTGATCATTATTTTACTGAGTTTTATCCTGATCTCCATAGACGGGTTTTCCATGACCACGAACCTGTCCGCAGTGATGGCATGTTTTAACAATATAGGGCCGGGTTTCGAGGCGGTGGGCCCCGCATGCAACTTCTCGGGATTCAGTAGCTTTTCAAAGATCGTGTTGATTCTGGATATGCTGGCAGGCAGACTGGAGATCTTCCCCATATTGATCCTGTTTTCCCGGACTACCTGGAAGAAACGCTAATAGTGTGACAGGCATGTTTGTGTTCTGTGGTGAAAAGATTGGAAAAATCAATTGTAACTGAAATCCGAGAATAGGGTATTGGTTGAGAAGTCATGCTGAACAGTGTAAGACAAGTTGGGGGAGAATGGATGGATAGCAAAAATGAAATAATAGAAACGAAGTAGTCTATAGATATGTTGATTGCAGAGTCCATTGAGTTGATCCAATATGCAAGGCAGATTACTGCAAAACAGGTAAATTTGGTACAGTTAATGACTTATTACTCACTTGGAAGGTGGATTGTTGAGGAACAGCAGGAAGGAAAAGAACGGGCAAAGTATGGAAAGCAAATTTTGAAAAAATTATCAGAAAGCCTTACAAAAGAATTTGGCAGGGGGTTTTCTGAAACGAACTTGGAGTATGCCAGAAAATTTTATCTCACATATGCGGATCGAGAATGAAGATGAACGGAAATTTTATGAGATAGAATCGGCAAAATCAAGCTGGGGAATGGAGGCTTCTGGTATCTCACAGAATAAGGCAAAATCCTCCGACAATACAACCTACTGAAAAATTGTAATTATCGTTCACATTCATGCCCTCCCTGCATCAATTATTAAGAATACTGTCCAGTTCTTGAAAGTTATTTACAACATTGCCGACATACGCTTCATGATCTCTGTTAAACAAAACCGTGTTTATTCCTGCATTTTGTGCTGCATTCAGATTTTGGACGCTGTTGTCAACCAAAATACATTCCTGTGGTCTGCATTGTATATGCCTGATTGCGTAATCAAAAATTCGGCTTTCCGGTTTTCGCATATGAATCTCTCCACTGACAATATGCCTTTTGAAGTATTTCTGAATCCCATGCAATTCCAATAAGTATCTGCTCCATTCTTTCACATCGTTTGATAGCAATACAAAATCATATTGTTTGTAATTATGTTCCGCAAACTGCAAAAAATCCCTGTCAAAAGTCAGGTAATTCGTCAGATAATCCTGCATTGTTTCAGCTGGTTCGGCGTAGCCTAATGCGGAGAGAAATTCATCAGAACTTAGGTACCCGTTTCCGGCTTTTGTGAATAAACAGTCTTCACGAAATGCCTTTGTGAGCCGATCATGTTCCTTTTTGTCAAAATGTGCAAATGTATATGGAATAAAATATCCTTTACTTTCTTTTATGATAACACCATACATATCAAGCAGAAGCACCTGCTTCTTTTCAGACCTTTTTTCCATAAGAAATCATTTGTCCTTTCATAAATGTGTATCCGGCATCAAGATTGTCTGAAAAAAATTCCGCAATCCTAATATTTCGATTGCAGTAGTCCTCGGCTTC
>JAMPAC010000137.1 GCA_023667395.1 Blautia sp. | reverse complement strand
GAAAACCGGTGCTGATGTTTAAAATTTTTTGAGACATTTTCAAAAATGCTTGACATTTTTTTCTTCCATCAATATTTCTACTTTGGCTTTCTGACCATTATCCGGGATTTGACCAAATATCCGCAAGCTGTTATAATACAATCAAAAAAACAATGGAGAACAATTATGTCTTTTACAAAAAAAACGCTTCCGGAAAACTATGCCCGCATCCTCTTCTTCCTGTTCATGGCCATGGGCATCTTCGCCCGTGTCTGGAAGTTTGGCATCGTCCCCGGCGACATCAATCAGGATGAGGCATTCACAGGTTACGACGCATACAACCTGCTGCATTACGGCGTGGACTCCGCAGGCTACCGCTTTCCCGTGTACCTGACCACATGGGGAAGCGGCGCCAGCGCGCTCAATACTTATCTGATCATTCCCTTTATGGCAGTGTTCGGGGCAAAGATATGGGTCATACGGCTTCCCCAGGTCATCGTGTCGTGCTTTACCCTGTGGGTGACCTATCTGCTTGTGAAAAGGCTATGCAACGAAAAGGCCGCCCTCTGCGCCCTGTTCCTGCTGGCCATCTCCCCCTGGCATATCGGGATGTCCCGCTGGGGCATGGACTGTAACCTGGCGCCGGGATTCCTGATCTTCGGGCTTTATTTTTTCGTCAGGGGACTGGAGGACAATAAATATCTGATGTTATCCGCGCTGATGTACGGCCTCTCCCTGTACTGCTACGCCACCATATGGCCCATCGTTCCCCTGATGCTGTTTTTCCAGCTGGTCTATGGCCTGCTCTACAGGAAGATCCGCCTGAACCGCTGCCTGATCCTGTCCGCCCTGATCCTGGGCGCGCTTGCGGCGCCGCTTTTGCTGTTCATGCTGGTGAATATGGATATCATAGGGGAAATACGTCTTCCTTTCCTCTCCATACCCAGGCTGGTGGTCATGCGCGGCAGTGAGATCTCCTTTGCAGGACTCCCCATGAAAGCGCGGCGTCTCTGGTCCATTATGAAACTCCAGTCGGACGACCTGCCCTGGAACGGCACTTCAAAATATGGGATATACTATGCGGGCACGCTCTCCTTTTTCGTTCTGGGAATCTTTTACTGTGTGAAAACCACCGTGGAAAAAATGATCCGCAAAAAAGAAGCCCCTGAATTCCTCCTGCTGATCCAGGCAGGCGGCGGGATCCTGCTGGGAATACTGATATACACCAACATCAACCGCAACAATATCCTGTTCATTCCCATGATAATCATTGCCGCGCTTGGGATCTATTATCTCTGCAGCCTGATCGACCTGCGCTACCTGATCCTGCCCGCCGCGTTTTATCTGTGTATGTTCATTGGATTTGAACGTTATTACTTTACGGAATATGACGAGATCCTGAAATACTATTTCTGTGACGGCCTGGAGGATGCGGTAAAGGAAGCCGTGGCTTACGAAGGACAGATTTATGTCAGTTATGGCCTGAAACATTCCGACATCCTCTTTCTGGCGGAAGTCCCGGTAACAGAGTTTATTGAAACCGTTGAATATTATAATTACCCTGACCCTTACCTGGACGCCCGCTCCTTCGGCCGGTTCAGTTACGACTTCGACCCGGCAGCCCCGGACACGGACGCCACTTACATCTTAAGCCAAAACACTGATCTTACGCCTTTCGAACAGGCAGGCTTTACGCTGCACACCCATGGTTTCTATACGGTGGCGCACTGCGAATGAACAGGATCCGAAAGGCTTCGTTCCGGTTTCCCGAACGCCAGAAGCGAAAAAACCGGGCAGAAGAATGAACCCCGCATCTTCTGCCCGATCACCGGATTTGGAATAATAGCAACCGTTATTTTGCCAGCATCATCATGATATCGTTGCTGCGGGCAATGAATTTTGTCATGGCCTCAGGCGCAAGGGGCGCATGCTGGATCTTTGCCAGATCGTAAAGCTGCTCGCAGATCATCTCCACGTTCTCCCCGTCCTGATGTTCCGTCACATACTGTACCAGGGGATGGTTCGCATTCAGGATCAGCGTCTCTCCCTCGCCGCCGAAACCGTCCATGTTCATGCCGGGCATGGAGTACATCTTCATCATGTCCTGCATACGCCTGCTCTCCTCGGACAGCGTGATCATGGAAGAAACCTTCTTATTCTTCAGCTTCTCCACCTTGATCGTGATCTTATCGTTCTTCAACGCTTTCTTCATGACCTTTGAGATGGCTTCCGCCTGCTCCTCCATCTCTTTCTCAGCCTTTTTGGAGGTCTTGGATTTCAGCGCGTCCGTCACATCGGCATCGATGCGCTGGAATTTGATCCCCTCATTCTTAGCCTCCAGCTGCGATATGAAAGGCTGGTCGATATTGTGGGTCAGGATCACCGCGTCCATCTTAGCGGCCTTGAACATATTGATATACTGGCTCTGCTGCTGCTCATCGGTGACATAATAGATGATCTTCTCTTTCTTTTCCTCCTCAGCGGCTTCCGCGTCCTCCGATGCTTCGCCTTCCGCGTTTTCTTCGGAAGTCTCCTCCGTGACGATCTCAGCTTCCACCTTCTCGCCGTTCTCGTCCACCGCGTTCTCAGCCGGAGCCTCCTCAGTTTTCCCCTCTTCTTCCTCCGTGTCCACAGGCTTTACCTCCAGGCATTCAGGCAGGGTCAGGTATTTGCCGTCCAGGTTCCTGAACAGGATGTAGTCCGTCATCTTCTCGCAAAACTTGTCATCCTTCAGGCATCCAAACTTGATAAAGGGACTGATGTCATCCCAGTATTTATCATACTCCTCTTTCTCCGTCTTGCACATGCCGGAAAGCTTGTCCGCCACTTTCTTGGAGATATACTCGGAAATCTTCTTTACAAAGCCGTCGTTCTGCAGCGCGCTCCTGGATACGTTGAGGGGCAGGTCGGGACAGTCGATGACGCCCTTTAACAACAGCAGGAACTCCGGAATGACTTCCTTGATATTATCCGCGATAAAGACCTGATTATTGTACAGCTTGATGGTGCCCTCGATGGATTCGTACTCCATGTTGATCTTGGGGAAATACAGGATGCCTTTCAGGTTAAAGGGATAATCCATGTTCAGGTGGATCCAGAACAGGGGCTCCTTGTAATCCTGGAATACTTTCCGGTAAAACTCCAGATATTCCTCTTTCGTGCAGTCGTTGGGATGCTTTGTCCACAGGGGCGTGGTCTCGTTCAAAAGTTCGGGACGCTTCTGTATCTTAAGCTTTTCTTCCCCTTCCACGGTCTTGGTCCCGTCCTCGGCGGTCTTCTCCTCGGGATGGATCTCCTCCAGGACCACATCGCCCTCCTGCAGTTCATCCGCCTTGATGATCTGGGTCTCTTTCGTGTCCGCCTTGGACAGATAAATTTCCGTAGGCATGAAAGAACAGTATTTCTTGATGACCTCACGGGCCTTGTACTCGTTACAGAACTCCAGGCAGTCCTCGTTCAGGAACAGGGTGATGGTGGTACCCACTTCCTGTCTGCCGCCATCCTCCATGGAAAACTCCGTGCCGCCGTCGCATTCCCAGTGAACCGGCGCCGCCCCCTCCTGATAGGAAAGGGTATCGATGTGCACCTCGTCCGCAACCATGAAAGCGGAATAGAATCCCAGTCCGAAATGGCCGATGATCTGATCCGAACTGCTCTTATCCTTGTATTTCTCAATGAAATCCGCCGCTCCCGAAAAGGCGATCTGGTTGATATATTCCTCCACCTCTTCCGCGGTCATTCCCAGACCGTTGTCGCTGAAAGACAGGGTCTTTTTCTCCGGATCAACCACCACGTCCACCCGCGCCTTATAACCCTCGGGCAGGGTATACTCTCCCATCATGTCAAGCTTTTTCAGCTTGGTCACCGCGTCACAGCCGTTGGAGATCAACTCCCTGTAGAAAATGTCATGATCCGAATAAAGCCATTTTTTAATGATCGGAAAAATGTTTTCGCTGTTAATTGATAAATTGCCGCTCTTTGCTGCCATCTTACAACATTCCTTTCTTATCATAATCTTTTAGGAACCAATCCTTACTAAAGACAAGTTTAAATCTGTCAAAAATAAAAGTCAAGGCAAAATTAGCACTCATTTTGATTGAGTGCTAATAATTTCGCTGAAATGCCCTGTTTTCAGGCATTCTCGCAATTCTAAAATTTTTGTAAACCGCCCTTTTATGAAAAATATTCCGCATATATCTCAAAAAATCCGGTGGTGGTGACCTCCGGGTCGTGGATCAGCGCGATCTCATCCCAGAGTTTTGTATTCAGGTTCCTGACCAGCGTGTCCACAAATTCGTCATACTCCTGCCCAAAGACTTCCCGGCGGCGCTCCTCCACGATCTCCTGCTTGCTGATATCCGTCTGCTCCCGGTCGAAAGTATTAAGGCATTTGATGATATGGTACCCGCTCTCACTCTCCACCACCTGGCTGATCTCGTCAGTCTCCAGCCCGAATGCCGCCTCCTCGAAAGCCTCATCCATCACTCCCTTTCCAAAGGAATAAGTGATGGTGGAATCTTCGCTGTAGCGGGATGCCAGATCCACAAAATCGTTTTCACCGTTTACCGCCATCTCCCTGATCTCAAGGGCTTTGTCATAGACAGCCCGTTTCAGGTTCTCCGGCAGGGGCACCCTGCTGCCCGACCCGTCGGTGGTATAGGTGCGGAGCAGGATATGCTGCACCGTGATCGTTCTCGCCTCGTCGTCACTGATCTCCGGGTTCACATCCTGGATGATATACTGATACACCTTGTCCGCAAGGGCGTACTCCGTGTAAAGCTGTTCTATGGTCTCCAGATCCGCCCCCATCAGTTCCTTTTCCCGGTCATTCAGCGTCTGGAAAAATTTCTCCGACGCCTGGCGTACTTTCTCCTGTTCCTGTGCGTCCAGCGCAACCTCTTTTTCACGGGCCAGCAGGTACATGGTCTTGATCTGGGCAATCTTGGCGAGTACGGTCTCCTTTACGTTTTCCTCCAGCGTCATCCCGTCCAGCGCCACATTCCATACCTCCGGCCCGTAAACGCTCTCGTACTGGTTCTGCGTGGTGGTCAGGTACACCATGACCTCCGGGGTAGTACAGGACACACTGTCGATACGGAACACCTCATCCTTGTCAAAGCCGGTAGTAAACACCACTTTCGTACCGCTTCCGTCACCGCCGCAGGCCGTCAGCCCGGTCAGGCTCACAACCGCCGCCAGCGCCAGGGATGTCAGGCTTTTCCCGGCTTTCCATATATCCTTTTTCCTGTTTTTATCTCGAAATTTCATCCTGAACCTCATATTGCCGCCCCATACTTCCAGACATGCCGCCGCAGGCGGCACAAACAAGCAATGAACCGCCGCAAGACCGGAAGAATCCGCTCTGCGGATTCTTCCCGGAATGACTTAGATTTTCTTAGGT
>JAMPAC010000136.1 GCA_023667395.1 Blautia sp. | reverse complement strand
CCCTGACAGCAGCGCCGGGCCGTCCGGTTATTACCCTGATTGTTTCCCGCCATTTTACCGGGATGGCTTACCTGCTCCCCGCGTTTCCGCGAGTGATGACGATCCTGGGATTTTTCAGTGCCCTGTCCTTCACTTTCCCTGCGGGTTCCGTTTCCGCCTTTTCCATAGGAATCCCCGCTTTTTCGGGTTTTGTTTTCCTGGCATCTTTCTTCACATATTTCTCCGGGTGTTCTTCCTCCGCATAATATTTGGGAAGCCTTGCCCTCTCCTCCGGATCCGTGATGTTCCTCTCCAGCACGGTGCTCCTGACGATGTTCTTGTCCTTTGGGGCGTCCACCATGATCCTCAGGTGCTTCCCCGTCCCACCGAGGAACACCAGCTTGATATCCTCGCCGATCATCAGATATTCTTCCGTGCTAACCGTAAGTCTTAACATGCTAACCTCCTTGTCGCTTCCAGCGATCCCTGCCTGTTTTGAATACAACTTTTTGTAAGAAAGTGTTGCATCGAAATAGGGGTAAAAATCGGGAATCAAACCATGAAAACCCTAAAAAGGGCTCCTGAAAGAAAAAGAAAAGGAGACAGACGTATCGTTAAGGAAGAAAAATGACCTCAAAAAGGACAAAAAGTTTTTAAAAAAATTTCAGATCAACCCTAAAGTATTTCCGGCTCGATCCGATAAATAAAATAACAGGCACGAATGCAACATTTTCTTACAAAGTGTTGCATTCGCCTTTTGTGTGCTCAAATCCTGTCAGACGGGACATGGTGTTGGCAGTGGTTTGAATGTCCCCGTCCATGTTCTTCTCATGACAAAAAAACAGGGCATATAGATCACACACGATCTCTATATACCCTGACGCTGTTACTGTATTCTATTTCATTGACCGGCTTCCTTTTCTGATTATTTCGTTGTTAATGGATGAGCCAGCCGTAATCCTTACGGCAATCAAGGATATACTCTACATATACCGTACTATCCTGGATTTGGTAAAAAACTTTGTTGACCTGTGCCATAAATCGGATATGTGTTCCCAACATTCTTTTTGCCCTGTCGGAAACGATCACCTTATACTTTTTGTTTTCCACCATACGTTATACCCCTGCAATCACATTATCAAGATACGCATCCAATTCATCAAGGGTACAGCCATTCCTTCCTGCAATCCTGTCTTCCTCAACGGCAAGAAGTTCCTCTCGCAGCTTTATCATTTTTTCCCGTCTGTTATAAGTTTCAATATCCATAACCACCAAATCCCCCTCGCCGTTCTTGGTAAGGAAAACTGGCTCTGCGGTCTTTCTGCACTGCTCGGCAATCTCATTGTAATTCTGCCTGATTGCTGCTGATGGGCGAATATTCATAAGGACATCTCCTCGAATCAACGATAGTAATATTCTATCCATATTATATACATTATATGCAATGGTGTCAACAGGATAGCTTTCCGATTCCAGTTCTCATGCGGCGCTATGCTGTTTTTCGTCACAGAACTTCTGTTGTCCGGAGCATGAAATAATCGCGGCAGAGAACCTCCACTCCAAACCACATTTCTCTCCGCTTCAGTACTGTTTCAATAATTATTTATTTGTTGTTTCCAGCGGCACAACCGCCAGCGTTTTTCCCAGCGGGGCTAACACTTTCAGAATGGTTGTCAATCGCGGGCTGGTGCTGCCTTTTTCCATTCTTGCAATTATGGGCTGTTTTACACCGCTTAATTCTTCCAGCTTCTTTTGACTGATCCCCTTTTCCTGCCTTGCCTTGATCAGTTCCCCGATAATCGCCACCCGCAGTTTACTTTCCGCAATTTCCTCCGGCGTTAAGATGCTTTCCATAAATTCAAGAACATTCCCACCAATTGCGTCCGTTCCGCGTTCTTTCAAATCGGCATAGTTTTCTTTTGCCTGCGCTATGGCTCGTGCGTACTCCCTATCTACTTTCATTGTCCTTTCCCCTTTCCTGATAATCTGTTAAATACTTCTTTACCCGCTCTATTTCCCGGCGCGGTGTTTTCTGTGTCTGCTTCATAAAGACGTGTAACAGGACAAAACCGTTGCCATTCCATGCCGCAAACAATATTCTATCCCGCAGTGGGCGCAATTCCCATATATCGCCCTTCAGATGTTTGATATATGGCTCTCCTGCCTGTGTTCCGTACTTACCAAGGGCTTTTATATAATCCATGATTTTATTTAGCTTTATGCGGCTGTCCTTATCTTTTCGACTTGCCAATTCCGCTATATATTCTTTTACAGGCTCCTTACCATTCCTGTCTTTGTAAAAATATACCTCATGCACGGTTATTATTCCTCCTGCCATAATATATTATACTTAAAAGTTATTAAAATATCAATGGTTTTCTCGCCATTATTTCACAGTTTATCAAGGACAAAACTCCCTGGTTTACCCGCCAAAAAGATTGCATTTTCCCCCAAATTATGTTAGCGTTAAAAAAACAGCCCATCCATAAAGGAGTATCACCATGGCAACGATCAAGGAAATCGCATTACTGGCAGGCGTGTCCCGGGGGACGGTGGACCGTGTGCTCAATCACCGGGGAAGCGTAAATCCCGAGACGGCGGAAAAGATAAACAGAATCGCCAGGGAACTGGATTACAGGCCCAACCGCGCCGGGCTGGTGCTTGCGGCGCAGAAAAAGAAACTGAAGCTGGGCGTCATCCTGTTTTCACCGGAAAATCCTTTTTATGTGGATGTGCTGGCGGGGGTAAACGAGAAAGCGGAGGAACTGGCAGGCTATAACTGTACCGTGATCGTAAAACAGATCGCCATGGATCTGGAGGCGCAGCTGCAGGCCCTGGACGAACTTGCCGCCGAGGAGGTCAACGGCATTGCCCTCGCCCCTTACAACGACGACTGCATCCGGGAGCGCATCAACAGCCTGTCAAAGCAGGGCATCCCGGTGGTGACGCTGAACACGGATATCGAAAATTCCGCCCGCCTGGCCTATGTGGGGAGCAATTACGAGAAAAGCGGCTCCACCGCCGCAGGCCTGCTGCAGCTTATGACCACGGGGCAGGTCAACGTGGGCATTATCACCGGGTCTTCCCGGATCCTCTGCCACACCGAGCGGATCGCGGGCTTCCGGAATACCCTGCGCCCGTATCAGAACCGTATCCACATCACGGATATCATAGAAGTCCATGATGATGAGATTGAAAGCTATGAAAAGACATTTCAGCTGTTGCGGGACCATCCGGAGATCAACGCGTTGTACTTCGCCGCAGGCGGGGTTTACGGCGGCTGCCGCAGCGTCACCGCGCTGGGGAGACAGAACCGGATGCGCATTGTGGCTTATGATCTGGTTCCCACCACCAGGGAACTGATTAAAAAGGGAATCGTTTCCGCCGTGATCTGCCAGCAGCCCAAAGTACAGGGAAGCAGGCCGCTGGATCTGCTTTTCGCCTGCCTGACCACAGGGGAAATGCCGGAGCGGGAGCAGTATTATGTGGCCGTGGATATCCGCATCCGGGAGAACATTTAGTCATGATTCAGGCATCATCTTTGCATCTTTTTTAACGACAGTCTTGTCATTTACCAGATATTGTATTATAATGTGAGGAGATACCACGAAATGTTGTTCCCAACGAAAGTAAAGTGAGATGCTAGATGAATCAGTCCGACTTGAACAGAAACTCCTATATGCTGCGGGGGACTCTTGCCCGAAAAGGCTTCATGCGCTGGTTTCATTCCTTTTCCGGGGTACAGCCGGAAACCGGGGAAACACGCACATTTTTTATAGACTATTTTATCGTTAATCCCGGGCTGGGCGGCAACCAGCCGATCCTGGGGCAGCATCCCTATTTTAAAAAACGGGGGATGAAGCCTTCTTATGTACTGATAAAAGCCGGTGTCTTCCCTGGCAAAAACGGGGAAAGAGGCAGGCAGATTCATGCTTTTTATCCCATTTCCTCCCTGAAAGTCACGGGAAATCCCATGGTCATGCAGATAGAGGATTGTTTTTACAGTGAAAACCGCATCAGCGGGTCTGTGGAAATGTCGCCTGCGGAAGCGCGGCACCGCTCCTTTATGTCCGACGCCGGATGGATGGAATGGGACGTGGAGATCCATAAGGCGGTGGCCTGTAACACAGGGATCTTGTCAGGGGCTTTTTTCCGGGCGGTAAACGGTCTGGAAAACTTCTGGCATGGCGAAGGAATCCGCAGCTTTTTCCGGGGAACGGTGACGCTGAACGGGGTTTCCTATGAGGTTTCCCCAGACACCAGCTACGGTTACGCGGACAAGCACTGGGGACGCAGTTTTGTCAGTCCCCTGTTCCAGTTCGCCTCTGGAAACCTTAGCAGCGTCCGTACAGGCAGGGAATTGAAGCATTCGGTATTGGCCATCAACGGCTGCTGCCCCAGATTCCTGTTTTTCCCGCTGCGGCGCAGGCTGATGATACAGCTGACCTATATGGGGGAGGATTATGAATTCGGCTTTGTAAGGCCTTTCCTTTTTTCAAGGCAGAAATGGGAAGTGAAAGAAACCAATAAGCGCTTTATCTGGCATATCATGGCGCGGAACAAGACTTCCGTGATCAAGATTTCCTGCAGCTGCACCAGGGAACAGATGATGCAGATGCGGTATGAGACTCCCGAGGGACACCGACTGAAAAGCCCCCTCTGGGCAGGCGGCGCCGGAACGGGCGCCATACAGCTTTACCGCAGGGAAAAAGGCGGAAAGCTGCTGATCGATACCCTGAAATTGGAAAATGCGGTGTGCCGCTGGCGTGGATGAGTCGATGGGGCTTTTCTATTTGCCATAATGAAATCTACAACCTATAATATACACATTTTCTGCGTCTGTTTTATAGATTAACCTGTCTTTGTCATTGATCCGTCTGCTCCAGAAACCGGATAAATTTCCTGTCAATGACTCAGGTTTGCCCAATCCGGTATTGCCATTACGGCAAATATCTTCAATAAGAATATTGATTTTTTTAATGTCTTTTTGTCCTGGGTCTGCCAATATATATAATCCTGCCATCCGTTATCTGAAAAGATTTTATTCATCCTCTGACACCTCTATCAGATCATGAGAAACAACATTCCCGGATTCCAGTTGTGCCCTGGATTCCATAAGCCAGTCATAATTTGCTTTACTGCTGAGCAGATAGGCATTCTCCATAAGGTTATTATAAGATTTGGTCTTTTATAAGTATTCTTTTATTTATCTTTATTGCAGCGTACAGAAAACTGTACGTCAATACATTTCTTTTTAACAACTTCGGACCATTCCGATGCGCGTTCCACACATTGTATTCCATTACCTCCATAAAAATAGGATAAAATAAAGTATACTTTATTTTATCCTGATTTTTTTGTTTTTTATCAATGTGAACCGGTAAATTATATGCTATAATCCAAATTCCCCTCCCGTTTCCGGCGTCTTTCCACCAGATCCGCGATGGTCACATTGTCGA
>JAMPAC010000135.1 GCA_023667395.1 Blautia sp. | reverse complement strand
GTTCTATTTCCTTTGGACAAATCGCTTCGCCGGAATTGACACAGGCATAAACTGCCTTCCCGTTTCTTCTTCCCGTCCCTGCCTGTTCATTAAATCCGCACAGGCAGCCCGAAGCTGTACCCCGGCATAGGTGTGGATCGCATTGTCAATACAACCATGGCAAGGGCAGAAACAGCCAAGCATCCCGCTATTGGCGGCATTGACAATAGCGCCCTGCCACAGATAAAGGTTATTCCGTATGGGAGTTAAATCGGCAATATCCGTAATTCCTTTATCTGTAATTTCTTCCTGCAAATATTCGTCCTGTATCTTCAAAAAGTCCGCCGAAATAGGTTTCGGCATACGGATATTGAACAGGGAGCGCAGCAGATTTTTTTGTTCCTGTTTACCGGTTGGAATTTGGATATCCCGCTCATCCGGCTGCTCGTTTAACAACTCCCTGATTAAATAAATGCGTCTTTCTGATTGTATCATGGTTTATCCTCGCTTTTTTACTGCACCGACAGGACAGACCTGCACGCAGTTTCCACAATGAAGACAATGCTCCTGCAGGATACGATAAAGCTTCCGGCTCATAATGAATCGCGCTGATATTGCGGATCAGCGCGATAAAAATCTCCATTTGTCCCTTTTGCAACAGCCGGACAGCCACGGCAATACGGGGCTAATTCACTCTTTGAACATTTCTCAAACCTTCCTCCGCATTTTCAGGGATTTTGAATGTGCCTGTTTCATACTCATAAAGCGTCAAAAGGTGATCTTTCTTGTTAAAGTAGGTATCGCAGTCTTCCGCTTCATACTTGTGCCTCTATGTCTCTCCAGACACAAAATCCGATGAAAAGTACGGTACAAATACATTATGCACACATGCGGGCAAGCCGCATGGCGCATGTACGCCCAGCGCAGCAGGTGCGCAGGGCTGTGATTTACGTTTTCTTTTCATACTTATTTATGGATATACATTCTTGTCATATCTGGTTCATCATCTCCCTGAACCATGCACAGAAATTCCCATCCATATCTCTCGTAAAAACCTATATGATCGGTAACTAAATATACAGGTGTTATGTTTATGTTTTTCAAGTCATCTACAACCATATTCAGCAGGTGTCCCGCAATTCCTCTGCGACGATACGCTTCTTCCGTATATACCGCACAAACATTAGGAGTAAGATCTTTTCTATCATGAAAGTCATTCTCAATTACTCCTAATCCCCCTACAATTTTGTCATCGGCCATGCAAAGATACCAACCGTACTCCGTTTCATTGTTAAGATAAGCTTCCATACACGTAAGATAAGCTTCTCGCGGCACTCCCCATTTACTATGAAACCATTCAGCTGCCCTATCCTTTAATTGTGGTTTTTCCCTTAAAGTAATATATTTGCATGCATTCATATTTTCCTCCATCCTCCCCCGATTTTTGGATATCATTATAATCTGTTTTTAACAAGCACACAATTCCAAAATATAGCAAAAGAAAGAAAAAAATATTCGGCACGCTGACAAAGAGGATGAAAGGCTTCTGGGAGAACAACAATCTCCGCGCGCGGCGAGGCGCTGCTCCCTGATGAAGTCAGCGTCTTCATGGAAACCGGTGTCTTCGGCATGGATGGGAAGCTCAACGCCGAAGACGCCCATCTGTCCGTAAATTATGGAAGCCTTCTGTCTGACGGCCTAAGAGGATATGAAGAAAGAGCCCGAAAACTACAGGAAGAGCTTGATCTCACAGACCCCGACAGCATCGACAAAAATATCTTCTGCAAGGCTGTCCTGACGGTCATCGAATCAGACCGCAGCTTCGCCCTGCGCTATAGCAGGCTCGCCCAGGAACTGGCAGAAAAGGAAACAGATGTGAGGAGGAGGGCGGAGCTGCAGACGATCCTGGATCCTGAGCGCTTCGCCATCGGCGGAGGCATCAATGCACAGCCTGTCTTCATCGAGTACATAAAGAACCATTTGAAGGAAATGTACGCGGCCTGTCCCTACGATGTACCGCAGGCAGAAGTCGTAAGCTGCAAGTTCCAGAATGATGCGAACCTGATCGGCGCACTCCACTGCTTTCTGACAGAGTGAGGGTTTATAGTTCTGGCACTTTAATGCCCGTTTCATATGAAAATCCTATCAGGAAACTGCTTTACCGCCTGGCTTCCTAAATTAACATCTGCCTCTGTTCTAATACCAAATTTATTTTATTAGGAACATTTTGCCGATATATCCTTGTGTCTTCAAGGATTCTCGCAATCTGTTCCAATAAAAATGATTAGAAAAAGAAACTGGTCAAAACATCAAAGATTATATTGTCCAAAAAAATGGAAGTTGTAAAGGAATTATTGGAAACAACAAATATCTCTATTAGCATGGTCGCTTTGGAACTGGGAACGGACATTTATGATAAAACTCATAACAAGACCCCTCTTTCAATAGGATTTCTGAAAGAAGGGTCTTACCCTGTTTTATATGGTCATCAAGTTTTCGATCAATTTATCAAAGCCGTAGATTTCCAAGGTGGTTTTACCTTGCTCAAGCTGCTCCACAATATGTTTTTCCTTCTCGAACTTCGCTTTAGCCTTTGCAAACACATCATCTTCCACTTCCTTAGGAACTACCACCACACCGTCGCAGTCGCCAATGATCATGTCGCCGGGCCGGACGGTCACCCCGCCGCAGACCACAGGGACATTGAGTTGTCCCAGGCTTGCCTTGACCGTACCGGAAGGGTTGAACCCCCGAACAAAGACGGGAAGCCCCAGCGCCTTGATGTCCTCAGCATCCCGGCAGCTCCCATCAATGATGACTCCGGCGATGCCCCGTACCTTGCAGGCTAAGGCCATGATATCGCCAAAGTGTCCCGCCTGATCATAGCCATGACAGTCGAATACTACCACATCCCCCGGCTGCGCGGCATAGATGCCCTGGTGCAGCGCCAGGTTATCTCCCGGCTGGCAGCGGACTGTCACCGCACGGCCCACCATCCGGCTTGAGGAGTCGATAGGTTTGATCGCCGAGTCCATGACCCCCTGATGGGGAACAGAGTTATTGTTGTCTGCCACATTACCCGTCGGAAGCTGCAAAAGCTCTTCCACCAGCTCGTCTGTCAATTTCATTTTAGTTTCCCTCCTCATTCAACTCATAATTGTCATTTAAGATACCGTCTTTCCGGTCTTTGTGGAGCCGGTAGGGTACACTGACAATCAGCGGGATCAGCATGACCGGTCCGACGACAGTAGTAAAGGCGCCATATCCGTACCGGATGATGTTTAAAAGGCCAAAGGAGCTGCCAAAGGTGCATACCAGGATAAACACAATGGCGATAACCAGTTTCCGGGTAAACCCGGTGCTTTTCGTCCAGACTTTTTCAATGGCAGGCTCAAAGCGGTTACAAACCGTAAAGATGAACGCAACGCTGCTGCTGAGCATAGCCGCGATGGCGAATACCACATATAAAATACGGGAGATCCACCCTGCGTTTGAGAGGTTATTGATGGCCCACATTGTAGGGATCTCTTCCTGCAGGATGTCAGGCATACCCGCCGCAAAGATGACAGTGAAGATCATAGTGCTCACACCGCACAGAAGGGCGGTCATCAGGGACTCCAGCATCACATCTTTCCGGGTCTTAATGATCCCGATAGAGGCGGGAACGCACGCCTCATAGCCATTCATAAAGAACACGACGACCATTAGCATGGAGAACCAGGCGTTAGGGGCACTGAACCCGAATTCTGTAAAAGAGATCCTGCTGCTCACGAACTGCATAGCAGGTTCCCAGGCATTTCCCAGGCAGATTACGGCCACATAGCCACAAATGACCATGATGCAGAGACCCAGAATTGTCCCCACCTTTCTCAGAAGGTCAGCGCCAAAAAGTGCCAAAAACAGAACTGCCAGACAGAAACCGATCGTACCAGCGAGCTTGGGAAGCCCAAAGAGCTGGTTTAGCAGGGTTGCCGTGGTTGAAATCTGGGCAGAAAGAGCAATCAGCACAACCACGATGACCTGAAGCTCTTTGAATGTGCCAAAGAAAATCTGCAGCCCCTTGGCACGGTAGATGTTGTTGTACGCTTCCCGGTAAGTCTTAGGGGTGTAAATACGGTTGACCTCAAACAGCAGAAGGTTGAAGATAAAGCAGAGCAGAGCAGAGCGGCCACAAGAGGTCCGACAAAAACGCCGATCCAGCCCTTATTCAAAAAGTAAGATACTGTCTGGGTACCCGATGCAAAACCAGGACCCACATAGGCGCTATACATTATGGCGCAGATAGAAAAAACAGCAGCAAAATTGGTTCTCTTTTTTGTAGTTTCCATCATCCATCCTCCTTACTGTTCTTTAGACTGTAGCGCGTGGTAGCCCAGTTTTGCCCTGGCATCCTTTAACGTGCTGCCGTTTGTGACTTCCGCAATGATCTTTTGTTCTGTAGCCTCGATCTCTTTCGCGATTTCCAGCACCTGCCCGGCCATTTCTTTGGGGATACACAGCGCGCCAGAGTCATCGCCCAGAATGATATCACCAGGACGGACCTGAACGCCGGAAATGGCAACAGGTACATTAACTGCATCCACCTGCACCCGCTCTTTGCCGGTAACCATATAGCGGCCCTTGGTGTAAATGCTGTAGTCCAATTTCTTGATACCATTTACATCACGGCACACGCCGTCGATCAGGGTTCCCTCGACACCCTTGGTTTTGGCTGTGTAGGTCATGATGTCGCCCCACACAGTGCAGTAGTCCCGACCGGCGTTGTCGATGACCACGACCTGCCCCGGCTGCACATCGTCCAGGAAATCACCTACGGTACCCTTATCCACGCCGCAGGGTACATAATGGACCGTGAACGCCTCGCCGCAGATCTTGTGGCCGGGGATCACGGCCTGGATGCCCAGCAGGCCACACGGTACACCCAGCTTATCCATGGCGTCGGAAATACTGGCGGTATCCATTTGCTTCAGTTCCTCGATCAATGTTTTCATGTGTTTTGCCTCCCTGTTATGATTTGTTTTCGTCTTTTATCCAGTACACTGGATGCTTTCTGGACACATCATAGCATGGGAAAATAAACTTGTAAAACAAATGATTTTGCTATAAAATATCTAAGAAATCGATATTTTAAAGGAGACTGATCTTATGACCTATGACCATATTGAGACATTTCTTTCCGTGGTGTCCCATGGGACGATCACAGCAGCGGCCAACAGCCTTCATGTCAGCCAGTCCACCGTGAGCGCCCGCATCCACCAGTTGGAGGAAGAACTGGGTTCTGAGCTGCTGCTCCGTGCCAAAGGACACCGGCTCATCGAACTGACCTCTTATGGGACTGCATTTATCCCTATCGCCAGTCAGTGGGCATCTCTGTGGAAAGATACACAGAATCTGAAAGCGCTGTCTGATATCCAGACCCTGACGATTGCCAGCATAGACGTGATCAACAACTATACATTGGTGCCGCTTTACTATCACCATATCGAATCATATCCAAATACCCGCTTGTTTATCAATACACACCATTCCAATGAAATACATA
>JAMPAC010000134.1 GCA_023667395.1 Blautia sp. | reverse complement strand
GGGGGACGCACTTAGCGGGGATGAAATCCACTGCCTACGGAGACTTGAACGCGGATGCCCTATGCGCGTGCTAGTCGGAGTTGGCAGTTAGTTCAGCGCCGCGTTGTCCCGTCCGCACAGGACAGGGCTGCATGACGCCGCCGTCCCATCAGCCATACCCCCCAAGCCCCATCGTGGCTGAACCGGAACCATTTTTATAATTCCTTAAGGTTTTAACTGATGAAAATTGCGGGAAAGTGTGGTATGCTTTTAGGTATGAAAAAGCAGAAAACGATCACAAAAAATTTCATAACGGCTTTTGTTATTGCCGCACTGACCCTGGCATGCTGCCCCCTGACAGCGGAAGCTTCCACGATTTCCGGTATCCAGAACAATATTGACAGCATCACCCAGCAGCTTCAGGATATCAACAATGAGATCGCGGCCATGGAGGACGAGCAGGATCTGATACAGGAGGCCATCGACGACCTGAACGCGGAAATCCTCAACACCATGACAAGCATCGGTATGCTGGAGGACGAGATCGACCAGAAAAAGGCGGAGATTGCGGACAAACAGACACAGATCGAGGCCACGGAGGCGGAGTACGAGGCGGCCCTGCAGAAAGAAGAGGATCAGCGGGCAAGCATGGCGGCGCAGACGCGCCTGATGTATGAGAATGGGAACGATTCCTATCTGAACGCGTTGTTAAGTGGCAAGGGGATCGGGGATGTCCTCAACAGCATGGACTATATTGAAAAGGTATATGAGTACAATAAGCGGATGCTGAATGAGTTCATTGAGACAAAAGAATTGGTGCAGGAACTGTGGAACCAGCTGGAGGCGGAAAAGGCCTCTCTGGAGCAGGATATGCAGAATCTGCAGGCTGATGAGGCCGCATTGCAGGAACAGAAAGCCGGTCTGGATGTGCTTCTGGAACAGAAGAAGCAGGAGTCTGCCAATTATGCGGCGGAGATCAGCCGCCTGCAGCAGGATGCAGCCGTGTCAAAGACGCAGCTGCAGCAGGAGCAGAAACGGCTGAAAGAGTTACAGGCTGCATTGGCGGCCCAGAACAGGAGACCTGCTTCCACTCCGGTTTCTTCCACCACGGATTATACGGCGGTGATCAATGCCGCTTCCGGCAGCGATCTGGGAAAACAGATCGCCAATTATGCCTGCCAGTATATCGGCAATCCCTATGTGGCGGGCGGCACCAGCCTGACACAGGGGGCGGACTGTTCCGGTTTTACCTACAGGGTATACGCGGATTACGGTTATTCGCTGCCCCGGACTTCCAGCCAGCAGAGGAGCGCGGGCAGCGGCGTTTCCTATGAGGAGGCGCAGCCCGGCGACCTGATCTGTTATGAAGGTCATGTGGCGATCTACATTGGCAATAACCTGATCGTCCACGCCAGCAGTTCCAGGACGGGGATCAAGATCAGCAATGCGCAGTATAAGACCATACTGGCAGTGAGACGTATTATATAGAAAATGGATTTACGATAAAATGATTCACAATCCGGATGGATACATGAACCCGGACTGTGAATCATTTCCACGAGAAAGGAAAACGAAGAGTTATGTTAAGGATCGGATGTCATTTATCTTCCTCAAAAGGGTTTTTGGATATGGCGAAGACGGCGCATTCCATCGGGGCAACTACGTTCCAGTATTTTACCAGGAATCCCAGGGGAGGCGCCGCGAAAGAGTGGCGGAGGGCGGACATAGACGCCATGCTGGAACTTTTTCAGCAGACGGGGATCGGGAATCCCCTCGCCCATGCGCCCTATACCATCAATGCCTGTGCGAAAGAGGAGCGGACAAGGCAGTTTGCGCTGGAAACATTGGCGGATGATCTCAGGCGTCTGGAAATGATCCCGGACGCACTGTATAATTTTCATCCCGGGAGCCATGTGGGACAGGGGGCGGATCAGGGGATCGAGTTGATCGCGGACGCGCTGAACCGGGTGCTGCAACCGGAACAGCACACCACGGTACTCCTGGAGACCATGGCGGGAAAAGGCACGGAGGTGGGCAGAAACTTTGAGGAACTCCGCAGGATCATTGATAAAGTGGAACTTTCCGATAAGGTGGGCGTATGCCTTGATACCTGCCATATCTGGGACGGCGGTTACGATATTGTGGATCATCTGGATGATGTGGTCGGGGAGTTTGACAGCGTGATCGGCCTGGGGCGGCTCAAAGCGATCCATATCAATGATTCCATGAATCCCTGCGGAGCCCATAAGGACAGGCATGAAAAGATCGGGCAGGGACGGATCGGAATGGAAGCTTTCGGCAGGATCATAAACCACCCTGCCCTGAAAGATTTACCGTTTTATCTGGAGACACCCAATGAACTGGATGGGTATCAGGCGGAGATTGCCATGCTGCGGGAAATGGTGGAGTGAATTTCCGTGTGTCTTTGTAACAGTTCAGACAGGGCATTGAACTGCTACGTGTCTTTTTAATTGCTATGTGATACGAGTTTGTTTGTACGATAATGCGCGGCGGAATTGCGAAGAGATACCGGGTATCAGTGGAGAGGATACTTAACGGCGGGCAATGGAAATGTGAAATGGTCATGGAATAGCCCATGCAATGTGCCCGGGGCGTTCAGGGCCAGGGAGCGCAGGAGCGGTTCAGAAAGGAGGAAGCGCCATGGACAACAGGAGTATCGAGGAACTTTTACAGGGAATTCCCGGAAAGCTTACCGTGTATTATAAAAATCTGGTCACAGGGGAAATCGTGGATCACAATGGGGACGTGCCCATGATGGCGGCAAGCGTCATTAAGATTCCCATTCTGGTCGAAACATTCCGCCAGGTGCAGGCGGGGACGCTGAAAAAAGACCAGTTGTATGTGCTGCGGGAAGAAGATAAAATGCCCTCCTGCGGCTGCCTGAACAGGATGCATGAGGGTCTGAACCTGACGGTGCAGGATCTTTACAACCTGATGATCATACTGAGCGATAACACCGCCACCAATATCCTGATCAGGCTGCTGGGCGGCGTGGGGGCGGTCAACGATTCCCTGGCAGGAATGGGTTACCGCACATGCCGCGTCAACCGCCTGCTGTTCGATGGGTCCGCTTCCGCCAGGGGGATTGAAAATTATGTGTCCGGGGCGGAGATTGCGGATATGCTGGAGAGAATGTACCGGGGGACGTTGATCGACGAGCCGTCCTCCCGGGAGATGCTGGATATCCTGAAGTCCCAGCGGCTGAAAAACAAGATGCCCTTTGACTTTCAGGGATGCGTTCCCATTGCCCACAAGACGGGCGAGGATGACGGCATCACCCATGATGTGGGCATTATTTTTGGCAGGCAGCCCTTTATCCTCTGCTGTCTGGGCAATGAGACGGACTGCCCCGCATTTAACCGATTCATACAAAGGATTGCGTGGGCGCTTTATCAGGAGACGGAGGATCGTCAATAGGAAAGGCTGGTTATTTATCATATGAAAATAGCAAAAATAGAACTTGGAGAAATACATATCCCCCTTGTGACGCCGTTTAAGACGGCGCTGCGGACGGTGGACTCCGTAAATGACATTGTTGTCAGGATCACGGCGGACGATGGTCAGGCAGGATTCGGTGAAGCCCCTGCCACGGCAGTCATCACAGGGGATACCAAGGGTTCCATTGTGGCCGCCATCAGGGATTTTATCGCGCCTGCCATCACAGGCATGGATATTGAGGATCTGGACGGTATCATGGGCAGGATGCACAAATGCATCGTGAAAAATACTTCCGCCAAGGCGGCGGTGGATATGGCGGTGTATGATCTCTATGCGAAAAACCTGAACCGCCCTTTATATAAGGTGCTGGGCGGGCATCAGGATACCATAGAGACGGATATCACCATCAGCGTCAACGACACGGAAGAGATGGTGCGGGACAGCATAAGGGGTGTGGAGCAGGGCTTCCGCATCCTGAAAGTCAAGGTAGGAAAGGAAGGATTTAAGGATGTGGAGCGTATCGCGGCCATCCGCCAGGCGGTGGGACAGGATATCCTGATCCGGGTGGACGCCAATCAGGGCTGGCAGCCCAAGGAGGCGGTGCGCATCATCCGCGCCATGGAGGATAAGGGCCTGGGGATCGACTTGGTGGAACAGCCCGTGGATGCCCATAACTTTGAGGGAATGAAATACGTCACTTCCAATGTGTTCACGCCCATTCTGGCGGATGAGAGCGTCTTTTCGCCCCAGGACGCCATCCGGCTGATCCAGGAGGGCGGCGCCGACCTGATCAATATCAAGCTGATGAAAACGGGCGGCATTTATGAAGCGTTAAAAATCTGTGGCATTGCGGAGAGTTTTGGAGTAGAATGTATGACAGGATGTATGCTGGAGAGCAAGCTGGCGGTCAGCGCCGCTTCCCATCTGGCGGCGGCCAGGGGCATCATCACAAGGCACGATCTGGATGGCCCGGCGCTCTGCAAAACAGACCCCTATGAGGGCGGGCCCATATTTGAAGGAGCAAGGATCACCATGACGGATGCGCCGGGCATCGGCATCACCAGGGTACCGGCTGTGTTTACATAAAATGTACTACAGCATAGTGTAAAACCAGGGAGAACAGGATCATGAGCAAATTTATATGGTGCAGCCGATTCCCTTGTTGCTTGATGCCTCGTATGCTTGCATCGGGGTTGTTGACTGGGCGGCGGCTTACGATCAGGGCGGAAAGGCATGGTTAGCAGAAAGAATGAAAGCGATCGCGATAAAAACCATAGTATCACTGAGAGAGAAACCGTCGGAGCAGGTATGCCTGGATGACGAACTGCTGTACGGGATGACGGCGGAAATCCTGGAAGAAGTTCCCGACGCGGACGGAAATGCCGTCCGGTGGGTGCATATCAGGACAGAATATCGATATGAGGCCTACTGTAAAAAGGAGGATCTGCTGACGGAGGAGAGCAGGCTTGCCCGGTGGGAACAGGGCGGGCTCTGCGTGGTGATGCAGCCTTACGCGGACGTGCTCTCCCAGCCGAAAGTGCAGGGCGTCTGCCTGGAAGCCATTCCCCGGGGCGGCAGGCTGATCAGGATCGGGGATGTGCCGGAGCGGGAAAGCTGGGTGGAAGTGGAACTGGCGGACGGCCGCAGGGGATATACGAAGGAAAAATTCCTGGGCACCTACTATCCCCGGCGATTTACGGAGGATGAGGCGGAATTCCGCAGCCGTCTGGTAGAGATGGCCAAGGGGTATCTGGGCACACAGTACCGATGGGGCGGGAAAAGTCCCCTTGGTATCGACTGCTCGGGGCTGACCAGCATGTGCTATATGCTCTGCGGCGTCCATATTTACCGCAATGCCCGGATCATGGAGGGATTTCCCATAAAGGCGATCAGGGCGGAGGATAAGAAGCCCGGCGACCTGCTCTTTTTCCCCGGACATATCGCCATGTATCTGGGAAGCGACCGATATATCCACTCCACGGGAAAGAGCGGCAGCGACGGCGTGACGATCAACAGCCTGAATCCGGAGGATGAGGATTTCCGGCAGGATCTGTGGGAGAAACTGGAGTGCGTGGGAAGTATGTT
>JAMPAC010000133.1 GCA_023667395.1 Blautia sp. | reverse complement strand
GGCCTTGAAACCCTCAGTTCCCCGGCAATGTCTGAGCCATGCACTTCCTTCTTTTGGGAAAGAATATAGATTACCTTCAGATAGTCCTCTACCGATTTTTTCTGTTTCACTTTATTACACTGCCTCCTTCCACGCAGCAGGTTCACAGACCCATTCCAAAACTGTTTTTTAGATCATGACCGCAAGTTTTGCAATGATTGCCGCCACAGGGATATAAACAGCCGTCATTATGAGCCTTTCCGTTAAAACAAATTTCAGATTCTTTACATGGGACATGTCTTCCATGCCCTTGATTACCCAGAACCTGTCAAACCGCACCCATATTTCATCCACCACGATGCCGTCATACCAATTCATTACCTCAAGGAAAATAACCGCACGGATAAACGCAGTCCTAAAGTCGGAAATGCCGCTCCAGCATCCGATAAATACCACCGGCAAAATCACAATCCCCAAAACAAGCACGGCAAAGAATACACTTTTTCGTCTTTTTGCTTCTTCCTCTGTAGCCAGCCCCATCTCAAAAGCCCGCCGCTGTATCGGCTTCGGATAAAAGAAAATCCCTCGCATCGGATCATTCAGAACCAGCAGCTTTATGCAGACTGTGAAAAATAGCAAATAAATGAATAACTGTAAAACAAAAACCATATCATTTTAACTCCTTTGCTATATCCGCAGACAGTCCCGGTTTCCCCGCTGCTTTCTTCGCCTTTTTCAGCGAATGTGCGTGTGCCTTTTTCACTTCTTCAAAAAAGCGGTCAGGATACTCACCTGCAAGTCCGCCATGCCCCACGTCCTTGAATATTCTAAGTGTGAATTGATACCCAGCATCCTGGAGCTGCTTTATATTCTTTGCAAGCCTGCGCTCTACGGTGCTGTTAATGCCATACCATATGTACATGTCTGTATTTTTGAACGCTTCGTAGTCCGTTTTGTGTCCGATCAGACAGCGGTCCTGGTTGCGCCAGCTATTCCATGTGGCTTTAGTATAAATCAGCCGCTCGGCTTCCTCATAGGTTCTCCCGGTGATTTTAGCGATAAATTTTTTGCGCCGTTTCCCCGCACGCCCCATGATGGCATAAAAAAATCCCGTAAAGAAAAAGCAGTACAGATCTTTTCCCCACCCGCTTTTGATGTCCGGATACTCCCGCGTGGAGAAACCGTCCGCAATCGCCGTGGTGATTGTCAGCCGCTTATCCCGCAGCACCTCATTGAGTACGCGGCAGCCATAAGATACGCCATACAGCACATCAATTTTTCCACCGTAATTTTTCAGGACATACTCCGCAATCTGCCCCGCCTCGTCCATAACGGAGGTAAATTCCTTCTCCGGCTCGGACGGGTTAAAGCCGTCATACGCCACCAGCACAACATGGAATTTTTCCGCCACACACTCCGCCACCGGAACCGCCCCAAGGTAACTCACCCCGCCGCCGTGCAGCATTACCATGAGCTTTTCGTGTTCTTTCCCAAATTCAAAAAATTTCATATCTGTCCTCCCTGAAATCACGTTCTATTTTCACATCAGGCTGACGACGGCTGTCAGGCCAAACATTCCAAGGCCAAGAGACGGCATAACGATTCCCGGCAGGTCGTAAAATATATCGGGCTTCAGCTTTCTAAGCCCCATGCCAATCATCAGAAATACAAGCGGATTTAAAAGCACAAACCATTTCGGCACATCCAGAAATCCTCTTAAGATTGCCACAATCACACATATTGTCACGGCAAATATACATCCATATCCAATAAAAAATGGCGGCAGGACAGCTTTATAATATGCCCCCAATGTATCATCTGCCAGCTTGAAATTATCCGTCTCCATGATTTTCTTGTATATGATCGGCTGTATGCAGAGAACCGTATGCACGAAAAATCCGCCAATAACGCTCACGTATCCACATACAGCGGTAACTCCTGCCAGTACGCTGCTCTTGTCATATAACTGCCCAGCCAGAGCATAAATGCCAAACCCAACCAAAGCATCGCCAAAAAAAGCCACAAGTATGGATGCGCCAAACCTCCAATAGGACATGGCAAGCCAGTTGCTGTCAATCATCCCTGACGCGCCAAGTTTCTTATTCTCTTTTCCCTTCAAGTCAAAAAGTATGTCCCCCACCGCACAGAGGATTCCCCCGGCAAGCCCTAAAAATCCAAAAACTACATTCATAATCCGATGCCTCCTATGATTTTTTTAAGTTGGAAATGTATTAATTTCATGTGTTTCCTTTAAACGGCCATGGGATACATCGGTTTACCCGTTTTAAGTATTCCTCATATTCCCTGCCATACAGACTCACAAGCCACCGCTCCTCCGTGCATTTCATCAGCACAGTCATAAATATCCAATAGAAGAAGAACAAAGGAAGAAAAAACAGATTCCCCGCAATCATAAGCGCACCCGTACAGAAAAACATAAAAGCCGAATAAATCGGATTCCTCACCAGCGCATAAACGCCGGTGGTCGCCAGGCTGTTCTCCGCAATATGGCTGTCTATCTTTGACCGGAACATTGCCCCTGCCCAAAGATAAATGCCCAGCACAATCAGCAGAATTCCCATGACGGGCAGCGGGATTTTCAGGAATGAAACCCTGCCTTTTTCAAATGCCGCATTTCTTCCCACAATCACTGCAATTACAGTTACGGCAACAATCACCGCAACATAAACCGACCCAACTCCCATCGTCGGGCGGTGTTTCTTATTTTTCATGGATGCCGCCCTCCTTCCGGCGAAGCATTGTATGCCATTGCATACAATGAAATCCCATGCCGCAGCTTCTTCTCTCCGGCCAGTTCCATGCCGCACCGGATATATTTCTCCACCTTGAGCGGCGTGTCGGTATCCAGCACGCAGGGGATATTTTTCTCCTCCGCCTCGGCAAAAGGCTGTTCCAGGAGCTTGTGCATGAATCCCTTTCCCTGAAATTCCCGCAGCACCACTACCATGGATACAGCAATGTAATTTCTCTCTTTCTTAAAAATCTTTGCATATTGCTCACCGCCGCTCCCCGCAACAGCCAGGACCGCCGCAAGCGGCAGTTCGCATAAAAAACGCTTTATCTCGTGCAGCGCGGGACCGATTGGCGGTTTTTTCTTTTTCTCCCAATAAGCAAGATATCCTTCGCCTGTCTCGGATGTGGCATACAGCACCCCTGCCCTGTAAAAATATTCAGTCATGATTTCAAAGGCTTTGACCGCCTGTTCCTCTGTCAGCATTGTAACAATCCCTGCCTTTTCAGCAGCAAACGCCTCCCCGATCCTCCTGCCGATTTCTGCAATTTCTTCTTTCGATTTATTTTCAACTTTCAGCATCTGCTTTCCCTTTCCTGCACCGGAAAACCGCCATGCCCTCCACGGATTTCACTTCTGCTTTCCGGTACATGGATTTCAGGCGCATATCCAGGCTTTCTTTCGTTTCATAAGGCGGCGTAAAGAACCCTTTTGGCGTATATAATTTCTCAATGAACCAGTCCGTCCGCTTATTCCTGCCCTTCACATAAAAACAGCCGCAGAAAATCCCGCCCGGCTTCAGGACGCGGAGAATCTCGCTATATGCCGCCTCCTTATCAGGAAACGCATGGAACCCATTCAGAGACAGCACAATGTCGAAACTGTTATCCTCAAAGGGCAAAGCCCCGACATCTCCCTGCAGGAAACGGACATTCTTAAGCCCTCTTTTTTCTGCCTGCCGTTTCGCCCGTTCCATCATGTCCGTAGAGTAATCCAGGCAGGTAATGTCCGCGCCGCCAAGCGTCTCATACACCGGCATGGTCAGCACACCCGTTCCTACCGGCACCTCCAGCATCCGGCCGGAAAAATCATCCGGGATGCCGGAGAGCGCCAGTTGCAGATAGCGGTCATTTTTCTTCTTGTCCATGTTCCACACCAGTTTACAGACAGCTTTCCCCGGCAGCGTGGAACAGGTGATCATCCCGTCATAAAATGTCGCCCCGCCGCCAAGGCTCTTATAAGCGTTCCTGATCTTTTCATGCCTTCCCCATTTTCTTTCTGAAGGCATATTCTTCCGCAGGGAGTCCCATACTGGCATGGACACATTCACGGACGCATCCGCCGCCTCCATACGCAGTTCCTCCCATGCCCTGTCAAGAAAAGACATCTCACTGACCGCATGGGCGCAGTGGTCTGTTACCGCCAGCCGCCCCAGCGGCGTTTTGCACATCACAAACATGGCGGCCTGCCACAGCATACGCTTTGCCCCGCCTGTGAATAGAGCTTCATCCTCCGCCGGCCTGATGGGATACCCCAGCGATTTCAGCAATGAAAAACCCTCTGCGGTGGCATCCACCATCGCCCTTCTCTGAGACTTTAACGCCTCAGACAGGTTGCATCCGACGGCATAAGATACATACCCAAGCGGAAGGATCTCTGCCATATGGCATTTCAGCCACGCCTCCATCCAACTTTCCCATGCAAGGCTGCATCCCGATTTTGAAAACGCCCCTGCTATATGCTCCCGGAATTCATGCGACAGTTCCCCATTCCTTCCGCCAACCGTCAGGTGGGCGCGGACATGGATACTGATGACCTGTCCGTTCTCCCGCCTGCCTCCCGCCGTTAGAAAGCCAAAAGCAGCCTCTTTTTCAACAGGGGAATCTGTCTGCGCCAGCTTTTCCGTTTTCTCCGCCCATGGGTTGTTGCCTATGAAAACAACATAGCGGCTCACATTTGCGGCAATAGCAGGAAGGACATCCGGCACCTGATCCGCCTGCATCACAACAAAAATAATGTCATATTCATCATCAGGGTTCAGGCAGCCTATAACCTTCACTTTATCTGTTGTCGTTTCCCTCTGCAGATAGTGCCGGATCACAAGCCCCCGCTTTTCAAGGGTATCCTTCCAATCCCCTCTGGCGAGCAGTGTTACATCATTCCCGCCCTTTGTCAGCACATGGGCCAGTTCACATCCAATCACTCCCGCGCCATAAACCAGTAATTTCATCCCATAATCCTCCTACTCTCTTTTTGTTATCAGAAGCAGCCCGCCAAACATCCAAAGATTTCCGATGCTGATCCAGCCCGTTGCAAGCGCATTCGTCAGCGGCAGATTCGGAGCCTTTAATATCACTGCCGCCGGTAGACCAAACAGAACCGAAAATATCCACGTCCATTTCGGAAGCGGCGTCAGTCCCTTTGCAAAGGCTCTTATCTGCGTTACCGTCAGGACAAAAAAGAAAATCAAAAACAGAACCGTCGCAGGCGCAAGGAAATAAGCCAGAAATTCCAATGTCATTTCAAGCGCCTTGTCTGGATCAATCCTATACATTTTCTTTAAGAAATAAACCGCCGCACAGCAGGGTACATGGACTCCGCAGCCGGCAAATATCAGGCAGCCGAAAATCCCTGCGCGGTATGTGTGCGCGTATTTTTCGCTTTTATAGGCTATCAGCCTGTAAACCGCAAAATAACAGAGACACTCCAGCGGGATTCCTATCATCCCTAAAATTGCCGACCCAAATATTCTTCCATCCGATACAGTCAAATATCTTGCAAAAGTTACCGGAATGCCGGATACTTCCGTCTCCGCCGCCCCATAACC
>JAMPAC010000132.1 GCA_023667395.1 Blautia sp. | reverse complement strand
AGAAGGTTATTGTATATAAATACAAGAGAAAAACCGGCTACCACAAAAAACAGGGTCACAGGCAGTTATACACTCAGGTCAAGATCGACAAGATCAACGCGTAATATGCCATGATAACGGTAGAGGTCCACAGAACGAAAAACCACGAATACAAGGGCTTTTCCTGCATCGGACATGCGGAGTATGCGACGCCCGGCCATCCGGATATCGTGTGCGCGGCAGTTTCAGCGCTTACCATCGGAACCGTCAACGCCCTGGAGGCGCTGGCGGGGGAGAAGATGACGGTCAGCCAGAATGAGGAAACGGGGTTTTTCAAATGTGATTTTGAGGACGCCTTGCAGGAAAAATCAAATTTTCTGATGGATTCCATGGTGTTTTCACTGGAAAACATCCGCAAAGAATATGGCAGAAAGTATCTGAAAGTAAAAATTAAGGAGGTGTAGACCATGTTAAATATGAACCTTCAATTTTTCGCCCATAAAAAGGGAGTCGGTTCCACCAAGAACGGCAGGGATTCCGAGTCCAAGAGATTGGGTGCGAAGAGAGCTGACGGACAATTCGTAAAAGCGGGCAACATCCTGTACAGACAGCGCGGAACCAAGATCCATCCCGGCGTCAATGTGGGACGCGGCGGCGACGATACCCTGTTTGCCCTGGTTGACGGCATTCTCCGTTTCGAGAGAAAGGGCCGGGACAGGAAACAGGCTTCCGTATACCCTGTGGAGAAATAATTACGAATTCAGGCGGGACTTCAAACTGGCGATGTTTGAAGTCCTGTTTTTTAAAAGGTGTTGTCAGTCTCGGAACGGAAACGCCCGGAAGTGATTTCAGACGCAAAAGCGGATGAACATCACTTCCCGCAAAGGGGCGTTGGAGTGCAGAGACGGTACTGGAATAAGGTTGTCAGTCTCGGAACGGAAACGCCCGGAAGTGATTTCAGACGCGGAAGCGGATGAACATCACTTCCAGTAAAAGGGGCGTTGGAGTGCAGAGACCGGAACAAATTGCCTTGACGGCAATTGGAATCAATAGGAGGCGCTATGTTTGCAGACAGAGCCAAAATTTATGTCAGAAGCGGGAAAGGCGGCGACGGCCATGTTTCTTTCCGGCGGGAGAAATATGTCCCCAACGGCGGTCCCGACGGCGGTGACGGCGGCAGGGGCGGCGATGTGATCTTTGTGGTGGACGAGGGGTTGAACACCCTGATCGATTTCAGGCACATCCGCAAATATAAGGCGGAAGACGGTGAGCCCGGCAATAAGAAGAACTGTCGGGGCAAGGACGGACAGGATATTACCATAAAGGTTCCCCCCGGCACCGTGATCAAAGAGGCGGAGAGCGGGCAGGTCATTGCGGATATGTCAGGGGACAACAGGGAACTTGTGTTGTTAAAGGGCGGACGCGGCGGCAACGGCAACCAGCATTACGCCACCAGCACCATGCAGGCCCCCAAGTACGCCCAGCCCGGCCAGCCGGCCCGGGAACTGGAACTCCTGCTGGAACTGAAAGTGATAGCGGACGTAGGGCTTGTGGGCTTTCCAAATGTGGGTAAATCCACGCTTCTTTCCCGGGTGACCAACGCCAGGCCGAAGATTGCAAATTACCATTTCACCACTTTGAATCCCAATCTGGGAGTGGTTGATCTGGAGGATACGGGAGGATTTGTGATCGCGGATATCCCGGGACTCATCGAAGGCGCTTCGGAGGGAGTGGGTCTGGGGCATGAATTCCTGCGCCATATCGAGCGGACCAAGGTCATCATCCATATTGTGGACGCGGCTGGAACGGAGGGACGCGATCCGGTTGCGGATATTTACGCCATCAATAAGGAACTGGATGCATACAATCCCGATATTGCAAAACGTCCCCAGGTGATCGCAGCCAACAAGATCGACGCCATCTACGATCCGGAGGATCGTTCCGTGGACGCCATCAGGGCGGAGTTTGAGCCGAAAGGGATCAGGGTCTTTCCCATTTCCGCAGTCAGCGGCCAGGGCGTCAGGGAATTGCTGTACCACGTATACGATATGCTGCAGGAGATCGGTGAAGAACCCACTGTATTTGAACAGGAATATTTCCCTGAGTTACAGTCCGGTGCGTTCTCCAACGAACCCTTTACCGTGAAATATGACGAGGAAGCGGACGAATATGTGGCGGAGGGCCCCAGGATCGAGAAAATGCTGGGCTACACCAACCTGGACAGCGAAAAGGGATTCCTCTTCTTCCAGAATTTCCTGAAAGACAACGGGATCCTGGCGCGGTTGGAGGAACTGGGCATCCAGGAGGGAGACACGGTGCGCATATACGGGTTATCCTTTGATTATTATAAATAACAGTCTCGAAACAACAATGCCCGGGAGAATTTTCAGATGGAATTTTCAGATGAAAATTGCTCCCCGGTCAAGGGGCATTGAGGTGAAGAGACGGTACTGGAATAGGAGATATTTTTTATGACAAGTAAGCAGAGAGCATATTTAAAAAGCCTTGCCAGCAGCCTGAATCCCATCTTCCAGGTGGGGAAATCCAGCCTGACGCCGGAGTTTACCGCAGCGATCAGGGAGGCTTTCAACAACAATGAACTGATCAAGATCGCAGTCCTGAAGAACTGCGCGGACGATCCGGGCGAGATCGGGCAGATCCTTGCGGAGAGAACCCATTCCCAGCTGGTGCAGGTGATCGGCAAGAAGATCGTTCTCTATAAACCGGACAAGGACAAGCCCAGGATCGTACTGCCAAAGGCTGGGGGAGCAGGGAAGTAAGACTATGGGAAACAGACGTATTGGAATTATGGGCGGCACATTCAACCCCATCCACATGGGACATATGCTGCTGGCCGAGTGGGCAAGGAACGAGGCCGGTCTGGATGAAGTATGGCTGATCCCTAACGGGATCTCTTATATGAAAACGGAGCAGGATATTGCGCCGGCTGCAGACCGTCTGCGGATGACGGAACTGGCTGTAACAAGGAACCGGTATTTCAAATGCCTGGACCTGGAGATCAAAAAGGGCGGATATACCTACAGCCATGAGACCATGGAAGAACTGAATCAGGTCTATCCCGGGAACCAGTTTTATTTTATCATGGGCGCAGACTGTCTCTTTACCCTGGAGACCTGGAAAAATCCCCAGCGGCTCCTGCAATGCTGCAAGCTGATAGTGGCCGTGAGGGACCAGGCTTCCATGGAAGAGATGGAGGAAAAGAAAGCGGAACTGGAACAGCGTTTCGGCGGTGAGATCCTGTTGCTCCCCTTTATCAGGATGTCCCTTTCCTCCACACAGATCAGGGAGCGGATCAGGCAGGGAAAAAGCGTGCGCTACATGGTGCCGGACAGTGTTTTAACTTATATAGAGGGCAAGAGGCTTTACAGATAACATGAAATCTTCACATAAACTGAGAAAACTTCGGAAAGAAATAGAAAAAGTGCAGGACGAAAAACGCTTTGAGCATACCCTAGGGGTAGAGTTCACGGCAGCCGCCCTGGCCATGCGCTATGGCGCGGATGTCCACAGCGCCCAGACGGCGGGGCTTCTGCATGACTGCGCCAAATGTCTCACCGATCGGGAGCGGGTGTCCATCTGCAAAAAGCATGACATTCCCATGACGGAACTGGAAAAGGCAAACCCGTTCCTGCTGCACGCCAAAGTCGGCGCGTATCTGGCAAGGAAGCGGTATGGGATAAAGGATCAGGATATCCTGAACGCCATCCGTTACCATACCACCGGCAGGCCGGGAATGAGCCTGCTGGAAAAGATCGTGTTTATCGCGGACTATATGGAACCGGGCCGAAACCATGCCCCCAACCTGGACGAGATCCGGAAGCTGGCATTTACGGATATTGACTGGACCCTGCTGAAAATCCTCAGCGATACGCTGGAATATCTGGACAGCGGCAATGGGGATATGGATCCCATGACCAGGAAAACATGGGAATATTATAAGAAAAATGCCGCACGGACGGCGGAATGAGAGGAACTATGGAACAGAGATCAATGGAAATGGCAAAACTTGCCATCGAAGCGCTGGAGGATAAAAAAGCGGAGGATATCCGCGTCATCGATATCAGCGAGGTGTCTGTGATCGCGGATTACTTCCTGATCGCGGGAGGAAAAAACAAAAACCAGATCCAGGCGCTGTGTGACAATGTGGAGGAAATGCTTGGAAGAGCAGGATATCTTTGCAGGCAGAAAGAGGGATACGACACTGCAAACTGGATCCTGATGGATTTCGGGGATGTGATCGTCCACATTTTTGACAAGGAAAACAGGCTGCTGTACGACCTGGAGCGCATCTGGCGCGACGGTAAGATGGTGGATGCGGAAAGCCTGAAACAATAGATTCACGCTTCGCAAGAATTCTATTGTCAGGAATAATGGAAAAAGGGAAGCCGCAGATTTTACGGCTTCCTTTTTCTGTTTTCATTCCATTCTTACATTTTCTGCCTTACCGTTTTTTGTCAGGCCTCCGCCCTATCCCTGTCCGACAGTTTCATGAAGAAACTGATCAGGTAAAGGCCGCAGGTACCCACAAGGGTGTATACGATTCTGGAAAGCCAAGACATATCTCCAAAAATAAAAGCTACCAGGTCAAAACGAAACAGACCGATCAGGCCCCAGTTGATGGCGCCGATGATAGCAATGGTAAGCGCAGTGGCATCAACATATTTATTTCCCATATTAGCCCTCATTTCTGCGCGGTTTTGCTTCTTTTATGAAACCGGCTATATTAATATCTGCAAAAAACAGAAAGATATGCATTTCATAATTGATAAAAAAAGGAATAATGCAATTTAAAGATATATGCGGATACATTATTGTATACGGAGCAGGCGGCAAGGAAACACAACATGAGCCGCAGGGAACAGGAGAAATTGTGCGGATTCAGTGATGGAACACAGGGCGCAGGGTGGACATGCGCCCTGTGTTGGATTTAACGGTAAAACCGGAACACGCCGAACACTCGCCCCAGAATCTGGCAGTCGTCCACAATGATGGGATCCATGGCGTCATTCTCCGGCTGCAGGCGGATATGGCCGTCCTCTTTATAGAACGTCTTTACCGTGGCGGAATCATCGATCAGGGCAACCACAATATCGCCGTTGGACGCCGTCTTGCAGGCATTCACAAATACCCTGTCGCCGTCGAAAATCCCGGCGTTGATCATGGATTCCCCCCGGACATTTAAGATAAAGGATTCCCCTGAGGGAACCACCTCCGCAGGAACGGGAAAATATTCCTGTATATTTTCCTCCGCCAATATGGGCTGACCGGCCGCCACATTGCCGACTACCGGCAGGCTGACCATCTCCGTGCGCACCATCTGAAAACTGTCGTCACAGATCTCTATGGCCCGGGGCTTGGTAGGGTCGCGGCGGATATAGCCGTTCTTCTCCAGCGTCTCCAGATGGGAGTGGACGGAAGAGGTAGACTTCAGGTGCACGGTCTCGCAGATCTCCCGCACGGTGGGCGGATATCCTTTCTTTAAGATCTCATCCTTAATATAATTGAGTATCTCCTGTTGTTTTGCTGAAATTTTTCCATAACCCATATGATATCTACCTCATTCTTTCTGAAAATGCAGATTGCCTGCCATAGTTCAAATCGTTTTCCTGAATCCATAATAACACATTGCACCGCAAAAAGCAAACGTATATTCCAAAAATATGTTCGGTTTTGTAACTATTCAGCCGCCTGCCTTTTCCCTCTTCATCCAGAAAGATGTCAGTGTA
>JAMPAC010000131.1 GCA_023667395.1 Blautia sp. | reverse complement strand
CTGATGAAAGAACTGGAGGAAGCCCGCAGGATCATGGAATCCGCGTCCCAGCATGATTTCCTCACGGGACTTCCCAACAGGAACAAGTTCATGAGCGACTTAAGCGACACGATCCAGGCGAAACGTCCCTGTACCGTCATGATGATGGATATTGACGACTTCAAGAAGATCAATGACACAAAGGGGCATACGGCAGGAGACGAGGCGCTGCAGCAGGTGGCGGGCAGACTGAAAGAAATGGGATCCCAGATCCTGACACCCTACCGTTTTGCAGGGGATGAGTTTATCGTCATATTACAGAGCAATCAGGGGAAGATCGTGGAGAAAGCGGCTTACCAGATGCGCCAGATCTTTTCAAAACCTTTTGTCCTGGTAGGGGAGAAATCAAAGATATGCGGCAGTATCGGTATTGCCTCCTATCCGAAAGACACGGAAGACATGGAGCAGCTGATCGTCTGCGCGGACGACGCCATGTATCAGGTAAAGAAGAGCGGCAAGAATGATTTCGCGTTCTATAAGAAAAAAGAAGATAACGGATGATGCGGATGCGTGAGGAGGTCGGCAGTAACAGACCTCCTTTTTCTTGTCAGGGCGTGGCCCTGTTCTCCGCCCGTTATCCGCAGAAAAGGCAGGGGGCACTATGGCGGCAAAGAAATATTATGCGGTAAAGAAAGGAAAAGTAACAGGTGTATTTAAAACCTGGGACGAGTGCCGGAACGCGGTGGAGGGATATCCGGGAGCCCAATATAAAGGATTCTCCACTTTGGAAGAGGCGGAAGAGTATCTGGGAGTGAAAGGAACGTCTGTGGGGCAGGTTCCGCGAAAAACCCGGCAGGGGCGAAATCTGCCCTGTGGAGAGGAGGCGCGGGAGATTCCCGGGGAGGGAGAACTGCTTGCCTATGTGGACGGCAGTTATGACGACAGCATTAAGAAGTATGCGTTCGGATGCGTGTTCCTTTTGCCGGACGGCAGGGTCTATACGGAATATGGAAACGGGGATAATGAACAGTCCTTACAGCACCGCAATGTAACGGGTGAGATGTTAGGCGCGATGTACGCGGTAAAGTCGGCCATGTTGAATGGATTTCAAAGCGTGGAGATCCGGTACGACTACCAGGGGATAGAGAAATGGGTCACGGGAGAGTGGCGTGCCAAAACGGAACTGACCCGGAAATACGCGTTATCCATGCAAGAATGGGGAAAAAGTATTTCCATACGGTTTACAAAGGTTGCTGCCCATACGAATGTAAGGTATAATGAACTTGCGGACAAAATGGCAAAAAAAGGGCTGACATCCGGAAACGGCGTGCCAAAGATCCGCAGAATAGAGGATATGGAAGAATATGATGGAGAGAATGAGACTGAATAAGTACCTGGCACACAGCGGCGTCTGTTCCAGGAGGGAAGCTGACCGCCTGATCGAACAGGGCAGGGTGCTGGTCAACGGGCAGCCAGCCTCCGCGGGGCAGTCGGTGGAGGAAGCGGATGAAGTTACCGTGTCGGGAAAAACAGTGCGGAGCAATAAAAAAACAGTAGTTCTTGCATATAATAAGCCCGTGGGAGTAATCTGTACAGAGAAAGACCCTCATGCGGATAAAAAAATAACGGATATGATTAAATATCCGGTGCGGGTCACTTATGCGGGCAGGCTGGACAAGGATTCGGAGGGGCTGCTCCTGCTCACCAATGACGGCGACCTGATCCAGGCCATGATGCGGGGATCCAATCATCAGGAAAAAGAGTATGTGGCAAGGGTGGACCGGGTGATATCAAAGGAATTCCTGAATAAAATGACGGGCGGAATTTATTTGGAAGACCTGGATGTCACCACAAGACCCTGCAAAATAGAGCAGACGGGAAAGTATACTTTTAAGATAGTGTTGACCCAGGGATTGAACCGCCAGGTCAGGAGGATGTGCGAGGCCTGCGGTTATCGGGTACGAAGCCTGAAGCGGGTCAGGGTCATGCATGTTGAACTGGGCGGATTGAAAACAGGAGAGTATGTGGAGCTTTCCGGCGAGGACGTGGAGCGCCTCTATCGGGATTCGGGTCTTGTGATTGGCGCAAAGTCACAGGCTTCGGTTCAGCAGAAGCCTGACGGGAGTGTAGAAAGAGGCAGGAAATTGTAAGAAAGGCATGGGGAGTAGAATGGAGAGCAGTAAATCGGAACGTATGAAATATCTGGTGGACACCCTGAATCAGGCCGCCAGGGCTTATTACGCAGAGGACAGGGAGATCATGAGCAACCGGGAGTATGACGCGCTCTATGATGAACTGACGGCGCTGGAGCGGGAGACGGGCATCGTGTTTGCCAACAGCCCCACTGTTTCGGTGGGATATGAATCAGTTGACGAATTGCCAAAAGACCGGCATGAAACCCCCATGCTGTCCCTGGATAAGACAAAGAGCAGGGAGGAACTGCGTGACTGGCTGCAGGGGAATCCTGCAATTTTAAGCTGGAAACTAGATGGCCTTACGATCGTTCTCACATACAATGCAGGAAAACTTGCAAAAGCAGTCACTCGTGGAAACGGCGAAATCGGAGAGGTGGTCACCAATAATGCAAGGACATTCAAAAATATTCCCCTGACCATCCCCTATATGGGCGAACTGGTAGTGAGGGGGGAGGCGGTCATCACTTATTCTGACTTCCATCGGATGAATGAGGAAATCGAGGACGCGGAAGCGAGATATAAAAATCCCCGCAACCTCTGCAGTGGTTCCGTCCGTCAGCTGAACAATGAGATCACCGCAAAACGTAACGTGCGTTTTTATGTGTATTCCCTGATCAGCGCCGGGGAGGGGGCGCCTCAGGATACTCAGGAGGAGCAGTTTGCGTTTTTACAGGAACAGGGATTTGAGGTGGTGGAGTATTATCTGGTGACAGAGGATACTATTCTGGATACGGTGGCTCTGTTTGAGGAAAAGATCGAGAGTTATGACGTGCCTTCCGACGGGCTGGTGCTTTCTTATAACGATATCGCGTATGGGAGATCCCTGGGCAGGACGGCAAAATTCCCCAGGCATTCCATCGCCTTTAAGTGGGCGGATGAACTGCAGGAGACTACGTTAAAGGAAATCGAGTGGAGCGCCAGCAGGACGGGGCTGATTAATCCGGTGGCCATCTTTGAGCCGGTGGAACTGGAGGGCACCACTGTCAGCCGCGCCTCCGTGCACAATATCAGCATTGTAAAAAACCTGCAGCTTGGGATCGGTGACAGGATCACTGTGTATAAGGCCAACATGATCATCCCGCAGATCGCGGAGAACCTGACCCGGAGCGACACGCTGGAGATTCCGGATACCTGCCCTGTATGCGGTGGGAAGACGGAGATCCGGGCGGTGAACGAGGTACAGTCCCTGTACTGTACCAACGAGGACTGCGCCGCGAAGCGGATCAAGTCCTTTACCCTGTTTGTCAGCAGGAACGCCATGAACATAGACGGTCTTTCCGAGGCGACCTTGGAAAAACTGATCGACAGGGGATTTGTGAAAGAGTTTGCCGACCTTTTCCACCTGGAACAGTACCGGGAGGAGATTGCCGGAATGGAGGGATTTGGGGAAAAATCCTGCCAGAATCTTCTGGACAGCATAGAACAGGCGAGAAACACCACCCTGCCCCGTGTCGTGTACGGGCTGGGGATCGCCAATATCGGCGCGGCGAACGCCAAGATGCTGTGCCGTTATTTTGATCACGACCTGGAACGAATGCGGGACGCTGACGTGGAGACTTTGAGCGCCATCGACGGCGTGGGGGAGGTCATCGCGTCAGCCTTTGTGGAATATATGCAGGATGAGGGGAACTGCGCGCGGCTGGACCGCCTGATGGCGGAACTCCAGGTGGAAGTTCCCAGGGTGGAGGAGGGAAGCCAGACGCTGGCAGGTCTGAACTTTGTCATTACCGGAAGCCTGAATCATTTTGCCAGCAGGAATGACCTGAAAGAATTGATTGAAAAGAAAGGCGGCAAGGTGACGGGCAGCGTCACCGGAAAGACCACCTGCCTGATCAATAATGATATCACATCCTCGTCCTCTAAGAACAAGAAAGCGAAGGAACTGGGAGTCCCGATCCTGTCGGAGGAAGATTTCCTGGAAAAGTATGAGATTCCTCAGAACTAGGCAGATTGAACCGGAAATGTGCATTTGACAAATGCTGCGTAAACCAAACATCGAGAAAACATGCAATGTTTTTGAGGCTGGTTCTAAACAGCCATGTGAATAAAGAATCAGAATGGAGAAAAGACATGCCGATCAAGACACAGAGCGATCTGCCTGCAAAGGAGATCCTGGAAAATGAAAATATATTTGTGATGGACGAGTTCCGCGCCATGCATCAGGATATCCGTCCCCTGCAGGTGCTGATCCTGAACAATATGCCCGTGAAACAGGATACGGAACTGCAGCTTCTGCGGGCGCTGTCCAATACGCCCCTGCAGGTAGATGTGACGTTCATGAATACGAAGACGCATGTGTCCCTGAATACTTCCGCCAATCATTTAAATAAATTTTACACCACGCTGGATGAGGTCCGGGACAGGAAATTTGACGGAATGATCGTCACGGGCGCGCCGGTGGAGGACATTTCCTTTGAGGAGGTGGACTACTGGCAGGAGACCTGTGAGATCCTGGACTGGGCGGAGACCCATGTGACCTCCACCCTGCATATCTGCTGGGCGGCCCAGGCGGGCTTTTATCATTATTACGGTATCAATAAGAGGCTGCTGCCCAGGAAGCTGTTCGGGGTCTACGAGCACAAGGTATCCAACCGTAAGATCCCCTTGGTGCGCGGATTTGACGATATCTTCCTGGCGCCCCACAGCCGCCACACGGAGACGCCGGCGGAAGCCATCCATGGATGCAGGGACTTGACTGTCCTGGCGGAATCGCCGGCAGCGGGAGTATTCCTGGCGATTGCCGAGGGCGGAAAGAAGATATTTGTGACAGGGCATCCGGAGTACGACCGCTATACCTTAAATAACGAATACCACCGGGATCTGGATAAGGGGCTGTCCATCCAGATTCCCTATAATTATTATCCCGATGATGACCCCGGGCAGCGCCCGCTGCTGCAATGGCGGGGACACAGTAATAATCTTTACAGTAACTGGCTGAACTACTACGTGTACCAGATCACACCGTTTGATCTGGGGTGAAATGCTTGATTTTACTAGATTTTATGCGGTTTTCTTGAAGTGAGGAAAACCATATATTTCTATGTAAATCTATGCTATTTTAACACAAAAATCATAATAATATCGGCATAAATCAATATTCTTTACAATTTTTCAAATCGACATAACGGTAGAATATTGCCAAATAATGCGATATTTTAAACTGTATATTTAAACTGTTATATAGTACTATTATATAAAGCATCAAAAGTTGAAGATATATTGAAAGATTGGAGGTTGAACATAAGATAAAATTACGAATAAGATAAAGGGCAGAAAAAACTTATAATCGTAGCTTAGACCAAACAGATCAACAGCAGCTACGGCAGCATGGAGATCAAAGTCCCCCAGGACAGAAACTCCACATTTGAACCGCAGGTGGTGAAAAAACGCCAGAAGGATATCTCTGATATCGACCAGAAGATCATCTCCATGTATGCAAAGGGCATGACTACCAGGCAGATATCAGATACCCTTGAGGATATCTATGGCTTTGAAGCCTCGGCAGGATTTATCTCAGATGTCACGGACAAGATCATGCCCCAGATCGAGGACTGGCAC
>JAMPAC010000130.1 GCA_023667395.1 Blautia sp. | reverse complement strand
CCTGGAGGAATGCCGGGTGACGGTGGACGGATGGTATTACCGTTATCTGCTGAAAGACAGTTTTTTCAAAGGGGACATCCGCTTTACGACGGCGGAGGGGACGGTTTCCTATCATGTGCCAAACATGACTTTGCGCCGCGACGCCATGTACCGGGACAGGGGCGGGGCCGCCACGGTATACGATGCGGCGCTGAACCGGATGAGAGCCCTGGGATATATGGCCGTCACAGGGAATTTTAAGGAAATCTTCATCCGTTCGGAGGAATGGAATTTTGCGGCTCCGGCGGGGAACCTGGAAGATGCGCTGGAACTGGCGGAAGGACTTACCGTGGGAGAGTGGTACTGAACCGCTGCTGGTTTTAATTACATTTTTCCATATGTTTCGTTACATTTTGCCCCATGTTTTTCGGAAAACTACCGATATAGATAGGGAGGAGAACAAGTGGCATGAACATAGGAATTTGCGATGATGAAAAGGAGATCTGCCTGCAGATCAGGAAGCTGGTCCTGGCCATGGCGCCTGAAAGTCAGGTGGCATGTTATTGTTCCGGGAAACAGCTTCTGGCTGACAGGCAGCGCTTTGACATACTTTTTCTGGATATCCAGATGTCCGATACCAACGGGATGGACATAGCCAGGGCTTTGCGGGAGCGAAAGGAGGACACGGTCCTGATTTTTGTGACCGCGTTAAAGGAATATGTTTTTGAAGCCTTTGACGTGTCCGCCTTTCATTATTTGCTGAAGCCCCTGGCGAAGGACAAGTTCAACAGTGTGTTCCAGGAGGCGTTAAAGGAAGCGGAGAAGCGCATCCGGGGCAGGGAGGAATCCCTTTTCTTCCAGACGAAATCAAGGAGCTTCACCCTCTTAAAGAGCGAGATACTGTATGTGGAGAACTGCAGGCGCAAGGTGGATATCCATACCCTGCACCAGACGGAGACCATCTACGCCACCATGGCACATATGGAGGAACTGCTGGGGAGGGGCTTTTTCCGTTGCCACAGGGGGTACCTGGTGAATATGGCGTATATCGCCCAATATAGCGCGGACAGCATTTTCCTGAACAACGGCGAGACCATTTACCTTTCAAAGGAAAAATACAACGACTTTGTAACCGCTTACATGAACTTTTTGAAACAGGAAGGAGTTTCCTGTGTCTGAAACTTATTATCTGGGTATTGAAGTGATGAGTATTGTCATGCAGGTCATATGGTCCGTGATCTTATGTCTGCTGTACCGTCACTTTTTCAGATTAAGATTCCGTCCCGGATCCCGGTGGATGCTATTTCTCCCCGGGGTTTTGTGGTTTGCGGTCAAACAGATCCTGGATGTTTTTATCGTGGTCTCCCTGGCAACGCCTGCGGAAAGCATGAAAAGTCTTTTCAAGCAGCTTCTGATTTACGGGATCCTGCTTTTGTTCTCTTTTCTGTTTTACCAGGGAAGCAGGAAGCAGCTTTTCCTGGTCACCATGCTGTTTGCGGCAGTCAGCGAGACGGGGCGTTTCCTCTCGTTTTCCCTCTCCGTCTTCTGGAGTAAGGCTACCGACCTTAGCAACCAATGGTTTGAGCGCAATTATACCAGGGTGGCGTTGGAGGATTATATGTCCCTGATAGAACTTCTGGCGTTCCTCCAGCAGCTTTCCTATACCCTGATCTTTCTTGCCGTCATATATGGCACATTCCGCTATGTGCGCAGAATCTTTAAGAACCGGGAACTGCCCGTCCACAGGACGGAATTCCTGTTCCTGCTGTTTCCCTGCGCCAGCAGTTTCCTGCTGTGCACGCTGCTTCGGACCATTATGTTTACGTTTGACACGGGGGAAGTGATGCCAAAGACGCTGTTTGAGGCGTTTCCCCTGCTCATAGGCATTGTCCCGCTGCTGTTGGTCATATGCCTGTTTTCCATGCTCTACAGTATGAAACTGTACCAGGAAATGCTGACCCTGAACGAGGAGCGCAACCGGAGGGCGGTGCTGGAAAAGCAGGTCGTCAGCATGGAGGAACACGCTAGGGAACTGGAGCGCATTTATTCCGGCGTCCGTTCCATGAAACATGATATGAAGAATCAGCTGGCGGTGCTGGAAAACCTGATCGGGAGGCAGGACGGCGGGGAAGAGATTCCCGGCTATCTAGAGCAGCTGGGACGGACGCTGGGCAAGCTGGATATTCCCTTCCAGACGGGCAGCACGGTGGTGGATTCCCTGCTTTTCATGAAATATCATGAGGCCGGTGAGAAACTTCCGGGGATCCGGTTTGAAGCGGAAAATCTGATCTTTCCGAAGGAGTGCAGGATCCAGCCCACGGATCTGTGCATTATTCTGGGCAACGCGCTGGACAACGCCATAGAGGCCTGTGAGAAACAGGGGGACGATGCAGGGAAGAGCGGACGCTTTATCCGCCTGTCTTCCAGCTGTCGCCAGGATCTGATCCTGCTGACGGTGGAGAACAGTTTTAACGGGGAACTGAAGATCAACCGCGGGAGCGCCTTTCCTGCCACTACCAAGGCTGACAGCGAGGCTCACGGCATTGGGATGCACAATATCAGGACGGCCGCCGAGCGGTATCGGGGAGGGGTTTCCTGGGAGGCGGATGGGAACCGATTTACGCTTACGGTGATGCTGAATAACGGAGGATGAGGCGTTCATTCCGGTTATAAGCGGCTTGGTTACATTTGACTTGTTTGCAGAATCTTTTTCCCGATATAATGAGTGTCGGCAGGAAGGACGGGAACACTCGTCCGGAGAACTGTAAATGACGACCATACGCAATTAAAACAGTCTCGGAACGGAAGCGCCCGAAAGAGATTTCAGCTGAGGTTTTTACAGCTGAAATTTCTTTCAGGACAAGGGGCGCTGTAGTGCAGAGACGGAACTGAAATCAAAACAGTCTCGGAACGGAAGCGCCCGAAAGAGATTTCAGCTGAAGTTTTTACAGCTGAAATTTCTTTCAGGACAAGGGGCGCTGTAGTGCAGAGACGGAACTAAAAATAAGAAAGGAGAGGCATGGAGCATGAGTTACAATTTATTCGGCTACAATTTCATGAATGCGGGCAGCTATGATCCTTACGGCATGAATATGACAAATTCGCTGTACATGATGAATTTCTATGAGCAGCTGAAGAATTATTATGCCGGGAGCGCCGGTAAGACGACGGACAGCGCCGGAAGCACGGCAGCGGGGCAGGGAACCGCAGGTGCATCTTCCACCGATTTCCAGACAGCTTTTCAGGCGGCTTTCCGCAAGGCACTGCAGGAATCCATGGGGATCGCGGACAGCGCGCAGACAGGGTCCGGCGCCGGGAAAACTGCTTCGGGGACGGTATCAGGCCGCAGCGTTTCCGCCCAGAGGGCGTACCAGACCATGAGCAGCTACTGCAGCCATCCGTCGCATATCTGGACATCCAACTTCGCGAGGAGTTGATGTGATATATCTGTGAGGCGGTTTGTGTGGAAGCGTCGCAGGACGCCTCACTGACATTCATCCGTGATTGAACGCTTCAGAAACGGGGAGTAGATTGAAAAATCAGAAATTTTTCAATCATAAATTGTGCCTGTGGCTCCAATTCGCAGGTTGCAGAAAGGCATGGTTACTATTATGAGAATCACTACGCAAATGTTGAACAGATCCGCCCAGAGGGCAGGGCTTCCTACCAACAGGACATCATTGCTCAACTACATCCATGGGAACAATTCCAATGTTTCCCTGGCAAACGCCCTGTCCAAAACAAATCAGGCGGATGCCACAAAGAAAACGGATTATGAGAAGCTGGAGAAATCCGCAGATCAGACGGCTGCCTCCACGGACAGGCTGTTGTCCGCAGGCAGCGAAAATGTCACCGCTTCCGACCTGCAGAACTTTGTGGACAAATACAACGATATGTTGAAAAACCTGGGCAAGTCTTCCAACACCTTGAACCTGTTCTATGCCCAGACCGCAAAGGATACTGTAACGGAATATAAGCAGGAACTGGCCGGACTCGGCATCACTGTGGCAAAGGACGGCACACTGAGTTTCGCCAAGTCCGGATTTGAGAAGACCCGCGCAGGGCAGGAAAGCGCGGCAGAGGAGAATACGGCGTCAGAAGGATCTGCAGCCGCATCAACCGCTTCCGGTGCAGATGCACTCTTTGCGAAAGAGAGCGGTTTCTTCTCAAAGCTGAATTATCTGGCCTCCCGCGTATCCGACTATGCGGACGCCAACGCGGGAAGCTATTCCGATTATTACAACGCCGCCGGATCCAGAACAGGTGCGTATTCCAACGGAAAGTATAACTTCTGGAGTTAATCTTCCGCCACGGGATCCATGACAGTCTCCTGGGACATGGCTGTTACTACTTTTTCTATATTTTCTTCAAAATCCGCCGAAATCGCCTGATAGATCTGTTCTGAGGTGATTCCGGCGATTTTGGTATGATTCCGATCCATGGAAATGACGGCCGCTCCCAGGAGCAGGGCGATCACAAGACGGATCTTAAACGTGGAAAGGGGTCTGGGGTCAGGGTCTGGGTCTGGGTCTTCCCGGGTCATGTTGTCCGAGGATTCCCTGGCAAAGCTTTTCCCATACAGGATACGTTCCCTGTTGGACAGGTCATATTGATTTTCATGATAGCGGGATCGAACCTGCTGCACCAGGCGAAGTCTCTGTTCTGTAGTCACATCACGCATATTACACCAACAACCTTTGATTATTATAAATTATGTATGCTTTATCATTTTAGAACAAGTCGTACCAAATCTTTTTGCGGCGTCCGTTATCCGGCTAATTAGAAAAAGTTGCCAGCGTAGAAAATTGATGTTTTATGTATTCGCGGGAAATACTGAAAAAAGAGGATGATATTCCTTACAAAGGAACAAGTTTGAAAAAAGATCACTTTCAAATTTTGACTGGAGTGCCCGCCAGAGGCGGGCATGGGATGTAAACATGTAAAATATGGACAAAGAATCAAAATCCGCAAAAGCGGTAGAATGTGTGGTGAAAATGAAGAAAAAAACAGCGATCATATTTGCGGTGACGCTTACCGCCGCGTTGTCGTCCGCATCCGGGGGAACGCGGACGGGTTCCGCTGAAGATGTCAGCGCAATCCTGAGCCGCACGGTCGTGATCGGAGAATCAGACAATACGGCCGCGTCAGACTGGAATGATATGTTGACGAAACTGGATGCGGCGATCCTGGAGGGAAAGGGGCAGAACGTGAATCTTGCCGTGGAGGACTCCGTTATTGTTCCCACAGACGTCCTGAACCACCTGGCCGGGCAGAACGCCACCCTGGCCCTGCATATGACGGATGGGACTACGTTCAGCATAAGCGGCAGGGATTTTAACAAGGCAGATTACGCTGTGCAGATCACGTTGTGCGGGGAATCCGGGATTCCCGACGGGGTGAGGGGGCAGCTTTTGGAGGATGTCACCATCAGCCGCGAATTCTCCATGGAGGAAAAGGACGCCTATCCCTGCCCTGTGAACGCGCATCTGGCTTTTGGGCCGCAGAACGCGGGCAGGCACGCGGTTCTCTACTTTTATGATGAGTTTGACGGAACCATGAGGCAGGAAGGCTTTTATCGGATCCAGGAGTCCGGGAACGCCATGTTCGGCTTAAACAGGGGGGACGAGTATATTGTGGTGGTGATGAAAGGGTATACCGTGGAGGACGGGGATGTGCTTTCCCGGATCGCGGTGAGGAATGGGATCAGTATGAAATCCCTGATGGCAGCTAATCCCCAGATTACGGACAGCGATAAGATCAGGGTGGGGCAGATGATCAATATCCCGGCAAGGTGAAGTGGGGGGAGGGGGAGGAAAGGGACGGCGGAGGCGCGCTGCCCTGTTCTGTGCGGACGGGACAACGCGGTGCTGAACTAACTGCCAACTACGAC
>JAMPAC010000012.1 GCA_023667395.1 Blautia sp. | reverse complement strand
GTTCCCTGATCATATCGGGAACGGTGTCGGAGGTGGAGGCCTCCGAGCAGGCGATTTTGAATTATGTGAAGAATACGCTGGGATATACGGTCTGCGGGATCACCAGAACATAGGGAAGCGCTGATAAAACGTTTCCCTGGAATGAAAAGAATATGATATGAAAAAACTGATACTCATGGGGCGCAGCGAAAGTGGGAAGACTACTTTGAAGCAGGCGCTCAACGGAGAAAAAGTCCATTATTATAAGACACAGTATGTCCATTACCATGACGTGCTCATAGACACGCCGGGGGAATATGCCCAGACAAAGCACCTGGGATACGCGCTGGCGCTCTACGCCTACGAGGCGGATGTGGTGGGGCTGCTGGTGGCGGCAACGGAAAGCTACACGCTGTTCCCACCCAATATCACCTGCATGGTGAACCGGGATGTGATCGGCATTATTACCAAGATCAATGAGCCGAAAGCGAACATTCCGCTGGCGGAACGGTGGCTGAAAAACTCCGGCTGCAAGACCATCTTCCATGTGGATTCCGTGACGGGCGAGGGGGTCAGGGAAGTTTTGGATTACCTGCAGTAGTTTTAGCGGAGGGTTTAGAAGCGAAGTGCGGGAGGAATAAGAACATGCAGTTAATGGATGAATTGTTGGATTGCCTTGGTGGTATCGACTACAGTGTATTTGATGAAGATAGTGTAAATGAATTGCTTGACAGCAGGGACAGCGCTCCCTTCGATACAGAGTGGTGCCGGGTTCAGAAAGAGATGGAAGCGCTGAAAAACGAGCGGAATGATACGGATGAAATAAAGGGAGAACAGGGAAAGATAAGGGAGAAGGCGTTCCTGATCGTGGAACAAAATATAGGGGGCGAACTTTCGGAGTATGTTTCCGACGATTTTGGGCTGATCTATGACAGCATTGTACTGAATTACCGTGACGAATGGCTTGATAAACTGATCGGGGAATATAGAAATAAAAGGATTCCTGCGGGGAAATTGTAACAAAGTCTTTTGCTGAAATATATCCTGGGCAGGAGCGCAGCCAAATGATAGAAAGAAATTGCGGAGAGGATCACAATGAAAAAGCGGTTCAAAGCGATCAGAGCGGTATTGATGAGCCTGTGCTATGAGGCAGCCAATACGGGCGAGACGCGAAAGAAGAAATGGGATGTGTCAGACAGGAGATCGCAGTGAGGCATAGATTTAGGAGGTGACCTTGTGGGGATTTATCTGAATCCGGGCAATGAGGGCTTTGCGGAATCGATCCGTTCGGAGATTTATGTGGATAAGACGGGATTGATCGCCTGTACGAACAAATATTTGAATACGCAGCAGAAATATCTCTGCGTCAGCAGACCCCGGCGTTTTGGAAAATCAATGGCGCTCGGGATGCTTGCCGCCTATTATGGCAGCGGTTACGATTCCAGGGCCTTATTTGCGGGACGGAAAATAGAGCAAGATCCCACTTTTGAGGAACACCTGAATCGGTATGATGTGATCCTTTTAAATATGCAGCATTTCCTGATCGAAGCGCGAAAGCAGAATGTGACGGAGTATCTGGGACAGAAAGTGATGCGTGAAATACAGGAAGTATATGGGAAATATATTTCTGAGCAGGAAACAGTTCTTGCCATTGCGTTGGAGCAGGTTTCCGCGAAAACGGGGAAGAAATTCATTTTTCTGATCGACGAATGGGACTGTGTGATGCGGGAAAGGCAGGAATCGGAGGAACTTCAGAAGCAATATCTTGATTTCCTGAGAAATCTCCTGAAAGATCGAGCCTATGTGGCGCTTGCCTATATGACAGGAATCCTTCCGGTGAAGAAATACGGACAGCATTCCGCATTGAACATGTTCTGGGAGTATTCCATGACGGATCAGGGATTTTTCGAGGAATATACAGGCTTTACAGACAGGGAAGTAGAGGAACTGTGCCAACGTTACAATATGGATTTTGCCCAGGCGGGGAGTTGGTATGACGGATATCGTTTCACGGAGTTCCAGCATGTGTATAACCCCAAATCCGTGGTGGAGGCGATGCTGCGCCACAGGTTTTTTAACTATTGGACTACCACGGAAACCTATGACGCCCTGAAAGTCTATATGGATATGGATTATGACGGGCTGCGCCAGAATATCGTGCAGATGCTGGGCGGGGAGCATATCCGGGTGAATACCCTTAGTTTCCGGAATGACATGCGCAACTTTACGTCAAAGGATGACGTGCTGACACTGCTGATTCATCTGGGATATCTTGCCTATGACCAGGAGAGGGAAGAAGCCTATATCCCCAACAGGGAGATCGTCAGGGAGTTTGAAAACGCCATGAGCGTGGGCGGGTGGCCGGAGGTCATGAGGGTTCTGAAAGCCTCGGAGAAGCTTCTGGATGATACGCTCCGCTGTGATGCGGAAAGCATCGCGGAAGGACTTGACAGGGCCCATACGGAGGTGGCCTCCATCCTGACTTATAATGATGAGAATTCCCTTGCCTGTTCTATCTGCATTGCGTATTACAGCGCAAGGAAGGATTATAAGATCATCAGGGAACTGCCCGCGGGAAAAGGTTTTGCAGATGTTGTTTTTTTACCGTTGGCTTATAGTAAAAAGCCCGCCCTTGTGGTAGAATTGAAATATGACAAGTCTGCTGACTCCGCCATACGCCAGATCAAGGACAGGCAGTATACCCGGGCGCTGGAGGGCTATTCGGGTGAAATCCTGCTGGTGGGTGTGAATTACGATAAAGACAGCACAAACAAACCGCATAGCTGTGTGATCGAGAGGATAGAAAGCGGGAAGCGGTGAAATGCGGAACGAAGGGGTTTACGGACGGCGTAAGAAAACAGCAGTTATTTTAGGAAAACGACACAATTCCAACATTATACATGTTGACTTGTGTGGTATATAGACTTATAATAAAACAAGAAACAACAAAAACAGGAGGAATCAAAATGCAAAACGAGTATGAAATCAAAAAAGAGATTTGTGACATCGGAAAGAGGATCTACAACAGGAACATGGTTGCCGCAAATGACGGTAATATCTCTGTCAAGCTCAGCGATAACGAGTTCCTTTGCACCCCTACCGGCGTGTCCAAAGGCTTCATGACCCCCGAGTACATCTGCAAGGTGGACGCGCAGGGCAACGTGATTCAGGCGAATGGCAATTTCAAGCCCTCATCCGAGATCAAGATGCACATGAGAGTGTATCAGGAGAGACCTGACGTAAACAGCGTTGTACATGCTCATCCCATGTATGCGACCACTTTCGCGATCGCGGGCATCCCTCTGACCCAGCCCATCATGCCCGAGGCAGTTATCGCCCTTGGCTGTGTGCCCATCGCAAAATACGGCAGACCTTCCACCATGGAGATTCCCGACGCAGTGTCCGAGTATGTGCAGTACTTTGACGCGGTCCTGCTTGAGAACCATGGCGCGCTGACCTATTCTGATTCCCTGTTGAGCGCATATCTGAAGATGGAATCCGTTGAGTTCTACGCTCAGTTGTTGTATCAGTCCAGAATGCTGGGCGGCCCCAAGGAGTTCACGCCCCAGCAGGTGGAGGATCTGTATGAGATCAGGAGACAGTTCGGCATGAAAGGCCGCCATCCCGCGAACCTTTGCCCTGCTTTGAAAGAAGGCAAGCCCAGCTGCCACAACTGCGGCGGAAGCTGCGGCGAGCATAAGGATGCGTCTTCCGCTTCCCCTGAACTGGTAGCGGAGATCACCAAGAAAGTGCTGGAGCAGCTTGGTAAATAATTTCAGGAAAAAGAGAATGATCATGAATCATACGGAAATCGAAACCATCGTCCGCCAGGTTTTGGACCGGGCGGCGGGCAGCCAAAGCGGGACGGCGGCGCAGCAGAGTCTGCCCGCGGAGCCTGTGGCGGCAAACGGAGGAACCGTCATTCCCACCATGCCCCTGAAACTTGCAGTGAAGCTGATCGAGCGGATCGAGGCGAAAGCGGCGGAGTGGGATATGAGAGTGGTGACAGCCGTTTCGGATGCGGCAGGAAGACCCGTTGCCATCCATTGTATGGACGGCGCCTACATAGGAAGTTTTGACGTGGCATTAAACAAGACCTACACATCCATCGCTTTTCAGATGTCAACCGCAGAACTGGGAAAATTGAGCCAGCCGGGCGGATCCCTCTACGGCATCCAGTTTACCAATGACGGCAAGATCACTATTTTTGGCGGCGGTGAAGTCTTAAAACATAATGATGTGATCATCGGGGCGCTGGGAGTCAGCGGCGGTTCTGCGAAACAGGACACGGATCTGGCGGCTTACGGACGTTCCGTTTTGAAGGAGGTAATAGCGTGCTTGTAAACGAAAGCATGGTACAGGACATTGTACAGGAAGTAGTGGCGCAGCTTCAGATTGCCGAGCCTGTGACAAAGAGCCATGGCGTATTCCCTGATATGAACCAGGCCATTGCGGCTGCAAAGGAAGCGCAGGCGATCGTACGGAGAATGTCCCTGGACCAGAGAGAGCAGATCATCAGCAACATCCGCAGAAAAACCCATGAAAATGCGGAGACATTGGCCAGGATGGGTGTAAATGAGACAGGAATGGGCAATGTGGGGCATAAGATCTTAAAGCATCATTTAGTGGCGGATAAGACGCCGGGCACGGAGGACTTAAAGACGACCGCATGGTCCGGCGACAGGGGTCTGACCCTGATCGAGATGGGACCCTTTGGCGTGATCGGGGCGATCACCCCTACCACCAATCCCAGCGAGACGGTCATCTGCAACTCCATCGGCATGATCGCGGCAGGAAATACGGTGGTGTTCAATCCCCATCCCGCAGCGATCAAGACATCCATCTTTGCGCTGAACATGATCAACGAGGCTTCCCTGGAGGCAGGCGGCCCCGATAACGTGGCCTGCACCGTTGAGAAACCTACGCTGGAGACCAGCAATATCATGATGAAACATAAGGATATTCCCCTGCTTGCGGCCACAGGCGGCCCTGGCGTGGTTACTGCGGTTCTTTCCTCCGGCAAGAGAGGCATCGGCGCAGGCGCGGGCAATCCTCCCGCAGTGGTGGATGAGACGGCGGATGTGCGCAAGGCGGCGGAGGATATCGTAAACGGATGTACCTTTGACAACAATCTTCCCTGCATTGCGGAGAAAGAGATTGTGGCGGTGGATACCATTGCGGACGAATTGATGAATTACATGATTTCCGAGCAGGGCTGCTACCTGATCTCCAAGGAGGAGCAGGATAAGCTGACGTCCATCGTGCTGACGCCCAAGGGACTGAACCGTAAGTGTGTGGGACGCGATGCAAAGACGCTGCTTGGCATGATCGGCGTTACCGTTCCCGACAATATCCGTTGTATCGTGTTCGAGGGTGAGAAGGAGCATCCGCTGATCGCGGAGGAACTGATGATGCCCATCCTGGGCATGGTTCGCGCGAAAGACATTGACGACGCCATTGAGAAAGCCGTATGGCTGGAGCATGGAAACCGTCATTCCGCGCATATCCATTCCAAGAACATTGACAATATCACAAAGTATGCGAGAGCCATCGACACGGCGATCCTGGTGAAGAACGCGCCCTCCTATGCGGCGCTTGGTTTCGGCGGCGAGGGGTACTGTACCTTTACCATTGCCAGCCGTACCGGCGAGGGCCTGACCAGCGCAAAGTCATTTACCAAGAGCAGACGGTGTGTTATGGCGGACAGTTTATGTATACGCTAACACGGTGAGAAGAAAATCTAAGAAAACAAAGTACGTTTTCTAAGATTTTCTAAATCTCACCGGAAAGAATCGCGGGGCGATTCTTTCTGCTAAAACAGCATCAGCCTGGGAGGGCGGATGCGGAACTGGAAAACAGCATCAGCCCGGACAGGGCCCAGAACAATTGCTGGCCATGTTTTCAGGACAGAAATTGTTCTGTGGGAGAAATGGCGCTGGGAGGGCGGATGCGGAACTGGAAAACAGCATCAGCCCGGACAGAGCCCAGAACAATTGCTGGCCATGTTTTTAGGACAGAAATTGTTCTGTGGGAGAAATGGCGTTGGGAGGGCGGATGCGGAACTGGAATAGAAAGGAGTAAAATAGAATGGCTGATACAGCACAGATTGAAGCTATCGTAAAGCAGGTGCTTGCCAATATGGCAGGTTCCGGTGCGTCAGCGCCCGTTGCGGGCAGCGTGTCAAACGGCGTGATTCCCAAGACGGCGCACGTTGCCATGCTCACGAGCCTGGAGCATTTTGACGTTAAAGAATTCCCCATGCCGGAGGTCGGCGACGACGACATGCTGGTAAAGGTGGAGGGCTGCGGCGTCTGCGGTACGGACGCACATGAGTTTAAGAGAGATCCTTTCAGCCTGATTCCCGTGGCTCTGGGACACGAGGGCACAGGCGAGATCGTGAAGATGGGAAAGAACGTGAAGAAGGACAGCGCAGGCAAGGATCTGAAGCTGGGCGACAAGGTTGTTACCTGTATGATCTTCAAGGACAATCCTGACATTACCATGTTCGACCTGAACAAGCAGAATGTGGGAGGCGCGGATGTTTACGGTCTGCTTCCCGACGACGATATCCATCTGAACGGATGGTTCTCCGATTACATCCTGATCAGGGGCGGTTCCACCGTATTTAACGTGAGCGATCTGGATCTGTATTCCAGGGTACTGATCGAGCCCTGCGCGGTTCTGGTTCATGCTGTGGAGCGCGCCAAGAGCACGGGCATCCTGCGCTTCAACTCCAGGGTGGTGGTACAGGGATGCGGCCCCATCGGCCTGATCTGCATCGCAATCCTGCGCACCATGGGCATCAACAATATTATCGCGGTGGACGGCGAGAACAAGCGTCTGGAGTTTGCGAAAGAACTGGGTGCTTCCGATTATGTGAACTTTAAGGATCACAAGGGAATTGAGGCCCTTGCTGGGGCTGTGGCGGAGAAGTTTGACGGCCATCTGGCGGACTTCGCGTTCCAGTGTACCGGTTCCCCTGCGGGACATTCCAATATCTATAAGTTCATCCGTAACGGCGGCGGACTTTGCGAACTGGGATTCTTCATCAACGGCGGCGATGCAACCATCAACCCTCACTTTGATATCTGCTCCAAGGAGATCACCACAGTGGGTTCCTGGGTGTACACGCTGAGAGATTACGCAACTACCTTTGATTTCCTGAAGAGCGCGAAGAAGATCGGCCTTCCCATCGACAAGCTGATCACCCATACATATCCCCTGGAGGAGATCAACGAGGCATTGAAGACCAATCTTGCCATGACAGGATTGAAGATCGCTATTATCAATAAGTAGCAATGATACAGAAATGAGGCAGCTATGGAAGAGGCGGTAGGACTTTTGGAAGTATACGGACTGGCATGCGCTTTTCTCGCGGCGGACGCGGGGTGTAAGGCGGCGAACGTCAGGCTTGAGACTTTCGATAAAAATAAACCTGCGAACGCGGACGCGTTGCCGGTGCCTTTGCTGGTGACGGTCAAGTTCCGGGGTTCCGTGGCGGATGTGGAAGCAGCCATGGCGGCGGGCGAGGCGATGGCCAAGTCCATGACCGGCATCGTGCAGAGGCATATCATCGCGAGACCCACGGAAGATACGGAAAAGATGTTGAAGCTGAACGCATTTGACAGAAACTGAAAGTGGTTTGTAACTGGAAAAGCAGTCTCGGAACGGTAAATGCAATGTGCCAGAAAGCGGCACATGAAAGAAATTCTCAGCTGCGCCCTATGCAGATGAAATTTCTTTCAGAACATGGGCATTGAAGTGTAGAGACGGAACTGGAATGAAAATAAGAAAGGAGCATTTTATGGCACAGGAAGCATTGGGAATGGTAGAAACAAGAGGTCTGACAGCAGCGATCGAAGCCGCTGATGCCATGACCAAATCAGCGGAGGTTACTCTGATAGGCACTGAGAAGATCGGCTCCGGTCTGGTAACCGTTATGGTGCGCGGCGACGTAGGCGCTGTCAAGGCATCCGTTGAGAGCGGTTCCGCAGCGGCCAGCAGACTGGGCGAACTGGTAGCGGCACATGTGATTCCCCGTCCTCATACGGATGTGGAGAAGATTCTTCCCAAAATTTGAGTTTTGCCCTGAAAGGACAGACAGACGGAGGGAAAAAGAAGAAGGAGCCAGTCAATGAGCAATACATCATTAGGCTTTATTGAGATCTCAGGCGTGGTTGCCGCAGTGGATTCACTGGATATCATGTGCAAGACATCCGGCGTGGAACTTGTCACCTGGGAGAGAAAACTTGGCGGACGACTTGTCACCATTGTGGTCATGGGTGACGTGGCATCCGTCACGGAGGCGGTGGAAAACGCCACAAAGAGCGCGATCAAGAAGCCTGTGGCAAGCGGCGTGATCGCCAATCCCCACGAAGAAATATGGCGTCTTGTGAAATTAAGCGCCAGCCGCTTCCGGGATAAACAGGACCTGAGCACACTGGATGCCCAGACGATCCAGGAGGTATAAGTGTGCAAAGATTTTCTAAGGCAGCAAAGTACGCTGCCTAAGAAAATCTACGGTTCCGCGAAGCGGAACCTATGCACAAACTGCTAAAGCAGTTAGAAGAATGCCTTGAAGTACAGGCATTCTTCCAGACTTGCACCGATTGTTTGTGCCGCTGAAGCGGCATGTCTGAAAGTGTTAGAAGAATCTGCTTTGCGGATTCTTCCGGTAAGTAGCAAATATAATATCACAAAAATCAGGAGGAAAAGAAATGGCACAGGAAGCATTAGGAATGGTGGAAACAAGAGGTCTGGTGGCAGCGATCGAGGCAGCGGATGCAATGTGTAAGGCAGCAAACGTTACCCTGGTAGGTACGGAGAAGATCGGTTCCGGTCTGGTAACCGTAATGGTACGCGGAGATGTAGGAGCAGTGAAGTCCTCCGTGGAAGCAGGTTCCGCAAGCGCATCCAAGCTGGGCGAACTGGTAGCTACCCATGTAATCCCTCGTCCTCATACGGATGTTGAGATGATCCTTCCCAAGATCAAATAACCCTTTCCCTAAAAGCAATGCAAGAGGAAATCGAAAGACTTTGTGACGTTTATGTCCCAAAGTGCCTGCGGGTTAAAATGCCGCTTGCGCGGCGGAATGAGAGGAAACATGGAACAACAGACAATAGAATCGATTACAAAAGCGGTTCTTGAGACCATCAACAGGATGGAGAATAAGACCAATGGCTATCAGGTTCCGGTGGGTGTGTCCGCAAGGCACATCCACCTGACCCAGCAGGATGTGGAGACCCTGTTCGGCGAGGGCTATCACCTGACAAAGAAGAAAGACCTGATGGGGGGGCAGTTTGCCAGCAATGAGACTGTCACCATCGTTGGCCTGAAGCTTCGCGCGATTGAGAATGTGAGGGTTCTGGGACCTGTGAGAAAGGCATCCCAGGTGGAGATCTCCGCCACGGACGCCATGAAGCTTGGCATCGCGGCGCCCATCCGGGAGTCCGGAAATGTGGCTGCCAGCGCCCCTATCGCGGTAGTGGGCCCCAAGGGCGCGATCTACATGAAAGAGGGCTGCATCATAGCCATGCGCCATATTCATATGTCACCTGCGGACGCGGTGGCAGCCGGAGTCCATGACGGGGATATTGTGTCCGTTAAAGCGGACAATGAGAGGGGTACGGTGTTTAACCAGGTGAAGATCCGTGTGAACGACAGCTTTACCCTGGAGATGCACATCGATACCGACGAGGCGAATGCCAGCAAGATCAAGACCGGCGACAAGGTCACGATCATTAAGTAAGTTTATTGGAAGCAGGCTGTTGTCCCTCCGCAGTCACTTTGATGAGCAGGAAGGACAACGGCCATTTGACGGACGGATAATCAAATGCCCGGGCAGAGCCTGCGTGGAATTTCCGGAAGCTGTCGGAGACCAGACGGGACAGATGATCCGTCCGTACAACAGGAGATGGGTGCCATGGTGATAGGTAAGGTAGTGGGAAGTATTGTTTCTACCCGAAAGTGTGAAAATCTGATCGGCAATAAGTTCATGATCATTGAGCCCCTGGAGGAAATGGCTGCAGGCGCTTCCCGGTTCGTGGCGATCGACAATATCGGCGCAGGGATCGGCGAAACGGTCCTGGTGGTAACAGGCAGCGGCGCCAGGGTTGGCATGGAGCATGTGCCTGTGGACGCGGCAATCGTGGGAATCGTGGACGAGAAGTAAGGCGCGGCGTCCGTGAAAACAGGTGGACGGAAGCAGGAGAGTGATACTGGACGTAACCTGGCCTGCAGTAGGAATGACAGGATCTTTCGAACAGGAAAAATGACATTTGAGAATGGATGATTATTATGGAGATTCAGGAATTAAAGCAGATCTTACAGAATGTGGGCACGGTGGGCGCAGGCGGCGCAGGTTTTCCGACCTACGCGAAGCTGGATGAACGTGCCGAGGTGATACTGATGAACTGCGCGGAGTGCGAGCCCCTGCTCAAGCTTCACAGGCAGCTTCTGGAACAGTGCGCCGGAGAGATTTTGAAGGCCTTTGATATGATCGCCCGGACGGTGGGCGCAAAAGAGGCTGTCATCGGTATTAAAAGAGAATATAAGGCAACTTTGAAAGCGATAGATAAATACATAGACGCATACCCCAATATGCGCGTCCAGCTGCTGGACGGCGCGTATCCCATGGGGGACGAGGTGGTGCTGATCTACGAGGCCACGGGAAGGGTGATCCGTCCCGGCGGACTGCCCATCGAGGAGGGCGTGGCGGTATTCAATGTGGAGACGGTCTACAACGTATACCGTGCGGTAGAGAGGGACACCCCCGTGATCGACAAGCTGGTGACGGTTGTGGGAGAGGTGGAACATCCCATTACCGTCAGGGTTCCGCTGGGAGCGACGATCAAGGATGTGGTGGCATATGCAGGGAAAGTGACAGCCACTCATCCCGCCTATCTGGTGGGCGGCCCCATGATGGGTAATCTGGCGGAGGAAACGGCGGTGGTGACCAAGACCACCAACGCGGTGATCGTGCTGGATCAGTCCCATTCCCTGATACGGAGGAAGAACAGGAACGCGGCCATTGACCTGAAACGTGCGGCATCCTCCTGCTGTCAGTGCGAGACCTGCACGAACCTGTGCCCCAGACACGCGCTGGGACACCCCATTGAACCTCATAAATTCATGAGAAGCGCGGCGAATCAGGATTTCCAGGATACCAGCGTGTTCCTGAACACCATGTTCTGCAGTTCCTGTGGGCTCTGCGAGAATTTTTCCTGTCCCCAGGGCTTATCCCCAAGGAGCCTGATCGCTGATTATAAGCTGGGACTGCGAAAAGCGGGCGTAAAGCCTCCGGCGGACGTGAAGCCAGCGCCCGTAAAGGAGAGCAGGCAGTACCGCAAGGTGCCGGAGGAGCGGCTGGCGGCAAGGCTGGGACTTTCCCGGTATGACGTGGAGGCTCCCCTGCAGGAGGATGGTTACTGGAAAGAACAGGATATCATACATAAAGTAAAGATTCTGACAAGCCAGCACATTGGAGCCCCTGCGGTTCCCGCAGTGGAGACCGGGGCAAATGTGAAAGCCGGCGATCTGATCGCCAAACCGGGGAATGGATTAAGTGTGGCGATACATGCTTCCATGGACGGGATTGTCAGGGAAGTGAATGAAAAATACATTGTGATCACAGAGAGGTAACGGACCATGAGCAGAGCGTTAGGAATGATTGAATTTAAGACGGTTTCCACAGGTGTCACTGCGGCGGATGCCATGGTAAAGACGGCGGCTGTGGAGTTGGTGGAGGCACAGGTGGTATGCCCCGGAAAATATATTGCGCTGATCACCGGCGATCTCAGCGCCGTGGACGCAGCGGTGGCGACGGCGAAAACGCAGTACGGCGAGCAGCTGATCGACAGCTTCGTGCTGGGCAACCCGGATGAGGGGATTTTCCCCGCGATCTACGGAACCACCCATATTGAAAAGGTGAGTTCCCTGGGAGTGCTGGAGACCTTTGACGCGGCATCCATCATCGTGGCGGCTGATGTGGCGGCTAAGACTTCCGAGGTAGAACTGATCGAACTGCGTGTGGCAAAGGGCATGTGCGGCAAGTCTTATGTGTACCTGTGCGGCGAGGTATCCGCCGTGGATGCGGCAATAGCCAGGGCCAAGGCGGCTGTGGCGGAGAGCGGGATGTACCTGGATTCCACCGTGATTGCACACCCCGACGACCAGATCATCAAGTCGATTCTGTAAGGATTTATGAGGCGCGAAAGTGCAGAGGCGGAACTGGAAAATCAAAACAGCCTTGGAACTAGAACAGGGAGGTGTATATTTTGCTGGCAGCCGAGCGCAGGAATCTGATCTTAGAAAAATTGCAGGATGAGAAAAAGGTCATTGTCAGCGAACTGAGCACACTCTTTGACGTTTCGGAGGAGACCATCCGCAGGGACCTGGATAAGCTTGACAGGGACGGCCTTGCCACCAAAAGCTACGGCGGCGCCATCCTGAACGAAAATGCCGGTATCGACATGCCTTTCAATATCCGCAAGAAACGGAATATGGGCGGCAAGCAGGTGATTGCGGAACTGGTCAGCGGCCTGGTGCAGGAGGGGGAGCACATCATTGTGGATCCCAGCACCACGGCGGTTTCCATTGTGAAAGCGCTGAAAAACCGGAAACGCCTGACGGTGATCACCAACTCCATCGAGGTGCTGGTGGAGTTGTCCGATGTCCACGGCTGGGATATCATATCCACCGGGGGGACGCTGCGGGAGAATTATCTGGCGCTGGTGGGTCCCAAGGCCATGGAGGGCGTCAGTTCCTTTAACGCCGACAAGGTGATCCTGTCCTGCAAGGGTATTGATATGGAAAAGGGCATCACGGATGCCAACGAAATGTTTTCCCAGGTAAAGCAGACCATGTTGAAGTGTGCGAAGCAGCGGATCCTGGCTGTGGATCACACGAAATTTGACAATATAGCTTTCTCACAGATCTGTAAGCTGTCCGCCATCCACATGGTAGTGACGGATGTACGGCCCTCGGAGGAATGGATGAGTTACTTTGCAGAGAAAGGAATCGAGTGTCTTTATGGCAGGACAGACGAAGACAATCGCCTTTGCGAATAATAAGGGCGGAAGCGGTAAGACTACCACATGTGCCAATATAGGCTATTCCCTTTCCACACTGGGCAAAAGGGTGCTGCTGGTGGACGGGGATATGCAGCTGAACCTGTCCCTCTCTTTTTTCACGGAGGAACAGGTGCTGGAATTCGCGGCGGGGGAAAAGAACCTGTATAACGCCATCCGCAGCGAGAAAGACCTGACGGATTATGTGATACGCACGGCCTATGAGAATTTGGATCTGATCCCATCCTCCACGCTGATGAGCGGTATCGAATATGAACTTTTCACCAAATGGCAGCGGGAACTGATCCTCGCCAGGGGGCTGGAGAAGATTAAGCAGAGCGGGGAATATGACTATATCCTGATCGATGCGCCCCCTACGCTGGGCGGCTGGGTCATGAACATCCTTTGCGCTTCCGACTATGTGATCCTGCCTGTGGAGGCAAGTCCCTGGGGGCTTTTCGGCGTGGCGAACATGTTTGAGTTTTTGGAGAATGTGAAAAGGCTTGCCCCCGGCCTGGAACTGCTGGGGGTGGTGATCACCAAGCTGGACGCCAGGAAGAATTATGGCAGACAGACCATGGAGGTTTTAAAGGAGTTTGAGGAAGTGACGGTGTTTGACACGGTGATCCGTGTGGACAGTGAAATCGAATGGGCGCAGGATAACAGTAAGCCCGTTATGGTACATAAGAAAAATGCGCGGAGCGCCGGAGAGTATCTGGAGCTCGCAAAGGAGGTAGACAAGAATGTCCGTAGGAGCAGGTAGTATCAAGAGGGCGGCGAAAGCCGCAGAGGGAAGCGCGGAGACAAAGGCGGCGGAGAGCAGCACGGAGGTTAAGGCAGCGAAAGCCGTGGAGGACGGCGCAGGGACAAAGCCTGGGAGGGAGGCGAAAGCGTCCCAGAAAGGCGTTGCGGCGAAGACTGCAGAAACGGCCAAAGATAACGCAAAACCTAAGAAGGCCAAGACAGCGAAAAGCGGTAAGACAACTGCCGGCGAATCCGGCGGTAAAGTCAATGCGGGCAGCAGGTCATCTGTTGCGGGGAAAGATGCCGCCGCAGGTGCTAAAGCGGAAGAAAGCGTGTCTTCTTATGTGGCATATGGCGTTGGACAGGAATTACCGGTTTATCTGATGTAATGAGCGCGGATATAAGCGTGTAAAGCAGGGTGTAAAGTCTTTTGATGATAAAGGCTTTACACTTTTTTGCGCGAATAAGCAGAGTCAGAAGCGCCCACGCCCATCTGCCATGCTTGCATGGGCAGATGGGGAGGACGGTTATGACGAGCAACGCGAGCTCGAAAGGCAAAGCCTTTCAAGCCTGCTTATGCGTTTTTAGATAAAAAGCTTGCGGCAAAGAATCCTCAGATCAGGGATGTTAATTATATTGCGGTAGGACAGAGGCGCTATGCTTTTACATCCCGCTTCTTCAAAATCAAAATGCCAATCCCACAGAACAGCAGGAAAAACGCCAGCGTACTTGCCAGGAAAGGAATCATCTGGTCCGCCAGACGGTCCTCGTAGGAATTGGAATTCATGCCCAGCAGCATCAGGGCGTAAGGGAAAAAATAAGTCGCGTATCTGCTGAAATTCGCCAGAAGGAAACCAATGACACTGCCAGCCAGCGCCAGCCCGATGGGGATGGCGAAGCTGCGGATGCACATGGACAGGAGCAGCTGCAGCGCCCCGATGGCAAGCGCCGCCATGGTTCCCCGCAGTGCCCAGAGCAGGATCACCGCCGGAGGAAGCCCCTGGAGAGAGAGCAGTTTTCCACAGAAGCAGAACAGCAGGAACAGCCAGACCTGGGTGATCAGGGTCACTTTCACGATCACATACAGTTTTCCGAAGAATATGTCCCTCACGGGCACGGGCAGCGTCATCAGCACATTCCAGTTGTGCTCCAGATGCTCCAGCCGCCACAGGTAGGAGCAGTACAGCGCCACCAGCGGCGCATAGAAAAACAGGGCGTAGAACAGGGTCAGCTGCGTCCACAGGGAGTACCAGTCCCCGGTGAGCATCTCCTGGTTCATATAATAGTTGAATGTGCCCATGACGGCGGGAATGATGGGGATCAGGAAGCAGGCGATCCAGATCACGGATCCCTTTAATTTGCGGTTTTCCGCCTTTATAGTCAGCTGCAGCATCATATCAGACCTCCTTTTTGATGAAAACAGTCCTGCACAGAAGATAGAACAGGACAGTGAATGTGCAAAATCCGGCAAAGAGTCCTGCAGGGAACTCCATGGGAATCAATAGGATCTCCTGCGCCGCTTCATTCCAGTCAATGCCGAAAGGGGTGAACGCACCGAAATAGCCCCACAGAACCAGCCTTGCCAGGACGGCGGGAAAGAACTCGGAGAACAGTCCCAGGAAGGAACCTGCAAGACCTGTCAGCAGGGGAATGATCTGGTTTATGGAGAGCAGGGATAATATGTGCTGCAGGGTCAGTACCGCGATTCCCGATACAAGGGTAGTCCCCAGATGCCGCAGGCACAGCAGGACGGGCAGCGGTTCCGTGTAGCCGAACAGCATACCGTAAAGCAGGAGCACGCCCAGTTCTCCCAGGCAGAAGAGCAGCAGGTACAGGAATTCCGTAAGAAATTTCCGGTCGTAGAAGCTGCCCTTATCCTGCAGGGTGAATAACAGTTTCCAGGTCTGCCCTTTCACCTCCATATCGCAGATACGGCTGGATATTACCGCCAGCATGATGGGCATAAAGATGCAGTTCAGGACGGGAAGCTGGTAGAGCAGGTAGGAATAGCCCTGGGCCAGGTCGTAGTCCGAGAGATTTTTCTGCCCCGCGATGCCCCACAGGAAAAGGACGGCCAGAAAGACCAAGGGGATCGCCCAGACATATAAATGACGTTGTTTTCTGTATTCCACAGATAATTCTTTCATGATGATACCATTCCTCTCTTTCTTTGCGCGTCTCAAAGCTGCCCGACCAAACTCAAAAAGATATCTTCCAGACTGGTCTGTTTTTCCTCGATGCGCAGCAGGCCGATGTTCATGCTGTACAATAAATGTCCCACCCTCAGCACATCGCTGTCGCTGTGGGAATCCAGATACAGCGCGTCCTCCTCCCGGAGAACGGGCATTCCGTTCTGTACCAGGAGACGACAGGCCGCGTCGTTATCGGTGGTCCGCAGGCGGATCCCGGGACGGCTGTGTTCATGGAGGATGTCCAGCCTGTCCTGGAAGATCAGGATGCCTTTGTCGATGATGCCCACATGGGTCGCCATCTGGTCAATCTCCGCCAGCAGGTGGCTGGATACCAGGATGGTCATGCCGTATTTCTGCGGGAGAGTACAGATTAACTCCCTCATTTCCTGGATTCCGGCGGGATCCAGGCCGTTGGTGGGCTCGTCCAGCAGCAGGAGGGAGGGATAGCCCAGGAGAGCAGCCGCCAGTCCCAGCCGCTGTTTCATGCCCAGGGAGTAATGCCCCACTTTCTTTTGCTGCTGGTCGGAGAGGCGCACGATCCGTAAAACGTCATCCACCTGTTTGTCAGGAACCTGTTTCAGGGATGCGATGAGCAGCAGGTTGTCCCGGCCGCTTAAATGTCCGTAGTAGGCTGGGGATTCGATCAGGGAACCGGTGTCCCTTAAAATGGACAGGCGGTTCCTGCTGTCCATGGTTTTCCCCAGGATCTCCACCTTTCCCCTTGTGGGCTTTGCCAGTCCCAGGAGCATTTTCATGGTGGTGGATTTCCCTGCCCCGTTGGGTCCCAGGAAGCCGTAGATGCTTCCCCTGGGGACGGACAGATCCAGATCCTCCACCGCATTTCTGCCATGATAGCATTTTGTGAGTAAGCTTGTTTCAATCACTGTTTCCATCATTTACCATACCTTTCCGCCGCAGGAGTTTTGGACTGCGGCTGGAAGACAGTATAACGCCCGCCGCTTAATCTCAGCTGAAATCCACCTTATTTTTACCTTAAGTTTTGCGTACAAACTGGAAAGGCAAGGGGAAATGGCTTATAGTATAAAATGGGTAATCGTTCAGTGACTGTCTAAGTTGTTGCTGAAACAGGGTGCAGAGTGTGGCTGATAGATGGAAGAAAGCGCAGGCTCCGTATGGACAGGGGCGATTTCAGAACAGGAGGCGCAGATGAATCTATATGACTGTAAAATACTGCTGGTGGACGACAACAGGGAACTGCTGGACATGACGGTAGATATTTTGAAAAGGAACGGATACAGCCTTGTGGTGACGGCGGAAAGCTGCAGGGAGGCCGAGAAAAAGTTTGAGGAGGAACGCCCCCAGCTGGTGATCCTGGATATCATGTTGCCCGATGGGGACGGGTTCACGCTGTTCCGCACCCTGCGGGAGCGTTCCCAGGCGCCCATCCTGTTTTTGTCCGCCAGGGACGAGGATAACGACAGGCTGTTCGGCCTGGGGCTGGGTGCGGACGATTATATCACGAAGCCTTTCCTGCCCCAGGAACTGGCGCTGCGGGTGAACGCCATTTTAAAGCGCAGTTATTTTTCCCATCAGGGAATGGATCCGGAGGAGACGCTGACGCTGGGACGGAGAAAGATCTCCCTGCGCAATGCCACTGTGGAATGGGAGGGACAGAGCGTCGGCCTGACCGCCAAGGAACTGCTTCTGCTGCAGAAGCTTTACCGCAACTGGGGCAATATCGTCACCTTCGACGCACTGTGTCAGGCGGCATGGAACGATGATTATTACGGTTATGAAAACGTGCTGATGGTTCATATCCGCCATCTGCGGGAGAAAATCGAGGAAGACCCCTCCCACCCGGAATACCTGCTGACGGCGAGGGGACTTGGTTACCGGCTGGCTGCAGAAAGGAAGGATGGACGATGAAGAGTCTGTGGAGGATCGGAAGCCGTTATATGCTGACGGCGGTGCTGGTGACGGTGCTGCTGGTCGTCGCCAATTTCTCGGTTCTCTTTTACTGGAGTTACCGGATGGTGGGGATGGAAGATGAAAACAGAATTCTGTTCGGACGGGAGAAGATGGATGCCGCAGCGGCGGAGATCACCCTGGAGGAGGGGGAGTACCGCATGTCCCCGGAAGGGTATGACATATTGGAGGAGAGCAGTTTTGTCTGGGTGATGCTGGTGAATGGGGAGGGCGATGTGGTCTGGAGCCACGAGCTGCCGCCGGAGATACCGCTGCACTATGAACTTACGGATATCGCTGCGCTGAGCCGCTGGTATTTAAAGGACTATCCGGTGGGGGTCTGGAAGAATTCTTATGGGCTGATGATCTATGGATATGATAAGGAGAGATTTGCCAGGTTCAGCCTGGTGAGCGATCTGCGGATCCTGGACAGTTTTCCTTTTTATATCAGGACGGCGTTTCTGCTGAATGTGATCCTGCTGCTGGCGCTGGTGCTGATCCTGGCGTGGCGCTTTTACCGTTCCCTAAAGCCGGTGGAGCAGGGGATCATGAAACTGTCCGGCGGGGAGACGGTGGAACTGCAGGAGAGGGGCAGTGTAAAGGAACTGGCCCGCAGGCTGAACCAGACCTCTGCAGCGCTGCGGGAAAAGGATGAGAAGCTGAAGCGCAGGGACGATGCCCGCACGGACTGGATCGCCGGGGTGTCCCATGACATCAGGACGCCGTTGGCGCTGATCACGGGATATTCGGACGAGTTGATGCATGACGAAGGGATTCCCGGGGAAAGCAGGTGGAAAGCGGAGGCCATCCGCCAGCAGAGCATGGTGCTGAAAGAATTGGTGGAAAACCTGAACCTGACTTCCAAACTGGAGTACCATTCCCAGCCCTTGAATAAAACCACATTTTCCCCTGCGGCGCTGCTTCGGGAGTGCGTGGCGGAATATTATAACCAGGGATTGCGGGAAAGTTATGAGATCCAGGTCTCCATTCAGAAAGAAGCGGAAAAGGCGCTGGTCTGTGCCGACAGGGGGCTGCTCCTGCGGCTGTTCCGCAACCTCATCGGCAACAGCATCCGCCATAATCCGGAGGGCTGTCGGGTGACCATCGCCCTGGACAGCGTGGGGGACACCCTGCGGTTCCGCTTTTCCGACACGGGCGGCGGTATCCCGGAAGAGATTGTAAAGGCGTTGGAAGAAACGGGGGAAAAACCGCAGGCAGAAAGCGGAGCAGGTAAGGGAAGTTCAGCGGAAACCGGAGGCGGGATGGTGAGCAGGGCAGGGGATAAAACAGGCGGGAAAAACGCGGAGGAAACAGGGGATACGCCAAAACGCGCCCGCCCCCATATCATGGGACTGCGCATTGCCAGCCAGATCGCGGCTGCCCACGGCGGCATGCTTCTGTTCACGCGCCGGGAATGCGGAGCGGTTTATGATATCATACTGGAACTGCCAGTCATAAATTAGTTCAAAAATAGCAAGCCAAAAGGGGAAAGATATGATATAATGTTGACGCAGAAGGACATTGCGTCAACTTCTGATTCCATGCGCGCCAGGTGGCGCGCGGTTATGGTGTAGTAGTCTCAGTGCAGAAAGAACACACAGTAAAGATAAAGGAGCGGGACAATATGAACATACAAGTACAATGCTGCGGCATCGTGATCCTGCTGTTGATATGGTATTTTTCCCTGAGACAGAAACCGTTGGGGCTGGAGTCGGAGAAACTGTTCCTGATGACCATGGGCGTAACCTTTTTTTGCGTCGTCATGGATATTACATCCATAGTGGCCATCTGTAACCAGGAGGCAATTTCGGGATTCCTGCTGGCATTGATCTGTAAAACATATATTGTATCCCTGATCTGGGTGGGGTACTTCGGACTGCTCTACGCCAGCACCGATTTCATCGGGACGCGGGAGGAGCGGAAGAAAAAGAACAGGGCGTACACCGTGATCGTCCTGACCGGGACCGTGCTTATTTACGCGCTGCCCATTCATTATTATCTGGAGGGGAATGTGGTCTATACCTATGGGCCAAGCTGCAGCGCGACTTATCTTTTCGCGCTTCTCTTTGTGCTGGCGACTTTGTATAAGGTGGTGATAAAGGGCAGGGAGATGAACCCCAAGAGGAGAAGGGCCATCATGATCTGGATGATCATCTGGATCATTGCGGCGGTGACGCAGTTTTTGAACGCCAGCCTGCTGCTGGTGGGATTTGCCTCTGTGCTGGGCATGGTCATCCTGTTCTTTGAACTGGAGAACCCGGAGGCGAACCTTGACCGGGAGACAGGCGCCTATAACGCCCATGCGCTGGGGGAGTATACGAAGCTGCTTTATGAGAAGCGAAAGACATTCTCCGCCATGCTGCTGGCGTTGAATGACACCACCGCTGCTGAAAATGAGAAAAATGACCGGTCTGCGGATATGACGCTGCGGGGTATCGTCCGTTATGCGGACAAGCTGAAGGACGTAAAGGTTTTCAAGACCCTGGAGCGGGAACTGGTATTCCTGACGGATGATGAAACCCGGATGCAGGAGGTGTTCAGGGACATAAAGGATTATGTGGAGGAAAGCCGGAATCGGGACGGAAACGACGGGCAGCCCCGGGTATCGCCATATTATGTCCTGCTGCCGGATTCCCTGCTGTTCAGGAATGTAGGGGAATTGTTCCAGATGCTGCGTCATTTCAGGGCCGGAAAGCAGGATGATCCCGAAGAGAACAGCATCATACTGGATGAAAAGAAGATCGGGTACTATAAGGAGCGGGAAGAGACGGAAGCGATGATACGTTCCGCCATAGAGGAAGACAGGATTGAGGCGTTCTATCAGCCTATTTATTCTACCAGGGAAAAGAAATTTGTGTCCGCCGAGGCGCTGGCACGTATCCGCGATAAGGATGGGAGCATAGTGCCGCTGGGCAGGTTTATTCCCGTGGCGGAGAAAAACGGACAGATTTCCCGGATCGGGGAGATCGTGTTTGAAAAGACCTGCGCTTTTATCAGGGAAAATCAGCTGAAAGAAAAGTACGGCATCCGGTATGTGGAGATCAATCTCTCCGTAAGGCAGTGCGAGGAACCGAATCTGGCGGAGAAATATATCCGGATCATGGAAAAGTACCGGCTGGATCCCGCCTGCATTAATCTGGAGATCACCGAGTCCACATCCATACGGACCAGGAACAATCTGTTAAGGAACATGCAGATACTGATCGATTACGGCGTCAGGTTTTCGCTGGATGATTTTGGCAGCGGTGCCAGCAACCTGAATTATATCATCGATATGCCGGTCTCCATCGTCAAGTTTGACCGGGATATGAGCCAGGCTTATTTTGCGAACCGGAAAGCCCGGTTCGTCATGGAAGCCTCCATGCGCATGATCCATGATATGGAACTGGAGATCGTGTCGGAGGGCGTGGAGACGGAGGAGCAGAAAGACGCCATCGTTGCGCTGGGCATAGAGTTCATTCAGGGATACTACTTTTCCAGGCCGCTGGCAGGCGAGGAGTTCCTGCAGTTTGTGGGGGGGAAATGTGGGCGTGGGATGAGAAACTGAGAATGAAAAAGAGAAAACGGCCGGAGTTCCAGGTGTGCGGAAACGCGCGATGGGGCTTCGGCCGTTTGTGTCGTCCATTGAAAGAAGACCGCTTTCAAATTTTGACTGGAGTGTCCGCCGAAGCCGGGCATGGAGTGTAAGCCTGAATGTAACAAAAAGGGGCAAAAACAGGCTGAAAATGTATCAATCGATTGGTAGACGCATTGCCCTGCGCGGGCTATAATGCAATTAAATCTAACAAAGGTGGGAAAAATATGATAAGTGAGAATTTGCTTACATTACGAAAAATGAGGAAGCTGTCCCAGGAGCAGGCGGCGGAGGCGGCGGGAGTGTCCAGGCAGGCCTACACCAGATGGGAGAGGGGCGAGACCGTGCCGGATATCAAAAGCTGTGCGGCGCTGGCGGATTTTTACGGGGTCTCTCTGGATGAACTTGTGAACTTTTCCGGGCATCAGGACGGAGGTCTGCCCATGCCGCCCAGGGGCAAGCATCTCTTCGGCGTGGTAAACGTGGGGGAGAAAGGGCAGATCGTCATCCCCAAGAAAGCCCGGGATATTTTCAATATCAAGGCGGGGGATCGGCTGATCGTGCTGGGGGATGAGCAGCAGGGGATCGCGCTGATGCCGGAGAAGGCCATGCTGGACTTTATGAGCGCATTGGAACAGGGTGAGAAGAACTTCTAACGCTCATGCCAGAGGGCGTAATGCGGATAAATCCGCATGCGAAGAAGTTCCAAGTCCGCAGAGATGGAACTGGAATAGGAGATTATCATGAGAAAATATTTTATTGACAATCTGAGGTACGGCGTGGTGATCGCGGTGATCGTGTATCATATCTTTTATGCCTTCAACAGCGTGGGACTGGTGCGGAACGTGGACATACCGGGGATTCCCGCCCTGGATGTGGTGGAATATGTCCTGTACCCCTGGTTCATGGCATTTCTCTTCCTGGTTGCGGGGATCAGTGCCAGATATGCGCTGCAGAAAAGAAGCAATAAGGAATTCTTAAAAGAGAGGGTGCGCAAGCTGCTGATCCCCTCCCTGGCGGTGATGTTCCTGCTGGGCTGGGGCATGGGTCTGATCAACAGCTGCTACTATGATATGTTCCAGGGAAACGGCGACCAGATCCCGGCAGTTGCCAAATACCTGATCTACTGTTTTTGCGGCATCGGTCCCCTGTGGTTCTGCAGGGAACTGTTCCTGTGTTCGCTGCTCCTGGTATTGGTGCGGAAGCTGGATCAGGAAGACCGGCTGTGGCAGTGGGGCGGGAAAGTTAATTTCCTGGCGGCGCTGCTGCTGTTCTTCCTGGTCTGGGGCAGCAGTTGGATCCTGAACATGCCTATTGTGGAGGTGTATCGGAACGGGATCTATCTATGCGTGTTTTTCCTGGGGTATGCCGTATTTTCTCACGAGGAAGTCCAGGAAATGCTGGAAAAAAGGCGTTATCCCCTGCTGGCGGCGGCAGCGGCGCTTGGGGCGGTGTATGTGATCCGGTTCTGGGGGATCAATTTCGCCGCCACCGCAAATCTGAAAGGGCCGTTGGTGAACGCTTATGCGTGGATTGCCTGCCTGGCGCTTTTGGGCTGCGGGAGGGCATGGTGGAACCGGGAGACGGCGTTCACAAGGTATATGCGGGGACACAGCTTTGGCTTTTTCGTACTGCATAATTATCTGATTGTGCTGATCGCCTGGGGAATCGATATGCTGCTTGATCCCGCCCCAATCTGGTATTATCTGCTGGAGGCGGTTCTGCTGCCCCTGCTTATGATACCGCTGTATGAGGCGCTGAGCCGGGTTCCCGTGGTGAAGAGGCTGTTCTTTGGAAAATAGGTGGATCATTTCGCGCCTTCCGTATACTTCTCCTCGCAATATTTACAGCGATACACTTCCTTTTCCGCATCCGCCAGGTAGAAGATGTGGGGAAGTTCCTGCTCGATGGAGGTGATGCATCTGGGGTTGTGGCAGCGGATCACGTTTTTGATCTGTTTGGGCAGCACCAGGTCCCTTTTCTCCACGATCTCGCCGTTCTTGATGACGTTTACGGTGATGTTATGGTCGATGAATGCCAGCACGTCCAGGTTCAGCGTGTTGATGTCGCACTCTACCTTGAGGATATCCTTTTTCCCCTTTTTGCTGCTGCGGGCGTTTTTGATGATCGCCACGGTGCAGTCCAGCTTGTCCAGCTGCAGGTGCTCATAGAGGGAAAGGCTCTTTCCTGCGGCAATATGATCCAGAACGAATCCTTCTTCAATTTTTCCTACATTTAACATTTCATGTGCCTCCTTCTTATTGCGGCATTGTTTCCGCGCTTTTGCCCTGAAACCGTTTCAGGCCAGTTCCAGCAGTGTCAGTATTAGCGCCATCCGTACATAGACGCCGTACTGCGCCTGCCTGAAATAAGCGGCCCTGGGGTCGTCGTCCACCTCCACGGATATCTCGTTTACCCTGGGCAGGGGGTGGAGCACCAGCATGTCTTTTTTTGCGAGTAGCATTTTCACGGTGTCCAGGATGTAGAAGTCCTTTAACCGGACGTAATCCTCCTCGTTAAAGAAGCGCTCTTTCTGTACCCTGGTCATGTAGAGGATATCCAAAAGGGGCATGACGTCCTCCAGCCGGATGACTTCCTCGTAGGGGATGTGCATTTCCCGCAGCATATCGGTGATGTAATCGGGCACTTTCAGTTCTTCCGGTGAGATGAAGATGAAGCGGATGTTTTTATAGCGCACCAGGGCGTTGATCAGCGAGTGGACGGTGCGGCCGAATTTCAGGTCGCCGCAGAGGCCGATGGTGAAGTTGTCCAGCTTGCCTTTCATGCTGCGTATGGTCAGCAGGTCGGTGAGGGTCTGGGTGGGATGCTGGTGCCCGCCGTCCCCCGCGTTGATCACGGGGATGCCCGATCTTTCGGCCGCCACCATGGGCGCGCCCTCCTTGGGATGGCGCATGGCGCAGATATCGGCGTAGCAGGAGATGATGCGGATGGTGTCGGATACGCTTTCTCCCTTGGCGGCGGAGGAGGAGGCTGCGTCGGAGAAGCCGATGACCCTGCCGCCAAGGCGCGTCATGGCGGATTCAAAGCTTAAGCGGGTGCGGGTGCTGGGCTCGTAGAAGCAGGTTGCCAGGATCCTGCCGTCACAGGCGTGGGCGTATTTTGGGGGATTCTGTTCGATGTCGTTGGCCAGATTGAACAGCTGGTCCAGTTCCTCGGTGGAGAAGTCAAGGGGGCTCATTAAATGTCGCATGGTTATACCTCGTTTCTGCGCTGTGATGGGATGTGGATGAAAGGGCGTGCCCACAGCGCGGGGGCGCTACACTTCTGACTCTGCTCATTCGCGCAAAATAAAGTCGAAGGATAAATTATCCTTCGACTTTGAATCATTCCTGGAATGTTAATAAATCCTCCACGGTTTTCCTCTTGGGAGCGGCGGGAGATTCCGCGGGATAGCCAATGGGAATGAGAGCCACAAGTTCTCTCTCCTCGGGGATATCCAGTACTTTTGATGCTTCCTCCTGATCGAACAGTCCCATGATAACGGTGCCGAGACCCTGCTCGTAAGCTGCCAGACAGAATGCTTCGCTGGCAACGCCGGCATCATACATCTGCCATCTGTCGCCTTTTACGGTGGAGAAAGAACCGTCCCTCTCATAACCGGAACGTCCCTTGATCATGGTAACGGCGATGACCATGGGAGCCTTTTCCATGATGGCGCCGTTTCCGGGGAAAAGACTGGTGCATTTGGCCAGTTCTGATTTCTTTGCGCCCTCCACGGCAATGTAACGGGTGATCTGGGTATTTTTCCAGCTGGGAGCGAAAGATGCTGTCTCAACGATCCGGGAAAGCAGTTCGTGGGACACCGGCTGGTCGGTAAAGGATCTGATGCTTCTGCGTCCTGTGATACATTCTTTAGCCGTCATGTGAAATCCTCCAATCATTTTTTTCATGATACCACTTTAGGGAGGGAGTTTCAATGAAAAACTTTAAAAATTTTACTCGCTGGCGCTCAGCCCCCTGAATGCTTTTGGGGGCGGAATGCATGGAATGCGGTAAAAGGATCCGACGGATAGTTAATCATATTGCAGACTGCAAGGATGTCAGGTATAATGCAGATAGATCAGGGCCTTTTCCGGCATGGAAAGAGGCGTGATAATGTGGAGTGGGAATACTGCATTATTTTTTTGCTCATGTTTCAGTCAGTTCTTGAAAGGGAGAGGAAAATGAATAGAAGCGGTAAAATGATTGCGTTGGCATTTTTATTATGTATGTGGCTGGCGGGATGCGCTTCCGGGCAGGGATCGGATGCGCCGGTGTCTGCGGAGTCACAGCCGTCCCATGGGGAACGGTCGGGACAGACGGCGGCTGTTGACCTTGTGCCCACAGATATTCCTGTTCCTGTCAAAGAGCCGGTGTCCGCGGAAACGCCGATGCCAACTCAGGAACCGGAAGATGAACTCATAGACACGGGTTTTGATTTTACCATCTGTTTCGCCGGGGATATCAATCTGGACGAGAATTGGTGCACCACGCAGTTCATGGATCAGCAGCCGGAGGGAATCTATGACTGCATCTCGCAGGAACTGGTGGAGGTGATGCAGGCGGCGGACATCATGTGTTTGAACAATGAATTTACCTACAGCAGGGGCGGTTCTCCCCTGCCAGGGAAAGCGTATACTTTCCGGGCGGCTCCGGAGCGTGTGGCGGTGCTGGAACAGCTGGGAGTGGACGCAGTGACGCTGGCCAACAATCATGTTTACGATTATGGGAAGGAAGCCCTGACAGATACCTTTGCCGTGCTGGAAGATGCGGGGATTCCCTATTTTGGAGCAGGGCGTACCCTAGAGGATGCAATGCGGCCCTTGTATCTGGAGGCGGAGGGGAAAACGATCGCGCTGGTAGGGGCTTCCAGGGCGGAGAAGAATCAGATGACGCCCCAGGCCACCGATACGGAGCCGGGGATCCTGCGCTGCTATGACACGGAACTGTTCCTGCAGGCGATCCGGGAGGGAAAGGAAAATGCGGACTTCTGTATCGCTTTTGTCCATTGGGGAACGGAATACAGTTTTGACCTGGAGCAGGTGCAGCTGGACACGGGGAAAGAATACCTGGACGCCGGGGCAGATGCGGTGATCGGCGCGCACAGCCACTGTCTGCAGGGGATGGAATATTATGACGGCAAACCGATCATTTACAGTCTGGGGAATTATTGGTTTAATGAGAAGACCCTTGACACCATGCTGCTGCAGCTTCATTTTTCAGGTGACGATACGCAGAGCCGGCTGGCGGTGCAGGTGGTTCCCGCCGTCCAGTCAGGCTACAGGACAACCTATGCCGCAGAGGCGGCGGAGCAGAGACGGATATACGATTTCCTGGAGGGCATTTCCGTCAATGTGGAAATCTCGGATGATGGGATTGTCAGCGAAATGCACTGATAAGGAGCCGGAGGGCACGGCATTTTTTACAAAAGCGCAGGGTTGAAAAATTGTGGGAAATGTCTTTTGATTTTTTGTGGGGGAAAACGTAAAATACTATTCGTAATGAAATAAGGCAATGAACGACACATGTGGCGCATGGCGCGTAAATCTGATCACGGTACGGATTGGCATGTGTCTTTTTTTGCGCAAAATTTATGGTTTTAAGGAGGAGTTTATGGAAAACAATCAGTATCTTGGTACGGAAAAAGTCGGAAAGCTGCTTGGGCGGTTTGCGATCCCCTGCATCTTTTCCCTGATCATTTCATGTCTTTATAACATTGTGGATCAGATCTTTGTGGGCAATGGCATCGGTTATCTCGGCAACGCGGCCACAGGCGTCATTTTCCCGATCACTGTGGTAGGATGGGGAATGTCCCTGTTCTTTGGGGATGGCGCGGCGGCGCACCTGAGCGTGGCTTTAGGGCGGAACGAAACGGAAACAATCCACAGGGGAGTGGGGAACGCCGTCCTGTGTTCCTTTCTCTCCGGGGCGGTCATCATTACGGTCAGTTATTTCTGCGGCGACAGTCTGCTGCGGCTGATCGGGGCCACGGATGCGAACCTTGCCATGGCCCATGACTATGGGTTCATCATCTATGCCATGATGCCCCTTGCCATGGTGCAGAATACGTTGGCGTCCATCATCCGTGCGGATGGAAGCCCCCGCTATGCCATGGGAGCCATGCTGGTGGGCGCGGTCATCAACATCATCGGCGACCCGGTGGCGATCTTTGTGCTGCACCTGGGCATCAGGGGAGCCGCATACGCCACCATCCTGGGGCAGTTTGTCAGCTTTGTGATCTGTGCGGTCTATCTGATGAGGAGCAAGACGTTTCATATCTGCGCAGGCAGCTTCCGGCTGGACTCCAGATTGTTGAGGCATATCATGGCATTGGGAACGTCAAGTCTTCTGACCCAGTTGTCCATTGTTGTCATCACGGTGATCAACAACATCCTGCTGGTGCGCTATGGGGCTCGGTCGGCCTATGGGGCGGATATTCCCCTTGCGGCCTTTGTGGTCATCATGAAGCTGTTCCAGATCGTGCTGAACATTGCCATCGGCATTGCCGCAGGCGCACAGCCCATTGTGGGTTATAATTACGGGGCGGGAAAATATGCACGCGTGCGGGACCTGTTAAAGCTTATCATCGGGTGGACAGCCATTGTCTGTCTGGTCTGCACGGTGCTGTTTGAGACGGTTCCCCAGGTGTTCATCCGCATGTTTGGGGCGGACGGGGAGTTGTATACACAGTTTGCGGTGGGCTGCCTGCGGATCTATCTTTCGCTGATCATCCTTACCTGTGTGCAGAAAGTATGCGCCATTTTCCTGCAGTCCATCGGTCATGCCAGGGCTGCGGCGTCGCTTTCCGTCATACGTGATGTGTTCCTTATCGCGCTGTCCCTGATCGTACCGGCATTTCTTGGCGTTACGGGTATTTTCTGGGCGGCCCCCGTGGCGGATGTGCTGGCGGCCGCAATCACGGCGGCGGTCATGGTCAGGCTTTGGAAGCAGCTGAAGGAAGAAGACAGGAGCGCGGTTTCAGGGAAAGTCCTGCCCCAATATCCTGCAAAGCCCGGTGTTGTGGTCACCATATCCCGTGAACATGGCTCGGCCGGAAAGCGCGTCGGACAGCTGGTGGCGGAAAAGCTGGGAATCCCCTGTTATTATAAGGAGATGATCGCCATTGCCGCACATGACAGCGGGCTGGTGGAGGAATTTATCTCCAATCTGAATTCCGATGAGAATGCGGTGATGCGTGAACTGTATTTAAGTTCGAATGTGGTGCAGGATGCTATCACAGCCCAGGCCCAGGCAATCCATAGCCTGGCTGACGCAGGCTCCTGTGTCATTGTGGGACGATCTGCGGATCATGTTCTGAGGAATTATGATAATATAGTCAGGATCTTTATCACTGCGCCGAAAGAATACCGGATCAAAAAGGTGATGGAAATGTACGGGGACAGCGAGGCGCAGGCGGGAAAGAGCATTGAACGGTCTGACGCGGCCAGAAGATCTTATTATGAAAGCATTACAAATAAGAGGTGGGGCGATTCCCATGGTTATGAACTGTGCGTTGACAGTTCCATCGGGGTGGAAGAAACGGCGGAATTGGTCGCTTCTTATATAAAGGCAGGTTACCGGTCATAGTACGATTCTTCTCGGAACCGAATGGTTCCGTGGGATTGGTTTGTGCCGCCGCAGGCGGCATGACTGAAAATGTGGGAGGAATGCATTTCAGAAAAGCTGAAATATCGGAGAGGGGGAGCGTGTTGTGGCTCCCTCTTCCTGTTTTTGTTTACGGCAGGAGTGAAATGTGATAGTCTGTAATGGAAAGCTATGACATCAGGAGCCGATATGAACAGCGTATACCATGATATTTTCAGGGCCATCCATGAAGGAAAGTGGCTGAAGATCGAATATAAGAACAGGGAAGAACAGATTACGAAGTACTGGATCGGGATCCGCGACCTGAATGTGGCCAGACGCACACTCTCCGTTGACGGGCTGCATCTGGGAAGATACACGACGGATTCCTATGATGTGATCTATATGGATTCCATCCTGTCCTCGCAGATCGTAGAAGGGTCCTATTGCCCGGTGAATGAGGCGCTGGTGAGGGATATTTACCTGAATCCTCATAAATATAAACCATTGTTTGACAACGCCGCCAATCTAAAAATCCTGAATTACCTGGAGATGTGCAACCGCATGGATACCACGCCCTATTATTCAGACTTTGAACTGGTTCGGTTTCTGGACAGGGAAAGCTTTTCCGGGGAAAGCTACCAGCTGACGACAGCGCAGTTTCAGATGATCGTGAAAGATTTCCAGTATAAGATGGAGAAACGCGAGAGAAAGGATGGGAAGCTGGTCATCCAGCAGCTGGCCATGAATGTTCTGAGCATACATACCAGCAGGGGATTGTATGTGCTGGCGTACCGGAAGCTGCAGCTTGACGTGAAAAACAAAGTGCTGCGGCCGGATGATGACATTACCATATGCACGGAATTTGTAATGGGTGAGACGAAGGAAAATATCCGTAAATATCTGGACGCGGAGGAGTATGAGCTTTTAAAGGATTTTGAGGCCAATCAGGAACGGATCAAGGACTGTGTCACGGCACATACCAGACAGGTCATGGGGGTGGATGATATGCCATATGTGATCGGCCTGGGAATGGAGGTGGTTCTGGATCTGCATAAGGAATATCGGGCGATCATCGACCGATATAATGAGGGGAAAGCCACTGTGCCCATCAGTGCATTTTTCGGAGATCTTCTGAACAGGCCCAGACGCAGGAAAGACTATCCGATCACCCTGATCGACGACCGGATCAATCTGGATCAGCTTCTGGCCATTCATAATGCCATGAAATATCCGGTGGCATATATTCAGGGGCCTCCCGGGACAGGAAAGACAAATACGATCATCAATACCATAGTGACGGCTTTTTTTAATGAGAGGACAGTCCTTTTCGCTTCCTATAACAACCATCCCATCAACAGTGTGTTCGAGAAACTGCTTGCCATGGAATATCGGGGGAGAAAGATTCCCTTTCCCGTGCTGCGCGTGGGAAATATGGACAAGGTGAAGGAGGCGGTTGCCTATATCAAAAAAGTGTACATGCAGGTGCAGACGGTTACCGTGTTTGAATCCACCCTGGACAGGAATAAGGGGGATCGGACGGAACGCGCAAAAAAGCTGTCGAACCTTTTAAAAAAGTACGAGGATGTGCTTGACTTAAAGGAGCGGCAGGAAACGCTGAACCGTATGATGGAATATCAGAAAAGGCTCAAAGCTTCCCTGGAAATGGTTCCCTTTCAGGCGGATCTGCAGGGCAGGCAGCTGGATCAGGTCCAGAAAAGGATCAGCGCTGCAGGGGAGATAACGGACAGGGAAGCGCTTGCGCTGCTTGACCATGATCTGGAGGAACTGTATCAATACCTCTTTTACACTTCCGCCCGTTATATTAAAAGGCTGAAGGAGAAAAAGTACGAAGAACTGCGGCATATCCTGGACGAGGAAGAGGAGGACAAGCAGGCGCTCCGTTTCAGTCAATATCTCAGTAAGACGGAAAATGTGAAAAACCTGCAGAAGATCTTTCCGGTCATGATCACCACATGCATATCCGCGCATAAACTGGGGGAGCCGGAGCCCATGTTTGATATGACCATCATAGATGAAGCAAGCCAGTGCAATACGGCAGTTTCCCTGGTGCCGGTGATCCGGGGGGAAAACCTGATGCTGGTGGGGGATCCCCAGCAGCTGAATCCGGTGATCTTATTGGATGAGATGACAAACCGGAAGCTGCGGAAGCGGTATCAGGTGGGAGACGAGTATGATTACAGGAAGAATTCCGTTTACAAGACGTTTCTCGCCTGTGACGCGGTGAGCGACGAAGTGCTTCTCCACAACCATTACCGCTGCAACCGGAAGATCATTGAATTTAATAACAGAAAATATTATAATTCCAGGCTGAATATCTGTTCCCGAAGCACCGAGCCTCAGCCGCTGGTATATGTGGATATCAAGAGTAACCGCAGTGGGATCAGGAACACGGCCGACCGCGAGGTGGAAGAGATCATCCGGTACGCGTGCCTGAACAGGGATAAGTCGATCGGGGTCATCACGCCGTTTGTCAATCAGAAAAAGCTGATCGAGGAGGCATTGCAGAGGGAGAAACTGCAGAATGTGGCGTGCGGAACGGTCCATGCTTTTCAGGGGGACGAGAAAGATGTGGTGTTGTTTTCCACGGCGATCACTGACCAGACCCAGGCGGGAACTTATGAATGGCTGAAAAATAATAAGGAACTGATCAATGTGGCGACCTCCCGCGCAAGGGAAAAGCTGATCGTGCTTTCGGATATGGAGAATCTCAGGCGCCTGCATCAGAAAGGCGGTGAGGACGACCTTTTCGAACTGGTGGAATATGTAAAAAGGAATGGGGAATCCCAGGTTACCGAGAAGCGCGCCAACTCCAGAGCGTTAGGCGTAAAGCCTTTCAGCACGGCAACGGAGGATGCTTTTATGGCAAATCTGAACCACGCGCTGGAGAATATCTGGCTGTCCCAGAATCGCTTTGATATCAAAAAAGAGGTGGCGATCTCCCAGGTTTTTGAAAGTAATATAAACTACAGCGACCTGTTTTACTCGGGGCGGTTTGACTTTGTGGTGTATGAAAGGCAGGGACAGGCGGATATTCCGGTGTTGGCCATAGAACTGGACGGCAGGGAGCATTTTGAGGATGAGGTTGTCAAGAACCGTGACCGAAAGAAAAACGAGATTTGCCGGGCTCATAATATGCAGATCATCCGTGTGGAAAATTCCTATGCCAGACGTTATAACCATATTAAGGAGATTCTGATCGATTACTTTTCCGTGAAGCATTAAGGTTTTGGGAAGAATGCGGGCAGGGGAAATCTGTCATCGCGGCAAGGTTACACGCATGGCGAAGAAAGGGTTGTTTTTTCATGCCCGAACTGCTATAGTCAAATGGAACGAAGCCGGATACTGTGACGGAAAGCGGGATATTTTCAAATGATAAATCGAAAAACAGAACATTTCAGCCCGGAGCAGATCTGTGGATCCGGTCAGTGTTTCCGCATGGAACAAAAACCGGACGGGCGGTATCGCGTGATTGCCGGGAAACGCTGCCTGGAACTGGAACAGCAGGGGGAAGAAGTCGCTTTTTACTGTGAGGAAGCGGAATTTGGCGATTTTTGGGAAGAATATTTTGACCTGAGGGGCGATTATGCTTCCTATGCCAGCCGGATAGACCCTGACGACGCGTACCTGAAAAATGCGGCGGAGTTTGGCGGAGGTATCCGGATCCTGAGGCAGGATCTGTGGGAAATGACGGTCTCTTTCCTGATCTCGCAGCGGAACAATATTACCCGGATCCGCCGCTGCATCGAAAAACTCTGTGAGCGATATGGGGAAAGGCTGATCGATGGCTGCGGGGAGGCTTTTTATGCCTTTCCTGCGCCGGAAGCGCTGGCGGGTCTGGAGGAGGACGCCTTGATGGAATGTAACCTGGGGTATCGCAGTAAATATGTGGTAAGGGCGGCGAAGAGCGTTGCGGACGGAGGCTTTGACCTGGAATACGTCAGCCGTCTTCCTTACAGGGAGGCGCGGGGAGAACTGATGAAATTGTATGGGGCAGGCGGGAAAGTGGCGGACTGCGTCTGTCTGTTCGCGCTGCACCAGCTGGAAGCTTTTCCCGTGGACACCCACATTAACCAGGCCCTGCAGGCGCATTATGGACAGGGATTTCCCATGGAACGTTATGACGGGTTTCAGGGAGTGCTGCAGCAGTATATCTTTTATTATGAACTGACCGGGGCTGGCGCTTCTGACCGGGGAAAACGCAAATGAGTTCAGGAAAGGATAAGCCGATGGAAAATAACACAACAGATTCCAAATTGATGAGGGAGCTTAAGTTCACGCGGGTCATCTGCATGATCTCTTCCGTTCTGACGCTCTGCCTGCTGGCAGGCGGGATCCTGCTGTCCGCCAGGGTGCGGGAACTGGGCGAGGCCTGCGCCCCTGTGGTGGAAAAGGTGTCGCAGCTGGACGTGGAGAGTTTGAACGCCACCCTGGTTCATGTCAATGATACCCTGGAGACGGTGGACTGGAACCGGGTGGCGGAATCTCTGGGCGAACTGGATGTGGAGGCGCTGAACTCGACCATAGAGCGGCTGGATGTGGACGCCATCAATTCGGCCATAGAGGGACTGGATACGGCGGAACTCACCCAGGCCCTGAAGACCCTCAACGACGCAGTGGAGAAGATCAGGGAACTCAGCGATAAGCTGGGGGAAGCAGTGTCCTGGCTGGGCGGGCTTTTCCACTGAGATGCCCGGTATTTCCGCAAAATGTGACAGCGTAGCCCCGTGGTGTCTGGTGGCTTGGCGCTAAGGGGACGGCGGAGACGTGTTGCCCTGTTCTGTGCGGACTTTGGGGGACGCACTTAGCGGGGATGAAATCCACTGCCTACGGAGACTTGAACGCGGATGCCCTATCCGCGTGCTAGTCGTAGTTGGCAGTTAGTTCAGCACCGCGTTGTCCCGTCCGCACAGAACAGGACTGCATGACGCCGCCGTCCCCCAGTAGCAAACCGTTAAGTTGCCGGACACCACCGGGGCTGAACTGCTAGATGTTACCTGTCTTCAAGGGACTTCACAAAACCATCTTCGCAAAGCCACAGTGATTTTCCTTGACAAGGGAGTGGGGGGGGGCATATAATGAGTTTGGAAATTAATAAAAAATTAATAAATCAGGGTTGCGGATATGTATACGGCTAAGGATAATTTGACGGATGGACGGGCAGATAAACAGACAGATAATTTCTGTGTAGTTCGTGTATATATTTTTAAGTAAGATCGCCATTTCCGTGATGGTGATTTTTTGTTTTTTGCGGCCAAAATAAGGAGAGGAGAAAAGTGATGTTTTGTAAAAAGTGCGGAAGCAACATTGAAGATGGGGATAAGTTCTGCCCCACCTGCGGCGCCCCTGTGGAGGCTCCGGAACAGCCTGCGTCCGGAGGAGCGGGTAAGATCGATATGGACAAGATGGCGGGAGCCGCATCCCAGGCAGCGGAAAACGTTGCCCAAAAGGCGCAGGAATTTGGTGAAAAGGGCAAGAACGCCTGGAAGAAAGCCAGCGGGGAAGGCGGTATCCTGAAGAAGATATTCAGCGGAAAGAACAAGATATGGTTGATCGGGTGCGCGGCTGTCCTGGTGGCGGCCGTCCTCTGCATTGCCAATGGTGCGCGGCTGAACAATTTCCTGCACAGGACATTTTCATCCCCTGAAAAGTACTTCCAGTTTGTAGGGAAAAAAGCGTTGGGCGATACGGCTGACCTGATCGGGGATAATTATAGCAATATTGTCTCGGAAATGGAACTTTATGACACAAGCTACAGCGGCACTTTTACCCTGGAACCTGGGAAAAAAGTAGCGAACCTCATAGAATTGGCGGGCGCTGTCAGCGGCGCTAACACGGGCATTGACCTGTCCAAACTGAAGAGCCTGACAATCGGGGCGGATGTATCCATCAAGGACGGTGTGCTGGGCTATGGGCTGACCACTGCCCTGAACAAAGTCAGTCTGCTCTCCGCCAACATGGTGATGGATATGGAAGAGGGGGACGTGTATCTGCAGATTCCCGAACTGAACAAGACGTATATGGGCGTTGATATGGAAGAGATCCTGAATGTTGATAAAGACGATCTTGCGGACTCCCAGAAAGCAAATAAAGAATTGATCCAGGCGCTTCCCAAACAGGGCGAGGTGGAGAAGCTGATCAAACGCTATTTTATCCTTGTGCTGGAGAACATTGATGATGTGGAGATCGGACGGAAGACGGAACTGAAAGTGGAAAGTATTTCCCAGAAATGCACGGAACTGGACGTAACCATCGACGGGGATGCGATGCAGGAGATCCTGGAAGCGGTTGCGGAAGAGGCTCAGGAAGATAAGGAGCTGGAGAAGATCATTGTGGGTGTCGTGGAAGCCATGGGCGAAGACGGCGATGATGTATATGATGATTTTGTGGATGCCCTGGATGAGATGCTGGACGACCTGGATTATTATGTGGATGAGGATGAAGAGATCACGCTGAAGCTGTATGTGGATCGCAAGGGTAATATCATCGGCTGGAGCATGGAACAGGAAGAGTGGAATGGTTCTTACAGCACGTTCAGCGCACTCTCTGCAAGTAAAGGCAGCCAGGTCGCCTATGAGATCACTGCGGAATCATATGGCAGTGAAGTTTTCGAACTTTCCGGACAGGGTAAGAAATCAGGAGATCTGCTGACCGGAGATTTTAATGTGAAAGTCAGTGGCGCGACCGTCCTGGAAATGACAGTCACAAAACTTGATATGAAGCAGCTGAAAGAGGGGCATCTGAATGGAAAGGCAGAAATAGAACTGTCCCCCGCCCTGAACATGGCCTTGAACAGTGCGCTTGATATTACAGGCGCCTCTGCCATTATAAATGATCTAAGCTTTGTGGTTGACTGCAAGTCCTCGGCGAAGTCCGTTGATTGCACTGTTGCTGTAAACGATGGCAAGGATATGTTCCTGAGCATGACCCTGGCCCTGAAGTCCGGCAACGGTTCCAAGGCTTCCGTTCCCAAGGGCAAATCCGTTATCATGATTGAGGATGCGGATGATTTTATGGACTATTACGAGGGGATCGAATGGGAGAAATTCATTGACACACTGGAAAAGACTGACGTGTTGAAAGGTCTGGCGAGGATGCTGGAACGCAGCCTTGACGATCTGGAGGATATGTTGGATTATTATCTATAGTAATTTTTTTCAGGGAAAGCCCGGGAGGCCGTTGATGGGGATAGAGTTGGCAGGGATTCAAAAGTCCTATAAGGAAAAAAAGGTGCTGGAAAGCGTATCCCTGAAGGCTGGCGAGGGAAGATGCATCGGTATTCTGGGGAGCAACGGCTGCGGAAAATCAACGCTGCTCTCCATCCTGGCCGGCGTGCAGAAAGCGGACGGAGGCAGCTTCCTGTATCAGGGAAGGGATCTGCTGCAGGATCAGGGATTCCGGACGAATGTGCTGGGCTATGTCCCCCAGGGAAATCCGCTGTTCGAGGAACTGACGGCCTGGGATAACCTGCGCCTGTGGTATGACAGGCGGACGCTGAAGAAAGAACTGACGGACGGTGTGCTGGCTCTGCTGGGGATAGACGGGTTCCTGAAAGTTCCCGTGCGGAAGATGTCGGGGGGGATGAAGAAGAGGCTGTCCCTGGGATGCGTGGTGGTCAGCAGACCGAAGATCCTGCTTCTGGACGAACCCACATCAGCCCTGGATCTGGCCTGCAAGGGGCGGATCCGCGATTACCTGGAGCAATACAGGATGGACGGAGGGATCATACTGCTCACGACCCATGACATGCAGGAAATGGAATTCTGCGATGAGTGCCATATCCTGAAACAGGGCACGCTGACCCCCTATGCGTATGACGGGGATATCCGCCGTCTGGAAAGGTGTTTGTAGATGGGCGGATACATTCGTTATTTTTGGATACAGATCAAGCGCATAGGCAGGATGCTGCCCGCCATGCAGTTCTGGATGCTCCTGCTGATCCTGTGCCTGGGAACGGGCGCGTGGCTGCTGATGAAAAACGGGGATCATGAGAAAGAGCAGACCCTGTTTGAAGTCGGCCTGGTGGGAAATACCACCGACAGTTATCTGGGATTTGGGGTACAGGCCATACAGTCCATAGACACATCCCGGTATATGGTGCATTTCCAGACGCTGACAGAGGAGGAGGCTGACCGGGCGCTGAAGAGTGGGAAACTTTCCTGTTATGTCCGGATACCGGACGGTCTGGTGGATTCCCTGGTCTATGGGAGAAACGATATCCGTGCGGAGATCGTCACCACAAACGGCGACGGGATATTTGCGAGCCTGGCGGGGGAATTGGCGGATATTGTGTCCAATCTGGTTCTGAGTTCCCAGAGCGCCGTGTTTGGGATGCAGAGAGTGTTGTACGACCAGGGGATGGCGGAAATGGTCGGCGGGTATACGGACGAACTTAACCTGCGTTTTTTTGGTGTGGTATTAAATCGGACGGATCTGTGCGGACAGGATTTTTTGGGTATCCGTGACGGATTATCCGCTGCGGGCTATTACCTTTGCGGACTGCTGGTATTCTTCCTGATGCTGGCGGGGGTCATTGGCAGCCCGCTGTTTGCGTGCAGAAACAGGGAACTGAACAGCCTGCTGGCGTCAAAGGGCACGGGGGCTGCCGCCCAGGTGGTCGGGGAATACCTGGCGTATGCGGTGATGAACCTGTTATACCTGGCCGAAGCGGTTTTGCTGGTGGGCATCTTGCACAGCGCAGGCATTCTGGGGATAGAGGAGTGGAAGTATTCCGGCGCGGAAGCGCAGAAGGAACTTTTTCTGTTATTGGTTCCGGTTTCCCTGATGTTGAGCGCCCTGCAGTTTCTGATCTATGAGATGGTGTCCGGCATGGTGGGAAGTATCCTGCTACAATTCACGTGCAGTATCGTCATGGGGTATCTGGCAGGATGTTTTTACCCATATACTTTTTTCCCCGATATTTTACAGAAAGCAGGCAGCTGTCTGCCCGTGGGCGCGGCGGTGCGCTATGTGCAGGGAGGCGTCGCGGGGGACGCGCCGGTGTCCGCCGGATGCGTCACAGTGTTATATCTGGCGTTGTTCCTGGGGCTGGCCGTGGCTGTTCGGAAGCTGAGAACGGAAAGAGGAAAGTGATATGTGGCAGTTGGCGGTAAGATTCCGGCTGCTGAATAAGCGGCTGTTCAAAAAGTGCAGTTTCTGGATGATTCTTTGCCTGGTTCCGGCTCTGACCGCAGGGATGCGCCTTGCCCTGCGGGAGGAAAGCGGGATGGCGTGCATTGCCATATACCGGGAAGATCCCCGGGACGGCCTGACGGAGGAGATCGTGCGACAGCTGACGGAGGAAAGGGGACTTCTGAGATATGTGTTCTGTGAGACGCAGGAGGAGGCCCGGGCGCTGGTTGCGGGAGGCGAGGCTGACGCCGCCTGGATCTTTCCGGAGGATCTGGGCGGAGTAATGGAGCAGGTGGCAGTCGGCAGGGTTGTGGAGCCGGTGGTGACCATGGTGGAACGGGAGGACAATGTGCTGCTTGTTCTCTCCAGGGAGATCTTGTGCAGTGTCCTGTATCCCTACTATTCCTATGAAGTCTATCGGGATTTCGTCAGGGAGGACTGCGGGCTGGGAGCGTTGAGCGAGGAGGAACTGCTGGAAACCTACCATGAGACCAGGATGGACAGCGACCTTTTCCGGATCACGCTCCTGGACGGTACGGAGTGGGAGAACGGGGATTATCTGCTTGCGCCCGTCCGGGGAATGCTGGCGCTCTGGCTGATGCTGTGCGGCCTGGCGGGCGCCATGTATTTCCTGCAGGATGAGCGGGAAGGGATTTTCGACAGGATCCCGCTGGGGCGCAGGCTTCGGACAGCGTTCGGAATGCAGGCGGTGCTGCTGTGCGATGGGGTGATCGTGCTGCTTATGGCCCTGTGGAGCGGGGGACTGATCACAGCCTGGCCTGTGGAAGCGTTGGGGGCGGTATTGTTTTCCTGCTGCATCGCAGCCCTGGCCAATCTGTTGAGGCTGCTGTGCCGCACGCTGGAGCGCCTTGGGAGCGTCATTCCCATCCTGCTGCTGGTCATGGCGGTTTTCAGCCCGGTGTTTGTGACTTTTAACGGCTGGCGGGCGGTGAAGCTGCTTTTGCCGCCCTATTATTACCTGCGCTCCATTCATGACAGCCGTTATCTGTGGGGAATGGCCGCCTATACCGTGGTCGTGACGGGATTATGTATCCTGCTGGACCGGCGGCGTCAAATGTTTTCTTGACAGGAGGAGCGAATGTCATTATAATGAATACAGAGTTCTGGTTCATGCAGGCTGTTTTGCAGAAAGACAATTTATGATCGTGCTTTCGTGAAACAGCTTTTTTGTGTATAGTGAGGGATAAGGAGGATAAAAATGTTTTGTGAAGAATGTGGAAATCAGATTCCGGAAAACGTGACGTTTTGCCCTAAATGCGGGCATGGGATAGAGGGGGCGGCGGCTCCGGTTCCGGCAGCGCCCGTTCAGCCGTTGCCGATGAGACCGGCGGAGGCGTCTGCAGACGGCGTGTCTGGGAAAAAGGCGGCAGGCGGGAACCTGGGCACGGTGCTGCCCATTGTATTCTGCGTGTTGATCGCGCTGTTGGGCATCTGGATCAGCGTTATTTATCTGGTACGGCATGTGACCAGCGAGAAAGTCATCGACGGCGTGGTGGAAGAGGTGGATCTTTCAAAGATTGAAGTCGGCTTCCTGACGGACGATGACGAGGATATGAAGCTGGCCGAATATATCAGCGAGTATGCAGGGCATATCTTCCCAATTCCCTGGAGTGAAGATCAGGTCAAGAAGATTCTGAAAGAGGAATTTATCAGGGACTTCGCGGTGGAAAAGGTGAATGATTATGTCCGAGATCTGTTTTATGCTACCGGGGATGGCGTTATTGAAGCCGACGAACTGAAAAGCCTGCTGGGAAAGAAAAAAAATAACGATGCCATATATGCCATTACCGACGTACATCTGACGGACGACGATCTTGCTTATCTGGTTGAGATCATAGAGGATGAGGACCTGCTGGAGAACACGGATCTTTCCGAATACCGGCATGACAATCCCGGGATGTTCTCCATGATCAAAAACATGTTTTCTTACTGGATGCTTGTATTGCTATTGATTGTTGCGCTTGCGTTGGCAGTCGGTATCTTCCTGGTGCAGGGAAAGAAGCTGAAAGGCTTCCTCTATCTGGGGATCAGTCTGTTTTCCGTAGGGGCGGTGGATTTGATCATAAGTATATTTATTGTGGATTCCCTGGCGGAAAAGATAAACGGCAGCCTGGCATTGGGGCTTAAATTCTGGAGACTGTTGTTCGCGCCGGTTCAGAGAACGAGCGTAACGCTGGGAATCGTTCTTGCCGTGGCGGGAGTGATAAGCGCAGCGGCCTATCTGTTGGTGACGCTGCTAGGGAAGGATGCGGGTAAACCTGAAAAAATGCGTGCGGCCTGAGAAAGGGCAGGCGGAAGATGCATATACATTAAGAGGACGGAATCCTGGTTTCAGAAAACCTGAAAGGATCCAGATAAAAAACAGGAGGAAAAAAGATGGCACTATTTGAGAAGAAAGTGGAAGTAACAGTTCCCCCGGAAGTGGCGGCATGTGAGAAAGAGATTGCGGCGCTGGAGCAGCGGAAGGATGAGCGTCTGAAGCAGATCGGCTTAATGTTCCTGTACAACAACAAGCCGGAAGACCTGGCAGGTTCCCCTTATGAGGAAAGCGCCACGGACATCACCGTGATCGAAAAGAAGATCGATTTCTATGAGAAGCGTAAGCTTGCGGTGCAGGGACAGCGCAAATGTGAGAAGTGCGGGTATATCCTGCCCCTGGACAGCGCATTCTGTAACAAGTGCGGTGAGAAGCTGGAACCTCTCTTTTTGGAGGAAATGAAAACCCAGGGCATATGTCCCAAGTGCGGCGCCAAATATGAGGAGGGAGCCGCGTTCTGTACCAGCTGTGGCAATAAACTGCAATAAGATATCTGAACAGGAGGGCCGATATGTCAAAGGCAAAAGTTTACTTTACGAAAGAGATCACGCCCCAGGCGATGATCAGGATGTATGAGGCTATGGGGGTAGAACTTCCCGGAAAGGTGGCGATAAAGCTGCATTCCGGCGAGGTGGGGAACCAGAATTTCCTGCGCCCCGACTTTATGAAGCCGGTCATCGATCATGTGCAGGGAACCATCGTAGAGTGCAATACCGCGTATGAGGGACAGAGGAATACCACCCAGGCTCATTGGGAGACCATGAAACTCCACGGCTGGACGGGGATCGCGGATGTGGACATTCTGGACGCAGACGGGGAGATCGAACTGGCGGTGCCCGAAGGCAAGAAGATTCAGAAGAATTTCGTGGGCGTGAACCTGAACAATTATGATTCCATGCTGGTATTGTCCCATTTCAAGGGGCATCCCATGGGCGGATTCGGCGGCGCCCTGAAGAATATTTCCATCGGGCTGGCTTCTTCCCACGGAAAAGCGTATATTCACGGTGTGGGCGATGTGGACGCTTTCTGGACCTCGGATCATGATTCGTTCCTGGAGTCCATGGCGGACGCCAGCAAGACAATCGTGGATCATTTCGGAGAGAATATCGTTTTCATCAATGTGATGAAAAATATGTCCGTGGACTGCGACTGCTGCGCCGTGGCGGAAGATCCTGCCATTGCGGATATCGGCATCCTTTCCTCCACGGATCCCGTGGCGCTGGATCAGGCTTGCCTTGATCTGGTCTACGCATCCAAGGATCCCGGCCGGGATCATCTGCTGGAGAGGATCGAGTCCAAGAACGGTGTGCATACCGTTGAGGCGGCGGCTGACCTGGGCGTGGGCAGCAGGGAATATGAGTTGGTGGAACTGGCAGATTGACTGTTTTTTGTCTGAATTTTTGGAATGATTTCCTATACATGTAGTGGCAGATTATGGTATAATTGTAAACAAGAATATAATTTAGGAGGGTATACTATGGCAAAAGAAATGATTGCAATGCTTTTGGCCGGTGGACAGGGCTCCCGTCTGTACGCGCTGACCGAGAAGCTTGCGAAGCCGGCAGTTCCGTTTGGCGGGAAATATCGCATTATTGACTTCCCGTTGTCAAACTGTGTTAATTCGGGGATTGACACGGTAGGTATCCTGACCCAGTACCAGCCCCTGGTTCTGAATGAGTATATCGGAAATGGACAGCCCTGGGATCTGGATCGCCTTTACGGAGGCGTACATGTCCTGCCGCCCTATCAGAAAGCCAGCGGATCCGACTGGTACAAGGGAACGGCGAACGCGATCTACCAGAATATTTCCTTTATCGAGCGGTACGATCCGGAGTATGTCATCATCCTGTCAGGTGACCAGATCTGCAAGCAGGATTACAGCGACTTCCTGAAGTTCCATAAGGAAAAGAACGCGGAATTCAGCGTGGCCGTGATGGAGGTTCCCTGGGAGGAGGCTTCCCGTTTCGGCCTGATGGTGGCGGATGGGGACGACAGGATCACGGAATTCCAGGAGAAGCCCAAGAATCCCAAGTCCAACCTGGCTTCCATGGGTATCTACATTTTCAACTGGGATATTCTGAAGAAATATCTGGAGGAGGATGAGGCGGATCCCAACTCCGAGAACGACTTCGGCAACAACATCATCCCCAATCTTCTTAAGGATAACCGCAGGATGTACGCGTATCATTTTGACGGTTACTGGAAAGATGTGGGAACCATTTCTTCCCTGTGGGAAGCTAACATGGAGATCCTGGATCCTGAGCACAGCGGGATCAACCTCTTCGACGAGGACTGGAAGATATACAGCCGTAACAGCGGTATGACCGGACATAAGATCAGCGCAGGCGCCGTGGTGGAGAATGCCATGGTTACGGACGGCTGTCGCATCAAGGGTACGGTAAAGCATTCCATTCTCTTCGCAGGCGTCAGGGTGGAAGAAGGCGCTGTGGTAGAGGACGCGGTAGTGATGGGCGGCACGGTCATCAAGTCCGGAGCTGTCGTGAAGCATTGTATTGTGGCGGAGAATGTCACCGTCGGCGAGAATGCCGTAGTGGGCGCAATGCCTACGGAGGATGAAAACGGTGTAGCCACCATCGGCGAGGGCGTTACCATCGGGGATAATGCGAAAGTAGGCCCCAAAGCCATGGTGAGGAAAAACGTGGAAGGCGGTGAAGAAGCATGCTGAATTCAAACACAAGTGCACTTGGTATCATATTCCCCAATAGTTACGACGCATTGGTTCCCGATCTGGTAAACGTGCGTTTGATGGCTTCCATCCCCTTTGCCAGCCGTTACCGTCTGATCGACTTTATTCTGTCCAGTATGGCAAATTGTGATATCGACAATATCGCGGTCATGGTGAACAATAATTACCATTCCCTGATGGATCATCTGGGATCCGGCCGCGAGTGGGATCTGGTTCGCAAGAACGGCGGCCTGCATATTTTCCCGCCCTTTGTGGAGAAAGGCGTGAAGCCTTATGTGGGGCGCGTGGGCGCGGTGGCGAGCATCCTTGGTTTCCTGAGGAACCAGAAGGAAAAATATGTGGTGATGACCGATACCAACATCGTGCTGAACTTTGATTTCAACGCCATGATCAAAGCGCACATTGAGAGCGGCGCGGATGTTACCATGGCTTATAACGAGCAGGAACTTCCGGAAGGCATGATGAAGAACGAGGACAACGGTCTGGCATATTATTATACGCTGGGTATTGACAACGGACGTGTCACACAGATTTATGTGAATTCCAAGAAGACGGGCATCCAGAATTTCTCCATGAATATGTTTGTGATAGAGCGTGAGATGCTGATCGACCTGATCAACACGTCTTCTGTTCGCGGACAGGTTTATTTTGAGCGTGACGTTCTGATGCCGCAGCTGAACAAGCTGAATATCCAGGCGTACAAATACGACGGATATGTGGCGCGTATCTGCGATATGAAGAGTTACTTTGATGAGAATATGCGGCTTCTGGACGATCATAACCTGGATGCGCTGTTCTCCGGGCAGCAGATTTACACCAAGATCCGTGACGACAATCCCACCAGATACATTGAGGGTGCGAAGGTGCAGAATGTGATGGTGGCTGACGGCTGCGTGATCGAGGGCGAAGTGGAAGACAGTATCCTGTTCCGTGGCGTCAAGGTTGCAAAGGGCGCGAAAGTTAAGAATTGTATCCTGATGCAGGATGTCGTGATCGAGGCAGGGGCTGATATCGAGTATCTGGTGATGGACAAGAATGTAACGGTTTCCGCTGGAAAGTCCATGAAAGGCACGGATACTTTCCCGGTTTATATAGGGAAACATCAGATGGTTTAAGGTATAGGGGTATCTTTCCTGTGGATTGAAGTGAATTGGATATTGGAAATGAAAGAAAGCGCTCCTGTTTTTTGGGGCGCTTTTCTACACGAAAGGATAGGGGCGGGGGTGGCGCGTGACCGTTCAGGTTTATGGCTGATGGGACGGCGGCGTCATGCAGTCCTGTTCTGTGCGGACGGGACAACGCGGTGCTGAACTAACTGCCAACTCCGACTAGCACGCGAATGGGACGTTCGCGTGCTAGTCGGAGTTGGCAGTGGATTTCATCTCCGCTAAGTGCGTCCCCCAAAGTCCGCTCAGAACAGAACTGCATGCCGCCGCCTGATATCCGCAGATTTTTTGAAAGAAATACAGGCTGCTTTCAACAGTCCCTATGCAAGTAAATCATTCAGGCAGCTATATGATACTTTTCCACAACCTGCAGTATACAAGGATCAGCGCAGCAGAATCCTGCACGCTGCAGATTATCAGAAAATATACCCTCAATCCTGTAGGTTAGGCTTATCCCTTCCCATAGGAAAACTTTCAGGAATCAGGCGGAGACGTGCTGCCCTGTTCTGAGCGGACTTTGGGGAGCGCATTTAGCAGGGATGAAATCCACTGCCTACGGAGACTATGGCGCGAAGACGCAATTCGCGCCATAGGAACTGGCGCATGTCTTCGCGACAGTTCCGTAGTCGTAGTTGGCAGTTAGTTCAGCACTGCGTTGCTCCGTCCGCACAGAACAGGGCAGTACGTCTCCGCCGTCCCCTCAGCACCAATCCACCGTCAAATCAGTGGACATATCAGCATATTTGTGCTATATAAATAGATAAAACATCACACGTCCGCTGGTATCGTCCGGGGATGGCAGAGAAAGCGAGGAAATACACATGGATACTTATCAAAAATGGCTTCAGTCAGAAAAGGAATGGATCGACATTTACTGTAAAAAGATACGCAAACAGGCTCTTTGCATCACAACGCCCCTAATCCTGGTGATCATGACCATCCTGCTTGGCGGGTTGTCAGCCGTGGGCGGAGGAAGCACGGAAGACCTTTTATATGGCGCTTTAGGGGGATTTATGTTTGGCGCGGTCATCTGTGGGATCTATCTGCTGGCGCTGCTGCCGGGGCTGAGCGCCGGTCGGTATACCAAAAAGATTGAGCGAAATGTTCGGGAGCTTTCTTTCAGTGAGAGCGAAAAAGAGCAGTTGGCTCAGGAGATGCTGGCGGCGGACGAGAAACATAAGGTTTCCTATACCATTACCGGCCCGGGATCCAAGGGAACGCCGGGACGTTTTGTGATGACGCCGCATTATGCGTTCCTGGAGGGAAGTTCTCCCTATTCCATTCTGGTGCGGTTGTCAGATATTGCCTGGATCAGCAGGGGAGAGGAACAGAAGACGGCCACAACCCGTCAGGCAAAGACCAGGACGGTTTATAACTTCACCTTACATACCATCGGCTTCTATCGTAAAAACCGGAACGCAGGCACGGAACTGCCGGACATTGCCTACGGCTTTTTTAAGGAAGAGACCCGGGAGCAGGTGATGGAACTGTTAGCGGAAAGTGGTATTGAAATAAGGTAAGCTTTTGGAAGTATGGGATTGTTTGAAAGCCTTGGTGGAGGCGGATTCTCTGGAGGTGGATACTGGAGTGATGAGCCGGGGAAGATGAAATATAGGAATAAGGCGATGGAGGACTGAAGATTGAAAATAAATTTTCAAATATTGAGTGGCAGGCGTAAGAGGGTGTGTAAACACCTTTCTTTAAGCACGCAAGGGGGCATAAAATGAACCGCATTTGGACAATCTTGGGACTGGAATCCACACAGGATGTTCCGGCCATTAAGCACGCCTATGCGCAGAGGACACTGGAATGCCACCCGGAGGAGGATCCGGCTGGTTTCATGGAACTGCGGAACGCTTATCAGGTGGCGCTGGCTTATGCAGAGGGAGAATCGGATGATCTCGCAGGATCGGGCGATGGGTCGGATTTTGTGCGGTCGGATACCGGGGAAGCAGCGGAGGACCTAAAGCAGGAGGCTGTTTTTAACCCTTACGCGGGTCATCCGGCCATCCAGAACTTTCTGGAACTCTACACCGGCAAACAGCGGAAAGATTCCAAGAGATGGTTGGATTATTTTACCTCCGATGCTTTTTTGGATGTGGCCTGGGAGTGGTGTTTTACTACGCTGTTTCTGGAGCATATAATCAGGCTGGAAAAAGAGTACCCGGTGAACCGGGAGTTCTTAAACTGGCTGTGCGTGGCTTATCAGTTCACGGTGAAGCGTCAGGTCTATAGGAATCCTGATAAAACCCAGCGGACGGAATTTCAGTTTCGGATCCATCCGGGGGCAGAGTTTGAAGGGCAGGAGGCTGTCTTTGAGATTGCCACGAAAGGGCCTGCGCCCAGGCAGCCAAAGGACAACGAACTGGCGATTTTTACCAGTTTTACGGAGTACCGTATCCTGCTTGCCATGGCGGAGAAAAATGTCTGGAGCGAGCAGGATATGGGGGAATACAGCCAGATCATCAGACGTTATGCTCCCATCTATATCACCGACAAGTGCCAGCAGCGGGGGGATATGGACTATGAGCGCCATCCTGCCGGGCTGCGGCTGATGACCCATTTTCTCCGCAGAAAAGGGCTGCCGGAGGAACTGTACCGCATCACATGGCAGAACCTGAACCTGGAAACCGCCGTCATGGGCAGGGAGAAGATTTTGTATGGCGCCATGCGGGAAATGGTTCTGGAAAGGCTTCCGGAACTGTCAGGGCAGCCGCAGGAGAATTTTGCGGAGTTGAAAAGGGCGTTTCATGCTTATGCGGTCAGTACCTGTAAGATTCGCGGCGTGAATGCCCGGGCAACGGAGGAGGATACCCGAAAGACGGATGACTTTTTTGCCCGGGAAGATTTCCAGAAAGCCCTGTTGGATCGCCGCTTTGTGGAAAATGAGATGCTTCATACCTGGGTGAATGAGGATCGGTGCGATTATTATCTGAAGAAAGTCATCGCCTTTTATCAGGAGCATCAGGACGCTCCCTGTGCAGGGAGGGTGATCAGGCGGGCCCGGGATATGCTGAAATGTCAGAGAATAACGGCCCGGCTGCAGAAAGACCGGGAGGCGGAAGCGCCAAAGGGCGGCATGACCCTGAAAAACAGTTCGTTCTTCCGCCACTGGCTGAATACCGGTTTTTATCAGGCAGGATATCCGGACTTCGGCATGGGGCTGTTGGAGTATTTGAACAGGGAACTGCCCTACCTGTCGGAATGGAGTAAGAAGTTTCTGGAGGTAAAGGGGGAGGAGATCATTCCCAAGTCCGTGACGTGTACCCTTGGGGGAGATTCTCTGGAAATCCGTTTTCATTTGCGCTATATGGAATTTCTGCTGAACCGGGAACCGGTGTACCGCCCCTGCCTGGAATGGGAGCGCGTGGTCGGTCTGGCGGATACGGACGCTTTCTTTTTCTGCCTGCCTATGACGGTGGCAACCCGTGATCAATATGAGACGGTGCGAGGGGAGATTTTGCGCCGCCTGGGGGACACCGCCGCCCCGGAGGATGGCCGGGAGACCATTGCCGGTTGTCTCGCAGGACAGGTGTGCAGCCTGCCCACGCCGGAGGAGGCAGGTATGAGAATGGGCTGGGATGAGGAAGAAGCGCCGGAGGAAGAAGTACCGGAGGCCTGTTCCCTGCCGCCGGAGAGCGTACTGCCCTTTGAACTGTTTGACGAGGACACGGAGCATCTCTATGTCTGTGAGTGGATAGAAAGGACTGGGGCGTTATTGTTGTTTGAGCAGCTGCCCATCGGAAGACGGCCGCTCAGAGATGGTAAGATCGGCGACACAGAGGACGCCGGAAGCGCTGCGGCGTTGGCCAGGCAGGCGCTGGAGGAGACCGTAAGGCCGTCCCGGCTGCCCATGGACGAATTGGTGAACCTGCCGGATGCGGTATACGCAGCGCCCGATCTTCATATGGTCAGCAGAGACCGGGACACGCAGGCGCTCTGGAGCCGCCCTGTGGAACTTTTGGGGGAGGCTGTCACCAGGGAAAAGCTGGAGGAACTGCTGAGGGGGTATGCCAATGACCTGCTGGAGCGGTTGGAGTTTTCCTGGAAAGCGGAACTTCCCATGGGTGAGGAACAGGATTACGGCGCATGGCGTTCCCTGGTGTTCCTGAAAGGAAGCGAGGGATATGTGTGCCTGTATTTTGACGATTTCCGGGCGAAATCCTTTGCGTTGCTGGAGAGGCCGGAATTGTTTGGGAAGAAGAATGATGATTTATATTTCGTGGATTTCCGCCGAAGCAGGCTGTTTAACCTGGTGATCCATCACAGTTTTTCCAGCATCAGGAGACGGCTGGATGTGATCTTCAGGCAGGTCAGCCAGTCTGGCAATGTGGATTTCATGGCAGGCGGTATCTGGGATCATGCCATCAATGTTTTCCATGGGAGGAGCAAATATAATCTGGATAAGCAGCTTCTGGCGGATTTCCCCATGGAACGCGCCCATAACCGTGCGGATGCGCCTTTCTATTTCTTCCTGTATCCTGCTTCTGCCGTGCGTGTGGATGAGCAGGGCAGTGTGGAGGCTCTGGAGATCGACCAGCTGAAACGAGGGAGGCTGCAGCAGATGATGACCGGCTTTTTGCAGGGCGGTTTCCGTAAACTGCGGTTGACTTTCGGGAAAGAAGCGGGCAGGCGGAGACACATTGTCCTGCTTCAGGATAGTGGGCGTTTCCTGCTGGCGTGGATCCTGGAGGAACAGCAGACCGTCAGGTATCATGTGGCGGATGTGGGCGTTTATATGGATGTGGAGGGAAAGAAGTACCCGAAAGACACGTTCCAGGGACGGGTCACGCCTGCCTACCTGATCCATGACCGCGTGGCGGTGCGGAATGAACTGGAACTGCTGTTGGCGAACCTGGACGATCCGGATCGCATTACGGGGCGGTTTGCGGAATATGCGGGGGAGAAGCCGGTGGAAGAGCGGTCTTATGAGGAACTCTGGGCGGAACTGGCGGGGGATACGCTGGAGGAATGAATCGGCTGTGAATGGTGATGCAGTGAATTATAATGTCGGGGAGCCTGCCAGCGGCTCCCCGTACCTGACTCAGTGTGTGGGTCATATGCAAATGCCTGATATTTGTTCGGATAAACGAAAAAGCGGTAATAAATGGAATAAAAAATGCTTGACATAAGAAGATAGCAGTGATATTCTGTAATCAGTCAGATTCATACAATATTTGTAGGGCTGATTTTAAGTAACTGCTACATTTTACAACAAGGAAAGAAGAATCATATCGCACTTTACGACATTCTGTAGTTTTAAGTGCTTTTCGGGCGTTTCGCCACAGATTCAACTTTTAAATTGACAGGGCGGAACCGGAAAGCAGAGGGATATGCAGTCCCGTTTGGTTTTGTTCATGTTCCGATATTCCTGCCCTGACCGGAGAGGATCATATGGGAAATAAGGACAAAACGGAAAAACTGTTTGTGGCATGTAAGGATGTATTTGCGGAACTTTTCAATGTACTTTTGTATAAGGGGGAGCAGGTTTTGGCAGAGGAAAAGATGCTGCCAGGCCCGACGGAGAGTATTTACCCGGGGCAGAAAGCGGAACTGGCGAATCCAGTTCCAGGATTACAGCATGTATGAAATGCTGCGGTGAGGGAGCAGTTTGAAGGGGACATGAGGGTAGTGTTGGATTATCTTTCCGACAGGGAGAGTCTGGTCAGGAGGCGGCAGGAACTGAGGAACCCGGAAGAGGTGATGCGGATGCTCCATGCCCTGTCAGGTGATACGAGATACCTGGAGAATGCAGGTCTTATGAAAGAAGGAGGGTCAACCGTGTGCGATCTATTGGACGAGATGGTGAATAAGGGAATAGAACAGGGAAGACGGGAGGGTCTCAAAGCGTTGATATCCACCTGTAGGGAACGGAAACTTTCCTTTGACGAGACAACGGCAAAAGTAAAGGAAAAATTTTCCCTTGGGGATGAGGAAGCCGGAAACAGTATGCGGTTGTATTGGTAAAACGGCAATATGGGAATGCAACATAGTTTCAACGCGCCCGGTTATCAATCGACGAAGGACGGCGCGATGTTGATCTGCTTCTGTAGCCTTGCTTTCAGGCTGTCCAGGAATCTGTCATTCCCAAGCACAGTAAGCATGGGACCAAAAGACATAACTTCGATCAGCAGTTCGGTCTCCATGCTTTGGTTATAATATATCAGGCATTCGTAAGTCTCCTCGTCTATTTTTGTGGTATTCTTCTCATAGTTTGCAAAGTGCAGCATGGCGCGTTCCAGGGCATTGCGCCTGTTCACGATGCGCAGCCGGAGCGGTTCCTTATAGTAGGAACGCTGGATCATGGCATCCAGGTCCACGGGGGCGGAGAGCGTCTTTTCCATCAGCAGGACGCTCTGGATGCGGGATATGTTCAAAATCTCCAGTTTCATTTTAACATCCGTCTGTTTGTTGGGGCGTCCATCCCGGTTCCTGGGATCATGGGACGGTTTCAGGGCCAGCAGCCGGAATTTATCGTTTTTCACCGAATACTCCAGGCGGGCGGGGACATAGTGGTGGTGCACCCGGTTCCCATGGGGCGAGGTATAGTCGATATCCACATAGCGGTTCTGCTTCTGAGCCTGGAGCAGGGTGCGGAAGCAGGAACGGTAATTTTCATCCCCATAGGGATCGCCATCGGAAAAACGGTCGAAATAGTAAAACTGTTCCGGCTTCCAGAGCGGCTCTGTGGAAACCAGCATTTGAGCCAGTTCGTCCAGCTGTTCCCGTTCCAGGAACAATCCCATGCGGGGGTCGGACAGCAGCGCCTTGAGGTAAGATTTTTCAAGATTGGACACAGGGGTGATGAAAGTGGAAGACAGTCGGGAGCGGTATAGGTTTCCATTTTTCTCAAATAAATTCCATGTGCCGTCCTCCAGCCTGGGTATGATGGAAAGCAGGCTCTCCTCAAATCCCTCGCCGCAGATCCGGCTGCGGATATCCTGCATGGTCAGGGCGTTCTGACTGCATAGCAGATGCCGTAATACCTGATAATAACAGCTGTATATTTCTGAAAACAGTTCCATTTTTACACCCCATGCCTGCCTTTGGCGGGCACTAATTTCAAAATTTGGAAGTATACTTCCAAATTTTTCTCCATGGCAGAAATTCTTGCCTGTATCTAAAGTGTCCTTGAAGGAGGATCACTCCGCCTCTATCTGGTATATCCTGTACATTGCCCTCAGATCCTGGTAAAAACGCTGCTCCACCGATTTGTCAGTGCACTCCAGGGACAGGATCCGACCTGTAAAAGTGCGGATCCAGGGCAGCATTTCGTTGCAGTCGAATACCTCAATCTCATACTGATAGACATTCCTTGCAATCCTGGTGACCGTACCGCCCCTGCCCTCATTTTTCAACCGATTCACAATATACTGCTCGGAGGGCTCGAAAGCCTGTATGGTCATGGTCAGTCTCTCCAGGTGATTCCGGCTGTTTCCCTGGAAAGATACGCCCCAGAGCTGCTCCCGGTTCCGATCCAGTTTGGAGAGCAGTTCCTCATATTCCGCCGACTGTTCCAGCGGGGTGACGGTTTTGATCGTATCAAGGCGGTAGCAGGTGAAGCGTTTGCTTTTGCGCACGTATCCGCACAGGAAACGTCTGCCGCTCCTGGTGCTGGTAAAGATCTGCAGGGGCGCGCAGTCGGCGGTATTCACGGATCCGTTCTTGGAACTTTTCAGTTCCAGACGTATGTTCAGCTTCCGGTTCATGGCGTCCAGGAGGTCAAACAGGACTTCATCCTCCAGGGTGTGTACGCAGAAACCATGCTTCACCCGGAAACTATGGTTGTGATGATCCAGCTGCTCTGTCAGATGATTTCCGACAACGCCGAACGTTTCCGCCATCTGGTAAAAGGCAAGGGCATCCAGCATATTTTCGTTTGCGGCAAGCCAGTCGGCCAGGGAACGATCCAGGGAAAAGACAACGGTTTTGCCCTCTTTTTTCTTTTGCAGCAGCCCTTCCTTTTCGTAGGCATTGCATTTCCGGCGGACGGTCTGGATGTCGAACAGCGCTTCATAGTCGTCCAGCAGGCGTCCGGTTATCTCCTCCGCAGTCAGTTCCGCGCCGTCATGAAGCAGATCTAATATCAGGAAATGGAGCACGATATCGTTGTCGGTGAAGCTTTTTGTCTTCCATACCCTAAACAGCGGATTGGTGTCCAGAAGATTGCTGTCTATTGCCAGGGAAATATTGGCGCCGTTGGACACATGGTCTTTTCGCACATAATTTCCAAGCCAGCTTTCCAGCCGCCGCCGTTCGTTGTCGTAGGTACGGGGGCTCTTATCCCTGAATTCCTCCCTGGTCTTGAAGCCATAGACGAAGAAGTCGCGGACATATTCCCTTGTTTTTGGAAAACTTTTGATCAGTTCCTGAAAATCGGACATTTTTCCTCGTTTCTGCGCCGTTGCACACATTTTTCTGCCTGTTCCCATCGTTATGGGGTGCGCTTTCTTTTTATTATACAGAAGAGTGTTTTTGCTTTCAACATCGAATTTGTGGTAACGTTTCTGCATGGCGGAACTACTGTAACAGTTCAGACAGGGCACTGAACTGTTACGAACTACTACAATTTTTGATTGATTTTTAAAACCCCACTGTACATTTTATTTTTTTAACTATATAAATACAGAGAAGTTTGCGCGAACCACCTCGCAACTTTTTTGAAATGATTTTCTGGAAAATAATACATATAATAATCTCATCAGATACAGAAAAGAGACCAGGCGAAAGGATGGGATGGATATGTTCGTGTTGTATAATGAGAAAACGAGATTTCCGGTAAAGATATGGCTGGAGGACGAGAGTCAGCTGGAGGAAAACTGCCTGGAACAGGCTTATAACCTGTCGCAGCTTCCATTTATACATAAATGGGTATGTCTCATGCCGGATACCCATGCGGGAAAGGGAATGCCCATCGGCGGCGTGATCGCCACGAAGGATGTGATCATTCCCAATGCGGTGGGAGTTGATATCGGATGCGGCATGGATTTCATTCCCACCAATATCCGTGTGGAGGATATCCGGGGGATCCAGACCGGAAACGGTACCATGATCCAGGCCATCATCGGCAATATCATGAGGGCGATCCCTTTAAATCAGGAGAGATACAAGGTTCCCCAAGAATCCCAGGTGCTGGATCGGGCACAGCAGGAGATGGAAAAGTATGAGCAGAACCCGGAACTGATACCGCTGATCGAGGACGGATATTATCAGGTGGGAAGCCTGGGAGGCGGCAATCACTTTATCGAACTGCAGGAAGATCAGGATGGTTACCTCTGCATTATGCTTCATTCCGGGAGCCGCCACCTGGGAAAGGCCATCTGCGACTATTTCCATAAGGCCGCAAGGGAACTGAACAGACAGTGGTACAGCGAGGTAAAGGATGAATACCATCTGGCTTTCCTGCCTGTCCGGTCAAAGGAAGGGCAGCAGTATATCAACTGGATGAACCTTGCCCTGGATTACGCCTTTGAAAACCGCGCCCATATGCTGGATAAGACCTGCGCCGTTGTGAAAGAACTGATTGAGAAGCATACGGGGCAGACGGTGGAGTTCGGGGAGGAGATCAACTGCCATCACAATTATGCGTCGCTGGAAAATCATTTTGACGCCAATGTGTGGGTACATAGAAAAGGGGCCACCAGAGTGCGGGAGGGGGAAATGGCCGTGATACCGGGAGCCATGGGATCCTACAGCTATGTGGTGAGAGGAAAAGGCAATCCGGAATCTTTCTGCACCTCCTCCCACGGCGCGGGAAGAAGTTATTCCCGTTCGGGGGCAATGAAAGCGTTCAGCGTGGAGAAAGTCATGGTGGATCTGAAAGAGCAGGATGTGGTGCTGGGAAAGCGCAGGAAAAATGACGTGGCTGAGGAGTGCCGGTTTGCCTATAAGGATATTGACCAGGTGATGGCACAGCAGCAGGATATGGTCACGCCAGTGAGAAAACTGAAGACGGTCGGCGTGGTCAAAGGGTAAAGTAAGGAAATAATTTATTTCAGCCAGGGTATTGGAAGTAACTTCCTGCCTGGCGGTGCCGGCAGCGTGCTGTCCGGTATCCCATAAATATTTCACCAACTTAACGTGGTTGTTAAGGAAAGCTTGTGAATGCGAGGGTTCGACTCCCTCCCGTGTAAACGGTAACTCAGTGGTTAGAGTACACAAAACAATGGAAAAAGATCTTTATGGTCTGCGGTTCGAATCCGCCTCATGAAACACTTTTATCCCGATTTCGGGCAGCTTCCGTTCTCTGGAAGTGTGGAAATGTTTTCCGGGTTCCGCAGTGCCGGGGCAGTTCCGGGAATGCAGGGAATGCATTTTTCGTGGCTGTCTCCGCCGCTTTGGCGGCAAAAGGAGAAGCGTGAAGAGCCAGATCAGTCTGAGGCCTGAGACTTGGGGATACCGCAGACCGGAAGGAGGAACAACATCCTGCATGAGATGTATGCAGGATGCCCTTCCTCCCTACGGCCTGCTGAACGAAGTTTCCGCCCCAGACTGAAGTGTGAGAAGAATTTCTAAGACGTCAAAGGACGCCGCCTAAGAAATTCTAAATCTCACACAGAAGAATCGCAAGAGCAGCGATTCTTCCGGACTTGCACCGATTCATTGGATTGTTTGTGCCGCCGGAGGCGGCATGACGGTGTAAGTATTACAAAGATAACAAGGAGGTATCCATCATGAAATATATCATTAAAGACAATCAGGCAGGATTTGTATTGAAGAACGGCGTGTTCCAGAAAATGATCACCGCCGGAACCTACCATTTTTCCAAGATGGCGGGATACACGGTGGTCACGGAAGAAATGCTGGGAGAACTGGATTATCTGGATGTCCCTTACCAGGTGCTTTCCAGGGATCCTTTATTCGTGAAATCCACCGTACATATGGAAATTCCCGATGGTTCCGTGGGATTTCTCTATATGAACGGAAAACTGACCACCTTTGCAAGCCGGAAAGAATACGTTTTCTGGAATGTGTTCGACCGCTATGAGATCAGGATCGTGTCCATGGCGGACACGGTGATCGGCGCGGAGGTGACAAAGCAGATGCTGACGCTGGTGCCCGGGCATCTCTACACGGAAGTGAAGGTGGGAGAGGGGGAAACCGGTCTGGTATACTATGACAATGTGATGCAGGCCCAGTTTTCCAAAGGCGTGTACCGTTTCTGGAATTACTACTATGCCGTTACCTTTTATGTGATTGACATGAAGCAGAAAGAAATGGACATCCTGGGGCAGGAGATTCTCACCAAGGACAAAATCGGCATCCGGATGAATGTTGCCTGCATGTACAGGATACGGGATGCGGTGGAATTCGTTTCCACCATCTCGGACCTGAAAACACAGCTTTATCCTGCGGTACAGCTTGCCATCAGGGAGATTGTGGGAAATTACAAGCTGGATGAGATCCTGGAGGCGAAAGAGCAGATCTCGCAAGAAATCTTCCAGGCGCTGAAAAAGCGGGAAGAGATGTTCTGTGTGAATTTCCTCACCGCCGGGATCCGGGATATCATACTGCCCGGTGAGATCCGGGAGATCATGAACTCCGTCCTGGTGGCGGAAAAGGCGGCGCAGGCCAACGTGATTTCCAGGCGGGAGGAGGTGGCCTCCACCAGATCCCTGCTCAACACGGCGAAACTCATGGATGAGAACCAGACGCTCTACAGGCTGAAAGAACTGGAGTACCTGGAGCGGATCTGTCAGAAAGTAGGCGAGATTTCCGTGAACGGTAACGCGGGGATGCTGGAGCAGTTGGGAAAAATGATGGGAACAGGGCGGGAGTAAAGCTGTCAGGGCGGTTGAATCATCAACCGCCTTCCTTCTATCATCCCTCTGACAGCGATTGTCTCCACTGCCACAATGCGGTATAGTACCCTTTGCTTTTCCCGGGCAGCAGGTAGGCGGCACAGGTATAGGCCCATTCGAAAAAGCAGTAATTATGCCGTGAGATACGGCTTTTTACCATGTTTAAAAGTTCCTCCGCCCACTGTCCATGGGAGGCATCCCGGGAGGCGAGCCATGCAGCCAGCGTGAAGGCGGGAATGATGGGCCAGTCCAGCTGTCCCTTACAGAGCCTGTCAATCTCGTGCAGGGAGAGCCGCGCCAGGATGCATACCGCCGCGAACTGTACCCGGAACAGCCAGTTCTCCGCCAGGATGGAGTCGTCCGTCTGCTTTGGCGGGAAGACCATGACGCCGTACAGTTCCTCCCGGGGAACAGCGGAAAGCCTTGCGGCGTATTCCTCTGCTGCAGCGTACCATCTGTCCAGTGTGAAATCCGTTGCGGCCAGTTCGCCTACAAGGCGGCTTACCTGTTCGGAGGGTCTGGGAACGACGGGGACAGGGTGGTTCCTGTCGGCATAATCCCACAGTACGATTCCCTCGGCATCTACCGTCTGATCCATGGGTGGATCCTGCGCTTTGTTGGAGGTCAGTACGAAATCGGAGGGCTGTCCGCAGATCTGCTCGATCCCCATGTGGACGGCCAGGATGCTGCTGGCTGATTCCTGGCAGGTGACGGCACATTGGGTAACGCCGGAGGTAACGCCCCTTTCACGCATGCTGCGCAGGGCGTTGATGATGCTCTCGGAACTGTAACTGAGATAATCCACGTTGGGAGCCAGGGTCTCAATGAACGCCATCCGGCGGAGTTCCCGGGCGCGGTCGTTGCGGATATCAGCGGCGGCGCACAGGGCAAGCCTTTCCCGTTCATAGGGATCTGCGTCCTCCATAAAGCAGCAGAAGATCCAGGAGGGTTCCGCCCAGCTGCAGTCGTCATAGTTTCCCGCTTCCAGAACCTTGTAATAGCATTCGCCTGCTTTCCTGAAACGGCGTTTGTTGAAATAATAGTCTCCCAGATCGTTGTAGGCGGCTGCGTTGCCGGGATCGGACTGCAGTCCCAGGGCGAGGTATCTTTCCGCTTCTTCTTCCTTTTCCAGGTCGAGATAGGTCAACCCAGCGAAAGTATACCTGGAGGTGGTGGCGCCCCGGTCGAGGCCTTTTAAGATCGCTTCCAGCGCCTGCTCCGGTTTCTTCTGGTGGCGGTAGAGATTGCATTCCACCACATAACGGTCCGAGGTGTCCGCTCTGTCCTCAAACACAGTGATTCCCTCAAGCACATGCTGGCACAGCGCCCACAGATGTGTCCGCAGGGATTCCTCGTAGCGGTCTATGGTGAGCAGGATGGAGGCGATAAAGGCGCAGACTGCCTGCTCGCCCGCTTTTGCCACAAGGTCTTGATCCCCAAGCCACAGGGACAAAAGTTCCGGGTTGTTTTCCTCCCCGCGCCACAGGCAGGAGGCATAATACCGGAAAGCATCCTGCACATTTCCGCTTTGATAGAGTTCTTCTGATTGCTTTATGATATCTGATCTCATTCGTTATCAAACTCCTTCTATTCCAGTTCCGCATCCGCCCTACCAGCGCCAATGTCCGGCATAACAATTTCTGTCCAAAAGACGTGGCCATCAATTGTTATGGGCTCTGTCCGGGCCGATGCTGTTTTTTCTCAATTCTGCCGGTAACTGTTATCCCTGCTGCATGCTGTTATGGAAATCAATGGCCCAGGACAGGTCATAGAGGTGGAACAGTCCGTCATCCTCCGCCAGTCCTTTCTTTTCCAGCAAGTCCATGCAGAGCCGGTATGCCGTATCATTGATCCCATGGGGAACGATGTCGCCGTTTGTCAGGTAAATATGGAACTGATAGACGTCTTCGGCATAGGCGTCCTCCACATCTTCCTGAAGGGAGAAGTATACGGTATCGTCCAGCCGTTCCTTTCCCTCCGGGTGCGCCACCCCCATGAAAAAGCCGTTCCACACCTCATAGCCCCGTGACTGCAGGCCGCCGATCATAAAGGGCTTCAACAGCTGGATGGCCTTGTCGTTCAGGTGATGCCGGTGGATGCGCATCTGCTCCGCCATGGCGTAAAAGCTGCCCACCGCCCTGTGTTCCATCCCGTCCAGGGCAAGCCGGTCCATAAAACGGTTCATTTCGGTAAGGATCTCGTTGATATCCTGATTTTCAATCCCCGGCACAAGGGCGGCGGCAATGCCCAGTTCCCGGTCGATATAGCGGCTGGGGTAGCATAGGTCCGCCCGGGCCTGGCAGTGGGGGCAGGAGGGCAGGAAAAAAGCCCGCTCGTCCAGTACCTGCCTGCCCTCCGGCCACAGGAGCGTATCAAAACAGTTGATCCTCCGGGCGGTGAAGACATTGCCGCAGCGCTGGCACTGAATGGTGACGTCGCTCACGGCCCGGGGATTTTTCATTGTGTGAAGCTGATTCAATGGGTGCACCTCCTCGTATGTAATTACAGACATTATAGTATAATTCAGGAAAATTTTACAAGTATTATATGTACAGCAGAAAAGAAAAAGGGTAAAATAGTGGTAATGTTAAAAAATATTTTCAGGGACAGAGAAAAATCATTCAGGAGGGTATCATGGGCATATTATCCGATTTGGAGCCAAAGAGCGTATTTCACTTTTTTGAGGAGATAACGAAAATCCCGCACGGTTCGGGAAATGTGGGACAGATCAGCGATTATCTGGTGAATTTTGCGAAGGAGAGGAATCTATTCTGTATCCAGGACGAATGGAAGAATGTGATCATTGTGAAAGAGGCGGCTCCCGGCTATGAGGATGAGCCTGCCATTATTTTACAGGGGCACATGGATATGGTGGCGGTGAAGAAGCCGGACTGCGACATCGATATGAGGACGGAGGGACTGCGGGTGGCGGTTGACGGGGATACGGTCTATGCGGAGGGCACCAGCCTGGGCGGCGACGACGGCATTGCGGTGGCCTATTCCCTGGCGCTCCTGGATTCCCATACCATAAAGCATCCCAGATTGGAAGTGATCCTCACGGTGGATGAGGAGGTGGGTATGGATGGAGCCAGGGTCATCGACCTGTCCATGCTGACCGGTCACAGGATGATCAACCTGGATTCCGAGGAGGAGGGCATCTTTCTCACAAGCTGCGCAGGCGGCGCAAGGGTAAAGTGCAGGCTGCCCCTGTCCGTAGAGGAGGGGGAAGGAATCCTGTATCGGGTCACGGTAGGAGGGCTGCTGGGAGGTCATTCCGGCGGCGAGATCCATAAGGAGCGGGGTAACTCCAACTGCCTGTTCGGGAGAATGCTGAAAAAAGTTTCCGACCGGATTCCCGCCCGTCTCTGCGGGGTGAAAGGCGGGCTGGCGGACAATGCCATTCCCCGGGAGACCACCGGGCTGTTATTGGCGGAGGAAAAGGACTGCGCGGCTTTTATGGAGATACTTTCCGGTCTGGAGAAAGAAATCAGGGCGGAACTTGTGGCGAAGGATCCGGGATTCTATATCAAGGCGGAGGCAGTGGGGGAGGAGAGATGTTCTCTGAGGGATGCCGCCGGGACGGAAACATGCTCGGAGGGAGGTGCCGCCGGGACGGAAGAATGCCTGGAGAGGGTTGCAGTCGTGACGGAAGAGTGTGTGGAGGGAGGTGCCGTCGGGACGGAAACATGTTCGGAGGGAGGTGCCGCCGGGACGGAAGAATGCCTGGAGAGGGTTGCAGCTGGGACGGAACTGCGTCTGGATGCAGATGTGCACGCACGAAAAAAGTATCGCTGCGTCAGTGCCGCAGATACGAGGAAGGCGGCAGATTTCCTTGCAGCCATGCCCAACGGAGTACAGGCCATGAGCGCAGATATTCCGGGGCTGGTGGAGACCTCCTTGAATCTGGGGATTCTGGAATTTGACGCGGGGAAAGCACAGCCGCCTGTCTCTGCGAACGGTGAGCCGGATGCTGTATCTGCGGCGCAGCTGCAGGCTGGCGGTTCCGCGGTCACAGGTGAAATTGAAAAGAAGAAAGATGTCCTGCTGGCGGAATTTTCTGTGCGGAGCAGCCTGGAGGGCGCAAAGCACGCGCTGATCGATAAATTGCGCGCCATCACCAACCTTGCGGGTGGCAGCAACGAGGTTACCGGGGATTATCCCGGCTGGGCATACAGAAAGGATTCCCCCCTGCGTGACAAGATGGTGGCGCTCTATGGGAAAATGTATGGACAGACGCCGAAAGTGGAGGCGATCCACGCGGGGCTGGAATGCGGCATCCTGGGCAGTAAGATCAGGGATCTGGACTGCGTTTCCATAGGCCCCCGGATGACGGCGATCCATACCACGGAGGAGACGCTGAGCGTTGCATCCACCAGACGGGTGTGGGAATATCTGGTGACGCTGCTGGAGGAAAAGGACGGCTGAAACAATCCGATTGTGAAAGAAACGCCGGATGGAAAGAAAATTGTGGAAATATACAGGTTGTGGAAAGGCATGGTTATTCATATGGGGTTTGATAAGGAAAAAATAAAACAGATCAGATGGCTCATGGTTCTGGCGGCAGTGCTGGTGCTTGGTATCATATACAGCGACAGGGTGTTTGCCGGGTTCGGCTTTATCCTGCAGATTGCCAGACCGTTTTTGTACGGCGGCGTGATCGCCTTTGTGCTGAACCTGCCCATGAAAGCATTTGAGAATAAAATGCTGAAAAAATGGAGCGGAAAAGCGGCGGCGAAGCTGAAACGTCCCCTTTGCATGGTATTGTCCATTGTGGCGGTATTTTTGGTGATCACCGTTGTGATCGGCACGGTGGTTCCCCAGGTGACGGCCACCGTGGCGGAGGTGGGGAAGAAGATTCCGGCATTTGTGGACAGGGTTACGGAAGAACTGGAAAATCTGGCGGTAAATTATCCCGAACTTTCTGAAAAATTGGAGGAACTGGAGAATCTGGAGATCAACTGGGACTCCCTGGTAAGTACCGTCATTGATTTTCTGAAGAACGGCGCGGGAGATATGCTGACTTCCACGGTCAACGTGGCCAGTGGCATCATCGGCGGCGTTGTGAATATTGTGATCGCGTTTATTTTTGCATTGTACATTCTGGCGCAGAAAGAAAAGCTGGGGAATCAGTGCGTCAGGATCATCTCTGCATATCTTCCGGAGAAAGCGGGGAAAAAGATTCTGGAGGTATGCTCCATGCTGCACAGGAACTTCAGCAATTTTATCACGGGGCAGTGCCTGGAGGCAGTGATCCTGGGAACCCTGTTCGTGATCTTCATGACCATTTTCCGTATGCCTTATGCGCTGATGATCGGCGTATTGATAGCCTTTACGGCGCTGATCCCCATTGTGGGGGCGTTTATCGGCTGTGTGGTGGGAGCCTTCCTGATCATGATAGACGATCCGTTGCTGGCGCTGTGGTTTGTCGTCATGTTCCTGGTTCTGCAGCAGATCGAGGGCAACCTGATTTATCCCAGGGTGGTGGGCAATTCCGTGGGGCTTCCCTCCATCTGGGTGCTGATGGCGGTAAGCCTCGGCGGCAGTCTCTTTGGCGTGGCGGGTATGCTGTTCTTTATTCCCCTGCTCTCCACCGTTTACGCGCTGATCCGGGAGGGCGTCAACAGGCGGAATGCGGCGAAAGGGAAATATTTTCCCCTGGCGGCTCCGGAACCGGTGAAAACAGGAGGAACTTCCGGAGGAGCGGGCAGTTCCGGCCAGAAGGATAAACGGCAGAAAACGAATTCCAGAGGAAAGACTCACAGAAAATAGAGGTGTTCAGAATAGCATAAATTGTATAAACAAATCAACTGCATTTTACGAGTTGTGCAAATTCGTTTAAAATTCGTTATAATGAAAAAAAATGCTTGCATTTGTCCCCGTGGCGTAGTATACTGTTAAATGTTCACGGGGTGTGGCTCAGCTTGGTTAGAGCGCCGTCTTAGGGAGGCGGAGGTCGCGAGTTCGAATCCCGCCACTCCGATATATTGGGAAGTGTCAAAGCCTTGGTTTACCAAGGTTTCAGCACTTCCTATTTTGTTGGGTGATCAAAAGATAAACGGAATCAATGGTGCAGACGGGAGGATCATATGACAAAGACAGCGAAGAATCATTCCTTGAGAGGAAAGGAACAATTGAATAAAAAAGCAAGCGTTGACAGAAAGGCAACTGACGGGAAAATCTGCCCTGTGGCGGAAAAATGCGGAGGATGCCAGTGGATCCACAGGGATTATCAGGAGCAGCTGGCGGCTAAGGCCACCATTTTCAGGAAACTGATGGAGCCTTACTGCAGACCGGAACCCATGATCGCCATGGAGAACCCTGCCCACTACCGCAACAAGGTTCACGCGGTGTTCGGGGAGGACAGGAGGAGCCATGCTGTTATTTCAGGAATATACGAGGAGAAGAGCCACCGGATCGTGCCGGTGGACAGTTGTCTCATTGAGAACCGGAAAGCGGATGCGATCATCGTCTCCATCCGGAAACTGGCCTGGTCTTTTAAACTACGTCCCTATAACGAGGATACCGGTTACGGTCTGCTGCGGCATGTCCTGATCCGCACCGGACATGTGACAGGCGAGATCATGGTGGTGCTGGTGCTGGCTTCTCCCATCATGCCTTCCAAGAATAATTTTGTGAAAGCGCTGCGGAAGCTGCATCCGGAGATCACCACGGTGGTGGTCAATGTCAATAATCGCGATACCAGTATGGTTCTGGGGACGAAAGAACAGGTTATTTACGGAAAAGGGTATATCGAGGACGAACTCTGCGGCAGGCGGTTCCGCATCTCGCCCAGATCCTTTTACCAGGTCAACCCTGTACAGACGGAAAAGCTGTACGGAAAGGCCATGGAATATGCCCGGCTGACAGGAAAGGAAACGGTGCTGGACGCTTACTGCGGCACCGGTACCATTGGCATGGCGGCCAGCGAACATGCGGGAAAGGTGCTGGGCGTGGAACTGAACGCGGATGCGGTAAGGGACGCTAGGTTCAATGTCAAAAACAATCAGATTTCCAACATGGAAATTTATCAGAACGACGCGGGAAAATTTATGCTGGACATGGCGGAGCAGGGTCATAAGCTGGATGTGCTTTTCATGGATCCGCCCAGAAGCGGGAGCGACGAGACGTTTTTAAATGCGGTATGCCGGGTAAGGCCTGGCAGGGTAGTGTACATATCCTGCAATCCCGAAACGCTGGCCCGTGACCTGAAATACCTGAAAAAGCATGGGTACGCGGTTAAAAAATCGACGCCGGTTGATATGTTCCCTTTTACGGATGCGATCGAGAGTGTGACCCTGTTAGAGGACAGCCGATGAAGCAGATAAAGAAAAAGCGCTGGTTTAGCGCAGTCTTCATATGTTATCTGGCGGTACTCCTGCGGATTACGGTATTCCGCAGCGGATTCGGCACTCACGGCCTTTGTAAGGACGGCGTGGTCAACCTGAAGCTTTTTGAGGAGTATCTTCCGCTGATACAGACCCGTGACTGGGACAGGTTCCTTTACCTGTTTATCGGAAATATTATCTGGTTCGTACCGCTGGGCGCGTATGTGCGGTACAGGCAGGCGGAACGGGGGATTCTGCGGGCTGCGGTATCCGGTTTTGTCCTGTCCCTTTGTATAGAGGCCATGCAGTATATCTTCGGCACCGGGGTTTCGGAACTGGACGACCTGATCCTGAATACCGCAGGCGCCGCTTTGGGGGCGGTTATTGATAAAGTTCCTTTATATAAATCGGCTTTTTGTCATCAGGATCGATCTTCCCGCTGTCATGGTAGCCATTGGCTTTCCAGAACGGTTCGCCGGTGACGGCGTCCGGGCAGATGTACATCTTTGCCGCGCCATCAGCGGAAAGCACTGTTTCAATGTGCCTGCTGAACAGGGTGCCCAGTCCCTGGCTGCGAAAATCGGGATGAATATAAAATCCCATAATGGTTCCACAGCCTTTTTCCAGCAGCCCGTATACCGTCCCAAGATCGATGGCAAACATTGCGATGCCGAAAGGTTCACCGTCCGTCAGGGCAATCTCAAAGTGCATATCCCTGCGGTTTCCCTGGATGGAGATCCTTTTTTTCAGCCCGTCAAGGATCTGTTCTTCGGAGCGGTGTGTTCCGTCATGCCTATTCACTTCCTGGATGAATGGAACCCATAACTTTGATGCTGCTTCAAAGTGTGATTCATTGTTTTTTTGAAGCTGGATAAATTCGATCTGGTTCTTCATTGCATTTCCTCCAAAATTTGAATTGGAGGGTTAGGAAACGTGAACCCTCCATACACGATTCTTTTTCATACAATAGTCCCCCTTTCTGTTAGGATAAATTTTTACTGTTATCATCTTAGCATGGGCATATATACAATTCAAGCCAAAATTATTATTACTATTCTATTAATATTATAATAGTGGTATTACATAAATAAATTACCACTGGGAGCCGTGAAAAGTAACAGCTGTTGGCGCCCCATGCAGGGCTTGAATAAAAAGGTGGAAAATTCATGTAAAGTGTGATATGATTTGGACGGAAAA
>JAMPAC010000129.1 GCA_023667395.1 Blautia sp. | reverse complement strand
AGAGCGAGGTTGACGCCCTGATCAACGAGATCGACCGTGTGTCCGAGACCACCAAGTTCAATGAGATCTATCTGCTGAAAGGCGATGGGACAGAGAAGAAGAAAGAAGTTGTTACTATTCCGGGACAGGATGCTGTGGAAATGACAGCAGAGTACAAAATTGATGTAAGTGGCACTATTGGGGTGAAGACTGGGCAAACTGCACCTGCAGCATGGTATGAAAAAGGTTCTACTACTGCTATAACTGCGGCTGATGTTGTCAACTATCTTGAACTGGATGATACTGGTAAGGTTGTCATTAAGGAAGGTAAGGAATTGTATAAGGCGGCAGCGGTTACAGGAACCGATTATGGTGCACAGCTCAAGGCTCAGCTTGTGGACAATGCAGCTGTTCAGGCAATTTATGAGAAGCAGTCTGCTGCATTAAAAAAGAATTCCGCTACTGGAGATGATGCTACAGAAGAGGATCTGAAAGACTTTTTTAACGAGGATGGAACTTATAAAGGCGGCTTGTTCGCTAAAAGGAAGACAGACGGAGTCTATACTGAAATCGGTGGAGAGCAGATTGGAGACTTTGTAAAGGTAACAGCTGGCAAAGCGAAAGTAGATCCAGATCAGAAAGAAGTAGAAAAGGTAGTAGACAAGGCTTTGTCATTCAACCTTCATGTGGGTGCCGAAGGTAATGATGCCAACAAGATTACTGTCACTATCAAGGCTATGAGCGCAAAGGGAATCGGGGTTGACGGATTGAAGACTTCCGGAGTAAAGACAGAAGAAGCTGCTACCAGCGCTATTGAAACCATTAAAGGGGCTATCAAGACAGTTTCCCAGCAGCGTTCCGACCTCGGTGCAGTCCAGAACCGTCTGGAGCACACCATCAACAACCTTGACAATATCGTTGAGAACACGCAGTCCGCTGAGTCTGCTATCCGCGATACCGATATGGCTACCGAGATGGTTAAGTATGCGAACAACAATATCCTTGCACAGGCTGGCCAGGCAATGCTTGCGCAGGCAAATCAGGCAAACCAGGGTGTTCTGTCCCTGCTTGGCTAATGAATTGAGAGAACTTACGGAGAGAGCGGTCTTTGTACCGCTCTTTTTCCGGTTATGGGAGCGGAGGTTACAATGGGAGAACAGGTTATATTATCCATATCACTGCTGGCATCCAACAGAAAGGCGACTATCAGGAAATGTCTTGATTCCTTAAAACCAATCATGGAACAGGTTTCCAGCGAACTGATCATTGTGGATACAGGATGTGACGAGGAAACGAGAAATATTTTAAAGGAGTACACGGATCATATTATCCCTTTCCAGTGGTGTGATGATTTCTCCGCAGCGAGAAATGCAGGATTGAAGCAGGCGAAAGGTGAATGGTTCTTATACATAGATGATGATGAATGGTTCACGGATGTGACACCGATTGTAGATTTCTTCCAGTCCGGTGAGTATAAGGAGTATGGGCTGGCTCTGTATATCCAGCGGAATTTCCAAAATTGGGAGGGAACCATGTATACAGACGACTGGGTTTCCAGAATCATACGGCGAACAGACGACACTCATTTTGTGGGTATTATACACGAATATTTAATACCTGTACGTGGAAGGTATAAACTCTTGAAATGTCCGGCGAGTCATTTCGGATATCTCTTCGATTCGGCGGAGAAAATGTATCGGCGTTCAAAACGGAATATAACGCTGCTGCTGAAAATGTTGGAGAAAGAAAAGAACTGTATCCGGTGGTGGACGCATCTGGCTCAGGAATATCTGGCAATGAAAGAGTATTACAATCTGTATGATTTGTGCAATAAAGGAATCCAATGCTTTAAATCGGATACGCCGGTGATTAACAGGGGAAGGGGAACATTTTATGTGGGACGCCTCAGGGCAAACCTGATGAGAAGGTTATACGAAGATGGTGTAAAGGATTACGAAGAAGCTGTTCTGGACGGGAGAAATACAGAACTTTGTATGGCAGCACTGCATATTAATGGCGCATATGTTTATATGCAGATGAAGCAGTACCAGAAAGCGGCGGAGTGTTGCAGGAAGTATCTGAAATTGTATGGCAAACTGACAGAAGACGATACTGTAATGACATCGCAGGGAAGTCTTTTTGTGTGTGATTTCTTTGAAAAGAAAGACTGTAATAGCGCCTGCTGCATTTTGATCATCTGTGAATTGAAAGAAGGCAAAGATCAGGGGTTGAGACAGTATTTTGAGAGCCTTGGATGGGAAGACGACATAATTTATCTCAATTATGACATCATTCCGACACTCTTGGACTTCTGGAGCAAAGCGGAATATGACGACTTTTATGTCAGGGCTGCTGACCGTCTCATTAAGCGGAAGAATATTTCCGAGGAAACAGTCCAATGCCTGCGGGAGAGGGAGCAGACATTGTCGGAAGATGCATTCCTGCGGCTGGCGCGGATCTTTTCCCAGGTGGATGCAGACCTGCCCTACATCATATACCTGCGTATCCTCTATCAGGATTCCTGTGGAACTTATTCTGACCTGTCAGACAACCTGCAAGACCTGTTTGAGCGTCAGGAGGATTTCCTGTGCCTGCCGGACAAACTTTGGGAGATTGCTGAGCGGGGCGTGGTTGACCTGAAAGGTCTGTTCCACCGGATGGACTTTGACCAATGGAAAACGGGAGTGGATCTTTTTGTGCAGAAGTCAGACATTGACACGATCCTGAAGCGTAGGGAAATGTGGTTCGGAGCGGGGGAGCAGGCCAGTTTGGATTTACAGGTGGAACCGGAAACAGTGGAAGCACAGGCCAGTCTGGGTGCACGGGCGGATATGGAGACATCGAGAGCGCAGGACAATTCGGGTGTACGGGCGGATATGGAGGCATCGCGAGCGCAGGACAATTTGAATGTACAGCCGGGGCTGGAGACATCGGAAGCACAGGACAGTTCGGATACGCATGCGAGCATGGAAATGGCAGCAGCGGCTCTCCGCCATGATTATTTCATGATCCGGACAACGGAGGCCTTGCTGATAAAGGAGCATTACAATCATTCTTACGAAGAATTTCATCAGGCCTTACTGGAATATGTGGACGGCAACCTGAAACTGTACGGCATCTTTTTCAACGACAATGCTTTCTCGGGCGAGATGGCTTTCCTGCCCCGCTCCTGCCGTTTGGCAGTGAAGCTTGGCTTTGCATTTGCGCAGGAAAAGGACGGTGATCATATAGCAGTTCTGGAAACTTATAAGGATTGCCTTAAAATATATCCTGCCATGGACAGTGTGATCAGGCAGTACGTGCACTTGTACAGGGAAAAGATGGAAGCGGAGAGGCAGGAATTTGTCTGGCTGAAAGAACAGCTGACGGAGAAAGTCAGGGAACTGATCGACGCCCAGGCATATGAGGCGGCGGGCCTGATATTGAAAGAACTGAAGCAGCTGACCCCGGAGGATCAGGATATTCTGGCATTGGAGAAAATGGCGGTCTTATAAACGGCATGGCTTTTTTCAGGTTATGCTAACTACATTGATCTGCTTTCCAACTCCTTGACGGTACAATATCTTTGCACAGGCAGGTCAGATATTGCCCACACTGGTAAATCAAGGTGTACCACGGTATACTCCTCAAAAATTTATTGCTTTTGCATTGCAGACAACATATACTATAGGTGCAATGAATGTGAAAGGAGTTGATATTATGGCAGGCACAACAAATTTCAGTGTCCGCATGGATAAAGACATCAAAAAACAGTGTGAAACCCTTTACGGTGAACTGGGCATGAATCTGACCACCGCAATCAATGTGTTCCTGCGCCAGTCACTGCGTGCCGGAGGCTTTCCCTTTGAAGTCAGGCTGGATCAGCCCAACAAGGAGACCATCGCCGCTATGCAGGAGGCGGAACGGATTGCCCATGACCCGACAGTGAAGCATTATTCCGATGTGGAGGAGGCGCTTCGGGAGTTAAAACAATGAAGCGCGATATTGTCTGGACAGCACAGTTCAAAAAAGATTACAAGCTGGCGCAGAAACGCCGTCTGGACATTGGACTTTTGGATGACATCATTCGGGTGTTGTCACGCGGGGAGACACTGCCGGAAAAGAATAAGGATCATCCCCTGTCAGGAAACTGGGCAGGACATCGTGAGTGTCATATCCTGCCGAACTGGCTGTTGATCTACCGCATTGACGATGATGTTTTAGTGTTGACGCTGTCCCGTACCGGGACACACAGCGATTTGTTTGGGAAATGACAGATGCTTTATTCCCGCGAGCAATGGGCTAAGTCAGCAAGCTGACTTGGCGAATGCTGCGAGGGTCAATACCCATGCATCGCAGATGCATTTTGCTTTGCAGCGGGGTTATTGACTGGAGTATGCGGACGGCAATCTGAATTTGTACAGATATTGATAGGGAGGTTTTTCATTGAGGGAATCGACAATAAAAACAGGTAATGAGATCATGCAACTGCTCCAGGTGATGAAGGGATTGCGCTCTGTGCGGAAGAAGGGGACGGGCAGGCGCTGGTTTTCCTGCAGCCTGCGCTGAATGCCATAGATACCACAGTGACGGCGATCGAGGAAGCGTCGGGCGGAAAAATTCGGGAAGCATCCCAAACGTTTCTTAAAAAAGAAAAAGGTTCCGCCGGGAAAGGTGGAACCAAAATCCTTTCGGCGGAGAGGGAGTGGCGGGACTCTGTTTTACCGGAAACTATCCAGCTGTTGTATCAAAAGCTGATCGACGCGATCAACCAGGAATGCCAGTTCCCGGCTGAGATCGCGGAGCCGCTGCTGGAGAAGGTTTCCGGACTTCCGCTTGAGCAGGACGGCAAAGCCAACATGCTGATCGCGGCGGGCTATTCCTGCGGGTTTGGAGCGCCGGAAGCCGCTTACCGGGCGATCATGGATGGATTCCGGATACGAAAGAGCGGCCCAAGCTTCTTTAAACTGGGGGAACGGGTTTATGAGCCGTCCCCACAGCATATGCTGGAAAGATGCCCCGTCTGCGGAGGGGGAGGGACGCCTTATTATACTTCTTCCTCCTATCTGATGGGCAATTACGGCGCGCCTTTTGAGCCTGCCAAAATCTGGATGAAGTGCAGGAAATGCCAGAACCTCTTTACAAAATATTACCCGGAATCCTTTTATTTCACGGAAGAGATCAGACAGGAACTCCTCCAGCCCAGGACGGACCAGGACTGTATTTCCATGGAGCCGCCCCATTATATCACCCATTGGAACGCCTTTTTAAAACATATCCGCCAGTACCAGCCCAAAAAGAAGGTGCTGGAAATAGGCATCGGCACAGGGGAGTTTATCGCCTGTGCGCTGGAAATGGGCTATGAAGTCCAGTGTGTGGAACTGATCCGGGAGGATGCGCAGAAGATTGCAGATGTTTTAGGGATACCCATTTGGAACTGCGATTTCCTGCGGTTTGAAACTTCCGAAAAATTCCCGCTGATCACCATGGGCGACGTGATAGAGCATGTTACCTCCCCTAAGGACTGCCTTTTGAAAGCATACAGGCTTTTGGAGGATGACGGGATCTTGTGGGTTTCCACTCCGAATTACCAGGGCAGCTTTACCCGGCTGCGGAAGTTCTCCAACGCCATGTGGATGGAACCTTACCACGTTTCCTGGTTTTCCAGGGACGGGCTGGAAAAACTGGCGGAAGAGTGCGGCTTTGAAGTCCTGGATTACGCGATCAGCAGCCACTATAACGGCTCCATGGAACTGACATTGAGGAAAAAGCAAGTATAGCACGTATGTTATTATGGAGACAAAAAGAGGGAAGCCATGGAAGCGGCCTACCCTCAGATCATGTAAACTGTTATATGCTAACAGCCGTCACTACTCTGTGAATAGTGGCGGCTATTTCTTTCCCCTGAAAATCTGATAAATCAGGCTGATCAGGGCGACAATAAACGTACAGAACAAGAAGAATTCATTTCCAATTTACAACGTGCTAACTTTTAAATGAGGAGGGTTTGTCAAGTAAATTGTGTAAGTTTTTTTGATTTTTTATGGTGGCCGGAA
>JAMPAC010000128.1 GCA_023667395.1 Blautia sp. | reverse complement strand
AGTTACAAAATTGTGTCATAATTGTTACATATTTTTTAACCTTATCTCATATATTGGATATATCGGACAGGCACTGTCTGTCCGCCATGTTTTGAGAAAGGGTTGAAAAGAATGTATAAAAAGGCAATCGGTTTACTGATACTCTGCAACATGATCTTTCTGGCGGGATTTTTGTGCGTCCGTGGAACGGATCACGCAAAGGGAATGTCCCGTCCCGCGTCCATGATATCCCTGACCCTGGGGGAGGTTGGGGAAAAGGCGGAAACCTGCGGGGAGGAGAGCATGGCGCTGGGCATTGCGGACCGTGCCGTTTCCGGCCAGCGGGTGGTGGATTTCACGGTGCTGGAGCAGGAGACGGCGGACATGCTGGAGGCCTCCGAACTGGACATCCTGCTGCGGATCGTGGAGTCCGAGGCGGGAAGCGAGGATGCGGACGGCAGGCTGCTGGTGGCAAACGTGATCCTGAACCGGGTGAACGACGAGCATTTTCCCTCCACCGTGTCGGAGGTAGTGTTCCAGCAGCAGAACGGAGTGGCTCAGTTCTCGCCTGTTGCCAGCGGGAGGATCCATCAGGTGGAGGTCAGCGAGGAGACCAGGGAAGCGGTGGAACGGGCCCTGGACGGCGAAGATATCTCCCAGGGGGCGCTGTACTTCGCCGCCAGGAAATATGCGGACAGCACAAAGATGAAATGGTTTGACGAGCATCTGGTCTACCTGTTTCAGCACGGCGGGCATGAATTTTTTAAATAGGGGATGGGGGCGGCAGATGCCATAATGTAACCATTCAGGGGTGATGGGATCCGGCGGCTTGCAAGTTTGCTGCTAAAGGGACGCCGGATATCATCAGCCCTGAACTGTTCCCCCATAATTGGGAGTTTTAAACAGTTTTCTTGCGTCCCGGGGTAATTAATGTTATACTATACAAGGCTAAAGTTTCTTAAAATATAGCACAGCAGGGGCGGTTTGTGCGGGGCGTCACATATTTGCCGTAAAATTTTGCATGATAAACGCTTCGGAATGGAGAAAAGTATGGAAGTCTTATACAAAAGTACCAGAAGCGGCGCCGACCCGGTGAAAGCTTCCCAGGCAATCCTTAAGGGTCTGTCGGAGGACGGCGGGTTGTTCGTGCCGGACCACATCCCCGCGCTGGACAGGAGCCTGGGAGAACTGGCGGGCATGACCTATCAGGAAGTTGCCTACGAGGTGATGAAACTATACCTCACCGATTTCACGGAGGAGGAGTTAAGGGACTGCATCAGAAAGGCTTATGACGCCAAGTTTGACACAGGGGCGATTGCGCCGCTGGCGGAGGCGGAGGGCGCTTACTATCTGGAACTGTTCCACGGCGCCACCATAGCGTTTAAGGATATGGCTCTGTCCATCCTGCCCCATCTGATGATCACTTCGGCGCGCAAGAACCGGATCAAAAATGAGATCGTGATCCTGACGGCTACCTCCGGCGACACCGGCAAGGCCGCTCTGGCAGGCTTTGCCAACGTGGCGGGAACCCGCATCATTGTATTTTACCCGAAAAACGGCGTCAGTCCCATCCAGGAAAAGCAGATGGTGACACAGCAGGGGGACAATACGCTGGTGGTGGGGATCCATGGCAATTTTGACGACGCCCAGACCGGCGTGAAGAAGATTTTTTCCGACCGGGAACTGGCGCAGGAGATGGATCAGAAAGGATTCCAGTTCTCATCCGCCAATTCCATCAATATCGGGCGGCTGGTGCCCCAGATCTGCTATTATGTGTACGCTTACGCCACCCTTTTGAAAGAGGGGAAGATTGCCGGGGGCGAAACCATCAATGTGGTGGTTCCCACGGGGAATTTCGGAAATATCCTGGCGGCGTTTTACGCGAAGAATATGGGACTTCCCATTGGAAAGCTGATCTGCGCATCCAATGAGAACAGGGTGCTGTATGACTTTTTCCGGACTGGCATCTATGACAGGAACCGGGAGTTCGTGCTGACCAGTTCCCCCTCCATGGACATCCTGATCTCCAGCAATCTGGAGCGGCTGATCTACCGCATCGCAGACGAGGATGCGGAGAGGACGAAGGAACTGATGGCGGCCCTCACTGGGGTGGGAAAATATGAGATCACCCCGGAAATGAAAGCGGCGCTTGCCGATTTTTACGGCAGCTATGCGGATGAGAGGGAGACCGCAGAGGAGATCGGCAGGCTTTACAACGACTGCGGCTATGTGATCGACACCCATACGGCTGTGGCATCCGCAGTGTACCGGAAGTACGCGGCGGAGACGGGGGACAGGACGAAGACGGTGATCGCATCCACCGCCAGTCCGTTTAAGTTTACCAGAAGCGTGATGAACGCCATCGACCCGAAGTATGACGCCATGGGTGATTTTGAGTTGGTGGACGAACTTTCCAGGATCGCCAATGTGGCGGTTCCCAGGGCCATCGAGGAGATCCGTACCGCCCCTGTGGTGCATGAGAAGCAGTGTGACGTGGACCGGATGAAAGAGACGGTGAGGGAATTTTTAAGCCTTATTTGAAATCGCGGTTTTGTTAAAACGGGTTGTGATGGTATCGGCAGATCATCGGGATCTGTGGAGTAGAAAGTGCATTGCCATGAAAAAAGAAAATGCAAATACGATTCAGTCTGTGGCATTAACGATGCAATCAGGAATTTACATAGCAAGGAATAAGATATGACCACCGTATATTTTGTCAGACACGCAGAATCAGATTATGCCAATCATAATGAACTGTCGAGGGAATTGACTGAAAAGGGATTAGAGGACAGCAGGCTTGTCACAAATTTTTTGTCTGACAGGAAGATTGATATGGTATTCTCAAGTCCGTATAAGAGAGCCCTTGACACGATTCGTAACTTCGCTGATCTGGCGGGACTTGAAATCCATATAGAAAATGATTTCAGGGAACGAAAAGCGGGCAGCGGTTGGATGGAAGATTATACATCGTTCTGCAGGGCGCAGTGGATGGATTTTCATTATAAGCTTCCAGATGGCGAGTCGTTACAGGAAGTGCAGACAAGAAATATTACAGCGTTAAACCGCCTGTTGGACGAGTATGGAAACAGAACGATCGTCATCGGCACTCATGGAACCGCTTTAAGTACGATCATCAATTTCTATGACAGGCAATTTGGCTGGTCAGATTTCGAGAAAATCAGGGGGTTAATGCCGTGGGTTGTGAAAATTACCTTTGATAGAGATGTCTGTGTGGAAATCTAATCGTATAACCTGTTTGAACTGCGCTGATGGATTCGAATTTTGAGAGTAGTGCAGATGATTGGATAAAGGAGCATTCCTGTAAATGACGAATCGTATCATAACAGATATTTCAAACTATATATTTGTTTCTGACGAACCCGTAAAGGTCGATGCTGTCTTTTTGCCTGGCAGTTCACATCCCGAACAGCCTGAATATGCGGCAGAGCTGTACCGCAGGGGATATGCGAAATGGCTTATTCCGTCAGGCGGCGTCAGTGTGAAACGTGATAAATGGCCGGGCGTTCGCTCGAAGGCAGACAGATACAGCGGCAATTATCAGTCTGACTGTGAGTTCTTTACGGATGTGCTTCTTAAAAATGGTGTACCTGTTGATGCAATCATCGGTGAAGATCAGTCGGGGCATACCCGTGACAATGCATTTCTATCTCGAAAAGTTGTTGACGAAAAAGGGCTGGAGATTAAGACCGCGCTGATTGTATGTAAAGCGTTTCACGCCCGGCGTTGTCTCATGCTTTATCAAATGGCCTTTCCTGATGTTGAAATGAAGGTCTGCCCGATTCATTGTTACAACATTACAAAGGATAATTGGTACAAGAGTGAACAAGGTATCGACCGTGTACTGGGTGAACTTACTCGATGCGGCAACCAGTTTGTCGAGGATATGAAAGAATACTTGTTATGAAAAAACAAATCCCTGTTGTAGCAAAGCAAAAGGAAAGCAGGGGATAGATCAATCACAGATTAGAATAAGTTTGGAAACACAAGCTTTAAAATTGTAATGCCTGCGGAGGAACCAAAGATGGGTGAACAAATGACGGCATATAAAAATATGGTTGGACTACTGGATGTGGATACGGATACGGCGGACAGATTAAACAGCTGTATCAGCGATCCGCGTACATATTATGAGGAGCATGAGGGATTGTATGCGGAGAGAGGAATGTATTCCAAGGCAGATGACGATACTGTCATATGGCTTGGCATGGTTGATATCCTGATCGAGCAGGGGCTCATGTTTGAGTTCGACTGGAAGGCCGAACTGGAAGATTTCCTTTATGGAATGGAGCAGATCATTCCTGGCGATACGCTTACCCTTGACGGGGAATGTTTTGACGAGGACGCGGATATCACACAATGGCTGAAAGCGCTGCATGATCCCTGGATGGAACAGGGCTATGTCATAGCGGGAATGGATATAGACAGCGACAGTTACTGCGTGATGATAACGGCCAGGGACGCTTTTGACAGGCTGGCGGCTGAGGCTGGAAAGACCGGGCACAGGATAGCGCTGGCGCAGGATATGTAGGGCTGTGCGTATTCATCGGGGGCGCTAAGCAGACATTCGTCTTTTGCATTTGGAGGTGCAAAATGTTTGATTTTATCATAGACATGTTGGCAAGTTTTTTTGTTGAATCTCTTCTGTGGATCGATAAGATTCTCAATCGAAAGGGAACAAAAAAAGCGAATGGAGAGTAAGGAGGAGCCATGACAACAGAAGAAATGCTGGGGAAAGTGGATCATACGCTGCTAAAACCATATGCCACATGGGAGGATATCCGGAAATTGTGTGATGAGGCGGTGAAATACCACACTGCCAGCGTGTGTATCCCGCCCGCTTATATCAAGGCAATCCGGGATACCTATGGCACGCAGCTTACCATCTGCACTGTGGTGGGCTTCCCGCTGGGCTACAGCGTGACGGAGGCGAAAGCCGCGGAGGTGGAATGTGCCCTGCGGGACGGCTGCGACGAGATCGATATGGTGGTCAATATCAGCGACGTCAAGAACGGATACTGGGAAAAGGTGGAGGAGGAGATCCGAACCCTGAAAAGGATCTGCGGGGATCATATCCTGAAAGTCATCATTGAGACCTGTTATCTCACAGAGGAAGAGAAGACCGCCATGTGTGGGATCGTCACCCGGGCGGGAGCGGACTATATCAAGACCTCCACCGGGTTCGGCACGGGCGGCGCCACGAAAGAGGATGTGGAACTGTTTAAGGCGCATGTCGGCTCCGGCGTGAAGATCAAGGCGGCGGGAGGCGTGTCCACGCTGGAGGATCTGGAAATGTTTATCAGCTTGGGCTGCGACCGCATCGGAACTTCCCGGGCAGTGGGGCTGCTCCAGTAAGAATGCCCAAGAGGGGGCGCAACCCACCTCTTTGTGTGGGGCGATTTTCCCGGAACGGAACATTCCATAAGATTTTTGCAAAGAAGAGGAACATGAAAATGAAAAACCAGGTGATTCAAGATCGTTTGAAGGCGTTGAGAGAAGTTATGAAGGAGAGCGGCATCGACTACTACATGATGCCCACTGCGGACTTCCACAACTCCGAGTATGTGAATGATTATTTTAAGGTGCGGGAGTATTTCTGCAATTTCTCCGGCTCCAATGGGACGCTGCTGGTGTGGCAGGAGGGCGCGGGGCTCTGGACGGACGGCAGGTATTTTATCCAGGCGGAGCGGGAACTGGAGGGCACCGGCGTGGAACTGTTCCGTATGCTGGACGAGGGCGTGCCCACCCTGGAGGATTTCCTGAAGCAGCATATGGAGAAAGGGCAGACCCTTGGATTTGACGGCAGGGTGGTATCCTGCGGGAAGGGAAAGAAGCTGGAAGAGAAGCTGGCGGACAAAGAGATCCGTTTTGCTTACGAGAAAGATCTTGCGGAGGACATCTGGACGGACAGACCCGCCTTTCCCATGGGGAAAGTGACAGTACTGTCAGAGAAACTGGCGGGCAGGAGCACGGAGGACAAGCAGAAAGACGTTATGGAAAAGGTGTCCGAAGCGGGAGCGGACAGTTTCTTCCTGACGAAGCTGGACGACCTGATGTGGCTCTTTAA
>JAMPAC010000127.1 GCA_023667395.1 Blautia sp. | reverse complement strand
GGTGATGGCCCCGCCTTCTCCTCCGGTCACTGTTTTCACCGGATGGAAACTGAAACAGGTCATATCGGCAATACTGCCTATGGGCCGCCCCTTATATCTTGTACCGATGGCGTGGGCGGCATCCTCGATCAGGAGCAGATCATATTCCTTACAGATCTCCCTCAGTTCATCATGCTTCACCGACTGACCCGTGAAATCCACCGCCACGATCCCCCGGGTCCTGGGCGTGATCAGGCTGCGGACGGAATCCGGATCGATGTTATAAGTCTCCGGATCGATATCCGCAAACACCGGCTTCGCACCGCAATACAATACACAATTAGAAGAAGCGGCAAACGTGATAGAACTGACGATCACCTCATCCCCTTCCTGAAATCCTGCAGCCAGCGCCGCTAAATGCAGCGCCGCAGTACCATTGCATACGACCACTGCATATCTTGCGCCGGTGGTCTGGCAGAGAAGCTTCTCCAGCGCTTCCACTTTGGGGCCGCAGGTGATCAGGTCGCTCTTCAATGTCTCTGCCACCGCTGCCACATCATCATCCTCTATGCATTGGCGGCCGTAAAAGATCCTGTCTTCCCTCACCGGCCTGCCGCCAAAAATCGCTAATTCTTCCATGATCTGCCCTCCATACACTGTCCGTCTGCGCTGCTGCAAGCATGTCAAACGGTCATGCCCTTGATATTTTACATTTTCCTCCACACCATTTTGTTCACGATCCCGGTATAACTTTGTATGATCTTGACCACCTTGGTGCTGACATTCTCGTCCTCATAATTCGGCACAGTTACTCCAAGCTCACCATCATCATTCATGCGCACAGCCATATCCACTGCCTGCAATACCTGCTCGGAAGTAATGCTTCCCAGGATAAAATTACCCTTGTCAATGGCTTCCGGCCGTTCGGTAGACGTTCTGATGCAGACTGCGGGGAAAGGAGTCCCTTTTGCGCAGAAATAAGAAGCTTCCTCCGGCAGCGTTCCGCTGTCAGATACCACACAGAATGCATTCAGCTGCAAGTGGTTATAATCCGAAAAACCAAAAGGCTGTAAACTTCTGACCAACGGATGGAATCGAAATCCACGTTCTTCTATCTTTTTCTTACTGCGCGGATGAGTACTGTAGATGACAGGCATCTGATATGTTTCCGCCATACTGTTGACCGCTTCCATCAACGCGGAGAAATTCTTCTCATCATCGATATTCTCTTCCCGGTGGGCGGATAACAGGATATATCTGCCTTTTTCCAGCCCCAGCGTTTCCAGCACTCTGCTCGCCAGGATCTTATCCCTGTTGGCAGATAACACCTCCGCCATGGGAGAACCTGTGACATAAGTTCTTTCTTTTGCCGTTCCCTCCGCATTCAGATATCTTCTGGCGTGTTCGCTGTAACACAGATTCACATCCGCTATATGATCCACGATGCGCCTGTTCGTCTCCTCCGGCAGGTTTTCATCAAAACAGCGGTTCCCCGCCTCCATATGGAAGATAGGCACCTTCAACCGCTTGGCGGAAATCGCCGCCAGGGCGGAGTTTGTATCGCCGAGCACTAAAAAGGCATCCGGCTTCCGTTCCGCCATCAGCCTGTAACTCTTTGCTATGATATTTCCGATGGTCTCTCCCAGATCGTTTCCCACAGCATCCAGATAATAGTCCGGCTTCCTCAGACCCAAATCCTCAAAAAAGATCTGGTTCAGGGTATAATCATAGTTTTGCCCGGTATGCACCAGGATCTGGTCAAAATATTTATCGCACTTTTTGATAACCTCCGACAACCGGATGATCTCCGGCCTGGTACCGATCACCGTCATCAATTTCAGTCTGTTCATATCCCCTCTCATTCTGCCATACAGGCTTTTTCCAGTCTCTACATCACTTTCGTCCAAACACCCCGATGCAGGCATACAGGCAAGCAGCAACGCAGAACACAATGCATCTCATTGCTCGCGGGAATCAATATCCTGCGGCGGATCGACCGGTTCGTAAACGGTATCCGGCCTGTCAGGATCAAAACACTCATTACACCACATCAGCGTTACAAGATCAGCGTCCCCCACATTAATGATACTGTGCGTATAACCCGTGGGAATGTCAACCACTTCCAGTTTCCTGCCGCTGACAGGATATTCCAGGATCTCCTCCGAACCATGTTTTCGAAAGCGGATCACTCCCTCCCCACTGACCACTACAAATTTCTCATTCTTTGTATGATGCCAGTGATTTCCCCTGACAATGCCGGGTCTGGAAATATTGATGGACACCTGCCCTCTGTCAGCGCTTTTTAAGATCTCAGTAAAACTTCCTCTCTCGTCAGTATGCATCAAAAGCGGATACGAAAACTGATTCTCCGGCAGGTAACTCAGATATGTACTGTATAATTTTTTCGAAAAACTGTCCTCTGTCATATCGGGAACCATCCTGCTTTTCCGGCTCTCTTTAAAGCTGTACAACAGATCCACGATCTCACCTAAAGACGCTTCATGTACCCTGGGCACGAAACAGTAACCCTCCGAGGTCATATGGGGATGGCCCTCCAATGCCAAAAGCAGTTCTTTGACCAGATCATCAATATAGACCAAATGCAGGATCGTATTTCTGTCATTCACCTGAACGGGCAGGTCATGGGCAATATTATGGCAAAAAGTCGCGACCGCGCTGTTATAGCCCGGTCTGCACCATTTTCCAAATACATTGGGAAAACGATAGACATAGACAGATGCTCCCGTTTCTCTGCCATAAGCAAACAGCATATCCTCCCCCGCTTTCTTGCTCTGGCCATAGGGATTATCCAACTCCGCCTGCACAGAAGAAGCGTTCATGACAGGACAGGCATTCCCATATTTGCGCAGGGTTTCCGTGAGAGTAGTGGCAAAGCCGAAATTGCCCTCCATAAACTCTTCCACACGTTCCGGCCTGTTGATCCCCGCAAGGTTAAAGACAAAATCGCACTCTTCACAATATCTGTCCAAAAGTTCAGGCGCCGTATCTTTCTCAAAAGGCAATATTTCCATGCCTTCCTGCCTTTCCAGTTCCGCTATCAGGTTTTTCCCGATAAATCCGCCTGCGCCGGTAACCAATACTTTCATCGTCTAACGATCCTCCCACTTTGTGATCTCGTCACGGATATACGAAAGAGTCAACAGTTTCTCCTTCACCTGCTCCACATCCATAAGCGCTGTATTGTTGGAATTAAATTCCGAGAGTTCGGTCCTCTTTAAATTACCGTCCGTAAAGTATTTATCATAATTCAAGCCCCGCTTATCCGCAGGCACACGATAGAAATTTCCCATATCGATCGCATGGGCACACTCTTCGTTCGTCAGCAATGTCTCGTACATCTTCTCACCATGACGGATACCGATCACTTTGATCTCGCTGTCCACATGGAACAGTTCCTTTACCGCTTGCGCCAGTACCCCGATAGTGCATGCAGGCGCTTTCTGCACCATGATGTCTCCGCTCTCCGCATTCTGGAACGCGTATACCACCAATTCCACGGCTTCTTCCAGACTCATGACAAACCTGGTCATGGACGGCTCCGTTACCGTCAATGGCTTGCCTTCTTTGATCTGGCTGATAAACAGCGGCACCACGGATCCTCTTGAACAAAGCACATTCCCATATCTGGTGCAACAGATGCTTGTCTTATCTGCGGATATGGTCCTCGCCTTTGCCACGATCACTTTCTCCATCATCGCCTTGGAAGTTCCCATGGCATTTACCGGATATGCCGCTTTGTCAGTGGAAAGACAGATCACTTTTTTCACACCGGCATCAACCGCGCACTGAAGCACATTTTCTGTTCCCAGCACATTGGTCTTCACGGCCTCGATAGGGAAAAACTCGCAGGACGGCACTTGCTTTAACGCCGCCGCATGGAAAATATAGTCCACGCCATACATTGCTTTCGCTATACTCTGCGGATCGCGCACATCTCCAATATAGAAATTTAATTTATTGCTGTATTCCGGATATTCCCTCTGGTAAAAATGCCGCATATCATCCTGCTTCAATTCATCCCTGGAAAAAATACGGATCTCCCCGATATCCGTAGCTAAAAACCGATCAAGTACCGCATTGCCAAACGAACCCGTGCCCCCTGTGATGAGTAATGTTTTTCCTGTGAACATAGTTTAACCTCTCTCTGTCTTCTTACTGCGGGGCAAAACGGATATATCTCATCGAGAACAAACCATCCACACCGCCGAAATCATTATAGCCTATTTCCCGTGATTTTACAATAACTCCCAAATATACTTTTTGCGCCGAAAATATCCGTCTTTCCATTTTTCTGACGCCGCTATGTATATATAGCAATCTGTGCGCTGTTTACAGCTACAATAAATACAAAATATTAACCGTACACCATTAACTTTATCGGAGGATACCATGAAGATAAAACAGGACAGGAATAAATATAACATTGGCAAGAATATCCGCGAATTTCGGCTGGCTCATGATATGACACAGGAAGAAACGGTGACAAAACTGGAACTGTTGGGCATCAATATGTCTCGCGGGACCTACTCGCATATAGAGTGCGGGATAGACAATATCCGGGTAAAAGAATTGCTGGCGCTTGCCGAAATCTTCCATGTGGAAGTAGCTGACTTTTTCAAGGGCATCAAGCTGCACTGACTGTGTGATATCGATAAGAGGGACAGCGTTTTAATGCTGCCCCTCTTCATATAATACCTGCTTACCACAATGTACGTCCAAAATTACTCTCATATTCCAAAGTGTCATCCTCCACAGATGCATAATCGACCAAACCTTTTTCGTAAAGCTGGTTCAATACATCCAAGATCAACTCCCTGTCTGTAATTCCTTTTTGTTCCAACACTTCATATAACTGTGACAGCTTAAATGGTATATCCATATTTAATATGGTGCGACTGATCATGAGCTTGCAAGATGCGACTTCCGATAGTATCATAGTTTTCCTCCTCAACATTAAAAGGATCAATTTAAATGTATCATATTACAGCCAATAATGCAACAGCTTTTGGCTATGAATCCATAGTATCCAAACAATTGATCAATACCTTCGCTAAATTCTCCGACAGTTTCCCAATATCAACCGCAGAGGGCATATCTCCCTCATATTGAGACAAATAATACAGATGAAACGGTGGGCGTAGAGCTTCTTCTTTCAAAAAAATATCTCTTTGTGAAGATAATTGCTCCAGCAATATTCCCTCTTTATTTTTATCGGCCAGAAAAACTGGTGATTTAACTGTATTTATCCCCAATCCAAAAGACGATGACTTAATAATACAATCCATGATCTCATCTTTCATTCCCTCTTTCATCTCTTCTTCAACCAATTGGTAAAATGCAGATATGGCTTCTGGCACAGTAAGTTCTTCTATTAACTGATTTATGCAGTAGGTAAACAGAAAAGTCTTCCTTTCCTTTAAAAAATCCAGATATTTTTGTGTGCTCACATTTTGAGCCAATTCCCGCAATTTTCTCAATTTCCAATCATGTCCGGAAAACAATAAGTAAAACTGCTCATCAATGATCCGAAAATCGTCTGACCGCTTGATCAGAGAGCAGTATCGTTTTGTCGTTGATATCAATTCGTCGAACTGATTCCATTGGACATCATTGCCATGTTCATGAATAGACATATAATTTTGACCGTATATATCAAAAAATTATGCTTCAACAAGGTATCCAGCCAACTGTCATCCAACTGCATCAACTGATTTCCCTAACCATTTAGTATCATTTTTTATCTCTTTTACCAGTTTCCATATCGAACTTACCTCCAGTGGCAATACATCCGGCAAAATATCCACTGTCTTCATTCTCTCCAATTCCAGCAATCCTAACCGGGAGATGACTTTTTCCAATATTATTTCATGTTTATGCACACGGTGATGATAATTAATACATGCGTATATCTGATATCGTTTATTTAGCAATTCTTCGATCATATTCAGATTCTTGGCAGACGGACAGAAGAAAAAATGCTCATAGCCATCCTTTTCCAGTGTCCTTCGCAAAATTGTATATCCGTGAAAAAATCTTTTATAATAAAACATATCTGTATCTAACGCTGCACAAACGGCATCTCTTGTGCAATAATCCAATCGATCCGCATCCACAACTCC
>JAMPAC010000126.1 GCA_023667395.1 Blautia sp. | reverse complement strand
ACAATAGGCATAACGCCAAGCGATTTTATCTGGCAGGGGTTTATGCAGGGCAAAAAGGATGGCTGCAAAAAAATATCCTGAAGAATGTAAGGAAACCCGCATGGATGTTGACAGGAAGGTCAGGAAAGCAATCGAAGAGTGGAAAATTGATAAAACTGAATGAAAAGGAGAATTTACATGAATATTTTAGAAATCAGCAATCTGAAGAAAAACTATCATGATTTCACTGCCGTAAACGGCATAAGTCTTGCTGTGGAGGCCGGAGAAATTCACGGGATTCTGGGACCAAACGGCGCGGGTAAATCGACTACGATGAACTGCATATTGGGGCTTCTTCCCTATGAAGGTAAAATTACCTTTGCCGATGGTAAAAGCATTGGGGAATGGAATAAAAATGTAGGCTATGTCCCACAGGATCTGGCAATTTACCCTGAACTCACGCCCACAGAAAACATTCGGTTCTTTTGCGCTCTTTACGGGTTCAAGGGCGTGGAGCTGAAAGAAAGAGTTGCAAAGGCTTTGGACTTTGTAGGGCTTACCGATGTGAAAGACAAAAAATCAGGTGAGTTTTCGGGTGGTATGAAGCGCAGGCTCAATATGGCGTGTGGAATCGCACACTCTCCAAAGCTTATCATCATGGACGAGCCGACTGTGGGTATTGATCCGCAGTCCCGTAACCGCATTATGGAAAATGTTAAGGAATTGAACCGTCAGGGTGCGGCTATCATTTACACCACGCATTATATGCCGGAGGTGGAGGATATTTGCTCCAAAATCACGGTCATAGATCATGGAAGCATTATTGCTGCCGGGACAAAGGAAGAAATCATGCGCAAAGCGGGTATGAGCGACGCCTCTATGGAGCAGATTTTCTTACAGCTTACAGGCACGGACCTCAGAGATTAAGGAGGACGATATGGGCGTAATTATAGGTAAAGAACTGAAAAAATATTTCAGCAGCAAAATAAATATCCTTTTTCTTTTTCTGCTGCCTGTTATTTTTGTCACATTTTTCTCATTTGCTTTGGAGAATTACATAGACAGCAATTATGACACCTTTGAAGACGGAAAAATATTTTATTTTACGGGAAATGCCGATGCCGGACATTTGGAAAAATTCACAGATATATCGGGAAAAATTGCTTCTTCCACAGGAGTTGTTTTTGAAGAGGTAAGCGACTTTGAAGCCGCAAAAACCGATGTTGAACAGAGCAAGGCATTTGCCGTAATCAATATAACTGGAGATGGCTTTGACTATTTCCGTTCGGAATTTAATGAGCCTGTCGGCGGTGAAATTATCCGCAGCATGTTTTTGCAGTTATCCGACAGCTATGAGAATCCGCCGGGTGAAGTTATGATAATGAAAAATAATATGAACATCAAAAAGACTACTTCAAAGATCTACTATACCTTTGCAGCGGCAGCCTTCCTTATACTGTTTATGGCATTTCTTACTTCAATGAGCATCATTGAGGAAAAGGAACTTGGAACCGATATCCGTATCCGTATTTCAAGCACAGGCAGCGGCGGCGTCCTGCTTGCAAAAGCGTTTGTATCAATCTGCGGAGGAATAGCGGAAATCATTATTATCTATTTGTACTCCAGTTTTGTGATCGGCGTGGAATGGGGCGGAAATCTTCCGCTGATTTTCATGGTTTTACTGCTTTTGATCGTATTTTCAACCTCCTTAGGGATCATGATCGGAACATTTTGCAAAAGCAAGATCGTCGCACAGGAAACCTCGTTGGTAGCGGGGCTGATGTGCGGTTATCTCGGCGGTTCCATTACGCCGGCATATCTTATGGAAAATATGCCGATTATGTGTCATGTGATAAAGCTGAGTCCGCTTTACTGGACGAATAAAGCGCTTATCAGCCTGTATAACCACATTGTTGACAAGAACACTGCATACAGCGCCGTTGTACTTGTGGTGTTGTCAATGATCTGCATTGTAGCTGCGCTGAAGAAGAACAGGGGGGCGCATCATGCTTAATATTCTTAGAAATACATCAATCTATCTGCTGCGTGACAAAGAGTTTGTAAAATTCATCACAATCATGCCGACAATACTGTTTCTTTTAATGACAGTGCTTCTGCCATACTCTGATAAACACAATATCGGCGTCGTGAACAATCTCGGCGGGGAAGGAGAAAAGTATCTTTCAGCGCTCCGTGCGGTGGAGGGCTATCAGGTTTTTGAATATGAGGAAGATGAAATTCAGTCAAAGCTTGTAGGCGGCAATGTTGAAATGGCTGTTATCCTGGACGAGGCAATTCTTATTACAACGCTTTCCGAAAGTGAAATATACAGCTCGGTGGAGCTGCTGCTTAAGAACGCAGGGGAAGGCAGCCCTGCATCGGAGGTCAGCATTAACGAAGCTCCAAAGAAAACGCTCTCGGTAAAAAATATACTTCCTTTTATGCTGTTTAAGACGCTGACAGCGTCCTCGCTGGTAGGCGCGCTGCTCATTAACGAAAAGAAGAACCGTATCCGTGACAGAATCCTTTTAAGCGGCGTCGGAACAGGGAAATACATACTCGGAGTTTCAGGCGCGTATCTGTTTTTTTCCTGCCTTGGCTCAGCAATATTTTTTGTAATTGCACAAATTGCACGTTTTGATTTTGGATTGAAAAATGACTTTGGATTTCTGCTGATGCTGTTTTTCACAAATCTCCTCAGTGTCAGTATCATGGTGTTTGCATCTTCCATGCTCAAAAAAGAGGAAAGCCTGTGGATTGTGGGGAGCGCAGTTCTTATGCCCATGGGACTGCTGTCCGGAATTTTGTTCCCTTATGACACGATGCCCGGCGCTATGAAAATAGCTGCTGATTTCTGTCCTCAGCGCTGGATTGCGGCAGGCATAGAACGAATGCAGCAGACCGGAAGCATTCTGTCTGCCTACCCTCAAATGCTGATGGTAACAGGTTTAGCGGTGGTATTTATGGCCTGCGGCATTCTGATTTCCAGGCGAAATCAAGGGAAGGTCTGAACTGCTGGTGTGCTATTGATGACAAATGCTATCCTGAAAAAAGCGGAAAACCGCTTTTTTTAAACAGTTACGGTTAGCTGATTCTAACCAATGTATTTTTCATTAAGGAGGTCATTCGATGAAACAAGAAAAAAAGAACGATGTGGCTGTCCTGCTGGAATATGCGGGAAGCTACAGGGGCCTGACATTTTTAGGGCTGGCCCTGTCTGCAGTGTCCATGCTCCTTAGCATGGCTCCCTACATTTGCATCTGGCTGGCGGCCCGTGACTTGATCAAGGCAGCTCCGGAATGGACACAGGCACAGAATGTTTCCGGATATGGCTGGATCGCCTTTGGGTTCGCGGTAGGCGGTATTATCCTGTATTTTGCAGGCCTGATGTGTACCCACTTGGCTGCTTTCCGCACAGCTTCCAACATACGAAAACAGGGGGTCGCCCATGTGATGAAGGCTCCGCTGGGATTTTTTGATTCCAACGCCTCCGGCCTGATCCGCGGGCGGCTGGACGCGGCGGCAGCCGACACCGAAACGCTGCGGGCGCATAATCTGGCGGACATCGTAGGCACTGTCGTGTTGTTTCTGTCGATGCTTATCATGATGTTTCTTTTTGATTGGCGGATGGGAGCGGCATGTCTGTTGGCGGCGATCATTTCCATCATCGCCATGTTCTCCATGATGGGAGGCAAAAATGCTAAGATTATGGCGGAATACCAGGCGGCCCAGGACCGCATGGCAAAGGCGGGAACGGAATATGTGAGGGGGATTCCCGTCGTTAAAATATTCCAGCAGACGGTCTACTCGTTCAAGGCGTTTCAGGAGGCCATCGAAGATTACAGCAGCAAAGCCGAACACTATCAGGTGGATGTATGCCGCACTGCCCAGTCTGTCAATTTGACCTTTACCGAAGGCGCTTTCCTGTTTCTGGTTCCGGCGGCGCTGTTCCTTGCTCCGGGCGCACTGGCAAAGGGCAGCTTTGCCGGATTTGTTACGGATTTCGCTTTTTATGCCGTATTTTCAGCTATTATTTCTACTGCGCTTGCGAAAATAATGTTTGCCGCCTCCGGTATGATGCTGGCAGGTACCGCTTTGGGACGTATCAATCAGGTGCTGGAGGCGCCTGTCTTGGAAGCACCCAGCCACCCGCAGATACCCCACGGTAATAAGGTAGAATTTAAGGATGTGAGTTTTACTTATAACGGAGCGGAAAGCCCGGCGCTCTCCCATGTGTCCTTCACGGCGGAACCGGGGCAGACCGTAGCTCTGGTGGGGCCGTCCGGCGGCGGAAAGACAACGGCAGCCAGCCTGATCCCGCGTTTTTGGGATGCAACGTCCGGTGCGGTGGAAGTCGGCGGGGTAAATGTTGCCCGGATGGATCCGCATATCCTTATGGATCAGGTGGCTTTCGTGTTCCAGAATAACCGTTTGTTCAAAGCATCTATTCTGGAAAATGTCCGGGCTGCCCGTCCGGAAGCGACGAAGGAACAGGTGATGGCTGCGCTGATGGCCGCCCAGTGCAAGGACATTCTTGATAAACTGCCGAATGGACTTGATACACAGATCGGCGCCGAAGGAACTTATCTTTCCGGCGGTGAACAGCAGCGCATTGCATTGGCAAGAGCCATTTTGAAGGACGCTCCCATTGTGGTGCTGGACGAGGCGACTGCCTTTGCCGACCCTGAGAATGAAGTGTTGATTCAGAAAGCCTTTGCCGCCCTGACGAAAGGCCGCACTGTTATTATGATCGCCCACCGTCTTTCCACCGTTGTGGATGCGGATAAGATCATCGTTCTGGAAGAAGGGCGCATTGCCGAGCAGGGTACCCATGGGGAGCTGACTGCTTCCGGAGGTCTGTATGCCCGGATGTGGAATGACTATAACAAGGCGGTCCAATGGAAAATTTCCAGGAAGATTTCCAGGAAAATTTCCAGGAAAATTACCGGCGAAAAGGAGGCGGAGTAAATGTTTGGAAAAGAGTTTGAAAAAAAGTTTCAGCGAAAATATGCCCTGACCGACCAGGGCGTCCGGAACACCAGGAAAGGCACCTTCTGGACGGTTATCGTGAATCTGGTTGTTATGGGCGACGCCGGCATCCTGTATCTGGTAATGTCCTTTTTTATGGGAACCCTGACAGAAGGAGAGCCGCTGGCCGGTCCGGCGCCTGTTATCGGGCTGTTGGTTCTCTTTGCCCTCCTGTCCTTTGTGACCCATCTGCAGCAATATAAAGCTACCTACGGGCTGGTCTATAATGAGGTCAAAAACACACGTCTCAGCCTGGCGGAACGGCTCCGCAAACTGCCGCTGGGGTATTTTGGCAGGCGGGATCTGGCGGATCTGACCGAGACCCTTATGGGGGACGTGAATCGGATGGAACATGTCTGGTCCCATGTGCTGGGGTATCTGTACGGCGCTTACATCTCTACGGCAGTCATCGCTGTGTGCCTGTTTGTTTACGACTGGCGGCTGGCGATTGCCTGCCTGTGGGGCGTACCGGCAGCCTTCTGTCTCTTGTTTGGCAGCCGTAAGCTTGCCGCCCGCAGTGCGGAACGGACGAAAAAAGCTGCCCTCCGGGTATCGGACGGGATTCAGGAAGCCTTGGAAAATGTCAGGGAGATTCGTGCCACAAATCAGGAGGAACGGTATCTGAAGGGACTGAATCAGAAAATTGACGAGCATGAACGGGTCACGATCCGGGGTGAACTGGGAACCGGCCTCTTTGTCAATGCCGCCAGCGTCATCATGCGGTTGGGCGTGGCAACGACCATTCTTACAGGCGCGGATCTGATCCTGTCCGGCAGCATCGATTTTATGCTTTTGTTCCTGTTTCTGCTTGTCATTACCCGTGTCTACGCTCCGTTCGACCAAAGCCTGGCGATCATTGCGGAAATGTTTGTCTCCCAGGTGTCGGCCGACCGTATGAATGAAATTTATGACACGCCTGCAGTGGAGGGCGCAGAAAAATTTGAGCCGAAGGGGCATGATATTATCTTTGAGCATGTGGGCTTTTCTTATGATGAATGTGATGAAAAAGAAGTCCTGCATGATGTGAGCTTTGCCGCGAAAGAGGGCGAAGTCACGGCGTTAGTAGGTCCCTCCGGCTCCGGTAAAAGCACCTGCGCCCGGCTTGCCGCAAGGCTGTGGGACATTT
>JAMPAC010000125.1 GCA_023667395.1 Blautia sp. | reverse complement strand
CTATATTTTAGCCGAATATTGCCGACCCCAATTTAGAGGTCGGCTGAATAGTTACGAGGATACAGTAAAAATTTCACATACCCCTTGCAAAATTAAAAAAAGTGTGATAGCATGATTTTCATATTGAAAATGCGATGAAAGAGACTCTGACCAGGGGAAGCGACAGGAAGACGACGTCACCGACTGAGAGCGTTATCAGTGGAAGCTGGCCAAGGGAACACTCCGGAGCAGGCTGTCTGAAAGGCGTAAAGGTTTACTAGGGCAGCACGTTGCATGCGTTAAATGTGAGAGAGGGAACTGCCGGGAACATCTTTGATGGAAGGTGCGGCGTTTCAATGCGGGTGGTACCGCGGATAAGTAAACTTATTCGTCCCGGGATGCAGAAAACTGTGTCTCGGGACTTTCGCGTCTGCTCATTCCCGCGAGGGTCTGATACCCCGGTGCTTGCAGCGGGGGGGTGACTTGTAAGGGAACCGAGGCGCCAACAGGAAAAGAGGAGTATATATGACAGCCAGGAATTGCTACAGAGACATTGCGATCGGAGAGATCGACGAAAGCCGTATCGGGGAAACACTCCGGGTTGCGGGGTGGGTGGAAAATATCCGCGACCATGGCGGCGTATCCTTTATCGACCTGAGGGATATGTACGGCGTGCTGCAGGTGGTCATCCGAAAGACCGATCTGTTAAAGGGACTGACCAAGGAAACCTGCGTCAGCATTTTGGGCCCGGTGGAAAAAAGGGACGAGGAGACCTACAATCCCAGGATCCCTACCGGCACCATTGAACTGGAAGCCCGGGAGATTGCCGTGCTGGGAAAGGTATACCAGCAGCTGCCCTTTGAGGTCATGACCTCCAGGGAGACCAGGGAAGACGTGCGTCTGAAATACCGCTATCTGGATATGAGGAATGCCAAAGTCCGGGACAATATTCTATTCCGTTCCCAGGTCATCAGCTTTCTGCGCCAGAAGATGACGGAACTGGGCTTTGTGGAAATCCAGACGCCGATCCTCTGCGCTTCCTCCCCGGAGGGCGCAAGGGATTATATTGTGCCCTCCCGCAAATACAAAGGGAAATTCTACGCCCTGCCCCAGGCGCCCCAGCAGTATAAGCAGCTACTGATGGTGTCCGGCATTGACCGGTATTTCCAGATCGCACCCTGTTTCCGGGACGAGGACGCCAGGGCGGATCGTTCCCCCGGCGAGTTCTATCAGCTTGACTTTGAGATGAGTTTCGCCACCCAGGAGGATGTGTTCCGGGTGGGGGAGGAAGTGCTTTCCGCCACCTTTGAAAAATTTGCCCCTGAGGGCGCTGCAGTCACGAAAGCGCCTTACCCTGTGTTCAGCTACAAACAGGCCATGCTGGAATTTGGCTGCGATAAGCCGGATCTGCGGAATCCCCTGCGGATCATGGATGTGACGGACTTTTTCCAGAAATGCAGCTTTAAGCCCTTTATCGGCAGGACTGTCCGCGCCATCAGGGTGCACGCGGAAATGAGCAAGGGATTCCATTCCAAGCTGCTGGATTTTGCCACATCCCTGGGCATGGGCGGCCTGGGTTATCTGGAGATCGACGAGGATCTGTCCTATAAAGGTCCCATCGACAAATTCATTCCCGACGACTGCAAGGCGGAACTCAGGGAACTGGCGGGACTGGAAGCGGGAGACACCATTTTCTTTATCGCCGATAAGGAGGACAGGGCGAACTTCTACGCCGGTAAGATCCGCAATGAACTGGGAGAGAAGCTTGGCCTGGTTGAGAAGAATGCATACCGTTTCTGCTATGTGAATGATTTTCCCATGTATGAACTGGATCCGGACACAAAGCAGATCGGCTTTACCCACAATCCCTTTTCCATGCCTCAGGGCGGCCTGGAGGCACTGGAGAACCAGGATCCCCTGGAAATCCTGGCGTATCAGTACGATATTGTGTGCAACGGCATCGAATTATCCTCCGGCGCTGTCCGCAACCACGATATGAATATTATGGTAAAGGCATTTGCGATCGCCGGTTATGACCAGGAGACTTTACAGAAAAAGTTCGGCGCCCTCTATCAGGCATTCCAGTTTGGCGCACCCCCTCACGCAGGCATGGCGCCCGGCGTGGACCGCATGCTGATGCTGCTTCGGGGGGAGGAAAACATCCGGGAGGTCATCGCATTCCCCATGAGCGGCTCCGCCCAGGATCTGATGTGCAGCGCCCCCAACGACGTCACTGAGCAGCAGCTTCGTGAGGTGCATATAAAAATCAGGGAGTAAAATAATATGGCAAATATCATCAATGACGAAACAATAGAATATGTAGGCATCCTGGCCAAGCTGGAGCTTTCCGGGGAGGAAAAGGAAGCGGCCAAGAAGTCCATGGGCGAAATGCTGGACTATATTGATAAATTAAACGAACTGGATACCTCAGGGGTGGAGCCCATGTCCCATGTGTTCCCGGTGCAGAACGTTTTCCGGGAAGATCAGGTGACCAACGGGGACGAGAGCGGGAAGACGCTGCAGAACGCGCCCGGCGAAAAAGACAATATGTTTGTGGTTCCCAGGACATTCGACTAAGGAGGTATCAGAATGGAAAAGACAGAACTTTTATCTCTTTCCGCCACCGCCCTTGGCGCGGCCATCAAAACGGGGGAAACCACTGCGGTGGAAGCCATGGAGGCGGTGCTGGAGCAGATCGAGGCATCGGAAAGCGCTTACCATTGTTATGTGACGATAGAAAAGGAAGCTGCCCTGGCGAAAGCGGCGGAAGTCCAGAAGAAAATTCAGACGGGCGAGTTGACAGGTTTGCTGGCAGGCGTGCCTGTGGCGGTCAAGGACAACCTCTGTACGGAGGGCGTTTTGACCACCTGCTCCTCTAAGATACTGGAGAATTTTATCCCCACCTTTTCTGCAGAGGCCGTCCTGAACCTGGAAAAGGCAGGAGCCGTTCTCATCGGGAAGACCAACATGGACGAGTTTGCCATGGGTTCCACCACGGAGACCTCCTATTACGGCGTGACCAGAAATCCCCGTAACCCGGAACATGTTCCCGGGGGTTCCTCCGGCGGTTCTGCGGCGGCTGTGGCGGCAGGGGAGTGCTTCTTCGCCCTGGGTTCCGACACGGGCGGGTCCATCCGCCAGCCTGCGTCCTACTGTGGTGTGGTGGGAATGAAGCCCACCTACGGCAGGGTGTCACGGTACGGGCTGATCGCCTACGGTTCCTCCCTGGATCAGATCGGCCCCCTGACGAAAACGGTGGAGGATTGCGCGGCGGTTCTGGAAGCCATCGCTTCCCACGATCCCAAGGATTCCACTTCCATCAGGCGGGAGGATACGGACTTTACCAGCGCCCTTGTGAAAGATGTGAAAGGGATGCGCATTGGGATCCCCCGGGACTATTTCGGGGAGGGGCTGGATCCGGAAGTGCGGGAGGCCGTGCTGAAAGCAGCCAAACTGCTGGAAGAAAACGGCGCTGTGCTGGAAGAATTTGACTTAAGCCTGGTGGAGTACGCGATTCCCACTTATTATACCATTGCGGCGGCGGAGGCCAGTTCCAACCTGGAGCGGTTCGACGGCATCAAATACGGCTACCGGGCGGAGGATGCGGAGGGGCTGCACCAGATGTATAAAAAGACCCGCTCCCGGGGCTTTGGCCCGGAGGTAAAACGCCGCATCATGTTGGGGAGCTTTGTGCTCAGTTCCGGTTATTATGATGCCTATTACCTGAAAGCGCTGCGGGTTAAGGCAATGATCAAAAAGGCTTTCGACCAGGCTTTTGGAAAGTACGACTGTATTCTGGGGCCGGTGGCGCCCACCACCGCGCCGAAGCTGGGGGAGAGCCTGTCCGATCCCATGAAAATGTACCTGGGCGATATTTATACCATTTCCGTCAATCTGGCGGGGCTGCCCGGCATCAGCGTCCCCTGCGGCACGGACGGCAAGGGGCTGCCCATCGGCCTGCAGCTGATCGGCGACTGCTTCCAGGAGAAGAAGCTGATCCAGGCTGCCTATACGTTTGAGCAGCTGAAAAAGGAAAGATGATCGGCTCGTTTTCACGGGAAAATGTCAGGAGAGAGGCATATTTCTGATAAACTGTGTAGGAAGAATAAGAAGAAAGGATAAGATACAGGCATTTTGGCCTGAAGTCCGGTGTATAGAATGGCAAAAGAATATGAAACCGTCATTGGTCTGGAGGTTCATGTGGAACTGGCCACCAAAACCAAGATTTTCTGCGGCTGTTCCACCGCTTTCGGGGGCAGGCCCAATTCTCATACCTGCCCGGTCTGCACCGGTATGCCGGGCTCCCTGCCCGTGCTGAATAGAAAGGTGCTGGAATACGCGGTGTCGGTGGGACTGGCGACAAACTGCGACATCACACGGTACTGCAAGTTTGACCGCAAGAACTATTTTTATCCCGATAATCCCCAGAATTACCAGATTTCCCAGCTTTATCTGCCCATCTGCAGAAACGGTTTCGTGGAGATCGAGACGGCGGAGGGCGTGAAAAAGGTGGGCATCCATGAGATCCACATGGAGGAGGACGCGGGCAAACTGATCCACGATGAATGGGAAGACTGTACGCTGGTGGATTATAACCGTTCCGGCGTGCCCCTCATTGAGATTGTGTCCGAGCCTGACATGCGCAGTGCAGAGGAGGTTATCGCCTATCTGGAGAAGCTGCGCCTGATCATCCAGTACCTGGGGGCCAGCGACTGTAAGCTGCAGGAGGGCTCCATGCGGGCGGATGTGAACCTGTCCGTGAGGGAAGCGGGGGCGGAACAGTTCGGCACCCGCACCGAGATGAAGAACCTGAACTCTTTCCGTGCCATCGCAAGGGCCATCGAGGGCGAAAGGGCGAGGCAGATCGACCTGCTGGAGGAGGGAAAGGCAGTGGTGCAGGAGACCAGGCGCTGGGATGACGCAAAGGAGACCTCCTATGCCATGCGTTCCAAGGAGGACGCCCAGGATTACCGCTATTTTCCCGACCCCGACCTGACGCCGGTGAGCATCAGCGACGAGTACCTGGAGGAACTGAAAGCCAGGCAGCCGGAATTCCGCACCGAGAAAATGGCGCGGTATAAAGCGGAATTTGACATTCCGGATTATGATATAGAGATCATCACGGGCTCCAAGCACATGGCGGATATTTTCGAAGCCACCGTGGCCTGCGGCAGCCAGCCGAAGAAAGTGTCCAACTGGCTCATGGGCGAGACTCTGCGGCTGTTGAAAGAGAAAGAACTGGATCCCGAGGATATCCGGTTTTCGCCGGAGAACCTGGCAAAGCTGATCGCCCTGACGGAGAGCAAAGCCGTCAATTCCACCGTGGCCAAGGAGGTGTTTGAGGTCATGTTTGCGGAAGACGTGGATCCTGAACGGTATGTGGAGGAAAAGGGGTTGAAGACCGTGACGGACGAGGGAGCCCTGCGTAAGATCGTGGAAGAGGTCATTGCCGCCAATCCCCAGTCGGTGGAGGACTACCGCAACGGCAAGGAGAAAGCCATTGGATTCCTGGTGGGACAGACCATGAAAGCCATGAAAGGGAAAGCGGATCCCGCTGCTGTGAACCGGATGCTGAAAGAGTTGCTGTGAAGGGAATGTTTTGTTAAGACAGATAAAACATTTTCAGGCTGTTGTGAAGAACAATAGTTTTTCTGAGGTGGCTTATGAGTGTAATATATCGCAATCTGCCATATCACAACAGGTACAGACATTGGAAAAGGAATGGGCTTTCCGTTGTTGGAACGCGGGGGGCAGGAATTAAAAAATATACCCTGCATACTTGTGTCATCAGAGGCGGAACGAAAAAACGAGGCAGAATATTACCATACCATTGTCGGATTACAGGGAGAAAAGCTGTTTGCAGATAACATGGAGGCGGCAAGGATGCTTGTGATCAGCGGGAAAGGTTTTATGCCAAGCGAGGGAACACCCATAGCAGGAAGTCTTGGCACAAATATCGTGAGGATTCCGTTATATCGGGGGAATGAGCCAATTAAACGAAATTATTGCGCCTTTTGGAAGAAAGAAAATGCGAAAAAAATATCAGAAGAATTTGCAGAGATTTTGCGATGTAAATTCTAAACGTTAATGTAACGAAATATTTTACCAACCAAAACCGTTTTAAGCTATTTGCTAAAGCGGTTTTGTTTTATACATAAGAAAAACTTATTAAATATCATTGAAAATCGAATTGATTTATAAGGGCTTTTGCTTAAAATATAGACATCGCAATAATAAAACAAAATTTAATTGGAGGGACATGATGAAAGAGTTAATTTTATATTTCTCAAGGGCAGATGAAAACTATTTCGGCGGGAGCCTGAAACACATTGATAAAGGCAACACTGAAATTGTGGCAGAAAAGGCAGCCGCCATGACAGG
>JAMPAC010000124.1 GCA_023667395.1 Blautia sp. | reverse complement strand
TTCTCGAAAAAGCCCGAAAAGCTGCCCTCGTCCATGGACTCCGCAAAGGGCATGTCCCCTCCCGGCACATACAGCGCCTGCAGCCCCGCCGGGGAAAAATGCTTCAGGGAAACGCTGCAGCCCATGGGAGCCAGCGCCTCCCCGGCTTTCCCCAGAAAGGCGGCAAGGCTCGCCGCCAGTTCCCCAGGTGGAGCCGCCAGCAGCGTATCATAGGAATTTTCATCAAAGGCGGCTATCCGGACATTTTTATAATATTTCTGCAGCCTCTGCAGAATACGGGCGTCATAAATGTACCCGCCGTTCACCAGGATGCTGTCCGTTCCTGCCAAAAGCGGGCATATCCGCCTGAAATCATCCACATCCACGCAGTAATGCACCGGCATCTTCCTGGAGGCCTCCACCAGCTGGAAGCCCGTGAACACGCCGTTGTTGGTAGGAAAAGTAAGGAACGGGAAAAACAGCTTGAAAACCTGTTCGTTTTCCACCACCAGCGATTTGATCGCCACATTATGTACCTGCAGCAGCGTCTTCAGCATCCTCACATTATATTGGGAAAGGGATACGAAGTAATCGAAGATACATTTCTCAATCCGGTTCTTCACTTTCATCAGCTTTCCGTTCCTGGTAAAGCCCTCCCGGGAAGCGTTGGGCGTCAGGTCCTCCGCGTCGATGATGCATCTGGTGAAAAACGCCCATCTGGGGATGATATCCCTGCCGTCCTCGGTCACAAACATGTTTTTCAGGTAAATCTTGTGGCGAACCGCAACGCTGGCGCTGGACTGCCTGGTGGAAAGGAAAGCATACCCTTTTATCCCCTCCCCGGTCAGCGGGATTACGTCAAAAAAATCCTCCTCAAAAACCTGCCTGCCAAAGGACATCATATCCTCCGCCATGCAGAGAGGCTGCCGCCAGGGGATGAAATTGTCGTTGACCGTCCGCTGCTCCTCCTCCCCGTCAAAAACAATGGGTATGGTCAGCAGGAACCCATATTCCGACAATGCCCTGACAATCTCCTGCTCCGTAAAGGTTTCGTATTTGCTTCCCGTCAGGCCGATCTGTACCTGTGTTCCAACCTCCACGGCTTTCCGCAGGGCGGTCACGGCATAGGAGCCGTCGCTTTTTCCCACCCACTGATGACCCTTTTCTTCTTTCGCGGAGCGGGTGATGACCTTGATCTCGTTTGTCACCAGGAAACAGGACAGCAAGCCGATGCCAAACTGCCCGATATAACTGCTGCGCGCCGTCTCCGTCCGCTTTGAGGACTGCCCGATCACCGACAGAAAGGAATGGATCTCCTCCTCATCCAGGCCGATGCCGTTATCGGTAAAGGTAAGCCGGGCGCCCTCCAGGTCTTTCCGGTAGGTGACCGTGATCCTGCCCTGGGCGAAATCCTCCTCTGCCCTTTTCCTGGCAGTGACGGCATCCGCCGCGTTCTGTAACAGTTCCCGCAAAAATACCTGATCGCTGGAATACAGATTGTCGCTCAAAAGGCGGATGATCCCCTTTAAATCTACCTTAAACTGATATTTCCCCATTTCCGTATTTCTCCTTTTGTCCGCTTTCTTTCATTCTAACTGTTTCCTCCAAAAAAGACAATATAAAAACCGGATGACACCTTGCCCATCCGGTTTTATATTGCTGTTCGCTTTGTCCACACATATTACCTTTATGACGCTGCCGCCGTGCGACTCTCCATGTACTGTTTCAGCGCTTCCGCCACCTCGTCGGGCTCCAGTCCCGCGTCGGAGATCAGGTCGCCCACCGCCTCCAGTTCTTTCTGCTTCTTCGCCTGATACAGCTCCTCCAGCTCGCGCTTCTCGGACTCCACCCGGGTCATCAGGGCCTCAATCAGTTCCTGCTTCGCCTGTATCTTCTCCTCTATCGTCTTACGCTGTCCTCTTGCCATAGACTGCCTCCTTCATCAGACCGGCGACATGCCAGTCGTTTTTAACAGTATATGGACAAGGCTGGAAAAATATGCATAATATTGTGTCATGCAGAAATTATCTTGCAAAAGGCATGACAAAATTCCCCTTACTTCAACGCATCCGCAAACTGCCGCAGCGCCCTTTCCAGCGTCGCCCGGGGGCAGGCCATGTTGATGCGCTGGTATCCCGACCCACAGGGGCCGAACATCCTGCCCCCGTCCAGCCACAGCTTCGCTTTCTCGGTCACAAGCCGGTCCAGTTCGTCGTCGCTGATCTGTAAACCACGACAGTCCAGCCACAAAAGGAATGTTCCCTCCGGCTCCACCAGCTTCACGCCGGGCATCTCCCTGCCAATAAAATCCCTGGCGAAATCCAGGTTGCCTTTCAGATACACAAGCAGCTGATCCAGCCAGTCCCTGCCATACCTGTAGGCGGCCTCGCACGCCACAAGCCCCATCTGGTTCAGCTGGCTGTAGCCCGTCCTGCCGATCTCTTTTACAAGGGCTTCCCGCAGTTCCCCGTCAGGGATGAAAATATTGGAAACCTGCAGACCCGCGATATTGAAGGTCTTGCTGGGCGCCGTGCAGGTTATGGTGATCTCCCGGAATCTCTCGTCCAGGCCTGCCAGCACATGATGGCGGTATCCGGGGAACACAAAGTCATGATGGATCTCGTCGCTGACAATCAGTACCCCGTGCTTTAAGCAGATCTCGCCCAGCCTGCGCAGTTCTTCCTCCGTCCAGACCCTCCCCACCGGATTGTGGGGGCTGCAGAGGAGGAACAGCTTCACATGGGCGCTTTCCATCTGCCGCTCCATATCCTCGAAATCCATGGTATAGCGTCCGTTTTCCTCGTGCAGGGTATTATCCGCCAGCACCCTGCCATTATCCCGCACCACCTGGCCAAAGGGGTAATAGCCGGGATTCTGTATCATCACCCCGTCGCCCTCCTTTGTGAATGCCCTGACCGCCGCCGCAATGGCGTAGACCACCCCCGGCGTCTTCACCATCCATTCCCGCTCCACTTCCCAGCCATGGTAACGCTGCATCCAGTCATGGACAGCCTGAAAATAGGGCTCCTTCACTTCACTGTAGCCGTAAATCCCATGCTCTGCCGCCTGGTGGAGCGCCTGTTTGATCTCCTCCGCCGCAGGAAGATCCATATCCGCCACCCACATGGGAAGCAGACCATCAGGCTTTCCCCTCTCCGCCGCAAAATCATATTTCAGGCAGTTTTTACCTCTCCTGTCAATCTCCTGGTCAAAATCATATTTCATAATCATACCTCTTCATGCACTGTAATACGCATCCATACTCCGGAAAATATTTTCAACAGGTCACCCTGAGCAGCTGCGCCCTGCCATGTATCCTGACCTGCACGGAATCCGCCGGGAAAAAGATGCAGTCCCCCTTAAAAAAGGGAATATCCTCTTCCCCTGTCAATAACACACCGCAGCCGCCCACACAGAGCAGAACCTGAAAGGAAGTGCTGTCTGTCTTTACCCTCACCAGACTGCGGCATCGCTCCGTATTGATCAATATCCGCTCCACCTGGAAATATCTGCACCTGCACAGAAATTCAGAAGCATACCCGGGCTGATACCGCAAAACCCTCATGGGCTGCCTGGGTTCCCCTGCAGCGTGCAGGCTCGCCACATCCAGCGCCTTTTCCGGATGCAGCGGGCGCTTTTTCCCATCCTTTCCCACACGGTCATAATCATACATCCGGTAAGTAAGGTTGGAATTCTCCTGTATTTCCGCGATCAGGGCTCCCGCTCCGATGGCGTGCACCGTGCCCGCCTCAATGTAAAAAACGTCATCCGCCTGCACTTTCACTTTTTGCAGGTATTTTTCCAGCGTTTTATTTTTCAGGCTTTCCCGCAGCAGTTCCCTGGTCATATCATGCCGGAAACCATAGACGATCTTGGTGTCCTCCCTGGCGTCCAGCACATACCACATTTCCGTTTTCCCCAGGGAACCATCCTCATGTTCCCTGGCATAAACGTCATCGGGATGCACCTGCACCGACAGATCCTCCTTCGCGTCTATGAACTTGATCAGGATGGGCAGTTCCCCCGGCTTTAAGTCAGCGTGCCCCAGCGGATGGGTTCCCAGATATTCAGGATGCTCCCGCAATAATGCCGTCAACGTCTTCCCTTTATGCTCCCCGCCCGCCACAATGCTGGGACCGTCCGCGTGGGTGGAACACTCCCAGGTCTCCGCAAGGGGCTGCAGGGGAATCCCCTTGGAAAAATCGTCGTTTAACCGGGCGCCGCCCCAGAGATAATCCTTGCCCGCAGGGGACAGAAGAAAAGGTTTTCTTTCTCCCATGTTACCCCTCCAGTTCAAATTTCCGTTTATCCTGCACGCTGATCTCTTTTCCCAGCTGGACTTCTATGATCTGTAATTCCGTATCCGCAAATATGGTGTGCCGACATCCGGCGGCCATGGTGATCACATCCCCCGCCTGCACTTTCTGTTCCATGCCGTCCACAATGGTTCTGCCCTGGCCGGAGATGATATTCCAGATCTCGTCCCGGTATTCGTGACTGTGATAATTCATGCCATGGCCCGGATTCAGCACCACCTTGATGGTCATGCTTTCCGGCGTCACATCCAGCACCCTGAAACTGCCCCAGGACTTCTCCGCATACATGATCTGCTGGTCGATCTCATCCACAAAAGGCTTGATATAACTGGACTGCTTCTTGTCCGACACCAGGATGCCGTCAGGACTTGCGGACACCACCACATCCTTAAGCCCCATACAGAGGATGGGCAGGTTCAGTTCATTAACCACGTGTACGTTCTCACAATCTTCATTAAAGAGAGCCTGCCCCACTGCATTTTCCTGCATGGCCTCCGTCAGTGTATTCCATGTACCAATATCTTTCCAGGATCCGTCAAAACGCATGACCCTGATATTTTCCTCATGCTCCACCACCGCGTAGTCAAAACTGATCTTCTCCAGCGTCTCATATTTCGCGTAGAGATCCGCGTAATCCGCAAAATCGATCAGTTCATGGGCGCGTTTCAGCACATGCCCCAGCCTGAAAGCGAATACGCCGCCATTCCAGAGCGCTCCCCTGGCGATGTATTCCTCCGCTTTCTCTTCTGTGGGCTTTTCCTTAAACATGGAAACAATGCTGACCTCTCCCTTATCTTCGGGAATGATATAGCCATATTTCTCGCTGGGATAGGTGGGTTCTATACCCATCAGCACCAGGTTTGCCTCCTCCGTCTCAGCCAGCTTTCCCAGTCTGCCAATGGCTTCAAAATAATCAACCTCCACATAAGGGTCAACCGGGCAGACCACCACCGCCTCCTCTTCCCCGATTCCCCGGATGTCGTGAAGATAAGCCGCCGCAAGTGCAATGGCAGGAAAAGTGTCCCGGCGGCAGGGTTCCACGCTGATGCCCACCCCATCCCCAAGCTGATTATGTATCATGGATACCTGGGATTTCGAGGTGGCTATGGTAATATTGGCATCCTTGTCCACAGCCCTGATCTGGCGGTACACCCGCTGGACCATGGACTCATAGTGGTCGCCTTCCTTGAATATTTTCATAAACTGCTTGGAGCGGATATCGTTGGAAAGCGGCCAGAGACGCTTTCCCGACCCGCCCGACAATAGGATCAGGTTCATGGGGTATCCTCCTGTTAATTTAGATGATTTCCTGCAGGTCGTATGGCGTCACCTGGTACACGTAGTAATTTTATCAATTCAAGCCCAAAATCGCTCACAACCCTTGATTTTACTGCATTTATTTTTGGGTTCTACACCATTACTACACCATTTTATGCCCGTCAAGCCATTTTACGCCGAATATCTACAACCTTGCTTTTCTCCTGCGGGACGATCTTCTCAATATCCAATGCAGATTTATCATCCGTCACATGGATATATAAGTCCGTCGTCATCTTGAGGCTTGCATGTCCGAGATAGCTTTGTACAACCTTGGCATCAACGCCATTCTCAAAACACCTCGTAGCAAAGGTATGCCTGAACGTGTGACCGCTGAATACCTCAAATTGTTCATCAAATGGCCTTGCCAAGTTTATCTGCCTTATGACCGCCTTTATTACATCTGAATAGATAACGGAATTAAGCGGCGTGTTAAACTTTGTTACAAATAAGTATTCATTTTGCTGCTTTGGTCTTTTCTGGGAAATAACCTCTTTTAATAACAACTGTTTATCCAAATACTTCCTACAAATGCTGTTGATCGGAACTTTTCTATAGCCCTGCTTTGTTTTCGGCGGTTCTATATGGAATTCTTTCTTCTCATCAGTCAAGTATCTTTGGTATACCAGTGTTTTGTTTACGTCAATGTATCCTTTTTCAAGATTTATGTCTGATATTTGCAAGGCAAAAAGTTTTCCGGGGCGTAATCATGTATTGACAGCGATATTAAAAAGATTGGTGTTAGTCCGCAAATGTGTTGGTAAGGTTTCATATAACTAACACCCCAGCC
>JAMPAC010000123.1 GCA_023667395.1 Blautia sp. | reverse complement strand
GTTACCTGCGCCAGTTCCTCCGCACTGCCCCTGGGTTCCGTCACCATAATGTCCAGTGCGATCTGACAGGGCTCATGATCCCATTCCATTGTCAGATGATCATAGATCAGATCGATAGAAGTTTCCACATCCAGCGAATATCCCGTCTGCCCCTCCACCACCTGGAATGCGCCGTTCTCCCGTTTCAGGCTGGTATTTACAGCTTTTACGTCATACTTTACGCATTCATTTGTCAAAACATCATTTATGGCCTGAAAATCAAATTCCAGCTCAATGGGATATACCAGATTCTCATGCTCCAGGTCTTTTAAGATCTTGTAGCGCTCAATGACGTTTCCGTGGGTGCCCACTTCCACCGCTTCCGTGACCAGCTCAGGATTAGCCCATTCCAGGCCCAGAGCGCCTGCAGTCACCACTACGGGATGATTCCCCCCGGCCAACAGTGTGATCTCCGTCGTGCGCAACTCTTCTATGTATGTATTGAGGACCGCTTCCGCCTGTTCAACGCTCATGCCGGACAGTTCGATATCCCCGGCAAAGATCCCGGTCTTGATGACGCCTTTTTCTGCGGCGCGCACCGTCATTCCAAAAGAAAGCGCCAATATCATGACAAATACTGCTGTTGCTTTCTTTGCAAATATTTTTTTCATGCCAGGAGACACTCCTTTCCATAATCTGCAGCACTCATTGAATTAATTGAAAAAATATGTTAAAGTAGGTATGATCAGAGCAAGCACAAGTATGGCAATGATCACCGCCGACACTTTTTGTCTGGTCTTTTTATTATTTAGATTGAACATAGTATTCTTCTCCTGAACATACTTGGACTCTGAAAGGATATTATATATGAATTTGATATTTTTGGCAAGTTTAATCGTTTTCATTTTCGTTCTTTCCGCCCGCATCAGGCGACAGAACAAGATCCAGCAGCAAAATGAAAAAAATTTCTGGGAACGGGAGCGCCTGGCAAACTCCGTCCGAAAGAAGCCCCTGGATGGCCTGGATTATATCCAGATCCCCCTGGAGACCTTTCCTACCCATGTCATGCAGGATGATGAAACGGTGCTGGAATGCATTGATATCATGGAGTCCCTGACCTCCCAGAAAATCGTCAACCTGACCGGTTACTCCAACACTGACCTGAAACTGGAATACGGCACTGCCAATATCACTGTGCTGACAGAATATGACCAGAACTATACCCTTCTGGTCCGCACGCTGCAGAAATGGGCGGATGCCCTGATCGGCGCAGGCCATACGGAGGAGGCCGCCGTCCTCATGGAATTCGCCATCAGTACCCAGACAGATATCAGCCGTACCTACTATCAGCTGGCGGACTATTATGTGTCCCGCCGGGAAAGCGAAAAAATCCAGCGGCTGAAAGACACCGCCGCCGGACTGCGCTCGTCCAACCGCAATATCATCATGGATCGCCTGAAAGAAATGTATCCTGAGATCTGATATATTTTATGCGGGAGATGGGAGGAATATGCCGGGGCTTTATGGCTGACGGCGAGATCCCGCGATCTGTGCCACCTCATTCTTCCCATCGCTTACTTTTGGTAACTGCGTTCGATCGAAAAAATCATCCGCGATCTTATCCAACTGGGCAGCTATCAACGGAAACTCCTTATTCAAGTCCAGCGTCTTTGCACCTATCTGATTACCGCCCATATTAAAAGTGCAGTCCGGTGTGATCTCTTCGTCTGTTTTTGCATATAACAGAAGCCCCGCCACATTTCCGGTATTATCCTTATCCTGGTTTTTCACATAGGCAAATATCTGATATATGTTACCGGAATGCAGGGAATGCTGATCGAACCGCGTCTGCAATGTTTGCCCATAATATTTTGCATCTATGATAAGGAGCCGTTCGTTCCATCGGAGCATGATGTCTGTCTGCATGATCGGAAGGAATCGTATCATAGACTCACTGTTATCGCCGGCCAGATTCCATTTGATCTGTCCTGCCTTAACCTCAGAAAGATATGTATGTTGCTGATGATAATACTCCAAAATGAATTTCTCATAAAGCCTGGCCATATGATCATCCGAGAAAGCTGCCATCCTGTATTCGCCCTTCTCCGTTGTCTGAAGCATCCCGTCCAGGACAAAATAACAGATATTCATCAACAGTTCATAGTTCTTATTATTTCTCCGATAATGCAGTCGGCTCCACGGAATCTGTGAAGGTTCCAACTGTTGTACGCCATCAAAGAAAACCAGAAGTTTTTTAAGCGCACTCTTACGTTTTGGATCTACACCATCATCTATGATCAGAAAATGGACTGTGGTCTTAAGAATCTGATTAAACAGGTTATCCTCAGACAGCTCATCAAATTCACAGGCCAGCTTCTGTTTTCTCTGAATCCGGTTACGTATCGTATTCGACATATCCAGCTTTCCACGCAGCACAGACAGTGTCTCATTCCTGGTAACATACTCACGAAACAGTCCCTGCTTCAGCTGCTGAGCTATACCCTTATTAAGGATCGCCGCAAAAAGATCCTGTGCTTTGTCAAATTTTTCTGAAGCAACCTCATCATAATTCGATTGCTTCAGAATCTGAAAAGCATAGGAAAGCATATAATATATGTTCTTTATAAATATGCTTTTATCCTTAGTCATCAAACACCCCGCGTAAATTCTTTTCCCATCGTATCAGCTTATCCGGCTCATCAAACCAATATTCACTCAGCATCGGCAGGATATCGAACTCAACTACAGACCGCATCCACTCATCGGTGCATCCCAGTTCCTCTCTGCCACAGAAATAGCTATGCCCGATCTGGAAACCGCGTCCCAGTGACTTGTCTTCAGCAATCTCCTTATTCAAAAGCCTGATCTGCTCGATAAGGACATTAAAGGTCTCATTTCCAAACGCTTTCTGATAATTTGTGAAGCCTTCCGAATTGAATCCGGGCTCCATCTCAAAAAAGCTGAATCTCCTACGAAGTGCATAATCGATCATCGCAAGGCTTCTATCTGCCGTATTCATCATACCTATGATGAACAGATTCCCCGGAACAGAGAACGGCATCCCGTTGTATGCCAGAGTTGCTTTTGTCCCTCTGTAATCCCTCTCAATAAGCATGAGCAATTCGCCAAAAATCTTGCTCATATTTCCACGGTTAATCTCATCAATAATGAAAAAGTATTCCTTATCAGGATGATTCGCAGCCGTCCGGCAGAACTTATAGAAAATGCCATCATTCAGCTTAAAGTCAGCTCCATCCGGTCGATATCCCATGATAAAATCCTCATAGGAATAATTCTGATGGAACTGAACCATTTCGATTCTGGAATCATCAGCCTCTCCCATCATCGCGTAAGCAAGTTTCTTCGCCGTAAAGGTCTTGCCGACTCCCGGAGCGCCTTGCAAGATCACATTCATCTTATTTCTGAGAAGCGCCTCCAGAACATCAAACCGTTCCTCCGTCATATATACCTTGCGGAGGAAATCTTTCTTCGTATATTTCTGAACAACGACATCCGGTTTCTGCAGTGGATTCTCTTCACGGATAATATCCATGATGAGATCATATTCACCTTTTTCCAGTTTAAAGAGACTGCCATTGGGCTGCTTGAAAAATTCCATATTTTCCAGTTCCGGACACTCCTTAAGAGCCAGATATCCCACAGGTGTTGTCAAACCCTCCACCTTTTCAAAATAGATCGCTTTCCCGTCATTAGCCTGCGTGATCCTTGCGATAGCTACCACTTTCCTGACAGGATCGGCCTCGTATCCAATGACAATATCTCCAACCTTCACATTCAGGAAATTCTGAAATATCCTTCGCTTATTTCCGTTCTCGTTATACAGCGTATAGCTCTGTTCTTCTCCTATCTTAATTTCAGAAAAACTCCAAATCCTGGGATTGACCGTTAGCCACCAATATCCCTGACCCTGGCACTCATCGCCAAATAATTCATCCAAAGTCATTCCAAAATAAGGCTTCAGGATAGAATCCTCAAACAAAGGCTTATCCCCAGACTCTACTTTTATACAAGTTGAATTATCATTTGGTGTCCACCATTTCTGATTACCCCTGTATGCAGATGTATCTTTGGATTCTTTTATGAGACGATATTCCCTCTCATACCATCCATCTGCCATTTCAGGATTAAGAACAGCCGTGTCGGCAACGAACTGACCCAAAAGTCTGATGCTGCTTCCATAGCAAAGATAGAAGTAATCCCCTTTCTTTATGCTGTCCATGAAGTTCTCGCCCTGGGATACTTTAGCCATCGCCTTTGCTTTTGTTGTGCTACGTACTACAACAACCTGCCTGCCTTCAAATATGATCCTGTTATCATCCGATATGGAACCATGACTTATTTTCCATATCGCCGGTGCATTATCGACATATAAATCAATCGCATTCAGATCCACCTTATCCAGTGCTTCTGCAAGTTCATCCCTGAGTTTCCAGATAAAAGCGCCATCAGATGCCTTGTCTGCTTTCCTGCCGACATACAGAACCGGCCACCATTTAGAATCATCCGTACCTCTGATCATAGCCGGACAGCCGGTTTTCTTTGCTACCCTCTGCGCCAGAGACCATGAGCCGCCACTATAAAAATTAGGGTTCTCGCCATATTTGATTGAAAGCTGTTTGCATGTTGCCGCTCCGCCGTAATCCTTCATTCGCTTCATGATCTGAAGACTTTTTATAGTAAATATCGAACTGTCACCCAAAAGCTTGACCCAGTCATCCACGCTCAGTTCCGGAGAATAATCATCAGGAAACCATTCATCTTCTTCCTTGGCGCCATCCTGTTCGCTCAGATAAAATCTTCCCAGATAGAATCCCACATCGATCGTTGCAGTCTTCATTTCCGGATCCGGATAACAGCTTGCTGTCATAGCAGTCTGAATCATACCCCTGATATCAGGATCTGCTTTAATGGCATTGCAAATCTCATCATACATCCGAAAGCCACCTATCAGACTCTCAACAGATCCGTTTTTCTTAGGCATATGTTCCGATTCTAATTCCCCCGCAGCAGCGCGGAACAACTCATATTTGTAGATGTAATATTTGTCAGGATACCTGAGCCAAAGATATGTACTTATCGCATTGGTATTCTGATAATGATTTTTCCAGGTGCCATCGTCATATTTTGCGCGAAGTTCTTCTGATGCGGTCTGGAATGCATCCACTCTTTCAGCCAGGTCTTTTGATTCATCATAAAGGTTCCGGAACATCGCCCTGGCAGCTTCATCATCCGCCTTAGCAAAGTTCATGATCATTCCTCGTGGATAAGCATAGCCGGATGCCAGCAAATTCAAGGTCTTATCTGTTGCCAGCTTAAACATCTCTCCAAAATCCTCAGCATCTATGTTCCAGTGTTCCTGAAAATATTTGATGGCTTCCCATTTGTACTTTTCATCATCCCAATGGCTTGGAAAGTACGCCTTGTAACCTTCCAGTATGGGAGCCAGTTTTGCTAAATCAATCATGCGCTTCTCCTTCCATGCCTATGATCTGTTGATTATCCTTCAAGTGCCAAAATCCCTGTCCAGGGCCTGTGTGATCCTTCACGCATTACTTTATCTCCTGATAGGTTGCTTTCATTTCTGATGCAGTAAGATCAAGCTCGTCCAAGTCCAAATCTACCTCTATTACATCATCTGGTTTTCGTTGGGACAACTGAACAACCGTCTCAACATGCACCGTCATCCCAAACTGATCCACCCCTCTGGCTTTCACAATCTCATATCCTCCCCCGCACAACACTTTCAGATCTCTTGCCAGTGTGGCAGGATCACAGCTGACATATATGATCCGTTCCGGTCTCATTTTCAGCATGGTATCCAGGCAGGCTTCATCGCATCCTTTCCGGGGCGGATCTACCACGATGACATCCGGGTGGAGCATATCTTCTCCTTCCTCCGCATTTCCATAAAAATCCGGAAGAACCTCCTCCGCTTTCCCTACAAAAAATTCTGCATTTCCAATGCCGTTCTTTCTGGCGTTTTCCCTGGCGTCCTCCACCGCCTGCGGGATGGCTTCCACGCCGTATACTTTTTTCGCGCTGCCTGCCAGGAACAGGGATATGGTTCCGATGCCGCAGTACAGATCCCAGACCGTTTCCGCTCCGGTCAGACCCGCATATTCCAGTGCAAGGCTGTACAGCTTCTCCGTCTGCACGGGATTCACCTGATAAAAGGACAGCGGGGAAATATAAAAGGTGAGTTCTTTTCCTGTAAAAGGATATCCCTTTTTCCGCATATCCCTGACATGGATGGTATCGGAAATCACAGGACTTCCCCAGAGAGTATGGATCTCTTTTCCCATGATCACATTCGTCCGCTCCGTGTTGATGCTCACGGACACACTGGCCATACCTTTTACCATGGCCAATTCTTGCAGCAGATCCTCCTGTTCCGGTATCAATTCCGCCAGCCCGCGGCGGAAAGTTCGATTGACCACCAAACACACCATAATCTCCCCGCTGGCAA
>JAMPAC010000122.1 GCA_023667395.1 Blautia sp. | reverse complement strand
GCTTTCGTAAAAGATACAAGTGTGTCAGGATTGATCGCCCTTCCAATCTTCTCCCGGGTATATTTCACAAACTCCTCCACCGCATCCTCGATTGCCTCTTTTAGACCGTCTGCAACATCTTTCTGCAGCATGGATATGTGATAAGTGATATCCATCCTGTAATCCACTGCTTTCGGTGCCAGGATCTCTACCTTATCTGTGTCCGGCGTTATTTTCAATCCCTCTATGTACCTTTCCAGTGCGTTTCTGTATTCCTCGTCCGGCAAAATCCCGCCCCAAAGCAATACATAGATTTGTACCACTGCCTCTTTGCTGGTGATCACTCTTACATCGGCTATATCACTTCTGTATGCCTTGGCAATCTCCTCGTAGCACTCTTTTGGTCCTGCCGTGGAGTAGGTGGATGGGAAGCTATAGATCAATTCCCTCAACTCCTGATTCGTATATTTGTCATGTCCCCCGGTACTTTCTGTAATGTTCTCAACTTTTCCGACCAGATTTATCGGATCCGCGATGATGTTCAGCTGCCCTTTGACATATCCATTTCCTGATGTTCCCGGGGTTGTGCAGACCGCCTCCACATCCGCATAAGTCTCCCCTGCCGTTATCATCAGGTCCTCTTTCGTGGCAAAATACACCTGGTCTCCCGCTGTCGCCCTTGTTCCTGCCGGGATCGTGATATCTGACGGCTGCTCTGCCGATAAATGGAATCTTAATGTTACCACTGCGGACTCGATTCCATCCTCCTTAAACCCGAAGTTTCCCGCCCAGTTCTTCAGGAAGTCCCCGTACATGTACTGCAGGAAGTTGAGTTTATGCCTCTCGTTGATGATGGTGGCCAGCTGATACAGCTTGCCCGCCGCCACATTCAGCATGATCCTCCGGCTGTCTGCCGGATACAGGATCAACTCCTCTCCGGTGAGTTCCTTCCATCTTCCTTCATAATCCGCGATCATCTCATGCACTATGGATTCAAAGGTTATCCCCTCATCTTTCAGCATGTCAATCTCCGGAAGATTCTCCAGTGCCCCGATATTAGCCATTCCTGATCACCACCCTTGCCTCGTTATCTTCTGTGTATCCGACCTCCGATACCTGTGCCCGGTTTTCCCACATTGCCGTCTGTGCGATGGCTTCCGTTGCATACCTGTTCCTTGCAAGCCCGGAGTTGGTCTTCGGCGGATAGTCCCTGATCCCCATGCCCCGGATGAACGGAGCTGTGCCATAAGGTGTGCTCATGATCGTACTGATGCTGTTTTCGATCGCATCCCGCTCCGTTGCAGTCAGCTTTTTTGCGCTTATAAAGTCTGATCTCATGCACCCTCCTATTTGGGAATGGTAAGCACCTGCCCCGGATAGATCAGATCCTGGTTCTTGATCTTATCCCTGTTCGCATTGAATATCCTCGTGTACTGTGCCCCATTCCCATAAAATCTCTTTGCGATATTCCAAAGGCAATCACCCTTGACAACAGTGTAGGTATCACTGCTTGTCGTTTTCGCTGTCTGTATTCCATCCCCCAGCTGCCTCGCCGGTGGAATCGTGTCTATCACCGCCACCTGGTTCGCGTATTCCTTCAGCGTCAGCTGGAAAGATATCCTTATCGGGCTTCCGTCCACATACAATACCTTGAATTCCCCGGATATGCCTGTGATCACATAAGGGTTGTCCCCCACCTGCTTCCCGCCCATGACAAAGTATTCCGCCTGCCCTGCCGATTTCTTTGCGAATAATTTTTCCTGCACCTCCAACGGTCTGATCCCATACCGGGCATCCGCCTCTATGGTCAGCGCCAGTTCATCCAGCCCGTCCCCACTGAATTCCAGGTATGCCTTCCCGCCATTCCTCCCATGTTCCGCAAAGGACGCCGTGGCGCTGCGTGTCAGATCATGGAACGAAAGTATTTGATTCCTCCCGTTGACGGATGTACACAGGAAATCCACATCCCCGAAACTTCCCACATTTGCCATCCCATCACCTCTGCGTCAAAGTTGTATACAGCAGCTCGTCAACCACAAGCTTTCCGGCCTTTACCTCCAGTTCCTGCGAATCCGGACTGTACTTGATGCTTGCCCCGTCTGTAAATTGCTTATAAAAAATACCCTTGCCGCTTTCCCCGGGAGGGGCGCCGCTTAGGAATATCTTCCCCAGTATGACCCCTTTCCCGATCTGGCCACCTATCTCCTCGAACAATACCGCCACGGTATCTCCCGGATTCGGCATCTCATAGAACGCGGACAGGAAAGGCACATCCTGAATCACCTGGTTTTCCCTGTCAGCCAGTGTTACCCCGGCCGTGCCTGACCCATAATTTATTGCCGATATTTTTCCATAAAATAAAGATGCCATGCTGCCTCCTTCCCTATAATAAAAAACTACTGCCATTTATTGACAGTAGTTTTCTGAATTTGAATTTTTAACAAAGCTTTTCATTTTCCCACAATAATCTTAATCTGGACTGGAAACTTTCCGTACTCTCTGCCGATTTCAATATGCTCTGGGTTCTTTACTGCTAGTTCTTTCTCAGACGGCTCAATAGCCTTTAATCCGTCCGAAATCATGTCGTAGACTCCTTGGTTTATTTTTCTACCGCTTTCCCGTCTGTATATCTCAAATGCCTTTCTAATACCACATGGATAAAGATACCACATGCAGTTATCGTCACCATAGTCAAAACCATATTCTTTCTCAAATTCCTCCCTGTTGACCGTTGTATACCATGCCCAAGCGTCATAATCAAGACCACCCTGTAATCGGTCTGCTCTTTCCCATGCGGTATAGTTTCCACCGATTTCAACGTCAGTTAGTGATTTGAAGTCACGAAACAGCATGATATATTTCCCTCTGAATCTACGAATAAACCACGGTAACTGTTCGCTCTCCTGTTTAGAGAGAATGTCCTGCATTTCGTGAAAACGGTTGATGTAACGGGCTGTAAAAATTGTTCCTTTTATTCCTGTCAGTTTGTGGGCGATAAATTCACAGCCTTTCTTTGTGATACGGTAGCAAGGTCTTGTCTGCCCTTTAGCGTCAATATAGGTACTTTCTGTGAAAAATTCAACGAAGGGAATTTTCCCCTCGTTAAATTGGCTCGTATATCGGCGCATATCTTTGAGCAACTCTGAATGTGCCTTTTCCACCATTTCCGCTACTTCTCGACTGTCAAGGGTTTGTTCAAGTTCTGTCATAAAATAAAACCTCCTTCATATTGTGCTTGAAAGAGATTCCCCAATGTGATATACTATTTCACAGAGGGAAACCTCAACCTTGGAGTAATCGTCTGTCTTGGTAGGGTAGCGATTGCTCCTATTTCTTTATTTCTGAATAAAGCCTTTCAATCCCTCTGCGAATACTTGAAACTCTTGTCTCGTTATAATGTTCAGCAACTATGTCTAGTTTTTTCAATTCTTCCTTGTCAAGCCGAACACCTAATTGTTTTCCTTTAGGATTATCGCTTTTAGGTCTGCCTGTGCGTGGCGACATATTTTCACCTCACTTTTTGATTACCACAAATTCATTATAATTATTGATTACCAAAAAGTCAATAAGGAAATAGCATTAATCTCCTAGAAATCCGTCACGGCCTGATGCGCCGCAATGGAAACCGTATATTTCCCTCCGGATTTCTGATGCGTCACGCTGTCGATGAAATATTTTCCGTCCAGTTTCCCGAACCCGGATAAGTTAAAGCAATCCGCAGCCATATACTTGGCGCTGCCCATCATCTTGATCGTGACCTGCCTGCTGTTCCTTACATTCTCCCTGAGCGCAGCTTTTGCCTTTTTTTCGGCGTCCGCATAGGAATCCGCCTTTGTCGTGACGACCATCTGGCGGCTGCCAGCTTTCCCGGGGATCGTATACGCATACGTCAGCGTACCCCCGGACCTGCCATCGGTGTATTGGATCTTCACACTGTCATACAGGTTTGCCGCCTGTTCCGTGATGGTGTATGCTCCACTTTCCCCCAGCTGTCCGTGCGTGATATCATACCTTGCCGCCTTGCGCTCATACACATTCTGGTCATATACCACCATTTTTTTATTATACAGCTTTACGGACAGCCCATATTCACTGCATATTGAAGAAGCAAATGCAAGGTCTGTCCTTCCGGTCTGGTTGGCCGAGCCGATGCTGACGTCCTCCGCGTCGAATACAAGCTCGATCCCCGCATTTCCCGCAATATCGCCCATCATCGTCCGCAGTGTCGTCCTGCTCCAGGTCCTGCTCTTTTGCTTTACATTGAAATTGCTGTCTATCGGGGTGGATATGCCGGATAACTGCAATGTCTCCGGGAATCCGCCATATTTGAGCGAGCCTATCATGAAACAGCCGCAATACAGTTTCCCCTGCTTATAGTCCGCCGCCCATTCCTGCATCTGTATCCATGCCCGGAAAGTATCATCATCTGACGGATGGAAGCCGTCCATCCACTTCCCGCTGGTATCATCCAGGGTCATGGTCAGGGTATCGGCTTCCCCGGATGCATTATCCTTCCATGTGAAGGACTCGCAGGAGCCGGCTATCGCATCCGTCACGTCCACCCCGTTGTACTCCAGGATCAGCCTTGAGCGCATCGTATCCATGATCAGCCCTCCCTCCATGGCGCCAGGTCATTTGATGCCGTCTGTCCGGTCACTTCCGGGCACCATACTTTTACTCCAGCCGAGAAGATATATATATCCATGATCTCCCTGTTCTCCTCCGCATTGAGCAGTCTTTCCATCATCGTTTCATCTCCATATACCATCCATGCTATGTAGTCCCACATGTCGCCCTGTTTCGTGGTGTAATAATATCCGCCCATGTGCCCTCCTATACGAACGAGACCATCCCGTCCACCCTTTGGATCTCAACAAGCATTTCACGCAGGTCCTCCAGGGTCAGGGCAAGGGCGCCATGCACATCATCCTTTGATGCGCTGCCCTGTATCGTGACCGTCGGGTGGTATGACACCTGTATGCTTCCCCCCGTCCTGCCCTCCTGCATGCCTGCGCTCATCCCTGCCAGGAGCGCCTGGTCCCTGTTCCCCTGGGGGAGCGTGCCAAGGATCTGCCCTGCCCTTGCCCAGATGCTCTTTGCCCTTTCCGACCCGTCAAGCGGTACCGCCGCCTCCGGCCCCTCCTCCGCAAAGGTCGTGAGGATCGGCCTGCTGTAAATGCCTCCTGCAGCATTGCTCATGATCCCGGTCCCATTGGAACCTACGTAACTCGGGTGCACTTCCAGCCCAAATTCCGTGGTCGCATGCAGTCCTCCGGCAAATACCTGGTCCAGGTACTCCTGCGAGTACGCATACATCCCATCGATCACGGGCCCCACGGTCTCCGTTTTTGCAGCCTCCAGGCTTGCCTCCACCGCAGTTGCCGTGTGTCCTGCCAGGTCACCGGACAAGGTGTCCAGGTAGCGGTTCGCTGCTTCCGAAATGGCGGTATCATTGCCAGGACCCCCGGCCCTGTTCAGGATATCATTTACCAGGCCCTCCGTATCCCCGCCATACCCAAGCGCCCCGCGATAGACCGTCATCGCCTTCACCTGGTCAAAGTATGCAATCATCCCAGCCATTTCCTGTCTCATCTCCGGGGACATGCTGTCCCCCAGCTGGTCCATCAGCAGATTCATCTCGTCAATGGAGCCCTCCATGGGCGCCAGCAGTTCCGCCACGGCCTTTTTCGATGCCTCATCAGGACCGCTCCCCGCTATGTCTTCCATCACGCCGCCGATCATGGCCCATGGGGTGTTTTCCCAGTCCCAGTCATATGTGGGATCGCTCCATTTTTCCAGCGCCTGTTCCACGGCTTCCTGGTACTGCCCTATCTCGTCCCCGTATGTACTGTTGATCGTATTCTGCAGGAACTGCATGTTCCGCATGAGGGTGTCCGCGGTTCCCATCGCAAGATCGTCCTCTGCATCCTGCAACAGGGCATGGTATTCATCCTCTGTCAGGGCGCCCCCATCATAGGATGCCGTGATTGCGCTGTAGTTCTTTGCATATTGTTTCCTGTAGGCCTCTATCGCGGCCTCTCCATTCTCATCAAGTTCCCCCATCAGTTCCAGGACCGTTTCCGGGGTCAGTTCCTTCCCGGAATAATCCATCTCCAGCATGGCCAGTGTCGCCTGGAAGTCCCCTACCGCAAGGCTTTTTTCTATCTCCGCCATGTCCTTCTGGATCCTTGCAATGGTGGTAATCTCATCAGGTTCCAGCAGTCCGTCATTGAACGCGTCCGTGACAGCATCCCTGAGATCCGCGCCCAGGGCGGCCAGTTCCTGGTATTTGTCGGCATAGAACTGATCCACCTTGGCCACCAGGTTGCTCCGTTCCAGGTCATCCTCGCTGAAGGAAAGATCCATGGACAGGGAAACGGAATACCGTGCCTGCAGTGCATATTCCTGCGCGTTTGACACGAAATCTTCTATGGCCTTCTGGTATTCCTCCGCCTCCCCCTCCGTCAGTTCAAGTCCTATCGACACCTTCCAGTCCAGCCTGTCCAGCGCCTTGACCGCATCATCCATCTTTTCGGAAAAGGTATCCAGGCCTTCAAACTCCTCCAGCGCATTTAAAACGCCGGTCAGGCTGTCCGAGC
>JAMPAC010000121.1 GCA_023667395.1 Blautia sp. | reverse complement strand
GCTCAAGCCGTACCGCCTAAAGGCGGTGGTTTTGACCCCGCGCTTGGAAAATAAACGGTTCAGAAATTCAATAATCGAAGGATACATATCTAAAAATAAAAACCTTTTTGTGAAGAAATCACCTGCTTTGCCGAATTCTTTCTGTAAATGGCTTTCAAACCCTTTTGCTGAATACTTGGCACTATAACTGGTGTTTTTCGGAAAAGCCATCAGCTTATTTGTCCTTGCTTCTAAAAGTGCTACCAAATACATTGCTGATGTCATATAATCTTCTTGCTCAAAAAACTGTTTTGCCTTGGAAAAGTACCTTTGTGCAGGTCTTTGGTCATATTTCTGTTCCAACCCCTGAATAATGTCTGCCATGACACAGGCATTTTCATCTTCAAAATAAGCAACTATCTTTCCGCATTCCCCAGCACACAGGATGTCATACCATTCTTTGACCTCTCGCGGATTCGAATGTTCAGAAATGACCCAGCCCGCATTCCCTAACTGCCTGCATATATTTATCTCATAAGAGTATTTTGCCTCAAAATCAGATTGTGACAGTTTTTCACTATTTTTCATTTCAGCAAGGTAATTTTCCATTTCCTCCGTAAAAAGATTAAGGGAAAGATTCCCTGTCACTTTTTGTACACTTTCACTGAACTCATTCAATGAAGCGTCTATTTTCTTGACCTGCTCTGTATCGCAAATCCCATTAAATGATTGCCTTAACCTTTCTAATAAAACCCTCAGCCCTTCTTGGTGCATTCTCGCTTCCTCCTCAAATCAATATAAATGTATTACTAACAATAGTACGCCTGCTCTGCCATCATCTCCGCTTGGTATTCTGCCTCCATTTCTGCTTTTATCTCGTTTCTAGAACTCAAGTTGCTATCTATCCAATCAAAGACATTAATTAACGCCTCAAAAAAATCCCCCACCTGAATAAAATCATACCTTTTATTTTGCGGGAAGTACACTTGCATTGTATTCGCCATCGGGTACCTGAACTTATTTGCATCGCTATCCATTTTTTGGACTTGCTTGCAGTAGTCTTCAATGACATCTATATATTCCGGCTCCTCTGCTCTTCCTACATATTCTAAAACATATGGTTTAAGTATATTCCATATCCCCTCAACACTATGTTTTTTATCTAACATCAGTTTACATTTGGTTTGGAAATCTTCCCCCACCTCTTCAAACCAAATACTTTTCAGCCCAAGTTCTACGCAGTTCCTGTACAGATAGCACATCGGGAAAAATAGTCGGTTCTTGCAATCATTATCCCCGGAGTTGAGCCTGTCCAGCATATACCACTTTAAATAATTAGCAGTTTCCAGATAAGCTCTTGTATAAGGGTAAAAATCCAATCTTCTGTCTTGGTACCCGACAACAGATTGGGCATAATAGTATCCCCCTTCCTCAATAAAAACTGGCTTTAAATCTACCCATTCTGACGCACCTCCCGCTCCTTTTAAATACCATTTTTCCAAAATCTCATGTGCCGCTTCAAATTTATTTGCAAATTTAAGCAAATCAATGTGGGTCTGCTCCTCAAATACCCTCTTTAATGAGAATTCATCCCTTCCCCATTCGCCAGGTTCCCATACTATATGGAACGGATACCTGAAGGAATCTGATTCCCTGTCTGTCAGGGACAGGTCCTGAAAGTATTTTTCCAGCCATTCCATTTCATTCGCAGGCCGCGCCGGCTTGCTTGTTTCTTTTACTGCACGCAATACTTCATATAAATTATGGCGGGTACCCTTTACAAATTTAATGCGCTCAGCTTTAGGCTCGATATATTGGAACCCGACCGCCTTCAACCCTAATTCCATGCAGTGCCGATATAGAAAAGCAATCGCAAAGAAACATGTATCCAGTTTTCCGATATCAGGATGTTCTGAATATAGTATGAATTCTGTAATGACATGTGCTGCCTCATAGAAGTTGTTCGCATATTCAAAAAGTTTCCCTGCCAGGTCAGTTGCTGCAGTAACCTTCACAAGATATGGTGAATGTTTATCAAAGTCATCTATTCTTTCCCCTTTCTCTGGGACAATGGACGAAATTAAAATATCTGGTGTTCTCATATGCCCTCCATCCTAACGCCAAGCTCAATCCATAAATAAGGTGGCATTCAGCTCAGCAATCAGCTCCTCAATAAGCAGCCTGTTTCTGTCATAGGATCCCCTCCGGATCTGCACCTTCCTTTTTACGTCATTATAAGTGAACTCCTTCCCGCCGGCCTTTTTCTTCTCAAGCGCGACCTCCGTGTACCGCCGCCGGATCCATTCCTCCTGGGTTTCGCATGCCTCGCCCAGAAACTCCTGCATCTCCGGAAGGTGCGGCAGCCTGCCATAGATTTCATCCCTGTTCAGCCCTGCCACCTTTGCCAGCCAGCTGATATTGACGCGCTTCCTATGGTCCCCGGAAGCCTGGATTTCAGCATATGCCGCCTTCAGCTCTATGAGCGCCGCCTCGCCCCATTCCTGCCACCTCGGCTTGTCATATTCATGGGTCAGCTTGCTGTGCAGCCACTCAGCGTCCTCCTCGATCATCCACTCATAGGCCCCCGGGATGCATCCCTTCAGGTCCTTGCAGGAAAGCACCTGCCTTTCCTGCAGCTCCTCCATTATGCGCATGCGGTAAAATTCAGTCCTTTCCCTGCGGGCATTGTCATCCTTGTAATGCCGCCTCCTTTTACGGCTCCCGCCTAAATCGATGCCGTTTTTCCTGGCATATTCCACTACCGTCCGGGCATCCGTGCCAAGCCTTTCCGATATCGCCTTGACTGTCATCCCTTTGTCCGAGAGGCATTCCTCCAGCTTCTGCCTATACAGGAACCCCCTGTCAGAAATGCATGGCTCCTGCAGGTATTTTTCAAATGGCTGCCTATGCTTTGTCCTGCGGTACTTCATCCCGCAATGCGGGCACTCAAACCATGCCCATATTTCACTCCCCATTTTCTGAATGTCCGTCCGCTCAGCAACTTCCTCCTTGTAATGGGCGCATAGGCTGTTGGCACATGGCCAGGGCCCGCTCCCATATGGCTGCAGCGGCTCCACTTCCATGCACATGAATTCCCTTGCCGACCCTGCAAAGAACCCCATGAGCAGGATATGGTGCAGCGGCCTGAGGTTGAAGCCGATGCTTTCCTGTAAGTACCGCAGCCAATACAGCGGGTTCCCGCCATAAGGGAGGATCTCGGAGATGAAGCCATCCGAATACTTTTTCCTGAAGTCATCCACGAACGCCGCCCTGTCACAGATTGTCCCCCGGAAGTCTGCATAGCCGCGTTCCACCATGCATGCCCTGTATTTGCGGCTGATGCCCCTATGCCCCCCGAACTCCCTGCCATGCTCAAGGAGCCAGGCCGTCTCCCTGGCAACGAAAAGGTAGTCCTCCCCGTAACGCAGCGGGCCCTCCGGGCTGTCTTCCACGTTGCGGAGCACATACGATGCCGGGTATATCCTGACCCTCATCTCCTCAAAAGGCGCATCGCTGTCCCTGATCCGGCAGCCATGTTCCGGGCAGCATGCGACCCCCGGCAGCTGTGGCAGCCTGTGCCAGTAAGCCTCGCCATACCTGCGGAAGTCCTCCCTGGCGCAGGCAGGGCAGTAGCGCAGGTACTGCCCTGCGGAGGCATACTTGCTTTTGCTCATCATCCTGCGCACGGTCCTGTCAATGCCAGCTTCCGGCACGCCGTCCCTGATGGCCTCCTCCATCTGCCGGTACAGTTCGTCCACATGGGAGACGGAATGGTAAGGGTACGAGGTATGGCCGCATATTAAATCCCCTCCGGTGATGCCGCTGTCCGGGTCAACCCAGTAATCCAATAATTCAAGCTTCCTGGGGAAATAGACCGTTGACACAAGCAGCGACCTGTCTCCCCTGAAAAATTTCCGGGTCGCCGCTTCGGAAGAGCTGATCCCGCTCCGCACATAATAACGGCAGAAAATGCTGTAAAAGCATTCGTCTGGGTAGGGTGTCGGGAAAAAGCTGAGCCTCTGCATCCTTACCACTCCATCCCGTCAACGGCGCCGCCCTGCATGAACCCGCCATAGCCGTCATTATTGCGGAGGTCCCCCGCCGCCTCCCCTGCAGGCACGGCCGTGTCTTCTGCAATGTACAGCCTGTACGCTTCCTTGAATGCCTCCCCGACGCTGACCGGGTTTTTGTGGGAGGCGAGGGCTTTCCCTGCAAGCCTCCGCGCCGCAGCCGGGTCCACTTCGACTTCCATCAGCTTTATGGCTGTCTGCTCAAGCACTGTCAGCTTCTGTTCCGCCGTCTTCTCCTGGACCTCCGCTTTCACGGCTTTATATGCGGACAGGTAGTCCTCGATGCTCACTGGGGCTATGTCATCATATTGCAGGATTTTTTTCCTGTCCCCGCTCCGGAGGGCATCCAGCATCGGCTTCACAAGGCCGAGCTTCTTTTCTGCGGCCCTGTGGATGTCCGTGGCAGAGAACTGCTCCATCCCGTTCGTTATCGCGTCAATCTGCACGATGGCATACAGCTTCACGGCAATGTCGATGATGCCCTGGCTCTCGTCGTACAGCGCATTGGCCAGCCCGTCCGTATAGGCAACGTTTTTCCCTGTCCACTGGTACCGCCACATTGATTTCACGAAGACATTCCATGCGACGTCGTTCCCCATCCTGTCCCAGAGCAGGTCCCCCTGGCCGCTCCCCCGCCTTGCCTGCCTGAACTCGCCCTGCAGGATTGACATGGCCTTCATGGTCCCAATCATGACGACGGGGATGCCGATGGTGTTGACAAGCGTCACGAAGAAGTTCAGCATCTTGTCCGACCCGCCCCCTTTTGCCTCGCTCAGGTGCTGGATCTCGTCAATCACAAGTATGCCGATCTGGAACTGGCGCACAAGCTGGGTCATGATGATCAGGAGCATGTCCAGCGAATACCGCCCTTTGGTGTACTGCTGGAAATAGTCTGTCCCTGCCGCCACGTCTAGCGCGTAAAAGAACTGGTAGCAGAGCTGCTTCAGCGAGCCGTCATGCGGGCAGTCAAGCTTCAGCCATACAAGCTGCGTCAGCGCAAGCGGCACATCTTTGTACCTGGCATGGATGACCCTCTGCGGGTACAGCGACAGTATCCTTTCCACCGCCGTGCTTTTCCCTACCCCGGACACGCCGATGATGGTAAAGCCTGACGCTGCCGTCCTCATCCCCTGGGCCATGCGGTAGCTGCCCTTGTCCTTCATGACCGCGAACCCCTCGGCCATGCCCCTGGCATACTCCGGCATGAGCGGGTTCCTGCCAAGGTACCCCTGCCGGATGCTCCTGGAGACCCGCTGCTCAATGTCGATATGCTGCTCAAGCGGCTGGAAATACCGGAACAGCCTGTGTATGCAGTGGAGCCTGTACTGCATGTCCAGCTTCCGCTCGCCGCTGTTGTAAGCCGCCTTGTCAGAGAGCATCCCGATCACCTGGTCTGTGGGCCAGATTTCTGGCAGTGCCTCAATCAGGGGGTTCCCCTGGTATTCCGGGATTACCTGCTCCCTGTATTCTGCTTTCACCGAACAAGGCATCGTCACTGATCTCATCCTCCACCTGTTGCCGTATCATCCGCATGACCGGGGACACCTCCGGCTGTTTTGCTGCCGCTGCAGTTCCCATGCTGCCATTGCCTGGGGCTTCTTTGACAAAGGACTCCTGTTTGCGGATCTCTTCCCGCTCGTTCCTGCGGTTGCTGCGGATGTTTCCGATCCGTTCCGACTTTGGCGCTGCCTTATCGGTTCCTGCCATTGACTCGGCAGCGCCCACGATGTCCTCTATCTGTTTCCCTAAGTTTACCTTTGCTTCTGTTTCCCTGACTTTGTTCCTTTTCTTTTCAGACTTTTCCTTTTCCTGCTCGTAGCTGACTTCGCCAAGCTGTTTCCCTGCGTATTTCGATTCCCAGTCCACAAGCCCGCACCGGAGCATGTCCCTGCTTTTCGGGTCTTCCACCAGGATGGCGCCCATGTCGCGGGGGTCATAGCGCACTTTTACTTTGTATGCCCCTTTCGCCCTCGCTCTTTCAAACCAGAGCCCCCGGAGTGCCTCGTCGCTCGAATAGAACAGCCCTTTGAACCGGATCCCCCTTTCCGTCACGCTTGCGCTGCCAGCTGGCATAAGTGCCATGCGGACAGTATCCTGCGGGACGCTCCTGAGGCTGCCCGAGCAATGCCGGATCCCAAAATTCCAAAGCTCCAGGGGGACTGCACCGACGCCCACCTGCATCATCTGCTCGCTTTTTTCAAAATAATCCATGTAATGGCTGTTATTGTAATACAGCACGCAGCGGATGACGATTTCCGTGAACTGCCGGATGTCCAGCTTTGCATCAAGCCGGTAATCGTGCCCTCCCCGCTTGCTCATGTCCGGGAGCACTTTCCCTGGCAGGAACGGTGTCGCGTCCGTATTGATTGTGCGGAAATGCTGCTCGATGATCCCTTTCAGGTCTGCCCTGTATGGCGGGGCATTTTCGATGCGGATGCCAAGCATCTGGACCAGGCCGTCAGCAGACCTGCTCTCCATTTCTCCCCTGTCCGCAAGGATTGCCGTGGGTATGTGGTGGCATGGCCATTCTTCCTCC
>JAMPAC010000120.1 GCA_023667395.1 Blautia sp. | reverse complement strand
TTTTCTCTTCTTCCGCCCGTATCTTTGAGGCTTTCCTGCTTGCCGCCGCAAACTTCACCATAAACGCGCTTTCCCGCGGATCCCTTAATGTCGCTTTCAGGGAATCGGCCACAATCCGCTCTACCCCCCGCGTCATATATGCCTGAATATCGAAATTTTCATCCATTGGAGAGTGCCCTCCTTTTCATATCATAATATCCCATCAGCACCATCCACACATAAGCGCAGGTCTTAGGGATCATAAGCATCCCGATCATGGGAACCGCATCCGCAAAAAGCACTACCGGGATATAGAATCCAAAACTCAGCACGATCGCCAGCCACAAGAACCGGAATCCCCTGTCGTTTGTTTCAGATGCCTTTTTGAAAAAGAGGACAATGATAAGCAGTCCCAGCGCCGCAAACGGGATATTTCTGTAAATTCCCCATGCCAGCGGCGCATCTGCGGATGTCCATCCGTTCTGCGGGAAAAGGCACAGGATAATCCTTGCTGCTGCCAGCAGGCAGACACAGGCAGTCAGGATATTTCCGCCCTGCACATGATAGCGGATCCGCCATATATAATAGAGCAGCACGTAAAATATCGTCATGGTAATCGAAGTGACCAGCTTGCCTATGCCAAGAGCCGCCGTAAAATGTTCCAGCCCTGTGGTGCATAATGCGTAAGCGCGGGGAAGAAGATGGAATGCGTCGCCCGTGCCAAGAATGACCGCCATCATCCCGAACAGAAAATACTGTTTTTCTCTGCGGCTCCTACGCATCATCCTGATTCCGACCGTGATGACCAGGGACAGATATACGATATCGAACAATGTTTCCATGATTGCCTGCATGATCACATTCCCTTCTTTCCCACGATTTTCCTTGCAAACGCAGCGGCATTTTTACAGTCGTTTTCATCCGGTTTTCCCTTATGCATCGGTCCGAAAGAACCCTTACAGTAAAATTCTTCTTCCGCCTGCGGGATCCCTTTCTCTTTCAGCAGTTTTCCCACCTGCTTATAAGTAGATTTTACCAATGCAGCCGTACTGACATTGACAACTTTCCCAACCCTTACATGAATGCCTGAAATAAATTTCCTGACGCTTTCGTCTACACCATAAGCATAGACCGAACTGCACAGGAAAAGGATATCCACATCCTCCGTAAGCGTGTTCTCAGTTGTCTCTGCCTTCACGCCAACCGCATCCGCAACTGCTTCGGCAAGTTTCTTTGTGTTTCCTGACCTTGTGTAATATCTCACTGCCACATTCATAAACGCACCTCTTTCTGCATGCTCCAAAAAAATGCTTTACTCTTATTTCCGTACTGTATATAATTATATTGGTACACTTATCAGGTGTCAATTACCAAGTTATTTATGAGTAAGTAAGAAAAAACTGAGTTGAAGGAGAAAATACCCATGACAGTCAGCCATACCTGCCCCTGTACGGAAACATGCCCGCTGCAAAGAGTGTCAGACGCCCTTGGCGGAAAATGGAAACTCTCTATCCTGTGTTCCCTGAGCGCCAGCGGGGCCACGCGTTACAATGAACTAAAACGGAAAATTAGAGGAATTTCCAATACCATGCTGGCCAAATCCCTGAAAGAACTGGAAGACAACGGGCTTATAAAACGTACCGAATATATGGAAATCCCTGCCCGGGTGGAGTACGAAACAACAGACCTGACAAAGGATCTGCTGCCAATCCTGTCGGAACTGGCAAAGTGGTCGGTCAATATGGGCTCACCAGGCCTCAAGTGAAAGCGTGATCTCAGTTTCTTTCCCGCCAAGAACTTTTTCCAGTTCTGCTCCATCCGCATCCGATATTTTGCCAAGCCTCGTATATGCCCATGAATTGGAACCATAAAAAATAACGATCTGGCTCCCATTATACAGGCAGATATCCCCTGCATGGGTGGTTGTCTGGCTGTCATTTCTCGGAAGTTCCGTTCCAAGGGAACACACTTTTTCAAATCCGCCATAGTTGGAAGCCGATATGGTCAGCGACCCATCCGCCAGAAGTTCCTTCAGGGCTTCTGCGGATTCATTCTCCTCCAACACTGCCGTCAATGTGGCTTCGCCTATTTTTATATAAATTTCATTCGCATTCACTGCATCATCCTCCGTTTCTTCCATTCCGGCTGATTCCGGCTCCGTTTCTGTCCCCAGTTCCGATTCCGTATCTTTTTCCGGGCTGCTGTCCGTATGGAACGCTTCCACATCCTGCACGGTACCGCTGTTTTCTCCTTTTTCTGCCTCATTCCCGCAAGCCGAAACGGCAAGCGACAAAAACAAACTTAAGATTGCTGCTGTATATCTTTTCATGCTGCGATCGCCTCCCCGATTATTTGATATCTGTCGCTTATCCAAACGATTCCATCGCCTGCTTTAGATCCGCGATCAGATCATCCTTGTCTTCAATTCCTGCGGAAAGCCGCAGTATCCGATCCGTAAGTCCGTTCTTTATCCGTACTTCTTCCGGCACATCCGCATGGGTCTGTGTTGTGGGATAGGTCAGGAGCGTCTCTGTTCCGCCCAGGCTCTCCGCAAAAGGGATCAGCTTTGTGGATTTCAGGATATGGATCGCCAGTTCCCTGCTTTCCACTTCAAAAGTCAGCATACTGCCAAACCCGCTTGCCTGGCTTTTACATACCTCATACCCTTTGCTGCCCGGTATCCCCGGATAATAGACCTTTTTTACCCTTGGCTCGTCCAGAAGATATCCCGCCAGGGCCTTTGCATTCTCCTGGGCTTTCTCCATGCGGATCGGCAGTGTCTTGATTCCCCGGATGATCAGCCAGCTGTCAAAGGGAGACAGCCCGGAGCCTACCGTTTTGATGAGGAACCGGAGTTTATCCGCGATTTCCTGTGAATTTGTCACTATAAAGCCAGCAAGCGTATCATTGTGACCGCCCAGGAACTTTGTCCCGCTGTGGATGATGATATCCGCGCCAAGTTCAAAGGGCCTCTGGAAATAGGGCGACATAAAGGTATTGTCCACGATCAGGAGAAAGCCGTGCTCCTTCGCGATTTTCGAAACCTTGCGGATATCCACCACATTCATCATGGGATTTGTGGGCGTTTCGATGAAGATTGCCCTGGTATTTTCCTGTATGTAGTCCTCCACATTCTCCGTGGAACAGTCTATATGACTGAATAAGATACCGTTCTTTTTATTCACATTGTCGAACAGGCGGATGCTGCCACCGTACAGATCCGCATCCGTGATCAGATGATCCCCCGGCTGAAACAGTTCCATCATCGCAGTGATCGCCGCCATTCCGGTGGAAAATGCCAACGCATCGATCCCGCCCTCAAGGGAAGCCACTATTTTCTCCGCCTGCTGCCTCGTGGGATTCTGCAGCCTGCTGTAATCAAATCCCGTGCTCTGTCCCACTTCCGGATGGGCATAGGTGGCTGTCTGATAAATGGGAAAGCTGATGGCTCCCGTTTTATCCCTGTCATAATCCTTGCCGTTTCCATAAATACATTTTGTTGCAAATCCGTAATCCATTGTTTTTCCTCCCTTTCTTTGCACCCAAAACACGGGGACATCCCTGTTAAGGTCGCTCCTTTTTCGTGATTACCTACCTTTCCTGTGATAAGATATGTTTTAAGATATCAGACCGCATATGATTGAACTTTGGAGGTGATCATTTTGAAGATTTCCACTCGCGGAAGGTACGCTTTCCGCATGATGATAGACCTGGCGCAGCGCTACAACGAAGGATTTATTGCACTTAAGGATATCTCTGCCCGGCAGAATATTTCCAAAAAATATCCGGAACAGATCATTCCCTTTTTTAACCGCAGATAACTGCCTCACCCTGCCTGTCCACCAGGGTCTATATAAAGTCATATCTGGTTTGTTTATAAATTCTATCATTTTAGTAGGTTTTGCGTGCTTATTATAACACAGCCATTGAAATATGAAAAGCAATATTTCACCATCTGAAATATTTATTTTCTTTCTATTGTCGGGATTGTATGGAATTGTTCCTTATAAATTTGTAAAAGGTGTCTGCCGCAAGGCTCCTCCCACGCCCCTTATCTGAAATGATCTGTATGGAACGGCTTGGGATATCACAATCAAGAGGTATCTGCACCAGCTTCTTTTCCTCCAACAGCGGTTTTGCCAGCTTTTCCGGCACAAAGCCAATCCCCAGATTTTTTTCGATCAATGGCAGCATAAGGTCAGATGTGGCCACTTCCATATCAGGTTCAAGATCGATTCCCTGCGTTATGAAAAGTTCCTTATAAAAACGGTAGGTTGCGCTTTCCCTGCCCAGTCCGATCAGCGGATATTTGCAGATGTCCCCAGGTCCCAAGGGTACATTAGACAAATCTCCATATTGTGTTCCGCCTGCCAGAATTTCATCAAAGTCCAGTATCTTTACAGAAGAAAACGATTCCGGCGTTTCAAAAGGTGTCGTAACCACTGCAAAATCATATCTGCCATTCACAAGCTGTTTTATCGTTTCCGGTGTTGACTGATTATAAATTTTAATCCTGACCGCAGGATATTCCATCTTAAAATCATGCAGAAAGTTCAGCAGAAACAGATGCAGGGCCGTTTCCGTTGCACCGACCGTCACAGTGCCACGCCGCTGCAAGTCCTGCCCGCATATTTCCTCCTGTGCATTCAGCAGGTGGCTGTATGCCACTTCCACATGGGAATAAAGTATTTCCCCTTCCTCTGTCATCCGGATTCCTCTTGCCCCACGAATAAACAGCCGACAGTTTAACTGTGATTCCAATAGTTTTATGACCCGTGTTACATTCGGCTGGTTGCTCCCTAATGCGGTGGCTGCTTTTGTTATACTTCCGTATTTTGCTACGAAATAAAAAATCTTATAGTATTCAAAATTTACATTCATATAATTTTTGTATTTCTCCCATACATTCTATACATTTTTCATATTTTATGAAATGTATTATAATACATTCCTGAAAAGAAATGAATTAAATTTTAGAAAGGATATGGTTCCATGAACAAAGATCTGACAGTGGGAAATCCCCAGACAGTATTATGGAAATTCTGCCTGCCCCTGTTTGGCAGCATTATTTTCCAGCAGCTCTACAATATAGCTGACAGTCTGGTCGCAGGCAAATTTATCGGAGAAAATGCGCTTGCGGCTGTTGGAAACAGCTATGAGATCACCCTGATCTTTATTGCGTTCGCGTTTGGATGCAACATGGGCTGTTCCGTTATCGTTTCGCAATTATTTGGCGCAAAAGAATACACCAGATTAAAATCCGCAGTGTCTACAGCCTGTATTTTCAGCGCCTTTCTCTGCCTGCTCCTGATGGCTGCAGGTACTTTGGGCTGCGGCTCGCTGCTTCATTTGATCAGGACGCCGGACGAGGTATTCTCCGACTCGAAGCTGTATCTGGATATTTATATCTGGGGACTTCCGTTTGTATTTTTTTACAATATTGCAACCGGGATCTTCTCTGCATTAGGCGATTCCAGGACGCCGTTTTATTTCCTTGCGGTATCCTCCACATCAAATATCGCAGTGGATATTCTGTTTGTGAAAGCATTTCACATGGGCGTTTCCGGCGTTGCATGGGCAACTTTTTTATGTCAGGGAGTCAGCTGCATTCTGGCTGTGCGGGCTGTATGGATAAGACTGAAAAACATCCAGGTGACGGACAGACCAAAATTATTTGACAGGGAACTTATGAAAAAGATTGCAGTAATAGCTGTTCCAAGCATTCTGCAGCAGAGTTTTATTTCCGTTGGCAATATCCTGATCCAAAGTGTCATCAATGGGTTCGGCGCTTCCGTCATGGCAGGTTATTCTGCGGCAGTGAAACTGAATAATATGGTCATCACATCATTTACCACGATCGGCAATGGAATTTCCAATTTCTCCGCGCAAAATCTCGGATCCCATAAGTACGGACGGATTCAGGAAGGCTTCCGGGCAGGGATTAAAATGGTATGGTGTCTGTGTATTCCTTTCTGCATTATTTATATCTTCTTCGGAAGATATCTTCTGCTCTTTTTTATGGAGAAAAGTTCTGTAGAAGCGCTCATGACCGGAAAACAGTTTTTGTGGATATTGTCACCATTTTATTTTATCGTGTCCGCTAAATTGGCTGCAGACGGCATACTTCGGGGGATCAGTGCCATGCGCCAATTCATGGCGGCCACATTTACGGATTTGATTCTTCGCGTAGTATTGGCTTTTGTTCTATCCGGTCTGACAAAATCTGCAACGGGCATATGGTGCGCATGGCCGATCGGCTGGACGGTCGCCATGGTTCTCTCCATTTCTTTTTACAGAAAAAAATGCAAAACAATTGGACAACCTCTCTGCCCCATGTGAGCATGATGTTGCAAATGCAGGAGAGATCCTGGTAATTTTGTAATTGTGAGGCTGTCATTCATGACAGCCTCTTTTCGTACCGCAAAATCTTTTAACCTTATTGCCAAGCCCCTCACACCCCGATCAGCGCATCAAACGTGCCTATCATGTTCAGCCGCCCGTAGCCCGCTGATGTCAAGTAATTGTCACGAACTTTTTTCACTTTTTTTCAAGTCAAAAGTCCGCAAACCCGCAAAACTTGGCTCCGCTGATGGTAAATAGCTGTCAAGTGCCACGGAAATTGATGGGAAGTTATTGCTAAGTTGTTTT
>JAMPAC010000011.1:54760-69161 GCA_023667395.1 Blautia sp. | reverse complement strand
AAGAGGAAGGAGGAAGAAGCGTGTGTGAATTGTTGGATTACATGGAAAATAGGGGTGTGCAGAAAGGGATACAACAAGGGATACAAGAGGGGATACAACAGGGAATGCAGATCCTGATAGCTACCTATAAGGAACTGGGCATTGCCTATGAGGCTGCGGCAGCCGGGGTGAAAGAAAAATATGAACTGGACGACGAAGAGGTACAGAAGAATATGGAGATGTATTGGTAGAACGGACGTTATTTTATAAAAAAATAATAAAAACATTCCCCCATATGTAGATAAAGTACTTGAATTAATTTCGACATATAGTAAAATAGGAGGTATGATGGGGTTCTGAGAAGTTAAAACAAGTCCTGGAAAGGTTAAAATCTTATGATATTAAGGATCAAGGGCTAATCAGATGACCCTAAATTGCCGATATCAATATAGAGTATCCTTGTCTTCGGGCACCTTGTGAAAGGTGGTCAGGCGTTATGATTCAGGGGAAGGATGGCAGGTTTGTAGCAGGGGCGAAGAAAATCGCAAAGGAGTAAAAGAGATGGCGAAGGCTGTTAAGAAAAAGGGTAAGAACAGAAGACTGAAGAGATCGGTCAGGAAAACATTAGGGGCAATGTTCCTGGCATCGGCGCTTGCAGTGGCGGCAATTCCCACGGAGGGGCTGCAGGCGGCGGACGGAGATGACACGGCGGATACGCCTGTGGTCACGGTAGATAGGCCGCACACAGGGGGGCTGGGCAGTACAGATCCCATGAAAGTGTCCATAGCGCCGAAAGGGACGACTCTGCCGACCGGTTCAGCGTGGAGCGTGACCAGTATCCCCAAGGTGGATACAACTGGTTTTGTTGATAACATATATTCCAGCGAGAACCTGAACCTTATGTTTGTCATCTCCAAGGCGAAGCTGAGTGATTTCATAGGAGATCAGAATGCACAGGCAGTTATCGTGGGCTATCATGACCAGATGCAGATGAACAATGTTGGAGATGTGCTCACGATTCCTCGAACGGTTGATGCCTATACGAGTTTCATGGGGCAGTCCTGCGCCATCGGCGGAAATAGCGGGGAACTTTTGTTTTACAAGCAGAAGGTCGGCGAGGATGCGACGGTCACGGACGGCGATGGGAAGCCCATGCCCATATATGAATATCGGCCCTGTTTCTTTAAGCAGAAAGACCAGTGGATAAAGCAGGAATATGATTCCGTCAACAATCCTACGGAGACCCTCTACTATGTCAAGGGGCTCAAAGGATATACTGCGGGACAGTTTACGGATGCGGGGGTTCCGATCGGTATCGACGAGGATGATTGGATCGCGGCCAACAGTGACACGAACCAGCGCATTAAGGAGATACCGGTGGTATATATCGCCAACCAGTATGCGGAGATCGGGTCCACCAACCTGAGCCAGTTGAAAGATGTGACGGCGGATCACGGCATTTTCACCGGAGCCAGTGTGGCTTCCGTTACGATCGAGCCCAATCTGGAAGGCATTGGCAATTACGCGTTTGCGGGGACTAAGATCAACACGGTCGCACTCAGTGCGACCATCAGGGAGATCGGTAATTCCGCGTTCCGGGAGTGCCCGGAACTGAGCGCATTTTCCATAGACCCTAAAGCCAGCCAGGTTGCGATCGGGGATCATGCGTTCAGCCACTGTCCTGCGTTGACCACATTTGATGCCAGCAATGTACAGAAGATTGGAGATTCGGCCTTTGAAAGCTGTGGCAGGCTGTACAATATAAAGCTGCTGTCCAACGGCAATACGGGTGCATTGAAGAACCTTGGATACTATGCCTTTGCGGGCTGCACTGCTCTGGAAGAGGTGGTTTTCCCGGATACCTATGCGGAGAAGATACCGATCAGTACTTTTATGCGCTGTATCGGCCTGCAGCATATTCATGCTACAGGGAATTTCCCTACCATGGATTTTGCGGATGATACGTATTATTCTTTTGAACAGTTCCGTCAGGAATGCAACGCAAATCTCTATTTTGAGGGCGCACAGAACTGCGATCTGCGCAATACGGTCGTGGATCGGTATTTTGCGTATAAGTATATCAACAATGATAGCAAGGATGTTTTCGTGAAGAAGGTACCGGATGAATCTTCCAAGGACAGCAACGGCAATTACCGCACCGCTACTTTTGAAGTGACGCGCCGGGAAGGGGAGAGTAATGTGGGCGATGTCACAAGAGTCCAGATTGATTCCGGATTGGAAAATCTGAAAATACCGGGCATCGTTGGCCCCCTGTCGATTACTGCCATCGGAGAAAACGGCTTCGCGGACAACTGTGATCTGCGCGGTGTGGTCATTCCCCCTACGATCACAAGCATCGGGGCAAACGCTTTCAGGGGATGCCATAACCTGAAGTCCGTGATCTTCGAGGATGCGTCTAAGATCGACAAGGCAAATATCGGTGAAAACGCATTCCTGACACAGGAGGTCGGGACCGGTCATGTCCATACCTCCACTTCCACCCTGGATCATGAACCGATGCTCAGCTTTACAGGGGCAGTGCAGTCCGGCGTGGGTCCGTTCGAGTATGCCATGGATAAGGACGTGTTCATCAACAACGGCACCCAGAGCGATACGCACATTACTTATTACAGCGGATGGCCCAGCAACCTGACCGTGGAGAATGTGAACGGCACGGCGACACTGACCAATTATCCTACCATCAAGCAGCTGATGGAAGCAAAAGACAGAACATTTACGGCTGACAATTATCCATATTTTACGATGGACAGGAATTATGAAGTGGCTGCCTATGTTGCCTTTTATAAGCTTTTGGGGCTGAAAGACGGGGAACGGGAGAGACTGGAGCAGTATGTTGAGAACTACAATAAACGATGGGAGGATTTTGCGTATGACCTGCAGCTGGATGCAGGCCCGAACAAATATGAGCAGCAGATCATTGACAATACTTTGAGCGTCACGCTGCCTGAAGGGATTGTGGCAATCAAGGACGGGCTGTTTAAGGAGAAAGAGGCGGAGGGCGATTATCAGTGGCTGCGCACCTACGGATATCTTCCCACCGATTCCGTTTCCGGTGGGAACGGTGCTTCGTCAGGCGGTCTGACCTCCACTAACGGGGAGGATCTGGGCAAGACATTCACGGTAAACCTGAAAGATCTTGCAGATCAGAGTTTTGCCGGCTGCAAGATGCTGGATACTATCATCATAGGGGCGGGCACGGAGACCATTGGCGACTATGCTTTCCAGGACTGCAGTTACCTTGAGGATGTATTTATTGACCAGAAGCTGAACAAGATGGGGCTGGTGCCCTTTATCGGGTGCAACAATCTGGCGGATATCAGATTTAATAACAACCCTAATTTTTACTGTGAGGAAAGCGTGCTCTTTGGCCCGGCGTCGGACGGAACCGTATCCAGGGTTATCGAGTACCTGAACGGGGCGGATTATCAGATGCCCGATCCGAAAGTACTTTCGAATGCAACGGAGATCGCGGAGGAGGCTTTCCGGGACACCAATATACGACAGGCGGATTTCAGCGGTTCTACAGTGAAGATAGTTCCCAGGAGCGCCTTTGAAAACACCGGGAAGTTAGGCACTGTGATACTCCCGCATACGGCGATAGAGATACAGGACAAAGCGTTTAAAGACAGCGCCATTGAGTATCTGCGCGGCATTCCCTCGGCGCTGACCATGATAGCGTCAGATGCGTTTAGCGGTGTTCCCAGCGGGGACGCGAACTATTGTACTTTTTTTGCACCGGTGGGTTCCTTTGCGCAGCGCTTTGCGGAATCGACAAGTAATCCGAACCTGAAGTTCATTGAGGCGGATGAGATCGCTTACTATACGATCAATTTCTATTATGAGGATGAGAATGGCGAGAAAGTCGTAGTCCACACAGTGGAGAATGTGCCTACGGGCGAAACAGTGGATGTGGACAGACTGCTCAAAGAGGGCGCTTTTGATGATCTCCCGAAAGAGATCAACGGTCAGGTGTTCAAGAGGTCATGGCTGCCGGTTTCCAGCTATACGAAAGTTTCGGGAAGCACTAACCCGCTTGAGGCGCGTGCCGTGTACGGTGCGGCGGATAAGCATACCGTTACTTTCCTGGATAAGGATAATATAGTGATCTGGTCCGGCGAGGTTCTTGTGGGAGGGACTATTAATTATATTCCTGCGGCGCCTCCCGTGGCAGGATATACTTTCAGTGCATGGGAGAGTTTGAGCCCCGGTCTGCCCGGAACCTATTCGCTCGAAGATCTGGATACCGTTTCGGAGGATATGACGTTCAGGGCTGTATATTTGCCAACCGGCGGTACTACAAGTGGTAATGGCTCCGGAACCGGAGGTGACGGAAGCGGTGGTTCCGGTTCTGGTGGAAATGGCTCCGGCGGGAATGGCTCCGGCGGAAACGGTTCTAATGGGAATGGCTCCGGCGGAAACGGCAGCGGAACCACAAGCGGCAACGGTTCAGGAGATTATTATACCCTGACAGTCATCAACGGCCATGGTTCCGGCAGTTATGTAGTGGGTCAACAGGCGATCATCTCCGCTAACGATCCCGCCAAGGGAATGGAGTTCAGCAACTGGACCATCGATCCCGCGGGGACCAAGATCCTCAGTACCGGCATATCGGCTACCGTGGTTACCATGCCTGCGGCGAATGTTACCGTGACGGCTCATTATCGGACAAAGACGGGAAGCAGCAACGGAAGTGGCAGCACTTCCAGTGCAAGTTCCAGCAGGAGGCCTAACAATACGGGTACGATCACCAGCGGTGGGACAACGGTTGTTATTGATAAGAACGGCATTTCCAACACCGGCGTGGTGGCGGCAACGGTAAACGGCTCCTCGGATAATTTCGTGATCAAGATCACGGAGAGCTCTTCCGCATCCGAAGCTGCAGTACGGGCTTTGATGGCTGAATACGGAAATCTGGATAACATTAAGTATTTCCCCATGGATATCTCGCTCTATGATTCCACGGGCAACAATAAGATCACGGATACGACAGGTTTGTCCGTCAGCATCACGCTGCCGCTCCCGGATTCCCTGATCACTTATGCGGGCAACAACAGAGTGGCGGGTGTGGTCAATGACAGGCTGGATAAACTGACACCCAAGTTTACCACGATCTCGGGAGTATCCTGTATCACCTTTACGGCGGAGCATTTCTCGCCTTATGTGATCTATGTGGACACTGCGAACCTGTCCGCGGGCGGGAACGCGGATTCCACACCCAAGACAGGGGACGGTATCCATCCCAAGTGGTTCCTGTCCATAGGCCTGGCTTGCCTGTCCTTTGTGATGTTTATGCAGAAAGACAGGAAAAAGCCACAAAAAGTGAAAGTGAGAGCCAAAACAAAGGGTTGATAAGTTAAAAGATGCTGTGAACAGAGCAAATAGTAATCAGAAAAAAGGGAAAGCGTATGAGAAAAAGGAAGCGTTTAAGCGGAATCCTGCTGATCATAGCAGCGCTGATCATTATGCAGCTCCCTGTATCGGAGGCAGATGCGGCATCATCATCTGCTTCCGATTTTAAAATTGAGAGCGGCGTACTTGTTAAATATCGTGGAACGGAGACGAATGTGTCGATTCCTGACACTGTGGAGGTCATCGGTGAGGGCGCCTTTGAGGATAATACGCGGGTGGAACTGGTGGTAGTGCCAAATTCTGTCCGCAGGATAGAGTCTTATGCGTTCTGGGGCTGTGACAACCTGGATACGGTGGTGCTGGGGAAGGGCCTGACGGAGGTGGGAGACCTTGCCTTTGCCGGGTGCGGCGGACTGGAGCAGATGACGATTCCGTCCAATATCCTGTCCATCGGCGTTTCCGCCTTTGCGGATTGCGTAAACCTGAGGGACGTCAGCATCCCGCCGGAGACGACGAGTATCCATGCGTCGGCCTTTGACGGCTGTTACAGGCTGACCATCCACTGCCAGCCGGGCACCATGGCTGATAAATTTGCGCAGGAATTTTATGAGCGCCAGAAAGAGATGCCGGAGTATCAGGATGTGCCGGAATATCCTGATGGAGACCATACAGGAGAGGGCACGGTTACGCCTACTCCTGCTCCTGACAATAATCAGGATATGCCGTCCACAACGCCGGTTCCCGGAAATGTGCTGGGAAGCACCCAGATCGTGGGGAACCGCGCAGTGTTTTTTATTGACAGTAAGCTGCCTGAGGTTATGAGCAGTCTGGAGGGGCTGCCCTCCACGGGGGAGGTTTTCGGACCTGTGGGAAGCCTGGCGCAGGCGGCGTCGGAAGGGATATCCAAGTATACCGTCATAGACAACAGGATTATTGCGGATCAGGCTTATTATCGTGACGGAGGACTGGGGGAGGTTCAGATTCCCATGGGGATAACGGAAGTGGGACAGTTTTCCTTTGCCAGAAGTTCCGTAACAGGTGTTACGGTTCCGCTTGGAACCAAAGTGATTTCTTATGGCGCTTTTTATCACTGTGACAGCCTTGGCAGGGTGTCGCTTCCTGACAGCATTACCCTGGTGGAGCCGAAAGCGTTTTCATACACCCCCTGGCTTGAGAATTTCCTTGACGGAGCGGCTGTGGAAGGAAACGAGAGCAGTGAGGAAGATTATCTGATCAGCGGCGGCGTCCTTGTGGCATATCGCGGGACGGGCGCCCAGGCAGTGATTCCCGACGGCGTTCGGGTGATCGCGGCGGAGGCTTTCCGGAATCATGCGGAGTTGGAGGGCGTGACGATTCCTGACAGCGTGACGGTGATCGGCGAGGGCGCTTTCGAGGAATGCGGCAATCTGACGGCTCTGACCCTGGGCAGCCAGGTGCAGCAGGTCAAGGATCGGGCTTTTAACGGCTGCGGTTTGCAGCAGGTTACGCTGCCTGAATCCGTGACGGAGGTCGGCATCAGGGCTTTCGGGGATGCGGAGGTAGGCTTTGCGGGAGAGGCTTTTGAGATTCCTAACAGCTATGAGACCACTGCAACGCGCCTTTCCAATGAGGATTACAGGAATCTCACGGAGGAACCGGGAGAAGCGGGCGTGACGGTAGTGGGTATGGAACATGCCTATGCGGAACTGGAGGGTGCGGCCAGAAGCTATACCCTGGCAGTGACCCCTATTGATGATATTTCCGCATTGGAGCAGGTATGTATCAGGTCGTTTAACACTTCCGTGCCGGAGAACATGGCGGCTTATGATCTGACGCTGCTCGATTCCAGTGCAATTCCGATCACAAAGCTGGGACGCCAGATCCTGACAGTGGTGCTGCCCGTGCCGGAGGGTTTAAGCGGACAGAAGCTTCAGGTGCTGACCCTGGACAGGAATGGCCAGCCGGAGTTACTGACGGCGGAGCGGGGTGTGATGGACGGTGTGGAGTCTGTGCGGTTTCAGACCAACCACCTGTCTCCTTTCGGAATCTACGGTCTGGGTACGGATGACACCCAGGAAGAACTGCAGGAATTAAATGTGGAACTGACCAGCCAGAGCGGCGGCCCCGGTGTGGGGAGGAGCGGCAGTGTGACGGCTGTTTCCAAAATGGTCGTCAGCGGCCTGGCGCTTGCGCTGGGGATCCTGCTGATCGTGGCGGGGACGGTGCGGAAGAGCCGGTAGGGTAGTTTGAGAATTTGGGATGAGAGTGTCAGAAAACGAAATGGAGAGACAGGTTTTTTATAAAAAATCTTGCGTTCCTTTGGCGTGTATGCTATATTGGTTATAGAAAGAGTAACCGCCCACAAGGTGGGTTGACTTTTGTATATTAGATAGAAATACCACCCTGTCTACTCGGTCAAAGTTTAGGGGTGGTTTTTCTATGTAGGTTACTTACAAAAGGTAAAGATAAATGTAAGCAACGCCAAAAGGAATATGCCAAAGGTCAGCAAATCCATAAAATCAAAATGATTTTTCATAGGCCTCGCCTCCATTCTTAGAAAACGATAGGCCAATCCACCCTGCAACACGGTTACTTCGTTTACAATATACCACAAATTTTGACACAATACAACATATTTTTTCGGAACCAATAAAGCGTCTCGGCATAAAATGTAATAAGTATATGCCGGGGCGCTTATTATTATGCAGCGAGTGCGGGAACAATTAGGAATATCTTCCCTGGGGGAGACGGATGGGAGCGGGATCACCGTGGGCGTGCTGGATACCGGCATGGGGCATCACCCCGACCTGGAAGGCAGGCTGATCCGGTTCCAGGATTTCGTGGGACGCAGGAGCCTGATGTATGACGATAATGGTCATGGTACCCATGTGTGCGGGATCCTCTGCGGAAGCGGCGAGGCATCGCAGGGCAGATATGCCGGGATTGCGCCGGGCGTCAGGCTGGTGGTAGGGAAAGTTTTGGATGAAAAGGGGGACGGATCCACGGAAAGCATGCTTTTAGGGCTGGACTGGATCTTAAGGATAAGGGAGCAGTGCAGGGTCAGGATCCTGAATATTTCCGTGGGGATTGGCACGCTGGATGAGGCTGGAAAGGAACGGCGTCTGAAAGAGATGATAGAGAAAGTGTGGGACAGCGGCATCCTGGTGATCTGCGCCGCCGGAAACAAGGGGCCGGAGCCGGGTACGATCTCCGCTGTAGGGGGAAGCAACAAGGCGGTAACGGTGGGATGCCATGACGGAAGCTATCGAATCGATTCTCCGGGGAGATGCGAGACCTATTCCGGCAGGGGTGCGGAGGGCGCAGCGATCCGCAAGCCGGACCTGGTGGCGCCGGGAACGGATATCATGTCCTGTAATCTGCATTGTTACAGGCTTCACGGCAGGTTCCGGAACGCCTATGTGGCCAAGAGCGGCACATCCATGGCGACGCCCATCGTATCCGGCGCCGCAGCCCTGGCCATGCAGAAATTCCCCTGGATGACCAATGAAGAGTGTAAACAGAAACTGCAATACACTGCCACGGACCTGCACCTGCCCTGGAACCAGCAGGGCTGGGGGATGGTGAATGTGGGGCGGCTGCTGGGGAACTGAATAATAACTGAATAATAATTGCAAAAAGGATAAATATGTGGTATTATTTAAGCACCAGAAAGGATATGCGCCTATGCAACAGATAAAGGAATTGTATAATGTATTGGCTCTTGCCTTGATAAAAGTGGAAGAATGCACAAATGAGCGTGATTTTGAAAGGCTGAGAAATGTAACAGAAGAGTATGAAGCTGCACTGGTGGAAAGGTTGAAAGAACGCTTTCCTGATATGTTTGATGAGGATACGAGAAATGTTTCAGAAGTTTCGGAATGGCATTTGCGAAACTCTCCTCTTGTGAGAGACTTAAAACGGTACTTGAGCGGCACTCCAAACAAGGATGAGTTGATCTGGCTTGTCAAGTATCTGGATTCTTTTCTGGAGGATTCATTTTATGGATGTATTCCGATAGATCAGGAACAGTATCATTTTCTGTGCCTGAACGGTAATTATGCGACATGCCATATATATCTGCTTCCGCGAATGAAGTGCTGCTGGGAGCATCAAAACAGAGAGGCTTATACATCTTATAATATATACAATTACCTGAAAAACTTCTATTATGTCTGCGAAAGTGATTTGAAAGATTATCAGGTACAGCATATTCTGATGCCCAGGGATTTGTTCAGGGAGGCGCGTCGGAGAAAGGAACTCCGGGTGATGGTCTCTCCGGTGACGGGAGAAAAGGTTGTGGAGGTAACGGAACCGTATGTCAGGGACAATACATCCTATGTATCCGTAAAGCCAATAGAGCCGGATGTGGAGAGCCATTTGCAGGTCGATCTGTTGAACATATTGAGAAGAGCGGTTGACGAACAGGCAGATATTCTTGTTTATCCCGAAATGTTGGGCACGGAGGAACTGGCGGAATATTTGTCAGGTAAATTGGATTTAAGAGATAATATATTAGATAATGGATTTCCACGTTTGACCATATGTCCTACTATATGGAAGCAGAATCGCAATTACTGTAAAGTATTGGATGATATAGGGGAGGTGGTCTGTGAACAGCAGAAGCATCACGGCGTGGATCTGAAACAGTTCAAAAGTAAGGAAGACATTACATCAGATCGGGTGATATATATTCTGCATTGTTATGGGATTGGACGTATCGCGATTGCAATCTGCAAGGATTTTATTTTGACGGACTATTTGAGGATATTGGCGGAATATCTGAAAGTCAGTCTTTTGCTTGTCCCTTCTTTTACGAGTGGGGATTATCAGTTTCGGGAATTGGCATCTAAATATCCGGAAAAGGATTGCAATGTTATATGGATCAATACATGTTCGGCCAGATGGTTGAATAAAGATGGAGAAGCAGGAGCATCAGTTTCACTGGCATATTTGCCGGGAAGGAGGGGAAAACTTAATACGGAAATAAAAGAAACAGAAGATTTTTATGGAAAGCAATATAGTTATGGCAGAATATGCGTGTATACATATTATATTGCTTTGGGTGCGGAGGAAAAAAGACGATGAAAGAATTAACAATGGTACAGCAGATTATAACGTATGCAGAAGGAAAAACGGACGTAGAGGTATGTACGCGACAGATACAGGAGTGGAATCAGGATAATATACAAAGTGCCATGCAGGCCGTGTCCCAGAATGCATTTGACGATCTGGCTGAGATACTGAAGCATGGAAGAAAAATGCGGAAAGCGATAGTAGGTCTGCCGAAAAGTGATACTGAGTTATTTATGTATGAATGTGGTATTTCTAATGGTGTACAAAAAGTTTTGGAAGAAATCCACCGTCTCTATATGGATCAGCAAGATAACCGAGATTTTTTGAATCTGTTGGAACGAAAGCATGTGTGGGATATCCTTGTTTATCTGTATCAGAACCCGAACGCCAGGCATAACATTATTGCGGAGAATGTTAATATAAAACCGAATCATCTGAGTGAAATCCTGCTGCTTTTGAGGGAAGCAGGATTTGTGGAACGGGAAGGGAACCATAAAAGTACTAAATATTATCTGACCAGGATTGGACGTCAGACATACAAAATTTATGCCACGCAGAAAGCAGGATCGGATGACTACATGGATATCATAGGAGATATCAGGGAAATCCCGGACGAAAAAGAATATATACAAATTGTAGACAAAAGATACTATGAGAAAGAAAGATTTACGGAGACATGCAGGAGAACTTTGAAAGGAGAGGACAGGTATGGCGATGCAAAATGGAAAGAACATTTCCGAATTGATTCAGAAGCTGCAAACCGGTGGAACGCAGTGGCAGGAATTGGTATCGGATGAAAATAGTGAAGGGGATAATAAAGTGGTTCAACAGATCCGGCGGCTTTATAGAATGTTGCGTCAGGAACTGAAAGAAGGAGATGAGGAAGAAATACGTATGTACCTGCAGCAAGAACAATTGCGGCAGGAGGTAATTGATGCGTTGATAAAACGAACTAAAGAGATGCTTGTTTTTTACAGGGCATTTTCCCCGCTTCGGGAGTTGGAGAATAAGAATAAAGAGGCTTTGAAAGGGCTGATATCCGCTGTTTACCAAAAATATGTCGTCAGATATGAGCCGGGGTACTTAAATCGAATAGCAGCCGACCAATATGACAGGGAGCATTTAGCTGATGTGGTAGAGCGCATTAATTATCTGACGGAATTCTATGTTTCCAGAAGTTATAATATGCCCGGTATGATGAGGGATATGCAGGATGAAACAGGGCTTTCCCCGGATAGCTGCACCTATTGGGCTGAAATAATAGAGCAGAATTATCAGGCATTAAAAATGAATTATATTTTGGAGGAATTAAAAGAGATTAGGAGAATGAGCGAGTCCTGAAAAGTAAGTTAAATAGAATAAAAGCATTGACATGCCCCGTATTATTGTATACAATAATACGGGGCGTGCACTTGGTGTATATTCAATCAGTATGCCCCGCTTTGCAAGGAGGAAACCGTATGAGAGACAACGAGACATTTCAGAATCGTCCGGTGACAATGAACCAGAAAAATAATCTTCTTGAGATCGAGGAGCATATGTACATATTGGATGATGTGGAGAAGCCCAATGTTTTCCGCAATATGTTCCCCTACTCCGAGATTCCCAAGATTCCTTTTAACGACAGGATCGTGCCTCACAATATGCCCAGGGAGATCTGGATCACGGATACCACGTTCCGCGACGGGCAGCAATCCCGTGCGCCCTATACCACGGAGCAGATCGTGACCATTTTCGATCACCTGCACAGGCTGGGGGGACCAAACGGCATGATCCGCGCCAGCGAATTTTTCCTGTACAGCAGGAAAGACCGTGACGCCGTTTATAAATGTATGGAGCGGGGATATGAGTTCCCTGAGGTGACCAGCTGGATCCGCGCCAGCAAGGAGGATTTCAGGCTGGTGAAAGAGATTGGCATGAAAGAGACCGGTATCCTGGTAAGCTGCTCGGATTACCACATTTTCCTGAAACTGAAGATGACCAGGCGTCAGGCCATGGATCATTATCTGAGCGTCATCCGGGAATGCCTGGAGGAGGGCATCAGCCCCCGCTGCCATCTGGAGGATATCACCAGGGCGGATATTTACGGCTATGTGGTGCCTTTCTGTCTGGAACTGATGAAGCTGATGAAAGAATATCAGATTCCCATCAAGGTCCGTGCCTGCGACACCATGGGCTATGGCGTCAATTATCCCGGCGCGGTGATTCCCCGGAGCGTGCAGGGTATTATTTATGCCATACACACCCACGCGGGCGTGCCCCATGAACTGATCGAGTGGCACGGGCATAACGATTTTTACAAAGCGGTGTCTAATTCCACCACGGCATGGCTTTACGGCTGTTCCGGCATCAATACTTCGCTGTTCGGCATCGGCGAGAGGACGGGGAACACGCCCCTGGAGGCCATGGTGTTCGAGTATGCCCAGCTGAAGGGTGGTCTGAACGGAATGGATACCACGGTGATCACGGAACTGGCGGAGTATTATGAACAGGAGATCGGCTACCAGATCCCGCCCCGGACGCCTTTTGTGGGAAAGAATTTCAATGTGACCAGGGCGGGCATCCACGCCGACGGGCTGTTGAAAAACGAGGAGATCTACAATATTTTCGACACCGAGAAATTTTTAAACCGCCCCGTGCGCTGCGCCATTTCCAATACATCCGGCCTGGCGGGCATCGCCCACTGGATCAATACATATTATAAGCTGAAAGACGGGAAGCAGATCGACAAGACCTCCGAATTGGTAAAGGAGATTAAGAAGTGGGTGGACGAGGAGTATGCGGGCGGGCGCGTCACAGTCCTCACGGATGAGGAGATCGTGGCATGCCTGGAGCGTGTCTGCAGTGAAAAAGGGATCACAATACCGCAGCAGTGAGCCAAAGCACTGCGGAGGGCGCTTTGGGAGGAAAGCGCCTTGGACGGAAAGTGTTTTGGGCAGAAAGCACTTTGGGCGAAAGACATTTTGAGAGGAAAGCGCTTCGGGCGGAAGGTTATTTTGTCAGAAGGATTGGCAGAAAACCGGAAAGCACATTATGGGAAAGTTGATCGGGAAAGGCATGGAAATAAAATGGGAAATTATGATGTAAAGCAGGAGGTAACGGACAAATACTCCCTGCGCGGGCGCGTGTTCCACAAGCTGAGGGATGATATCTTAAGCGGGAAGTACGAGGAGCACGAGGAATTGAAGGAAGTGGCCATCGGCGAGGAACTGGGCGTCAGCCGCACCCCGGTGAGGGAGGCGTTCCGGCAGCTGGAACTGGAGGGGCTGATCCAGATCATTCCCAACAAGGGCGCCTATGTGACCGGGATCACGGAAAAGGATGTGAAGGACATCTACATGATCCGCTCCCTGCTGGAGGGGCTCTGCGCCAGATGGGCGACGGAGCATATCACCCCGGAACAGATGGATGAGATGGAGGAAAATGTGTACCTGGCGGAGTTTCACGCGAAGAAAGGGCATCTGGAGCAGCTGGCGGAGATGGACAACCGCTTTCATGATATATTGTATGAGGCCTGCGACAGCAAGATGCTGGAGCATCAGCTGAAAGACTTCCATCAATATGTGCTGCGGGTCAGGAAGAAGACCCTTGCCAACGCCAACAGGGGACCGAAATCCAACGAGGAGCACAAACGGATCATGGAAGCTATCAAGGCAAAGGACGCGGACCTGGCTGAGAAACTGGCTCACCAGCACATGATAAACGCCTATGACAACATGGTGAAGAACGGCCTGCATGAGGCATATGACCATACCCTATAACCCTAAAACAGTCTCGGAACGGTAAATGCAGAACAGGGGGCATTGAAGTGCAGAGACGGAACTTTAATTCTAAAACAGTCTCGGAACGGTAAATGCAGAACAGGGGCATTGAAGTGCAGAGACCGGAACAAATTGCCGTGATCGGCAATTAAAAATAAGGAGAATGCAAATGGAAAAGATTAAAATGACCACCCCACTTGTGGAAATGGACGGAGACGAGATGACCAGGATCCTCTGGC
>JAMPAC010000011.1:0-54660 GCA_023667395.1 Blautia sp. | reverse complement strand
ATGACCACCCCACTTGTGGAAATGGACGGAGACGAGATGACCAGGATCCTCTGGCAGATGATCAAGGACGAGTTGCTGCTTCCCTACATAGACTTAAAGACGGAGTACTATGACCTGGGGCTGGAGCACAGGAACGCCACGGACGATCAGGTCACAGTGGATTCCGCCAACGCCACCCTGAAATACGGCGTCGCCGTAAAGTGCGCCACCATCACCCCCAACGGCGCAAGGATGAAAGAGTATGACCTGAAGGAAATGTGGAAAAGCCCCAACGGCACCATCCGCGCCATCCTGGACGGCACGGTTTTCCGCGCCCCCATCCTGGTAAAGGGCATCGTCCCCTATGTGAAGAACTGGACAAAGCCCATCACTATTGCCCGCCATGCCTACGGGGATGTGTATAAGAATACGGAGATCAAGGTTCCCGGCGCGGGAAAGGCGGAACTGGTATTCACGGCGGCGGACGGCACGGAGACCAGGGAACTGATCCATCATTTTGATGGGGCGGGTATCCTGCAGGGCATCCACAATACGGAGAAGTCCATCTCCAGTTTTGCCAGGGCATGTTTTTCCTATGCCGTGGACACGAAGCAGGATCTGTGGTTCTCCACCAAGGATACCATCTCCAAGAAATACGACCATACGTTCAAGGATATCTTCCAGGACATTTATGACAGGGAGTTCAGGACGAAATTCGAGGAGTTGGGCATTGAGTATTTCTACACCCTGATCGATGACGCCGTGGCCCGCGTGATCCGCTCGGAAGGCGGCTTTATCTGGGCATGCAAGAATTATGACGGAGATGTCATGTCCGATATGGTGGCAACCGCCTACGGCGATCTGTCCATGATGACATCCGTGCTGGTGTCCCCTAGCGGGGTTTACGAGTACGAGGCGGCTCATGGCACGGTGCAGCGACATTATTATAAGCACCTGAAAGGGGAGGAGACCTCCACCAATTCCATCGCCACCATTTTCGCATGGACCGGCGCGCTGCGGAAGAGGGGAGAACTGGACGGAAATCAGGCTCTGCAGGACTTTGCGGACAAACTGGAAAAGGCCTGCGTCAAGACAGTGGAAGACGGAAAGATGACGAAGAGCCTTTCCCTGATCTCCACCTGCGAGAACCCGGTGATCCTCAACAGTCTTGACTTTATCAGGGCGATCCGGGAGACGCTGGACACTCTGCTGTGATCATAGGTTGTTGAATAAAAGATGCGCTGTATCATTCCGTTAAGGGGGAATGATACGGCGCATTTGTCAATCGAAAGACGCTTAATTTTTGCCGGATGCAGGAATCTGCAGGTAATCGATAAGAGCAGTTTCCAAAAGCCGGGAATAGTTTACCTTTTGTTCCTCTGCAAGCCTTTTTAACCATGCCGGAAGCGTAATATTTGTTTTAATGCGTTCATTATCTTTTTTTATGCGGAACAGGTCAGGATGGATCGTGATTGGCATTACAATGTTTCCCTCGGTATCTTCTTTGGACAGATTAACAGATGGAGTGGGAATTTCCTCATGATCACATTCCATGCTGTATACATGCAGGCTTGCAGCTTCCGATGCCATACGAGCGGCTTCTTCCAGATTGCTTCCAATGCTGACGCATCCGGGTAAATCAGGGAAATAGATGCTGTATGTGCCGTCTGTTGACGGCTCAAAAACAGCAAGATAAGTTAAATTCTGCATAAATGCGCTCCTTTCTGTGCAAAGTGCAGGCGGTCTATTTCAGTCCTGCCTGTCTGTAGATACTGTTTAAAGTTCCTGCTTTCAGATCCCCTTTGTGGTTTGGCACTGTGATTTTTCCTGGCTTTATCGGATATTTTAAGCTTATATGGGATCCTTCCTGGTTGACCGCATACCATCCGTCTTTGCGCAGTACCTTTAGTATTTCACGAACTGTCATAATGTTTCCTCTTATATTATGCGCCTTTTTTGTGCGTATGTCAATTTATTCCGCCAAAACCTCCCACTCCTCATACAGCCTTTCCAGTTCCTTATGATTCCGCTCCAGTTCCGCCGCCAGTTCCTGCAGCTTTACGGATTGCGTGGCCACCACGGGGTCGGACATCTCCGTCTCCAGTTCGGTATTGCGTGCCTCCAGGGTGGCGATCTTCTCCTCGCATTTGCGCAGGTCATTTTCTTTCTTGCGGATCCGCGCCTGCTCCTCTTTCCGGGCTTTCCAGTCCTGCTTTACCACCGATTCCGTCTGTGCGGGGGCGGGGACTGTTGTTGGATTTTTGGAGGAAGCAGTCTCCAGGGAAGCCATGACCGTATCATGCTTCTCCAGATAGTAGTCATAATTCCCGATGTAATTGACAAAACCACAGGCCGCCAGATCCAGGATGCGGTGTGCCGTCCTGTTGATAAAATAGCGGTCGTGGGATACATACAGCACCGTGCCCTCATAACTGTTCAGGGCGTCCTCCAGGATCTCCTTTGACAGGATATCCAGATGGTTGGTGGGCTCGTCCAGGATCAGGAAATTGGCGTTGCCAAGCATCAGCTTTGCCAGGGACACGCGCCCCTGCTCGCCGCCGCTTAAGTCGTCAATCTTTTTGAACACATCGTCACCCGTGTAGAGGAACGCGGCAAGGGTATTGCGGATCTCCGTGTTGGTGAGAGAGGGATAGTCGTCGGATATTTCCTCAAAGAGGGTTTTCTCCCCGTGGAGCACATGGTGTTCCTGGTCGTAATAACCGATCTCCACCCTGGCGCCCAGCCGGAATGCACCGCTGTCAGCCGGGATAAGCCGGTTCAGGATTTTCAGCAGAGTGGTCTTGCCCGTTCCGTTATCGCCGATGATTGCCACATGCTCCCCCCGCCTGATCTCGAAATTCACATCCTGAAACAGCAGCTGGGAACCGAAAGACTTGCTTAAGCCCTCCACCGTCAGGACGTCATTTCCGCTGGCGATCCTGGGGGTCAGCTTCAGCCGCATGTCGGCGCGTACCTCCGTGGGTTTTTCGATGACTTCTATCTTATCCAGCATTTTCACGCGGCTTTCCGCCCGTTTGATGGACTTTTCCCGGTTGAAGGAGCGCAGCTTCTCGATCACTTCCTCCTGATGTTTTATCTCACGCTGCTGGTTTAAGTAAGCGTTCATGGCGGCGGCGCGCAGCTGCTCCTTTTTCACGGCGTAATCGGAATAATTGCCTGTGAAAACGGTGGCTTTCGTCTGGTCGATCTCAATGATCTTTCCTGCGATCCTGTCCAGGAAATAGCGGTCGTGGGAGACGATGATCACGGCACCCTTGTAGTTCATCAGATAAGACTCCAGCCAGGCGATGGAATTCATATCCAGATGGTTGGTGGGTTCGTCCAATATGATCAGATCGGGCTTCTGCAGCAGCAGCTTTCCCAGCGCTACCCGCGTCTTCTGGCCGCCGGAGAGGGTGGAGACGGACTTGGAAAATTCTTCCTCCGTAAAGCCAAGGCCTTTCAGCACGCCCACAAGTTCGCTCCTATAGGCGTAGCCGTCCCCCATCTCGAAAGCATGGGTAAGGTCGGCATACTTTTTCATCAGCGCATCCAGTTCGGCGCTTTCTTTGGACTGCATGGCAATCTCGCAGGCGCGGATCTTCTCTTCCAGGTCGATCAGATCCTGTTTGACGCTGAGCAGTTCGTCATAGATGGTGTTTGCCGTATCCACGGCGTCGTTCTGGGCCAGGTAGCCCATGGTCTTATCCCTGGAGAGCGTGACGGAGCCGTCGTCAGCCTGCATTTCCCCCATGATGATGCGCAGGAGAGTGGTCTTTCCGGCGCCGTTGATCCCCACGATGGCAGCCTTTTCATAATCTTCGATATGGAAGCTGATGTGCTCCAGCACCTTTTTCTCGCTGAAAGCCTTACAGATATTCTGGCATGAAAGTATCATTTCAATATTCCTCTTTTTCATAAAATAAAGTAGTGTATTTAGTGTACTTTATTTAAAATATCCTGTCAATTCATTGACATACTTTTAACACAGTGATATCATTATTATTGATGAAGTTCTGGTTTTTTGCAGGCATACAGGCCTGCATGTTACAATTTTGGAGGTAATACTCTTGGAAGAAAAAGAAATATCACAGGCAGTCATCGGCCGTCTGCCCAGGTACTTCCGGTATCTCGGGGAATTGAAGGACGAGGGGATCGAGCGCATATCGTCCCAGGATCTGAGCGAACTGATGAAGGTGACTGCATCACAGATACGGCAGGATTTTAACAATTTCGGAGGGTTTGGACAGCAGGGTTACGGATACAACGTAGAGTATTTATATACTGAGATCGGAAAGATCCTGGGACTGAACCGTAAGCACAACTTTATCATTGTGGGCGCGGGGCACCTGGGTCAGGCGCTGGGAAATTATATCAATTTCGAGAGAAGGGGCTTTATCTTTAAAGGTATTTTTGATGTGGATCCACAGCTTGCGGGAAAGGAAGTGCGGGGCGTCAGGGTCATGCCCATGGAAAAGCTGGAGCGGTTCATACAGGACAACGACATCGACATCGCCGTGCTGGCGATCCCCAAGACGGGCGCGGTGGAAGTGGCTGAGAAACTGGTGAAGAACGGCGTCCGCGCCATCTGGAATTTTGCCCATGTGGACCTGAACGTGCCGGAGGGAATCCAGGTGGAGAACGTCCATCTTTCCGACAGCCTGATGAAGCTTTCCTATAATATCAGCCGTTATATGAAAGAGCAGGATGAAAAAAGGACAAAAAGCAAGGCTGAGCAATAACCGGAGCCTGACAGGAGGTGTTTATGAAGCGTAATGTTGACCAGGGGAAAAAGGAACTTTTTACAGCGGCGCTTCAGGGGAAGAACATACCGATACTGACGCTGGACAATAAGTGGTACCGCCTGCTGGACGAGGAGGAAAGGAAAGCGGTCAGCGAGATCGAGGACGAGATGAATTCCCTGTTAAAACGTCAGGGAAAGCTGAACACGGAAAAGAAAGAGATCAAGAAGCTGAAGAAAAAGCTGATGGGCGAGATCGTCACCATGGTGGACGCCGCCGGGGACCATCCCACCAGCGCCCAGACGAAGAAGATCGAGCAGCATAAACAGAAGATTGAGGAAAGCAACGAGAAACTGGAGGAATATGAGGATGAACTGCTGGATCTCCCGAAGCAGATCGACCGGCTGAACATCCAGCTGATGCTTGCCACCATGGAATTCTGTTATGCCGATATGCAGGAAAATACGGAGCAGATCCAGGAGATTGCGAGATGGGTGACGAAGATCCGCATTGAGTTAAAAAAGCGTCTGATCAAAAAGCAGGAGATGGAGCAGAAAAACCATGCCATCTATTCTTATATGAACGATCTTTTCGGGGCGGACGTCATGGATATGTTCGACCTGGAATACGATCCGGAGGCGCAGCATCCCACAATGCCGAAATCTGACGCCCCGGGCAAACCGGAGCCGAAAGGCTGACGGTGGCGTAATAGTTCAGGCAGAGCACGGAACCGTTACACGATGGCTGCCGTGAAATACAAACTGCTTGACAGTCTTGTGACGAAAGAGTAGAATTAACCCATAAAACGACAGAGGAGTAACGAATCATGAATTGTCCAAAATGTAATGCCGTAATTTCAGATAACAGTAAGTTTTGTACACATTGTGGCGCGAAGATAGAGACGCCAGTGGGAAGCGCGCCCGGGACAGGATCCGCAGTGTGCATCAAGTGTGGCGCCCCGCTGAGGCCGGGCGCTAAGTTCTGTGCCAAATGCGGGACATCCCAGGTTTCGTCCACACCGCAGCCTATGACGCCCCCGGCGCAGGGCGTACAGCAGCCTGTGTCACAACCGGCGCAGGGTGCGGGACAGCCTGTCCAGGGCGTGCAGCAGCCCGTGTCGCAGCCTGCCCAGGGCGTGTCACAGGATGCAGGGCAGCCCGTGTCAAAGCCGACGCAGAGCATATGGCAGCCCGCGCCACAGCCCGCCCAGAACGTACAGCAGCCGGTACAGGGTTCCGGACAGCCTGGGTCACAGCCGGCGCCGAACATGCCGCTGTCGCTGCCGCCCACACCGCCGCCGATGCCGCCTTCACCGCAGTCCACAGACAAACAGTCCTCCAAAAAGCAGAAAGATCCCGCAAAAAAGAGCAAGATGCCGTTGGTGCTCATTATGGTTTTTGTTCTCATCATTGCGTTTATGGTGGGCGGGTATTTTGTATTGGTCAATGTTTTCGACGTGAATCCCATCGCCATGATCCTGGGCGATGAGGGGGAAGATACGGATGAAAGCGAAAGCACTGACGAGAGTGAAGACGAGGACGAGGCGGAGAGCACGGAGACGGAAGACGAGTCCCCTGCCAGTGAGGATGAAGAGGAGAAAAAGGGCGATCCTGAGTTGCTGAATGCCCTTGACAGCCAGGCGGAAGCCGCAAAACAGGCCCTGGATGCCGCTACATATACGGAGGCAACGCAGCAGAGCCTGGATCTGATCCGGCAGTATATGACGATAGCCGAGGAGAATAACCTCAAGGAGGAAGCAGGGGAGAAGATTGCATATGTCTTTGACATCGCTTCCAAAGCCACCATCGAATCCTGCAAGGGAATAGAACACCAGGCAGTCGGAAGCGCGGGATTCGAGCAGGTAAACCTGATGCTGAACGCCGTGTTTGAAGCGGAGGAATCCCTTACGGAAAAGGGATATACCGTGGACAGTTCCGAGATCACGGCATACAGCGACGGGGTGGTACAGCGATTTAAGGACACGTTCATCAGCCAGATCAATGAGATCACCGAAAGGGAGCAGTGGTCGAGGGATGAGGCGTGGACATATGCCGAGCAGGCATACTCCGTGCAGAAAGACGGAAAAACGGTGTTGTTCGATCTGGACGACCTGGATGACCCCCTGCGTCTCCGGTATGTGTACTGTCTTGCCTGGATCACAAGGAAGAGATGTGAGAACGGCGTGGCGGACGGTTCCATGACAAACGAACAGGCGTTTGATTCCGCTGTGGCGGTATTGCCGGAAACGGATTATAACCTGCTGGTGCTTCAGGATATCATTACATACGGCAAAGCGGCGGGGAAGGATGTGGCTCCGTACCAGAATGCTTACAATGCGATCATCGATTACCTGAAAGCGGGACAGAACCTGTCCATCGTGAATACCGGCGTGAATTCCGCCACCACAGTGGATATCCGCAAGTTCTGGTACTTTAACGATCTTGACGGCGCGGACGCGTACAAGGTTGACGTCAGGAACGGGACTACTCAGGCGACAAGGGACTGGATCAGGAATAACATTCCTTCCTACATAAATTAACAGATGAAAAAACATACATTATTAAAAATAATCACGGGACTTATTGCGTTGACGGCTGTGCTCGCTGTGGTGCTGGTAGCAGCCAGGAAAGCGGCCAGCCGGGATGTCCTGGAGGATGAGGAATCCACGCCGGCAACGCTGACGGCAGTGACCTTGCCGGAGGAATCTGTTCCGGGGGAAACCGTGCCGGACAGTACGGAGGCGCCCGGGGAGGAAGAGATCGTCTATCCGGCGCCCGAGTATGATTTCAAGGCGGATGAGATCACCGTGGAAATCCCGGGACTGGAAAGGGAATATGCGATCGCGTTTGTCAACGATGTGCACATGATCACGGATCATAAATCGGGGGATGTGACAGAGGACAATCTGGCGGTGGTAAAGGAAAGGTATGAAACGCTTTCCGTGACGGAAGAGGGGATCCATGCGGAGGATCTGTGGCCGCAGGTGATCGCCTACCTCAATTATAATGAATTTGACGCCGTCATTTTCGGGGGAGATATCCTGGATTACTGTAGTAATTCCAATATACTTGCCCTGAAATCCGGCTTGAGTGAGTTGAAATATCCGGATGACAGGATCATGTATATCCGGTCCGACCACGACTATGGCGGATGGTATGGAGGCAGCGGGTTTACGGACACAGACGGTTTCCTGCTCCAGACCTTTGTGCTGGACGGGGATGTGACGGAAAAAGTCATCGAGTTTGACGAATTCCTGGTTGTGGGCATCAATCAGTCTTACCGGGCCATTTCCCAGGAAGATTATGAAATCATTGCCGGAAACATTGACAGTGGGAAACCCGTCCTGATCGCGTCCCATGTTCCTTTTTATTCAGAGGTCGATGACTCGCTGGAAGAATTGTCCATGCAAGTAAGGAATAAAATATATTATTGGAGTGAGGACGGCGTCAATTATGTGCCGGAAGGGTGGACGCAGGAACTGATCAATAAAATATATGACGAGGACTCCAACGTGGTACAGATCGTTGCCGCGCATATGCATTCTTCCTGGGATGGATATGTGACAGACAGGCTGAAAGAGCATATATTTGCACCTGTGTTTCAGGGAAATATAGGAATCATTCATGTGACGGGAGGAGAAGATGAGCAGAATGAAAACAGGGAAGAGACAGGGAAACTTAATTAAGAGGGCGCTGGTGCTCCTGATGGCGGCAGTGCTGTTCGCTGCTTCCACGCTGACGGTATGGGCGGAGGAAGAGGAAGAGCGTGCAAAAGCAAATCCGGGCGATCTATACCGGTATGGCACAATGAACCCCTATCCGGAGGGATTTTTCGTACCCACCCAGGTATACAGCGCAAACGGGGAATTCTTTCTCGCGGACGCCTATCACCATCAGATCCTTTACGCAGACAGTTACCGCCGTGGTCCCAGCGACTGGCAGGTCATGGGCGACAAGCTTTACAGACCCCATGCCATTGCTACGGACGGGACGATCTACGTGGTCGTTGACACGGATAACAACAGATTAGTCACTTATGCCAAGACGGAAGCGGGATTCCAGGTCGTGGAGTGCTTCGACAATGTGGGTGTGCGGCCTCATTACATAGAGTATGACGCAAATACCAAACAGTTCTATGTGTGGAGTTCCATGACCGGAACCATGTATATTTACAAGAGGGCGTCCAACGGTCTGGCGCTCACCCTGAAGAAAACAGCTTACATAAAGGATCTGGACGGATGCTATACGAGATCCTTTACCATCGACGGCAGCCGGATCTATCTGCCAAGCATGGGCAGGAACGCCATTTATGTGGTGAACAAGAGCAATTTCAAGGTTGTTGCGATACATCCCGTGTCTGCGGAATTAGGAGGGATGGTGCAGGTGCGGCATGAGCAGAATTATTATTATCTGGTGACGTCCTCGGATGCCGCAGGCGACCAGAGCAAGGCCACGATCGTCAGAAGCAAATCCCTTTCCGGTTTCGTGGAGGGGAGTTACGAGGATATCAGGGGCATGTTCCCGGAACTGGACGGGGTGCCGTACTATATCACTCATGCGGATGACGGCCATTACTACACGCCGGTGATCGTGGGACAGACACCGCCGTACATCTGCTGTTTTGACATAGTGAATGACGAGATCACGAATGTGGTTAATGTAAAATACTGATGGGAGAAAGACAATGGTCATATGTCCGAAATGCGGAAAAGAACTGGAGGATGGCTCCAAATTCTGTGAAAACTGCGGGACGTCAATCCCTGAGCAGAAAGCTCAGGCAGCCGTTCAGGAGCCGGTGAAAGAACCTGTTCAGGCGCAGTCGGCGGGATATGTATTCTGCCCCGGCTGCGGGAAGAAACTTCCTGCAGGGACGGGGTTCTGTGACAGCTGCGGCGCCAGCCTTGGCGCCGCGGCGCAGCAGGCAGGGGCTTCCAATACGGCATCAAAACAGGCAGGGACTTCCGCCGCAGGCGGAAACCCTGTCAAAAACCTGCTTGCAGGCATGAACAAAAAGGTTCTTGCAGCCGGACTTGCGGCGGCAGGGATTTTGCTTGTGGCGCTCGTGTGCGTCGGCATATTCTCCGCCGCAGGGAAGCGCGGCGGCGCGCAGCCGGAATGCGCGCTGTATGTGAAGGACGAGGAGATATTGTTCTCAAATCTGAATTCGAAAGAACCCTTGCAGGTTACCGAGCATCTGATCAAGGGCGATGCGGATAATTATGATTTTGTAGATATTGATGAACTTCTTTCCTACTACACTACCATCAGCGCTGATGGAAAATATCTTTTCTTCCCCGACAAGGGCGATGGCAGATCTTCTTTCTACAGAGACGGCAGCGGGCCGACGATCTATTACAGCAGGATTTCCAAGCTGGGGAAAGAGGCGGTCAAGATCGATTCGGACATATACGAATATGCAGTCAGCGACGATGCCGCCTATGTGACATATCTGAAGAACGGAACACTTTATTCTTATAACATGAAAAAAGATGATAAGGAAAAGATTTCCGGAGATGTGACTGAATTTTATGTTTCCGATGACGGTAAGCAGGTTTATTATATTGATGATGACGAAACGCTGTATCTGTGGACAATGGGAAAAGGCAAGGAGAAAATTGACAGCGGCATCTCATATGTTTCGACCCATTTTTTGTATTATTATTTCAATGAAAGACCAATATGTTATATATCAGATGACTTTAAGACGATATATTATAAAAAGGACGGTAATCTCTACAGAAGCAGCGTGGGCAAGGAGCGTGAAAAGATTGCTTCCGATGTGTTTCGTGTGATCAGAGTATTTGATTCAGGCTGCATCTATTATTTTAAGGAAATGGAATTGTCCAGAGAGATGTTCTTTGAAGATGATTCCGAAGCAGGGGATTACAGCAGTCCCATGTTTCCGAGTGATGACATCACCAAACTGTTCGGGATGTTCTGTTATTTTGATGGCAGGAAAGAGACGGAGATCGGAGTCGGGGTAATAAACAGCTATCAGGCGGCCTCTGATGCAGAGGCGTTGGCCTTTGCATTACTGGATCCGGAAGACTTTGACAGGGTGACGCTCTCAGATATATATGCCAATGGATCCAGTCTGGATGCCCTGAACGAACGGTTGCCGGAGGAAATGATATTGTCACTGGCGCTGAAGGATAAAGTAATCCCCCTTGATATTGAGGGGGAGGATATGTATGATTGGCAGATATCCCCTGACGGAAGCAGGATCCTGTATCTTGATGATTACAATGATGAAAAATATGAAGGGGATCTGTACCTGGTGACGGTGAAAGGGAACAAGCTGTCGGACGCGGAGCAGGTCGCGTCCGATGCATACGGTTCCGGCTGGGGATTCGCAGGCGATTCCTATGTGTACTATGCAGATGTGGACACACGGGATCGCACAGGCGAGTTTTATGTGGATGGGAAATTGGTCGCAGACGATGTGTATTTGTCCGGGCGTACAAGTGCTTCCGGAGTCTACTATTTTTACAGCGATTATGATTATGAGAAAGAGCGCGGAACCCTGCAGTACTATGCAGGCGGCAAGGCTGTGGCGATCGCGGAGGATGTGCATGATTATTATGTGATCGGCGAGAAGGAAGTCCTGGTTCTTAACGACTATAATCTGAACAGATACGAGGGCGACCTGTACCTGTATGACCGCAAGAAGCTGAAAGCCATCGACGAGGATGTGGTATGCATCGTCAAGCCGTCCCTTTCTTATTGAGATCAGGCATGATACGGAGGATAAAACATGTTTTGTGAAAATTGCGGAAGCCCGATCTCGGAGGGAGAGCAATTCTGCGCCAACTGCGGGGCGCCTGTAAAAACCGCCGTACAACGGGAACCGGAAAACAAAGCTGGTAATATGTCGCCGATACCGCCTGGGATGACGCCTGAGGAGCCATCCCAGGCGTCATCCCAGGGAAAACCTAACGGCAAACCCCAGGGGAAATCCAAACAGAAATCCCCCAAGGGTGAAAAAGGCGGAAAAAGCCGGGAATCCCTGATAATCGCGCTGGTATGCGCAGCAGCAGCGCTGATCATGGGCTTTCTGGGGGTTGCCGGGTATGGTCTGGTAAAGACGAAAGAATTTAAAGAGACCATGGCCGTTTTTGCAGAAGTGCAGACGGAGTATGACGGCTTGGGAAATTACGAAAGCGGGTATGACGGCCTTCTGGATACTGCGGATGCCGCCGCTTCACATTTCCGGTTCTGGCAATATAAACGCCTGATCGGAGAGATGGAAGATCTGTCCGACGAGATCAGGAAAGCGGGCAAGGCTGTTGCCGGATACCGGGAACAGTATGAGGAGATCGTCAGTCAGATGGAGACGGACGGCCAATATATCATGGGCGACTATGAGGAGGAATACCAGAGCATCAAATCCGATCTGGAGGATGCCCTGTCCGATCTTGACGAGAAGAAATCCAAAAGCCTGGTGGAAGAAATGGACACCCTGTCCGGCGAGATCAGGAGCATGAATGAGGCTGTTGCCGGATACCGGACACAGTACGAGGAGATCGTCAGCCGGATGGAGACGGAGGGTCATTATTTCCTGGATGACCATGAAACGGAATACCAGCAGATAAAATCAGACCTGGAGGCGGCTCTTTCCGCTTTTGACGAGAAGAAGTGCGAGAGCCTGTCTGGGGATTTCGCGGCGGTGCGGGATGTCATCATTGCCGATAACGAGGCGAAAGCGTCCGCCTATGTGTCGGATGCCCAAAGTATCCGGTCCGCCATGGGCGGATATGCGGCGCATCCCTTTGAAGCGTATATGATCGGGGATTGCGTGGACGGGATCGAGGCGTCCGGCGCGGAACAGGATTATGTGCAGCTTCGCATGAAATATCTCCAGCTGAAGGAGTGGTCGGACAGGTTCCAGTCCGCATCCAGGGCGGGGGAGCAGATTGCCAGTTTTATCCAGGCGGATGTGTCCGGAGAGAATGAAGTGAAGCTGTACCTGAGTTCCTATCATTATGACGAGTATGATTTCCAGCTGAATGACTTCATGGTATATGAGGAAAACGGCGGGACGTGGTCACAGTGCAACGCTACCGGCATCACCCAGATCAGGGGTTCGCTCACCATGGATCTTGTGGCGGATGTGTCCAGTAGTATGTTCTATGACTTCATAACGATGCAGGAAGCATTGGAAGGATTTGTGGATTCCACCCATGCGGATACGCAGCTGGGGCTTTCGACGATCGGAAGCATTTATGAGAGACACCAGGAGTTTACATCGGATAAGGAACGCATCATAGACGCTGTATGGGGACTTGCATGTTACGGGCGCACAAGTTTATATCAGTCCCTGTATTCCTCCGTGGTCTATACGGCTTCTGCGGAAGGGGCGAGATGCGTTGTGGCATTCACCGACGGGCATAATGAGCCCTACGGTTCAGGATATGATTATAACGCACAGGACGTCATTGATGTGTCCAATTATTATAAGGTTCCCGTGTATATCATCGGTCTTGGGAATTCTGTTTATTCCAGTGAACTGAAAAATATCGCGGAGTCCACCGGCGGCGCGTATTATGACAGAGTGTCCATTTACGACTTGCAGAGCATTTATACGAGTATTTATGAGGCGCAGGGGAAGCTGTATGAACTGACGTACCAGACAGTGGTTCCCAATGACGTGAACAGGGATATTTATGTGCTTTACGCGGATGATACGGCGAACCTGAGCGTGCGTCTGGAGACGGAACTGAATGCGGAGGCGCTCCAGCAGGCATACGCATCGTCGATGTTCAGCGCGGATGACCTGAGTTCGTTCTATACGGACGGCAGGTATCTGTCCAGTGATGACCTTTCAAAGCTGGGGGACGACCTGGAAGCGGTTCAGACGATCATCAATATATATTATGCCATGAACGGTTATCAGTTTGGAGACGGTGAAAACGGGCAGAAGCAGCTGGCGAAGATGATCTCCCTCGGGGTGGTCAGCGGGAACGGCACCCTGGACGGCGATACGGTATCGGAGATCATCAGGGCGAATCCCGTTCTTTATCAGAACTTCAGCGCGCTGTATAATTACCGGTATGAGTTGGTATTTTCTGCAGCATATGATATTTATTGGAACAATCCGTCGATCTCATATGAAGATCTGCGGGGCCGGGTACACAGGTATTTCGGCGAGAGCAATGAGACCCGTTTCGACCCTGTCACCAAAGCGGCATGGAACGCGATCAAGGCGGGATGATCTAAAAAACATGCGGCGTTGATTTCCGCGGGCAAAGAGCCAGGCGGATGCGTTGGGAACCTCTGGTTCCCTATCCATCTTGGCGAATGCCGCGAGGGTCACATACTGGGATGCTTTATTGAGGTGGTTGCTTTTATCGGGAACCGTGAGCGAAATTTTTGCTCATGGTTCCCGTTTTCTTTGGGGGTACAGTTCAGCCCTGATGTTTTCCGGCTAAGGGGACGGCGGAGACGTGCTACCCTGTTCTGTGCGGACGGAGCAACGCAGTGCTGAACTAACTGCCAACTACGACTACGGAACTGTCGCGAAAACATGCGCCAGTTCCTATGGCGCGAATTGCGTCTTCGCGCCATAGTCTGCGTAGGCAGTGGATTTCATCCCTGCTAAATGCGCTCCCCAAAGTCCGCTCAGAACAGGGCAGCACGTCTCCGCCTGATTCCTGAAAGTTCCTATATAGGAATGGATAAGAATATCCTACAGGACTGATGGCATATTTTTGATGGTCTGCAAGCATGCAGGATTCTGCTGCTCCGATTTTTATATACTACAGGCTGTGAAACAATAGCAAATAACTGCTTGAATTATTTGCATATGGACGAAAGCGCTCGTATTTCTTTCAAAAAACTGCGGATATCAGGCGGCGGCATGCAGTCCTGTTCTGAGCGGACTTTGGGGGACGCACTTAGCGGGGATGAAATCCACTGCCTACGGAGACTTGAACGCGGATGCCCTATCCGCGTGCTAGTCGTAGTTGGCAGTTAGTTCAGCGCCGCGTTGTCCCGTCCGCACAGAACAGGACTGCATGCCGCCGCCGTCCCATCAGCCGTAAACCACCAAACCGCCAGTCACCATTGAGGGCTGAACTGCTACCTTTGGGGGAAGCTGAAACATCTTTTCTGTTGAAGTTTTATAAAAACAGGCGTACACTTGATAGGTATGGAAGAGAGGATCGATATGGACAAACAGATTCAGTATCTTGTTACGGCGGAAGAAATGAAGGCGTATGACGGCAACACCATAGACAGGATCGGTATCCCGGGCATGACGCTCATGGAGCGGGCGGCCCTGGCTGCCATGGACTATATTGCGAGGCGTTGGGAGAGCGGCAGCGCGCTGATCCTCACCGGCATGGGAAATAACGGCGGCGACGGACTTGCCCTGGCCAGGCTTCTGGCGGAAAAGGGATGGCAGGCGGAGGTCTGGTGTGTGGGGAATGAGGGAAAAGCCACGGAGCAGTGGAAGTCCCAGCGGCATGTTTTAGACAGTTATCCGGTACGTTTCAGTAGCGCGCCGGAAAGAAATGAATATACTGTTATGGTGGATGCCTTATTCGGGGTAGGCCTTTCCAGGGAGATTGCGGGAGAATACGCCCTGGCGGTGGCTGAATTCCAGAAGCGCAGGGGGTTCAAGCTGGCGCTGGACATTCCCAGCGGCGTCGATTCCGACACCGGCAAAGTCTGGGGAACTGCGGTAAAAGCGGATGCAACGGTCACTTTCGGCTTTATGAAAAGGGGGCTTGGGCTGTATCCGGGCTGTGATTTGGCGGGGGAGATCGTGACCGCCGACATTGGGATCACGGAGCGGAGTTTTTTCGGCAGGGAACCGGAGACGTTCACCTTTGCGGGGGAGCCGGAGAGCCTGCTGCCAGACAGGGCAGGCGACGGCAACAAGGGCACTTTCGGGAAAGTGCTGCTGGCGGCGGGCAGCGTCAATATGGCGGGAGCCGCCGTCCTGGCGGCAAAGGCCGCATACCGCGCTGGCGCGGGCATGGTGAAAGTGATCTCCCCGGAGGAAAACAGGGTGGTTCTCCAGACGGCTGTCCCGGAGGCGCTGTTCGGGACACCCTGGGAACTGGCGGCGAGTCTGGAATGGGCGGACGCGGCAGTCATCGGCTCCGGCATCGGGAAGAGCCAGTCCGCCATAAACAGTCTGCGCCAGGCGTTACAATACGGCAGAAAGCCCCTGGTCATCGATGCCGACGGCCTGAACCTGCTGGCGGAAAACGAGGAACTGTGTCGGCTGCTGGAGGAACAGGGCGCAAAGGGCAGGAACGTGGTGCTGACGCCCCATGTGGGCGAACTTTCCCGGCTGACGGGAGTGCCCATACAGGAATTGAAACAGTCGCTGCTCACTTACGGAAAGGAACTGGCGGAACGGTTCCATGTGATCGTCACGGCAAAGGATGCCAGGACGTTCGTATGCAGGGAACAGGGCTCCGCTTATCTCAACCTCTGCGGCAACAGCGGTATGGCAACAGCCGGCAGCGGGGACGTGCTGGCGGGGATCACCGGCACGCTGCTGGCGCAGACGGAGGACGCCTTCACGGCGGCTGCCCTGGCGGTATACCTCCACGGCAGGGCGGGCGACGCCGCAGCCGCCCGGAAAGGGCGGCGGGGCTGCATGGCAGGGGACATCGCGGAAGCGCTGGCGGAGATTTCTTCCCGCAAGGGGCTGAAGTGAAGAGCCCGGAACAAGTTCCCGCAAGTGGGAACCGGAATAAAAAACAGTCTCGGAACGGGAGCCCAATGTGCCAAAGGACGGCACATGGAAGGAATTTTCAGCTGTGGTCTGTACAGATGAAAATTTCTTCCCCCGCAAGGGGCTGAAGTGAAGAGCCCGGAACAAGTTCCCACAGGCGGGAACTGGAATGGAGTACGATATGTCTATGATCAAACTGGAAGAAACCCTGGAACAATACCAGAGGGGATACGCGGAGGTAGACCTGGACGCGATCCTTGCGAATATGCGGAACATGAAACAAAACATTGACCCGGGGACGGAAATGATCGCCGTGATCAAGACGGATGGCTACGGCCACGGCAGCGTGCCCATTGCCCGGACGCTGGAATCCCTTGACTTTCTCTGGGGCTTTGCGGTGGCCACATACGAGGAGGCCCATGAACTGCGGGAAGTGGGCGTCAGGAAGCCCATACTGATCCTTGGCCATACATTTCCCTACTGTTACGGACAGCTGGCGGCGGAGGAACTGAGACCGGCGGTGTTCCGCATGGACACCATCCCCCTGCTGGAAAAGGCGGCGGAGCAGGCGGGGAAACCCATACGGGTCCACATCAAGACGGACACGGGCATGAACCGCATCGGTGTCACGCCCGACGGGGAGGGGCTGCGCTTTGTGGAGGCGTTGTGCAATGCCCAAGGCGTCATTGTGGAGGGCATCTTTACCCATTTTGCCAGGGCGGATGAGTATGACAAGACAGACGCCTTAAGACAGCTGGAATGTTTTCGGGATTTTATCCGTATGATAGAAGGGAAGTTGGAGCTTACCATCCCGTTAAAGCACTGTTCCAACAGCGCCGGGATCCTGGAACTGCCCCAGGCGAACATGGATGCGGTACGGGCGGGGATCACCCTGTATGGGCTGTATCCCTCGGAGGAAGTGGGCAGGGACACGGTGCCTTTGAAACCGGCGATGTCCTGGTACAGCCGCCTGGTCCTGGTGAAGACGCTCCGCAAGGGGCAGTCCGTAAGCTATGGCGGTACTTTTACCGCAGGGGAGGATATGCGCGTGGCCACCGTGCCCGTAGGGTATGGGGACGGCTACCCCAGGAGCCTGTCCAACAGGGGATATGTGCTGCTCCATGGGAAGAAGGCGCCTGTGCTGGGCAGGGTCTGCATGGATCAGTTCATGGTGGACGTTACCGCCATCCCGGAAGCGAAAGAGGGGGACAGGGTGACGCTTCTGGGCGCCGACGGCGGGGAGCGGATCAGCGCGGAAGGGCTGGGGGAAATGTCGGGAAGATTTCATTATGAGCTGGTCTGCGACATTGGGAAGCGCATCCCCAGAATTTACAGGAAAGAGGGGGAATTGTTCCGCTGGAGCGGCAGATAGCATGAATAGCCTCCCTGAAAGTGTCTATACTACATACATAGATAAAACACGCAAATGGAGGCATTATGAGAAGAGGAGATGTATATTACGCGGATTTGAGACCTGTGGTGGGATCGGAACAGGGAGGGATCAGGCCGGTGCTGATCGTCCAGAACGATGTGGGAAACAAGCACAGCCCCACCATCATCTGCGCTGCCATTACCTCAAAGATGAACAAGGCGAAGCTTCCCACCCACATAGAACTGAACGCTTCCCTTTACGATATGGATAAGGATTCCGTGGTGCTGCTGGAGCAGCTGCGCACCATAGACAAGAAGCGGCTGAAGGATAAGGTCTGCCACCTGGACGGCGACATCATGAAAAAAGTGGACAGGGCGTTGATGATCAGTCTGGAACTGGATACATAGGGGATATCAATGCAGTTCTTGACGAACAGAAGCCAAAATGGTATATTAGTCAATGTTACAAATCGAAGAAAGGAAGAAAGAGGAACAGATTTATGGACGACGACGGACCTACTGCCAGTATAATCATTTTTATTGTGTTACTGTTTGTAGACATGTTTTTTTACGGTTTTGGAGCCGCCATCACGGCGTTGAACGCCAAGGAGGTGGAAAGACGCGCGCAGGAGGATAAGGACAGGAAATCCCTCCGGCTGCAGAAGATCATCGGAAATCCCACGGAGTACGTCAATACGGTGCAGCTGATCACCACCCTGATCAATGTGATCCTGGGGGCGGTGCATTTAAGCGCCATGCTGGGGGTGATGTCCCGGTGGCTGTCCACGCTGGCGGAGAAGCAGCTGAAGCTTGAGAGGGCGCCTGCGGAAGCGATCCTGACCCTGGCGGCGGTCTTATCCACACTGCTGCTGTTGTACATAGTATTGACCCTGGGCGTGCTGCTGCCCAAAAAGGTGGCGGCCAGGGTTCCTGAACGGTGGGCCTATGCCTGCATTACCCCGGTATTTTTCATCACCAGGGCGCTTTCCCCTTTCACAGGCCTTGTGACGGTGACCACGGGGGCGATCCTGCGGGTGTTCGGCGTCAGGGACAATTCAGGGGAAACGGACGTGACGGAGGAAGAGATCATCAACATGGTCAACGAGGGTCATGAGCAGGGCGTGATCCAGGCCAGCGAGGCGGAGATGATCACCAATATCTTCGAACTGGGCGACAAGGAAGCCCAGGACATCATGACCCACAGGAAGAACGTGGTGGCCATCGACGCGGAGACAGTGCTGGCTGATGCCATAACGTTCATGCTGGAGGGAAAGAACAGCCGCTATCCCGTATACGAGGAAAACATCGACCATATTATCGGGATCCTGCATCTGAAAGACGCCATGCGCTTCCACGCGGACGGCGGAAAACTGAACTGCCCCCTGCGGGAACTGGAGGGGCTGATGCGGGAACCTTATTTCGTGCCCCAGACCAAGAACATCAACGAACTGTTCCGGGAGATGCAGGCGGACAAGCTGCAGATGGTCATTGTGGTGGACGAGTACGGGCAGACGGACGGGCTCCTTGCCATGGAGGATATCCTGGAGGAGATCGTGGGAAATATCCTGGATGAGTACGACGAGGACAGGGAGTATATCGAGGACAAGGGAAACGACGAGTATGTGACGGAGGGAAAGACGCCCCTGGAGGAACTGGAGGAACGCTTCGGCATTTCCTTTGAGGACGAGGAATTCGAGACCCTGAACGGCTTCCTGATCTCCAGACTGGACAGGATCCCCGAGCCGGACGAGCAGTTTGACGTGGATTACAAGGGCTATAATTTCAAGATATTATCCGTGGAAAACAAGATGATCAGGAGCGTGCTGGTGACGAAGCTGCCAGAGAAAGCGGAAGAGGAAAACGATCCTGAAGAGACTTTTTCCAAAGATGAGGAATCCGCCCTTGAAGAAAACGGTAAAAAATGATATGCTTACAGGAGGCGTTTTGATAAAAAGTAAATTTACAGAAAAAAGGAGTATTTGACCATGTCAGGACATTCAAAATTTGCGAATATTAAGCATAAAAAGGAAAAGAACGATGCCGCAAAGGGTAAGATATTTACCATCATCGGCAGGGAGATCGCGGTTGCGGTCAAGGAGGGCGGCCCCGATCCCAACAATAATTTCAAGCTTGCCACCGTGATCGCCAAGGCGAAAGCGAACAACATGCCCAACGATACCATCGAGAGGGGCATCAAAAAGGCGGCCGGCGACGTGGGCAACGTGAATTATGAGTATATGACCTACGAGGGATACGGTCCCAGCGGCATTGCCATCATCGTGGATACGCTGACGGACAATAAGAACCGTACCGCTGCCAACGTGCGGAGCGCTTTTACCAAGGGGCAGGGAAATATTGGTACCCCCGGCTGCGTGTCTTTTATGTTTGATAAAAGGGGGCAGATCATCATCGACAGGGAAGAGTGCGATATGGAGGCTGACGACCTGATGATGACGGCGCTGGACGCAGGCGCGGAGGATTTCAACGAGGAGGAGGACAGCTTCGAGGTGCTGACCGACCCGGAGGGCCTGGAGGAGGTGCGGAAAGCGCTGGAGGATGCAGGGATCCCCATGCTCAGCGCGGAAGTCACCATGATCCCCCAGAACTATGTGGCGCTGACCGACGAGACCGCCATCAAGAACCTCCAGAGGACGCTGGATATGCTGGAAGAGGATGACGACGTCCAGGCGGTATATCATAACTGGGACGAGTAGAAGCCGTGTGAAAGGAAGGTATTTATGGACAAGCTGGCTATCGTGGTTCCCTGTTATAACGAGGAAGAGGTCTTAAAGATCGCTTCCAAGGCGCTGAGGGAAGTGCTTGCCGATCTGGTGCAAAAGGGAAAAGCTGCGGAGGACAGTTTTATCCTGTTTGTCAATGACGGAAGCAGGGACCGCACATGGGAACTGATCGAGGAAGAACATAATCTGTATCCCGTCCAGGTTCACGGCGTAAAGCTGGCGGGCAATGTGGGGCATCAGTTTGCCCTGACGGCGGGACTGCTTACCGCGAAGGATATGAGCGACGTGACCATCTCCATAGACGCGGATCTGCAGGACGACGTGGCTGTCATCGAGGAGATGATGGATAAATTCCATGCCGGGAACGATATCGTGTACGGCGTCAGGAAAGAGCGCAGGACGGACACTTTCTTTAAGCGGACCACGGCTCAGGCGTTCTATAAGGTCATGAGCCTGATGGGCGTGAAGACGGTATATAACCATGCGGATTTCCGCCTGATGTCAAAACGGGCGGTGGAGGAATTTTCCAAATATAAGGAGACGAACCTGTTCCTGCGGGGCATGATGCCGCTGATCGGCTATCAGACGGACTGCGTTTATTACGACCGCAAGGAGCGCGTGGCGGGAGAGTCCAAGTATCCTTTCAAGAAGATGCTTGCCCTGGCGTTCAACGGCATATCCTCTTTCAGCATCAAGCCCATCAGCCTGATCCTGGGGGTGGGGATGTTCATTATTTTTGCGGCGATCCTGGCCGCGGTCTATGCCTTTGTTTCATACTTTACCGGGCATGTGGTTCCGGGCTGGACTTCCATGATCCTGTCCATCTGGTTCCTGGGGGGATTGCAGCTTCTGGCCATCGGCCTGGTGGGGCAGTATATCGGCAAGATCTATATCGAGGTAAAACAGCGGCCTCGCTATAACATTGAGAAGATTGTGTAAGATACGGAAAATAAAGGATTACAATACGAATGAGTTGGAAGAGAAACGCATTCAGCTGTCTGATGTGGCTGTCCTATCTGCTTATGGTCGGACCGGCTGTGATATTTACCGGCAGGGCGCTCTGTGATTCCCTTGGGATGGCGGCCTGGTTTGGAATCGCCATACCGGCGGCCTGTCTGCTGGTCACGGGGATTATTGTGTTCCTGCTGCACCGGCTGGCGGCGGGGCTGGATGCGGGCTTCCGCAATATGGGAAAAAGCCTGGCATGGATGGAAAGGATACTGATCCTTGTGCTGTTTGCGGCGGGGCTTTTTCTGCGTGTGACGCAGATGAGGCCGGATTCTTTTGCGCCCGCCGGGGCGGCTTATCTGGAGCGGGCATATATTTCCGGGGACGGACAGGGTTTCCCCAGGGTTTTCCACACGGCGTCGCAGCTGTATATACAGGCGCTCCGCCTGTGTTTCCGGCTGCTGGGAAACAAGGCCGCGGCGGCAGTGTGGCTGCAGGTCGGGCTGCAGGTGTCAGCTGTGGCGCTGTTGTATGCTGCAGTGCGGAAAATGGCGGGCAGGTTTCCGGCTGCCATGACGGCTGCCCTTTTCATGCTTTCGCCGTATATGATACAAAAGTCCCTGGAACCATCGCCGGAAATGCTGTATATGCTGCTGTTTTCCATGGCGCTGCTATTTGCCGCCCAGGGGGTGGAAAGACCCCGGGGCTGGGGATTCTGGCTGGTCGGCGGTATCATGGCGGCGGCGCTGTGTTACCTGGATGTGGAGGGCTTCTTGCTGCTGCCCCTGATGTGCGGCGTTATCGTTATAAAAAGGCAGGAGGCGGGAGGCGGGATCTTCCGTGGACTGTGCGGCTGTATGGCAGGGGGGCTGCTGGGCGCCGCAGGCTGCCTGCTTGGGGATGCGCTGATCGGCGGGAAGCCCGTTGCGGAGCTCATACGGATGTGGGTGGGATTGTACCGCTGGACAGGCTTTTACCGCTGGAAAGATGTTTTGCTTTTCGTGACACTTTCCGATTCTGACGCGCTGTGGCCGGTGCTGCTGGTACTCTGGTTCATGGCGTGGGGTATTTTCAGTTTCTGGTGCGGGAAAAAAACGGAGCGGTTTACCGCGTGGATCTTCTGCCTGAATGCTGCGATCCTCCTGCGTTTCATGGGAATATTCACGGGGAATATGGACGGATCCTGTTTCATTTTTTTCTTCAGCGCGGTTCTGGCCGGTCTGGGGATCAGGGAGAGCATGGCGTTTCATGCGGAGGATATGGAGGAAGAGACCGTGGAAGAAAATGGCGGGACAGACATAAAAGGCGGTATGCCGGACAGCGATATCACAGAAGAAGCGGAAGCGGCAGGAGGAGAAAACACGGAAACGGCAGGACAGCCGGAGAATCCCAGGGTCAAATTCCTCGAAAACCCGCTGCCACTGCCTAAAAAGCACGAAAAACGTGTGATGGATTATCAACTGGATCCCGGGACGGAATTGGGCGGATATGATGTTTTTGTGGCGGATGACGATGATTTCGACCATTGAGGCATATGTATTTTTATCAATAAAAATGGGAATCTTAAGAGAGCAGTCAAAGGCGGGCTGCTCTCTTTGCGTGAAGGAGCATGTTCATTTGCAGACCCGTCTTGTGATAACAGGGAAAGGAACGGGGTCATGTCAGAGGAAAAGAAAAGGGAAAAGCTGGAGATAGAGGAAAAGAAAGAGGAAAGGATCGAGAAGACGGGACAGGTGGAACTGGATGAGAGCGGAAAGATGGAAGACATCCACCTGATCTCCATTATCGGGGAGATAGAGGGGCATGAGAATCTCTCCAATAATTCCAAGACCACAAAGTATGAACATATCCTGCCCAGCCTTGCGGCCATAGAGGACAGCAAGGATATCCAGGGCGTCCTGGTGCTGCTGAACACCATGGGAGGGGATGTGGAGGCGGGGCTGGCCATTGCGGAGATGATCGCCTCGTTGAGCAAACCCACTGTCTCCCTTGTGCTGGGGGGCAGCCATTCCATCGGGGTGCCTATCGCGGTCAGCACCGATTATTCCTTTATTGTGCCCACGGGGACCATGGTGATCCATCCCGTGCGGATGAACGGAACCGTGATCGGGGTGCCTCAGACCTTTGAGTATTTTAAGCTGATCCAGGACAGGATCACCAGCTTTGTCTGTAATCATTGCAGGGCGAATAAGCAGGTGTATGAGGAACTGATGACGGAAACCGGGATACTGACCAAGGACGTGGGGACGATCCTGGTGGGGGAGGATGCGGTGAAGTATGGGATCATCGATGAAGTGGGTGGGATAAACAAGGCGATCGCAAAGCTGCATGAACTGATTTAGGGAAAGGGACGGAGTCGGGAGGCAGCACAATATTGAAAGTGAACTGCCTCCCTGAGACATTGTTGCTTATTCCATTGTAAGAGGCGGATTTTGATATAGCTTCCTTTCTATGGCAGCCTGTTCGATATCCAATTGTTCCATGACTGCATCAAGACCACCCCTTTTTGCCTCCTTTCTGATCCGCTCTACAATTTCAAGCTGATAAAAAAGATTGACGTTTAATTCTTTTTCGGTTGATGGCATATCGTCCAACCTCCCTATTATCAGTAAAAAGTTTATTGTTATACTTTAAATATATCACATGAAAAATGTGATTTCCATATGTATTTGTTATCCCGTTTTTTCCTGGAACTGCCCTATGGTATTTGGTGGATTGGTGCTAAGGGGACGGCGGAGCCGTGCTGTCCTGTTCTGTGCGGACGGAGCAACGCAGTGCTGAACTAACTGCCAACTACGACTACGGAACTGTCGCGAAAACATGCGCCAGTTCCTATGGCGCGAATTGCGTCTTCGCGCCATAGTCTCCGTAGGCAGTGGATTTCATCCCTGCTAAGGGCGCTCCCCAAAGTCCGCCCAGAACAGGGCAACACGTCTCCGCCTGATTCCTGAAAGTTCTCCTACGGGAAAGGATCAACAGTCCTACAGGACTGGCGGCCTGTTTTTTGATGGCCTGAAGGATCCTGCTGCTCCGGTTTTGGTATACTGCAGGTTGTGAAAAGTGTCATAGAGCAGCCTGAATGATTTGTTTTTATATAGACTATTGAAAGCGGCCTGTATTTCTTTCAAAAAATCTGCGGATATCAGGCGGCGGCATGTAGTCCTGTTCTGGGCGGACTTTGGGGGACGCACTTAGCGGAGATGAAATCCACTGCCTACGGAGACTTGAATGCGGACGCCCTATCCGCGTGCTAGTCGTAGTTGGCAGTTAGTTCAGCGCCGCGTTGTCCCGTCCGCTCAGAACAGGACTGCATGCCACCGCCGTCCCCTCAGCCAGAAATTACCAGGCCGCTGCCCCCCCGCAAACCGCCCCCAAAAATCCATGGTGACAAGTAGGCATAAAAATGATATAATTGTAACAGTGCGTTTATGAGACTATGAGAAGTGAGGTTGGATGAGATGGCTTCTTCTAATAGAACATCATCTTCAAATAAAAGTACAAACAAAAAAACCACGGGAACCACGTCCCGGAAAAGGAAAACGGAAGAGATACAGGAAACGCAGGACTCGCAGGACAGCGCGCTGTTCCATGAGATCGGCCTGATCGTCCTGTTTATTGCCATGGTTCTGCTGTTCTGCTGCAATTTCGGTATCGTGGGTCCCGTGGGGAATGCCGTCAGCGGAGTGCTTTTCGGGCTTTTCGGACTGATCACATACATACTTCCGCTGCTGATCTTCTTTGCGGTGTCGTTCTGGTTTGCCAATGAGGGAAATCCAAATGCGGTGCGGAAACTGGTTTCCGGAATCGTGCTCTGCCTCATGCTGGGCGTGCTGTGCGATCTGCTGGCAAAGGGAGCGGGCACGCTGGATACCTATAATATCAAGGCAATTTACGAAAACAGCCGTGACAACAAGACGGGGGGCGGCGTGATCTCCGGCAGTATCAGCTATCTGCTGCAGCACTATTTGGAGACCATAGGCACAGTGCTGGTGGTGCTTCTGTGTTCCGTGGTCAGCCTGATCCTGTTGACGGAGAAATCCCTGCTCAGTAGTGTGAAAAAGGGCGGAAGCCGCGTCAGGGAGCTGTCCAGGGAGGATGCACAGCGCCGCAGGGAAATGAACCGCAGAAGGCATGAGGAGCAGGAGGAACTGCGCGCCAGAAGAGAAGAAGAGCGGGCCAGGCGGGAAGAGGAGCGCCGCCTGAAAGCGGAGGAAAAAGAAAACGAGAAAATCCTGCGCATGGAGAAAAAGGTATCCGGCGTTATGATGGATACATCCCTTGCCAGGCCATCGGAAGAGAGCCGCAGCGATGACGTGCATGAGATCATATATACGGAAGAGGAGCCGGACGGTGGGATGTATTCCGCAGAGCCTGCGGCAGAACCGGACGCGGAACCCATGGCGGCTCCGGCATTTGATTTTGACAGGATACAGATCAGGACCATGCATCAGGTACAGCTGAATGAGGATGCGTTCCAGGAAGACGGACAGGACGCTTATTGGGAGCCGGAATCGGAAAACAGATCGGGCGTGGAGCCGGGAATCGTATCCGGATCGTGGCCAGGGTATGATGCAGGCACAGGATCGGATATGGGCATATACGCAGGCACGGAACCCGGTGTGGGATTTGATCCGGGCATGGACTTTGAAGCATCGGATGATTTTGAGGCAGGCATGATGTCGGATGGGATGTTTGACCCTGATCTGACGTCGGATGCCGTATTTGGGATGGAGGCGGCGTTGAAACAGGCGGCTTTTTCATCGGCGGCATCCACAGCAGATATGTCCATGACTGATATGCCGGATCAGGACATCAGGATCCATAAGGAGGATACGGAGGAACGTTCCGCAGGAGAACGCCCCGTGGCAAGGCTGGCGCCGGAGGAGAAGAGCGTGGAGCCCGGCATCCAGAAAGAGGTCAACCGGGCGGAGAAGCAGATACCGAAGAAATACAGTTTCCCTCCCATCCAGCTGCTGCAGAAAGGCGCTGCGGCGTCGGTGGACACCACCCAGGAATTAAAGGAAACCGCCATGCGTCTCCAGCAGACCTTGAGTACCTTTGGCGTAAAGGTCACCATCACGGACATCAGCCAGGGTCCCAGCGTCACCCGGTACGAGTTACAGCCGGAACAGGGTGTGAAAGTGTCCAAGATCGTGGGGCTGGCGGACGATATCAAGCTGAACCTGGCGGCCACGGATATCCGTATTGAGGCGCCCATCCCCGGCAAGGCGGCCATTGGCATCGAGGTGCCCAACAAGGAAACCATCCCCGTGGCGCTCCGGGATCTGCTGGAAAATAAGACATTTAAGGATTTTCCCTCCAACATCGCTTTCGCGGTGGGAAAAGATATCGCGGGGCAGGTGGTGGTGACGGATATTGCGAAGATGCCCCATATGCTGATCGCCGGAGCTACCGGTTCCGGTAAGTCGGTGTGCATCAACACCCTGATCATGAGCATCCTGTACAAGGCTCATCCCGACGACGTGAAGCTGATCATGGTGGATCCCAAGGTGGTGGAACTGAGCGTATACAACGGGATTCCCCATCTGCTGATCCCTGTGGTGACGGATCCGAAAAAGGCATCCGCAGCGCTGCACTGGGGCGTGTCGGAGATGGAGGACAGATACCGTAAATTTGCGGATTACAATGTCCGCGACCTGAAAGGATATAATAAGAAAGTGGAATCCATGGCTCAGAACGGGCAGGAGGACGCGCCGAAGAAGATGCCCCAGATCGTCATTATCGTGGACGAACTTGCAGACCTGATGATGGTGTGTCCCGGCGAGGTGGAGGAGTCCATCTGTCGTCTGGCGCAGCTGGCCAGGGCGGCAGGCATCCATCTGATCATCGCCACCCAGCGTCCCAGCGTGGACGTCATCACCGGCCTGATCAAGGCGAATATGCCCAGCCGTGTGGCTTTCTCCGTTTCCAGCGGCGTGGATTCCCGCACCATCCTGGATATGAACGGCGCGGAGAAGCTGCTTGGAAAAGGAGATATGCTGTTCTATCCCCAGGGCTACAGCAAACCGGCCCGTGTCCAGGGCGCTTTCGTCTCTGATAAGGAAGTGTCGGATGTGGTGGATTTCCTGAAGAACCAGACTTTGGGAAATGTGTATGCGCCGGAGGTCGAGGAGAAGATCAAGAGCATGGGTTCGGGTTCCGGAAGCGGAGGCTCCTCCGGCGGAAGCGAGATCGACGAACTGTTCGAGAAAGCGGGGCGGTTTATCATTGAGAAAGACAAGGCTTCCATCGGTATGCTGCAGCGTGTGTTGAAGATCGGTTTCAACAGGGCGGCCAGGATCATGGATCAGCTTTGCGAGTTCGGCGTGGTAGGCGAGGAGGAGGGCACAAAGCCCAGGAAGATCCTGATGAGCCCGGAGCAGTTCGAGCAGCTTCTGGAAGAGCAGATATAGAGCATGCGATTGGAAAATTATGATATGATCTGCATGGAACCGGACAGATTTGAAATGTGAAAGGATACCCTATATGAAGTCAGATATTGAAATCGCCCAAGAGGCGGTACTGGAACCCATTGTCACGGTGGCGGAAAAGCTGGGCATGACGCCGGATGACCTGGAACTTTATGGAAAATACAAGGCAAAAATTTCGGACGAATACATAGAGAGCCTGCAGCATAGGCCGGACGGGAAGCTGATCCTGGTGACGGCCATCAACCCCACTCCCGCAGGGGAGGGCAAGACCACCGTCAGCGTGGGTTTGGGGCAGGCATTCGGCAAGTTGGGGAAAAAGGCAGTCATCGCCTTAAGGGAGCCTTCCCTGGGTCCCTGCTTCGGCATCAAGGGCGGGGCGGCAGGAGGCGGTCATTCCCAGGTGGTTCCCATGGAGGATCTGAACCTGCATTTTACGGGGGATTTCCATGCGGTCACATCGGCAAACAACCTGCTGGCGGCTCTCCTGGACAATCATATCCATCAGGGCAACGCGCTGCAGATCGACACCAGGCAGATCGTCTGGAAGCGCTGCGAGGATATGAACGACCGGGCGCTGCGGAATATTGTGGTGGGGCTGGGAAATAAGACGGACGGCTTTGTGCGGGAGGATCATTTTGTCATCACGGTGGCAAGCGAGATCATGGCCATCCTCTGCCTTGCGGAAAACAGGAAAGATTTAAAGGAGCGGCTGGGGCGCATCATCGTGGCGTATAATTACGCGGGGGAGCCTGTGACGGCATCGGATCTGCAGGCCGTGGGCGCCATGGCGGCGCTGTTAAAAGACGCCATGAAGCCCAACCTGATCCAGACACTGGAGCATACCCCCGCGCTGGTGCACGGAGGACCCTTTGCCAATATTGCCCATGGCTGCAATTCCGTCCGGGCCACCAGGGCGGCGTTGAAAATGGCGGATTACTGCATTACCGAGGCAGGTTTCGGGGCCGATCTGGGGGCGGAGAAATTCTTTGACATCAAATGCCGGATGACGGGGCTGAAACCGGATGCGGTGGTTTTGGTGGCAACCGTCCGCGCTTTGAAGTATAATGGAGGCGTGCCAAAGTCAGAGTTGAACGGCGAGAACCTGGAAGCTTTGAAAGAGGGTATCGTCAATCTGGAGAAGCATATTGAGAATTTACAGAAATATGACGTGCCGGTGGTGGTCACGCTAAACTCCTTTGCCACGGACACGGAGGCGGAGGTTGCCTTTGTCAGGGAATTCTGCGGGCAGCATGGCTGTGAGTTTGCCCTTTCCCGGGTATGGGAAAAGGGCGGCGAGGGCGGAACCGACCTGGCGCGGAAAGTGCTGGAGACCCTGGAGAAGAAAGAGAGCCATTTCCATGTGCTCTATGACGACGCGGCTTCCCTGGAGGAGAAGATCGTCACGGTGGCCCGGGAGATTTACGGCGCGGCGGGGGTGAACTTCACCGCAGCGGCGAAGAAGCAGCTGCAGAAGCTTACGGAACTGGGATTTGGCGGACTGCCCGTGTGCATGGCAAAGAACCAGTATTCCCTGTCCGACAATCCTGCGCTCCTGGGGAGGCCGGAGGGCTTTGAGATGAACGTCAGGGAGATTTATGTCTCTGCGGGAGCCGGATTCGTGGTGGTCCTGACGGGGGACGTGATGACGATGCCGGGACTGCCTAAGCAGCCTGCGGCTTACCGGATCGACGTAGATGATGACGGTGTGATAACGGGTTTATTTTAGGCTTTTTCATAAGAGAAAAGAGGCGTGAGCTATGAAGTGTCCCAACTGTGGAGCGGAAATGGCAGACGGATCTCTGTATTGCGAACATTGTGGTGAAGATATCCATATTGTTCCTGATTTTGATCCCGAACTGGAGCAGGATATGGAACTGACGATCAGCGGAATGCTGGAGGATATCGACGGCCAGGAGGAGCCGGAGGAGGAACAGCCCCCAAGGCGGAGGAACTTCTGGAAGCTGTGGGCGGTTTTGGGCGCGGCGCTGGTGATGGCTGCTGCTGCGGGAGGTCTTTTTCTCTACTGCTATAATTCCCTTGAATGGCAGATGGAGAAAGGCCAGGAGTATGTGGAGAGACAGAGGTACGACAGCGCTATCCAATGCTACAGCCGCGCACTGGAACTGGATGAAGACAATATAGAATTAAAATTCAGTCTGGCGGAAATTTATTTCCTGAAGAACAATAAAATTGAATACGAATATCTTTTGCGGGAAGTTGCCAGGGATTCCAATGCCACCGGCGAACAGCTGGAACGCGCTTACGGCAAGCTGATCGCCATTTACAGCGCAAGGGAGGACTACCAGACCATCAACGATCTGCTGCTTGCCAGCAATAACGCGACGTTGATCTCCACTTACCAGAAGTATCTGGCCAGGCAGCCCGAGTTCAGCATCAAACCGGGTTACTACACGGCCGTGCAGCTGTTGAAGCTGTCTGCATCCGGCAGTGGAAAAATCTATTATACGCTGGATGGCAGCGAGCCCGGCGAGGAAAGCACACCGTATACCGCCCCCATTGTGCTGGAGGATGGGGATCATCTTGTGAAAGCGGTGTTCATCAATGACAATGGCATTATCAGTGAACCGATCTCAGGGGAATTTCATGTGGAGATCGATGAGATACCTGCGCCAAAGGTAAACCTGTACAGCGGGGATTATGAATTCCCCACTGACATAGAGGTACTGGAGGATACGGAGGAGATTTACTATACCACGGACGGCTCCACGCCCACCTATGCGTCCCAGCTTTATTCCGGCCCCATCCACCTGCCCTTGGGCAGGAGCACCTATAAGTTCGCGAAGATTGAAAACGGGGTCACGGGGGAAGTGACGGAACGGACATACCGGCTGGTCATGAATACGGAGTTTACGCCGCAGCAGGCGGTGGATTCCATCATGCAATATGCCATGAGTATCGGCAAGGTATATGATACGTCCGGGCATTTTGATGAATCCGGGGACCGGTATCAGTATGAGTATCAGTATGTGACGAACATTAACAGGGTGGACGATTTCTATGTGATTTCGGAGATTTACTGCGGCGCGGACGGCAGTCTCACGAAGACAGGCAATCATTTTGCGGTAAACGCGTATACAGGCGCTCTGTTCAAGCTTCAGCAGGATCGTTACGGGAGGCTGAGCCTGACAGAGATTGTAATAGAACAGCCGGTAGAAGATGATTCCGATGAGGAATAGAGAGGTGGAAAAGGTATGTACAAAATTGTAAAAAAAAGTGAACTTACCACAAACATCTATCTGATGGAGGTAGAGGCAAAAAGGGTGGCGAAGAGGTGTATGCCCGGCCAGTTCGTCATTGTCAGGATGGATGACGAGGGGGAGAGGATTCCCCTGACCATCTGCGACTATGACCGCGAAAAGGGCACCGTGACCATTGTGTTCCAGTGCGTGGGCGCAGGCACGAAGATGATGGCGGAGTTAAACGAGGGGGATGCTTTCCGGGATTTTGTGGGTCCCCTGGGACGCCCGTCGGAACTGGTGGACGAGGACGTGGAGAGCCTGAAGCAGAAGAAAATCCTCTTCGTGGCGGGGGGTGTGGGCGCGGCCCCCGTGTATCCCCAGGTAAAATGGCTCCATGAGCAGGGCGTGGCTGCGGATGTGATTGTGGGCAGCAAGACCAAGGACCTGTTGATCCTGGAAAAGGAGATGGAGGCGGTTGCCGGGAATCTCTATGTGACCACAGACGACGGTTCCTATGGCAGGAGCGGCATGGTGACCCAGACCATCAAGGACCTGGTGGCGGAGGGAAAGCAGTATGATGTGTGCATCGCCATCGGCCCCATGATCATGATGAAATTCGTCTGCCTGCTGACGAAAGAACTGGACATTCCCACCGTGGTCAGCCTGAATCCCATTATGGTGGACGGCACCGGCATGTGCGGCGCCTGCCGCGTGACCGTGGGAGGCCAGGTGAAGTTCGCCTGTGTGGACGGCCCCGAATTTGACGGCCATGCGGTAAACTTTGACGAGGCCATGAGACGCCAGCAGATCTACAGGACGGCGGAGGGCAGGGCCATGCTGAAACTGGAGGAGGGCAACACCCACCACGGCGGATGCGGGAACTGCTGATCTGCGCAGGGCGGGAGGAAATTTTCCACTGATCAAAGTGCCGCTTGCGCGGCGGAAAGAGAGGCGATATGTCTGAAATGTTGTCCAGGGAGGAACTTGTCAGTCTGGTCGAATCGATCATGACCATGCGGGATAAGACCACAGGTAAGAAACTTTCAGGGAAAGCGCACCATGAAATGGTGATGAAGTTCAAACAGAGTATCAATCATCCGGGAGGAACCGACCTGATCTATGAACCCGAACTGGTAGGGCTTTCTGCGAACCCGACGGTGGATGAGATCGTGGACCTGGCCATGAAAGGGGTTCCCTCAAAAGAATAAATTTATGAACTGGAAACAGTCTCGGAATGGAAGCCCAATGTGCCATAGGCACATGAAAGGAATTTCAGCTGCGTTTTTGCAGATGAAATTTCTTTCAGAGCCAAGGGTGCTGAAATGCAGAGACGGAACAAATTGTCATAAATGGCAATTAAAAAACAGTCTCGGAACGAGAAGCCCCCGGAAGAATTTTCAAACGCGCAAGCGGTTGAACAATTCTTCCCCACCAAGGGGGCTGAAGTGGAGAGACGGAACTGGAATAGGAGGAATATTATCAATGGATGTTTTGACCAAGGTTCCTGTGAGAGAGCAGGACGCAAAGGAGCGCGCCGCCAATTTTGATGAGGTGTGCCTGGGTTATGATAAAGAAGAGGCGATGAACGAGGCTGTAAGGTGTATCAACTGCAAGAACGCGCAGTGTATCAAGGGCTGCCCCGTTGCCATCGACATCCCTGCCTTCATCGCGCAGGTAAAGGAGGGAAATATCCAGGAGGCTTACCGGATCATCAGCAGATCCAGCGCCCTGCCTGCGGTATGCGGCCGTGTGTGCCCCCAGGAGAGCCAGTGCGAGGGCAAGTGTATCAGGGGCATCAAGGGCGATCCCATTTCCATTGGCAAGCTGGAGAGATTTGTGGCTGACTGGGCGAGGGAGAACGGCATCAAGCCGGAAGGCGCTGCAGAGAAGAAAGGAAAGAGCGTTGCGGTGATCGGCTCCGGCCCCGCAGGGCTGACCTGCGCCGGGGACCTGGCGAAGATGGGCTATGACGTGACCATTTTCGAGGCGCTGCACGAGCCCGGCGGTGTTCTGGTATACGGGATTCCCGAGTTCCGTCTGCCCAAGCGGGACGTGGTGGCAAAGGAGATCGAGAATGTGAAGGCGCTTGGCGTAAAGATCGAGACCAACGTGGTGGTGGGCAAGGCCGTGACCATCGATGAGTTGATTGAAGAAGAGGGCTTTGACGCCGTGTTCATCGGTTCCGGCGCGGGACTTCCCAAATTCATGGGCATTCCCGGGGAGAATTCCAACGGCGTATTTTCCGCCAACGAATACCTGACCAGAAGCAACCTGATGAAAGCCTTTGACGGCAATTCCAATACGCCCATCATGCAGAGTAAAAAAGTGGCTGTGGTAGGCGGCGGCAACGTGGCCATGGACGCGGCCAGGACAGCGCTCCGTCTGGGCGCGGAAGTGCATATCGTATACCGCAGGAGCGAGGAGGAACTGCCCGCCAGGGTGGAGGAGGTCCACCACGCGAAGGAGGAGGGCATTATCTTTGACCTGCTGACCAATCCGGTGGAGATCCTGGCGGATGACAAGGGCTGGGTCACCGGCATGAAATGTATCCGCATGGAACTGGGCGAGCCGGATGCGTCCGGAAGACGCCGCCCCGTGGAGATTCCCGGTTCCGAGTTCCTGATGGAACTGGATACGGTGATCATGTCCCTGGGAACCTCCCCCAACCCGTTGATTTCGTCCACCACGGAGGGGCTGGAGACCAATAAATGGAAATGTATCGTGGCGCAGGAAGAGAACGGCCAGACCACAAAAGAAGGAGTTTATGCAGGAGGAGACGCCGTTACCGGCGCGGCCACGGTGATCCTTGCCATGGGAGCGGGGAAAGCGGCTGCGAAAGGGATTGACGAGTATCTGAGTACAAAAGCATAGAAAGAGGGTAATCGTATGCCATGGTGTCCGAAGTGTAAGAGCGAGTATCGGGAAGGGTTCACGGTCTGCGCCGACTGCGGCTGCGCGCTGGTAGAGGAAGAGCAGGTGGAGGAGCGTGTGACCCTGACCTTTGGCGATGAGGATCAGATGAAAGCGCTGGAGGCTTTTCTGAAGAGCAACCAGATCCTGGGAGTGGAATTGCGACAGGACGACCGGGATGGTCTCTGCGAACTTCTGGTTGACAGAAAAAGCAAGCAGAAAGCCATAAGCGTGATGCAGGTATTCATAGTGCAGGAGAATCGAAAGGCAGAGGATGCCCGCCGGGCTGCAGAAGGGCAGCCAGGGGAGGAGGCGGAGGAGCAGCTGCGGGAGGCTGCCGCCGCCCGAAAGGCATTCGGAAGCAGTTCCCTGTATCAGGACAGTTCCCAGCGCGCCGACGAGAACAGGTCTTCCGCATGGGTGCTGCTGTTTGTGGGTATCCTGGGTCTGATTGTCGTGATGCTTGGGATCGCGGGCATACTTCCCCTGAATCTGGGGAATCCATACCTGTTTTATGGCGTCATGGGCGCGGTGTTCGTCCTGTTCGTGGTGGCAGGCGTGGTTTCCATGAAGAACGCCAGGATATTTGCCGGAAAGGCAGCGTCGGAGAATTCCCTGCGCAGTACCATGCTGGAGTGGTGCAGGCAGAATTTTGACGGCCGGGAGATTGACAGGGAACTTGGGATTGGCGACGACTCCGAGGAGGTACGCTATTTTAACCGGACGGCATACATTCGTGAGAAGCTGAACCATCAGTTCGTCAATCTGGATCAGGATTTCCTGGAACAGTTCATTGACGACCAGGTGTATGGGCTGGTGTTTGAGGAGAAAGAATGAGGATCACGATCGTATGTGTGGGAAAGATAAAGGAAAGTTTTTACAGGGAAGCCGTTGCGGAGTATGCCAAACGGCTTTCCCGGTACTGTAAGCTGGAGATCGTCCAGACGGCGGATGAGAAGACGCCTGACGGAGCGGGTCATTCGGTGATGGAGCAGATCAGGGAGAAAGAGGCGGGGCGCATTCTGGAGAAACTCCGGGATGACGCCTTTGTCTGTACCCTGGAGATCGGCGGGAAAAGGTTCTCTTCGGAAGAATTCGCCGGATGGATGGGGAGGCTTGCGGTAAACGGCACAAGCCATATAGCCTTTGTGATCGGCGGCTCGCTGGGACTGCATGAGTCCGTGCGGAAACGTTCCGACCTGGCGCTCAGTTTTTCCGATATGACCTTTCCCCACCAGCTGATGCGGGTGATCCTGGCGGAGCAGATATATAGGGCGTTTTGCATCAATAACGGGGCGCCGTACCATAAGTAAAAAGCGTTCTGTGATAATATGGGGTGGATTATGGCCGAAAAGAGAAAAGCAAGCGGAGTGGAAAAGGCGGGATATGTCCTTGGCGCGCTGCTGATTCTGCTTGTGGTCAGCGCCGGCGCCGCAGTCATCCTGCTGCAGTCCCGGCTGTCCAAAATACAGCGCATAGCGGACAATGCCGTACCTGAACTGTGGGAGGCCGGGGATGGGACATATGAGTTAAACTGGCACAGCCTGAAAGACGCCGACGCGGATTACTATTATGTGAATGTCAGCACATACACGCTGGGCGGCGGGAATGACCGGCAGACTTTCTTCAGCGGATATGTTGACGGAACTTCATGCAGCCTGCCTGCCCTGCCTGCGGATGAAACTTTTGTCCTTCAGATCGATCTGATCAGGAAAGAATCCGTGTTTGGGGAAGAACGCACATGGAAACAGGCCACTGTGGAACACTTTTTTTTCCTCCAGGATCCCGCGATCAGGGATCTGGATCTGGAAGTCGATCCGGATGCCGGAACCGCTCTCATAAACTTTGATTTCCAGGGAAGTAACTGCTGCGGCATCTGCGTTATGGAACAGGGTGGCAGGAAGATCGTAAAGACTGTGGATGGGGACAGCGTGGAATTATGCTTAAGGGAAGAGGAAGAACTGTGGATACCGATGCCCGGGAACCCCTGCACGCTGACCTTTGTGCCCGGTAACAGTGTGAACGGCATGGCCCTGTACAGCGGCGAACCAAAAGAGGTGACTGTCACATGGGAAGATTTCGCTGCCCGCGATATCCACCTGTCGATGGACATTATGGACGGGTGCGTGTGCCGCCTGGAATGGGATGAACTGGACTGTGATTCCTACCAGGTACAGATGATGGATGGCGATGTGGGCATATGGGAGACGGTAAAGACCGTGCCCCGGGATGGGGAGCGTACCTATATTTCCCCCCGCCTGAGTCCGGGGGCGGGCTATTTTTTCCGCGTGGCCGCTGTGGCGGAGGATTATGCCGCAGTTTCCCAGGTGTATGAATGCGGGATAACCGTCACTCCCATGTACTGCACCGTCTGGCCGGTCAAAGACCTGAAAGCGTACAGCGACGCTGCCAGGAGCGAAGCAGCGGGCGAGGTGAAGGCTCTGGACGCGTACTGCGTTGTGGCTGTGCAGGACGATATGTTCGGCATCAATGTGGATGGCAGCGTTTTGTTCATAGACAGCAATTACTGCATGATCAATCTGCCAGAGTATGTGGGCTCTTTGTGCAGTTATGACATTACCAACAGCTATGATTCCGTTTTTACGGCTCATGGCTTTGAGATACCCGGTCTGACAGGGGAGACCATAAGGGGTTTTGAGGACGTGCGGTTAAAGGACGACAGTTTCCTGGTGCCGCTGCTTTATCCCACGGCCAGGAAGCTGGAGACAGCCATGGAAAACGCCCGGGAGAGGGGTTACAGGCTGAAGATTTACGAGGCGTTCCGCCCCCATGAAGCGTCTGTCTACATGTACCAGAAAGCGTCGGAGATCCAGTATGAGCCGCTGCCCGAGAGCACATACGGGGGAGCCGGTTCAGGGGTGGTCCTTTCCGTGCGTGAGACGGACGAGAACGGCGCGGTCATCGAACGGCGCAAGACCTATTGGGAATTGATGAACGATTACAAGGATTCCTTTACGCTGGGTTCCTTTGTCAGTGCGGGCGTATCCAGGCACAATCTTGGCGTGGCCATGGATCTTACGCTGGAAAGCCTTGATACCGGACAGGAACTGGCAATGCAGACGGCGCTGCACGATCTGAGCCAGTATTCCGCACGTGCCCGGAATAACGGTTATGCGAAAGAATTGTCCGAGATCATGATGGCGGCAGGCTATAAAGATCTGTACAGCGAATGGTGGCATTTTCAGGACGATGAGGCCAGGAACAGGCTTTCCCTGCCCTGCGTCAATGAGGGCGTCTCGCCGGAGTGCTGGATGACGAACGGTTTTGGATGGAGATACCGCAGGCTGGACGGGACTTATGCCGCAGGCTGCACGCTTTCCATTGATGGCAGGGAGTATACTTTTGATCCTGAGGGATATGTGCAGGAGCAGTGACGATAGATAAAACAAGGCTTTGCAGGAGCATTGGACGATGGATGTTGGAACTTATGGAAAGGATGCTGGATCGCTGGCGTCGCTTCCGCAATGTGAAACATGTGAAAAATATTTGACAGGCGATCTGCTGCACTGCAGATGTTATGACTGGGAGATAAAACGCGGGGAGTCCGGGGAGCAGACAGGGACCGGGGAGCAGACGGCGGTCAGGGCCGGGACGGAACCGGAGGCAAAAGCGGGCACGGAAGAAGAAACGAGACCTGAAAAAGCGGCCGGGAAGAAAAATGTGCTGGCCGCATGTTTTGCGGGCGGCTGCAAATGGGTGTGGTGCGGCGTACTTGCGGCAATGCTGTCGGGAGGCGCCGCTTACGGGTACTGGCTCTACCGCCAGCCCAGATTCCACGACCTGACTGTGGAACTGGGGACGGAAACGATCGGCGTCGAGGCCTTTATGACGGACTTTGCAAATGCCCGGAATGTGGGGATTGTCACGGACCTGTCCACAGTGGATATCAGCGTGGCGGGAAATATCCCACTGACGCTGAGAAGCGGCCATAAGGAAGAGACGGTGACGCTGACCATAGAGGACACGACGCCCCCCGAAGCGGAGTTTGTTTCCTGGCTGCAGGAGACGCCCGACTATACGCCGGATCCCCGTGATTTTGTGGCGTCCTGTCATGACCTGTCGGATGTCACGGTTTATTTTGCGGAAGATGTGTCGGTCCCTCCGGATTATGAGGATCAGAGTTTCACGGTGGTGGCGGAGGATGCGTATGGAAATGCCGTTTCCCAGGTATGCACCCTTTCCATTGTCTGGATGAGAGACGAATATACGATGGAACTGGGAGAAACGCTGGGCAAGGAGGATCTGCTCTATGACCCGGACAGGGACGGCGGAAAGATCGATCAGGGCACGATCGACGTCATCAATGCATCCGGCGCAGGCGAGTACACGGTTGCCAGCCTTGTGGACGAAACTGTCTGCCAGGTTCATGTGGACGACACCACGCCGCCGGAACTGGTCGTAAGGGATCTCTCTGTTTATAAAGGGGAAAAGGTCGCTGTGGATGACTTTGTGGAGTCCTGTTCCGATCTCTCAGGGGACGTGGAGTTACGTCTTGTGACGGAGCCGGACGTGGGCGTCCTGGGCAAGCAGACACTGACGGTCGAAGCCACGGATATCAACGGAAATATCACCGAAGCCACAGTGGTATTATCGGTGGTGCGGGATAAGAAACCTCCGGTCATCAAAGGACTTACTACCTTAACCGTAGCGAAAAATTCCGCCCCGGACTATCTTGCGGGCGTTACCGCGATGGATGCGGCGGATGGAGCCTGCGAAGTGACATTTGACGCCAGCAGGGTGGATCTGACCGCTGCGGGAACCTATTATGTGACTTACACGTCGAAGGACAGGGACGGGAACGTGGCCACGTCAAGGAGGGCGGTGGTGGTGGCTCATGATCAGGCGGATACGGACGCGCTGGCGGATTCCATTGCGGCGGGGCTGGGCAGCGATCCGGAGGAGATCAGGGATTATGTCCGCAACAACATCGGGTACAACCATAATGACGGCGGGGAGGATCCGGTGTGGTACGGTTTTACCAACAAGTCAGGAAACTGCCTGGTACACGCCCTCTGCCTGCAGAGCCTTTTGACGAGAAAGGGGTATGAGACCCAGCTGATCTGGGTGACAAACCGGTCGCATTACTGGCTGATCATCCATCTGGACGGGGTCTGGCGGCACATCGACGCCACGCCGGGACGCCTGCACACGAAGTACAGCCTGATGACGGACGAGCAGCGATATTCCATCTTACAGGGGAGGGACTGGGACCGGTCCGCGTGGCCGGCGTGCGAATAGGGTGAAGCTGCCGGGGTAATGCGCCGCCAGAGGTGCAATGCGGATCCATCCCCATGGAGGTTACCGTGATGATAAATCTGGTTCTTTTCATAATAGGGCTGGCGGTATATGCGGGATATGGCATATCGATCCTGTATCTGCTGGCTGTGACCCTGTTAAGTTATCTGGCTGGGCGGTTGATTCCAAAGCGCCGCTGGGTCATGTGGGTCAGTACGGTTGTGCAGGTATTGTTGCTGCTTTTTTTGCGGGTACGGCATTGGCTGCCTTACCCGCCAATTACCGCCCCGCTGGGCATTTCCTATTTTACGCTCCAGATCATGGCGTACCATATAGATTTATATAATGGTAAATATGAGCCGGAGAAAAATATGCTGCGGTTCGGCCTGTTTGTCACCTGGCTGCCCCACATGTTCATCGGCCCCATCGAGCCCTATCCCAGGATGCGCGCCGCGTTGGAGGAAAGGCATATGGGCGGGGACGGCCTTTTGAAAGGCGCGGTCCGCAGTTTGTGGGGATTGTTTAAGAAGCTGGTGATCGCCGCCAGGCTTGGCGTGGTCGTGTCCGCGATTTCCGCAGACCCGGAGCAGTTTAACGGCGCTTTCGCCCTTGCGGCAATGCTTTTCTATGCGGTTCAGCTTTATGCCGATTTTTCCGGCGGGATCGATATTGTCCTCGGGGTGTCCCGGATGCTGGGACTGCGGATGAGTGAAAATTTTGATGCGCCCTATTTTTCAGAGTCCGTTTCGGAATTCTGGCGCCGCTGGCATATGACCCTGGGCGGCTGGCTGCGGGAATATGTGTATATTCCGCTGGGTGGCGGCCGCAGGGGAAAACTGCGGAAATTCCTGAATACCATGGCCACGTTCCTGGTCTCCGGCGTCTGGCACGGTGGCGGGTATGTCCTCTGGGGACTGGCGCATGGCGTTTTGGTGTTCTTCGGGGACAGGTTCCGGACAAAGAGCAGGACATTCAACCGCGCCGTCACATTCCTGCTGGTCAGCTTTTTGTGGTCGTTTTTCATCTGGCAGGATACGGCGGTGGCATTGCGGATGGCAGGCTCTGTGTTTACCGTCTTCAATTACGGTGCGCTACTTGCAGGGATGGGCGGGATGGGGCTTAGCCTGGGTGACTGGATTGTTTTAGGCGCGGCCTGCCTGCTGCTTTGGCTGTATGATTGGAAAGGCGGGAGCCTGAAAGCAAGGTTCCACGCATTTTCCCCGGCGGCAAAGGTCGGCGTGCTCTGTGCGCTGACGCTGGCGGTTCTCACCTTTGGCATGTACGGGATCGGTTTTACGGCGTCGGATTTTATATACAGCCGGTTTTGATGAAAAATTTAAACAGTCTCGAAACGGAATAAATAAATCATGAAAAATAAAAAGAATATCCTGTCCACGGGAATTGTCCTGGCGGCTTTTGGCATGGCGTTTGCGCTGCTCTCCATGCTGCTCCAGCCCAAATACATGACGGATCTGGAAGAGGGCAGCTTCATATCCCAATATTACCGGGAAGCGGGAGGGCACGATGTCATATTCCTTGGGGACTGCGAGGTATATGCGAACTTTTCACCCATGGAACTGTACCGGGATTACGGCATAACATCATATATCAGGGGAACGCCCCAGCAGCTTGTCTGGATGAGTTATTACATAGCGGAAGAAACGTTCCAGTATGAGACGCCCCGCGCGCTGGTGTTCAATGTGAACGCCATGCGCTACTCCGAGCCGGTCAGCGAGGCATATAACCGCCTGACCATCGACCGGATGCGCTGGTCCGACAGCAAGGCGGGGATCATCATGGCCTCCATGACGGAGGAGGAACAGTTTCTTTCCTATGTTTTTCCCATTCTCCGTTACCATTCCCGCTTCGACCGGCTGACGGAGGAGGATTTTTCCTATCTCTTCCGGGTCAGGGACAATACTTTCAGCGGATTCCAGCTTCACACGGAGGTGATTCCGGCGGGAACGCTTCCGGTGGAAAGGGTGTTGTCTGATTATCAGTTCGCGGACATCTGCTATGAATATCTGGACAGGCTTCGTCTGCTGTGTGAGGAAAACGGGACGGAACTGATCCTGGTCAAAGCGCCCAGCCTCTATCCCTATTGGTATGAGGAATATGAGGAACAGATCAGGGAATATGCCGCCGAGTATGGGCTTTCGTATTATAATTTCATGGAGAAGTCCGGGGAGATCGGGCTTGATTTTTCGGAGGATACCTATGACGGGGGCTATCACCTGAACCTGTCCGGGGCGGTCAAACTGTCCCGGTATTTCGGGAATATCCTGACGGAGGAACACGGGGTGGCGGATCGCCGCCAGGATCCGAAAATTGCGTCTACATATGATGAAAAACTGCAGAGATACGATGAGATAATTAAAGAAATGAGAGGACAAAAGGATGAAGAGGATAAGTAAGGTACTTTTTTTGTGCGGCATGATCGCGGTATTGACGGCGTGCGGACAGGACGCGGCCCCGGCACTGGCGCAGGACATCAATCTTGGTTCCGGCGGCGCGGGGAATGAGAGCCAGGGTGAGAACAGGGAAGGCAGGACAGCGGAAGTCCCGGAGCAGGAAAGCACCGGGGAGGAGGAAGGCGTGTTCAGCTTTGTGTATGAAGGAGCGGTATTGGTTCCGGGAGAACCTGTGGATCTCTCCACCCTGCCTAAGTGCTCCGACGTGGCGGAGGTTCCCAGCTGTGCCTTTGGCGGAAACGACAAGGTATACAATTTTGGGACGTTTGAACTGACGGCGTACCTTGATGAGGATGAGGAACGCGTCTATTCCGTCTATTTTATCGATCCCAACCTGCCTACGACGGAGGGACTGCGCCTTGGGGATACGGTGGATGATATGAAATCCCTCTATGGGGAGGATTACGAGGCGGAGGGAACTGCCTGCACTTATACAAGAGGGGAGACCTTGTTGATCATTATCACCAGGAACGATGTGGTGGTCAGCATCGAATACCGCCTGGACAGGTAGGGCGGATGTCATGAAGAAAGACCTCATTAGGGTGACTGGCCCTGATGGGGTCTTTTGCGGGTCAGGATTTAAGCCTTTATCTTATCCAGTTCTGCAAGATTTACACTTAAATTCGACAAAATGACTTTCAGTTCAACGTATCTTTCGTGCATCAGGTCATAGGTTTCCGATTCTTTATCTTTTGCGGAAAGCATCCATTTTTGTAATCTCGAAAATTCTTCAACAGATATTTTCATGAGTTCTTCCCTGCTCATTTCTTCTACCATCCTTTCACCGCCTTTTAAATGATGTGATTGCTGATTCATATATTTATTATAACGAATTGGACGGACTGTGTAAAGTCTTTGTTAGTCAGACTTTGGACATGGTATAACAGTTCGTAACAGTTCAGACAGGGCACTGAACTGTTACGACATTGTTCGTTGCAGCATCCAGGGAGAGAGTGTATAATGGGAAAATGAGGATGAAAAAGTGGTGCAGCGATTTGTGGCGCGATTCTTGCTGGCGGAGGCCTGAAAATACCAGGACGGCACAGGGAAATCCCTGACGCAGTCCTGGAAGCGCTGCAGGATCAGGGAGGCTTTAAGTGACCAAAAAGGAATTCAGGGAGGCCATGAAACGGGGACTTGGCAGATGCATACTGGAACTGGACCAGGCGGAGGATGCGGAAAAATACCGTGAAATAGTCCTGTGGGGATGTACCCATGACCTTTCCTATGATACCCAGTGCGAAGGCACAAGGGCATGGTATATGCGGGAAATGGTGCGCCGGCTTCGTGAGGAAAGGCCTTTTGTGGATGCGGTGATCCGGAAACTGTCGCAATACCGTCCAAATGGCGGCTGGGAATTTTCCCATTACTGTGAACTGCTGGGACTGTTTGCGCTGGATGGGAACAGGGAGGCGCTTACGGCGCTGTCCGTTCCCATTATCGCCGGAACCCCTGATCCAGGACGCCGGGAGCGGGGATAAAATGCTGAAAGAGGCGGCGTTTTACGCCCTGGGTCACATGCGTCATGAGAAAATACGTCAGTTCGCGCTGGAACTGGCGGCAGGAAAGGAGTGTGTTCCGGAGGCGGTCTCCCTGCTGGCGAATCATTATCAGAAAGAAGACCGGGAAACGTTTGTCAGGCTGGTAAAGAGTATTCCGGTCACTTATGGGGATAAAAGGGGCTGGCATGGTGCATATGCCTCCGTGCTTGACCTGCTGGAGGAAAAAGGGATAAAATCCGCGCCGAAAGAGTTACTGCCATATCTGTATGAACATACCCTGTGCTCTTTCTGCAGGGCATATATCGTGAAAGAGATGGGCAGGCGGCATATGATGACGGAAGAACTGTTGCGGGAGTGCCTGTATGACAGCAATGATGAGATCAGGAACTATGCCAGGAAGCGGCTGTGACGCATCCAGACAGGGGGCATGCGTCAGGGCAGTTCCCGAAAGCACCACCGCGCCAGATGCGCCAGGCTGCTGGCCGTGGCGAAAGCTTTCCTGTCCGGTTCCGGAAGATCGGTCTGCGGCACGGGGATATTCCGGGCGACCCGTTTCACCCCGGTGGTTCTGTCCATGCCCGATACCCGCTGCTGCCATCGTTTGTTGTCGCGGAGGCGGAAAGCGCTGGTAATTTGTGATTTCATGGGCATTTCGGAGAAAATGCCGTCCAGGTATTCTATGGTCACATATTTATCTTCCGCCTGATGGCAATAGACCGTGACCCACAGGTTATCCCGGATGCGGACGGCATATACGTCCCCGGCCTGGGCAGGACCTTTTCCGGCGTCCGGGGACGAGGGCAGTCTTTTCCGGGGCTTTTTCTTTTGGGCAAGCCTGCCCGCAGCTGTCTCAGACAAGGACGGAACGGGGGCGGGACGGTCCGCCAGGGAGACGGAAGAACATTCGATCTCTCCAAAGATTTTCTTTAAGGCAGTCCCGTTGACGCCGACGGAGGAATCCCACCATGCCAGCGGAGCCTGCGCTTCCACACGGACGGAGGGACGCAGATCACGCTCTTTATAGGTGGTAAACCGTGTGACCATGCCGGGATGTTCGGGCGTATCCAGAATACCGATCAACGCCAGAACCTCCAGCAGGGACTGGCATTTTTCCTTGGAGGAAAGGGGCAGAAGCTTTTCCTTATGCAGGGCGTCCCTGACCTTGCTGTATCTGGAGCCGGAGGGCATGTCCCTGATCACGGTCAGGACGGCGCGGAAAGTCCACAGGTCGTATGCCGTGGGAACCGGGCGTTCTCCCGCTCCGGCCATTTCCCGCAGGGCACACACATAACTCGTGGGGTCGCCGTCAAGGGGAACGCCGCCGGTCATGCGGCGCACCCACAGATATGCGGCATCCACGGCGGTTTTGCAAAAGCCGCATATGGTGCAGGTATCGGCGGAGCCGCCATAGGGGGTAAAGGCATGGCGGGGCGTTGCCCGGGCGAGGACTTTTGCCGCCAGGGCGGACTGCCAGAGGGGCGGCGCTGACCAGAGACCCGCGATAAATGCGTCTGCGGCTTCGGAAAGCGTCCAGGAATCCGCCAGGGCATAAAAGGCATCCCATATTTCATCATGTTCGGGCATAAAAGTCTGCCCCGGCATGCGGCCAGCCTGTTTCAGGGCATCCAGTTTATCCGCAGGGATATCTGCGGGTATGCGGTACAGACGCATCCTCTTTTCGCTGTCGTAATAGGAATTTTCATATTGGTAAATCTGCTGCAATGTCCATAACTGTTCTGTCAGATCCATGGCGCGGGCTCCTTTTTCGGTATGATGGATTGATTATACTGTACTCTGTAAATATGCACAAGTTCTGTTGGTTAGTTGGGGTTCAGAAACAAGTTTCTATATATAACGGGCAATGTTTTCCATATGTTCTTTAAAAATCTATAGTACTTCTATTTAGCAAAATTTACAAAATCTTCCTGATACAGTTCATAGTCAATAAAGGACTGTAGTTTACCAAGCTGGTCTTTCCAGGAGTTGCCCCTCAACCGTATTTTTTTAAATCCCAGTTCTTCATAAACATGCTGAGCCCTCTTGTTATTTGCATTGGTATCACAAATTACTTTTTTGTAGCCCAGATCCTGGAACAAGGAAGAGATAAGCATACTTAAAAGTATTTTTCCATACCCTTTGTCATGCTCTGAAAAATCACAGATCTTAATTCCGATTCCGGCCGTATCTTCACTTTCCCTGCCATAACTCATTTCACCGATAGGTCTTTTGTCAAGTTCGATGATCAGACGTCTGTCGTCGTCAGTGTCTTTTTTGAGACTTTCGGCAATTTCACCGGCCGTTTCGCCAGTTCCATTCGGAAAACCTGCATGAGCCATGATTTTTCCGTCGTTCCACCAGGACGATAATAATGCTGCGTCTTGAACAGTTGCATTTCTGACTGCTAAATTATGAAATTGTAATAATATATAAAAATCCTCCGTTTTATCAGGGAGGGTTAATATAATGTTCCCTCCCATTTTTTCATGAAATTAGCCGCTCTATTTCTCATATGAAATCACTCCTTCCAATCTTAATGTGTTGATGCTTCAACGATATAATCCTACCATGCCCGTGTGCCTTAAGTCAAGTTATCATTAAAACAGAGAAAAGCCAATCCGGAAATAACGGAATTGGCTTTTTAATAATAATTTTCGGAAATCAGGCGGAGGCGTGCTGCTCCGTCCGCATAGAACAGGGCAGCATGTCTCCGCCGTCTCTCTGGCAGCAACCCGAAAAGCCGCCAAACACCATCGTGGCCGAACTGTGACAAATACCGTGAACCGGATTTTCGGCTTATTGTAATTTGCTGAGAGAATGTGTATAATATGATATAAGAAGCGGGGAAGGAATAGGATGGATATGGAAACGGAACAGACAGGGAGCATGGATTTCATGCAGCCCATACAGACAAAATGGGAAGAATTAAGCATTTCCAATGATTTTATGTTTGGAAAAGTGATGCAGGATCCGGAACTGTGCAAGGAGTTGCTGCAGAGGATTCTGCCGGATCTTAAGATAGATCATATTGAATACCCGGAACTGCAGAAGAGTATCAAGCCGGATATGGATGCCAGAAGTGTCAGACTGGACGTGTATGTGCAGGATGATAAAGAGGTCGTCTATGACATAGAAATGCAGGTGAGCGACACAAAGGAACTGCCCAGGAGAAGCCGTTATTACCAGAGCATGATCGATCTGCAGCTGATCGATAAGGGACAGCATTATAAAAGGCTGAACCGAAGCTACATCATATTTATCTGCTCATTTGACGCATATGGAAAAGGAAGACATATCTATACCTTTGAAAATACCTGTAAGGAAGATAACAGTATCTTGATGGGAGACGAAACGGTAAAGATATTTTTGAATGCAAATGGCACAATGGATGATGTCAGCGGCGGGTTAAAAGCATTTCTGGACTATGTGGCGGGAAAGAAACCGGAGGATTCTTATGTGGAGAAGTTGGAAGAAGCCGTAAGGGAAGCAAGAAAAAACAGGGAATGGAGGCATGAATATATGACGTTATTGATGCGAGATCAGGAGAATATGGAGCAAGGCAGGAAACAGGGAATTTTCGGGATGATATCCGTCCTGAGGGATCTGGATATACCGGACAGCACAATCCTGCAAAAGCTGCAGGAAAAGTTTCAACTCACAAAAGAGGAATCCCAGGAGTACTTGAGTCGCTGATCCGTGGAACAGGGAAAGGCGTTTCCGGTGAGATTCGAAAAGATTCCGCATTTTTTAGGAAGAAGGAGGGGCCGCCATGGGAAAAGACACCCGTCTTGTCAACATATACCTTAAGATACATCATAAAAAAGTACTCACCATGGATGACCTGGCTTATCTGGCGGAGTACGACCCGGAGTGTTTTGTGAAAACATGCAGGAATGTGGTGTATAACATTCCCGAGGCAAAACCGCTCATGGAATCTGCGGCGCCGGAATCTTCCCATAATGAGCCGGAGCCGGAATTATCGGAACGACAGAACATAGAAAAAGTGCTGGAACGGTTGAGGCGTCTGGAAAAGAACGATTTTCCTGATATCAATATCGATGATGACACGGTAAAGAGTCTGCTGGGGAATTTATATATGGAACTGCTGTTTCCCCATAACGATCAGCAGGCTTTCATGAGTGTGCTGGACACCAGGGACGCGTCCACCTTTGACAGGAAAGCCTGATTCTTTCCTTAGCCGGAGCGAAGCGGCAGCAGAAAGCATATCGTTTTGTAAGGAGTTTTATGATACATAAAATTGAATATAAGGACAGAAAAAATGCCATATCCTGTTATCTGCCAGAGGATACCGCGCCTGATAAGAACGCGGTGGCGGAACTGCATCAGATGACGGCGCTGGAGGAAACGCTGGAGAGGCTGAAGACAGCGCCGGGGTTCTTTCAGGGGGATGGGCAGCAAATTAAGAAAATCATCCTGACGCCGGATTTCCACAAGGGCGCGGGCATTCCCATCGGGACGGTGATGATGACAAAGGGCTTCGCGGTTCCACAGGCCATGGGAAATGACATTAACTGTGGGATGCGCTTTTATACCACCGATCTGTCGGAGGAACGGGTCCGGGAGAAACTGCCCGAACTGACAAAAAGAATCCGCCGCATCTTTTTCGAGGGCGGCAGGCAGATTCCCATGACGGGGAGGCAGCGGGAGGCAATGTTCCGCTACGGTCTGGAGGGACTGCTGGAGACCTGTGGGGACAGCGGGCGGAATGGTCTGTGGAAATATTTTCAGCCGGGGATTCAGGAAAGATGGCTGAACCGCACCGTGTTCAGGGGAAGCCTGTGGGCCGGGCGCACGGAGGGGCTGGAAGACTTTATCGGAGAATATGGACGATTGACCTATGATGACCAGATCGGAACCATCGGAGGCGGCAATCATTTCCTGGAAGTGCAGAGGGTGGCGGAAATATATGACGGTCAGACCGCCAACGCATGGAAGATCAAAAAGGGAGCCGTGGTGATAATGCTCCATGCGGGTTCCCTGATGATCGGGCATCACGGGGGTCTGCTGAACCGCAGGATATGCCGGGATATTTACCCAACGGGGCTGCCCCATCCCGAGAATAAGATTTATCCCATACCGGAGAGCGGCGGGGCGTCGGACGCCTGGGAACGTTTCCGGTCGGCTTCCGGCAATGCGGCCAATTTCGGTTTTGCAAACCGCCTGTTTTTGGGCTTTATGATACAGGATGCCATCACCGGCGTGCTGGGTGAGTTTGGCATGGAACTTTTATATGATGCGCCCCATAATTATATCTGGAAAAAGCGGATCGGGGACGAGGATTATTATATCCACCGGAAAGGCGCCTGCTGCGCCGGAGGCTGTGAGGAGATGGAGGGCACGGAGTTTGCCTGTTACGGCGAGCCAGTGATGATACCCGGTTCCATGGGCAGTTCCAGTTATCTGCTCCGGGGGCTGGGGAATCCGGATTCCCTCTGGAGCGCCAGCCACGGCGCCGGACGAAAGAAGTCCCGGGGTGACGCCATGAAAGGGAATGACGAGGAATTCCGCCGCTTTATGGAAGCGTTTCATATTATCACACCCATCGACCCGACCCGCAATGATTTAAAAGGCAGAAAGGATATCCTGGCAAAATGGGAGGAGTCAATCCGGGCGGAGGCGCCTTACGCCTATAAGGATATCGATGAAGTGATCGCAGTGCACACAGCCCATGGCATGGCGGCGCCGGTGGCACGGATGGAACCTGTTTTTACCGTAAAGAGTTGATTTTATTTGTATCAGTATTTCCGGATGACTGAGAAAGGGACATCCATGATTGTAAACTGTGTAGCGTGTGTATGATGAGGATGCAGGGCAGCATTGAAAACAGGGCATATAAGACAGAAGAAAAAGCATATTTTTGCAATGACAGCGCTCTTTCTTATGGCAGTCTGTCTGTGTATCTGCGCTTCCATGCGCCTCACCGTGCGCGGCACGTCTTTCCCGGAAGAAGATTGTATGCTGTACTATCTTGTAAACGCGGACGGCATGAAAGGCCTTGGACACAGCATTGTGATGCTTGTGGACGGAGAAGGGCGGGGAACGGTCTTCAGCTTTAACGGGATGCAGAGAACGCTTGGGGAATGTCTCCTGGGGAAAAGCGGCGTGGGGAAAATGAGCGTGGGAACCATGACGCGGGAGGAGACGGAAGCGTTTCTGCAGACGGGGAATCTGGAACTTGACGCAGACCAGCTTTCGGACAATTACGATATGGCACTGTACAGGCCGGTGACGGAGGAAGAATATGATATCATAGCGGCACAGGCTGTTCCCTATCTTGCGGCGGGAGAGCAGTTTGAGGCTTTATATGCGGAATGGTTCATGGAGGATGGGGAGCGGAAAGAAGAACTGGGACAGGCCTTGGAACAGATGGGGCAGGACGAGAACCTGCCCCTGTACCAGATTTATACAAATAACTGCGATCATGCGGCCAGGATACTGATCGCATCGGTGGATATCGATATGCAGGATTATATACGGCATGGGCGTTGTATGACGCCGAATGGGAATCTGAAAGCTTTCGGAAAAGAAGCAAAGGATTGGGGCGTCATGACCCTGGGGGAGCAGACCTGGCGGGAGAAAGTCGTAATGTTCCTGATGGTATTCTGAACCATGCGGCTTAAAATGACACCAAAAAGAACAACCGCACGTTTGGAAATCCCCGTTTCATAAATGACAGTTTGGAACTCACAATCGGGATTTACCCAAGCAAAGGCAGGGAGATAACAGTATGACACACAAAGAAAGGATGCTTCGGGGCTTGCCGTACAAGGGATGGCTGGACGGTTTGACGGAAGACAGGGAGTTATGCAGGCAAAAGCTGTATGAACTCAATCATATATTGCCGGGTGAAAGAGCAAAAATACCGAGTCTGCTAAAAAGTCTTTTTGGTAAAACAGGAGATACCGTGTGGCTGGAACCCCCGTTTTATTGCGATTACGGTTGGAATATTGAAGTGGGAGAGAATTTTTGCGCCAATTTTGGGCTTACGATCCTGGACGTGGGAAAGGTTACAATGGGCGATAATGTGTTGATCGCGCCGAATGTTTCCATTTATACGGCTGGTCATCCGATTCATCCGGACAGCAGGAATTCGGGGTATGAGTACGGCATTCCTGTTACCATAGGCAATAACGTGTGGATTGGCGGAAGCGCTGTCATTCTTCCCGGTATTACAATCGGCGACAACGCGGTGGTCGGCGCGGGAAGCGTTGTCACCAAAGATATCCCTGACAACATGATCGTGGCAGGAAATCCGGCCAAGATCATCAGGGAAATTACGGACGATGATAGAAAGTATTATTTTAAGGATCGTGTGTTTGATGTGGAGGATTATTAATGTCCAGGCTGCGGGGCGCACCGAACGCATCGGCACGGTGCTTTGTATGGCGAAGGAGAATAAAAAGATGAGTGATTATCGTTTTCAGGTGAATCTGGGCGGGATGATAGAGATATTGTCCGACCATTTGTACAGCAGTCCCGATGTCTATATCAGGGAACTCCTGCAGAACGGCGTGGATGCCATCACGGCCCGGATGCTGTGGGAGCGGGAGACGGCGGGAGTGCCCGCTGCAGGCGGGGACAGCGGTACAGACCAGGATTCCGCCGCAGGAAAGGACAGCGACGCAGGCGGAAGCAGCGGCGCGGCCCGAGATCCCGCCACAGACCGGAGTGTCTTTGCAGACAGCGGCACAATCCTGCTTGAGATCGAGGAGGGCAGCCGCCTTGTCTTTTCCGATAACGGACAGGGGCTGACGGAGGAGGAGATTCATCAGTTCCTTGCGGTCATCGGGGAATCCTCCAAGCGCAATCCGAAAGACGGCAGGATCAGGACGGATTATATCGGTCGGTTCGGGATTGGGCTTTTGTCCTGTTTTATGGTGGCGGATGAGATACGGATGCGGACAAGATCCTGTAAAGGCGCTTTTCCGGTGCTGGAGTGGCGGGGGAAGCCGGACGGCACTTATACCATCGCCGAACTGCCACAGGATTCCCTGGGGGAACTGCCTTTCGGCACCCAGGTGATCCTGGAGGCCAAACCGGGCAGGGAGGCTTATTTTACGGAAAAGGTCATCCGCAGGCTGCTTACCTATTATGGTATTCTGCTGCCTTTTCCCGTGATCGTCCGTATCCACGGAAAGGAAGAGCAGATCAATCCCATTTACCTGCCCTGGGAGGGGCGAAAGACCAACAGGCAGGAGTTGCTGCTGTTCGGACAGATGATGTTTGAGGAGCAGTTTTTGGACTGCGTGCCCCTGCGCAGCGAGCAGGGAAATGTGTCCGGCGTGGCCTATATCGTAAAATATCCCGTGCTGCCCTCGGCAAAGGGCAGCCACCGCATTTACCTGAAAAATATGCTCCTGACGGAAAAGGGGGATAACCTGATCCCGGACTGGGCGGTCTTTACCAGATGCATCATCAACGCCACGGATCTGCGCCCCACGGCGTCCAGGGAGGGCTTTTATGTGGACGGGGTGCTGGAACAGGCCAGGGAAGACATTGAGAACGCCCTGATCGACTATATCGCGGAGATGGCGGAGGAAAACAGGGAATTGTTCGATACCTTTTTCCGCATCCACAGGCTGACATTGATGTCCCTGGCGCTGGCTTCCCCCAAGCTGTTCGGAATGCTGGTGGATTACTGTGAGTTCGAGACCACCAGGGGGACACAGACCGGATATGACCTGCGCTCCTGCGGGGAACCGCTGGTTTATGCGCCTACGGCGGCAAAATATAAGCAGCTTTCCCAGATATTCTTTGCCCAGGATAAAATGCTGATCAACGTGTCCTATGTCCATTCACTGGATCTTCTGGTAAGGCTGGGACAGCTGTACGATCTGGAGGTCCGGGCGGTGGACGACTGGAATGTGGAGGATCTGATGGAGGATTTGAGCCCGGACGATCAGGATGAAAGCTTTGCGTTCCAGAAAGCCGCGAACCGGATCCTGAAAGCCTACGACTGCCGGGCGGAACTGAAATATTTTTCGCCTTACAACCAGCCCACCTTTTACCTGATGGACGAGAAAGTCCTGCTAAAGCGCCAGATCGCGGCATCCCGTTCCCAGGCGGACTCCATGTTCTTCCAGATGCTGGACGCCTTTGCGGCGGAGATCCCCAGCGATACGGCGGCGGTGCTGTATTTTAACTATAATAACCCGCTGGTGAAAAAGCTGGCGGCGGTGGAGGCGGAACCGGATCTGAAGCTGTTGGTGGAGATCTTATATGTGCAGGCATTACAGATCGGCGGATTTGTGTTACACAATAACGAACTGGGGATGCTGAACCGCAACATCCTGGCATTGATGGAGAGGGGGCTTTCGGATGAGTGAGGAGAGGATGGAGGATCTTTATGATCCCGAAGCGCTGAAACGCGGCTATGGCAAGATGGAGCATGGGAAAGCAAAAGCCGCCGCCATGCGAACTGCCATAGAGGCGGCGGATGCCCATGATGACACTTCCTTTCGGATCTTTTTCCGGTTGGACTTATGTGAGGAATCCTGTTTTTACGGGGACAGTCTTGATATGATGGTGATCTTCCCGGAGGTTCTTGCCATTGTGGATCGTTATCCGGACGCGCCTTCCACCTGCTTTGACAAGAATTATAAAAATGAAATGGATCATGTGCTGTGGGTGTATAAATGGATCATAAGTAACTGTAAGGACTTTTACCAGATCCCCATGTCGGACTGCCGGAAATTTTTTGAAGACTTTAAGAGGCGCAGTCAGGCATGCGGCTACAATCTGCGGCCTTATTATTACTTTTTATATGATTTTTATGAGAAGATCGATCCGGAAAAAGCAAAAGAAGCGTTTTATGCCTTTGAGAAACTTCCCCGGGACGGAAACTGTGACTGTAAGGCCTGCGAGCGCAACACGGTCATCGAGTTCTGGCTGGAGAACGGAGAGCCTGAGAAGGCGGCGGAACTGGCGGAAGATATCGAGAATTTCACCCTGCGCTGCGGGCATGACAGGATGGCGTCCTGGCTGCGGCTGAAAAACAATTATATGAAATACCATCTCAGGAGGCGGGAATTCGAGGAGGCGGGGAAGTACTGCCGTATTCTGGAGCGCCAGACCCTGCAGGATACGGAATTCCAGTGCTGGGATCTGTTTCTGTACTGCAACGCTTACCGGGGCATGATGGGAAGGGCGCTGCGAATCTACAAGGCTCACTGGAAAGACTGGCAGGAAGAGAGGGATCCCTCCGAAATTTATGACAACAGCATCTACATCGCGTTGTTTTTCAGGAAAATGATGGAGGAGCGGGAGAGCGACACCATCATGCTTTCTCTGGACGATTCGTTTCCGCTGTACCAGAAGAGCGGGGAGTACCGGGTGGAGGATCTGTACCGATATTATTATGACCGGGCGGAGGATATGGCGGGGAAATTTGACCGCAGGAACGGCACCACGCATTATCATGACGAACTGGTGGAGAAGCTGCCCCCTGTATGAAAAGAAAGAGGCTGTCATTCTCATATGGCAGCCTCTTTGAAAACGTCATGGATTGGAGAGTTATCCTTTGATCCTGTCAATTTCGGTGAGATTGACACCGGAGGAAGAAAGAATAACTTTTAGATCGATATACCTTTCTTTCATCGCTTTATAGACATCAGAATCTTTTTCGGCCAGCAGCATATAGCGCTGTATTCTTGAAAATTCCTCTATTGACAGTCGCAGCATTTCACCCTCGACCATAGGATCACCTGCTTTCTATAAGGGTAATGGCAGGGGTTGTTGACTTCATTATAACAATACGGGGGCAAAGTGTAAAGGGGTTATTTGGATTCGCATATTTCATCAATCGATTTTAAAATAATAAAAATTTTTGTCCCTGAAGCATTTTTTTCCTACTAAGTAAGTGAAGGGATAAGTTGGCAGGCTGTTCGACATCTACAGACAAGGATACTGACGATGTGTCCCAAAAGGTTTACCAGGATGATATATGGAAATAGTTATGGGAAGCACAGGAGGAAATCCATGGAAGACGCTGAAATCATTGAATTATATTTGGAAAGGTCAGAGTCTGCAATCCGGGAGACGGACAAAAAATATAATGTCTTTTTGAACCGTCTGGTTTACAACATTTTACATGATGCCCTGGATACAGAGGAAATCATTGATGATACATATATGGGGGCGTGGAACGCCATTCCGCCGACCATCCCGAACAGCCTGAAACATTTTTTGTCGCGGATTGCCCGAAACCTTTCCTTTGACCGCCTGGATTACCGCCTGGCGGGAAAACGGAACGCCCTTTTCGTGGAACTGGACGAATGTATCCCGGATATGCGGCAGAATGTGGAAAGAATATGGGAGGCAAAAGAGATCGGGAGGCTACTGAACTGCTATCTAGTATAATTCATTCTAATTATACAGCCTTTAAATGCCCCTATTGTTTTTTGT
>JAMPAC010000119.1 GCA_023667395.1 Blautia sp. | reverse complement strand
GCTGATGGCAGGGAACTGGCAAGGAATACCCTTTCCTCCGCATCCGGCAGGGTAAAGATTTGTGCCAGGCCGGAACAGGATACAGTAAAGCCCGGTCAGGTGGTTTATATTCCTGTGACCCTGGAGGGAGAGAACGGTGTGGTGGAGTCCAATCAGGACAGGAAGCTTAAGGTTTCCGTGAAAGGCGGCAGGCTCCTGGGGTTTGGATCCGCCAATCCCTGTACAGAGGAACAGTATCACACAGGTGCATTTACAACATGGTATGGGCGTGCGCTGGCTGTGGTCCGGGTCGAGGAGGATTGTGTATTAACTGTTACAGACGGGAAAGAGTATGTGGAAGCAGCGATAAGAAGTGTTCCCCAATAAGGAAATTTGGAGTGGGGAGCCAGAAATCAAATTAAGGAAGGTAAGGATCAATGGCAGATAAGAATAACAAAAATAAGAAAAAGAGAAACTGGAAGAAAACCGTTATCATAGTGGCGGCTGTGATCGCTGTGGTAACGCCCACGCAGTTAGCTGTTCTCGGTGTATTTGGAGGGATTGGACCTATGGGGCATCTGCGGGATGCCCGTCTGGCAAAGTTGCCGGGAAACGGTGCTGCATATGATTTTTCTGCTATAGAGAGAATGGAGGGCAGTCCTCTTGAGGGAAAGACCCTATGTATCCTGGGTTCCTCTGTAGCCAAGGGAACCGCGTCACAGCAAAGTGCTGTGGGAGAATACCTGGCGGCACGGTTTGGCGCAACATTGGTGAAGGAAGCAGTCGGCGGCACAACCCTGACGGACAAGGGAGATAATTCTTACATAAAGCGTCTGGTCGGACGGCTTGACGCAAATGCGGAATATGACCTGTTTTTGTGCCAGCTTTCCACAAATGATGCCACAAGGGAGCGTCCCCTGGGGGAAATCAGTGAAGGAAAGGAACTGTCGGATTTTGATACCTCAACGATAACGGGGGCTATGGAGTATATTATCTGCTATGCGCAGCAGACATGGGACTGTCCTGTAGTATTTTTTACAGGTTCCCGGTATGACAGTGCGGAGTATGGCGCTATGGTGGAGCGTCTGTTGGAACTGCAGGAGAAGTGGGGGATCGGTGTTTTAGACCTCTGGACGGATGACGGTTTCAACGATATTACGAAAGACGAGCGCAGCCTGTATATGAATGACGGCATCCATCCCACTAAGGCAGGTTACAGGGATTGGTGGGGACCGGAGATGGAGCGGCAGCTGCTGGAGTATCTTAGACAGTAAAGTCACGAAGGCGCACGGGAGGAACTTTCATGAGTGCATTTTTGAATGAAAGTTCTTCCCATAAGGTGTGCGCCGAAATGACTTTACTCTTTAGTGCCGTCGCGCAGTGACTTAAAATAGGAGGTTTAGAAATGAGAGCGGTTCATTTACAGACGGAATACCTGACGGAGGCACTTGGGATTGATGTGCCGTATCCCCGGTTCTACTGGAATTGTGAGGGAGGAGTGCGGCAGACCGCATATCGGATTGTGGCAAGGCTTATCAATGCAGTTACGGTCGGAGAACAGTCCGGTGCAGAAGTTGTCTGGGACAGTGGGAAAGTACAGTCAGGTTCCATGGCGCATATTCCTTACGGCGGCAGAGCCTTAAAAAGCAGGGAACGGATTTCATGGAACGTGACGCTGTGGGATGAAAAAGACGAAGCAGGACCGTCTGCAGAGAGCTGGTTTGAAATGGGGCTTCTGGAGAAGCCAGACTGGAAAGCAAAATGGATTTCCGGGGATTATAAGGCAGGGAAAAAGGAGCGTTATCCGGCAGATTGTTTTCGGAAGCGGTTTTTCTTATCGGGAGAGGTGCTGCAGGCCCGGCTTTATCTCACAGCCTGCGGCATCTATGAGGCAAAGCTGAACGGACAGCGGGCAGGGGATTTTGTCCTGGCACCGGGATGCACGGATTACCGGAAGCGGATCCAATACCAGACTTACGATGTGACGGGGCTGCTGGAAAAAGAGAATACATTGGAGGTGCAGCTGGGGGACGGTTGGTTTCGGGGTTCCCTGGGAGCTTATGGGCAGATCCATGTTTACGGACGCCGTACCAGTGTACTGGCACAGCTGGAAATCCTGTATGCCGACGGAAAAAAGCAGACCGTGGTTTCTGACGGTAGCTGGGACTGGAGCAATGACGGGCCGGTGCGCTTCAATGACCTGAAGGACGGGGAAATCTACGATGCCGGAAAACTGCCTTCTTATTCCGGGAAGGCAAAGGAAGTGCTGGAAGAGAGGAATCTTGTGGCTTCCAACAATGTGCCTGTCAGGGAAAAGGAAACCTTTGTACCCCGGATGATCGTTACGCCGTCAGGGAAAAAGGTACTGGATTTCGGGCAGAATATCGCAGGCTTTTTAGAGTTTACGGTGCAGGGAAAGCGAGGGCAGACCATGAAGCTGACCTGCGGCGAGATCTTGGACGAAAAGGGGGAACTGACCCGGAAAAATTTTACGCTGCATAAATTCCGGGGGGAGTTTGGCCAGATGAAACAGCTCCTGATGATTATGGGGATGGCCGACAAGGTGCCGGGGGAGCGCATAGACACCCCAAAACAGGAGATACATTTCACCTGTTCCGGGCAGAAAGACCATTTCAAGAATGCGTTCAGCGTCTTTGGATTCCGGTATGTGCAGGTGGATACAGAGCTGCAGGTGGATCCGGAGGATTTCCGGGCAGTGGCGGTTTATTCGGATCTGGAGCAGACCGGCAGCTTCGTATGCTCAAATGAAAAAGTAAACAGGCTTTACGCAAATACCCTGTGGAGCATGAAGGGTAATTTCCTGGATATTCCATCGGACTGCCCCACCAGGGAGCGGCTGGGATGGACGGGGGACGCACAGGTATTTTTTGAGACCGGATCCTATATGATGAATATAGCGCCTTTTTTTCGGAAGTGGCTGCAGGATGTGGAGGATGGAAAGATGAAGAACGGTTCCATCCCTTCCGTAGTTCCTCACTGCGGCATGGATCTGATGTATACTCAGACCGGCGGCAGCGTCGGATGGGGGTGTGCCACGGTTCTACTGCCTTACCGATACTGGAAATGCTATGGGGACAGGCGGATATTAGAGCAGTATTATCCCCTCGCTAAAAGCTACACGGACTATATGCTGGCGCATATGGGTCATGTGGACAAAAAAGAGGCAGAAGCGGACCCCTATGACAAGTATGTTTATGAGAAGGGGCGGCATCTGGGAGAGTGGCTGGAGCCTGCGGAGTTTAAGGATGAAATAGGACCCACCAGCCAGCTGAGGCAGACGGAGGTGTCCTGTGCTTACTTCCATTATGATGTGACGTTGATGGCAGAAATGGCGGAGGAACTGGGGAGAAAAGAGGATGCTGCCCTATACCGGGAGTATGCCGATGGCAGTGGGAAGGCTTACCGGAACCTGTTTTTAAAGGAAGGCGCACCGGATACTGACCGCCAGGCCAAGCTGATCCGCCCTATAGCCCTGGGGCTTGCGGATGGGAGTTTAAGGGAACAGCTGGAGAAGAGGCTGGCAAAAGCGGTGGAGAACCGTCAGTACCGTATCGGCACGGGTTTTCTGTCCACTCCCTTTGTGTTGAAAACGCTGACAGAGGCAGGTTTTCTGGAGTATGCCTACAAAATGCTGGAAAATGAACTTTCTCCGGGATGGCTGTATGAAGTGGATCAGGGAGCCACCACCGTCTGGGAGGACTGGGAAGGCAAAGACAGCAGGAACCATTATTCCCCCGGTGCGGTCTGCGGGTGGCTGTTTGATACGGTCTGTGGCATCCGTGTCTGCGGGGAGAGGCGTTTTCAGATTTGTCCCCGACCGGGAGGGACACTGACAAGCGCAAAGGCGGTTTACCACAGCCTCTATGGAACTGTGGAAAGCGCATGGGAAAGGGACGGGGAGAAAACGGTGTTTACCGTCAGTATTCCTGTGAATACCACTGCGGAAATGGTGCTGCCGGACGGGAGGGTGGAGGAATTAGCTCCCGGACAAAAGCAGTTTAATTAAGGCATGGAGAAAGCATATGGATGGAATGATGATAGATGGAATCAGCAGGAAAACAAAATTATCCCAGCTGATAAAGCACCCTAAGTTAAAAAAGGTAGGACGTTACCTGATTTATGGGAATAATTTCAGCAATGCCCTGATGAAAATGGGGACATTGGAGCAGATGACCAGGGATTCCTGGAGCCTGGACAGTATCATGCATGGCCTGTCCAGATTGACAGAGGTGGCACAGGAAGCGGGGAATCCATATTTTGTGTATTCCCCGCAGGAGTGCATAGGCGACCCACAGAAAAAGGAAATAAACCTGATTCACTTTCCGGCTTCTGTGGGGGAAGCCGGAAAAAAGCCCTTTGCAATCGTCTGCGCAGGGGGAGCGTACACGAATGTCTGTTCCCTGGCAGAGGGATTCCCGGTGGCGGCAAGGCTGAATGAACTGGGATATACGGCGTTTGTGCTGACCTACCGTGTGGGAGGGAAAGCACTTATGCCAAAGCCTTTAGAGGATTTGGCAGCGGCAGTCCGTTATGTGAGGAAAAATTGGGAGAGGTTCGGCGTGGATGCGGAGCGCTATCTGATAACAGGTTTTTCGGCTGGAGCCAATATGGTCTGCTTGTGGGGAACAGAAAGTAAAGGCTACAAAGCTTATGATCTGCCAAAGCCAGAGGCCATGTTTCCGGTTTACCCTCTGATTTCCGTTGCGCACAGCTATCCGGACAAGCTGGGAGAGCGTATGAGTAAAACGATGTTTGGGGTATCTCGTGGACAGGCCTCCGGACTGGGTTATGATGTGGAGAAGAGTATTGATACAGCTTATCCGCCATGTTACATTGTGTGTTGCAAGGACGACAAGATGGTGCCCCCGGAGAATTCGGTCATTCTTTATGACAAGCTGCGTTCACAGGGCATCCCCGTGATGCTGGAACAGGGGGAGCATGGCGGGCATGGGTTTGGTGAAGGGATTGGAACGGATGCAGAAGGCTGGGTAGAGCGGGCAGTCAGATTTTATGAGGGGCTGTGACGGAAACTTCGTTTTTGCATGAGAAACAGATTTTGCAATGAATAAGCAGGATAAATATAATCTGCGGAAGGACAGGGTTATCAGTTATGAAGAGACAAGTATTTAATCCGTATCTGCCAAGTTATGAATATGTGCCAGACGGGGAACCTCATGTGTTTGGGGACAGACTGTATGTGTTCGGAAGCCATGACGCATTTGGGGCAGACAGCTTCTGCGTCAATGACTATGTGTGCTATTCGGCGCCGGTGGATGATCTGAGTGATTGGAAGTTTCATGGGACAATTTATCAGGCGGTCAGGGATCCGCTTAATAAAAAGGGAAACCAGTTTATGAATGCGCCGGATGTATGCAAAGGATCTGACGGCAGATATTATTTATATTATCAGCTTCATCTGGAGATGGTTACATCCGTAGCCGTGGCGGATAAGCCGGAAGGACCCTATGCCTTTTATGGATATGTAAAGCATGAGGATGGCATTCTTTACGGAAAGAAGAAAGAGGATGCTTACAATTTTGATCCGGGGATGCTGGTGGATGATGATGGCAGGGTATATATGTATACAGGATTTTCGCCGGATAAAGGGTTTATGCGGTTTGTCATGGAACTCAGAGGCGGCACTTATGACGGTGGATCTGTGGTTCAGCTTGATAAAGATATGCTTACTATAGTGGAGAAAGAGATTCCCACTATACCGGGCTGTGTCAAAGCGAAAGGGACGGAGTTTGACGGTCATGGATTTTTTGAGGCCAGTAGTCCCCGAAAAATAAACGGACTATATTACCTTGTCTATTCTTCCATTTTAAGTCATGAACTTTGTTATGCTACTGCGAAAAACCCTGTGGGGCCATGGAAGTATGGAGGGACGATAGTGAGTATCGGCGATATCGGTCTTCCGGGAGTGGCTGCAGAGAAAGCGAGGAACTTTACCGGGAATACGCATGGCGGGCTGGTAGAAGTGAAAGGCCAATGGTATGTGTTTTATCACCGCCAGACGAATCGGCAGAAGTGCGCAAGGCAGGGATGCGCGGAGAAAATTTCCATTGCTCCTGATGGGAAAATAAGACAGGTGGAGATTACTTCATGCGGTTTGAATGACGGTCCTCTGAAAGCAATGGGGAAATACGAGGCGAGGATTGCCTGCAATCTCTGGGGAGCAAAGGGAACCTATGCCTATGTAAAGAGCCATCATAAAGAGGCAGAGTATCCTTATTTTACCCAGAGTGGAGGCGATAGAGAGGACAATCCGGATCAATATATCGCAAATATGCGCAGTGGTTCTGTGGCGGGGTTTAAGTATTTTGATTTCAGGGCGGATACTCCTAAAAAAATCATGATGGAGTTTAGGGGGAATGGAACAGGAAAAGTGCTTGTGAGGACAAAGCCGGAGGGGAAAACAATAGCAGAACTTGCGGTAAATGCTTCTGAAAATTGGATGAATTCCGAGGCGGAACTGGAGGGGATGGCAGGAATTTATCCGCTGTATTTTGAGTATATCGGGGAGGGGTACATCGATTTTAACAGCTTTACTTTAAAAGGTACCTGAACGATAAAATTGGAACAGGAGATACAATTCAACATTCTGTAGTCGGGTTATCGATAAGTGAAATCTTTAAGCAGTAAAATTATGGAAAAAGGGATATTG
>JAMPAC010000118.1 GCA_023667395.1 Blautia sp. | reverse complement strand
ACTTATCTGAGAAATAACATTATCCGAGAAAAATCTCCGAAAGCCGCTGTCATGGTGATAACTTCGGAAATCTTCTCGGATAATCTTTCGCTTACTGCAACACTCATATATCCTTAAATGGGATCAGCATTTTATGCAAATCTATTCCCATAGGAGGGTGTATGAAACCAAATTATACCGGATTTCCCCTGGCGGAAATCTACTTCAATGCCATGCTTAACAAAGGCCATACCGAAGGTTCTGCCGATTATTATGCCAGACAGGTAAAGAAGGTTGAACGGTTCATGGCTGACAACGGCCTGGAAACCTATACGGAACAGACGGGCAGTTCTTTTCTTTCCTGGTGGACAAAAACACAGAATCCATCCAGGGAGTTCCAGGACAGGGTGTCAGTTGTGGTCCAAAGGCTGAACCAGATGGCTGCAGGCGAGGAGATCAGCTTCACAAAACCAAGAAAAGAGGCTGTTTCGCCGCCGGAATGCATCAGGAACGGGATTGAATCATACTGCCAGTTCCAGGCAGGGCACTGTGGGTTGAAAGACAGCACATTAAAATACCATATCCATACGCTGGAACGGTTTTTTCAGGAATCCGGAGTGACGGATTTCTCCGGCATAACGCTGCCGCTGATAGAAAAAGGGTTCCGCCAATCCACCCATAAACGGGCATACAGGACAGTGATCCGGAAATTTATGCTTTTCCTTTATCAGAAAGGGTACATCCAGACTGATCTTTCAGGGCGGATCACACAGGTTCTCCCAAGCGTGCCGAACAGCCACCCGCTTCCATCTGTCTACAGTGATGATGAAATAGCGCTGCTGCTGAATGCTGTTGACCGCGGCACAATGAAGGGATGCCGTGACTTTGCCATACTCACGCTTGCGGCAAGGCTGGGCCTTAGGGCTTCTGACATCTGCGGGATGACCCTGGGGGAGGTGGACTTTGATCATGATGAAATCCGGATTGTCCAGAAAAAGACATCTGTCCCCCTGAAGCTGCCGCTGCTCCCTGAAGTCAGGGATGCCTTATCGGCCTACATTGACAGCCGCTGCCGCACTGACCCGGATGATGTCATTTTCCGGCAGTGCAGGGCTCCCCACAAAGAACTCACACATGTGGGGTTGTGGTGCATCATGCGGAAATACCTGAAAGCATCCGGCGTGGAACCAGGCAGGCGCAGGAGAGGAACCCATGCCCTGCGGTCAAGCCTTGCAAGCTCCATGGTTGCTGAGGATGTCCCATACCATGCTGTCCAAAAAGTGTTAGGCCACGAAAGCCCGCAGGCAGCCAAAAGTTATATAAGGATTGATCTGGCAGGGCTGCGGAAGTTTACAATCCCCGTTCCTGGCGCGTCTGGGGTTTTCGCCAAATGCCTGGAAGGAGGCGGGGAGCAGTGAGGACATATAACAGCATTTTTGCCAGTGAGATCCAATCCTACATTTCAGGCATCCGGGACAGCGGCAGGGGCATAAAGAGCCATGAAGTGCATCTGGGGAGCCTGGACCGTTACTTAGCCGAAACAGGGCATGGCACTAAGGAAATCCCTGAACCTGTCGCCGCAGGATGGCTGAAGTCAAGAAATGCAGGACCGAATTATCAGAATGCCATCCTATGCTATTACAGGGGATTTGCCAATTACCTGGCGGCCCATGGGATTATGGCCTACATTCCGGATTCCCCTTACGCAGAGCACACATATCTCCCATATATTTATTCCGATGAGGAGATATGCAGGATTTTCCTTGTATGTGATAACCTTAAAACAAGATACAAAGACTGCCGCTCACCGCTTATACTGCCTATGCTTCTGCGCCTGCTGTATGGGACCGGGATGCGCCTTGGGGAGGCACTGCGGCTGACGATGGCGCAGCTTGACCTGGGAAGCGGGTATATCGTCCTGCTGGAAACTAAAAACAACCGCGAGAGGGTCGTCCCTGTCCACCAAAGCCTCATGGAAATGCTGCGCAGGTATGCGTCTGCAATGGATATACTTGCGGTTCCGGAATCGCCAGTGTTCCCGAACAGGCAGGGAGGCTTCTTCTCGAAACGGTGGGCACAGGGCTGGTTTGAGGACATCCTCGACAAGGCTGGCATCCGTGATATCAAAAGCCACAGCCGTAAACGCGGCCCGTGCCTGCATTCATTCCGGCATGGATATGCTTATCTTGCCTTAAAGCAGGCACGGGCAGACGGCCTGACGTTTGAAGAAGCAATGCCATTTATTTCAACATATCTCGGGCATAAAGATGTTGCAGGCACGGACTGCTACCTGAAATTCAGCTATACGCTTTTTGAGGAGGAACAGGACACTTTTTCTTCTTATACTGCGGGAATGTTTCCGGAGGTCTGTGAAGATGAAGAAGAATAATCTCCAGCCTGCATTACGGCAGTTTTTTGAGGAATATCTCCCTTCCACCAAGGGAGTAAGCGATAATACGATCCGTTCATACCGCTATACGTTCAGGCTCCTGCTGCAGTTTCTGTTTGAGCAGCATGGAACCTCCCCGGCTAAAGCGGATTTCTGTGACCTGGAGGGCGATGCGGTTCTTGAATTTCTGAAATGGCTGGAGCAGACCAGGGAATGCAGCGCGGCGACACGCAACCAGCGGCTGGCTGCCATACGGTCATTTTCAAGATTTTCTTCGCATTACTGTTTCCAGCCTTCACTGGCATTTGTGGCAGCGGTTTCGGCCCTCCCACGGAAAAAAACAGCCAAGAAAACTATGGCATACATGACAAAAGAAGAAATGTCCATCGTCCTGTCCCTTCCCCGGAACAGCACGCTGGCTGAGAAACGGGACAGGGTACTTCTGAGCGTCCTGTATGCCAGCGGGGCACGTGCACAGGAACTGTGCGACCTCCGCATCCGGGATGTACGGTTTGAAAAAGAGAAAGCACACCTGCTTTTAAACGGGAAAGGGAAGAAATCCCGCATAGCCGTGGTCCCGGAAGACTGCACTGCATTACTGGCCCATTATATGAAACGGAACCATCTGCAGGACCATGCGGATTCAGACCGGCATCTGTTTTCCAGCCAGACGCATGAACATATGACTACCTCCTGCGTGGAAGGTATCGTAAAGAAATACATAAAACAGGCCAGAGAGCTCCATCCGGAGCTGTTCCGGGAAAATTCCTATACCCCGCACAGTTTCAGGCACTCAGTTGCTGTCCATATGCTGGAGGCTGGGATCCCGCTCCCAGTAATCAAAAACTTTCTGGGGCATTCCTCTTTGGAGACGACCATGGTTTATTATGGCAAGCAAGTATTTATGGTAAGTGGTCATCTTCAGACTGCATAATTACTGTTCTTTGAGTACCTTTTCTTTACATAATAACCGATACTTTTTGAGGACGTGTATAACACGTTACATTCAGAAAGGAGATGGTTTGTTATGTTAAGACAAATCAAAATCGCGGATCTTTGCAATGAGCTGGAAGAAAAACTGGTAAAACTTCAGTATTCTGAAGATTCACTGCGTAGATACCGCAAAGTATTCCATGAATTCACGGAATACGCTGGTGATTGCGATTATTCACAATCAAAAGGAACGGATTTCCTGCTTTGGAAATTCAATCAGCTTGGAGGATTCGTCACTTCGGGGGAACATTCCAAAAATGAGATGTACTATTTCAGGGTGATGCGTTCTCTGGCTGAATATTTTAACTTTGGAGCCCTTTTCAGACGTCACGACTTTTATGGTGAGATCGTCTGGCCGGTTCCATTTAAGGAGGTGACAGAAAATTTCTTAAGATACGAAATTGAATATGGCTGCTCTCAGTCACAGTACCGGCGATGCAGGGATATCATTAAGGATCTGATTCTGTTCCTGGATTCGGCAGGAGTTCATGATCTTAATACCCTCACTCCTGACCTGATCTCCCGGTTTACGGAAACAATGGTCGGACTGGCGCCGATAACGATGGCCGACAGGCTGTCCGCGCTCAGGCAATACTTTAAGTATGCCTATTTACATGCATATGTTGGAAAACCAATCGAAAGCTTTTTGCCACATCCACCCCAAAGATTGAGGGCAAAACTTCCGACCGTCTGGAGTGAAGAACAGATTGAGCAGCTGGTTAACAGCGTGGATACCACTACACCTATCGGCAAAAGGGATTATGCCATACTTCTTTTGGCTGCAAGGCTTGGACTCCGCATCGGGGATATCCTGTCCCTCACATTTGATGATATCGACCGGGATAACAAGCTTGTTTCAATCATACAAAGCAAAACCCGGGAACCGCTTTCACTCCCTCTTCCGGAAGACGCGGGATGGGCAGTCATTGATTATCTCAAAAATGGAAGGCCGGTCACGGATTACCCCAACATCTTCGTGACGCACAATGCACCCTATAAGGGAAGCCCCTTTAAAAGCACGCTGCACCACAACTTCACAAAAGTATTGAAAAGGGCTGGCATCCCGGTTGATAAGGCAAAGCATTGTGGCTGGCATTCCCTCCGGCACTCCCTTGCCACAAACCTGCTCCAGAATGGAGTTGGGGCGTCAACCATTTCGGACATCCTCGGTCATTCGGATCCACAGGTGGCGGAGCATTATCTCAGGGTAGACATGGACGGCCTCCGAAAGTGTGCCCTGGAAGTGGAGGTGATGGATTATGTCAAAGAATAAGACTTTTACTGGTCCACTTGCCAGGTATATACAAAGCTTCCTCGATGAGAAACGAGCCCTTGGCTTTAAATATGAAGAACAGGAACGGGTTCTGCTTGTCCTTGACCAGATGAGCCTGCAGTATGACTGTTCGGAAGGCCTGCCTAAAGATTTATGCCTTGCCTTTATTAAAAGGGAGCCAAACTGGAGACAAAAAACACAGGAACAACGCGTCACCCTGATCCGTACTTTTGCCGAATACCTGATCAGACACGAAATTCCTGCGTATATGGTTGACTGTTCCATCATAACCAACAGACACGAAGATTTCAAGCCGTATATTTTTACGCATTCACAGATAGCTGATATTTTTGCGGCCGCGGATTCGATCAGGCCGACCCCGGCCAGGTCGCACATCTTTTACCCGGTTATCCTGCGTGTCCAGTATGGATGCGGCCTTCGGATTTCGGAAACCCTCGGCCTGCGCATGAAAGACGTTGACATGGATAAAAATATCCTGCACGTCATAAATGCGAAGAACAATAAGGACCGCGACGTCCCCGTCAGTGGTTCCGTCATGGAATATATCAGGTGGTACGGGCGCAGGATCCATCCTGTGTATGTTCCGGAAGACTTCTTTTTCAAAAGCCGCCGGGGGACGGGGCATTATGAAAAGACCTCTGTAAACCATTACTTTCGGGAAATACTTTTCGACTGCGGGATCATGCATGGGAACAAAAATGATGGCGGGCCTCATCTGCACAACCTCCGCCATACCTTCTGTGTCCATAGTCTGGAGGCGATGCTCCGGAACGGAATACCCCATCAGGCCGCGCTGCCATTATTAATGACCTACATGGGGCACGCCTCACTTTCCGCCACGGGCCGTTATCTGAAACTTACCGCGGAAGCATTTCCGGATCTGGCTGACCGTATCAGCCAGATTTATGCGGACATCATTCCAGACACGGAGGTGAAGACTGAATATGAAGACGAATGATTTTCCCCTCATGCTTAGTGATTTTTTACTGAAAGAACTGCCTGTTGTACGTAACCAGAGCAATCATACGGTCACTTCTTATAAAGATACTTATATCCGTTTATTAGAATACTGCCGTGATGTGCTTTCTATAAAACCGGAAAAGCTTTCCGTCAGCGATCTGACCGCTGACCGGATTACGGATTACCTGAACTGGCTGGAACGGGAACACGGCAACAGTATCAGCACACGGAACCAGCGGCTGGCTGCAATCCATTCCCTGTTCCGCTTTATTCAGATGCAGGCTCCGGAGCACATGTTCCAATGCCAGCAGGTATTGGGCATTCCTTATAAGAAAGCCGAAAAGCACCAGGTTGGATACTTAAGTGAGGATGAGACGAAAACCCTGCTGGCAATGCCAGACACGGGGACAAAAAAGGGACGTCGTGACCAGGCGCTGCTTACGCTTTTATATGACAGTGGCGCCAGGGTTCAGGAGTTAGCGGATCTGCGCGTCTGCGATCTGCGCCTGGATCCTCCCGCGCAGGTAAAACTGACAGGGAAAGGCCGAAAAACACGGAGTGTCCCATTGATGGACAAAACGGCCGCTCTGATGAAGCGGTATCTGTCAGAACATAGAATGGATGTCCCCTCGTGCTTTGACCATCCGCTGTTCTTTAACCCGCAGGGACGGAAGCTTACGCGACAGGGTGTGGCGTACATTCTCAAGAAATATGCGGATGAATGCGGCATTACGGAAATTTCTCCGCACAAACTAAGACACACAAAAGCCATGCACCTTACGGAAGCAGATGTGAATCCAATCTTCATCAGAGACTTTCTCGGACACACTGATTTGAAAGTAACGGAAGTCTACTCAAAAACCAGTATTAAAATGAAAAAAGCAGCCCTTGATAAGATGAAATCTTCAACGGAGGTTGTCCCTGATGCGCCAACGCAAGACTGGACAGAGGACAAAACACTACTGGACTGGCTTAACGGCTTGAAACAATAATTATGTAAAGTGGAACTGATGGATTTGGTAGAAAATTTGCGGATTTATCAGTTCTACTTACCATAAAATTTTACTTGCCATAATA
>JAMPAC010000117.1 GCA_023667395.1 Blautia sp. | reverse complement strand
CCAGAACCGCGCCTGCCTCGACTGCATCGCCAACAGCTACGTCAATACTTGCCACCGTGCCATCCTGGGGAGCCACAACGGGAATCTCCATCTTCATGGCCTCCACGATCACGACCGCATCGCCTTTCTTTACGGCATCGCCGACCTTCTTCTCGATCTTGAACACCTTGCCTGCCGCGCCTGCCTCGATCTTCACGCTGCCTGCGCCGCCTGCCGCCTTGGGCGCTGCTGCGGGAGCCGCCTTAGGCGCTGCCTTGGGCGCCGCGGGAGCCTTTGCCGCTGCGGGTGCGCCTGTGGACGCGCCTTCTTCCACTGTTACATCATATACATTTCCATTTACGGTAATCGTATAATTTTTCATTCCTAAAATCCTCCATATTTAAAATTTTATATTTCTTCTCACATTCTTCTACGAATCGAACGCACCACAAATCCGTCCGTGGATGCCGCCCCCTGGCAGGCTGCAACCGCCGCCGCGATGACTGCCACCAGTTCCAGGTCGTCCGTCTCGTCCAGGACTTCTTCCTGCACTTCGCTCTGTACCGGCGCGCTCTCCACAACCGCCGCCACTGCGGGCTGCTTTGTAAATTTAGCCTGTAATTTGGGAATCACCCCAAAGCAGGAAATGATCAGGCTGATCAGGATCAATACCGTAAACACGGTACCCATGCCGATCAGTGTATTGAAAGCCGCCTTTGTCATCAGATCGCCCATGGTGGAAACAGGGTTCAGGGATGCCGATTCCACAGAATAAAACATATCGTTTGTCACAATGACTTCCGCTACCGCATTTTTCTTCTCGCCCTGCAGCGTCACTTCCACGATGATCGTGTCGCCGTCTATCCTGGCCTGCACATCGCTGGGCTGCTGCAGGCTGGAAATGGGTATCGTGCCTGTCTGATCCTTTGCGGAATGAAAGGATTCAATGGCATTGGTCACCGCATATCCGGTCATGTTCAGCTGGTATTCAGCGCCCATGATATATGTGATCTCGTCCAGGGTATATCCGTCGAAATACCCCGCCATCTCGTCATCCATGAGGGAGACGAACATGGGAACGATCTGATTGACCACTCTGTCCTGCGCCATTTCCAGTTTCGCCTGCTCGCGCTCCGAGAGCGCTTCCTCTCCCCCGCAGGCGGTCAGTCCGAAGATACAGGCGATCATACATAGTAAAGTCAAAAATTTCTTCATTTTTATAATCACCCTTTCTATACTGTTCCGTGCTTTTTAGCGGGACGATCCTCGCTCTTGGTAAAGAGCATCTCGAAAGCGCCGATCACATACTTTCTGGTATCAGCCGCCTCCACGATCTGATCCACATATCCTCTCCGGGCCGCACTGCCGACGCTGAGCTTCTGCGCGTCATACTCAGCCGCCTTTTCATTGATCACGTCCGCGCCCTGTCCGTCGTACATGATCTTCGCCGCCAGCTTTCCGTCCATGGTTCCGATCTCTGCGTCGGGCCATGCCATGGTGATGTCGGCGCCCACTGCCTTGGAATTCATCACGATGCCTGCGGTTCCCATGGCCTTGCCGATGACCACGTTCACCTTGGGAACGGTAGCGTTGGCAAACGCATAGGTAAGCTTTGCCGCCGCTTTTGCGATGCGCTTCTCGGAACACAGGGTAGCCTCGTAACCCTTTACGTTGGTCAGGGTCAGCAGAGGGATATCAAAAGCGTCGCAGAAAGAGACGAAATCAGCCGCTTTCTCACAACCATTGGCGGAAAGGACGGCATCCAGCTTCTCTGTTACCTTGCCCTCCTCGTCGCAGATCTCGCTGCGGTTCGCTAGGGCGCCCACGGTCACGCCGTCCAGCTTCAGGAAGCCCGTTACCATATCTTTGGCATATCCTGCCTTTACCTCATAGAAATCATTATTGTCAGCCAGAATGGACAACGCGATGGAAGTATCACCCACGCAGCCCGCTATTTCAGGATTCACACGGTTCAGGTCATCGGTGCATTCCACCATATCGCTGCCCTCGGCGTTGTTGGAAGGCAGGAAGTCGATCAGTTCCCTGATTCTGGTGAAAAGCGCCGTCTCGTCGCCCACAACGTCCACAATGCCGCTCTCCCCGGACTGGAACGCCGCAGAAGAGGAATCACACTTGGTGATCACATTGCCGTCCAGCGCGTTAGGCGCATTCACGAACAGCTTCGCGTTCTTCTCCTCCATAAATGTAAAATCCGTCAGGGTGGGGAACAGGGCAAGTCCGCCGCCGCAGGTTCCAAGGATTGCCGTGATCTGGGGAATCACACCGGAAGCCAGCGTCTGCTTCATATAGATCGCGCCAAACGCGTTCAGCGCGTCGGCGGCCTCCTGTAATCTCAGACCTGCAGAATCGATCAGGCCGATCATGGGTGCGCCCGTCTTCATTGCCAGATCATAGAGATTCGTAATCTTCTTCGCGTGCATCTCACCCACGCTGCCGTTCATGACGGAAGCATCCTGACTGTACACATACACAAGATTACCGTTGATCACTCCATAGCCGGTAATACAGCCGTCGGAAGGAGTTTCGTCTGGTTTCATATTGAAATCAGTGGCTCTTGCCGTCACAAGCCCGCCGATTTCAACGAAACTGTTGTCATCGAGTAAAGCTGCAATTCTTTGACTCGCTTTTGAAGTAGTACTCATGCTTTCAGTCCTCCATTTATATTATATAAATACAAAACATTGTCCCATAAAGTATACCACAAAAAAAGCAACTCGCAAAGAACGAATTGCATTTTTTTGACAGTATTTTTGACAGCGTGTTATTTCCCGATCAGGAACCTGCGTAGAACCTGTTCCAGGCACCAGTCATATTCAATCAGTTCCACATTCTGCGTGGTCACGATATCCTCCGTCAGGTAAACCCTGTCGTCCACAATATAACGGATGTTACCCACCCTTGTTCCCCGCCTCACCGGGGCTTCCAGGCTTTTGCTCCAGCTGTATTCCACCCGGATCTCTTCATCCTCCCGCAGCAGAAGCCCCAGGCATTCCCCCGCGGAGCCGGTGAATGCATTCCCGGCATTTCCTCCGTCCGCCCGGCTTCCCGCGCCGTCACCGCCTGCCATTCCCCCGTCAGTCCGGCTTTCCGCTCCGTCACTGCCTGCCGTTCCCCCGTCCATCAACGTTCCCCCGCCGCTGTTTCCCGCCGTTCCCTTTTCCGCCACTGCGATACCCGTATATGCCATGGTTCCCAGCACATCCGTCCTGCCGTTCAGCACGGGAACGGGCTGCAGCAGTTTCTCGTCGAACCGCGTCCCCTCGTCCAGGAAGCTTTTGTAAAAATAGTGCTCCAGTCCGTACTCCATCAGTTCCCTGGTATCGCTCCATTTGTAGGTCTTGTTGTTGGGCCAGCCGCAGGCCAGCAGCGCCACCACAAAGGTCCTGCCCTCCCGCTCCAGGGCTCCCACATAGCAGTAGCCCGCCTTGTTGGTAAAGCCCGTCTTGCCGCTTAGCGCCCCATCCATCATGGACAGGAACGCATTGTGGTTATAGCAGGAAAAGCTTCGCCCGTTGGCGGAAAACCCGTAGGTTTGCGTCCGTGTGATCCCCAGGAACAAGTCTTTCTGGGGAGACTCCCCGATACAATACGCCATAATCCTGGCCAGTTCCGCCGCCGTGGTGCAGTGCTCCTTCTGCACGGTACTGCCGTCCTTCAGGGTGATGGTTTCCGTGGCGTCCAGGCCGTTTGGCGTGATGAACCAGGTATTCTCACAGCCAAGTTCCGCCGCTTTGGCGTTCATCAGCGCCGCAAAAGCGGCCACCGCCATCCTGCTCTCCTCCGCAGTATATTCGGAGGTCGGCTTTTCCCGCAGTTCCTCTGACAGAAATTTGCGCCCCACATGTTCCGCCAGCGCCACTGCCGCGTCATTGTGGGATTCCAGCATCAGGGAATAGAGAAGATCCCCCACCCGGTACTCTTCCCCCTGTTTTATGTACAGCTTTACCTTGGGCATACCCGCCGCATAGGCGGAAACCGTCAGCGTCTCCTCGGGATCCGCATGCTCCAGGATCTGGATGCAGGTCATGATCTTGGTGGTGCTGGCCATGGCCATGGGCGTATCCGCATTTTTCCCATACAGCACCCTGCCGGAATCCGCGTCCATGAGGACCGCCGCCGTGGCATACAGGGAAATATCCCCTGCGGAATCCTCCCCGCCCTGTTCTGCCCCGTGGGCGGTGATTCCGGACAGCGCCAGCAGCAGGGCACAAAAAAAGCCCCCTATATTCTTTTTCATCCGCATTCTCTTCTTTGGGATTTTTTATAATATATGAGGCTGTTTCCTTGTCCTATACGTCCAGGGAAGCGCTGATTCAATCATCGCTTCCCTGGCCTCCGGCGGATGCGCACGGATTTGCAGTGGGATATGCCGCTTTGCGGCGCAAATCCGGCGCGGGAAGCGCTTTAATCAGCGCTTCCCAATTGCAGCTGAACTTCCGCTTCCGCCTGCTGTTTGAATTCTTCCACCTGGACGGGATTCAGTTCAGGCAGTTCCTCCAGGCTCGCCACGCCAAAGCAGCGCAGGAACTGTTCCGTGGTCCCGAACAGCAGGGGTCTTCCCGGCGCGTCCAGCCGCCCCAGTTCCATGATCAGGTCATACTCCAGAAGCTTGTTGATGGCGTGGTCGCAGCTGACGCCCCTGACGCGCTCGATCTCCACCCTGGTGACGGGCTGCTTGTACGCGATGATGGAGAGCGTCTCCAGTACCGTATCGGTCAGCGTCATCTTCCGGGGGGCTTTGGCGATCTTAATCAGGTATTCGTACATTTCCGCCTTGGTGCAGAGTTGGACTGCATTGTCAAAATACGTCAGGAAAATGCCCCTGTCCTCCTCCGCGTAAATTTTCTCCATATCCTGCAGAATGCTCTTTGTGGTCTTTACGTCTTCCTCTATCACATCGGCAAGCCTGCTGATCTCCACGGATTCCCCCATGGTAAACAGCACCGCCTCTATCACTGCCTGCGCCTTGATCCTGTCCATCTTAATATTGCCTCTCCTGTTTCCCTGTCGCGGTTCCGCTTCGCGGTCGGACTACACTGCGGTGATCACGATATCGTCAAAGATATGCTCCTGACAAATCACGATCTTTCCGGTCTTCATCAGTTCCAGAACGATCAGGAATGTGACTATGATCTCCATTCTGCTGGACTGTTTCTCCAGCAGCTTCCGGAAGCTGAACGTCTTGTGCTCCCTGGCATATGCCTCCACGTACAGCATCTTCACATCCATATCGATCTCGTCCTTTTCGATATTGCCGTACCTGCTGCGGATGGGGTCGATCTTGTCCTCCTGCTTCCGCACCACGGACTTGAAGATCTCATGAAGTCTGTTCAGCGTCATATCCCCGATCAGTTCCCCGTAATCGATGGGCTGGCGGTATGCCGCCACCTCCTCCGGGAGATTCTGTTCCCGGTACAGGTTCCGTGCAGCGTCCACCTGGCGGTCACGAAGTTCAAAGGACATAAACTTATACATCTTATATTCCAACAGCTTCTGCACCAGTTCCGCCCTGGGATCTTCCTCCTCCCCCTCCTCGTTGACCTCCTTGGGAAGCAGCATACGGCATTTAATGTCGATCAGGGTGGCCGCCATGACCAGGAACTCGCTCATCACATTCATATCGCTCTGTTCCATCTGTTTGATATAATCCAGATACTGCTCCGTGATCTCAACGATGGGGATATCGTATATATCTACTTTATTCTTGTCTATCAGATGAAGCAGGAGGTCCAGCGGGCCTTCAAACACTTCAAGCTTTACGGGGATTGCCATATCGATATAAATACCTTTCCTGTCACCGCGTTACGATTCACAACTCCGCTGTCCATTGTACCGATTTTTTCCAAGGATTGCAAGAAAGAACGTATGTTTCTGTCAATACTCAATGCTCTTTAAGGTTTCCAACACTGCTCCCGCTTCCGCTGTTTCAGCGGATACTCCCACATAAATATTATCATACTGTATGCAGATGAAACTTCCATCCTTAAGAAGCGACAGGGTTACATCTTCCGGCGCATATATTTCCTCTTTCGGTTTCGGCTCAAAATCCCAAACCGTCAAAAGAAATTGACTGCCGATCGCCCCCGGATCGGGAGCTATTGCACCGCCATCCTCAGTAAACCGTTGTTCCGGGATCGTACCGGTGATATACTCGATCCGCAGCATATTATACTTTGTTCCATCTTTCATGGTTGTTTCATAATGACTGCCTCGGCCATAGTGGAAACCATTTGGAAGTTCTTTCGGAAGATGTGCTGCCAGTGGATGCTGCATCAATTCACTTTCTGTAAGGCTGGTGACATTCGCAGCCATCACGTCCTGTTCCCTTTCTGTAGGAGGAAAAACTGCCACACTGTACATCCCTATTCCCCCTTCAATGCCCCCAGTATCACCACTGCCCGGAACATCCACCCCGTCGGAGATACCGATATTCATGTGGAACGCTGAAAAGGCTCCCATTATCGCCACACAAAAGCAGGCCGCCATTGTTCCCCAGACTTTCCAATGAAACTGTTTCTTCACAGGGGCTTTGGCTCCTTTCACAATGTCGTCATCCAGTCCTCCCAAAACTTCAAAGAACTCTTCTTTCCTCATAAATCAAAACCCCTTTCCGCCAAATATGTTTTTAACTGTTTTCTTATCCGTTCCAGGGTCTTTGATACCGCTCCCGGTAACATCCCATAGTCAGTTGCAATTTTCAGGACTGAATCCGCATACCAGTACCGCCGGATAAACATGTTTCGTTTTTTCGCTGAAAGGTTTCTTACAAATGCATTGATCACCTTCTCCAGTTCCTTACGGTCAATGATTTGTTCCACATCGTCCGTATCTGATACACAATCAGTCAATTCATCCAAAACAAGCGTTATCTCACTACCGCCTCGCTTTTCGGCATGGTTGCGCTTATACCTGTTAAAGGATAAATTCCGGGTGATTTTACCAAGAAACGTTGATAATTGTTCGGGCCAATGTGTCGGCATTGAGTTCCATGCGTTCAAATAGGTATCATTTACACATTCCTCGGC
>JAMPAC010000116.1 GCA_023667395.1 Blautia sp. | reverse complement strand
TGTACTGTCTCAAAGGGGGAGACTATTCTGACAGCGGCAGATCCTATGCAACGTCCATGTCAACCATTCATTCTCCGTCGGGCAGCAGCCCATGGGAAGCCCATGTGTATACCAGCGGCGACGGGTCTGCAGAGTATGTCCCGGAGGGCTACTCCAAAATTTTGAGGGAAGAAACCAGCGACTTTACGGAAGATACAAATAACGGCGCGATCACAAGCCTGATCGATCCCTGGACCGTATATATCAAGTTTTCCGAACTTTATCATCCGGACGCGCCGCAGGAAGATGTTATCTATGTCATTGACATTGTGTCGCAGGGCGAGATGTATGATGAGAGCGCTATCCTATCCACAATGGTGTCCGCTTTTGAACAGTATGGTGCAACCATTCAGGAGATATCCCTGGAAGATGCCATGGAAAAGGACAATATAGCGGTTTCTGAAGGTGCGGAGTAAGTGACTGCCCTCCCCTTTACCGGGGAGGGTTTTTTCGAGATCATCCCATTCTTAAAATTTCAAAATGCGGCTGCTTAAACATTTCTTAAACATTTCCCATATTTTATGTTAAAAAATAATCTGCTACCATATTTGTAAGAAGTTCGGGAGGAAAGATATGTATAACATTTTGATTTGTGAGGATGAACGGGATATTATGATGCCGGAAATGGACGGGATAGGGGCAATGGTGAAAATCCGACAGCCCCGAAAGAACCTGCAGCTTTTCTGTATGGCATGTGTTTTCCCATTGATTCTGGGCGGCTGCGGCAGAGACTGGGAAAACAATTATGAAGCCGTATCGGAAGATAATATTCATATTTTGTATGATCTTGAAGCTCTGGACAATCCCGGTGAGGCCGCCATATATAGCGCCGAATGGTATGCCGCAGACGCGCAGCTGTTGAAAGAGAACCTGTTTGTCAATGCTGTGGATGAAGAAATGAGCCTGGCCGAGGGGAATGCCTGGTATGCGTATATTGAGGACGGCGGCAGGGATGTTACGGAGGCTTTGATCCTGTATGATCCTTCCCATGATGCGGGTATGCACGGCGGTTTTACATACGGGCTGTTAGGTACCGGCAGAGATTACCGTAACGTGGCGTATCCTTATCCGGGACATCCGGACAACATATCGCAGATAAAGGGGTATGACATTGCAGGGGATTTCAGGCAGGACGCTGATCTGGGGTTTCTGTCCGCCGACAGCGCCGTGCAATATATCGAGAGCGTATTTTCCGCTGTGGGAGCGCCGACTGTGAAGCCGATGGCTGTCTATGCGCTGGACGCGGACACGCTGAACGCCCATGAAGCATTGCGGCATGAAACAGAGCCGCGCGATTCCGGCTGGACCAAAGAGGAAGAAGCCTATCTGGTGCAGCTGGCACAGATGGTAGACAACATTCCGCTGGCTGATCACATGTGGGTGAATGATGCGCGGTCCGAAGTGACAGAAACGCCTGTTTATGCCGTCCTGTCACAGAAAGGAATTGAGGATATGCATATCGAGAATGCGGTACAGAACCTGGATGTGGTGGAACAGGGGGAAGTCCTGTCTCCTGAAGAGGCGGAATCGCTGATGCTTCAATACTATACAAGAGGGATTGCGGTATCAGAGATCTATGTGGAGGAAATGAACCTGCGCTATGTGGGTGTGGCCGACAGGGATGGCCTGACGCTGATCCCGGCATGGATCTTCTGCATTAGCCGGGATGGTCATGGAGCCATGGGGGATGAAGAAGCAAAATACAGGGAATATGAGCATTTTGTGATCCATGCGATCACCGGGGACCGGATAGAAGCTATGTCCGCGATGGATGGACGGAGTTGATGGGAATGAAGAGAGAAAAATTTCGAGTGTTCAGGCTGTTTATGACGGATATGCGGAGGGCAGTGTGTTCTCCACAGTTTTGCTTCGGCGTCGCGGGAGTATCCGCCCTTATGCTGGCAGCGGTATTCGGAATCCAGTCATCCGTGGAGTCTGTCTGGTCCCTGATGCGCCTGGCGACACAGGGCAGTGGTTTTGAATCCATTGAATTGTGCGTTTTTCCCGTGTTTGCTTATGGGATGAGTTACGCGCTGGAATGGGAGCAGAAAGTACAGAAATTTCTCCTGATCAGGAGCGGGGTAACGGAATACATGATCTCCAAATTAACAGCCTGTTTTCTGTCGGGTTTTCTGACAGTGTTTTTGGGTCTTGCGGTTTTTGTTGTTTTGTGGTGTCCCTTCTATCCTCTTTATGATCATTCGGTAACTTCTTTTCGATATGAAGCGTTGATGACGGAGGGAAAAATTCTGGAGGGTTATTTGTATTACATGGTTCATCAGGGAATCACAGGGGGCGTATCGGCGGTATGCGGCGCATGGGTATCTACCATACGGCCTAATCGGTTTGCCGCTGCGGCTTCGCCGCTTGTCCTTTATTTTTGTCTGCTCCGCGTGGCAGAGGGGCTTGCGATCCCTGAGGTCTTAAAGCCCTTGTATTGGGAGGCGGATATATACGATGGCAGTACGGCGGGGGAGACGCTTCTGATCAAAATCGGTATATCCGCCGTGCTGTGTGCTGTAATGGGATACTGCGCATTGGTCAATGCGAAAAGGAGGCTGTTGCGTGAGTAATTTAAAAAGTACCCTGCTCTGCGTCTGTGTCAGTATGCAAAAGGCTGTATTTGATATCAAAGTGCTGATCGCGCTGGCGGTCGGTCTGATCTTTCAGTATTATACCTTCTGCAGCATACCGGCTATCTGTGAATATCTGGGATGCGCGGTAACTCCCTGGCTGTTTCCGTTTTATATATCAAGTCCGACCATGTTTATCATTGTCGGAAGTCTGGGTATCCTGCTGTACAGTGACGCTCCCTTTCTGGACGGCCAGTCGGCTTTTCTGATGATCCGGACGGGCAGACGTAACTGGATATGGGGGCAGATCCTGTACATCTGGATTTCGGCGCTGCTGTATGCGATATGGAATTGTCTGGGATCCCTCCTGTTCGTATTGCCGTATCTGTCTTTGGAAGAGGGGTGGGGAGCCGTTTTATGGACGATGGCTGATAATCCCGGTTTGTATAACATGGCAGGGATCGGGGTTTCGTTTGTGCCGGCAACAGATATCATGGACCGACTGACTCCGCTGCAGGCGATGTTTTTCGCGGTATTGTTATATTGGTTTGGAACCGCGCTGATAGGCATGATCATCCTTTTCTTCCGCGTCCGCACAGGGGACTTAAGCGGGACGGCCGTGTGCGGGGCATTGACCGGACTGGCGTATTTTTCGTGCTACCTGGGTCCTATTGCCTATGGTTATTGGCTGCGTTATATTTCACCGGTGAGCTGGTTTACCCTGAAGGCGTTGGGTATGACAGGCAGCGGACAATATCCGTCGCTGGGTTATGCCATAATGGCTTATTTGATTCTGCTGACTGTCTTGACAGCGGCATCCCTGTTTTCCTTTTGCAGGGGAGATGTCCAAGTGTGCAAAGATTTTCTAAGCGGCTAAAGGACACCCGCTAAGAAAATTTACGGTTCCGCAATGCGGAACCTATGCACAAACTGCTAAGGCAGTTGGAAGAATCCGCAAAGCGGATTCTTCCAGTCTTGCACCGATTGTTTGTGCCGCCGGAGGCGGCATGTCGGGAAGTGTGTAAAGAAAGCAAAACGGATCAGTTGTAGAAAGTGGAGGAGACGGTGGAGGCATACGTTATTGTAAGACGTGTAAATAAGAGTTTTAAGGAAACCCAGGCGTTAAAGGATGTTACCGTTTCGTTTGAACAGGGAAAAATACATGGCATAATCGGCCGGAACGGTTCCGGTAAAACGGTACTGCTCAAATGCATCTGTGGGTTTATGCGGCAGGATTCCGGAGACATATTTGTGAATGGAAAGGCAGTTCGGACATCAGAAGCCCAGGATTGCGGTATTATTATTGAAGAGCCCGGTTTTATCAATTCCGTGAGCGGCTTTCGGAATTTAAAGATCCTTGCATCCATCCGGAGGAGGATTTCGGATGGCCGCATCCGGGAGACCATGGAATTGGTTGGACTGGATGCCGGCAGTAAAAAGGCTGTCGGCAAATATTCCCTTGGTATGCGGCATCGGCTGGGAATTGCCCAGGCTATCATGGAGGATCCGCCGTTGCTGTTGCTCGATGAGCCCATGAATGGACTGGACCGACAGGGAGTGGAGGAGATCAGGAAATTGCTGTGCAGACTTAAAAGTGAAGGAAAGACAATACTTTTGTCTTCTCATTATGCAGAGGATATAGATGTTTTGTGTGATACAGTCTGCGAGATGGACGGTGGGATTCTGACGCGCCATGCCGCTGCCTGTGGCAGACAGACGTGAATGGCAGCAGGGCGGAATTTGTCAAGATCTGCAGTGCAGGTTGTTGGACTGCGGAGGCCATAAAACTGATAGGTCAGTTTTTGCAGGCATACTGTTAAGATTATTTTGAAAAGTAGGAGGAGTATGGATATGGACGCTTATGAAAATATTGTGAATCGGAGGAGCATCCGAAAATATACTGACCAGCCAATTGGTCAGGAGGATATCAGAAAGATACTGGCGGCGGCAATGTGCTCCCCCAGCTGCGCAAACACAAGGGACTGGAGTTTTCTGGTGGTGCAGGATCCTGAGACGCTGAACCGCATGGCGGATGCCAATGGCCGTCCAGCCGAACCGCTGCGCAGGGCTCGGCTGGGCATTTTGGTACTGGGTGATCTGGAGCGGGCATTTTCACGGGCAAAGGATTATTGGGTGGTAGATGCGGCTATTGTCGCAGAAAATATGTGTCTGGCAGCCAATGCCCTGGGCATCGGGTCTGTCTGGCTGGGAACCTGGCCTCAAATGGAGCGGGTCGAGGCTCAGCGCAGGCTGTTCAACCTGCCGGAAACAGTGGTGCCGCATTCCATCCTGGCTTTTGGTTATCCGGACGAAACGCCGGAGATAAGAGGGTTCTATGAGGAAGACAGGGTACATTTTGAAAAGTGGTAAATTACCAATGTCATAAATTTAGCAAACAATTTAGACAATTTAGCGCATGAAAATAACCCCCTGACTATCCCCCAAATAGTGAGGGGGTTTAATTTTTTTCTCGGTCAATTATCTGCTATAAATATAAATACCATGCTATGATTCAAAAATCAATTATGTATTTTTATAATTCTTATCACATCTAAGAGAAATGTATATTCTTTTGGAGGGAGAAATTCAAAAAAATAGTCGAAACATAAAAAATCAGAACTTATCACATATCATGTGTATGTATAGTATTTTTCGCTCAAAAAATCAAACTACCAGAAATCAACGGATTTTCTATAGCTTATCACATCTCAAGCACACGTCAGGGTAAAATTGATGAAATATCAAAATATCAGCAGATTCTTTTTGTGTTTTGCAAAAAAGGGACAAAAATCAAAAAACATCACTAATCATGGTAACGCCTACTTGTTTTTATCCATTAATCCGTACAACGGCAAAAGGCGCGGTAATTACCACGCCTTGATTCGATACTGCCACGCCTTGATGCTATTGGCTTATTTACTTTTTATTCAAAAGTACCCACGCCTAATGTACCTGGTGCCGCACCTGTGCCTGTTCCCATTGTACCTCCGAATCCTGATGAACCATTAGGGCCAGTTGGCATAGGATTTATAGGCGTACTGCTGTTGGAAGAGGGATTGCTGTTACTACTGTTTGTCTGCGGTTGTCTTTGCGCTTCTTCCAACTGTTGCTCCAATGCCGCTATAGTGGCGGCGTTTTCATCTATCGTGCTCTGCAATTCCGCTATCTGCGCGTTGCCCTCGCCAATTGTGTCCTCTAGGTCTTTGACTTTTGCCTTGCTTTCTTCTAATTCGCGGCTCAAGCCTGCCGCCTGCTCCTGCAAATTTTCCAGGGCTTCAAGCTGTTCCTGCAAGCCGTCCAGTTCCTCGTCAGTGGAGATTATGTTCTCACTCAATACCGTTACTTGTTCTCTTGCCTTGCGTAAATTCCAGAACAAAAAGATGCTCAATCCTGCAAGGCATATCAGGGCGCACCCCAGAATGGCCGTAAAGGCTTTATTCTTCATCATCAGCCACTCCTTTCGTCTGTGCCTATACCGTGATTCCTGCCGCTTTCATGCCTGCCCGTATCGCCGTTTCCACAAGGGTCTGCAACGCTGTTGCGGCGATACACCTGATGACGGGCTTTGCCTTTTCGATAAATCCCTTTCCTGCCTTTTGGAAGTTGTCACCGTTAATATATGCGTCCCCTTTTTCCGTGATTCCGATATTCTCAAAGGTACACTCCGCAAAGTCTACCGCGTCCGTGGCGGTGTCTTCATCCGTTTCAAGGTCAGTTGCGATTTCAAATTCCAGTTCCACCGTGCCGCTGATGTAGCCCTCCCTGTTCAGTGATTCAAGCGTCCTGCATACCATTTCCGCATATCCCACATCTGCCTGACTGGGGAACACATCTTCATTCAGCACTTCCCCGAAGGTCTTCTGGTTTTCCTTTCCATATTCCAGACACGCCCTGACAAGTTCCAACACAAGAAGGTTCTGCTGTACCTGATTTAACTCTTTTTCCATTCCGTACCTCCATACATCTGATAGTTGTAGATTTTAAAATATAGTTACATTATATCACCCATAATTACATCATGCAACCCATAGTTATATCCGAAGATTGTAAGATTTAGTAAAAAGCAGTTACGTTTACGGAGGAGGTATGCAGATGTTTGAGGGTTTAGGGGGCAGGCTGAAAAGTGCCCGTCTGAACAGCGGCCTGTCACGGAAACAGGTTGCCGAACTGACGGGCGTTACCGTCACCACCATAGGGCTGTGCGAGAACGGGGAACGCCTTCCGTCATTACATATGATAGTGAAACTTGCCGCGCATTACAGGGTATCTGTCGATTACCTGCTTGGCTGTGGCACGGGGACGGCGGATTCCCTGTCCCTGGAGGGTCTGACGGATAAACAGGTAAAGGCGCTGAAACTGACCGTGGAGTGTTTCCGCGGTCAGGACAGCCCTTAACCTGTCCTGAGCCTTTGCAGGCTTTCCAGCGTGGTCTGCAACATGCCTTCCGCGATACCCACACTCCTGATGATGTGTGGGTCGTCGCAGTTGTCGGCAAGCCCCACCGCGAGGAGCTGTAGCACGTTTATGGCGTTTTTGATCCCTTCTTCCGTGTCTTCCCATAGTTCGGCATTGTCCATGTGTTTTCCCCCTTTTTCAGGAAGGTGGTCACACGGCATGACCGCCTTCCTTTCCATGCCCGTTCATACGGGCTGTTCTGTCGGGTTACGCTGATTCTCTGATATGTCCTGCTGTGCCAGGATCCCCATGATGAAAATCCTCACTTTCTCAAT
>JAMPAC010000115.1 GCA_023667395.1 Blautia sp. | reverse complement strand
ATTTCCACACCATTTTTTTACAAAAACACACCATTTTCCGCCAGTTTACGATAGTTTCCCGTCTTTGACAAAATCCCGCTTTTCCGCATAAATCCGCCATTTCCACCACTTTCAGGCGTTACCTCTCAGTACACACCTGAAAGATGTAAAACTTCAGATAATAACTCTGATCCGCCGCCCATAAAATAGGATGGTCGCAGGCCTGGGTGCGGAATTCCACCTGGCGCAGGCGTTTGCGGGCGCCTGCAGCGGCTTCCCGGATGGTCTTAGCGAAGAGGTCAGGCTCCATGAAATGAGAGCAGGAACAGGTGACCAGGAATCCGCCGTCCCGCACCAGCTTCAGCCCCCGGAGATTGATCTCCCGGTAGCCTTTCACCGCGTTTTTCACGGAATTCCTGGACTTGGTAAAGGCAGGAGGATCCAGGATCACTACATCGAACTGTTCCCCCTTTGTCTCCAGTTCAGGAAGCAGTTCGAACACATCAGCGCACTGAAACCGTACTCTGTCCTCCAGATGATTCAGCCTGGCGTTTTCTGCGGCCTGATCCACCGCCAGCTGGGAGGCATCCACGCCAAGCACGCTGGCCGCCCCGGCGATCCCTGCATTTAACGCAAAGGAGCCCGTATGGGTGAAGCAGTCCAGCACCTTTTTCCCCTTGCAGAACCTGTGGATGGATGCGCGGTTATTTTTCTGATCCAGAAAGAATCCCGTCTTCTGCCCATCCTCCACGTCAACAATATATTTCACGCCGTTTTCCTCGATCTCCACCTTAGTGTCAAAAGGTTCTCCGATAAAGCCCTTGCTGCGCTCCATCCCCTCCTGCAGGCGGACTTTCGCGTCGCTCCTCTCATACACCCCGCGAACCGTGACTCCGTCCTCCGCAAGCACTTTCTTCAGGGCATCCACGATCGTCAGCTTCCACCTGTCAATTCCCAGTGCCAGCGATTCCACCACCAGCACATCCTCGAATTTATCCACCACAATACCTGGCAGAAAATCCGCCTCACCGAAGATCACACGACAGCTGGCGGTGTCTATGGTCTGTTTCCGGTACTCCCATGCATCCCGCACCCGCTGTTCCATGAAAGCGGCATCGATGACCGCATCCTTTTTGCGGGAAAGGAGGCGCAGGGTAATTTTGGACTTTGTATTAATGTAACCGACTCCCATACAGTAACCGTCAAAATCGTGGATTTCCACTACATCGCCATTCTCAAAACCTCCCAGAATGGAATCGATCTCATTGTCATACACCCACATGCCGCCTGCTTTCAGGGTGCGGCCCTCTCCCTTTTTCAATGTTACAATGGTCTGGTACATAACGATGCTCCTTTTTGTGATCTTAATATTGCGGTATCTGCTCGGAAACATGCACTGTTTTCGCTGCTGGTTCGGAATCGTTCCATCACTGGATCCCATAAGCCCGCTTATATCTGGCAATGAAATCCTCCATATTGGAAACGTTAAATATCCTGTGCTTTAATTTAAGGAAAACGGTCACTTTGCCGTTTTTCTGCGGGATCACCTGGAATTCCGGGTACCCCGATTCCTCATAGAGGAAAGATTCTCCACAGTAATTCATGCCGTGTTCATAGAAAATAATATAATCCCTGCTGCCGGTCAGCGGAAACAGCCCAAACAGCGCTGCCGCCGCATAAGCCAGTATCACGGAACCTGCCAGATAACCCTGTGAGGACTTATAATAACAGACCAGGGAAGCCAGTGCAAGCCCCACTGCCATAAAACCGGCAACCTGCTTCAGGATCACTTTCCTGTCCACACAGATCTGCGTCAGCATATTGCCCAGACGCGCTTCCTTTTCAGGGCTCAGGTTCTTCCTGTTTTTTCCAAAGAAGACTGCAATCTTTTCCCTTTTCCTGACCAAAAGCAGTACCAGGCCTGCTGCCAGCGCCAGGGAGCATCCCACGAATAGATTCCGCAGCTGCGTCAGCATATCATCCTGCTTGATGATATAAACCTCGCCCATATCCGCTATATCCTGAGCGGTATATCCCAGAGCCGCCAGGTACTCCTGCAGCATCCGCAGCAGGCTTTCCGAATCATTTTTTACCACATAGCCGTTGATCCATGCATTGGCCTGAGGCTCCGCCCCTCCGTACAAATATGCAAAAGTCTGCTCCGTCAGCGTCTCCAGGGCGCTGTGATAGCGAAGCGGCACTTCCAGAATCATAACGCCGCCCGCGCCTGGAACTGCGTAATAGTAACCGTTTTTCGTCTCACCTGTCTTTTTGCCGTTCTCCGCATAGACCACGGAAGATTCCGCGAAACATCCATATGTATAAAGCACCCTCCCCGCCACATGGTCGCCGGGCACGGCATATCTGTCCATCAGTTCATTAAAATCCATGGCAGGCTTCACCGCTATGGCGAACCTGTCAATAGAGATCAGCATTCCCAGGATTCCCACCACGATCAGGACAGTCGGCAAAACATTTAAAATGTCCTGTAATTTTTCTTTTCCTGATTCTTTCTCCGTGGGGGTGTACATTGGTTTTTGTTGCAGCATTTGTGTTTCCTCCGGTTTTAAAATGCCCCCTCACATACATGAGGAGGCATCAACATTTTCGCGAAAATATGTGTCGAAATTACTCTTTCAAATGATCCAGTTCCGCCAGATTGACACCTGAAACGGAAAGTATTATTTTTAATTCAATATACCTTTCTTTCATTGCCTTATATGCGTCAGAGTCCTTATCAGCAAGCAGCATATAACGTTGTATTCTTGAAAAATCTTCAATATTCCTTTGCATCATTTCCTTTTCGGTCATATGATCACCCGCTTTCTGTATACTGCCAATCTGTGTCTGTCATTATTATAGCAATCCGCATTCAAAGTGTAAAGTTGAAAATAAATTTAAATGAGCATCATTTATACAGGCAGTAATCCTGCATTTCCCGCAGAAAGCCGCTCTTTCCGAAAGCCTCCGCAGCTTCCGCCGGGTATTCTTTCACCACAATGCGCTTCCTGTCCGCGAAGATCCTGCCCCGTTTAAATTCCTCCGTAAACTGCTGCAGAATGTCTTCCAGCCCGTCCTCTGTAAATATACGGAATATCTTCCCCTGACGCTCAAACAGCGCTGCCGGGATGCCGCCCGCCAGGGCAACCGCCGTTCCCGGTACATTGACGAAAGCTTTCCCCTCCTCATGGGGAAACAACTTTCCCCAGGGCTGCGCAGGGTCGGCGGCGTTAAGCCAGATGATCCCCTGGTCAGGATACCGCCTGGCAGTTCTGTTTTCGCCTGTCGAAGCCATATCCGCCAAACCAGGCAACAGATGCAAAAGGGAATGTGTCACACTCTCAAAATCCTCCCGCCGGATAAACTGCGCTCCCGACAGTCCTTTCACAAAATATCCTCTCCGCACCTGCCCCGTGTATTCCTGGACGCGCAGGATGTTCAGGGCTTCCTGCCAGGACAGGTTACAGGCGGCCGCCGTCTCCCTGCACAGGATTAGATATCGGTCAGAGCATCTGTCCATCTGTTCCTGGACGGTTAAAATGCGAAGCGGGCGCACCAGGTCAAAACGGCCTGCATGTAGCGCTTTCACTCTCACGTTCACCCGCTGTCTCGCGGGGGCTTTCCGCGTTTTCTCTTTGTTCAGCCACTGGCGCACCGGCACGAAGCTGTCCGCGCACACCACGCCTTTTTCCAGTAATGACTGCAGCACATCGTAAAGCGGCGGTGCATTTGATTCTCCCTCCGGCAACACCCCTTTCAATGCCTGCATAAAGCTTGCTCCCCGCCTGGACAGCGCCTCCGCCAGCAGTTTCTCCGGCTCCGTAAGGGTTTCCCAGGGAATCTCCGGCTTCCTGTCCCAGTCAATATCCTGCGTGGCGTCAAAGCGCAGTTTACCGCCCTCCTCCATATGCCAGAAATATTCTCCCCCGGCCAGGAGGGAATCCAGGAGGCTTTCCCTGTAATTTCTCACCCGCATGGGCAGAATCACTTCTTCCCAGATGGCTGCCGGAAAAGCAAGGCCTGTAAGGGAGTCCATGGCCGCTCTCAAACTCTCTTCCGGGGGAGCCTGGCGCCGTAGGCGGGAAAGCAGCAGGGACACATATTTTTCAGGCGGGCAGGTGGAAATCTCTTCCCTGCGGTTTTTCAGGGTCTGCACTCTGGCACGCTTGTACAGCTGGGCATGATAGTATATTGCTTCTGCTTCTTCCTGCCTGACAACTTCGCCTTTCCGGCAAAGTTCTTCCAGTATGCCACGTGTCTTTTCGGTTTCCCATCCGTATCTGCGCGCCACATCGGACGCGCTCGCCCCACCGCGATAGCGGAGCATTCTGCGGACGATATGGGCGGATGCCGCATCTTCCGGCTGTGTTGACGCCGATGAACTGCTTTCCGGCTCTGTTGACTCTAACAAATTTTCTTTCGATGCGGACGGAAATTCCCCATGTTCCGGTCTGACCGGACACTCTGTCAGCTGACCTGGCATCAGCCAAGACTCCGCCAGTTGTCCCGATGTCGGCGAGATTTCCTCATTCTGCCCCGCCGTCAGCCGGAATCCCGCTGACGGTTCCGCCTCATTCTGTCCCATCGCTAGCCAAAATCCCGCTGACGGTTCCGCCTCCGGCTGCCCCAGCGCCAGCCCATACTCCTCCTGCTGTTCCGCCGCAATCCAGAGTCCCTGCTCCAGATAAACAGCCCGCCCCTCTTCCGCCAGCTTTTCCAGCCATTCCACGGGAATATCCAGTTCTCCCGCCGCCAGGTCACCCTCTGTCATCAGCAGGGAATGCAGCTGCTTCTCGTCCTCAGGAAGCTTCCTCCGCTCCTGCACATGAGCCAGTTCCGCTTCCCCCGGACGCACCAACTCCTTTTCTCCTTTCAACGCCTCCTCCACTGCCGCATGGATCCCTCTGGGCGTGGGGGCGTAATCGTACATGACTGCCGCTTCCTGCGCCCATTGCAGGGGCAGCGACATGGGAGACGCGGTTTCCGTATAGACCTCCCTCACCAGAATTTCTCCTGTATGAATCCGCCCCAGTATTTCCCGGACACCCGCCACATCCCAAAGCTGGTTCATACATTCCTGCCTGGTCTCCCTGATCAGGGGATGCTCCCGCTCCCGCACCACCTGGTCCAGCATCTCCGCGCTCCGCAGCCTTTGCATCCACAGGGGTTGACGCCCATTTCCACGGACTCCCATCATCAGCGCCCTGCCGCAGTTGTAACGGAATGCCATGTTAAAAAGCGGTGTGGCAGGCAGCATGGCGGACAGGATTTCTTCCGCCGTTTCCGCGCTGACCCGGTACAACAGCCCCTCCGGCATCCTTTCATTCCCATAGGCATAAAGGAGGAAACCGTCCTCCTCGTCCACGCTTCCCACGTTGATTCCCAGCGTTTCCCTGGCCGTCTGCGCCGCCAGAAGCGCCAACGGGCTGTTGATCTGCCGCCCGAAAATGGAATGGATCATCAGCTGGCTGTTTCCCGACCGATCCCGGAAATGCTCCACAATGATGGTTCTGTCGTCAGGCAGGCCGCCCGTGGCCTTGATCTGACGTGACAGATAGCCTGCGGAAAGGCTTACCGCCGATTCATCCAACCCCAGTTCTCCCAGTGCTCCCGCCAGACGTCCCTCCTGTTCCGCCTTGCCAAGTTCCCTGACAATCCTGCCAAACGCTGCCCCTGTCTCCCGGCTCCTGCCCTTTAACTCACCTTTCCAGAAAGGCAGCCTCGCGCCCTCCACAGCCGCCTGCGTCACCGTCACGGTATCCCTGCCGATATCAGTCACTTTCCATGCAAACGCGCCAAGGAGGAAGCGATCTCCTTTCCGCGTCTCATAGACAAACTCCTCGTCCACCTCGCCAATCTTAACGCCCTCTTCCGTCCGCACGGTAAAAAGACCCTTGTCGGGGATCGTGCCTCCTGCGGATACGGCAAGCATCCTGCTGTATCCGTCCCCCTCTACCCGCTCATGGATCCTGTCGTACAAAATGCGGGGACGCACGGGCACATCCTTTCTATGCTCATAATCGCCCGCCAGCATCTCCAAAACCTTTTTCACATCCTCCCTTGTGACATTTCGAAAAGGCCACGCCCTGGGGAGCAGTTCCATCACCTCGTCTATCTCATAGCTTTTGAACGCGGCCATGGAGACCAGATGCTGAGCCAGCACATCCAGACACCCCTCCGGCGGGTTGACCCGTTCCACCCTGCCCTCCCTGGCAAGCTGCGCCGTCATTCCACAAAGGACACACTCCGCCGCTGTCCTGGGGAACAGATACATGACGCTGGTTCTGGAGGGATTGTGTCCGGCTCGCCCCAGTCTCTGCATGGCGCCGGAGATCGTCCTGGGACATCCCACCTGAAGCACCTGATCGATCTCGCCCACATCAATCCCCAATTCCATGGAAGAGGTGGCGCACAAAAGCCGCAGCCTGCCCTCACGCAGGGATTCTTCCGTCTCCTGACGCTGTTCTTTGGAAAGGCTTCCGTGATGCACCCTGGCAAAATCCTCCCCGCCCAGCAGGTTCACATAATAGGCAAGCTTTTCCGCATACCGTCTGCCCTCCACAAAAGCGATGACACTGCGGTTCCCCTGACAATATTGGTACACCAGCGCCGCCAGTTCCTGCCACACAGGGTCTTTCCTCCGCCTGCCCGTGTCCGCGTATGGTCCCAATATCTGAAGCTTTATCTTTTTCTCCATGGAGGGCGCCGCCACAGTCACCGCCTCCGGCGCCAGATACTCCGCCGCCCTGTCCAGGGGAGCAATGGTGGCGGACAGACCGATGCGTTGAAGATTCCTTTTACAGAGCGCATCCAGCCTGGCAAGGGAAAGCATCAGGTGGGCTCCCCGCTTGGTATCGATCAATGCATGGAGTTCGTCTATGATTACGGCCTTTGCGGTGCAGAGTACATTCTGCCCTGTCCTGGAAGTCAGCATCAGGTACAGGGATTCCGGCGTAATGATCAGGATATGGGGCGGTTTTCTTACCATCTGCTGTCGCTCCCGCTGGGTGGTGTCGCCGGTACGGACGGCTACGGAAATCATTTCCTCCCCTCCGATTCCCTCCAGCGGTTTCCTGAGATTTTCGCGTATATCGGCGGCCAGGGATTTTAGGGGCGACACATAAATCAACTGCAATTCTCTCTTCAGGTTTCCCTCCGCCACCTGCTTCTTTAGCCTGTCCAAAAACACCAGAAAAGCGGAGAGCGTCTTTCCCGTTCCAGTGGGCGCAGACACCAGCACATGCCCTCCTGCGGCAATGGCAGGCCACGATGCCTCCTGCACAGGCGTAGGGCTCCCCAGCCTGTCCCGAAACCATTCTGCTGTCTGTTTGTCAAATAATTGCAGGCAATCCATTATCCTGACCCCTCGAAGTTGTTATTGCGCATTTTTTATGCACTTTTTCTGTAACTATTCAGCCGACCTCTAAATTGGGGTCGGCAATATTCGGCTAAAATATA
>JAMPAC010000114.1:4286-7442 GCA_023667395.1 Blautia sp. | reverse complement strand
AACTCTTATTTTGAAAAAGGTCTATGAATACGCTGTTTTTTGCGGTACGCTTTGCAATAACTTCCTGTGTCTGCTTTGTATCGTCCTGCACCTTATCACCTCGGTTTCTTAAAATCTGTGACAGAAGATGACATAAGCCACTTCTTAATTATACAGAAAAGTATCTGCGTTTACAATAAAATTCACATTAAATTTCTTCCCTTCTGTGATATGTTAGTAGTTGTTGAAAGTGAAAAAAGTAGCTGATTTTCCGTATTTATTTTAATATGCGGGTATATCATTCAATTAACGAACGATAAAAATTCATTTCTTCCTCGAAAGTTTCATAATAAAAAATCAGAAATTCCTCAGGAATGGAAAATGCTTTGATACTTTCTTGTGCCACCGTCATTTTAATAATATTAGTATCCTCATATAATGTAAGGGTGACAATTTTTTCCAATTCCTTGTCGCCAAAACGCGCAACGGGGTATTTGTATGAAACCAGGTAATATTGCTCCTTTACTCCCTCCAAGCCCTTTTTCAATTCGTTCTGGTGTTCTCCTTCCATGTCTAAATCATTCCAAAGCGAACATTGGGTATATTGGTATAGCTGTTCTTCATCACTGATTGTTTTTATAAGTTCATTATTCTCTGCTGAATATATTTTGATTTCAGCTAAGTTGTCCAATTCCTCTGTGGTATATTTTCTTTCCTGCCCTGCGGAGCACCCTGCACAAACGTATAGTCCAAGTATCAATAAAATCCCAATTTTAACATAGATTTTCTTATTCATTTTTATCCCTGCTTTCTATAAGTAATTTACACGTTGTAACCAATAAACAGCAAAACAAAATTATGATAGGTGCATATGGACTCCATGCGTTTGTCATTATTCCAATCAAAACTGTAATCACTGTAACTGGCAATGCCGCATATACCCAACGATACCTTTTCATATGACCGTTTTTAGGCGTTTGTTCTGTGTTTTTTATGACAATACTGTCAATGCGCATGGACATTCCTGCCCATATGATAAGTGCTAACCATGTTGTATCGGCTATCCATTCAAAAACATTACAAGCTGTCTGTCCAAAATAAAACATTAAAAATCGTCCTATTTCTGAACTCGCTAAAAGAATAACCACTCCCACGATAATCATAACTGCATATTTTTTTCTTCTATTTTCCCTCTGTTTCTTAAATTCCCTAAATACCTTATCATCAAATGCAAGGCGTTCGCTTTTGATTTCCTGATACTGTTTGGTCTGAAAAAAATGCCAAATAATAATGATTACTCCTGCTATCATGGTAAGCCAATAAAGAGAGGACATTATCATGCTGTAATGGTCAAAACATTCAAAGATATTTGACAGCATAAAAAGACTAATCCCTCCCGTAATCTGCTTTACATTCTGTCTGCTGTACGACAAATATCCTTTCAACATTTCCTGGCTGACATAATATCCGTTTTATGATACAGATTTTTCTTTGGGCACATTTTTTTCTTCGTAATCCTCTTTTAGCAGATAGTCCATTGACACTCCGAATAAGTTACTGATTTGTACTAATTTCCCTACTTCGGGTATTCCTTTATCATTTACCCATTTCCCTACTGCTTGTCGGGATACATCCAGCCTTTCAGCTAAGTCCTCTTGCGTCATACCGTTGTCTTTCAACAGTGCTTTTAGTTTTTGTCCTAATGTCATTTTGATCCACCTCCTGCACGCATTCTACTTCTAAGTAATAAAGAAAAACAACCAATCTATAGTTTCATCTTGTCAACTTTGCGTTTCGTTCACTTATTTTATCGTCCTTTTCTGCAATCAACGCTATGCTGTGGACGCATGAAATAAAAAGTTAACATTTTGCCATATTCAAAAAACAAATGAGTGTTGTACTCCATTTGTTTTTTTGTATAATAGAAGTATATAACAGATGAGCCGCAAACGCTTTTATGAAGATGAGGGCTGAACTGTTACAGAAGTTATAGTATCGTAGGATACGGATTGGAGAGGGTATGAAGGATATTGTGTTGAAGAAGTTTGCGGAGGTGTTTGGGGACGCAGAGGGCGCGGGGGTCTATTTTGCGCCGGGTCGTGTGAATCTGATCGGGGAACATACCGACTATAACGGCGGACACGTGTTTCCCTGCGCGCTGACCATTGGTACTTATGGCGTGGCAAGGAAGAGGACGGACAATAAGCTGCGGTTCTTTTCCATGAATTTCGAGCGGCTGGGGGTGATCGAGTCTTCCCTGGAGGATCTGGTTTCTGCGGAGAATGCGGGGTGGACGAACTATCCCAAGGGCGTGATGTGGGCATTCGGGGAAAAGGGCATGAAGATCCCCTGCGGCATGGATCTGCTGCTGAACGGGACGATTCCCAATGGTTCGGGGCTTTCCTCCTCGGCTTCCGTGGAGGTACTGACAGGCCATATTTTAAGGGATTTCTTCGGATTTGAGGTGAGCAACCAGGATCTGGCGCTGATCGGGCAGTATTCGGAGAACAACTTTAACAAGGTAAACTGCGGCATCATGGATCAGTTCGCCATCGCCATGGGCAAGGCGGATAACGCCATTTTCCTGGACACGGCTGACCTGTCCTATGAGTATGCGCCTATCGCGTTAAAGGGAGCGAAGATCGTTATTGCCTGCAGCAACAAGAAGCGGGGGCTGGGTGATTCCAAATACAATGAGCGTCGCAGCGAGTGTGAGACGGCGCTGGCGGAGTTGAAGCAGGTGGTTACCATCGATTCCCTGGGCGATCTGGACGAGGAAACTTTTGAGAAAAATAAGTCCGTCATCAAGGATGAGGTGCGCGTAAGGAGGGCGAAACATGCCGTATACGAGAACCAGCGCACGATCCGGGCGGTGGAGGCCCTGAAAGCCAATGATGTGGAGCAGTTCGGACAGCTGATGAACGCTTCCCACGTTTCGCTGCGGGATGATTACGAGGTAACGGGCGTGGAGTTGGACACCCTGGTGGAGGAAGCATGGAAGATCCACGGTGTGATCGGTTCCCGCATGACCGGGGCAGGCTTCGGCGGATGTACGGTCAGCATCGTGAAAGAGGAGGCCATTGACACCTTTATTGAAGAAGTGGGGAAAGCGTATAAGGCGAAGATCGGGTATGCGGCGGACTTCTATGTGGTGGAGATCGGGGACGGCCCCAGGAC
>JAMPAC010000114.1:0-4186 GCA_023667395.1 Blautia sp. | reverse complement strand
AGATCGGGTATGCGGCGGACTTCTATGTGGTGGAGATCGGGGACGGCCCCAGGACACTGTAATATAAATTATTTCCCTGTTCAATCCGACAGCGGGTTTGAAACATAACAGATGATATGGCAGCGATAAGATGAAACCAAGAGGTAAAGAAATGAGTAATGTATATAAGATCACTGTAAATGGAAAACAGTATTCCCGGTTGGAGAAAATGTTGAACATTGGCAGGAAGGCATTGCTGGCAGAAAACAGGGTAATCAGGGGAAAGGAATTTTTTGGAGATATTATAGAGGAGATATGCCTGCCCATGAGGTATGGAGAATGCACTTATGATGAACTTATGGAGAGTCGTAAGGAGGATGTTGAACTGTTACGGGTTTTGACCAGGGAGATATATCCCGACGACGAAGATTATTTTGTGAGGCAGATGGGAAAAGTTTTTCATTGTCCAAGAGATATTTCGATTATGATCGAACTGAAATTTTAGCTGGATTTTTCGGATTCGTTTGTTTAGTTACACAATAACTTTAGTACCGGAATAAGAAAGGAAGAATATATGATTCAGACAGATATCAGAAAATTAGTTTCCTACGGCGTACAGACAGGTCTGGTGCCGCAGGAGGATGTGATCTTTACCACCAACAGGCTTTTGGAACTGTTTGGCCTGGAGGAGTTGGAAGAAGTCTCTGGGGAGGTTTCCATGAAAGTGGAAGACCTGGAAGAAGTACTCCGCAGCATGTGCGATTATGCGGTGGAACAGGGGATGATCGAGGACAGTATCGTGTACCGAGACCTGTTTGACACGAAGATCATGAGTATGCTGATGCCCCGTCCCAGCGAGGTGATCCGGGAGTTCCGCAGTTTATATGAAAATGTTTCCCCGGAGGCGGCTACGGATTATTATTATAAACTCAGCAAGGACTCCGACTATATCCGCAGATACCGCATCTGCAAGGATATGAAATGGGTTGCGCCCACGAAATACGGCGACCTGGATATTACCATCAACCTGTCCAAGCCGGAGAAGGATCCCAAGGCCATTGCGGCGGCAAAGAACGCGAAGCAGTCAGGATATCCCAAGTGCCTGCTCTGCAGGGAGAACGAGGGCTATGCGGGGCGCGTCAACCACCCCGCCAGACAGAATCACAGGATCATTCCCGTGACCATCAACAACAGCCAGTGGGGCTTCCAGTATTCGCCCTATGTATACTATAATGAGCACTGTATTGTATTTAATTCCCAGCATACGCCCATGAAAATCGAGCACGCTGCATTCTGCAAGCTGTTTGACTTTGTAAAACAGTTTCCTCACTATTTTGTGGGCTCCAACGCGGATCTGCCCATTGTGGGCGGCTCCATCTTAAGCCACGACCATTTCCAGGGCGGGCATTACGAATTTGCCATGGCAAAGGCGCCTGTGGAGAGGAGCATCACTGTGAAAGGGTTTGAAGACGTGGCAGCAGGCGTGGTGAACTGGCCTATGTCGGTGATCCGTCTGAGCGGCATGGATACGGACCGCATCATCGCCTTGGCGGACGTGATCCTGGAAAAGTGGCGGGGTTATACGGATGAGGCGGCATTTATCTATGCGGAGACGGACGGAGAGCCGCATAATACCATCACTCCCATTGCCAGGAAGCGGGGCGATCAGTTTGAACTGGATTTGGTGCTGCGGAATAATATCACTACGGAAGAACATCCCATGGGCGTGTACCATCCCCACGCGAAGCTGCACCATATCAAGAAGGAAAATATCGGTCTTATTGAAGTCATGGGTCTTGCGGTGCTGCCCGCCCGTTTAAAGGGTGAAATGGCAAAGCTGAAAGAAGCGATTTTGGCGGGCAATGACCTGCGGGCTGATGAAGACCTTGCGAAGCATGCCGACTGGGTGGAAGAATTTTCCCCGAAATATGAGAAGATAGACGCTTCCAACATTGACGGCATCATCGAAAAGGAGATCGGCTTGGTATTCATGGAAGTGCTGGAGGATGCAGGCGTCTACAAGCGGACGGAGGAAGGGCAGCAAGCCTTTGACCGGTTCCTGGGAAGTTTATAGTGAAAATCAGAAACAGTTCCATGCCCTGTCTGAACTGTTGAGAAAATTCCCGTTATGGGGAGAAAAGCCGTGGTCAGGCTTGAAATGTGCGAAAGGGGAACTTCTTGAAATTCTTACTGGCAGCCATCAACGCAAAATACATACACTCCAACCCCGCCATATACAGCCTGCGGGCCTACGCGGGGGAGGAGATGCGCCAGTATATTGAACTGGCGGAATACACCATCAATCAGCCGACACAGGAGATCCTGGCGGACATTTACCGCAGGGAGCCCGATGTGATCGGCTTTTCCTGCTATATATGGAACTGGCGCCAGGTGCGGGAACTTCTGGCGGAACTGCCCAAAGTGCTGCCTGATACCGGCATCTGGCTGGGCGGCCCGGAAGTGTCCTATGACGCGGATCGGCTTTTAAAACAATTTCCCAGTGTCACCGGTATTATGGTGGGAGAGGGGGAGGCCACGTTCCGGGAACTGATGGCGTATTACACCTGGCAGGGGAAAGAGCCCTTTTATTTAAAGGATGTGCGGGGACTGTGCCTCAGGAGCGGCTGCACGGAACCGCAGGCATTAACGGATTTAAGCGCGATTCCCTTTTTATATGAGGATCTGGAACCCTTTGCCAACAGGATCATTTACTACGAGACCAGCAGGGGCTGTCCCTACAGATGCAGTTACTGCCTGTCCTCCATTGACAAGGCGGTACGTTTCCGGAACATAAACGTGGTAAAAAGGGAACTGCAGTTTTTCCTGAACCATAAGGTGAAGCAGGTAAAATTCGTGGACCGCACCTTTAACTGCAAACAGGAACACGCCATGGAGATATGGCGGTATATCCATGAAAACGACAACGGTGTCACAAATTTCCATTTTGAGATATCCGCAGATATTTTGCGGGAAGATGAGATCGCGCTGTTAAACCGACTGCGCCCCGGATTAGCGCAGCTGGAGATCGGTGTACAGACCATCAATTCTGATACCCTGCAGGCGATCTGCCGCAGCATGGACATTGACAGACTGGAGGCAAATGTGGCGGCAATCCGCAGGGGCAAGAATATCCATCTGCACCTGGATCTGATTGCAGGCCTGCCCTACGAGGACTACGACAGCTTCGGGCGTTCTTTTGACCGGGTGTACCGCATGAAGCCGGAACAGCTGCAGCTGGGTTTCCTGAAAGTGCTGAAAGGTTCCCTGATGCATGAGAAAGCGGAGGAGTACGGCATCTTCTATCTGGACAGTCCGCCTTATGAGGTGCTTTACACGAAATGGCTGTCCTATGGGGATGTGCTGCGGCTTAAGGGAATCGAGGAGATGGTGGAACTTTATTATAACAGTAATCAGTTCACCCACACCCTGCCTGTGCTGGAAACGGCATTTGAAAGTCCTTTTGCCATGTTTGAAGCGCTGGCGGCATTTTATGGGGAAAAGGGATACTTCGTGAACAGCCCCGCCAGGGCATACCGGTATCAGGTCCTGCTGGCGTTTGCCGTTTTATATGACAGTGCCAGGGAGCCTATTTACAGGGAACTTTTGACCTATGACATGTACCTGCGGGAAAATCTGAAGAGCAGGCCGGACTTCATGAAAGATATGGCGCCCCACAAGGAGCAGATCAGGGATCTGTCCCGACAGGGGAACCGGCAGCGGAACCTGACCCATATAGAGCCGTTCGCGTATCCGGTCTGGGATGTGGAAGCGGTGAAAGCCGGGAAGAAGAATAAGAGCGATATATTTGTATTCTTTGATTATACGATGCGCGACCCACTCACTTATGAGGCAGTAGTGGAATATACCGTTTCGGAGAAATAACGGTGTCTTTTTGCCTAAAAAATATAGACATTCCCCTAAATATTTGTTAAAATTAGACAAAGAAACATGACAATATTGTAGACAATCTGAACAGATTGCAGAGGCATGGGAGAAAGAATATGGAGAATTCAAACAAAACGGACATCGGTACACTGGGTAAGAACAGTCAGGAACTTCACCTGCGGATGATCGTGAAGAGATCGATCGTGGCATTGGCGCTGGGAGGCGTGATGCTTGTCATTTCCATCATCATAAATTTTTTTACCACATATGTGGAAGCGGATCGGCTGGAAACCACCCAGTTCCTGAACCAGTACCGTCTGGG
>JAMPAC010000113.1 GCA_023667395.1 Blautia sp. | reverse complement strand
AAGTCTATTATACCAGATGTTGAAACTATCAACAACTTAATTTATATTATACTAGACAACTGATATTATTTTTGTAGGATTACAATACATGTGTTTCCACCGAATAAAAAAGATCATGAATGCTACCTCTTCACAAAATTTCCAAAATCATTCTTTTTTGCTATCTTTGTCAAATCAAGACTCTTTCAAAAAATGGTGTAGTAAGCGCCTCTTTCTGCTCTAAAACCATTGATCTTACAGGCTTTTTCGGGACTTTTCAAGATACTGCCGTGACATATGAATAATATTTTTATCATCTATCGAATCTCCTTGAAAATGCTGATTTTCCTTGTAAAATCAAGGCTTTCGCTTATTAATTGATTTCTCCGCTTCTGCCATAAACTGGCATATCGTGGCATATTGGAGCACTCAATGTTGGTAAAAATGTTGGTAACTTAACCCCTCTAATTGCATTCTATCCCCCTGATATATGCCGATTTAGGATATCATAATTATCAGCCAAACACTCTGAATCCATGGGTTTTCAGAATCACAGGCTGATTTTTCTACCATTCGTATGCTTATTTTCTACAAGCATGACTTTGGGAGGTACCTGCCAAGAATTCGCTTCAATTCCCAAATCGGCTTTAATTCGGAATGCTTCACATTAATACATGGCTCCGGGTATCTGCTGCCAAACGGAGTATCTTGTGTTATCTGATAATTGCTTAATATATATTCCGATTCTAAATACCCCAGCGAATACCACCGCAGAGTTTTGTGGACTCCATCCGGCCGTGGAAATGCTCCCCACACAACATAATCATAGTGATACAGCAGTTCCACCTGTCCCTGGTTTATCAATCTTCTTCCGTAGGGTTGATTATCTTTGATTTGATGACGAACAAGATTCATCAAAACATCAAAGGGAATTGTTTCTGTTTTAATATCAACAACTCCGTTGGTATCTAATATGTCTCCGGAATCAGGCACAATATAATCTTCCCTGATTCCGGTTCTCCAATCTATCCCCAGTTCTTCCTTACACGCAAATTCGCCTAGGAATCCAATTTGATCTCGCATCTCAGAAGTCATATATGCCAATTCAAAATGATGATTAATATACGGATTTCTTCTATCCGACTCCCTTATTGCCGCACAAACCATTTCGTCAGTTATCTCTATCGCCATGTCGCCATCTCCAATATATTCTGATACTTGAATTTATTATGTCATGCCAGATTTTCCCTTTCCGGTATTTTTTACAGCAAATGGTTTTTCTGGCATTTCTGTGTCTGTTCTGAATTTCCTTTTTGTTGACTGTTGTCCACGCATGATCCATGTTATGCACAAATCCGGCTTTTGCCCCAAAAGGCAGAAAATATTTCCATAAAGGGAGCATGATAGAAGCCTCTGATACCCGTCCATGAACCGGCATCCTTTGATAGCAGCATGATAAGAATAACGAACCAACGGAAAGCATCCCGGTTGTGGTCAGGCTTTCTAGGAAAAGCAGGATTCAACGCAGCACAAAACTTTTCCAATGACCTGATAAACCCGTTCTCACACTTCCCGTCATGCCGCCTCCAGCGGCACAAACCAATCCCACGGAACCTAATCGGTCCCACGGAACCTAATCGGTCCCACGGAACCTAATCGGTTCCGGGGAGAATGCCTGCTTTTTGCACACTATTCCCCCAAAAGAGCTCCCTCAAATCTTTCCTTTGCATCTTCCCATTTTCTTTTAGCATCCAGCCGCATTTTTGCCACTTCACAACGCACTTCTTTCGATTGCTCTTCTATTTCATATTAGTCGGCTTTTATGTCAGGAAAGGGCAATTTTAACAGATCATCCCTATTTAGCCGATACCGGCTTGGCGTCGATCCCCGCGCATGCGAATACATCAGGTCGCGATAGTATAATGTTTTCAGGATGGCCATGACAGCCTCGGGACGATATCCGTTTTTGCATCTTAACACTATAAATTCGGACGATGCGATCGTCACCCTTCTTATTTTACGGACCATCACAATTTTCTGATTTAAGATTGTCGGTCCAAGCCGCGCCACTAATATGTCATTTTCCTGAACGACGAAGAAACTGCCTTCCACCTCATCGGCTGATTGGGTCCGCATCCTTTCAATATCAAGCGGCTGATTTGGTAAATCATCAATGCGGATCCAGTCTATGATTTCACTGCCATAATGCGCTGCGTTTATTTTCTCACTAACGGCATCGCAGATATCGCAGATTTGAATTCCAGTATTTCTTCCCCTGAAATTCATATAACGTTTTGCATCGATCACACCGTCAAGATCCCCCAGTCTGATCGCATAACAAAGCTTTGCATTTGGACTCTGTTCGATATCATAATGTACCGCAATGTCGTTTTCAAAACTTTCAATCATTTCATCCGCGCGCTTTAACATGTCCTGGCATTCCATAAATGTCTCCATATAAATGTCCGCCAGTTTTTTTGAATCTGTTTATCCCTCGGAAGAATCACCAGCGTCTGCTGAATGTTCTCCAGGTGCAGATCGGGAACTCCTATTCCCTTCAGATGCCGTTCAAACTGCTTTTTTGCAAAATAAGTGTTTAAATACGCACAAAGATATTCCGGAATCACACAGTCCTTAAGCTGCAGCAATGCAACGCTTAAAAAAAGCTGAATTCCAGCATCCTGTCTGGAATGACAGCCGCCCTGCCTATGCTGCCGATTTTCGCCAGCAATATATTTCCCGGCTGTGGATCACACCGTTTCCGCAATTTCAAATGCTCTTCCCTGGAGATATATTTTGTATTTGAGAAGTCAATCCGGTTCTCCGTTACGTTTGTCACGCTTATGAACGGAATCCCCTCATCTGTGTACGCTGGCGTATGATGGGTCCCATCGGTTAAATTATGTAACAAATCGTTCAGCAAAACCACATCATAGGGTGTTCTGTCAATATCCGCAAAAACACCCATTATCATGGGATGATAAAACAGGACATCCAGCCTGGAATCAATATCCCCCCGTTTAACAGCAAATATCCAAAGATCATCCACAACGGGGGTTACACGAAAAAAGATGACGGATCAATTTGAAATTCTTCATATTGTTTCAGGATTTCTTCAAACTGAGATTCCGTTTTCCTGCCTGTGGCATCATATCCGATCCATTCCGGCGCTGCCATAAATATGGCTTCATTTTCATCCGCTTTTTCGTCCTGCCCTCTCTTGCGCACAAAAACGATGGATGCCTTCACACCTGCCCCAAAATGCGCAAAAGCACACTGCGGCAGGCTTATTACCGCAAGCATTTGAAACCTTTCAAGAATAAAATCCCGCACATATTGCGATGAACTATTCGTCAGGATACCATCCGGAAGAATAATTGCGGCTTTACCGGTTCCCGGTTTTAAAAACTCCCAAATGCGTTCTATGAACAAAATCTCTGAATTTTGGTTTTTCCTGACTTTCTTCCTGCCCTTTATATCCGTTGAATTTCCAAGTTCATAATTTTCCAGATAGGGTTTCTCCGCTTTATTCACAACGGCGCCAAACGGCGGATTTGTAAGGATCAGGTCAAACTTTCCTTTCTCGAATCCCCTGTTATGGCCATTTATTTTTTCTATATCTTCCAGCGCATCATAATTAATGACATTGGTATGCCCGTCGTCATGCACGATCATATTCATTTTTGCAACACGCGCAATCTCACCGTTTATTTCAATTCCATAAAGATGCTTTTCCGCAAAATTATGCCAATACTTATAGCATGCCTCGATGTCATACCTGTCCGTCGTGCCCGGATAACGTTTTTTTGCTTCCTCCCTTACATAGTCCAGAGCATTCAGCAGAAAGCCGCCTGAGCCACAGGAAAGATCCAGTACGTCACAATCATGTTCCGGCTTCATCATTTTCACAATGAACTCGATAATGGGACGCGGCGTAAAATACTGTCCAAAATCACCCTTAAAAAAACCATCCATGAATTGTTCAAACGCCACGCCTTTTACATCCAGATCTGTTTTGCTCAGGTTGATTGCTTCCAAATGTGACACAACTGTACGGAGCACACGGTCATCTATCTTTATTGATTCCGTGAAAACTTCCGGGTTCTTTGTTTTTTGTTCATCATAAAGGGAATTGATACGCTCTGCCAACCTTGCGGAAGTTTCATGGGTTCTGATCTGAAACTGGTACGGTTTCCTGGGAGAAGTTTTTTGCTCATCACTGATTTTAACAAAAATCAATTTGCAGAGTTCTCCGAAAGCCGTCGGTGGTGACAGCCTTCCCCCTCCCCACAACGTTTGATGGCACTTTTTAATAACTGCGATCAGTTCCGCCATCTCAACTGATTTTATGTCATTCCCAGTTCCTCTGTAAAATCTATATTCCTGCACTTTTCCATAGGTTTTTGGCAAGTCGGCAACAATATTCTTTTTCCCGCTTCCCCTGTAAAATTAACATAATTATCTTTTAACGCTTTCTCCAAAAAAGGGCTGACGTTTTCCGAACTGATCATTTGATTCCTCCAGCAGTACCTTTCATCGTTTTTTCACATCGGCCATCATTCAGGACACACCGACTTTTACACCCCTGATTATAGCCTTATGGGGTATAAAAGTCAATGTGCACACTTTCGGTCGTAAGACCATGGCGGCTTTCGCAGTCAGACAGCCTCAGGTTCCGTCCCGTCCCTTAAAAAAGCCCTCCAGAAACTCTCCTGCGCGGCAAACCGCAGATCATCTCCCCGATCCAGTCTCCCCAGGAATTCCATGACCCTGCCATAGTCTCCCTGATCCTCAAACCGGATCGACCACTCATACCCTTCGCGCTGTCCCGCTTTCCTACAGAAAATACCCTCTTCCGTATACCAGGTGATATACCTGACATCCTCCTGTCCGGGCGTGGAAGCGGGATAAGCGCACATGGTAAACTCCGACACCAGCGCCTCGATGTCCCCAGTGTTTTCGGAAACTTTATCTTCCTCTCCGGCTGCCTTTTCCGCCGCCTCCAAAACCGCCGCTTCCTCCGTTTCCTTCTCAATCCTCTCCCGCATCAGTTCCCGGATGGCATCCTCTATGTCATCGAACCTTTCCAGGAATCTCTCCCATTCCTTAACGGTAAAGGAACTGTTTCCGATCTGGAAGCTTGTCTCCGTATCGCCGCTTTTGATCATGGCAAGGAGCTCCTCCATCCGCTCCCTGATCTGCTGCATCAGGTCGCTGTCATCCGTCTCCCCCGGTGCACCGTCAGATCCGCCCGCCGCCTGGGCATTGCTTCCCTTTTCTTCCTCCCGCAGCTTTTCCAGTTTCCTGAGAAAGGACTGGTAGACCTCCCGCTGTTTCTCCAGTTCTCTCTGTATCCCGGGAAGGTTCTCCAGCTCCGACGTCAGCGAGCCGCCCAGGTCTTTCAGCGCCTCCTCCGCCGCCTGCCGGGCCGCCTCCAGGGGACTGACTGCAGGATTCTCTTTCCGGATCCGGGAGATACGCCGCAGCATGGCGGAACCCATCTCGGAATACAGGTCATCGTCCATGTTGTATCCGCCCATCTCCTTCAGCGCTTCGTCCCACGCGATCCGCAGGTTAAGGGGGATGTCCGGTTCATAACGGGAGAACGTGTCCGCCGATTTGTCCACAATTTCCAGGTTGTCAAAATCCACATGGCGTATGCAGTAAGAACTGAGCGTGTCGTTGAGTTCCATAGCGTTTAAATGCTGGCTGTAAACTCCCGCCTGGAAATAATCGTCCGCCATCCGAGTCACCATGGCGCTCCAGTCATGCCTTGCGTTTACGAAATCCTCCCAGCTGCCATTCCCTTCCCAGATTCCGTTCATCTGCGCATTGTCCGCATATACCTTCAGCCGATGGTAAGAACCGGAAGCGCCCCCGTCCGAAATGCCCTGGTCGTCCGTGTAAGATAACAGCGCGAACATCTCCAGCTGGGAAGCGTTCCAGGGGTTCACATCGTTTATGCGTACCGTGTAAGACACCCGTTCCCCACCACGGTCGGCGGTCACCTGTATCATGGGATCCTCCGGGGTTGACTCCGCCGCATATTGGGCTGCCATGCCGTAACTTACATTGCCGTTCCTGCAGGGAAACGTGGCAAGCCCGATGACTTTGCCGTCATTTTCCTGCCCTGCCTCCATTCCCTGTGCCGCGAAGGAAATATCGCCATAAGATTCCTCCTGTCGGCTGTCCCTCCTCCGATATGCGCAGGCCGCCCCCGCATATCCCGTCTGTACTGCTCCTAATGCCATCATTTCTCCTTTCCGCGGTTCTTCCGTCGCTCCGAACCGCACCGCTCTCCTGAAAGGACCAAGCGGTTATTTTTTCTTGTGATGAACGCAAAATGAGGGCGTCCAAATCTTCTCAATCCGTTGATCTGTACGCCCTCCATAGCCTGTATGTGATTCATCAGAAAATATATCGGCATCCCGCCGGAAAAAATTTATACCTTATCCCCTACCTGTGAACCCACTTCCCGAACAAAGTCTTCTTGTAATGGGACAGTTCCGCCTTTGCCTCCTCATGGTCGCCCGCCCTCTGCAGGTACATCACCCCTTTCGGGATATCCTGTGCCACACCAAGGCCGTTGGCGTAGATCAACCCCTTGAGGTAATCGGCCTCCCAGTTATTCCAGTACACTTCCTCCAGAAGCTTACGCGCCAGCACATAATCCTGCTTCGTTCCATAGCCGTAGAAATAGCACTCCGCCAGGAAGAACACGCCCCACTTGCTGCCATGCTCATAGCCGTAGCGCAGGTAAGAATAAGCTTTCGCGTAGTCCTGGGCCACGCCCCTGCCCTGAAAATACGCCCTGCCCAGCATGTTATGCGCTTCCACATTACCGGTGGGGATGTCTTTCTCAAAGCACTCCACCGCATAGGCCTCGTCTTTGCCTACGCCGATGCCCTCGTAATAATAGCGTCCCACATCGCTCCACGCCCCCGGATGCCCGCCCTCGGCGGCCTGTTGATACCAATGGAGAGCGTCGGCATCCCTGCCCGCTTTCACCAGGTCATCGGCATAGATGGCCTGATGGAGGGGATAACCGTACTCGGCCCCCATCTTCCAGAGATCCCTTGCCATCTCCGGCCGGGGCGCGATGATATCCTCGTCGCCCTGGGTATAATAACGGTTCAGGTTGTTGGCGGCAAAGTACATCCCGCCCCGGAAGGCTTTCCAGAACCAGTCCTCACACTTGGAGATGTTCTCCTTCAAATACGCTTTCCGTTCCGCCTGGCTGGGAAAAGAATTCATATCCCTGCCCTGGATCCGCAGGAAATCCCACCAAAAATAGGAATTGGCCACGGTATACTGGCAGAAAGCATCTCCCGCCTTCGCCAGTTCCAGCACCTCGTCAAAAGCCTCCTGCAGGCTGGCGAAAGGCATTGTCTTCTGCACCGCCGGGGTCAGTTCCCCGCTGCGCAGCGCCAGCATCACGCCCAACGCGCTGCCCTGCTCCACAGACTTATGGATCA
>JAMPAC010000112.1 GCA_023667395.1 Blautia sp. | reverse complement strand
ATGGAGCGGATGCATTTGACAGACCTTTTTGATATGGAGACTCTTCAACGGATGCAGGATTCATTTTCCAACGCATTGGATATTCCGGTGGGAATTTCCGATGAGAATGGCGTGGCGGTGACAAATTATGTCTCCAACTGTGAGTTCTGCACCAAATATACAAAGGGGTCGGAAGAGGGGTTAAAGAGATGTCAGGAATGTGATAAACAGGGAGGCATGGCCGCCGTAGAAAACGGCGGGATGAAGCTGTATACCTGCCATGCGGGGCTGAACGAGTGTGCGGTGCCGATCATGGCGGAGGGACAGTACCTGGGATGTATTTTCGGCGGGCAGGTCCTGTATGAGCCGCTGCCTGAAGAGAAAGTCAGGGCGTATGCGGAAGAACTGGGAATCTCGCCGGACGAGTATGTGGAGGCGGCGAAGAAGATCCCCATTGTTTCCAAAGAAAAGATGGAAAATACGGCAAAATTCCTGTATGATACTGCGAGCCTGCTTTTCAAGATGGCATATGAGCGGTATATGACCTTGCAGATGAACAGCGCCATAGAACATGAGGCTCACATGAAGTCAGACTTTCTGGCGAACATGAGCCATGAGATCAGGACGCCCATGAACGCGGTGATCGGTATGGCGGAGATGGCGCTGAGGGAGGAATTGCCGCCCGCCGCCAGGGAGTATATCAAACAGATCATGACCTCCGGAAAGACGCTGCTTGCCATTATCAACGATATCCTCGATTTTTCCAAGATCGAATCGGGGAAAATGGATATCAACCTGGCGGAGTATGAACCGTTTGACATTGTGAAAGATGTTTCCAGTGTGATCATGACCAGGATCGGGGACAAGAACCTGGAGTTTATCGTGGATGTGGCGCCTGATATCCCCAGGCAGCTGATGGGGGACAGCATCCGCATCCGGCAGGTCATCATCAACCTGGCCAATAATGCGGTGAAGTTTACCAAGGTGGGTTATGTGTACCTTTCCATGCGTTATGAGAAGGTATCAGACCGCGAGATCATGCTGAAAGTCATGGTGGAAGATACGGGAATCGGGATCAAGCAGGAGGATATGGGCAAACTGTTCCGGTCTTTCCAGCAGCTTGACAGCAAGCGGAACCGCAACGTGGAGGGAACCGGCCTGGGCCTTGCCATTTCAAAACAGCTGGTAACCCTGATGAACGGGCGTATCACGGTGGAGAGCGAATATGAAAAGGGAAGCCGTTTTTCCTTTGAGATTCCTCAGTTTATCATCGATGACCAGCCTTCCATAGAGATGGGGGGGGGAGTTTCCACTGTGGTAGGTTTGTTCTGTACCAACAAATACATGCGGGCGAATATGAAACAGATGCTGGACCAGCTGCACGTGGAATGCCTGATGGTGGAAAAGCGGGAAGATCTGAAGCTGTTGGAGGAGAGAAACGCGGAGTTCTTCCTGATCGAACTGGAGGACAACAGTTATGCCTCCATTACCAATGATTTCATGGCGGCTCACCCCAACATAACGGGCGTATGGATCACCCGATTCGGGGAAAAGATCAAGCCTCTCCAGGAGAATGTCATATCGGTTCCCAAACCGCTGCACATCATGGATCTGGCCAAGATACTGGCCCATGAAGACCTGTATAATGGGGAGGATGACCTGGAGGAGAACTTTGAGTTCATCGCGCCGGAGGCGGAGATCCTGGTGGTGGACGACAATGTGCCCAACCTGATGGTTGCGGAGGGACTCCTGGCGCCCCTGCAGATGAAGATTGACAAGGCGTCCAGCGGAAAAGAAGCCTTGGAAATGATAGAAAAGAAGCATTACGACCTGATCTTTATGGATCACATGATGCCGGAGCTGGATGGGGTCGAGACCACCCACATCATCCGCCGTTTCCATGAGGACTATGACAGTGTTCCCATCATTGCCCTGACGGCCAATGTGATGGAAGAAGTACGGGCGATGTTCCTAGTGGAGGGCATGAATGATTTTGTGGCAAAGCCCATAGAGTTGGATGTCATCGTCGCCAAGATCAAGCAATGGCTGCCTGCGAAGAAGATCCAGAGAGTGGAGGGCGAAGGGGAAAAGGAAGAACAGAAGCAGGAGCGCCTGAAACGGATCGCGGAGAAGATAGCCATTCCCAAGCTGGACGTGATATCCGCCATGAAGCTGGCGGGAAGTGAGACGCTGTTCTGGCGGATCCTGCGGGAATACGCAAAAAGTATCTCGCGCAAGACGAAACTGCTCCGGCAGCATCTGGAGGAAAAGAACTGGAAAAACTATACCATAGAAACTCATGCGCTGAAAAGCTTCTCCAAGCAGGTTGGCGCAACGGAACTGTCAGATCTGGCGGCGCAGATGGAACAGGCGGGTAATAAGCAGGATATCGACTTTATTCTTGCCCATCACGACGAAATGCTGGAGCAATATGAGGCGTACGGGCCGATCCTGGAGAAGTATCTGGAGTCGCCCACCGAGGCCGTGCGGTTAAGGGATCCCTATGACAGCGCAGCGGTGCAGAACCTGCTGGACGGCATGGAGGAAGCCATTGAAAACCTGGATATGGACATCATGGACGAGGTGGTGGAGCATTTTGAGAAGATGGAACTTCCTGAAAATCAGGTACAATGTTTCCTGATGATGAAAGAGGCGGTGGAGGAACTGGATGTGGAGACCTGTGAAAAGGTGGTGACAGCCTGGAGAAAACTTTTGGTATGATGAAGACAACATGAATTTTGCAACAGTGGAGGGAAATGGATGAAGTATAAGGTATTGCTCACCGGAAATAACAAGACCATCATCAACGAATTTTTTACTTACATGGATTTCAACTTTGAGTGCATAAGCACTTCGGAGCGCTATGATGATATCATGAGCCATCTGAAGTATGTGCAGCCGGATGTATTTGTATATTGCCTTTACCAGGAACGGCCTGACGACCTGAAACGTTTTGTCAACATAGAGAGACAGATATCGGATCGTGATATTCCCCTCGTTATTGTGGGGGATTCCGAGGACTGCGAGGATTTTGCGAAGATTGCGCCCCTGCTCGATCCGTTGGTGCTCCAGAAGCCCATTTCCAACCAGAATATCATGAACGCGATTATCAATATGTTACAGAACAGGATACGCCGGCCCGTTCCCGAAGGACAGGAAGCCCCGGAAGTGACGCTACAGAACGCCCGGGAAATGCTTTCTCAGGCGGAGGTAATGGAAAAGAACCGCAGGAAACACATCCTGATCGTGGATGATGACAGCAGGGTGCTAAGACTGCTGAAAGGATATCTGGAGGAACGGTACGAACTAGCTACGGCCATCAACGGCAGGGTGGCGTTGAAGTTCCTGGAGACGAAAAATACGGATCTGGTGCTGCTGGATTATGAAATGCCCACGGAGAACGGCGCCGCCGTACTGGAAAAGATTCGTGCCAACGACAAGACAAAGGATCTGCCCGTGGTCTTCCTGACCGGTGTTACCGAGAAGAATAAGATCAGGGAGGTGCTGGCCCTGAAACCCCAGGGCTATCTGCTGAAGCCCGTCGATATGGAGAAGCTGTCCTCCACGATCAAAGGAGTCCTGGGATAAAAAGAAAGATATTTGTCTGATACTGTCACGTTTCTTATGTTTTTATTAACTCTCTTGACTTTTCGGGGGCGGCATAGTAGTGTTTGGATAGCAGGGATGTCGCGGTTGAAGTTGTTGAGAGAGGAGTAAAATATGAAGAATAGAATGCGGAAATCACTGATGTGCGGCGCAGCGGTCTTTATGCTGCTGGCGAACACACTGAATGTTCTGGCGGCGGATATGAGTAAGTATTTCGATCCGGAATACTATGCGGAGCAGAATCCGGATGTGGTTGAAATATGCGGTACGACTGAAGAAGCCCTATACGAGCATTATGTGACTTATGGCATCAGGGAAGGCAGAAACTGTAGCGAGATATTTAACGTGAAGCTGTACCGTGAGCATTATCCCGATCTGGAAGAGGCTTTCGGAGACGATTGGGAGGCTTATGTGGAACATTATCTGACTGTCGGGGTGCAAGAGGGCAGGGATGGGTGCGGGGCATTTGACGCAGTCACATATGCCGACCGTTATGATGATCTTAAGCAGGCGTATGGATATGACCTGGAAAAGCTTTATGAGCATTACAAACTGTGTGGACAGATAGAAGGCAGGGAGGCGGAATCTTTTATTGCCTACCTGAACAGGATCCAGGAAGAGACCCGGGTCACTGAAAAGCTGGAAGGGGAATTTGGACAGCTTCTGGCAGCTTATGTGGAGGAATATGATAAGTATGTCAATACGATCAAACCCAGCTGGGAACGCCTGTACCGCTCGGAGGCATACCAGCAGTTCACTGCTTATATGAAAGAGTTCTGGGACAGAGTCGCGGCGGGAGAGATATCTCAGGAAGATGCAAGAAATATTACGGTCATGATGCAGGATGCATTCGCCAAATACGCCGAAAAATAATTTTGATGTAATACCCCCTTTCATCAGGCAGAAACAAATGTCTGATGGGAGGGGTATTTTCATCTTTTGGATCTCATATATTGTTAGGGAAATGAGGTTGGTTTGGATGTGATTTTATGAAAACGATCTTTGTGAAGAATCTGTGGCATGACGCTGTCAAAAAAGTGTCCGGGGTAAGGAAAATCCATTGGGAAAGGACGATCTCCGCCGGGGTGTTCCTGTGCGCCATGTTCTTTCTGGGCAGGGAGGTGGCGGTTACCCTGGAGGGAGCAAGGGAAGCGGCAGGAACCACTGCGGGCGCCGGGGCGGTACAGCAGGAGACGGAGAACTGGGGGCTGGGGTTTGGGAAAGAAGGAGAGAAGCCTGTGGGAAACGCCTCTGTCTCCGAGATGAAACAGTATAATGCCTATTACATGGCGGAGGGAGATGAGAAAGTGCTTTACCTGACTTTCGACTGCGGCTATGAAAATGGAAATACTGTTCCCATTCTGGATGCCTTGAAGAAACATGACGCGCCGGCGACCTTTTTTGTGGTGGGGCATTTTTTGGAGAGCGCGCCTGAAATCGCGCAGCGTATGGTGGAGGACGGCCACACTGTGGGCAATCATACATATCATCACCCCGATATGTCCAAAATATCGGACACTGCTTCTTTTCAAAAAGAGATGGATGACGTGGCGGCGTTGTTTCAGGAGACCACAGGCAGCGAACTTGCCATGTATTACAGACCCCCGCAGGGAAAATACAGCACTGCCAATTTGCAGATGGCAAAGGATCTGGGATACACTACTTTCTTCTGGAGCCTTGCCTATGTGGACTGGGATCAGAGCAACCAGCCCAGCCATGAAGCGGCTATCGAAAAGTTGACATCCAGGGTGCATCCGGGCGCTATCGTGCTGCTGCACAGCACTTCCCAGACCAATGGGGAGATCATGGATGAGATCCTGAGCAAGTGGGAGGAGATGGGATATACTTTCAGGCCATTGTCGGACTTTACAGGGAAATAAAAGGGCGTCAGCTGCCAAGTGTTCTACGGGATAATCATGTGTTTGAACCTAGACACTGGCAATACGATCGAGACCGCATTCCTCCCGGAACTGACGCTGAAACCATTATAATATAAAGAAACCGGAAAAGCAAGATAAGGGCAGCCTTTTGGAAAAGAGTTTGACTTCAAGATAACGCTGGTATATACTTAATGTCAGAAAAAAGCGGTCGTTCCCATGCGGAACGCGGCGCGGAAACGGGGAACGAGATGAATAAGGAACTGGTAGTCGTAATCGATTTTGGCGGACAGTACAACCAGCTGGTTGCAAGGCGTGTCAGGGAATGTAACGTATATTGCGAGATTTATTCCTATAAGACAGACCTTGCGAAAATCAAGGCTATGCATCCCAGGGGAATCATTCTTACAGGCGGACCCAGCAGCTGCTATGAGGAAAGGGCGGCTACCTGCTCCCCTGAATTGTTCCATCTGGGGATTCCTGTGCTGGGGCTGTGCTATGGCGCACAGTTGATGACGTTTGTACTGGGCGGAAAGGTGGAGAGGGCTGCTGTGCGCGAGTACGGTAAGACAGAGGTGGATGTAGATATTTCTTCACCGTTATTTGCGGATGTCACCCCCCATACCATATGCTGGATGAGCCATTTTGATTATATTTCGGAGATGGCGCCGGATTTCAGAACTGTGGCCACTACGGCGAATTGTCCTGTGGCGGCGGCGGAATGCAGGGAAAAGGATTTATATGCGATCCAGTTTCATCCGGAAGTGCTGCATACGGCAGAAGGTTCCAAAATGCTTTACAATTTTGTGAGAACTATCTGTGGCTGCAGCGGCGACTGGCGCATGGATTCTTTTGTGGAGGAGAATGTCAAAGCCATCCGGGAGAAAGTAGGAAGCGGCAAAGTGCTTTGCGCGCTGTCCGGCGGTGTGGATTCTTCTGTGGCGGCAGTATTGCTGTCCAAGGCAATCGGCAGTCAGTTGACCTGCGTATTTGTGGATCATGGTCTGTTACGTAAGAATGAGGGGGACGAAGTGGAGGCGGTCTTTGGACCGGAAGGAAGTTATGACCTGAATTTTGTCCGGGTCAATGCCCAGGAGAGGTTCTATGGGAAATTGAAAGGCGTGGAGGAGCCGGAGCGAAAGAGAAAGATTATAGGCGAAGAATTTATCCGTGTGTTCGAGGAAGAGGCAAAGAAGATCGGTGCGGTGGATTTCCTGGTACAGGGAACCATTTATCCCGACGTGGTGGAAAGCGGTCTGGGCGGTGAGTCCGCCGTTATCAAGTCCCATCATAACGTGGGGGGACTGCCCGATTGTGTGGATTTCAAGGAAATCATAGAACCGCTGCGCAACCTGTTTAAGGATGAGGTGCGGAAAGTAGGATTGGAACTGGGCATACCGGAGCATCTGGTATTCCGGCAGCCTTTCCCCGGCCCCGGTCTGGGAATCCGTATCATTGGGGAGGTCACAGCGGAGAAAGTGAGGATCGTACAGGATGCGGATGCCATTTACAGGGAGGAGATTGCGAATGCCGGCCTAGATAGGAGCATTAACCAATATTTTGCGGCTTTGACAAATATGCGGTCGGTGGGCGTCATGGGGGATGAGAGGACCTATGACTATGCGGTTGCATTAAGGGCGGTGAACACTGTTGATTTCATGACGGCGGAGAGCGCCCGGATCCCTTGGGAGGTATTGCAGAAAGTGACCAGTCGGATCATTAATGAGGTGGGACATGTGAACAGGGTACTGTATGATGTGACCAGTAAGCCGCCGGGGACGATTGAGTTCGAGTGAGATTTTTGTTCTTGCAGAACCAGATTTTCCTGAATGCAAATTTTAATTTTTCCTGAGAGGAAGAGAAAATAAGCAGTAACGAGAGCCTTGCTGGATACCCCAGTGAGGCTCTTTTCTTCCTCCTCCCCTCCCCTTTCTCCATCTTCCTCCTCCCCGCTCCCAGACAGCCGCTCTGTATCGGCTATGCCCGCTTAAAG
>JAMPAC010000111.1 GCA_023667395.1 Blautia sp. | reverse complement strand
GGGAAATGTGAAAAGCTACTGCCTGTCCGTGGCGCTGCGCCTCTGGAAGAACAGGAAGCGCAAGTTCGCCTGGCGGAAGCGGATCGCCGGGACACAGGATCTTCTGGACGAAGAGGGGCTGGAATATATCAGTGACGAAAGCCCCACCTCGGAGGAACAGATCCTGGAGAAAGAGCGGGACAGGATGGTCTGGGACGCCGTGGGAACGCTTCCCGAGAAGCTGAAAACGGTTATTCTCCTGTATTACATGGAGGAGTTGAGCGTTTCGCAGATCGCGGCTGCGGCGGGAGTGCCGGAGGGAACGGTAAAGAGCAGGCTGTATCAGGCAAGGAAGATCCTGGAACGGAAATTGGAGGGTGTTTACTATGAAAAATGAGCTGGATGAGCTTTTAACACGTGTCCTTACTCCAAGGGAGGAACCCGGTGATATCCTGAACCGGAGAATCTTAAACCAGGTAAAGGAAGGAGAATCTATGAAATCAAAGAAATATAAGAGAGCCTCCGCCGCAGTGATCGCGGCGGCCGTTGTGGCGGCCAGTTCCATCACCGCCGTGGCGGCATGGCAGTACAGGAGCGCGTCCCAGGTGGCGGAAGAATTTGGGGATGAAAGCCTTGCAGGACACTTTGCGGAGCAGGCGTCCCAGGGCGCGGTCATGGATCCCCCTGTGGGGCAGGCAGGGAGCGCGGAAGCGGACAAGGGTATTTCGGAGACCGTGGGAGAGAGCCAGAGTTTCGGCGGTTATAAGGTGACCTTGCTGGGGCTGTTGTCCGGCGAGAACCTGTCCGAATACCAGAGCAGGGTCAACGGGAATGTGCGGAACGACAGTACCTACTGCGTGGTGGCCATTGAAAGGGAGGATGGCGCTGCGGTGGATGCGGAGAATGATAATTTCTTCGTGTCGCCCCTGATTGGAGGGTTGGAGCCCTGGAGGTATAACGCGGCGTCCATGGGCGGAAATTACAGTGAATTTGTGGAAAACGGAGTGCTTTACCGGCTGTCGGAGTGCGATAATATTGCATATTTCGCGGATCATGAACTGTATCTGTGCGTCACCGACACCAGTTTTTATGACACGCGCCTCTACCATTATGACGAGGCTGCGGGCAGTATCTCCAGAAATGCGGATTATGAGGGCTTGAACGCGCTGTTTGAACTGAAGCTGGACACCTCCCTTGCCGACCCGGCGAGGGCACAGGCGCTGATTGATGCGGTCAACGCGCCAGATGGGGACGACGGGACGGGAGTGGAAATTCCCCCAGAGGCGGCGGAAGCCATGGCATGGGCAGGAAACCTGACCTCGGAAAACCTGGAGCAGTACTGCGTCAGGATGGAGAATACGGTGCAGACGGTCTTTCCTGACAGGGATGGAATTTATGTCATCGAGTCCTGGCTGGTAAACGAAGCGGTTTCCGATACCGCAGGCGGCAGCGCGACATTTCCCGCTGAATTATATAATGCCGAAAACTATACGCTGGGAACGCTGTATATCGGCGGCTATGGCGGCAGCAGCATGGCGGACCTGGTGATCGACACATTTATCCTAAATGAGGATGGCAGCCTGACGTTCGCGGCATGGGTGCCCAGGGAGGTCAGCATGTATTTGAAATAAAAAGTATTTATCATTAACCCCTGAAATAATGCAAAGTTACGATAGGGAGCGTCGAAATGATCAGATCAGGATCGACGCTCCCTTTATCTGCGGTTCCGCATCTGAATGTGAATTCCCACAGATCATTATACCCGCAGGGCAAAAATCATGCCTCACAAAATTGCCGGGCGATTGTAAATCGCCCGGCAATTTTGACTTCGCGGAAAGGGCTGTCTGAACTGTTGCAAAATCAACACGCTTTTTGGCGGTAACAATTTACAATTTTTGACAAATACTGTATAATATTATTAATATCATATTATACCCAAAAACTGCCATGCCTTGGTCATTGAGAAAGCGGGGAAAATACCGTATGGATGCACAAATGAGTAACATGATAATGGAGAACATCATAAACTTTGTGAACAGCGACGCTGCGTTTAATGCATTTTCCTCATTTGTCAGCATGGTCACTTTTTTCCAGGAGGCATTGGAGCATTACAGAGAGAAAAAGTGGAAAAAGACCTTTACCGAAGCAATCCTGCTTAGCATCGCGTTAGCGGTATTATGTCAGATTGGCAGCTTTTTCCAGGCAATCCTGATCGTCTCCATCATGGTTTTGGGGATTACGTTCTGGAGGCGCAGGAAGTGTAGTAGGAATATAAGGGCAAACATAGACGATAAGCAGGACGCGCAGACAAAAGATATGCTGGTCGATTCCATGGAGGGGGAATATGTTCCGAAATTGTTGGATTTTTCAGAATCCGCATTCAAAAATGCGGAACAGTGCCTTGCAGAAAGGCTTCCAAAGGCTGCAATCCGCTATCTGAATGAGTGTAAGGGAAAGGAAAAAAATCAGCTGCGTTTTGTAACCCGTTACGCGGATGCGCTGATCATGCTGGAGAATTATGAGGGAGCGCTGGCAAAGCTGAACGCTTTATCCGCTAAGCAGATCAATAAGAAAAAGAGATTTAAGAGCGTGATGCTTAGAAAAGCAACATGCTATTATAGCCTGAACAGATATATGGAAGAATTGGATTGCTATGACAAGCTGATAGCGTCTAATTATAAACCGGAAAAGTATTACTATTACAGGGGAAAGGTCAAGACAAGACTTCTGGAAAAGTATACCTATGTCAAGGAGGCGGAATATGTGGTTTCTCAAAAATACGGCTCAAAGCAGGGGTTTATTGAGTCCGCCCTGACCGATTTTGAAAGGGCATTAAGTTATGGGGATAAATACAAGGCAAAAATACTTTCTTACATGGGAAGCTGTTATTATCATCTTCAGGAGAAGCAGAAAGCGCTGGATTTCTTCCATGAATCGGAAAGCCTGTTGGAAAATTTTGAAAATAATCATTTGTATCTTGGCATTTATTATTATGATGCAGGTGATTATGATATGGCAAGGACCTATCTGCAGAAAGGGATAGCGGATATGGAAATGGATGAGGAAATGGATGAGGTGCCCTATCTGTATCTGGCAAGGATCAGCTATAAAGAGGGAATATATGATGAAGCCATCCTGCATGCGGCAAAAGCATTGTCAATCTTCCCGCGCATGGACGAATGCCATGGTATACAGGGTGACTGTTATAAAGATAAAAATATGCATGTTGAGGCAATCTCATGTTATACCAGGGCGATTGATATAAAACATAAAGCAGACTATTTCAGTTCCAGGGCAGAGTGCTATTATAATAAAAAAAATCCTGCATTTAAGAAAGCGCATGACGATATATGTGAGGCATTGAAATTAAACAACTCTGTGAGAAATCAGGCTAATGAAGTGCTGTATCGCGCATCCTTGGACAAGGAAATGGGACAGGGGAAAACACTGGAAGAAATAGAACGGTCCATTCAGCCATTTTCAGAAAAACCGGAATACTATAATGCAATAGGAATCACCTTCTTTAAATATGGATATTGGGAGGAGGCTGAAAAATATTATATCAAAACTATAGAATATGATAAATACGATAGTTCGGCTCATCATAATCTTGCGATTATTCTACGAAACAGCAGTCGCCTGGAAGAAGCAGTGGAACATCTGGAAGTTGCAATCATCTTAGACCCTACATGTATAAAATCATATGAACTGTTGGAAAAATGTTACAGGGATTTAGGCAGTACGGGCAAGGAGGTGGAAACCCAGATAAGGATAAGGATCTTGAAGAAAAAATATATGACAGTAAATAAAGAGAACGGAGATGCCGTTTACCGGCTGGGAAAGTATCGTTCGGCGGAGAAATATTATCGTTCGGCGCTGGAATATATTCCGCATGACGTTGCTGTGTTGAATAACCTTGCCTGTACGCTTTATTATCAGGAGAGGTATGATGAGGCGATTGACTGTCTGCAGCGTTCGGCAGTGCAGAAAAGGGATTATCTGACATATTATAATCTGGGAAACTGTTACCTGCGGATAGGAAACATGGATAAAGCAAAATCAAATTACCAGACTGCCCAAAAGCTTTCTGCAGAATCCAACCTGGCGAAGCAGATGCTGCAATGTCTGGATCCGTCCGAGATCAGCATGGAAATCAACAGTGAAGCGTGATTTATGGAATCCTTTTTCTCATGGCCGGGGAGCTTACGGGGCAGGTTCCCTGTAAAACTCCCCGGCGTATTGTGTTACAATTCCCCTTTCAGGAACCGGCAGGCGTTCATCAGCATGTCGGGATTCTTCCCCGCAATGAAATAATAATCCATCTGTGCCTCTTTCTCCGTGTGCAGGTAAGTGCCGTATGTGGGCATGTCACAGTAGATCACAGGGTTGGCGGAGGCAATCAGGATACCGTAGCCCTGGTCGGAAAACAGGAAAGGCAGTTCACCCGCCGAGGAGATGTATCTTGCAGTCCCCCGCAGGGGGAGCGCTTTCGTGCCGTTGGGGCCAATGGCGAAAAGCTGTTCTTTCCTGGCAGGTTCCAGGAAAGTCCATGCCTGCGACCCGCCGCCGGGAAAAGGTTCCTGCTGCCTGCATTCCCTGGCACGCTCCGCCAGCAGAAGTTTTTTATTATGGTCAAAATATCGGATTGCGCCCGTCGCTTTGTCCGCCTGAAGAAGCAGTTCATCGGTGGACAAGGTGACCGTCTGCCCGGATTCTTTATATAGCCAGAATTTCTCCAGCCTGTCAACTTTAATCCGTGGATGCGTACCATCCAGAAGCTTCCCGCCTTTGGCGAAAGTTACCCGGACAATGCCGCTGCCTATAGGCGAAAGCCGCAGGATGCCATAGCGGCTCTGCAGGTACAGGCCGTCCGGCTGCTTCATCACCCAGCGCACAGCCAGGTCGATCCTGGTATGTCCCATGGGGCGAAGCTTTTCGGTGGGAGGGAAGTCCCCAAAATCAGGGAATCCGTTTTTGGGGGATATAGCGGGCGCGTCTGGGGCAGGAGAGTGTGCGCCGGGGGTTTGGCAGGCGAGGATGCCTGCCGGAACGCCTTGACCAGTCCGGTCATTATACCTGCCCGGGGCATTCTGCGCCCGTTGACCACTTGGGGCATTTTGACCAAACTGGTCATTTTTGTTTGCGTTATCCCTGTCTGTATCATTCCATCGAGGCCTGTGTCGGGGTTGTTGGCTCTGACTGTTATTTCCGTATGTCCTCATGATGGACGCTGCGGGGGACGCAGCCCGCATTCCGGGTGTATTTGCAGGACTTGCGGCGACTGGACGGGGCTTTCCTGTGTTGGATGCATTTCCGTGGGTTTTCCCGGAAGCGTCTTTATGGTCTGGATTTCCTGATGGAACATTCTTCTGCAGGGAGTTTTCTGAAATTGCTTTTTCCAGAGGAACACTTCTTTGTGAAGCGCTTCCAGGGATGCCACGCTCCCTGCCGGTTCGGCCATGTGTATTACTGTTTTCATGTAAATCCGTTTCACCCGGCGTCCTTTCCGCCGCTTCCGGCACCGGATCCGCGATCAGCCCGGTAAGGTTTCCGGTGTGCAGCACGCAGAGTTCATGCAGCGCCCTGGTGGCGGCCACATACAGAAGCTTTGCGTGCCCATCGTCCACGGGATATTCCTCCCTGGTGGGATTCAGGATCAGCACAGCGTCGAATTCCAGGCCTTTCGTGTATTCCACCGGAAGTACCATGATGCCGTTGCCGAATTCGGCCTTTTCCGGGTCTGTCTCCATGATCTCGACGCGCTTTCCAAGTTCCCCGGCGGCCTTGTCGGCGCTTTCCTGATCCCTGCAGATCACGGCAATGGTGGGCAGGTCTTTTTCCTGCCATTCACGGCACTTTTGGGCGGCTGCCTGCCACAGTCCGTCCCCGTCCGGAACAGGCTGCACCGTTACGGGATTCCCATGCCGGATGATGGGTTCCACGGGATAACTCACCGATTTCCCATGGCGCAGGATATCGGTGGCGAAATGGGAGATTTCCACCGTATTGCGGTAGCTTTTTTTCAAAACGCCGAAACTGGACATGGGATCGTTGTCCAGGAGAAGCTTTCGCAGGTTCTCCCAGTCGTTTAGCCCGAAACCAAAGCGGATATTCTGGGACACATCCCCCATGATGGTATAAGTGCAGTCCTTGATGCAGAAGCGCAGGCAGTGGTATACCATCATCCCGAAATCCTGTGCCTCGTCGATCACAATGTGGTGCGCCTCGCTGATGACTTCTGTCTCCTTGGTGCGCTTATAAATATAGGCCAGCGCCGCCAGATCATATACGTCAAATTCATTGCCGGGAGACGCTATCGGCATATCTGCGGCGGGGCTGTCGCCGGGTACTTCTGTCTGTATGTGGCCGATCCTTTCACTGTTGGCAGACAGGGATCCCTGCTCTTTCAGGAAGTCGTCATACAGCCTGTAGGTGGACAGCTTCCAGTTTTTGCCGCCGTAGTGATTTCGGAAAGCTTTCAGGATGGCTTTCCTCTCAGCGTCAGTATATTTCACGCCCTTTCCCAGAAATTCATCCTTTACCTTGATCAGCAGCCGCTCGTTCAGCATATTGATCTTGCTCTGGATGGAAACATGGGGATTCTGCCGGATATACCGTTCCACAGCCTGTCCGTCCGCCAGCAGTACCAGCTCGCTTTCATCCGGCATTTCCTCACCGCTTCTGTCATAGACCCCGGAGCGGCCGTTCTCGATCCCCTCCACGAACTGCCTGGGATTCAAATAAATGGATTCCGTGGAGATCATATCCCGTTCCAGTCTGTCACAGAACCGCTCCAGCGCGCGGAACCAGCCGTCCGTTCCCTTGATGCTCCCGTCGTCCGCATTCTGCGCTTTTTTGCGGATCCGGTATTTTTTCCCATCCCAGTCCTCATAAAGCAGCCTGACAAAAAGCTGTTCCATGGTCATCTGGTGTACGCCGTGGACGTCCAGGCTGGGCAGTACGCCAGTGATGTAATTTAACAGGATGCGGTTACTGCCCACGATGTAAAAGTCATTGGGGCGGAACCGTTCCGCGTAATTATACAGGATAAAGGAGATCCGGTGCATGGCCACGGTGGTCTTTCCGGAGCCCGCCACGCCCTGCACGATCATATTGTGGTAAGGGGATCTGCGGATAATGTCATTCTGTTCCTTCTGGATGGTGGCGACGATCTCTCCCAGAACGGCCTGCTTGTTTTTGGCCAGATATTTGGTAAGCAGGTCATCGTTGGAGATCACCTCGCTGTCAAAATAATCCAGAAGCTTTCCCCCTTCGATCTCGTAGGTGCGCTTTAACCGCAGGTCAATCCACAGGGGAGCGCCGCTGGGAGAGGGGTAACTGCATCTTCCCAGGCCGTTTTCATAGTAGGTGTTGGCCACAGGGGCGCGCCAGTCGATCACTTCCTGGTGGGTGGAGTCCCGGGAGATGCCGCCTTTACCGATATAGAGGGATTCCTCTTTGTCCAGGACCTCGTCATGGAAGCAGATGCGTCCGAAATAGGGCTTGTTCGCAGCCCTTTCGTTCCGCTCCAGGGCGCGCTTCATGTGGTCGTGCAGGGTGATGGTGTTATTCAGGATCACATACACCTCGGCGTCATTATCGTGGTAATGTTCCAGCATCTCGTCAATATTTTCTTTCATTTCCCGAACCTGACGACCATAGCTATCCATGTTCGCATGGATTACATCGAGTGTCTCTTTCAGGTGCTTCTCCTCGTCTTCGCGGGAGGTTCCCTGAACGTGCTTTTGCTCTTCAAGTTTCATTTGGTGCTCCTTTCTGTGGGTGA
>JAMPAC010000110.1 GCA_023667395.1 Blautia sp. | reverse complement strand
ATTATTCCAAAGAAGATATACAGTATGTGGCGGATGTCCTAAAGCGCAGCAGCAACAAAACTTTGTGGCGGACATTCGACTCCTGCAATAATTATAAAGTTCCAAATCCGGTTCCGAAGGTGCAGGCAAAAATCCATTACTGGTATGCGGACGGCGAAGAAAAGGAAAGGGCATGGGATATCAAATACATGAAAAAGAAATTTCCTGAAACAGAGTTTAAGGTTTTACCGAAACTCGGCCATGCGGGGCTGGCCTTATTAAAACCGGAACTGTTTGCAGATATGGTAAGGGGGATGGGGTGATATGGTTTTTGGTTTGCAGATATTCATTTATTTGGTATTTTTCACAGCCTGCATAAAGCTGCTGGTTCTGAATGATCCGATGCGGGGGATTTTCTTTTATCCGAAGCCGATACAGCGGCGCGCTTTTGAAATGGGGCTGGCTACGGAACGGGAAGCAAAAAGGCGCAAAAGAATATTCTTTACCGTGCTTGTTTTGGAAATTGTGATTCTGCCGGTGGTATTTATCGGATGCTGGAGCGGTATTTCCGACTTTAGGGCTGCGTTTATCCGTGCGGTTATTTTTCTTGAGGCGATGAACTGGTATGACGGAATCGTGGTGGATGAAATATGGGTGAGGTTTGACAGGTTCTGGGTAATAAAGGGCATGGAAGATATGTCCCATGTAAAGGACCTGAAATTTGTTTTAACAGAAAGGCTTATAATGACGGTTGTTTATATCCCTGTGGCGGCAATAATTGCAAAATTTGCGGTCACGATCTAAAAAACAGTTTTGGAACGGGTCTATGAACCTGCTGCGTGGAAGGAGGCGGTGTAATAAAGTGAAACAGAAAAAATCGGTAGAGGACTATCTGAAGGTAATCTATATCCTTTCCAAAAAGAAGGAAGTGCATGGCTCAGACATTGCCGGGGAACTGAGGGTTTCAAGGCCGACCGTTTCCGTCGCGCTGAAGGCGCTGGCGGAGGAAGGGTATATCTTTGTGGATAATACGCATGAAATCCATCTGACGGAAAGGGGAAAGAAGATTGCCAGGGATACCTACGAGCGGAACAGCACCTTCCGGCAGCTCCTCACGGGGCTTGGCGTGGATGAGAAAACAGCGGCGGCGGATGCCTGCGAGATGGAACACGCCGTCAGCAGGGAGAGCTACGAGGCATTGAAGCGGCTACTGTAAGAAAATTTTGTACCCAAAGGGTACCGTATTCAATGTGCTTCGCACTATAAAAATAAGGTACGGGAAAGGAGGCGGATGGCTATGGTATGGGAAAGGACGGTGTTAGACGGCATTGCGGTATGTGCGGTGTTTAATGTGACGGTTGCGCTGTTATGGCTGCTTATGCCGAATGCATTTTCAAAAATGCTGCCGCCGGAAATCCGGAAAGCGGCACCGAAAAGGAAAAAGAAGGAACTTGTCAGATTGGCCGGTGTGCTTTATCCGCTGTACATTTTGATATTTGTATATATGGCTGTCAGCGCAAGGCAGGCAGGAGTGGCAGGTTTCCGGAACCTGTTCTGGACGGGCTGTGTGGAAATGTTCTTTGTCAACCTTGGGGATTTCTTCGGCCTGGACCTACTTTTCAGGGGGATCGTGAAGAGAAAAGGACTTATGCCTCCGGGAACGGAACACTGTGAGGCATGGAACCTGAAAAAGTGGATGCTTACGCTGGGGATTCCTGAACACTGCATTATGTGGCCTTTGATCGTATGTCCACTTACGGGGCTGATCTGCGTAGGGATTGGGGCATTGATCTAACGGATGGAGGAGCGGATATTATGAATTATACTTACTGCGAAGCTTTGATGTGGCACGCATTAGCCCCTGCCGCTTTCCGGTATCTGTCCGGGCAGGAACCGGGCATGGATGTGGCGGCGCTGAAGCGGAGGTCAAAACAGATTTACCGGGAAATGACTGCCCGTACCCCGGACATCGGCTCCCTGACGGAGAACCCCCTGCGTATCTGCCTGACCGGAGGAATGCTGTGGCTGTCCATCTATGAGGCAGCGGATGGGCAAATGAGCGAGGAGCGTTTTGCCGGGATGGTGGATGCCAGTATGCAGGCACCGCTGGTAAAGGCGTCTTTTCGGGGCAAGGCAAAAACAGCTTTTACGCTAAAGTCGCAGCAGAACAGGGCGGCTGTTGCAGCGCGGACGGATGCGGGGAGCAGCCCGTTCCACTGGGATACGGAGGTGATTCTGGGCCGGGACGCAGAAGAATACACCATTATTTACCGTCAGTGCGGACTGTGTGCGTTGGGACGACAGGAGAAGCTGCCACAGTTGGTTCCTTATATGTGCGTACTGGATATCATGTCTGTTGACTGGATGGGCGGCAGGCTCTACCGTACCAAAACACTGGCTTCCGGGGGCGACTGCTGTGATTTTTATATCTGTAAAAAGGATTCCAGATGGGATGAGGAACGCCGGATGGCAGAAGAGGGGAAGTTATGAGAAACAAAAGAAAAATAATTTTGGCGTTGCTCTGCGGTATGCTGGGCTGCATTTTCATGGGCAGTGGCGACTGGCTGATGATGTATGGCAGTACCGCTTATCATGGGAATCTTTACTGGCTTACAGAGGGTGTGGCGCAGATTCCGGCGTGGAGAAATGCACTGTCCATGTTTGTGGCTTTCCCGGCGGTGATATTGTACGGGATTGCCCTGTTTGCCACTGCCGGGTTTGTAAAACAGGAGCGGCATAGGAAAATCTATCATTATCTGACAGCGTTTGGGCTGACTCCCTGGCTGTGCCTCCATTTGTTTTATGTGATGATTCTTTTTCTATTTGCATGGCTTAACGGCAACGGCTATGAAGCGGCTGCCCTGCCTGCGGCGGAGGCTCTTTTTTCACAGCTATCGTGGGTAGTGGCGTTAAGTGAGGCATTCATGCTCCCGCCCTTTTTATACTGGTTTTACCTGCAGATTTCCGGCAAAACGGTATTCCCGAAAGGAATGGCATTTACGAATGTGCTGGTTATTTATGTCATTCTACAGCTTATAAAGTCTGCTATACCTGACACGCCGTTTCGGATTGGTTTTACCAATGGGCTGATGAGTGAGAGCATGATTTTCTGGTTTGGGATGATGCTGGTATGGGTTGTCTTTGAAGGAAGAAAAGATGGAGGTATAAACAGGATATGAAAGTGACTTTAATTTTATCATTGGCGCTCATGGCATTGTTCTTTCTTTTGCTATGGGCGGCGGTTGCGCTGGTGCAGTCAAAAAAACTTTTCGGCACTGCGCCAAAGGATATACAGGCGGCTGTCCTGGAGCATGAGGAACGCTTTCCGGGGGCAAGGCTGCTGGGATGGGCAATCCTGATTATGGATGTGACAGCATTCCTGTTTGTGTTTGTTTATGCAGGATGGGACGGTATCAGGAGCGGTTACAATTTCTGGCAGTTCGCAGCAAGGTTCCTTACCATGCTGTATCTGCTGAAAGCGTTTGATATTATTTTCTTTGACTGGTTCCTGCTCACAAAGTCCCATTTCTTCCAGCATTATTATCCTGAGACGGAAGGCTGTGCGGGATACCGGCAGTTTGGGTTTAACCGGAAAGAACAGATTACGAAGATCATACTGTTTCCGTTTGTGGCATTGCTGCTGGCATGGATCTGTACGCTTTTGTAGAAAATGAGAAAATTGAGGTGAAACAAAATGAGCATAGGGATTATCATTGCGGAAGCAGTAATATTCAGCATTTTATTCACGGTTATGGGTTTTGCGACAACCGGGAAGAAATCCAGGCTGCAGGTGCATAACTATCCGCCTGAAATACAGGAAGAATATTTTAAGACGCATGAGCGGATAGAGGTACAGCCGTTAAGCGGCAGGGTGATCGCAATAAAAGCAGTCGGGATTCTGATATTTACGGGCATTCTTGCAGTATGCGCCTATGCCGCAGAAGCGGAAAAGTTTGTGGAGGGGTTCGGCATTGCCTTTGGACTGATGGTCTGGATCGGCGTTTATGACACGTTCTTTTTGGATTGGGTACTCTTCGCTAATATGAAGCGATTCCGGCTGGAGGGAACGGAACATATGGATAAGGAATACCATCAAAAGTGGTTCCATGTGAAAGGGATGCTGTTCCCCGGCATTGTTTTTGCTTTGGTTCCAGCCGTATTGGTTGGAACTATTGTTTCTTTTTTTCCAAAGTAAAAACATAGAAATCCGGTATTGTATAAAATGATTCCTCTGATCGGGATTTTTTACCGGAGGCTCCTTGATAACCGTCACATCTGTATGGACGCACTGGAACAGTCTGAGAAGGAGATTATAGAATGGATAGGGAATAGCGGAACAGGAAAAAATAAGGCAGGAGAATGATAATATGGATTTACAATTGGGAGATGTTCAGGAAACAGCCCTGATTCCGCTTGCAGTCAGGGCGAATGAGACAAAGCGCAGAAATGCGCGCATCCATGATGAAAAAGCGGTGGAGATTATAGAAACGCTGGCAGTTGATACAAGGGATATGGATAAATTTATGTCCCATGAGGGAGTGGTGGCAAGGACGATCATGTTTGACAGGACGCTGAAAAAGCTGCTGGAAAAATACCCGGATGCGGTATGCGTCAATATCGGCTGCGGTCTGGATGACCGATTTTCACGGGTAGCAATGGAAGAGGGGCATTCCATGGAAGAAAGGCATTCCAACGGAAAAGTAAGATGGTTCAATGTAGACCTTCCGGATTCCATAGAAGTGAGAAAGAAGGTTTTTACGGAAACGGAACGCGAGCATATGCTGGCCGGGGACATTCTTGAGACAGGCTGGATAAAGGATATTCCAAAGGCAGATGTGGTGATTGTGATCGCCGAGGGGCTGCTCATGTATTTTTCGAAGGAGCAGCTGGGTACGATCCTGCACAACATCACGGACTCTTTTGACAGGGGATTCCTGCTTGCGGAACTGATGCACCCCAAGATGATGAAAGAGAAAGTGCATGATACGATAAAGCATACCAATGCGAGATTTGGGTGGGGAACGAAAACGGGAAATGACCTGCTGGAACTTGATCCGAAACTGGAACTGATAAGGGAGAGCAGCTTTTGGGATGAGATGAAAAAGTACACACTTGTTGGGAAAATAGGGAGCGTAGTGGCGAAAAATTTAAATAACCGTCTTGCCGTTTACAGATGGGGAAACTGACGGAAATCTATCTGGCAAAAACAGAAAGGAGGGCTATGGATGAGTTTCTGCTTACGGAAGATACCGGCGTGAAACTGGTGGAAGCGGGCGGGTGCAGCGTGTATCAGCTGCGGAATGAGACGGGGGATGGGACGATCACCGTCTATGAAGTTTTTCCGGGAGTCAGCCTTTCCTATAACGATTTCCATATCCGTTATTATGACAGCAGGTTCAAGCCGGACAGGAATCTCTTCTGCATCGACCACTGCCGGGAAGGGCGGCTGGAGTATCCGGCGGCGGATGACGCCTATTCTTATGTGGAAGCAGGGGATCTGAAGCTTGACCGCAGGCTTACCCACACCGGGCATTTTGAGATGCCCCTTTCCCATTACCATGGCGCAATGGTGTCTTTTGATATGGATGCCGCCTGCAGATCCCTGCCACAGGAGATTAAGGACTTTCCCGTGAACCTGCGGGCATTGCAGGAAAAGTTCTGCAGCGGTATTTACCCTTACGTGTTGCATGGCGATGGCTCTATTGAACATATTTTTGGGGAACTGTACGCGGTGCCGGAAAAAATCAAGCGGCCCTATTTTAAGATCAAGATTCTGGAACTGTTGCTGTATCTGGAGGCATTGGAACTACCGGAAGACACGTCAGAGAAACCGTATTTTTACCGGACGCAGGTGGAGAAGGTCAAGGCGGTGCAGCAGTTCCTTGTGGGGCATATGGATGAGAATTTCACGCAGGAGGAGATGTCCCGCCGCTTTGGTATCCCGCTGACATCCCTGAAAAACTGCTTTAAATCGGTTTTTGGGGCGAGCATTGGAAGCTACCTTCTGGAATACCGGATGAACCAGGCGGCCGTTTTCTTAAGGACAAAGAGGGAGATGAGCGTGGCGGAGATTGCCGGGCGCGTGGGATACGACAGCCCAAGCAAGTTTGCGGCGGCTTTCCGCAGGAAGATGGGGATGACGCCGATGGATTACCGGAACCGGATGCAGTGTTAGAAAAAAAGTATTTGTCCAATCGGGGCAAAATGGGCGGGTTGGAGCGGAAAGCGGCTTCCGAAAGCGTTAAGATAAGAATGGTTAGTAGAAGCTACCCATTCTTATTTTATTTTTTTATGGAAGGAGTCTGTATATGAGCGAACAAAAAAAGCAGAATTTTTTATCCTGCCTGCTTGTCTTTGCCCGTAAAGGGAAAGGTCAAATGATTTTATCAGTTTTTTTGTCTATTATCAGCATAACAGCGGGGCTTGTGCCTTATTATTGTTTTTACCGTGTGCTCTGCCTGTTTTTAGATGGGGCGGTTTCGGCTTCGGAAATCTGGTCATGGAGTTTTCTGGCGCTTGCTGCCTATGCGGGGAAGGTGCTTTGCTTCGGGCTTTCCACTATGGTAAGCCATACGGCAGCGTACCACATTTTGGAAGGCTTAAGGAATCGTGTGGCTGACTTAATTTTACACGCGCCGCTGGGGGAAGTGGCAAAGCACAGCATTGGGGAGATTAAGGGAATCATGGTGGATAAGATTGAGGAGATTGAGCCGCCCCTTGCCCACCTGATTCCGGAGGGCTGCGGGCATATTGTACTGCCATTTTTCAGCATGGCTGCGCTTGCGTCGATTGACTGGCGCCTGTTCCTTGCATCCCTTGTCACGTTCCCGCTTTCCTTCCTCTGCATGGGGCTGACCTTCAAGATCAGCGGGAAAAACTTTGACACGTACAATGAATCCCTCTCACGGATGAACAGCAACATTGTGGAGTATGTGGAGGGGATCGAGGTCATCAAGGCATTCGGGCAGACAGGGGAATCCTATGGGAAATTTTCCTCTGCCATCCGGGATTACAGGACATTTGTGGTCAAATGGCTTTCCTCCACCTGGGTGACCATGAAGCTGGCGTTTGCCCTGTTCCCTTCCACGCTGTTAGGAGTCCTGCCCGTGGCGCTCCTGCTTGGGGCGGGAGGGACGATCACGGCGGCGCAGGCGGCGCTGGCTGTCATGCTTTCCATGTCCATGGTAGGCTCCCTTGCAAAGCTGGAGGTGTTTTCCAATGAACTCAAGAAAGTGCAGATGACGGTGGAGGAACTGCAGGAGTATCTGGAACTGCCGGGGCTGCCGGAAAAGGGGCAGGCTGTGGAACTGAAAAGTTATGATGTAGAACTGAAAAATGTCCGTTTTTCCTATGGAGAGGACGAGGTGCTGCACGATATTTCCCTGAAACTCCCCCAGGGCAGCTTTACCGCACTGGTGGGGCCGTCCGGCGGAGGGAAATCCACGGTGGCAAGGCTGGTCTCCCGGTTTTATGATGTGTCTTCCGGGGGCATTTCCATCGGCGGCGTGGATATCCGGGAAATGCCCCTTGCACAGCTTGCGGCAACGGTCAGCTTTGTGGCGCAGGATAATTTCTTATTCCGCTGCTCCATCCGGGAAAATATCCGCATGGGAAACCCGGACGCAAGTGATGAACAGGTGGTCCGGGCGGCAAGGGCGGCACAGTGCGAGGAATTTATTAAAAAGCTGCCAGACGGCTATGACACGCCTGCGGGCGAGGCAGGCAGGCGGCTGTCGGGCGGAGAAAAGCAGCGTATCGCCATTGCAAGGATGATATTAAAGGATTCGCCGGTGGTCATACTGGACGAGGCGACCGCCTTTACTGACCCAGAAAACGAGGATAAGATACAGAAAAGTATCCGGGAGCTGGCAAAGGGGAAAACGCTCCTGGTCATTGCCCACAGGCTTTCCACGATTAAAAACGCGGACAATATCGTGGCGCTGGAGAATGGGAGGATACTGGCACAGGGGCGGCAGGAAGAACTGCTGGCGGGCTGTCCTCTATATCAAAAGATGTGGGAGTCCCATATCGGTGCAAAGAACTGGTCGGTCGGAAAGC
>JAMPAC010000010.1 GCA_023667395.1 Blautia sp. | reverse complement strand
GGATCCGGGAGCATTTTCAGGATACCACCCTGGTCATCATCGCGCAGAGGGTCAGTTCCATCCGGAATGCGGATCATATCCTGGTGCTGGAGGACGGGGAACCGATCGGGTACGGAACCCATGAGGAACTGATGGAATGCTGCCAGGTCTACGGCGAGATCAGCAGGACCCAAGGCGAAAAGAAACTCTAAGCTTGCAAAGTACGCAAGCTAAGAGTTTCTAAATTTCGCCTGAAAGAACGCCGGGCGGCGTTCTTCCGGGCTGCGGCAAGTTGTATCATGTGAGGGATTAATTATGGGCACTGAAAACAAGAGGTATTCCAAGCGGACGCTTCTGCGGCTGGGACAGTATATGTGGCAGTATAAATGGCTTCTGGCGCTGGCAATGCTTTGCACGCTGGGGAGCAACCTGTTTTCCCTGATTGGGCCGAAGCTGACGGGACTCAGCATCGGGGCCATCGAGGGGGGCAGGGGAAAGGTGGATTTCCAGAGGGTGTTTTACTATGCCGGGTGGATGGCGTTGTTTTATGTGGTGTCGGCGCTGATGTCCTATGGCCTGCAGGTGCTGATGCTGACCATCAGCCGTAAAGTGGTATACCGTATGCGCCAGGATGTGTTTGAGAAGCTGATGACGCTGCCGGTGGGGTATTTTGACGTGCACCAGACGGGAGACATCATCAGCCGCATTTCCTATGATATCGATACGGTCAACGCTTCGCTGTCCAATGACCTGGTGCAGCTCCTGACCACGGTGATCACGGTGGCGGGGGCGCTGCTGATGATGGTGTCCATCTCGCCCAGGCTGGTGCTGGTGTTTGCTTTCACAGTGCCGCTTTCCGTCCTGATCACAAAGAACATTACCGGCAAGACCAGGCCCCTGTTCCGCAAACGTTCCGCCAAGCTGGGGGAACTGAACGGCTTCGTGGAGGAGATGATCACCGGACAGAAGACGTTGAAAGCTTACAACAGGGAGGACTATACCCAGGGAAAATTTGACGGGAAAAATAAGGAGGCTGTGGAAGCTTATTACAGGGCGGAATATTACGGAAGCGTGGTGGGCCCCTGTGTCAATTTCATCAACAACCTGTCCCTGTCCCTGATCAGCGTCTTCGGCGCGCTGCTGTACCTGGCGGGGAGCATGAGTATCGGGGATATTTCGTCTTTCGTGCTGTATTCCAGGAAATTTTCGGGTCCCATCAATGAGGCGGCGAACATTTTCAGTGAACTGCAGTCGGCGTTGGCTGCAGCGGAGCGGGTGTTCCGCCTGATCGAGGAGGAGCCGGAGCCTGCGGACGCGGAGGGCGCGGTGGTGCTGGATGCGGTACGGGGTGAGGTGGAACTGAACCATGTGCGGTTCGGATACCTGCCCGGAAAGACGATCATACATGACCTCAGTTTCCGTGCGGAACCCGGAAAACAGATTGCCATAGTGGGTCCCACCGGGGCAGGCAAGACCACGCTGATCAACCTGCTGATGCGCTTCTATGATCCGGACAGCGGGTATATCACCGTGGATGGCAGGAGAAATGACAGGATGACCAGGAGCAGCCTGCGGAAAGCCTATGCCATGGTGCTGCAGGATACCTGGCTGTTTTACGGAAGCATCTACGAAAACCTGGCCTATGGCAAGGAGGACGCCACCAGGGAGGATGTGGAAGCGGCGGCAAGGGCGGCCCATATCCACTCCTTTATCAAACGCCTGCCAGAGGGCTACGATACCATACTGACAGATGAGGGAACCAACATTTCCAAAGGACAGAAGCAGCTGCTGACCATAGCCAGGGCCATGCTGCTGGATTCCAAAATGCTGATACTGGACGAGGCTACTTCCAACGTGGACACCCGCACGGAACGCCAGATCCAGAAAGCCATGCTGAAGCTGATGGAGGGAAAGACCTGTTTCGTCATCGCCCACAGACTGTCCACCATTGAGAATGCCGACCTGATCCTGGTGGTCAATGACGGGGAAGTGGCGGAGCAGGGAACCCATGGGGAGCTGATGGCGAAAGACGGCGTGTACAGGAAGCTGTACAATGCGCAGTTTGAGTAGGAATTCGGCAGTGTCCGCCTGTATATATTCCGGGATGATTTCATATAATTTTATGGAGATTACAGGGAAATCGGGAGTCATCTATGAAAAAGTTTGCGGCAGCAGTCCTGGTATTCGATCTGATAGCGGGATTGCTGTTTCTGGGTTTGCAGGAGAGCAGGGGACAGATTCCGGCCACAGGAATGGCACAGACAGCAGTCGGTAACGCCGGGGATGGAGAGATGGCGGATGGCGGAGATGGCCAGGCTGAGGATGTGCGCAAGGTTGCCATTACCTTTGACGACGGCCCCCACCCCCATTACACCGAGCAGCTGCTGGACGGGTTGAAAGAGCGGGGCGTGGTGGCTACCTTTTTCGTCACGGGAGAGCACGCGGAACTGCATCCCGATATCATCAGGCGGATGCAGGAGGCAGGGCATCTGATCGGGAACCATACATACAGCCATATCCAGCTGACCAGGACCAACAGGGAGACTTTCAGGGAAGAACTGATCAAAACGAACGAGATCCTGAAAGAGATCACCGGGGAGGAAGTACAGTATGTGCGCCCGCCCTATGGCTCATGGGATAAGAGTTTTGAGAAGGAATTGAACATGTTCCCGGTGCTCTGGAATGTGGATCCCCTGGACTGGTGTTCCGGCAACGTGTCCTGTATCGTGGAGAAGATTGTGAGCAGGACGGGGGAGAATGATATCATATTGATGCATGATTATTATGACACCTCCGTGACGGCGGCGCTGAAGGCGATAGACGAGCTGCTGGAGGAAGGGTATACCTTTGTGACGGTGGAGGAGATATTGTTTGACTAATGGGCTCGTATTACTTATAATATATAATTGGAAAAAGGGAAACGGCTTTTACAATCGGTATCACGGCGGATGAAAAAGGGAACAATATCAGGAGCGGATAAAATGAGCGGATATACGTTGAAGAAAAGTGAACAGGAAGATCTGGAAAAATTATATCATATTGCGAAGGAGCAAAATAATTCCATCAATTTCAATTTAGTCTATATGACTATGAAATTGACGGATGAAAACTATGACGAGATTATGAAATATTTTCTGGACCGGGGTATCTCAATGATTCAGGACGATGTCGAGCCTGATGTAACTGCATATGCCTGTGAAGGGGAGAAAATCAGGCCTTTTGATCCCTCCAAAATTGATATTACCATGAAGCCCCTGACGCTGGATTCCTTATTAAAGCGTATACAGAAAGGAGAAATAGAATTTGATTCTTCTTTCCAGAGAAAAGCCGGTTTGTGGGACAGAAAACAAAAAAGTCAGCTGGTAGAATCCATTTTCCTGCGGATTCCCCTGCCGGCATTTTATTTTGATGCTTCGGATGAAGACAAATGGCTTGTGATCGATGGACTGCAGCGAGTGACGACCTTAAAGCAGTTTGTGGTAGACAAGACTCTGAAATTACAGGAGATGGAATTTTTCCCGGAATTGAACGGTTGTGATTACGATCGGCTTCCCAGGGCGTTCCAGAGAAGGATTGACGAAACGGTGATCAATGTTTATCTGGTGAATCCCTCCACCCCGGATAATGTAAAATACAATATTTTCAAGCGCATCAATACAGGGGGGCTTGCATTGGAAGCGCAGGAGATCAGAAATGCATTATTTCAGGGAAAGGCTACTCAGTTTTTGCAAAATTGTGCAGGGCTTTCCTGTTTTGTGACTGCTACGGGCGGGAGCGTAAAGAGTGAACGGATGCTGGATCGGGAATTTGTACTCAGATATGTTTCCTTTTGTTACCTGGACCTCAATCAATATACCGGAAATATCGACGAGTTCCTGAATGAAGGGATGAAGTATTTAAATCATGCCGACGAAGGAGAACTGAAGCGGATTGAAGAAGAATTCAAAAGCGTGATGTATAACATGTATCATTTAATGGGAAGAAATACGTTCAGGAAGATATGTTATGATGGGCGCAGACGTCCGATAAATAAGGTTATTTTTGAATCATGGTGTTATGTCATGAAAAATTTATCCCAGAAAGATGCGGATAGACTTATTCATTGTAAAGATGAAGTGCAAAAGAAATATATGGATCTGTGCGAGAGGGCGGATTATTTGTATTTATTGAAAGCGCCGGATAAAAAGGCAGTATATTCGCGGATTGATTATGTAATGTCCCTTGTGGAAAGTGTGTTGGAGAATATGAAAGATGATAAAGCGGATCAGGGTTAAGAACTTTAAGTGTTTTGAAGAAATGTCTGTGGAGTGCAGGGAGTTAAATCTGTTTACCGGAGTTAACGGCATGGGCAAATCCACCATGATACAGGTACTGCTTTTATTTCGTCAGACATATGAGAGAAATCAGCTGGGGCTGGATAATCCTGTGGTCTTGAATGGCCGTTATGTCAGTCTGGGGAAGATAAGGGATATTTCATATTGGTATAAGAAAGATGAGGATATCTGTTTAACCGTGGAAGAAGACGGTCTGGGAAGCTGGACATGCCACTACAGTGAGGAAGAGCAGGCATTATTGATGGAGTGTCATGCGGTGGCTCATGGAGACGGGCTGGCCGGAAATGGTTTTGAATACATTTCTGCTGAGAGACTTGGACCCAGAAGATATTATGATGACCTGGGAGAGCAGCGTTATGCCCCCACACAGATAGGAAGTAAAGGGGAATATGCTGTTTCATGCCTTTATTCCATAGGGAGCGAGTCTGATTTTAAGGTATATGATAATATGAAAAATTCCGACGAGAGCAGTGAGCGGCTGGAATTACAGGTTAATGCCTGGATGTCCGAAATTTCTCCAGGCATCAGGATAAAGGCAATACCCAATATGGATTCCGATGTGATGGGACTGCGATATGCCCAGCAGGGCATTATGGGAGAGGAGTCCACAAATGCGGTCAATATGGGATTTGGCGTATCCTATGTGCTGCCTGTTATAATTGCCTTGCTGAAAGCGAGGAAAGGCGACCTGCTGATCCTCGAAAATCCGGAGGCCCACATTCATCCGAAAGGGCAGAGACAGATAGGGGAACTGATTGCGAGGGCAGCCTCGAATGGCATTCAGATCATTTTGGAAACACACAGCGATCACATTTTAAATGGAATCAGGCTTTCCGTAAAGCATGGGCAGATCCGGCCGGAACAGGTAAAATTGAATTATTTTTACGTCTACGAAGACAATGAGGGAATGATCAGGCATGATATGACATCGCCGGAAATCCTTTCAGATGGAAGTCTGTCCAACTGGCCGGACGGCTTTTTTGACGAATGGGACAAAGCCGTAGATTCACTATTTTGACTTGGAGATATAGTACATATGATATTGAATGAGTTATCGATTCGGGGAAACGGCATGAACCGTGAAGAAATGAATCATGCTGTCAGCCAGCTGTTAAAGACCTGCCGGAAACTGTTTCATGAGAAAGGCGACCGGGATTTTTATTATACGGCGGAACTGCTGACAACGGAATTGATATCAGGTTATACCATTCATGATTGGCTTCAGGATTCTGGGGTTTCACAGCAGGAGAAAGCTTTTTTGCGAACGATCATTAACAGGAAGCAATTGATCGATGGAATGGATTTCCCGGGAAGCGAACTGATCGTTGAAGTTGAGGGTGGTGAAAAGATCAGTGCCGTTGGCTGTCTGGCAGCATACGAATCGGAGAGTTATGTTGTCAGCATGGATACATCGGTTTTATGGCGGGCGGAAGAAATTACAGGAACTTATGTGACATTGGAGCAGGATGACAGGCAGGTGTCCGTGGAGAACTGCTGTTATGAAGAACAGTTGCATCGGTTAAGCGAAAAAGAAAAAAACAGAATGAAATTGATGGTATCTTCCGGTAAGGAACTGTGGGAAAAGAGGGAGTTGTTATATCCCCATCTGCGTTTTTGCGATTGTGTCCAGGGGCAGTTGGGAGAGGCAAGAATTTCACTGCACATACAGATCATCATGAAGCGGCTTCAGATATTGGAAGACTATTTTAAGGGATATGATGGAATGTTTGATAAGAATGATGTGGGGTATGGCTGCCGCGGCGAATCGGAGACCGTGGAAAACAATGATGATCTGCGTAGATTGAGGGTGTTCAGAACCCCATATGGAAAAGAAGAATTTTTCGGATGGCACATCAGTTTTGCAGGAAGTTTTCCGGGAAGAATCCATTTTCTTCCCGATCCGGCACATAGATTGGGGATTGTGGGCTACATAGGAAAGCATTTGCCAACAGGGAAGTTTTCGACAATATAATGTTATGATATATAGCAGGAGCCGGGAATGCGATATCGCATTCCCGGCGCTTTTTTAGCGGATCGTCCCGGTCACGGTAAGGACGGCGCTGCCGGGGACAGCCGACCATGCCCCTGTGATGGGATTCTGGGTGTAGGTTGCGGCGGGCACTGTGATGGCGCCTGCGGATGTGGCAAATTCGCCGGTTGCGGCGTCATAGGTGTAGCTGGACGCGGGCAGCGCCGCGCCGTTATAGGTCACGGAAATATTGGAGAGGGCGGGGTTGAAGGTATCCGTGATCTGTACGTTGTCTGCAGCTGTGGCTGCGGTATTGCCCAGATTCTGGATATCGAAGGTGTAGGTGATATTCCCGTTCTCCGCCACCTGCCTCGGGGATACGCTCTTTAAGATCGTCAGATAAGGCGCTTCCCGGGATGTGATCGTGTCAGTCGCCGTCAGGGGTGCGGAGAGTTCGGCGCCATCGACGGTCGCCGTGTTTGTGATCGTGCCGGTGGTTCCGGGGTTGGCAAACGAATTCACTCTCGCCTGGTAGACGAGGATGGTGTTGCCGCCTGCCGGTACGCCGATGTTCTCCACGGTGAGTTCCGTCCCGGACGTTACAGCGGGAGCGGCCTGCTGTACGCCGTTCTGGTAGTAACGGATGGATCCCGGTACATAGGTCAGGGGGTAAACCCGGAGACCGGGTACGCTGCCCGTGCCACCGAGCGTATACGCGCCCAGATCGTCGGTCACTGTCAAGGCCGTAAAGGGGGTATTGCCGGAATTGACAAGGCTGACCACATAAGTCACCGTGTCATCCGAATCGTACACTGTTGACAGGGCTTCCTTTGCGGCGGATAAAACCTCCACGATTTCGCCTGTCGCAATATTGGAGTTGGTTGTAATACCGTTATAGGATAAAACAGCCTGATTTGTAAAAGTAGCCATGTTGAAATTTCCTTTCTTTCTGTTGTGATACTTTATTTTATGACAGTATTTGAAAAAATGTGTCGAGAAATTTTTGAAACACTTGACAAATTCCCTCCCGGGGGTGCATAATGCAGGATATAAAAGGCAAAGGTGTCTTTGAGTGATGTGCTCAGGGACGCCTTTTCTGATTCAATCGAACCTTTTGGGAGAGCGGATGCCCGCAGGGACCGGTTTGGGCGGAAACTGTGGGAAAAAAGTTCCTGTTGACATTTACAGAACGTATTCAGAGGAGGAGACTTCATGCAGCAACTGGAGTTATTGAAGCACACGGATAAGGTCAACGAGTTGTTGGCGCGTTACGGGGTGAAGTTTGGCATCTATAAGAACAATGTTTTTAAAGAACAGCTGTTTCCTTTTGATTCCATCCCCAGGATCATCGAGCATGACGAGTTCTGTTTCCTGGAAAAAGGCCTGAAACAGCGCGTCATGGCCCTGAATTTATTCCTGAGGGATATTTACGGCAGGAAACAGATCGTGAAGGACGGGATTGTGCCGGAGGATTTCATCTATGCCTCCAGCGGATATATGGCGGAATGTGAAGGAGTGTTTCCGCCGAAAGGGATTCATTCCCACATATCAGGGATCGACCTGGTGAAGGGAAAGGATGACAGCTGGTATATCCTGGAGGATAACCTGCGGGTGCCGTCGGGGGCATCCTATCCCATGATCGCCAGGGATCTGTGCAGGAGGAGTTCCCCGGATACCTTTCACAGTTACCGGCTGGAGGAGAACCGGAATTATGCGGATCTGCTGCGCAAGACCATGGATTATGTAAATCCCGGCGGGCACACGGTGATCCTCACGCCGGGCAGGTATAATGCGGCTTATTTTGAACATTCCTATCTGGCGGAGAAGACAGGGGCGCATCTGGTGACCGGTTCAGAGTTGGTGGTGGAACAGGACATGCTGTACTATATCTCTTCCAGCGGAGCGAAAGAAAGGGTGGGCGCCGTATACCGCAGGATCTCGGACGAGTATCTGGATCCGATGAATTTCAACCCGGAGTCCCTGATCGGCATCCCGCATATTTATGAGGTATTCCGAAAGGGAAACGTGGCGCTGCTCAACGCGCCGGGAAACGGCGTTGCGGATGATAAGGGGATCTACTACTTTGTCCCCAAGATGATCCGGTATTATCTGGGCGAGGAACCGATTCTTGCCAACGCGCCTACCTATCTGCCATTTTATGAGGAAGATATGCATTATGTCCTGGAGCATTTTGACGATCTGGTGTTAAAGGATGTGGCGGAGGCAGGCGGGTATGGCGTGGTGTTTGGAAGCGCCATGACGAAACAGCAGAAGCAGGATTTCATCGCCTTATTAAAGAGGGAGCCGAGGCGGTTTATCGCGCAGGAGGTCATCGATTTCCAGGATCTGGACATTGTGGACAACGGGGAGGTGGTGCCGAGGAAAGCGGATCTGAGGGCATTCGTTTTGACGGCGGAGGAGCCCATGGTCTGGAAGAGCGGGCTGACGAGATTTTCCAGGAATCCGGATTCGTTTATCGTGAACTCATCGCAGGGAGGAGGATTTAAGGACACATGGGTATTATATCAGTAGAACAGGCGGATCACTTATTTTGGCTGGGAAGATACACGGAGCGCGTGTACACAACGCTGCGGTTCTATTTTCCCAGGTATGACAATATGATCGATGAGACAGTTGACAGTTACCAGGCGTTCTGTGACTCCATCGACATTCCGAACATTTATTCGTCGAAGGAGGATTTCCTGCGGCGTTATCCCTTTGATGAAACGAATCCTGATTCCATCATCAGCAATCTCAACCGGGCCTATGACAATGCCATTGTGCTCAGGGAAAGCATCGGCTCGGAAGCGTTTTCCTATATCCAGCTTGCCGTGTATGATATGAATAAGGCGGCGGTGAGCAGGTCGCCGCTGATAGAACTGCAGTATCTGATAGACCACATCCTGTCTTTCTGGGGGATCGTGGACGATCAGATCGATTCCGAACAGGTGCGGAACATGATCAAGGCGGGAAAACGGATCGAGCGCATTGATATGTACGCGCGGCTGAAGGTATCGCAGAAGGAACTGATCAGGGAGGTGCACCGCATGATCCCAAGGGTGGAGAGGAGCGGCCTGCCTTATGATAAGGCGAAGGTGGAATCGCTGAAAAGCCTTGTGGAAAGTCCTGATTTGGATTATTATAAGATTGTATCGGTTGTGGAGTCAATCGCATAGCGGACAGGTTAGGAGTGATCTTGTGGCAGTACTGCACTTTGCGTACAGGATGGAGATAGCGTATGAGGAAGATGTGGGCAGGTGTTATTTTACGATCAAGTGTATCCCAAGGGAGGACGCAAGACAGCATCTGTTGGGGATAGAACTTTCCGTGCTGCCTGAAACGGAGTATTCCATGGGAGCGGATTCCTTTGGAAACAGGCAGATCTATGGCTGTGAGACGAAAGCCCATGACAGGTTTGTGTTTCAGGCGGCGGGAGATGTGGAGATCCTTCAGACGGAGTATGAGGAGCCGGATGACGGGATGGCGGGACTTTACCGGGTTCCCCACGGCAGATGCATGCCCGGCCCGGAGCTTTCGGAATATTATCGGTCTTATGATTTTTCGGGCTGTGGGAGCCCTTATGAAATATGCGTGGAATGGATGCATAGGCTGCACCGGGATTTTTCCTATGTGCCGGGAGCAACACAGTTTCATACCACGGCGGAAGAGGCATGGGGGATGGGCAGGGGAGTCTGCCAGGATTTTGCGCACATTTATGTCACGCTGCTCCGTATGGCGGGGATTCCCGCCCGCTATGTATGCGGGATGATCGTCGGGGAAGGTGCCAGCCACGCATGGGCGGAGGCGCTCTGCGGCGACAGGTGGGTGGCGTTCGATCCTACCAACGACTGTCCGGTATCGGACCGGCATATCAAGCTTGGCCATGGCAGGGACGCGGCGGACTGCGCGATCAACCGGGGGCTTATGTGGAACGGCGGGAGACAGTCGCAGACAATAACTGTCCTGGTGGAAAAAAAGAAAGGCAGTGGATAACATGATAAAGACAATAGCAGCGGTGGGGCTGCCCGTGGATGAAGTGCTGGAGATCAGGAGGAACCGCATTGTGCCGGAGCATCCCACGGACGATATGAAGCGCATCAGCATCGTTACGGGCATCCATGGGGACGAACTGGAGGGGCAGTATGTCTGCTTTGAACTGCAGCGCCGCATGGAACAGAATAAGGAATGTCTGAATGGGATCGTTGATATTTACCCGGCAATGAATCCACTGGGGATCGATTCCATCACCAGGGGGATCCCGGCCTTTGACTTGGATATGAACCGTATGTTCCCCGGGGATATCGACGGCAGCATGATAGAGTACGTGGTGGCCAGGATCATAGATGATGTGGCGGGTTCCGACTGTGTGCTGGATATCCACGCCAGCAATATTTACCTGACGGAGATACCCCAGATACGCATTAATGAGCAGCACCGGGATACGCTTGTGCCGATGGCGGAAGCGGCCAATGTGGATCTGATCTGGGTGCATGGAGCCAGCACGGTGCTGGAATCCACCTTTGCGTACAGCCTGAACCGCATCGGGACGCCGGTGCTGGTGGTGGAAATGGGCGTGGGAATGCGTATCACGCGAAAATATGGGGATCAGCTGGTGGACGGGATCTTCCACCTGATGAAAAAGATGGGGATCTGGACCGGGGAGGTGAAGCCGGTGAGGAAACCGATCCTGTCAACAAACCCGGCGGATGTCTGCTATTTAAATGCCGCTGTGAGCGGGGTGTTTCTCCCGGATGTGCCCCATGGCGCGAAGTTGAAAAAGGGCGAACTCATAGGGCGGATCGTGGATCCGCTGTGCGGGAAAACGCTGGATGAGGTGAGGACCCCCGAGGACGGTATGCTGTTTACCATCAGGGACTATCCGGTGGTGGTTGAGGGTTCGCTGATGGGGCGTCTGCTGAAAAAGGAAGTGTGCGGTTATGAATAAAAGGATCATTTATGAACTCAAGGGGATATACCGGGATACGTTCCGCGTGACGGGATATGAATTCGGAACCGGGGAAAGGTCGGTCTGCATCGTGGGAAATTCCAGGGGAAATGAAGTGCAGCAGATCTACTGCTGCTCCCAGCTGGTGAAGAAGATGAAGCAGCTGGAGGACGAGGGCAGGATTGCGGAGGGGCATAAGATCCTGATCATCCCTTCCATCAACCCATACTCCATGAATATCCAGAAAAGGTTCTGGTCAACGGACAATACGGATATCAACAGGATGTTTCCCGGATATGACCTGGGGGAGACCACCCAGCGGATCGCGGACGGCGTTTTCCGGGAAATATCGGAGTATCGGTTCGGGATCCAGTTCACGTCCTTTTATATGCCGGGGGATTTTGTCCCCCATGTGCGGCTGATGGATGAAGGATTCAGCGACCCGGAGACAGCCCGGCAGTTTGGCCTTCCCTATGTGATCATCCGCAGGGTAAGGCCTTATGACACCACAACCCTGAACTACAACTGGCAGGTATGGAATACCCAGGCCTTTTCCCTGTATACTTCCACCACCTCCAGGATCGACCGCAACAGCGCGGGACAGGCAGTCCTGGCGGTGATGAATTTTCTGTCCGGGCAGGGAATGTTGAAATACAGCATACCGGACAGGCTGCAGTCCAGGATTGTGCGTGATGAGGATATGATCATGATCAAGACGGCGAAATCCGGCATTTTTGAACCCATGGTGAAGGCGGGGGAGGAGGTAAAGACGGGACAGCCGCTGGCAAATATCCTGGATCCCTATGAAGGGGATATCCTGGAAACGCTGTATGCGCCTTTTAACAGGGTTGTGTTTTTTATACATAACGAGCCCCTGACTTATGCCAATACGGCGGTGGTCAAGCTGATAGAGGAACAGGAGATGGCCTGAAACGGGAAATGATCCATGAACTGCTGCAGCTTTGGAGGTGATTATGATCAACATACTTGTCGTTGAGGATGATGAAAAACTTAACCAGATTATTTGCACTTACCTGTCCAGAAATAATTATCAGGCGAAAGGCTGTAAAAATCCCATGGAAGCATACGATATGATGTGTTCAGAAATGTATGATCTGATCATTTCAGACATTATGATGCCCAAAATCAATGGCTTTGATTTCGCGGCGGAAGTCCGCCAGAAGAATCCTACGGTTCCTATTTTATTTGTTACAGCGCTGGATGATCTTTCCTCTAAAAGGAAAGGCTTTTTTGCCGGTGTCGATGATTACATGGTAAAGCCCATCGATATGGATGAGTTGGTTTTGCGTGTGGGGGCATTGCTCCGGCGCGCCAACATCAAAAATGAGAACCGTATGGAAATCGGTGGTCTCGTTTTGGTCCGGGACGAAATGACGGCCTATGTGAATGGGGAAGAAATCCCCATCCTGCCAAAGGAGTTCAATATTTTATATAAGCTGCTGTCCCACCCTAAGAAAATTTTTACGCGGAGTGAGCTGATGGATGAATATTGGGGCATGGCAAATGACACGGGGCTGCGCACCGTGGATGTCTATATTACGAAGCTGCGCAAAGAATTTGCCGCCTGCCAAAGTTTTGAGATCATTACGGTGCATGGATTCGGCTATAAGGCGGTTTTGAAATGAGGGGAAAGGGAAGGAAAAACAAGGATAAGGATCCACGTATTACAGCGCCCATGATTTCATGGCCGGTGATCTTGGTAGTCACGGGTATTGTGATCTTTTTGATCGTTGCACAGTCCTTTATCATTGATGCCTATCTGGACCAGGTTCCTGTTCTTGCAGGTATCATGACCAATTATTTCATTGGCGTATGTTCCCTTTTGGGTGTGCTCATCTGGCTTGTCTGGAGGAAATATATCGGGAAACCGATCAAGAAAATCGCAAGGGCGGCGAAAAAGGTAGCGGCAGGCGATTTCAGTGTTCAGATCGATCCGGCAAATAAAGGAAGACGGAAAAATGAGTTTGATGTGCTGATTGATGATTTTAACACCATGGTACGGGAACTTGCGGGAAATGAAATGCTGAAAGGCGATTTTATATCCAACGTCTCCCATGAGATCAAGACTCCCCTTGCCGTTATCCGGAGTTATTCAAAGGCAATGAAAGAAGAAAGCGTGACGTCTGAACAGCGGGCGCAGTATGTGGATACCATCATCGATGCCACCGAAAAGTTGAATGCCATGATCACGAATATCTTAAAACTCAGCAAGCTGGAAAACCAACAGATCTTTCCCATGCCGGAAACCTACCCCCTGGGGGAACAGCTCCGCCGCTGCGCTTTGGATTTTATGGAACGGTGGGAAGCCAAGGGCATTGAATTTGAAATAGATGTTGCCGACATCTCTGTACATTATGATGCCTCTCTCCTGGAACTGGTCTGGAATAACCTCCTGTCAAATGCCATAAGATTCACAGACAGAGGCGGAAGGATCATCCTTACTTCTAAAACGGACGGAAATCATGTCTTTGTGACGGTCAGGGATACAGGCTGCGGCATGGACGAAGAAACCTGTGCCAGGGTGTTCGAGAAGTTCTATCAGGGCGATACATCCCACGCTTCCGAGGGCAACGGACTGGGACTTGCCCTTGCCAAAAAAGTGGTGGATATCGCGGGCGGGAAGATTTCGGTAGAGAGCGCACCCGGAAAGGGTACGGCATTTACGGTCGCATTGAAGATCTGACGGCATTCTTAAAATTGATATTTACGAAAACACCAGGGGGAATATCCGCAATAAAGAGAGGATATTCCCCCTGGTGTTTTCCTATTTCATATTTCATTAACAAAAATCGGGAAAGTGATAAACAAACCTATCGTATCATATGGCCATAAATTGAAGGGAGGCAAAAATGAAACGTCTATACATTATTACAGGCGCAAAAGGGCATTTGGCAAGTACGATCATACGTTACTTACGCAAGGAGGACTGCCTTATCCGGGGGTTGATCCTTCCCGATGAAAATGGTGAGGATGACCGGCAGATAACCTACTATAGGGGGGATGTTTCCAGGCAGGACACATTGGAACCTGTTTTTGCGGGTACAGAGTGCAACGAGGTCATCGTGATCCATGCCGCCGGGATCATCAGCATTGCAGACGAGGTTTCGCCGCAGCTTTACAATGTTAATGTCGGGGGAACCCGTAACATGATAGCGCAATGTATTCGCCATCATGTGAAAAGGCTTGTCTATATCAGTTCTGTTCATGCCATTCCGGAATCCAAGGAACAGGAGATAATTTCAGAAGCGGGGGCTTTTTCCGCAGAAGCGGTGACGGGGGCATATGCAGCCACAAAAGCGGAGGCGACACAGGCTGTCCTGGATGCAGTGAAAAATAAGGATCTGAATGCAGTTGTTGTCCATCCGTCAGGCATTATCGGCCCCTATGACGGAGGGAATAACCATGTGGTTCAGCTTATCCAGATGTATATTTCCGGTAAGTTACCCGCAGGTGTAACAGGCGGCTATGATTTTGTGGATGTGCGGGATGTGGCAAAGGGATGCCTGGAAGCTGCTGAAAAAGGGAAAACAGGCAGCTGTTATATTCTTTCCAACCGTTATGTTACGATCAAAGAACTGCTGGAGTATGCCTGCAAAATCGTGGATGGCAGGAAAAAACTCTGTCTGCCGATCGGACTGGCCCGCGTTTTTGCACCGCTTTTTGAATGGGCTGCAAAAGTAAGCCATACAAGACCGCTTTACACAAAATATGCCCTGTATACCCTTTCAAGCAACGGACATTTTTCCCATGACAGGGCAACATCTGAATTGGGGTATCACCCGCGTGATATGCAGGCAACGGTTGCAGATACGATTCGATTTCTTCAGGGGAAGAACGTTCCCCTTGAAACGGCGTAATGCGAGGTGAACATGAAAAATGAAATGTCAGGAGAAATGCAGGCATGAAAAATATCATTATAACAGTTGAATCAGGGGCGGATATGCCAAAGGATATGGCGCGGCATTACGGTATTTATGTGGTGCCAATGCATATTGCGTTTGGGGATCATACGAAAGATGACGGTTCTTTCCCGGTTTCCGCAGGAAGTTGTGGGCAGCGTGAAAATGTGTTTTGTGCCAAAGGATCTGTCTTTCCTCCGTGCCGGAGGCAGACTCAGCAATGCTGCGGCGCTTGTGGGCTCGATCTTAAACATTCATCCTGTGATTGAGTTGAAAAACGGCTATCTGGTGGCCGGGAAGAAGATGAGGGGGAAAATGCAGCGGATCATTCCCGAACTTATGGAGGAGTTTTCTGTTTCCAAAAATCTGGATAAGAAAATAATCTGGCTGGAATACAGTATAGGGCTGTCGGATGAACTCAGGGAAATTGCCGGGGAAACGGCGCGAAAACTGGGATTTCAAAGGACTTGCTGGATATCCGCAGGCAGCATCATCACAACCCATGGAGGACCGGGAGCATTCGGGATTGCCGGCTATTCCGCCATGTCATGAACCATATGCCGCCACAGGCTGGCGCTCCGCTGCCAGTGGCTGTATTTGATTGACCGCAGGGTATATCCGTGGTAAAATGAATTTGTTTTTATATGAACTGACGAAGTGATCCATTTATTTTTGCGCTGTACCAACAATAGGAGGGAAAAGGCATGGAAAGAGACATCAAACAAATTGTTTCACAGATGACCCTTGAGGAAAAGGCGGGGATGTGCTCCGGTCAGGACTTCTGGCATCTGAAAGGCGTGGAGCGGCTGGGAATCCCGGCGGTGATGGTATCGGACGGGCCTCACGGCCTGCGCAAGCAGCCGGATGCAGGCGATCATCTTGGGATTGGGGAGAGTATCGTTGCGGTCTGTTTTCCGGCGGCCTGCGCGGTGGCGTCCAGCTTCGACACGGAACTGATCCGTGAGATGGGAAAGACGCTGGGAGAAGAATGCCAGGCGGAGGACTTAAGCGTGCTCCTGGGACCGGCGGTCAACATCAAGAGGAGCCCTTTATGCGGGCGTAACTTTGAATATATGTCGGAAGACCCGTATCTGACGGGGAAAATGGCGGCGGCATACATCAAAGGCGTACAAAGCTGGGACGTGGGCACCAGCATGAAGCACTATGCGGCGAACAATCAGGAATATAACCGCATGAGTTGTTCTTCCAACCTGTCTGAACGGGCGTTTCGGGAAATTTACCTGCCTGCTTTTGAGACGGCGGTCAAAGAAGCGCAGCCCAAAACGATCATGTGCAGCTATAATAAGATCAACGGTACCTATGCTTCCGAGAACCGCTATCTCCTGACAGAGATCCTGAGGGACGAGTGGGGCTTTGAAGGCTATGTGATGACGGACTGGGGCGCTGTCGCAGACCGCGTGAAGGGGATTGCGGCGGGCCTTGACCTGGAGATGCCGGGAAGCGGCGGATATAACGATGCGAAGATCGTTGCGGCGGTTCAGGACGGAAGTTTGGACGAGGGGCTGTTGGACAAGGCAGTGGAACGGATTCTGGAAGTGGTATTTTCCTATGTGGATCACCGCCATCCGGAAGCTGTATTCGACAGGGATGCGGATCATGAGAAAGCGGTCAGGATTGAGACAGAGAGCGCGGTCCTGCTGGAGAATAACGGCGTGCTTCCCCTGAAAGCAGATGCAAAAGTGGCATATATCGGGGAATATGCCGAAAGACCGCGCTATCAGGGCGGCGGTTCCAGCCATATCAACGCCAGCAGGGTGTCCTCCGCGTTGGAGAGCGCCAAGGCAAAGAACCGTCAGGTAACCTATGTGAAAGGGTTCCCGTTTGACAAAGACGAGGAGAATGAGGAAGCATTACAGGCGGCAGTGCAGGCAGCCAAAGAGGCGGAAGCGGCGGTGATCTTTGCGGGGCTTCCTGATGTGATCGAATCGGAGGGATACGACAGAAAGGATATGAAGCTTCCGGTGTGCCAGAACAGATTGATCGAGGCCGTGGCACAGGTACAGCCCAATACCATTGTGGTGCTGCACAACGGAAGCCCAGTGGAGACGCCCTGGGCGGACAAGGTGGCGGCGATCCTGGAAATGTATCTGGGCGGCCAGGGTGTGGGAGAGGCGGCAGACCGGCTTCTTTACGGTGAGGTGAACCCCTCCGGACGCCTGGCGGAGACTTTCCCGCTCCGGCTTGAGGACAACCCCAGTTACCTGAATTTCCCCGGGGACGGAGAGAACGTGGATTATGCGGAGGGCATCTATGTGGGCTACCGCTACTATGATACGAAGAAAATGCCTGTGCGCTGGGCATTCGGGCATGGCCTGTCCTATACGACTTATGAGTATGGCAGCCTGAAAATGCCAACGGAGGCATTGAATGACGATGGCTGCGTAACAGTGGCGGTGGACGTGAAAAACACCGGAAGCATGGCGGGCAGGGAAGTGGTACAGCTCTATGTCAGCGATCAGAACGGCACGGCGGGCAGGCCTGTAAAAGAACTGAAAGGCTTTACGAAAGTCGCGCTCGCCCCGGGCGAGACAAAGACGGTCGAGTTTACGTTGACGGCAAGGGATCTGTCATTCTATCATGAAGGGCTTGGCGGCTGGTATGCGCCCTCCGGGACTTATGAAGTGTTGATCGGTCATGCCAGCGATGAGATTGCCCTGAGAGGCGAACTGGCCTTTGAGACGAAGAAGCTTCCGCCGATGCATGTAAGCGGGGCAACCACCCTGGGACAGCTTCTGAAGCATCCTGTGACGGCGCCTGTTGTGGGTGAAATGATGAAAAGCATGCAGGCGGCAATGCCGGTTCAGGGAACGGATGCGGCAAGCGCCGCAGATGCCCTCGGAACCGGGATGGAGATGATGGAAGCCATGATGTCCGGGATGCCGCTAAAATCCCTGGCAAGTTTTGCAGGGGCGGAAGTAGCCGGGAAGATTGAAGGTATGATAGCGACCTTAAATCAGATGCTTGAAAACCGCACTGACGGGGCAGGAGGTGCATAGGCTGATCGCACGCGAAATGATGGATATGAACATGTGAGGAGGATTTCATGCGTTTGTTCAATATACCGGATGCCAAAAAGAAGAGAGTAATCATAGACAGCGATGCCAAAAATGAGGCGGACGACCAGTTTGCGATCGTGCAGGCATTGTTATCCGAGGGATTTGATCTGCGGGGATTGATCGCGGCGCATTTCGGCGGGGAAAGTTCCCGTCAGACAATGCAGGAAAGCTATGATGAAATAGTGCGGTTGCTCGATCTGATGGAAATGAAAGACAGGGTCAGGGTGGAAAAGGGTGCGCCTGCAGCGATGCCGGACGAACATACGCCCGTGAAATCCGCTGGAGCGGAACTGATCATAGAGGAAGCAATGAAGGAAGATGACAGGCCGTTATATCTGGCCTTTATTGGGGCGATCACAGATATGGCCTCCGCTTTACTGCTGGAACCGGAGATCGCAAAGAGGAATATCATAGTGATATGGATAGGCGGCGGCGCCTGGCCCGCAGGCGGGTGGGAATATAATCTAAAGAATGATGTAAACGCAGCCAATGTTATTTTTAAATCGTCCTTGGAGTTATGGCAGATTCCGCGCAATGTGTACAGGAAAATGCCGGTAAGCTATGCGGAACTGTGGAACAGGGTGCGTCCGTATGGAAAAATCGGACAGTATCTGGCGGAGAATGTTGTTCATTTTAATAACCAATGGACATCGGGACCTGTAGAGTACAGGGTTCTGGGGGATTCCCCGGCAGTCGGCGTGATCTTATATGAAGACTGCGGCGAATGGGAGCAGCGTCCTGCCCCGGAGGTTGACCGGGATATGAAATACCATCATACCGGGAAGCACCGCCCGATCAGGGTTTATAAAAATATAGACGCGAGGTTTATATTGGAGGATTTATATGCAAAATTGAAGTTGTTTCGTCAGGACAATTAGGGATTGTCAAAAATTATTTTTGGAAAATTCCCTATGAAAGTAATGTGTAAGGCTTTTTGGATGAAATAATGAGGGAGCGGTATACCAGGCTGAAAGTTTGGTTGCCGCTCTCTTTTTTTGAGAAAAAAGAATCCGTAATTTGTAATAGAAACCAGAAATTTACAATAAAGATGCGCCAAGGCATGATAAGCTGTTTGAAAACAATGCATATATCCGTATTGTAAAACAGGAAAACCGGAGGATTTGGATTTATGGGCAGAGATTATATGGATACGGGATTAGAGCCTGGAGAGCGTGCAAGGCTGCTTCTTGCCAAACTCAGCCTTGAGGAGAAAATGGCGCAGGTCAACACCGTATTCCCTTTTGACGCATTCTACATGGATTTTGATTATATTTCCAGCCAGACCCCTCACGGGATTGGCGAGGTCAGCACACTGGAGATGCGCAGGATGGAAACGCTGGAAGAAGCGGCGCAGTGGCAGAGGAGAGTCCAGAAGATCGTGATGGATAACAGCCCCCACCGGATTCCGGCGATCTTCCATATGGAAGGACTGTGCGGGGCGTTCATACAGGATACCACCAGCTTCCCGGCGGGAATCGGGCGGGGTTCCGGCTTTGACCCGGAATTGGAAGAACAGATCGCGGAGGTCGTGAGCAGGCAGGAAGCCGCCTGCGGCATTACCCATGTGCTGGCCCCGGTGCTTGACATTTCCAGGGATTCCCGCATGGGGCGGCAGGGCGAGACTTACGGGGAAGACCCGGCGCTGGCTTCGGCGTTGGGCGCCGCTTATACGAGGGGCATCCAGAAAGCGGAGACAGCGGGAAGGAATACGGAGAGCGTGGCCAAGCATTTTCTGGCGTTTCACAATTCCCAGGGCGGAATCCATGGAACACATTCCGATACGCCGCCCCGCCTTTTGCAGGAGATTTATGGGAAGCCTTTCCAGGCGGCGATCGCAGAGTCCGGCCTGAAGGGAGTTATGCCTTGCTATTGTTCCGTGGGTGGGGAACCGCTTTCCGCGTCCCACGGGTTATTGACGGAACTTTTGCGGGAGGATATGGGGTTCGACGGCTTATGCATCAGCGACTACGGCGGGATAGGCGGCGTGCATCAGGTCCAGCATATCGGGGAAACGGCAGGGGAAGCGGGGCTTCTGTGCATGGAAGCCGGTATGGATGTGGAGATGCCCAGTACCACAGGGTATGGGGATGAACTGAAAGAGATGTTTGAAAGCGGCAAGGCGGATATTGGGATTCTTGACAGGGCAGTCCTGCGTGTGCTTACCGCGAAATTCCGCATGGGTCTTTTTGAAAATCCCTATGCCCTTGAGGGGGAAAAGCTGCGGGAGACGGTGCGGGGCAGGGAGGACCGGGCGATTTCCCTGCGTTCGGCGAGGGAATCTCTGGTGCTCCTGAAGAATGAGGGGGCGCTTCCAATCAGGCGTGGAATCAAAAAGATTGCCCTGATCGGTCCCCATGCGGACTGTGCAAGAAAGCTTTTCGGCGGCTATACCCATATGTGCATGATGGAATCCACCTATGCGGTTGCCAATTCCATAGCCGGTGTCAGCGGCAGTGTGAATGCGGAGGGAAAAGAGATCGTCACAATCCCGGGCACAAATATCCAGTCGGACGAGACGGAGGAATTTGATGCAATCCTGCGCCGCCAGAAGCCGGAATGCAAAAGCCTTCTGGAAGAAATGAAAATCCGGATGCCGGGGACGGAGATCATTTATGCCTACGGCTATCCCATTGCAGGTGCGGACGAATCGCATTTTGAGGAAGCATTGCAGGCGGTGAAAGAGGCGGACTTGGTTATCCTGACGCTGGGCGGCAAGCACGGAACCTGCTCCATGGCCTCCATGGGGGAGGGCGTGGACGCATCGAACATCAATCTTGCGCCCTGCCAGGACACCTTTATCAGAAAAGCGGCAGGCTTAGGGAAACCGCTGGTGGGGGTGCATTTTGACGGAAGACCGATCTCCAGTGATGCGGCGGACGAGTGTCTGGATGCCATACTGGAGGCATGGAGCCCGGCGGAGGCAGGAGCGGAGGCGGTTGTGGATGCCTTGCTGGGTGCATATAATCCGGGCGGGAAGTTACCGGTATCCGTTGCCTATCATGCAGGGCAGATTCCGATTTATTATAATCACCCCAACGGTTCCGCATGGCATCAGGGGGATAGTATCGGGTTTGTGAATTATGTGGATCTGCCCCATACGCCCAGATATTGCTTTGGACACGGCCTGTCTTACACGGACTTTGCCTATTCTGACCTGAAAATTTCGGAATCGGAGATTGGGTCGAAGGCAAAAGTACAGATTGAGGCGGTGATTGCCAACAACGGGGAACGAAAAGGGGAAGAGGTTGTCCAACTCTATCTGAGGGACAGGTTCGCCGGTATGACGAGGCCGGTAAAGGAACTGGCGGGTTTTCAGAGGATATCCCTGGAGCCGGGTGAGAGGAAGAAAGTCATTTTCCAGGTGTCTGCCAGCCAGATGGCATTCCTTGACAGGGATATGCGCTGGTGCATTGAAAAGGGAGCGATCGATGTGGAAATCGGAAGTTCCTCGGAAGATATCCGCCTGACGGGAGAGTACCGGATCAGGGAGACAGGATGGATCTTAGGCAGGGACAGGGCATTTTATGCGGCTGTATCCGTGGAATCGTCGGCGGAAGCAGATGGAAAATAAGCCTGAAAGCTGATTGCTCAAGGCCTGAACCTGTTCAGGCTGCAAGGACAGGTCAAAGCAGGGGATTGCCCTGATCGCAGGAAACAGTTCTGATAGGGAGGATGAAAATGGAATCGATAGAAATTGCAGAAAAGATTGCGGAAGAATCCATAGTATTGTTAAAAAATGAGGATCGGACGCTGCCCTTTGTTAAGGGACAACGTATCGCCTTTTTCGGAAGAAGCCAGATAGACACCATTTATTCCGGTAACGGTTCCGGAGCGGCGCATGGGGCAAAGGGGAAAAATATCCTGGAGGAATGTGAAAAAAAGGGAATCCATGCGGAGCCGGGGCTGAAGGCGTATTACCGGAAAAAAATCGGGGAAGAGGCGCGGGAGAAAAAAGATGATTTTGACTGGTCTAACCTGGGCCAGGTGGTGCCGAGCGGAATCATGTATGAGATTTTTGCCCGGTATCATGCACCGCTCGCAGAATATGAAATACCTGAAAATCTGCTCACGCAGGCACGCGGATTTACGGATACCGCAATGCTGGTGATCGGAAGAAACTCCGGCGGGGAAGAATGCGACCGTCATCTGGACGAGGACTATTATCTCACCGATTCGGAAAAGAGGCTTGTAGAGCAGGTATGCGGCAGGTTTCCTAAAGTCGTGCTCATTTTGAACATAAACGGGCTGATCGATCTGGCATGGACGGAGAAGTATGAGAATATCAAAGGTATTCTTTTTATCGGTATTCCAGGTGAAGCGGGTGCGGAAGCGCTGGCGAAGATTTTGACCGGAGAGGTAAATCCTTCTGGGAAGCTTGCCGTGACGATTGCAAAACAATATGAGGACTACCCTTCGGCAGCACATTTTTCCTGGGACAAGGAGCATTCGGAGAAAATACTCGCTTATGAAAGTTATGGGCTGAGCGCGGCGGATAATGGAAGCAATGGTTATGAGAAGAGCCCGGTTACGGTATATTGGGAGGACATTTTTGCCGGATACCGCTATTTTGATACGTTTGGAAAAGAACCGCTATTTCCTTTCGGGTATGGCCTGTCCTATTCCGAATTTGAGATAAAGTCAATTGATGCAGGGAAAGAAACAGGCGGAATCCGGGTGAAGGCATCCGTCAAAAATATCGGGCATATGCCGGGAAAAGAGACCGTGCAATTGTATCTTCATACAAAAGGCACGGCAATGACCCATGCCAGCCGGGAATTGAAAGGGTTTGAAAAGACCGGGCTTCTTGCCCCGCAGGAGGAGGATACCGTTGTCCTGGCAGTGCCTTTCCGGGAATTTGCGCATTATGACGAGACAAAAGCGGCCTATGTGATCGAAAAGGGAATCTATGAATTGTGCCTTGGCAATGGTTCAGGGAATACGGCGCCCATAGTCCGTGTGACGGTGGAGGAAGATATTCTGGTGGAGCAGTGTAGGAATTGCCTTGGCCTACGCCCGTGCAATGTAGGGAAAATCGACTTTTTGACGGCGCATGATGGTGCAGTGGGAAGCGCCATGGAAGAAATCGGTAAAAGGCATAACCCCTGCAAATGGGAGTTTGTTTTGGGCAGGGAAGATGCAGGGCAGCCTGCGCCGTGCGGAGAGGCAAAACAAACCGCTGGTGGGTATGAAGACTGCGCTGGGATTGAGGGGACAGAGGAGGACAAAGTAAGCAGGCTGTCCCTGGAGCAGCTTGCCGCCATGTGCGTGGGCTATGGCCCCGGTACTCCTTTTTCCGCGTTTGGCGATGGAAGCGATCCGGAAACGATTTTTGACAGGGACGGAGAACCGGTGACAACCAACAGCCATCCGGCGGGAATGAACGGCTATGTTTCACCGGCAATCTTAAAGGAAGATATCCGGTCGGTATTTTATAAGGATGGTCCCGCTGGTATCGGTGAGACGGCCTGGCCCACGGAAATGCTGATCGCCTGTGCGTTTGATAAGGAACTGTGGTACAGGTTTGGCAACGTGGTGGGAGAAGAATGCGAGCGGCAGCAGGTGGATGTCTGGCTTGCCCCGGCGGTGAACCTGCACAGAAATCCCCTGGGCGGGAGAAACTTTGAGTATTTTTCGGAGGATCCTTATCTGGCAGGGATCTGTGCCTGTGAGATCGCGAAAGGGGTGCAGGAGAATCATCCGGTGCTGGTCTGCCCGAAGCATTTCGCGGTGAATGAGCAGGAAACCTACCGGCGCGGCAGCGCAAAGAAAAATTATGATGCCGTGGATTCCATCCTACAGGAAAGGGCGGTAAGGGAACTTTACCTGAAACCCTTTGAAATGCTGGTTAAAAATGCGGATATTGCCTGCATCATGACTTCCTTTAACAAAATAAACGGCGTCTTTGCAGGGGGGAATCGTGACCTCTGCACAGAGATATTGCGGGGCGAGTGGGGATTTGAAGGCGTGGTCGTTACCGACTGGGGCGATATGGATGTGGCGGTGGACGGCGCGGATGCCGTGGCGGCGGGCAACGATGTTGTGATGCCGGGGGGACCGCCTGTGATTGCGCAGATCAGGAAAGGGCTTGAGGAGGGAAGAGTGACAAGGGACGATATGGAGAGGGCAGTGAGGAACTTGCTGAAAATGTCATCAAGGACACAAGGAGGTATGTTTTCATGAGTAAACTGTATCATTTTTCAGAGGATGGAAATACCTGTGTGATCACGGATCCCAGGACGCCGCGCTATTGGTACAATTATCTGTGGAATGAAAACGGATATTGTGCCCAGGTTGCCCAGACGGGGCAGGGGCGCAGCTATTATATTGATGAAAAGGCGAATATGTGCCGCATCAACCAGGGAGACGGGCGGTTTGTCTACCTCCGTGACGAGGAGAGCGGGGCGTTCTGGAATATCGGGAAAGGCCCCTCCGACCAGCCGGTGGACAGTTACCAGTGCAGGCACAGTATCTGGGATTCGGCGATTTCCACCGGTAAGGATAAGATCAGTGCGGACTGGCAGATTTTCGTGCCCCAGGACGCCTTTCATGAGATGTGGAAGCTGACAGTGCGCAATGAGGATGCCAGACAACGGACGATCAGTCTCTTTGCAGCCGTATCTTTTGAACTGGAGGGCTTTTCCTATCCCCGTTATTATGAGATGTACCGCTGTCTGGAAACAGGATTTGACGAACGGATGAACGGTGTGTTCTGCCAGTCCAGCCATCCGTTTGCCCCGCACAAAAGGTATAACGGTTTCCTGGCGTCCTCGGAAAGGGTGACGGCCTATGATGGGGACCTGACTGTTTTCTGCGGACCCACACAGACCCAGACACGCCTCGACACTTCCCCTGTGGCGCTGTTCGTCCGCCCGGAAATTGTGGCGGAGGGAAAGGACTGCACAGGGTCTGAGGCGGCGCTTTTTATTCCCGGCGGCGTGCTGCAGCATAAATTGACGCTGGAACCAGGCGAGGAAAAAGAAATCCGCATGATCTTCGGGGTCTGTGAATCCAGGGAGGAGGCTGCGGAAGTCGTAAAAGAGTATGGAAGTGAAAACGCTTTTCAGAAAGAATATCAGCGGACGAAAGAGGCCGTCCTGGGAAAATACAATGCGCTTTCGCTGCGCATACCGGATGAAAAGCTGGGCGTGCAGTTAAATTCCTGGATCAAGAAGCAGGTGGATTTCTGTATTGTGGGGAAAAAGGGTGTGCGGGATAATCTTCAGATTGCGGTCGCCCTGTTAAATTTCAGGCTCCAAAAGGCCAAAGAGGAGATCCTGGAATGCCTGCGCCACCAATTTAAGGACGGCCATACGGTGCTGACCTGGTATCCTTACGATGATACACGCTATTCTGACCAGCCTTTCTGGATCATATGGGCAGTCTGCGCCCTGATCAGGGAGACGGGGGACTTTTCCATACTTGGGCAGAAGCTGGAATGGCAGGATGGGGGAGAAGGTACCGTACTGGAGCACATAAAGACGGCGGCGGACTGCCTGATTGCGGATAAGGGACGTAACGGCCTGATCAGGATTTACTTTGCGGACTGGAATGACGCCCTGAATGTTACCACGGATCCGGAAGCGGAATCCGTCATGCTTTCCCATCAGGCCTGCCTGGGGTTCCTGGAGTTATCACGGTTGATGGAAGCGGCGGGGGACGCGGAGTATGCCGCATATATGAAAGAACAGTATGAAATTCTGAAAACAGCCATCAATGAACATGCATGGGACGGGGAATGGTATGTCCGTGCCCTGACCAGGGACGGCAAGATCGGAGGCAAGGACAGCGAAGGAAGCCGGATCTATCTGAATGCGCAGACCTGGGGAATCCTTGGCGATGTGGTCCCAAAGGAGCGGCTGAAGCAGGTGGAGGCAGCCATCGACAGCATGGAACAGGATTTCGGGTTCCCGTTAAACCTGCCGCCTTATGACCATTATCTTCCGGAGACCGGGAGAATGTCCGGTATGCTGCCCGGATTGTTTGAGAATGGCGGCGTGTACTGTCATGCCTCCGCCTTTAAGCTGCTTGCGGACTGTAAGCTTGGGCGGGCAAAGGAAGCCATCCGTACCTTAAAGAAGATCATGCCGGACAGCGACCGGAATCCTTCGGAGAGATCCGGTGCGGAACCCTATGTTTTTACCAACTGTTATGCAACGCATCCCAAGTATTACGGGAAATCTTACCAGTCATGGACGACGGGGACATCGGCCTGGTCCCTGCGCTGTATGGTGGAAGGGATCCTTGGGGTGAAGAGGGATTATGCGGGACTTAAGGTGGAACCTTGTATGCCGGAGGACTGGGGCTCTGCAGAAATTACCAGACAGTTTCGCGGGGCATCCTATCACATCGTTATCTGCAACCCGGATCACAAAAGCCGCGGCGTGTCTTCCATCACCGTGGATCACAGGAAGATCGACGGAAACCTGATCCCCGATTACCGTGACGGGAAGATGCATGAGGTGTGCGTGATCCTATCGTGAAGTACTGTTCTCCCGGTACTGCATGGGAGTAACGCCATATTGTTTCTTGAAAAGGTTTTGAAAGTAGGACTGGCTGGAGAAGCAAAGGTAAGCGCTGATCTCGGAGAGGGATTTGTCGGTGAATGACAGCATGCTTTTTGCTTCCTCCAGTTTGCAGCGGGTAATGTAGGCGCTTGCATGAATGCCAAGTTCCTGTTGGAATTTCTTTGTCACATAGGAGGAACTGCGGTGAATATGCGCCGCCACATCATCCAGTGTAATACGTTCGTTGATGTGTGTCTGGATAAAATTAATGCAGTGATAAATGTCTGCGGAGATTCCCTGGGGGGTCTTTGCCTCGCCGACACGCTGGCAGAAGTCAAACTGCATGGCATACATGAGATTTCCGACGGCTTCCACGGTTGTCAGTTTTTCACATTCCTGGATATAGTAATCCACTAACTGATAGGTCTTTTCGATGTCCAGGCCGCCGGGAATGGCGCCGTTAAATCCGGTCTTTACGGCGGCGGAGATAAACAGGTTTTTCGCATGGCGCAGCGGCGAGGCCGCAAGGATGCCTTCGTTCAGTGTGGTACGCATATTGTTTTCAAAGAATGTTTTTAATGCCGTCGGATTGCCGCTCTTTATTTTTTCCATCATTGCCTGTTCAAAAAAATAGGTATTATGAAAATCGCCCTGCTCCAGATTTTCCATGCGTTTTATGGCTGCGGAGTTTTTACGGTCGGCATCTTCGGACGGGTAAACAGGGTAAAGATCTCCCATGTCCGCTTCATGCCCGTTCAGCGCAGTAAAAAGAAACAGCAGATGTTTGCCAAGCTGGGCATGGCTCAACATCGGGATCTGGTAAAGAAGTTCTTCAAAAGATTCCTTGGCTGACAACGGTATCATGAGTTCTTTCATCCCTTTCCGCACCAGTTCATCCGTCATGGCGCAGCCGAACACAGGCCCTATTATCACATCATAGTCCGTGTCCTCTACATGGACACGTCCATATTCCATATCCGTGGATAAGGAACAGAAAGTGGGGTTATGCTGGAGAGGAAACACTTCAAAAGTCATCAGCGGCTCGATGGACAGGACTTCGCCAAGGGCGGAATAGACGGGTTGTTCCCTCTCCAATAAAGAGACCGGGATCCGGGTTATGGCAAAAAAGGAGCGGCAAAATGCAATATAATCCATAAAAACCTCCAATAGAGAACTTTCATAAAATATGGTTTGCAGATAGAATTTTATAATATTATCCCGAAAATTACAATATAAAAGCAAAGAAAAGTTTTAAAATTATAAAAAAGGCACAGCAATTCAAATACTTGGATTGCCGCGAGACAGAAAGGAAGTCCAAAATACTAAAATCAAAAGGAGGATGCAATGAAACAGAAGATTCGGATCCACAAAGCGGAAGCGAACAAGGGAATACTGGATTATTCGTGGCTTCTGGATGCACCCGCAGGGAAACACGGATTTGTGAGCGAGCGGGGCGGACATCTCTATTTTGCCGATGGCACCAGGGCCAGGTTCCTCGGCTTCAACATGGCGACGAGGTCGGCGACACCGACGCACGAAGCCGCCGACAAATTGGCGGAGCGTTTTGCAACGATGGGCGTCAATCTCATCCGGCTTCATGCGGCGGATGCGCCGATCGGGGAGGAGCCCTGCAGCTGGTCCCAGACCAGGGAAGCCCCCCTGCTGGATTATGACAGCGGGTCTACCATGGAATTTAACAGGGAAGGACTGGACCGCTTTGACTATTTTGCGGCGAAGCTGAAGGAAAAGGGGATTTATCTCCATATCGATCTCATGGTTGCCAGGCGTATGCTTCCGGGGGACGGGCTGGACTATCCGGGTTCTTTTCCGGAGTGCGTGAAGATGTTCCCGATGATAAATGAGCGCCTGATACAGCTGCAGATGGAATATGCTAAGAAGCTGCTGACCCATGTGAATCCCTACACCGGCCTTGCGCTGGTGGATGACCCGGCAGTGGTGGTGGTCCAGATGAACAACGAGGAATCGGCGATCAAGGGTACGGGCGAGGTACAGGGCAATCCAGATCTTGCCCCCTATGAGGAAGAAGTAGTCCGTAAGTTCAACGCTTTTCTTCTCAACAAATATGATACCAGGGAAAAGCTGAAGGAGGCGTGGACATCAGACGGCGTATGTGCGCTTGGTGATGACGAAGACCCGGCGCAGAACACCGTGCGCAGGGTGCAGGGAAACTTCGTCCAGCCGGTCAACGATCCGAACGGCGACTGGAAAGGAAGCGACTGGATGCCATCGCCTGCAAGGTACGCGGACTTCATGGAGTTCGGCATTGCGAACAACCGCAGGTTTTACAGAAGAATGAAGAATTTCCTGATCTCGCTGGGCGTCAGGGTGCCGATCGCGGCCAGCAACCTGCTGGGCGGCGCGGCGGACGTATACGGGCATACGGACGGCGATATCATGGAAAATAACAGTTACTTTAACCATCCGCTTCTGCCATTCCACGGAACCACATTTACGGTTGCGGGTCCCACGGAGTATGTCAGCGTCAATCCCCTGACGCTTCAGACGGGAGCGGGCAGTATCGCCACAACGCTTTTGTCCCTTGCTTCGGAAGCTGTTGTGGATAAGAAGCCGTTCATGATCACGGAGTGGAATGAATATGGTCTGCATCCGTTCCATTCGACGGCATTTGTACATACGATCGCTTACGCATGCCTGAACGATTGGGACGGCCTGATCCTGTATAATTACCAGACTTCGGAGAACTGGGACGACCAGCCTGCGGATGAGATCTTAAACGTGTTCGATGCGTATAACGATCCGGCTGTTGCCTGCCAGTGGGGATTCATGGCGTCCATGTTCCTTAAGGGGATGGTGCAGACCGCAAAGAACAAGATCGACATTGTCTATACCCAGGATGATCTGAAGACCCTTCCGAACTGGCATGCCATGAACCATACATTCGTGCCGTACATATCCGCTCTCAGAAATGTCTTTATCGACGGCGGCTCCAAATATCGCGGAGACGGGGATGTGGCCGTCAACGCAGGATTTTTCAACGGCGGCGATCTGAGCGAGGCGAAACACGGCGTATATTATGCGTGGTCAAAGTACAGGGATGCGTTCCGTAGATCGGAAGATAAGAAACGCCTTACGCTGGCAGCCCAGGGGGCGGAGGAGATCGGCCAGGGGATTTACCAGGGCGCGCAGCAGCTGGTGATCGATGATATCAACCGTCTGGCGGGCACGGGCAATTACACGGAATATGCGAAAGTCCTGGACAAAGCGCTCAAGACCTGGGGCGTATGGGACGAGGCCGCGGGCTATGTGGACGGCAGGCTGGTGTCGGATACGGGCGAGATCTGTTTTGACCCGGATCGGAAGCGTTTTGCGGTCAGCACACCCTACTGCGGATATTTTTCCGGCGCTCCGGAGGAAGAGACAAAACTGACCGATAAAATCAGTCTTCATATTCAGAACGAGAGAATGTCTGTCTCTGTCATGGCGAAAAATGCGGAAACGCTGGATGCGGCGTCCGAGTTTATCCTGACAGCCATGGGGGAGACAGGGTGTGATGAAACCACCCTTGAACCCGGGCAGCAGATGATGGGCGTTACGTTCACCAATGTGACATTGAAAGGAAAACTTTTTGCGGAGACTATTGAAGGAGTGCTGCGGGTTAAGGCGAAGAAAGCAAGATTGGAAGTTCTGAATCCTGTGGGTGAAGTGATCGACGCCATGGACGGAACGGCTGACGGCGGGGAAGTTTTCTTTGATCTGAAGGAAACGAAGGGCATCATGTTCCATCTTAGCATTGGCTGATGTGTTCCGTAAAAGCGGAAAAGATGCAGTGTGTTCAAAACAAAAAATCAGGAGGAAAAAAGATGGCAAAATCAAAAACGCTTGGCCTGGATGCGGACGGCATCCAGAGGATGATGCACAAGGGCGACTACATGGCGGATATGGGCGGACAGCTTGCACTTGGTATCATGGGGAATCTGGTGGGACAGCTGACTTACTTTTACACGGATAAGGTAGGGCTGGCTGTCGGAGGCGTCGGGGTAGCAATGATGATTGCGAAAATATTGGACGCTTTCACGGATATTATCTTCGGGCATTTTATCGACCGCATGAAAGGCGGCAAGGAGAAATACTACAAATGGCTGATTTATATGGGAGTTCCGGCGGCAGTCATCACGATTCTGCTGTTTACGGTTCCGGGAGCTGCAGGAGATTTGCCGGCGCTCATTTATGTATGTATCACCAATATCCTTTTCACGGCTGTTATTTATACCATGATCTCCACGCCATATGCGGCGATTATGGTTATCCGTACCAACAGTCAGAGTGAGCGGAACAAAATAGGCGTGTTCCGTGCGGTTGGAAACTACGGCGCGGGAATGCTCATCTCCGTTGCCACAATCCCGTTGACAAATGCCTTGGGCGGAACCCAGAGCGCATGGATTAAATATGGCGTGATTCTTGGCCTGGTAATTGTTCTTCTTTTCCTGATCAGCTGGAACAATTTGAGAAAAGCCAAATTTGCGGATGAAGTAGGAGCGGGGAATCAGGCGGAAGCGGAAGAGGAAGAGGCAGGTTCCTTTGCAGATTCCTTTGGTATGCTGGTACGTAACAAATACTGGATCATCGTATTGCTTTTCAATCTGATCACGCAGATTACCAACTCGATGGTCGGCTCAGCAGGAACATATTATTGCAAATGGATTTTCGGCAATGATAACCTTGTGGCAATCATCGGTATGGGTGGTATGATTGCAACCGTGATCGGCTTTGTACTTTCCAATCCAATCATCAGTAAGATAGGCGTGCGCAATACGGTTTACTTTGGTCTTTTAGGGGCGTCCATCATGGCGGGTATTCGTTGCTTTGCACCGTCAAATTTCTATTTATATATCGTGACAAGCCTGATCGGAAGTTTTGTCCAGATTCCGCTGATGTGTCTGTACGGCGTCCTGTTGGCAATGGCTGTAGACTACAATGAATGGAAGTATGGCAAGCGTCTTCTTGCGATCTCTTCGGGCGCCATCGGATTTGGAAGCAAAGTGGGCGGCGGTATCGGTACGCTTCTGCTGACAGGCATTTTGACACTCGGCGGATATGAAGCGACGCTGGCAGTTGCAACCGACTCTATGAGGATGTCGATTTATGCACTTGGAAATTATGTGCCGTTGATTATCAACCTGCTTATGTTTGCTATTTTCACACAGTTCGATCTTGAGAAGAAACTTCCGCAGATTCACGCGGATCTTGAAGAACGCAGAAAAGAAAAGACACAGAACTGATTTATGGAAGGCTGCCTGTGGAGTAAAGCAGGCAGCCTTTTTTGCGGATTTGTTACATTTCCTCTGCGTTTGGTGCGGGATCATGCCTGTACGCGCTAAATCCGACGCCGATATGATCCGATAACGCATATAGGAAGAAGCGTTATCGGAAAAAAGCTTCGGAACAGGGGGCGCAACAGATGAACACCATGATCTCGGGATATACGAACAATGCAGGGAACCTTGTTCAGGCATATGGGGACAGTCGGTCTGCGGGCACGGAAAATGCGGAGGTGTCCTTTGCCCGGACCATGCAGGAACGGGGGGCGGACAGCGCTGCAATGCAGGGTGCGCGCTCTTCCCAGGAGATGACCATGGAGGAATACAGGCAGTATATCGCCCAGAAGATCAGGCAGATTCCCGTTCATCCCAGCCGCAGGAACGAATACATCTCCGTGACCATTTCAGAGGAAGGATATGCGGCCATGAAAAATGACCCGGAGTACGAGGCCTGGGTGCTGAACGATCTGCGGTCAGTATGTTCCCAGCCGGGTTTCTGTTTTGGAAGCGGCGACAAGGTTTATACGGATATTTACTATGGAGCGACCAGGGAGGAATGCCATACGGATACCTGGACGGTTCCCACAAGGAGCGCCAGCGACCGCGCCAGGGAACGGCGTGAGGAGAACAGGCGCAGGCTGGCAAAGCGGATCAAAAAGCAGAAGCTTCAGAAACAGCTGCGTGAGATCGCGTTCCAGCGCCAGCAGCGTCAGAGGGCTCTGGTAAAGAAGCTGATCCAGCACAGGCAGGAGATGGAAAAGGAGAACCGCCAGCGTTGGAAAAAGACGGCGCTGAAAGATAAGCCTGACGGTTCCAGGGTGTTGGAGACCACCATGAAACAGAAGACCATCGAGAAGATCACGGAGCGGGATGTGATCCGGGTGGAGGAAGTATTGCGGGAAATGCAGTTCCAGCAGGAGATGATACAGCAGAGGTTTTTCGAGGATGGGAATTTCTATGGGTTCCAGATGTGGCTGATGAACGGTTGAACAAAGGAACTGCTGCCTGGGCAGATATTTTGCCCTTGCAGCAGTTCCTTTTGTTGTCGCGCGCCCTGCAGCGCACGATTGTAACGGATGATTTTGTACGTTAATCCGCTCAGGCGGAGAGCCATCTCATAAACCGCGCCTGGGCTTCCGCAAGCCAGCCTTTCCCCAGGCTGCCCTGTGAATTCAGGCTGTCAAAGAAAGATGCGGCATCCGTGTAATTTACATTCTTATATATGGAAGGAAGCGCTGTCCCATCCACGGTCTTTTTCCAGGATTTGTATTGGGCGGCCTTTTCTTCATAATAAGTAAGTTCCTTTCCCTGGGATACCGTGCCGGAAAAGCTGTTCAGTTTCTGATTGATGCGCCTGTGCAGGTCGATGAATTTCTGTCCCCATCCCATTTCGCCGTTCACGATATGCTGATTCAGTTCCTGAAGCTCCTGATACAGGTCGGGAGCCTTTTCTTTCAAAAGGTCGCTTTCGTGCACATAATCGTCGGGAGCGCCTGTCAGGGGGCCTTTCTCAATGTGGTATGTAACCTTTCCGTCCCCTGAGACGGTTCCGTTTATGCCGTATTTTGCAATGGTTTCCATGGCGGACATAAAATCCTGTGCGTGTCCCTCGTCCAGATAGTTTTCCGCCAGGAACCGGGCTTCCTCCAGGCCGAACGAGATGGCGTCCCTGCGCTGTTCCTCCGTCATTCCCGACACGTCGTGGGGCAGCAGGTAATTGCTGATAATGCCGTTTGCAGCCTTTACGATATGTTCCGGGGCATTCTCCAGGCTGTCATAAAGCTGTTTGTTGGTCTGGATATTGGGGATGACCAGCCGGTGTGTGTTCTCCAGCTGGACGATGCTCTCCTCCATCAGCGCTTCTTTCCGGGCGCGTTCCGCCTGATACTCTTCGGTCTGTTCCCAGCTCCTGCTTTTGGCCTGTTCCCGGATGCTCTGGGCCAGCGCGTCCAGGCCGTCCCCGGAGAACTGCACAATAACGTTCTCCCCGTACTGGCTGGAAAGTTCTTTCATTGCCTGTAAAGCTTCCTCCTTGGACAGGGGATCCATGATCTTATTGCCATTTTCGTCGGTGGTTCGGAGGTCATATTTGACCAGGGTATCTTTGGGCACGTATCCTGCACCGCCGGAGCCGTAACTTTTCAGCTGCTCCGTCCCTGCGTAAAACCGGCTGTAATCCTGTCTGACATTCATTGACATAACGCTATCCTCCCTGATTTTGTCTGACAAATCCTTTGAAATTTCATCGTCATTTTCGTATGGAATCTTTAGGAAAATGTAACGAACGGATATTTTCCATAATTCTGTTCCACACTTCCCGGAAATATGGTAGAATGTTCTGGAGAATCCGATTTTGCCCTGAAAGGATAAGATGTAGAAATGAAATTCATGTTAGACGCCATATTTTTGTTAATGATGGGGCTGATGTGCCTGTGCATCCGTCAGACGGGAAAGACGGAGGGCAGGCTGGCGAAAGCAGTATCCCTTTTCCTGTGCATGGTATTGGCGCTGCTTATGGTAAATGGGGCCGCAGTCCTGTCCACGAACTATTTCGTGGCAAGCGTTGCAATCAATGCGTACTATGCCTGCATTGACTGGACGCTGATCTGTATGCTGCATTATATAGGAGAGTACACGCAGGTGTTCCGGGACAGCCCTGCGGCCAAAGGCATTGTCTATGTCGCTGCTGCTGCGGATACTTTGATGATGGTATGCAATGTGTTCCTGGGCTTTCTGTTTCAGGTGGAGTCTGTCACTGTAGGAGGAGAAATCTTTTATGTGGCGGCTGGATATCGGCGGCCTTTCGCGTTCCACCTTGCGGTGGCCTATCTCCTGACCCTGTTCGGCATCGCTGCGCTGGTCGTCAAGGCGGCAAAGACACCCAGGTTTTACCGGGTGCAGTATCTGGTGGTATTGGGTCTGTTCATGCTGACATTCGGGACAAGCATTGTGAACTGGCATTTGAAAAGCTTTGTGGATCCGGCGGTATTTTTCTATGTGATCATGTCGGCGGCGATCTGTTATTTCTCCCTGTTTTATGTGTCAAAAGGGCTGATCGAGCGAACCATGACTTTTGCCATCAACGATATGAGCGAGATGGTGTTCTGCTTTGACCTGTGGGGAAAATGTGTCTTTGTGAACAAGAGGGTTGCGGCGGATTTCCAGTATATTGATATCAGGGAGGCGGCGGAGAGGGAATTTAAGCCCTGGTTCGAAAGCCACAGGGAGGATCAGCGGGACAACTTCCAGTGGGTGGAGAAGCGGTTGGTGGATCATCGTGTACGGCACCTGGAGAATGTGTATCACAAGCTGACGGATTCCCGGAATGAGCGCATCGGTTATTTTTTCGTGGTGACGGACAGGACGGAGGAGATGGAGACCTTTCGGAAAGAGCATTACCGGATGAGTCACGACGAACTTACGGGGCTGTACAACAGGGCGTATTTTTATGAGCAGGTGGAGAACACCGTGAGGCAGAACCGGAATAAGAAATATTACCTCATGTGCACCAACATTTCCGGTTTTAAGATCTACAACCAGCTGTTTGGGGAGGCCAGCGGCGACGATGTGCTGCTGACGCAGGCGGAACTGCTGAGAAAGACCACCGGTATTGCGGAGATTTACGGACGCCTGTCCGGGGATGAGTTCGGGCTGCTGATCCCGGAGGAAAACTTCTCGGAGGAAGCCATCAACAGGCATACACAGACCATGCAGAATGAATTCAGCAATTCCCTTTACCGGATGCATATTTATGCAGGCGTGTATGTGATAAACGACAGGGAGGAATCTGCCGCCCAGATGTGCAGCAAGGCCAAGATGGCCATCGATTCGATTAAGGATGAGTACGATACCTTTTTCGCCTATTTTGACGAGCAGCTTCTGGAGAAGACATTGTATGAGAGAAGGCTTGTGGGCGAACTGGAGAAGGCGCTGGAGGAGGAGCAGTTCTGCATTTTCCTGCAGCCACAGGTGAGGACGGACGGCACGGTGGCAGGGGCGGAGGCGCTGGTCCGCTGGCAGCACCCGGAAAAGGGGTGGATCCTGCCGGGAGATTTTGTTTCCGTGTTCGAACATACAGGGCTGCTCTGGAAGGTGGACAAATATGTCTGGGAGGAGGCGGCAAGGCGTCTGAAGATATGGCAGTCGGCGCAGAAGGAGGACTGGCATATTTCCGTAAACATCTCGCCGGGGGATTTCTACCATCTGGATATCTACGAGACCTTTACGGGGCTGGTGGAGAAGTACAGGATAGAGCCCCGCAGCCTGAAGCTGGAAATCACGGAATCCATGTTCATGAAAGAGGTGAAAAACAAGCTGAAAGTGCTGCAGAAGCTGCGGGACTACGGATTTGAGGTGGAGATCGACAATTTTGGGAACGGGTATTCTTCCTTAAATATACTGAAAGATATCCACCTGGATGTGCTGAAGATGGATATGAGTTTCCTGCGTGGCAGCAGGCAGCCGGAGCGGAGCTGGGCGATCATCCAGACCATCGTGGATCTGGCCAGGGACCTGGATATGCGGGTGGTGACCGAGGGCGTGGAGACCGAGGAGCAGGTGGAGCGGCTGAAAGCTTTCGGCTGCGAACTGTACCAGGGCTACTATTTTGCGAAGCCCATGCCAGTGGATGAGTTTGAGGATCGGTATATGTAAGAAATTTGTAGCTGCGGTGTGTGCGGATGAAATTTCTTTCAGAGCAGGGGCATTGAAGTGGAGAGAACGGAATAAGTTCCCGCAGGCAGGAACTGGAATAGGAGAAGATACTATGCTGCAAATAAAAAAGATCACGGTAGATCATACACAGGATCCCGTCGGGGTGACCAGGACGCCGGGCTTTTCCTGGATCCTCTCTTCCGACCGGCGCGGTACCATGCAGGCTTCCTACCGCCTGGAAATCGCGCTGGACGAGGCGTTCTCCCGGAAAGTCTTTGAGATAGGGGAGGAAACGGAGCAATCCGTTCACCACAGATACGCGGACTTCTCCATGCAGTCGCTGACCAGATATTACTGGCGGGTGGAGGTTGTGGACAACCATGGGGAGAAAAGCGGTTTCTGCGCTCCCGGCAGTTTCGTCACCGGACTGATGGATCAGGGGGAATGGAAAGCGGAGTTTATCTCGGCGGAATCGGAAGCGGACAAGGATAACTCCAGGGGTACATACCTCAGAAAGCAATTTACGAAAAAGGGGAAAGTCAGGAAGGCTTACGTCTGCTCCACGGCCCTTGGGCTGTACCAGCTGTATTTCAACGGCGTGCGTATCGGCCGGGACGAGATGACGCCGGGGTGGACCTCCTATCATAAGCATCTCTGCTATCAGGTCCATGATGTGACAGAGCAGCTGCGGGAAGCAGGGGCGGAATGCTGCCTGGGCGCTCTTCTGGGGGCAGGCTGGTACAAAGGTGAGATGGGATTTCTGCATCTGCGGAATTACTATGGAACCAGAACCGGGCTCCTGTGCCAGCTTCGGATCCTTTATGAGGACGGAAGCGTGGAGGAGATCTGTTCCGATGAAAGCTGGCAGGGAAAGGATTCCCCCGTTTTGTTTTCTGAGATCTATGATGGGGAAATCTATGACGCCCGGCTGGAGACGGAGGGATGGTGCAGTCCCGGGAACCGCCCCGGCGCAGGCGTGCCGGACGAGGGCTGGAGGGCAGTTTCCGTGACTCCCTTTGACAAGGGCGCGCTGACCTCGCAGTTTGGGGGAAAAGTGGGGCGCATGGAGGAATTTCCGGCGAAAAGGATCTTTACCACTCCCAGGGGTGAACTGGTGGCGGATTTCGGACAGAATATGTCCGGCTGGGTCATGGGCGCGCTGCACAATACGAAAGCGGGGGACAAGCTGGAGATCCGCTGCTTCGAGACGCTGGATAAGGACGGCAACGTCTACAGGGAGAACCTGAGGGCGGCGAAAGCGACCTTTGTCTATTACTGCAAAGGCGCGGAGAGGGAAGAATACTGTCCCCATTTTACCTATATGGGATTCCGGTATGCCCATATTGTAAGCGTCCCCTGCGAAATAAGGGAGGAGGATATCAGAGCCTGCGCCCTGTATTCCCGGATGGAGCAGACGGGATACTTCCACTGCTCCGATCAGGACTTAAATCAGCTGTGGTCCAACATCACATGGGGACTTAAGAGCAATTTCCTGGACATTCCCACGGACTGTCCCCAGAGGGACGAGCGTCTGGGCTGGACAGGGGACGCACAGATCTTCTGCAGGACGGCAAGCTACATTATGGACACATACCTCTTTTATGAAAAATGGCTCCGGGATGTGGCGGCGGACCAGACCTCCGAGGGCGGCGTGCCCCATGTGGTGCCGGATATCATCACGCCCTATATCGGAAAGGTGGAGGACTGGCTTTTGAGCCAGGGTACCCATTCCGCGGCGGCATGGGCGGATGTGGCGGTGCTGAATCCCTGGAACCTTTACCTTACGTTCGGGGACGAGCAGATCCTGAGGGATCAGTATGAGAGCATGAAAGCCTGGATTCGTTTTATGGAATCCCATGGGGACGGCATTGCCTGGAATTATAAGCTGCAGTTTGGCGACTGGGTGGCGCTGGACGCGGAGGATGGCAGCTATTACGGCGCCACTCCCACGGAGTTGACCTGCGCTGCGTACTACGCTTATTCTGCGGGAATCTTTGCCAAAATAGCGGAGATCCTGGGGGCTGCGGAGGATGCCGCTTCTTTCGGCGCGCTGGCGGAGCGGATCAGGAGAGGCTTTGGGGAAACCTGGTTTGACCCTGCCACAAAGGGGATGAAAGTACAGACCCAGACGGCGCATATCATTGCCCTGTGCTTTGGCCTGACGCCGGAGGAGTACAGGCAGCAGACGGTCAGGGAACTGCTGGAACTTCTGACAAAGGAGAACGGGCATCTGGTGACGGGATTTGTGGGGACGCCCTATTTTCTTCATGCGCTCAGCGGGAACGGTCATCTGAAAGAGGCTTATGAACTGCTCCTGAAAGATGATTTCCCTTCCTGGCTGTATCAGGTCAGGCAGGGGGCGACCACGGTCTGGGAGCATTGGGACGGCATTAAGCCCGATGGAAGCATGTGGAGCCCCGATATGAATTCCTTTAACCATTATGCCTACGGCGCGGTGGGTGAGTGGATGGTCAGGGTGATGGCGGGACTGGAGATCCAGGAGCGCGCGCCGGGCTATCGCAGGTCCCTGCTGTATCCCCGGCCCGGGGGAGGGCTGGGCTTTGTCACCGGGCGGTATGAGTCGCAGTACGGCACGGTGGAGTGCGGCTGGAAGCTGACCGGGAACCGGCTGGAGGTCAGCTATGAGATTCCCGCAAATACCACGGCGGATATCCGTTTGGAGCATGTGGCTTCTGTGGAGGACTTTGACGGAGTGGAGTATCATGTGGACGGGAACGGCACGCTGACGGCGGAGGCGGGCTCCGGGGTGTACCGGGTGTGTGTGGTTTTGGGGGAGGAGATAGATGGCGCAGTAGCGGTTCAGATATGATAGTATCCGGCGGCTTGCAAGTTTGCTGCTAAGGGGACGGCGGAGATGTGCTGCCTTGTTCTGTGCGGACGGAGCAACGCAGTGCTGAACTAACTGCCAACTCCGACTACGGAACTGTCGCGAAGGTATGCGCCAGTTCCTATGGCGCGAATTGCGTCTTCGCGCCATAGTCTGCGTAGGCAGTGGATTTCATCCCTGCTAAGGGCGCTCCCCACAGTCCGCTCAGAACAGGGCAGCACATCTCCGCCTGATTCCTGCAAGTTTTTCTGCAGGAAAGGATCAGCATGTCTTACAGGACTGCATGACGCCGCAGTCCCATCAGCCGTAAACCGACAAGCCGCCGGATACCATCGGGGTCAAACTGTTACATTGCGTATATGAAACGGAAAAGCGTTGATTGACAAAATCTGACGTGCAGAGTAAAATGAAGTTCACTCCGCAAGGAGTAAAGGACGTTGCCAGAACGGCAGGCGGTTGGCCAAGCACCCGAAAGGGGGTGAGGCGTATGCGGATAACATTACATATCGGACAGTATACTGTAACGATTGTGTTAAAACGTAGAAACCGCCACTCTGCCAAGTGACGGGTTCGGTTTTTGATTCGATTCACTAAACAGGGCTGACCGCATATCGGCAACGTCCTGTTCTATTTTCATTATACTGTAGCATCGGATTTTGTCAAGTAAAATGTAGCGGAAAGAAAAGCAGAGAGCGGAACAAATTGCCGCAAGCGGCAATTGAAAACAGTCTCGGAACGGAAGCGCAATGTGCCAAGGCACATGGAAGGAATTTTCAGCTGCGTTTTTTGCAGGTGGAAATTTCTTCCATGATCTGGGCGCTGTAGTGAAGAGACGGTACTGGAATAGGAGAATAAAATGGCAGAAACAACAGAGTTAAATTTGGAAAAAATGCAGCTGGCGGTGCTGATTGACGCGGACAACATCAGTTCGAAATACGCCGCCACAATCTTTGAGGAACTGGAAAATTACGGGCTGTCCACCTACCGCCGGATCTACGGCAACTGGTCCAAAAGCAACGGATGGACGGAGGGAATCCTGCTGGAGCATTCCATCATGCCTGTGCAGCAGTTTTCCTATACTACGGGGAAGAATGCCACGGATATGGCCATGGTCATCGACGCCATGGATATCCTCTATAAAAATAAGGTGCAGGGCTTCTGTCTGGTGACCAGCGACAGTGATTTCACCAGGCTTGCCATGCGGCTTCGGGAGGAGAATATGTTCGTGCTGGGAATGGGGGAGTCCAAGACGCCCCAGGCGCTGACCAGGGCATGTAACAAGTTCATCCACCTGAACCTGGTGGCGGAGCAGAATAAGAGCGCAGGCGAGACGGAGAGCAGCGCCGACGACCAGAACGTGACTTCCATTGCGGAGGTGAAACAGGTGATACTGACGCTGATCAACCAGGACGACGAGGGACTTGTGGATCTGGCGCAGATCGGAAACAAGTTAAACGAGAAGTTCTCCGATTTTGATGTGCGTAACTATGGTTATTTTAAGCTGAGCACCTTTATCGGGGAAAAAATTTCCGACATCCAGGTGGTAAAGATCGACAACCAGCTTTACGCAAAAAGGCAGTCCTCCCTGACCAAGGAGGAACTGGAGCGGGAGATATGCCGGATGATCGAAAAGAGCGGCGGCGTCATAGACAATCTCTCTACCCTGAACGATGAACTGCACAAGAGATACCGGCAGCTTGACCTGAAAGAATTCGGCTACAGCCGCATCTCCAGCTTTTTGCGCAGCTTAAAGTCTGTGACAGTGCGGGAGAACAAGGTGACGCTGAAAAAGTGAGCGAATACAGGAAAAGATAAAAGCGATAAAAGGACTGACAAGAATGGATCTGTTTGAATACATGCGGACTACCAATATGGAAAAGGAATCCCCCCTGGCGGCCAGGATGCGTCCCCGGACGTTGGAGGAGGTGGTGGGACAGGAGCATATCCTGGGAAAGGATAAGCTGCTGTACCGTGCCATCAAGGCGGACAAGATCAGTTCCATCATCTTTTACGGGCCTCCCGGCACGGGTAAGACCACCCTGGCGAAAGTGATTGCCAACACCACCAGCGCGGAATTTACCCAGATCAACGCCACGGTGGCGGGGAAAAAGGATATGGAGGAAGTGGTGGCGAAAGCCAAAGATATGCAGGGCATGTACGGAAAGCGCACGATCCTGTTCATCGATGAGATACACCGGTTCAACAAGGGGCAGCAGGATTATCTTCTGCCTTTCGTGGAGGACGGCACTCTGATCCTGATCGGCGCTACCACGGAGAATCCCTATTTTGAGGTGAACGGGGCGCTGATCTCCCGTTCCGTGATCTTTGAACTGAAACCCATTCCCATGGAAGGGATCAAAGAACTGATCCGCACGGCGGTAAATGATTCCCAGCGGGGGATGGGGGCTTATAACGCGGTGATCGAGGAGGACGCCCTGGATTTCCTGGCGGATCTCTCGGGAGGGGACGCCAGGCACGCCCTGAACGCGGTGGAATTGGGGATCATGACCACCAACCGCAGCGGGGACGGCAGGATCCACATTACGCTGGAGGTGGCCCAGGAGTGTATCCAGAAGCGGGCGGTGCGCTATGACAAATCGGGGGACAATCATTATGACACGGTATCCGCCTTTATCAAGAGTATGCGGGGATCCGACCCGGACGCGGCGGTGTATTATCTGGCAAGGATGCTCTATGCGGGGGAAAGCGTGACTTTCATTGCCCGCAGGATCATGATCTGCGCGGCGGAGGATGTGGGAAACGCAGATCCCAACGCGCTGGTGGTTGCCACCAACGCATCCATGGCGGTGGAGCGGATCGGGATGCCGGAGGCACAGATCATCCTTTCCCAGGCCGTAAGCTATGTGGCCTGCGCCCCCAAGAGCAACGCGGCGTGCATGGCCATCGGCAGCGCCATGCAGGCGGTGGAGCGGACGGGGAACCTGCCCATTCCCACCCATCTGCAGGACGCCCATTACAAGGGGGCGGCAAAGCTGGGGCACGGCACGGGATATAAGTATGCCCATGATTATCCGAATCATTATGTGCGGCAGCAGTACCTGCCCTATGAACTGAACGGGCAGGAATTCTACAAACCGTCGGGAAACGGATACGAGGCGAAGATACGGGAGCACATGCAGAAGATCAAAAGAGAGGCGGCGCCGGAATGATCGGGTCAAGCGGATGATAACATTGCCATATGGCGGAATCGTCGTGTCAAAAAAGCTGTTGAACCAGGAACTGATAAATTTCCTGGTTCTTTTTCTGCCAGTTGTCACAGATGGCGGAGGCGATTTCCTCCGAGGGCACGGACAGGGTGATATCCACAAGGCGGATGCCTCGGTCTTTTGCCACCAGATGCGCCTCATATTCCCCGGAAGTGGATTTGTAATAATCCCCCTGTATGGAGATCTCGTTGCGCAGGGCATATTCATTTTCTTTCAGATAACAGTTGATATCTTTTTTGATCGCTTCGCTGATATGATTCTCAAAAAAATTCAGGGTTTTCCGTCCCTCTTCGGTGATGGACAGCTGGGTGCGGTTCCGTATGGTTTTCGGGGAGATCATTTTTGCCTCTGTCAGTTCGCCGATGACCTGCTGGAACGTAAGAAAATTCATATAATCTTTTTCCAGGATAAAGTCGCTGACCTGAGCCCTGGTCATGGGAAAATTGACGCGGTTCAGCATATAGAGGACAATTAGTTTATTGATGGTCAGGGAATCCATGATGGTACGCCTTTCTATTTTAGTTCCGTCTCTGCACTACAGCACCCATGAGGGGAGGGATTGTTCAGCCGTGTTCACGTCTGAAAATCCCTCCGGGTGCTTCCGTTCCGAGACTGTTTTTTATTTTAGTTCCGTCTCTGCACTACAGCACCCGTGAGGGGAGGGATTGTTCAGCCGTGTTCACGTCTGAAAATCCCTCCGGGTGCTTCCGTTCCGAGACTGTTTTTTATTTTAGTTCCGTCTCTGCACTACAGCACCCATGAGGGGAGGGATTGTTCAGCCGTGTTCACGTCTGAAAATCCCTCCGGGTGCTTCCGTTCCGAGACTGTTTTTTATTTTAGTTCCGTCTCTGCACTACAGCACCCGTGAGGGGAGGGATTGTTCAGCCGTGTTCACGTCTGAAAATCCCTCCGGGTGTTTTCGTTCCGAGACTGTGTTTTGCGGCAGCCCTGCAGGGAGCCGCGTTCCTTGAGTTTCCGATGCAGGCCGTTCAGTACGCTGCGTTTGTCTGCGCTCCACAGGGGCGCGATCAGTATGTTTTTGGGGCCGTCCCCAGTGACACGGTGCACCACGATCTCGGGGGAAAGCCCCTCCAGACAGTCGACGACCATATCAAGATATTCTTCCCTGTCCGGAACCTGAAATTCCTTTCGGGCATAGTGTTCGGCCAGGTCGGCGCCTTTCAGCACATGCAGAAGCTGCAGTTTTATGCCGAAAGGGCGGAGCCTGTCCACATAGGAAACGGTTTCCAGCATCTGCGCCCTGGATTCCCCCGGCAGGAACAGGATCGTGTGGAGGATGACCGGAATTTCCAGTTCCCGCAGCCTTTGGAAAGCATCTTCGAAACAGGCCAGGTCATATCCCCGCCGGATTAATCGCGCGGTGGTCTCATGAATGGTCTGCAGACCCAGTTCTATCCAGATGAATTTGTCCGGAAAGCGGTCTTTCAGGGCGGACAGGAGAGCCAGTACTTCCTCCGGCAGGCAGTCCGGCCTGGTGGCGATGGAGATGCCGCACACCCTGGGCGAGGATAAAGTCTGTGAAAAGATCCGTTCCAGATATTCCACGGGCGCGTAAGTGTTCGTATAGGCCTGAAAGTACGCGATGATACAGGGATGATCCTGGGAGAGCGTTACTTTCCGGGCAAGGAGCGCCTCGCCCTCCGCAAGCTGCTCCGCCACGGAACGGCCCATGGCGGAGACCGCGAACTCACCGCTTCCGCCCGCGCTGCAGAAGACACAGCCCCGAGTGCCTTTGGAGCCGTCCCGGTTGGGGCAGGTCATGTGGGCATTCAGGGCTACTTTGTAGCATTTGCGGCGCAGTGTATTTTTACACCATGCATCCAGGGAGTAATAAAGTTTGCCGTGCCAGTCCGGCGCAGCCTCGTCGGAATGCCTGGCGATGGGGGTGCGTTCGTCCGCAGAGGGTTTGGGCAGGTTTTCTTCGTGACGCCCGCTCATCGGATATGGGATTTTACTGCCTGGGCTACCAGTTCGGCAACCCTGGGATCGAAGGCTTCCGGCATAATGTTGTCTTCGTTTAACTCCTCGTCAGGCACCAGGCCGGCGATGGCATTGGCAGCCGCCAGTTTCATTTCCTCCGTGATCTGGGTGGCGCGTCCCTCCAGGGCGCCCTTGAAAATACCGGGGAAAGCCACCACATTGTTGACCTGGTTGGGAAAATCGCTGCGCCCCGTGCCCACCACCCGGGCGCCTGCGGCCTTGGCCGCATCGGGCATGATCTCGGGAACGGGATTGGCCATGGCGAACAGGATCGCGTCATGGTTCATGGAGGCCACCATCTCGGGGGTCACAATATTGGGGGCGGAAACGCCTACAAAGATGTCGGCGCCTTTCAGGGCATCCGCCAGGGAGCCGGTCTCGTTGTCCAGGTTCGTTACTTCCGCCATTTTCTGCTGCATCCAGTTGAGCCCCTGGGTGGATCCGGATACGATCCCCACCTTGTCGCACATGACGATATTGGGGAAACCATAGGTCAGGAGCAGCCTGGTGATGGCCACGCCGGCGCTGCCCGCCCCGTTTACCACCACTTTACAGTCTTCTTTCTTCTTATTTACCACTTTCAGGGCGTTGATGATCCCGGCCAGAACCACGATGGCGGTGCCGTGCTGGTCGTCATGGAATACGGGGATATCCAGGGTGGCTTTCAGCCGCTCCTCGATCTCAAAGCAGCGGGGGGCGGAGATATCCTCCAGGTTAATGCCGCCGAACCCGGGGGCCAGCCATGTGACCGCCTTGATGATCTCCTCGGTATCCTGTGTGTCCAGGCAGATGGGCACCGCGTTGACGCCGCCGAATTCCTTGAACAGGACGGCCTTTCCCTCCATGACGGGCATGGCGGCGCGGGGGCCGATATTGCCAAGGCCCAGGACTGCGCTTCCGTCGGATACAACAGCCACGGTGTTGGCTTTCATGGTATATCTGTAAGCAGCTTCCGGATCTTCGGCTATGACTTTGCAGGGTTCCGCCACGCCGGGGGTATAGGCGATGGCCAGATCCTCCCGGGTCTTTACGGGCGTTTTGGATACGGTCTCCAGCTTGCCGTTCCATTGTTCGTGCATCTTAAGGGCTTTTTCGTTCGTTGTCATGACAGTACCTCTTTCTTTTTGGTTTAAAGAGTGATTTCTTCCACATTGACTCCCAGGGACGATAATTTCGCCACGGTCAACCGGATCGCATAATCGAGTTCCCTGTTCTCCTGAGTACCGTTTGACTGTTTAATGCGCTGGAGTTCCGCATACCTGTCAATCGTTATTATGATCAGTTCTTTATCTGACATTGCCTAGATCATCCTTTCGCTGTTTTTTTGAAATGACTCTGTTGGCTATTTCACCATCATTATAGCGAATGAAACGAAATGTGTAAAGCCGGAATACTTTTTATGAAAGAAAAAGAAAAATAATGCTTCCTATTTTGACGACTTTGTACTATAATGTAAATGAGAGCATGATACGTCAATCATGAAGTCAAGGAATCACGTCCATGACACATCTTGCCAGTACCCCACCATAGACATGCGGCGATATATTTTATGGATGGTTTTTACGGCTTTAAAAATCGGAGGGAATTTATGAAAGAAAAATATGAATCATTGGCGCTTGTACAGCTGAAAGAACTTGCGAAGGTCCGCGGATTGAAAGGAACCTCAGCCATGAAAAAAGCCGAGTTGGTGGAGGCTATGCTGGCGGAGGATGAGAGACTGAAACAGTTGGAAGAGGCCAAGAAAGAGACTAAGAGCGAGCCCCAGAAAGAGGTCAGGAGCGAACCTGTCCGCCGTCCGGCGCCCAGGAAACCGGATGCGCCTGCGGCGCAGGGAGTACGGAATGAAAGCAATTACCGCGCGGAGGCCAGCAACACCCAGCGCAGCGACAGCGCGCCCAGGCCGGATGCTGCACAGGCACCCCGTCCTGCCCGGGTAAACGAAGTTTATGATGAAAAGAATTATCCCAAGGAGTTGGACAGCGGCGAGGAGGCCAGCGGTATCCTGGAAGTCATGCCGGACGGATACGGATTTATCCGCTGTGAGAACTACCTGCCCGGAGACCACGACGTCTATGTGGCGCCCAGCCAGATCCGCCGATTTGGATTAAAAACAGGTGATATTTTAAAGGGAAATAAGAGAATCAAGACACAGCAGGAGAAGTTCAGCGCCCTGTTGTTCATCCGCAGCATCAACGGATATACCATTGAGGAATCTGCGAAACGGATGAATTTTGAGGATATGACGCCCATCTTTCCGGACGAGAGGATCAAGCTGGAGACGCCCGGATGCAGCATAGCCATGAGGGCAATGGATCTGGTGAGCCCCGTGGGCAAGGGACAGAGAGGTATGATCGTGTCCCCGCCCAAGGCCGGCAAGACCACTTTGCTGAAAGAGGTGGCAAAGTCCATCCTGCGCTCCAATCCCCATATGCACATGCTGATCCTGCTGATCGATGAACGTCCCGAGGAAGTTACGGATATCAGGGAGGCTATTGTGGGGGATAATGTGGAAGTAATCTACTCCACTTTTGACGAACTGCCGGAGCATCACAAGAGGGTTTCCGAGATGGTGATCGAGCGCGCAAAGCGTCTGGTGGAGCATAAGAAAGATGTGGTGATCCTGTTGGACAGCATTACCCGTCTGACCAGGGCGTACAATCTGGTAGTGCCCCCCAGCGGGCGTACTCTTTCCGGCGGTCTGGATCCTGCAGCCCTGCATATGCCCAAGCGGTTTTTCGGCGCGGCAAGAAATATGCGCGGGGGCGGAAGCCTGACGATCCTTGCGACAGCGCTGGTGGAGACAGGAAGCAAGATGGACGATGTGGTGTATGAAGAATTTAAGGGAACCGGCAACATGGAGATGGTGCTGGACCGCAAGCTTTCCGAGAAGCGGATCTTCCCCGCCATCGATCTGGCCAAGTCCAGCACCAGAAGAGAGGATCTGCTCCTAAGCAGCGAGGAACTGGATGCCATCAATATCATGAGGAAAGCGCTGAACGGACTGAAGCCTGACGAGGCTACGGATCGTATTCTGGATATGTTTTCCAAAACACGGAACAACAATGAATTTGTCCAGCTGGTCAAGAAGAATAAATTTATTTAAAAGTTATGAAAAAGGACTTGCAAGGGTACAGACCATATGTTACAATAATACCGCTGTTTGTGGTTCCATAAGCAGTGCGGATGAGAACAAACATACATGCAATTATCATAGAGAGGTGAAAGAGATGAAAGAAGGTATCCATCCCCAGTATTATCAGGCAACCGTAACCTGCAACTGCGGCAATACTTTCGTGACCGGTTCCACAAAACCTGAGATTCACGTGGAAGTTTGCTCCAAGTGCCATTCGTTCTATACTGGCCAGCAGAAAACAGCCAGAGCCGATGGACGTATCGAGAAGTTCAACAGGAAATACGGCGTTAAATAAGAAGTCAGGAAAGGTTGAGATGCTGTATCTCAACCTTTTTTGGTCTGCTCGTGAAGTTTGTGGGAAACATAACAAAATCGGAGGAATCATGGCGAGAAGAAAAAACAGCCGTTATTCCGGGATCGGCGGACAGGCCGTCCTGGAGGGCATTATGATGAAAAACAGTGAAAAATATGCCGTGGCAGTCAGGAAACCCAATGGTGAGATCAGTGTGGAACTGGAGAATTACCAGGGAGTCCTGCATGGCAGTAAAATAAAGGAGATTCCCTTTATCCGCGGGATCTTTAATTTTATCGACTCCATGATCCTGGGCATGCGGGTGCTGAATTATTCCGCATCTTTTTATGAGGAAGAGGACGAGGAAACAGGCAAGACGGATCAGACAGGCGGCGGAGGCGGAGAGAAGATTGTAAACGCCCTGGTCACAGTGGCTGCGGTCGTCATGGCGGTGGGTATTTTTGTGGTACTCCCGTATTTCCTTGCATCCCTGTTAAGGGGATATTTGAGGAACGAGTCGCTGATGGCGATCATCGAGGGGGCGATCCGCATTCTCATCTTTATTTTATATGTATGGGGAATCAGCGCCATGAAAGATATCAAACGCCTGTACAGATATCATGGGGCTGAGCATAAATGTATCAACTGCGTGGAGAAAGGCAGGCCGCTCACGGTTCACAATGTGATGCGCAGTTCCAGGCTGCACAGAAGATGCGGCACCAGCTTTCTCTTTTTTGTTTTTTTTGTGAGCATCATACTCTTTTTCTTCATCAGGGTGGACAGCGTGGTTCAGAAAGTGCTTCTGCGTATCCTGCTGATGCCCGTAGTGGCGGGGATTTCCTATGAGATCATCCGTCTGGCGGGCAGGAGCAATAATATCCTTGTCCGCATCCTTTCCGCTCCCGGTATGCTGATCCAGAGAATGACCACGAAAGAGCCGGACGAGAGCATGGCGGAGGTTGCCATAGCGGCGGTGGAAGCGGTCTTTGACTGGAGACAGTATTTATATGATAATTTTGGTTACGAGGTGGATGAGTCCTGGATGGATGGAAATACGCCCGTTTATGAGGAACAGGAAAATGACGCCGACGAGGCTTCGGACTGGATGGAAGAGGAAGCGGGCGACGGGGAATTTCAGGAGTGGGAGACAGAGAACCCGGACGGGGATGCTGAAAACATATGAATTACGGGGAATGTTATGAAAAAGGGAAAAGAACCTTAGCGGAGGCAGGAATCCAGGAGTCCGAACTGGATGCCAGGCTGCTTTTGGAGTATGTGTGCGGCACAAACCGCAATGACCTGCTGGCGCATGGCGACAGGGAAATGGTTCCTGAACAGGAGGATGCATACCTGGCCATAATCGGAAAGCGGGCACAGCGGATCCCTTTGCAGCACCTTACCGGGGTGCAGGACTTTATGGGGCTGGAATTTCAGGTTGACAGCCATGTGCTGATCCCCAGGCAGGACACGGAGATCCTGGTGGAGGAAGCGCTGCGGGAACTGCGGGACGGCATGGACATCCTGGATATGTGCACCGGGTCGGGATGCATCCTGATCAGCCTGCTGCGGTATTCCAACGACTGTACCGGCCTGGGAGCGGACATCTCCCCGGAAGCGCTGGCGGTGGCGGAGGAAAATGCCAGGAAGCTGCTTGCGCCGGATGAGCAGGTGCGTTTCCTGGAGAGCGACCTGTTCGAGGCAGTGGAGGGAATGTTTGACGTGATCGTGTCCAATCCGCCCTATATCCCCAGCGGCGACATTGGGAGCCTGATGCCGGAGGTGTGTGACCATGAGCCTGTGAACGCGCTGGATGGTGGGGCGGACGGGCTTTACTTTTATCATAAGATCACGGAAGAATGCAGAAAATATCTGAAACCGGGCGGCATGCTGTTCTATGAGATCGGCTGCAGCCAGGGAGCGGCGGTCAGCGAGATCCTTTCCCGAAACGGTTTCGGGGAGATTCAGATCACAAAAGATTACGCGGGTCTGGACAGAGTGGTGTCCGGCGTCCTGCGCCATATGTGAGGAACAAATTGCCGCAGGCGGAACTGGAATAATAAACAGCCTCGGAACGGTAAGCGCAATGTGCCAAGGCACATGAAAGAAATTTTCAGCTGCGTTTTTTGCAGGGGAAATTCCTTTCAGTTCAAGGGCGCTGAAGTGAAGAGACCGGAACAAATTGCCGTAAACGGCAATTGAAATAAACAGTCTCGGAACGGAAGCGCCCGAAAGAAATTTTCAGCTGCGTTTTTTGCAGATGAAATTTCTTTCAGAGCAGGGGCGCTGTAGTGCAGAGACGGAACTGGAATGGAGATGATAAAATGTTTGACAGATTAGACGATTTACTGATTCGTTTTGAGGAGATTTTAAGCGAACTCCACGAACCTACGGTAACCAATAATCAGGAGCGTTTCCGTAAGCTGATGAAGGAGCAGAGCGACCTGACCCCTGTGGTGGAGGCGTATACGGAATATAAGAAGTGTAAACAGGATGTAGAGGATTCGCTGGAGATGCTGGAGGCGGAGAATGACGAGGAGATGCGCGAGATGATCAAGGAAACCCTCGGCGACAGCAGAAAGCGCATCGAGGAACTGGAGCAGGAACTGAAGATCCTGCTTCTGCCCAAGGATCCCAACGATGAAAAGAATGTGATCGTGGAGATCCGTGCAGGTGCAGGCGGGGATGAGGCGGCGCTGTTTGCGGCGGAAATCTATCGTATGTATGTGCATTACGCGGAGAGCCAGCGGTGGAAAGTGGAAACGCTGAATGCGGACGAGATCGGTATCGGCGGAATGAAGGAAGTGCAGTTCATGATCACCGGACAGGGCGCTTATTCCAAAATGAAGTACGAGAGCGGCGTACACCGTGTGCAGCGTGTTCCTGAGACAGAGAGCGGCGGACGTATCCATACCTCCACGATCTCCGTGGCCGTGATGCCTGAGGTGGATGAGGATATCGATATCGTCATTGACGAGAAAGACATCAGGATCGACGTCATGCGTGCGTCCGGAAACGGCGGACAGTGTGTCAATACCACGGATTCCGCGGTGCGTCTGACCCATTATCCCACCGGTATCGTGGTCTACAGCCAGACGGAGAAGTCCCAGATACAGAATAAGGCAAAGGCCTTTGCCCTGCTCAAGGCAAAGCTTTATGATATGGAGCAGCAGCAGAGGCATGACGCGGAGGCGGAGATGCGGAGGAGCCAGATCGGTACGGGAGACCGTTCCGAGAAGATCCGTACCTATAATTTTCCCCAGGGTCGTGTCACCGACCACAGGATCGGCCTTACCATCTACAAGCTGGACAAGGTGATGAACGGCGATATCCAGGAGATACTGGACGCCTGCATTGCGGCCGATCAGGCGGCTAAGCTGGTGAAGATGGGGGAGAACTGAAACTTTCAGGAAAGGAATCTTTCAGGAAAGGAATCTTTCAAGAAAGGAATCTTTCAAGAAAGGAATCTTTCAGGAAAGGAATCTTTCAAGAAAGGAATCTTTCTTTTTTATAGGTGGAAAGAAAATAGTATTTGTGGTAAAATGAAGTGGATTCCAGATAAAATGATATAAGGGGGATGGATCTATGAGGGTGTTTGGCGGCAAATACAAGGAACTTCGCACTCCGTATCCTGACAGCATCTGGTACATGATCGAGGGGCAGAAGCAGGGGTGTTCTTATGACGACTGGCGGGATATGTTTGTGAAAGATTTTAAGATCAATACTGCGGAGGTCGTGTTTAACGGGATTCTTGACGCCCGGCCGATCAAGATAACCCTGAACCAGCTTTTTGACCTGGGTTCGAAGCATCCGCATTTCGGAAGCGCTATCCGTTCGATTGCCATGAAATGCGCCTATACAGGCGAAGACCCGAGGGACGAATATGTGAAACTGATCGAGATGAACGCGCTGACCGGTACAAAGTGGCTGATGAATTATATTTAAAATAACGGAGGGAAATATCTTGGATAAGAAAGCAATGTATCAACTGACTTATGGGCTGTTCATTCTGACGGCCAAAGAGGGCGAAAAAGATAACGGGTGTATTGTGAATACGGTGACCCAGGTGACGACAGAGCCCAACCGGATCACTGTGGCGGTGAATAAAAACAATTATACCCATGATATGATCGCCAGGACCGGAGAGTTCAATGTGTCAATACTGACGGAGCATTCCAGATTTGACACCTATAAGCACTGGGGATTCCAGAGCGGGGCGGATACGGACAAACTGGAAGCCGTGGAATATCAGCGGAGCGCAAACGGCATTGTTTACATCGCCAGCGAGTGTAACGCCTATATTTCCGCCAGGGTGGTCTCCGCCACGGATTTGGGGACGCATACGCTGTTTTTGGCGGATGTGACGGATTGCGCCGTGTTGTCGGAGGACGCTTCCGTGACATATGCGTATTACCAGAAGAACATCAAGACAGCGCCCCAGCCCCAGGAAAAGAAAAAGGGCTTTATCTGCACGGTGTGCGGTTATATCTACGAGGGAGATACGCTTCCGGCGGACTTTATCTGCCCATGGTGCAAGCACCCGGCAAGCGATTTTAAACCCTTATAAAAGTGGGAAAACAGGAGGAAAAAGCAATGAACAAGTACGCGGGAACACAGACGGAGAAAAATCTGGAGGCGGCTTTTGCCGGTGAGTCACAGGCGAGGAATAAATATACTTATTTCGCCTCCGTGGCAAAGAAAGAGGGATATGAGCAGATATCATCCCTGTTCTTAAAGACTGCCGACAACGAGAAAGAACATGCCAAGATGTGGTTCAAGGAACTGAACGGCATCGGGGATACGGCGGCGAACCTTGGGGCGGCTGCGGACGGCGAGAACCATGAGTGGACAGATATGTACGAGGGGTTCGCGAAAACAGCGGAGCAGGAAGGTTTTCCGGAACTGGCGAAGAAGTTCAGGCTCGTGGGCGCCATTGAAAAGCATCACGAGGAAAGATACCGCACGTTATTAAAAAATATCGAGACGGCGGCAGTGTTCGAGAAGAGCGAAGTGAAAGTCTGGGAGTGCCGCAACTGCGGACACATTGTGGTGGGAACCAGCGCTCCTGAGGTATGTCCGACCTGCAACCATCCCCAGAGTTATTTTGAGGTGAGCGCGGAGAATTATTGATCCAAAGAGGTAAAGATATGTTCCAGACGTTGGTAATTCTGTTGGTTTTGCTAATATTGAGCATGGTTGTCTGTGTGGTGGCTTCCGGAAAGAAAAATGTCCGGAACCGCCGTAATGTGGTGTATCTGGTCTGGATGGCCATTGTCACGGCAGTGTGTTATACGGCGTTTATCCTGGTTCCGGCGGGACATTACAGACTGGCGCTTTTTCTGGATGGACTGTACTTTCTGTCCACGGACTGGCTGGTAGTGTACCTGCTGTTATTTACCGTAGCCTATACAAGGGTGGAACCGCCCTCCGGGCTGCCCCGGCGTATCATTGGTTTTCTGGCGGGGCTGGATTCCATTTCCCTGATCGTCAATACGTTCACCCGTCATATGTTTGAACTGGAAGCGGCGGTGGACCACAGGCTGAAGCTGACTTACTGGGATATACAGCTTAAACCGATGCATTACGTCCATGTTTTCTTTGTTTATGCCATTGTGATGTATAGCCTGGTGATTCTCACATACCGCCTTATGAAAGCGCCTTCCATGTATAAGAAAAGATATGCCGGGATCCTGATACAGCTGGCGGGTGTGGCAGGATTAAATATCGTGTGTTCTGCCATGAACGCCAAATTTGATTATTCCGTTATCCTGTATGCTTCCATGGCAATATCAGTATGTTATTTCACTTTGTATGCGTCGCCCAAGGCGCTGTTGGAAAAGATGCATTCCACGATCGTGGGAGATTCCATGATCGGTTTTATCGCCTATGATGACGGCGGAAATTGTATCGGCGTAAATGCCGTGGCGGAGAAGTTTTTCCCTGATTCCGGGGAGATCGATGACATCGCGGAGAAATACCTGGCCAAATGGGAGACGGAGCATAAGGGAAATGATGCGAAGATCATCGGTGAAGAGCAGACGATCATGCGGGATGGCAAAAAAATGTACATCTACGTTACCTATCAGCGGTTCATGGATGAGAAAGGCAGGGAGTTGGGAAGCTGCTTCCAGTTTGAGAACCGCACGGAAGTAGTGCGGAAATTTAAGGAGGAACAATACAGGACCACTCATGACATGCTGACAGGGCTGCTGAACAGGAACGCTTTCGAGGAAGAAGCGGGAAAAATGCTTGCCGACGTGCAGGAACCCTACTATATGGTGTGTTCGAATATTAAGGATTTCAAGCTGGTCAATGAACTTTACGGCGCGGACGTGGGGGATCAGCTTCTGATCGCCCAGGCCGGGATGATCAGGGACGCCCTGGATGAAAGGACGGTTACCGCCCGCATCTTTGCGGATAAGTTCTGTATGCTGATGCCGAAAGCCAGGTTCCATGAGGAAGAAGTTTACGAGCAGATAGAAGCGCTCAGAAATCTGAACCTGGTGAGTTCTTTCAAGCTGCATTATTATATCGGCGTCTATGAGATCAAGGATGTAACGGAGCCTGTGTGGACCATGTATGACAAGGCGATCATGGCTATTGATACCATGCGGGGCAGTTACGGGCAGTCCATCTGTTTTTATCAGGATGAACTGCTGGAGCACATTATAGAAGAAAAAGAGGTGCTGGGTGAATTTGACGATGCCCTGGCGGAAAGGCAGTTCCATATGTTCCTGCAGCCCCAGATAGCCAATGATAACAGTACTGTGGGAGCGGAGGCTCTGGTGCGCTGGATCCATCCTGAAAAAGGCATGGTCAGCCCCGGTTTATTTATTCCCACCCTGGAGAAAGCCGGCCTGATCCATAAGCTGGATCTGTATATGTGGGAGAGCGCCGCCAGGAAGCTGGAAGAATGGAAGAAGTGCGGCATGGAGAAATATTCCATTTCCGTGAACATATCAACAAAGGACTTTTATTACCTGGATATCTGCGATACGTTCCGGGAACTGGCAAAGAGATATGATTTTGATATCAAGAAACTGAAGCTGGAGATCACGGAATCGGCTCTGATGGAAAATATCCAGGAGAATATGAAGACCCTGGACGGACTGCATGCCCTGGGGTATGAGATCGAGATCGACGACTTTGGAAGCGGCTACTCCTCGCTGGGTATGCTGAAAGATATCCATGCGGATATTCTGAAGATCGATATGATCTTCCTGCAGGAGACCAAGAACGTGAAAAGGAGTACCACCATTTTGAAAAATATCATTACCATGTCCAAGGAACTGGGTATGCCCGTCATAACGGAGGGCGTTGAAACGAAAGAGCAGGTGGACTTCCTGATGAAAGTGGGCTGCGATATGTTCCAGGGATTCTATTTCGCAAGACCCATGCATGTGGAACGCTTTGAGGAACGGTATTGCGGTGAACTGACAGCGTGAGGAATGGGAGGCTTTTGAAGTGGCGGAAGAAGAGTTTTTGCTTCAGGCGTGGAATCAGATAAAGGTTAACCTGACGGATAACGGATTCCTTTATAAGGGTGAGTTTCGGAAATTGGATGAGAGGACGATCCTGCTGGACAGCCGCCTCACAGACGGGGAAACGGCCGCCGGGTCGCACCGGTATCGCGATATCCGGGAGGCTTTCAGCGCGCCGGAACTTTCCATGGGACGTCCGGGGGATCCGGCCACAATCTATATGATGCCCAATGTCTACTGGATCGACGATCCGGACGCAGAGGACGTGATGCAGAAAAGGGAGGGGTATGCCCTTCCTTTTGGCATGTATGTAAACTGTAAGGCCTTGCATATGGTGGGACTCGGCGAGTCCCCCAATGATGTGGTGATTGCGGGGAACAGGGGGCAGTCCCATGCCTGCAATGGCAATTATACCATGATCCATTTTCAGGTGGAGGAATTATATCTCTCTGACCTTACCCTGGGAAATTATTGCAGCATCGATCTGGAGTACGACTTAAATCCGTACCTATGGCATGGGAAACGGACGGGCGCGGTTACCCAGGCGCAGATCGCCATTCAACAGGGAGAAAAGCTTTATGCGAAAAACTGTGTGTTTGAGGGGCGTCTGAACCTCAATCCCGTCTGCGGCGCGGAGCGGGCATTGTACGTGGGTTGTCAATTTGAGAGTACTGACGACGCCCTGAACGGCAACGCGGTGTATGTGGATTGCATTTTTGAGTTCTACGGCGGACGTCCCATCTATCAGGCGACGGGAACGGGGGATGTGTTCATAGGCTGCTCGTTCTCCAGCGGGGTCGGAAAATATGGCAGGCAGAGGCCGGACTGGAATCCGACAAGGTATCGGGAGGATGTAATTGCGCAGGAAAGCGATGACAGGAAAGGATACCAATACCTGACGAAAGAGGGCGGTCCCGTGGCGCTGATCGACTGTAGCTATTTTACCCTGGACGGTGTGGAACTGGGCTGGACCAAATATCCGAAGGCCTCTTTAAAATGCTATCAGTATCAGGTCAGCCGGAACGGTCAGCCCGTGACCCTGGGCGGGGAGAACGCGCCGGAGACTGTGCAGCTGCAGGGGAAAAAGGCTTTGGAGGCATACTTTTTTGAGCAGGACGGGCAGCGCTTCGTCAATGTGGGTAATTTGCTGGGAGGCAGCGACGGCTGGGATCCCATGGGGGTGCTGGCACAGGCAAAGAACGCCGGAAAAACGGGGATTCCCACGCTGCTCACGATCACGCCGGATCAGGCGGCGGTTGTGTCGGGGGAAGCTGCGGTAACGCTTACGGCGAAAGCATACTTATTTTCCCATGAGGAATGCAGGGAAAGAGTGCGTTTCTTTGTGGAGGAGGAAGATGCCCCTTTTGTGAAGATACGGCAGGAGGGGGATGACTGCTGCGTGGCGGAGGGCTGCAATCACGGCGCGGAAACCAGGAAAGCAGTGGTTCATGCCTGCACGGAGAGCGGCCTGGAAGCGGCAGCGGAGATCACGGTGGAACCGTATTTATTGCAGGCGCCCGGGTTTGTGCAGGAGCCCTTTATCAGGAAAAGCGGGAAAACGCTGACCCTGGAATACGGACTTTCTGTCACGGAGAGGGCGGACGTATCGGAGATCCGCTGGTACAGGTGCGGTGACGGCAGTGAGAGGGCGGCGTGCGGACAAAGTATGTCGGAACATGCGGTGGGAACAGATGGTGTCTGCGGGGAAGAAAACAGCACGGAGGCGCTGCATGGGACGGAACTGGCAGGCGGTGTTTCGGAGGAAACGGACGGAATACTCTGCGGCGTATCCAGACCGGGCAGTCCTCTGAGGATTTATCATCTGACGGCGGCTGATGAGGGCAGGCGCCTGAAAGCGGTGATTCGGCCCAGGGTCACGGGAAGCCTGGCAGGGGAAGCGGTATCGGTTGTCACGGCGGAGCCCGTGGGAGGGGCGGATGTGGACAGGAACCGCCTGTTTACGGATTTTTCCGAACTTCCTGAGGAAAATCAGCTGACAGTCCCAAAGGGCAGGTGGACATTTGACTGCGGAAAACCGGAGGATATTGAAGCGGACTCCGCCACTTTCGGCAGCTGGAAGATGGATGGGAGCGTCCCGGCATGGAAGTATGGGAAAACGGGAAACGGCAGTATAGGCGCGGGTCTGTATCAGAATACCCAGGGCGCGCGGCTGCGCTATACCCCCGTAAATTCCCACGACGGCGATATGCGTATGACGGTGCAGGCGGATCCTGCAAAGACAGCGGGACAGGGCTTTGGCAGCGCAGGGCAGTACATGGATCTGGGGATCAAGTTCGACACGGAGAGGCTGACAGGCTACGCCCTGCGGGTCATCCGCATCAAAGAGGCTTCCGACGCCGTGGCAATGGCGCTGGTGGAGTATGAAAACGGCAGGAGCCGGTATCTCACTGAATTGCAGATGACGACCTGTTTCCTTACAGGCTGTACCATAAGGATTGCGCTGGAGGGGAAGAAGCTGACAGCCACAGCCGCCACGGAAACGCCGCAGCCGATACGACATTCCACAGGAAGCCAGGAAAAAAAGTACGTTCAGAAAGTAAAACTGGAGGCGGAGGTGTCAGGGAATCCCCATGGCGGGATCCTGGTCTGGCACACGGGGACGCCCGGCACCGGAGGCTGGCAGAACACCACCATGCTCCACAGCATCGAGGTAATATATGGAGATTAGACAGGCGTCCGGAGACGCATTGGAGGAAATACTGGCGATCTACGCCCATGCCAGGAAATTCATGGCGCAGAACGGCAATCCCACGCAGTGGGGGAATACCTATCCCCCGACAGAGCGGGTAAAACAGGATATTGCGGAAAAAAAGTGCCATATCTGTGTGGAAGATGGCAGGATTCTCTGTGTGTTCTATTTTGCCAGGGAGGAGGATCCCACTTACCGGGAGATCAGGGAGGGAAGCTGGCTGAACGACGAGCCTTACGGGGTAGTCCACCGGATCGCCTCTGCGGAGGGCGTCCGGGGCGCGGCATCATTCTGCCTGAAATGGGCCTTTGAACAGACCGGAAATATCCGCATTGATACCCACGATGACAATAAGCCCATGCAGGGGCTGTTGAAAAAATCAGGCTTCCGATACTGCGGCAGGATCACCCTGGCAGACGGAAGCCCGAGAATTGCTTTTCAGAAGACCTGAAAACTTTCGGGAAGACAATAGACTTGAAAGACGCTGAGAAGAATGCCCAGGCGAATTTGTTCGCCTGGGCATTCTTCCGCGTGGAATTTAGAACTTCTTGGCGTCCCATCCAATGATGGGACGACTTTAGAAGTTCTTTCCACGCTGTTAGCGTGCCAGCCAGCCGCCGTCAACAGCCAGCGTAAATCCATGTACATAAGCGGCGGCGTCCGAAGCCAGGAAGATTGCCGCGCCTGCGATATCTTCAGGAGTGCCCCAGCGTCCCGCAGGGATCCGGGAAAGGATCTCCTCGCTGCGCTGTTCGTCACTTCTTAAATTCTGCGTGTTGTTGGTCGCCATATAGCCGGGCGCGATGGCGTTCACATTGATATTATGCTTTGCCCACTCGTTGGCAAGTTCCCTGGTCAGGCCTATGATGGCGCTCTTACTGGAAGTGTAGGCGGGAACCCGGATACCGCCCTGATAGCTGAGCATGGAGGCGATATTGATGATCCTGCCGCCTTTCTGGTCAGCCAGCCACTTCCTGGCGAAAGCCTGGCACAGGAAGAACACCATTTTCTCATTGATGTCGATCACCGCGTCCCAGTCCTCTTCCGTCACGTCCACCGCGTCGCATCTCTTGATGATCCCCGCGTTATTTACCAGAATATCCACACGGCCAAATGCCTTTTCCGCCTCTTCCACGATCTGCGGGATCACGGAAGTGTCCGACAGGTCGGCGATCACTTCCTTAAAACTTCCGTCAAAAGCGGCGATCTTTTCCGCCGTTTCCTGACAGCTTCTCCTGGCAACGCCGACCACATTTGCCCCCGCCTTTGCATAAGCCACGCAGATACCCTGTCCAAGCCCCGTGTTGGCGCCTGTAACAAGGGCGGTCTTGCCCTCCAGTGAAAACATATCCAAATTAGCCATGTGTATATCCTCCATTCTGTTTGATGAAAACTTTATGATACCATTATAAACAAGAAATGGGTGTAATTCAAGTGTTGCGGGTGTTTTTACAGGAAAATAGGTGATGGGGCAGCCGAAGTGGATGTCCGGCGGCTTGTTGGGTTGTTGCTGAGGGGACGGCGGCGTCATGCAGTATGGCTAATGGGACGGCGGTAGCATGCAGTCCTGTTCTGTGCGGACGGGACAACGCGGCGCTGAACTAACTGCCAACTCCGACTAGCACGCGAAAAGGGCGTTCGCGTTCAAGTCTGCGTAGGCAGTGGATTTCATCTCCGCTAAGTGCGTCCCCCAAAGTCCGCTCAGAACAGGACTACATGCCGCCGCCTGACATCCGCAAGTTTTTTTAAAATATATAAGTTCTTTTCAATAAATATCAAAAAAATGGATTAGTGCAAACAGCTATATAGCATTTTTTATGGTTTGCAGTAAACAGGAGCCGGAGCAGCAGGGGATTTTCTGTGGCGTGAGTGAGATGTGGAGAGGGGACTCTGGCAATGCGAGCTCCCATGCGAGCAGTGCCGTGCATTGAGGCTCCTCGGAACGCCTATCGAGCCGTCACAGAAAATCCCCTGCTGCTCCGGCTCCGTCCCTTTAGCGTCAACCCCCTCACCCCCCAATCACCATCAGCCGCACCTCCAGCAATTCCAGCTGCGGCTGCAGCACCAGCACACCGTTTTTTGCTGTCACTTTCGATCTCCGCAGCGCCGGTACGCTCCGGGCTTCCAGAAAGCCGCGTTCCAGATCGGAAACCGGGCTCCCGCCCCCCATCTCTATCCAGGCGTCATAGAGACTGCCATGATGCCGGTTCAGGATATACTCAGTCAGGGAATACTCCTTGTCTTCCATATCCTGAAGTTCCAGTTCCAGATAAAGCGATTCCGACGGCTCAAACATGGTGTAGCGGTCCGTCTCAGTCATATCAAACCGCTCCCCCATGGCATAGAGATTGGAAATATGTTTATAATGCCAGGCCATAACGCATATTTTCGACTGTGTCCTGGCAGCGTACCAGCAATTGCCCTTTGCAAGGAAGCTGTCCCCCAGCTGCCGCAGCAGCCAGAGGGCATAGTAACCCGCTTTTGGCAGGCCGTCTGTGGTGAACAGCCCAAGTCCGCCAAACAGATAATCCTCGGGCAGCGGCCTCTCTGCCATCAGGTCGGTCAAAGACCAATAGGCAAGCCCGTCAGACCGGTCGTAATTCTCCAGGATATTTTTCACAAGATAACAGGACTTATAACAGGTATCGTTCAGCAGATCCTGCTGGCTGGGAGTGTTGTTCCACTCGCAGACGTAAACGGGCAGGCTGCTCTTTCCCATCTCTTTCAGATCGTGCTTCACACAGGACAGAAATTCCTTCAACCCGTTTTCCCGGGGATTCAGGATCATGGGATCCGTGAAGCCGAAAGAAGCGCGGGACTTTGTCTTTCCGCCCGCCATTTTCATATCGTAAAAGGTAAAGCTGATAAAGTCCGGGGCGCAATGATGCTCCATGCTCCAATGCAGCAGATCCCGGTACCAGTTGGAATGGTCAAGATCGCTTAGGTAAAACGTGCAGGGAAGCCCGAAGCAAAAGTCAGGATGGAACCGCTTTACCGTCTCGTATGTCCGCTGGTAAAAAAGGTAGAAATCCTCGGTTTTGCCGAAGCCGTACAGCCTTGGCGGCGTATCGGGCAGATGCCAGACGCTGAATTTCCATTGCAGTACTTCCTCCATGCCATAGCGGGAAATGACATGCTCCATAAACGCGGAGATCAGGCCGCACCACAGTTCCATTTTCCTGGGCTCGCTGACAAGATGCTGAAAGGAAAAACGGTTCGGCTGCTTTGCCAGGGCTGCGGGCATGTAGCTGAAAGGTAAAAAGGGTTTCAGCCGGATGCTCCTTAAGAAGTCCAGCACCAGGTCCACGTAGGCAAAATTATAGCGGGGCCGCTCATTTTCGTCCATGGTAAAGAGGAACAGGTTATCGGAGAGAATGCCGTTAAAAAACAGGTATTCATACCCGATATCCCGCTGCAGGCGGCGGAGCATGGACTGTACTTCCCCCAATAAAATATCGGCGGCCTGTCCCACGGCGGCTACGGTTCTCCAGGTATGTTTCAGCGGGTGCGCAGGGGCATGTACGGAAAAAGCGCCCCTGGCGGAAACCGGCGGGATGACCAGGGTCTGGGCGGTATCCTGCTGCAGATGCTTTTTCAGCCCCGCCATGTAATTATGCTGTTCCAGGAAGACGGGCGTGTCTGCGGGAGCCTGCTTCTGTTTCCGGCGGTAGGCGCTGGGGAGCATGTTGTATTCTTTCCGGAAGATCTGTGTGAAAGCGTGGCTGTTGGGAAAGCCGCTGTCCGCAGAGATCTCCTCGATATTCTTTTCGGAATTGACGAGATCATGGACGGCGTGGTTGAGCCGCAGATGCGTCAGGTAGGTCAGGTAATTGACCCCGAACTGTTCCAGGAAAAACTTGGACAGGTAAGGGGAGGACAAATGAACCATATCCGCCAGCCGTGACAGGGACAGGTCTTCCGTGTAATGTTCCTTAATGATCCTGACGATCTCATCCACCCTGGACGCATAACGGTGATTGCGCTTGTCCAGGGCGGCGGAACGCTCTACGCGGAAATGGGTGAATAAAATTTCCATCAGCTGATAAATGTAGATCCAGTTCCGCAGTTCGTATCCGGTGCGCTGGTCGGCATTATTTTTCACAATCAGGGCGATGATATGGCGCATACGCTGAAACGCTTCCTCATTGCCGGATGTCCGGCTGTTGCACTCGAATTTCGGATGGAGCGGGACTGCAAAATTCTTCTCCAGGGTGGTCTGATCCATCTGGATGGATACATACACGCAGTCGGATGCCCGCAGTTCATGGACGGTGTGGCTCTCCACCGCGATAATGTCATCCATCTGCAGTCGGTACAGCTGGTCTTCCACGGAAAGATTGCAGCTGCCGCTCAACACGAAGATGATCTCGAAATAATCATGCATATGCTCTCCGATGTGTCCGATCCGGTGCAGGGTGCATTTAAAGGGGGTATGGGATTCAAAGGTTGAGATTTCATAAGTCTGGGGCATGGCTGTTCCTCCGTTATTTTTATGTTTCCGCAAGTTTCGGGCAGAGACCCGAAAAATCAGGGATTTTTCAAGAATGCAGGGCATTCTTTGTCGCTTTCGCTCGTCAAATGGTCAAAGAAGCATCTGTTCGTGCCAGCACGGCATCTGCTTCCTTGACCACTTGCCTCTGCCCTTTGCGGATATTTTAACAAATGTTCCGAGAAAAATCACCCAGAGGAATTAAATATTTCAGTATTTTTGTAACAGTTCAGCCCCGATGGCATCTGGTGGCTTGATGATGTGCAGATCAAGGGACGGCGGAGACGTGCTGCCCTGTTCTGTGCGGACGGAGCAACGCAGCGCTGAACTAACTGCCAACTACGACTACGGAACTGTCGCAAAGATATGCGCCAGTTCCTATGGCGCGAATTGCGTCTTCGCGCCATAGTCTCCGTAGGCAGTGGATTTCATCCCTGCTAAATGCGCTCCTCAAAGTCCGCCCATAACAGGGCAGCACGTCTCCGCCTGATTCCTGAAAGTTTTCAAGCAAAGGATTCTATTCTTAAGCTGTAAATCGGCAATCTGCTTTCTGATAACTTGCGGTAAAACAGGAGCCGGGACAGCAGGGACATCTTTCTGTGACGTGAGTGAGATGTGGAGATGAGACTCCGGCGATGCGAACTCCCATGTGAGCATCACCGTGCATGAGGCTCATCGGAACGCCTATCGAGCCGTCACAGAAAGATGTCCCTGCTGTCCCGGCTCCGTCCCATTATCTGCAAGCCACCAGATACCATTGGGGCTGAAATGCTACGTATTTTCAATAATGCACAAAATAAAAATATGAAATTTGTGACAGAAATATAAAAACCTTAAATTTTTAATCTAACTTCTGCAAAAAAAGGTTCCTCCGTTCCCGAATTTCAGGAAAGGAACCGCTGACAGGTTAAAAAAGTTCCTAAAAGTGAAAAAGAATCAAATGGGTTTTGTGTGCGGAAAATCCTATACTGAGTGCAGTGAAAGCAAAGAACCGGAAAATATGCGCTGAGCGCACAGATGGGAGTAAGTATGGGAAAACCAATTTTACAACTGAAAAATATTTCCAAGAGATTCGGGAGTGTGACAGCTCTGGATCATGTGTCCCTGGAGGTGTATCCGGGCGAGATCCGGGGGCTGATCGGAGAAAACGGTTCCGGTAAATCCACGATCTCGTCCATTGCCGCCGGTATGCAGAAGGCTAATGAGGGGGAAATGATATTCAAGGATCAGCCCTGGAACCCGGGCAGCATGATCGAGGCCCTGCAGCATGGCATCGGTATGATCGTCCAGGAGAGCGGAACCATCGAGGGGATCACCGTGGCGGAGAATATCTTTCTTGCCGAACTGGACGCCTTTCGGAACAAAGCGGGTCTGGTCAATAAAAGAAAGATGAACCAGAAGGCGGACGAGGCGATGGCAGCCATCGGAGTGGATCATGTGAAGGGCAGCATGCCCATGGCAGCACTGGATTTTCAGACCAGGAAGCTGGTGGAGATCGCCAAAGTCATTATGAAGAACCCGGATATTCTGGTCATCGACGAGACCAGCACGGCGCTTTCCCATGACGGAAGAGACATTATGTACCGCCTGATCAGGAAACTCCGTGACGACGGCAAGGCAGTCATTTTCATTTCCCATGACCTGGAGGAGATCATGGAGGTCTGCGATACGCTGACCGTTCTCCGTGACGGCAAGCTGATTCGCACTTTTGCAAGCGAGGAATTTGAAGCGGACGCCATCCGTACCAGCATGATCGGGCGGGAACTGCAGGGAGATTATTACCGGAGCGATTTTACTCCGTCGCGCCAGGACGAGGTTTCCATAAAGGCCATGCACCTGAAGCTGGGTGAGGAATTGAAAGATGTCAGCGTCACGCTCCACAAGGGGGAGATCGTGGGGGTCGGTGGGCTTTCCTCCTGCGGGATGCATACTTTAGGAAAAGCGCTGTTCGGCGCGGTTCCCCTGGAAAGCGGAAGCGTCACCACGGCGGACGGAAAGGAGATCAGGACCCCGTCCACGGCCATGGAGGAGAGCATCGGTTATGTGTCGAAGGATCGGGACGTGGAATCCCTCTGCCTGACTGCCAGCATCCGGGACAATATCGCCATTGCGGGCATGGACAGATACGCTGTTGGCGGCTTCCTGATCACGAACAAAAAAGAAAAGGAATATGTGGGCAGGCAGATTCGCGATCTATCCATCAAGTGCTATGATGCGGAACAGCTGACCAGCCAGCTGTCGGGCGGGAACAAACAGAAAGTGGTTTTCGGCAAATGGATCGGTTGCGGCAGTGAGATACTCATTCTGGACTGCCCCACCAGGGGCGTTGACATCGGAGTAAAGCAGGCCATGTACCAGCTGATGGTGCAGCTGAAGAAAGAGGGCAGAACCATCCTGATGATCAGCGAGGAATTGCCGGAACTGATCGGAATGAGCGACCGCATCCTGATCATGAAAAACGGCGAGATCACAAAAGAGTTTGAACGCAGCGCCGAACTGTCGGACGCGGACATTATAGAGTTTATGATCTGAAAACAGCCTCGGAACGAGAGCACAATGCGCCAAAGAGCCGGCACATGGAAGAATTTTTCGACGCGGAAGCGTCGGAACAATCCTTCCCGAGATCAGGGTGCCGGAGTGAAGAGGTCGGAATAAGTTCCTGCAAGCAGGAACTGGAATAGGAGGAACCTATGGAAAACATCAAAGAAAAATCGCATGGCCCGGATAAATATAAGATCCGGCAGACCATCATCACACTGCTTCCTCTGGCGGCCCTGGTGATCCTGTTTGCCGTTTTCTGCGGCGTGATCGGGGCAAAGGGGTATCGCTTGGATATGTATCTGAAAATTGTGTTCAACGAGGGCGTTGTCCTGGCGGTAGTGGCCACGGGAGCCATCTTTATCTATACCCTGGGAACTTTCGATATCAGCCTGGGTGCGGCCACGCTGTTTGCCGCAACCATGGGTGTCACGGTATATAACGCGACGGAGAGCCTGCTGCTGATGGTGCTGACAATCTTTGGGACGGGTATCCTGTGTTCCCTGCTGAATTCCGTGCTGGCATCGGTATTCCACATACCGGCCTTTGTGACCACGGTGGCGATGATGTCCGTATTGTCCGCCGTGGCGGCGCAGATCATCACCACCAATGGCGGGGCGCTTGGCGGGATCAGTATTCCCGGCACGGTGCTGAAACCCTTTGACACGATGGGATTTAAGATTCTGCTGCTGGCGCTTTTCTTCCTGTTCTGCTTCTTTGTGTTCCAGCTGACCAAGGTGGGACGCAGGCAGAAATTCATCGGCGGAAACGCGGTCTGCGCTGCGCTGACGGGTATCCGGTATAACAAATATGCTATCATCGCATTTACCATGACGGGCATAGGCGTGGGGCTGGGAGCGTTCCTGACATTGGTTTACACGCCCTCTGTCACCACCACGACGGCCTCCAGCATCGGCATGAACATCTTTATCGCCATCGTGTTCGGCGGAATGCCCATCTCGGGCGGAGCAAGATCCAGGATCTACGCGGCTGTGGTGGGAGGATTCTCCTTTATGCTGTTGAATGACATCCTGGAGGTGCTGATCGACAGCAGCGCGGCCTACGGGATCACCCAGGTGATCAGCGCCGTATTTTTCCTGGCGGTGGTCTACATAACCAGCATGAACTACAGGACCAGCCTGCTGCCACGCTAACAGGGTGAGAAGAATTTCTAAGGTGGCAGAGTACGCCACCTAAGAAATTCTACGTCTGCGGTGCAGACTTTCTCACCCGGAAGAACGCAAAAGCGGCGTTCTTCCCAGAATGGAATTTAACGCCTTGTGCGTTAGAGATAAATGCAATGAAAACAGTCTCGGAACGGGGACGCAATGTGCAGGGGCGTCGCAGTGCAGAGACCGGAACAAATTGTCGCAGGCGACAATTAAAAAACAGTCTCGAAACGAAAATGCCCGAAAGAAATTCTCAGCTGCGCCTTTTGCAGATGAAATTTCTTTCAGAGCGTGGGCATTGAAGAGAAGAGACCGGAACAAATTGCCGCAAGCGGCAATTGGCAAACAGTCTCGAAACGGGGACGCAATGTGCCAAGGCACATGAAAGAAATTCTCAGCTGCGCCCTATGCAGATGAAATTTCTTTCAGACCAAGGGCGTCGCAGTGTAGAGACCGGAACAAATTGCCGCAAGCGGCAATTAGAATGGAGGATATGAAAATGAAAAACAGGTTAAGGAAGTTATTGAGTCTTGCGTTGGCCGGGATTATGGCGGTTGGGATCATGACGGGCTGCGGCAACGGGGACAGTGCAGGCGGCACAAAGGACGTGAAGATCGGCGTCCTGGTGGCGGACGTCAGCGGCGAGGAAGCCCAGGGATTCCGCTCCTATTATGAGAATTACATAGCGGGACAGTACGGCGTCACGTTTTCCTATACCGACGCCCTGGCAAGCGCCGAGGATGAGAAGACGGCCATTGAAAAGTTTGTCTCCCAGGGCTATCAGGCGATCATCTCCCTGTCCAGCAATGACCGGGCCATGCAGATCGAGACCTGCGAGGAGAACAAGGTTTACTATGCCATTGCCTCCGGCGTGCTGGATGCGGAGCAGTATGAGACCTATAAAGGATATGAGTATTTCGCGGGTCAGATAGGGCCCAGCAACGAGACCGAGTTTGAAGCCGGAAAGGCAATGGGCGAGTATTACAAGGGACAGGGCGTGTCCTCTGTGGCAATCTATGGTGCGTTTATCCCCAATCCCATGCATGTGTACCGCGCCGCAGGAGTGATCGTGGGGCTTGGCGACAGCTATGGCGGTTCCGATGATATGAACGCCATCGTGGGCCAGATCTTCCAGGATCAGGGCGTGAAGATGGATAAGATATCAGGCGATGTGGAAGTGGCGGCTTATCTCCAGGGTTACGGCGATACCACCACGGATGAACTGAATGCGGCCATCCAGAAAAATCCGGACGCATTTCTCTCCGTGGGCATGGCGACTACATTCTTTACACAGTCGCTGAACGAGGCGGGAATCTCTTTCTCCGATATCGACTCCTTTACCCAGGCTAACGGAACCGCCATCAAAGAAGGAAAACTCACCTACCTTGCAGGAAAGTATTCCTCATCTATCGGCCCGGTATTTGCCCTGATTCTGAATGCGGTAAACGGCAATGTGATCCGCGACAACGGCAATGCGGTGTCTCTCAGCCAGGGATATCTGGTGGCCACCGACGGCAATACCTTTGACGAGTACTATGTGTCGGACAACGGCGACGCGCCGATCTATGACAAAGCCGCGCTGGACGGCATTATCGGTGACAAAGTAACCTTTGAGGATGTGAAGAAGCTGGTGGAATCCAGGTAAGTTCACACGCGATTTGTGCCTGCGGTTTCCATACGCCCCAAAGCTTATGCTTTTCGGTGTCAGGGATCCGCAGGCAGCAGAAAGGCATGGTCATTCATGAACGCTTCGAAGAGAATCACAGGAACCCTTGCAATTCCCGTAATTGCGGCGATCCTGCTGGAGGCTGTCTGTCTCGGGAACGGACAGCATGTCATATCAAATATGCGGAGTTTCAATAACTTTGTGGTGTACACGGCCATTGTCATGGTTACCACCATGGCCTTGTCAATCAACTTAAACAGCGGAAGGTTTGACTTCTCCCTGGGCGCCATGGCGGCATTGTCCGCCGTGGCAGGGGCGAAAGTCTCCTACGCGCTGCTGGGCGGAGGCGCGGGAAGCGCAGGCCTTATGCTGCTTGTGACGGTGATCGCGGGCGCGGTTTTGGGGCTGGTTTCAGGAGCGCTGTATGTCTCCCTGAAGATACCGCCCATCATCACCTCCCTGGGCGTGACTTTGATCTATGAGGGAATCCTTTATACTGTCACAGGCGGGAAATATGTGATGACGGAAGTACAGAATTCCTCTATGTCCGGGTTCGTGGGAACCTGGATCTATGCGGCGGTTATCATTGCGGCGGTTCTGGCGTTCATGATCATTGTGTTTGACTATACCAGGTTCGGATACGATTACAACGCGCTGAAGAACGGGCAGAAAGTGGCGGTCAACACCGGGATCCGGGAGATCCGCAATGCCATCGGCTGTTATGTCATCAGCGGGGCGCTGATGGGGATTGTGGGATTCTTAAACGCGGCCAGGAACACAAATATCAATGGCGGACAGCTGAACTTCGGCTCCATTTCCATTATGTTCACGGCGTTCCTGCCCATGTTCATAGGGTCTTACATCAGCAGGTTCAGCAATGAAAAGCTGGGATTTCTGCTGGCGGCGGTCTGTATGTCCCTGTTAAATTCCACTTTCGCCGCGCTTTCAAACGTGGTGACGGCGTCCATGCAGTCCATCATCAACGCGGTGCTGCTGGTGGTATTCCTTATTTATTTAAACAACGAAAAGTTATTGGTCAGAATCTGGAAAACAGTAAAGGGTGGACGAAATGTTCAAGAATCAGGAATTGCTGGATAAAGCGTTATCTCTTTTGCCCAAACTGCAGGAGACGGATGTGGCGGCTGCGGATACGGTTGTGGTCGTGGGGGATGCGGAGGGAAAAGCGGTTGTCCGAAAAGCGGAGGATTACACGACCCGCGTTTTGAAAAAGGGCGATAAGGTATGCCTGGATTTCGGGAATCATCAGGTGGGATACTTTTCCGTGGAACTGGGTTCCGTGGGCAGCCATGCCGACGCGCCCGTGCTGCTGCGGGTGCATTTTGCGGAAAATCCGGCGGAACTGCTGGAGAACGCGGAAGTCTACCAAGGATGGATCTGTTCTTCCTGGATCGAGGAGGAGAGGCTGCACATCGATGTGGTTCCCTCCCTGCTGCGGATGGAGCGGCGCTATGCGTTCCGCTATGTGGAACTGGAAGTTCTGGATATCAGTTCCAAATTTGCCCTTACCCTGAAAAACGCTTCCTGCAGGGCAGTCTCGTCGGCAAGGGAGGAAATGCTGAAAGAGTTTCCTACGCGGGATACCCTGAAAAAGCGGCTGGATCAGATAGCCTGCCGCACCTTACATAACTGTATGCAGACGGTTTTTGAAGACGGCCCGAAAAGGGACCGGCGTCTCTGGATGGGGGATCTGCGGATGCAGGCCCTGGCCAATTACCAGACTTACGGCCAGAATGAGATGGTAAAGGCCTGCCTTTATTTGTTTGCGGCGCTCCCCATGGAAAACGGCCAGATCGGAGCCTGCCTGTTCTTGGAACCGGAACCGGAAGTGGACGACACGGTGATGTTCGACTATTCCCTGTTCTTTATCTGTGCCCTGCGGGACTACTATGAAGCCACCGGGGATGAGGAGACCCTGCGGGAACTCTGGCCCACGGCGCTAAGCCAGATCTATATCGCCGAGGACAGGCTGGGTGAGAATGACATCATTCTGGATTCCGACGCGCTGGGCTGGTGCTTTATCGACTGGAACCTGACGCTGAACAAGCAGGCGGGCGCACAGGGGATCTTCCTGTACGCGCTGCAGGCGGCCATTCGCATTGCGAAAGTCCTGGGAGAGGAACAGGAAGCGGCAAAGCTTTCCGAGATTTACAACGTATGCAGAGATGCGGCTCTGCGTGAACTGTGGGACGAGGAGAAGGAATGCTTTGTCAGCGGCAAGGCAGGGCAGATATCGGTGGCGTCCCAGGTCTGGATGATCCTGGGCGGCGCCATAGCAGGGGAAGCGGGACGGCGGCTGATGAAGGAAGTGGAGAGCCGGGAGGAGGCCGTTGGGATGGTCACTCCATATATGTACCACAATTATATCGACGCGCTGCTCCTGCTGGGGGAAAAGGATAAGGCGCTTCAGAAGCTGGAAGCCTACTGGGGCGGCATGGCCGCGCAGGGGGCGGACACGTTCTGGGAGTTATATAATCCTGCAAATCCCACGGAATCCCCCTATGGAGGCACCATTGTGAACAGCTACTGCCATGCCTGGAGCTGCGGACCGGCGTATTTCCTGCGCAGGTATTATCAGGATAAGTGAAAGCGGGGGAAGGAAGATGGAAAAGATCGATTTCAGGGCAAAGCCCTTTTATCTGGATGATGAGGCGGTAGAGTGGGTGGAGAGCACTTTTGCCCATATGACGTTAGACGAAAAATGCGGACAGGTATTCTGTCCCATGGGATTCAGTTCTGAGGAAGATACCTTAAAGACGCTGGTTCAGGACATCGGCGTGGGCGGCATGATGTACCGCGCGGATACGGCGGCAAATATTCAGAACACGCACAGAAAGATCCAGGAACTGGCCAGGATCCCGCTGCTGCTTGCGGCGAATACGGAGGCGGGCGGGGACGGCCTTGCCCTGGAGGGAACCTCCTTTGGAAAACCCATGGCGGTGGCGGCCACCGACGACCCGGAGAACGGCTACCGCATGGGGCTGACAGCCTGCAGGGAGGGAGCCGCGCTGGGGCTGAACTGGTCTTTTGCGCCCATTGTGGATATCAACTACGAATTTCACAACCCCATCACCAATGTGCGGACTTTTGGGGACGATCCCGACAAGGTGATCGCGTTTGCATCCAGGTATCTGGACGGTGCGGACGAGTGTGATGTGGCGGCGGCCATCAAGCATTTTCCGGGGGACGGCGTGGATGAGCGGGATCAGCACATCCTCACAAGCATCAATTCCCTGTCGGCGGAAGCATGGGATGAAAGCTATGGCAAAGTATATCAGACCCTGATCGACAAAGGGGCAAAAACAGTGATGGTGGGACATATCGCGCAGCCGGCCTATGTAAAGGCGCTGAATCCGGAGGCCTCCAGAGAGGAGACGCTGCGCCCGGCTTCCCTGTCGAAAGAACTGCTGACGGGCCTGCTGCGGGGCAGGTTAAAGTTCAACGGGCTGATCAGCACGGATGCCACCCCCATGGTGGGCTTTACTGCGGCAATGCCCAGGGAGCAGGCAATCCCCACGGCCATCGCCTGCGGGTGCGATATGATCCTGTTCAACAAGAGCCTGGAGGAAGACCTGGGGTATCTGAAAAAGGGTCTGGAAAACGGCCTGCTGACGCAGGAGCGTCTGGATGAGGCGGTCTTGCGCATCCTGGCGGTGAAAGCCTCCCTTCATCTGCATACAAAGCAGAGGCAGGGCGCCTTGGTGCCCGGGGAGGATGCGCTGAAAGTGGTAGGATGCGCGGAGCATAAGGCGTGGGCCAGGGAAGTGGCGGAGAAGTCCGTCACCCTGGTGCGGGATGAGAAAAAGCTGCTGCCCCTTTCCCCGGAGAAATTCAGGCGGGTCTATCTGAATGTGATCCAGAAGGAAATGAGCCCGGAAGACCCTTATGTGCAGCAGTGGAAAGAAAGATTTGAAGCGGAAGGCTTTGAAGTGACGGTGCGGGATCGCCGGATTGCCATTACGGTGCAGGATTTCATGGATCCTGCCGGGATGACGCCCCAGAAAGGCAGGCTGATGCATGAGATGTACCGCAGTGTGGAGGAAATGAAACGGGATTATGACCTGTATGTCTATATCTGCAACATGGAAAACGCTTCCAATAATACCACGCTGCGTTTAAACTGGAACGTCTGTTTCGGGCTGGGGGATGACGCCCCCTGGCTGGTTTCCGAGATTCCGGTGGTGATGATCTCCACCGCCTATCCCTATCACCTGTTTGACGCTCCCATGATCGGAACTTATATCAACAGTTACAGCGGTCAGCCGGAGTTCTGCAAGGCGGTGATGGACAAGCTGATGGGACGCTCCGCGTTTCTGGGCATCAGCCCGGTAGATCCGCTCTGCGGGAAAGATTATCTATGAGGATGAAAAGCATGAAAGCATTTATTTTTGACCTGGACGGAGTGATCGTATTTACAGACCGTTTTCACTACCAGGCATGGAAAAGGATAGCGGACCGGATGGGAATTTATTTTGATGAGGAGATCAACAACCGCCTGCGGGGGGTGAGCCGGATGGATTCCCTGGAGATCATCCTGGAAAAATATGAGGGGGAGCCATTGTCCCGGGAAAAGAAAGAAGCGCTTGCGGAAGAAAAGAACGGGTACTACCGCGCTCTTCTGGAGGGCATGACACCAACGGACGTGGAGCAGGAGGTCAGGGACACGCTGAAAGAACTGCGCCGCCGGGGCTATAAGCTGGCCATCGGGTCTTCCAGCAAAAACGCCCGTTTTATTCTGGAAAAGGTGGCACTGCTGGATGCCTTTGACGCGATCTCCGATGGCACGAACATCGCAAGGTCAAAACCGGATCCCGAAGTCTTTTTAAAAGGAGCGGAATTCCTGGGCGTGGAGCCGGAGGAATGCGTGGTGGTGGAGGATGCCTTTGCGGGCATCGATGCCGCCAGGGCCGGGCATATGATGGCAGCAGGCATTGGCGATGCCAGGGATTATGGGAAGACGGATTACCGGCTGGATACGTTTGCGGACCTGCTGGGAATCGGCGGGTGAGACAAAAGGAAAGGGATGCCCATTGCCAGGCATCTCTTATGTTTTTATTTTATTTCTTCATCAATCCTGCGCCGGCATTCCATGCCTTTGCGATTTCTTTCCCTGTGGTATAATATCCATGCTGGAACTGGTCAAATGTAAGCGCCTTTAATTTTACGGGATCCACCTTTCCGTTTTCGTTGAGTACTTTTTCTTCGGCCTTTACATTGACGATCTTTCCCACGATTCCCGAAACATGCTCCGTTTCAAGAAATTCAAGGAGTTCGCATTCCATGACAACCGGAAATTCCTCAATGACGGGGGCATGGACCTTATCGCTTTTTACGGCATGATAACCGGTTCTTTCAAATTTGTCGTCAATCTTATTCCCTGATGCAATACCGAAAAAGTCTGCCACATCAACATGCTCTTCATCGGCGAGTGAAACAGTAAAGGCCTTGCTTGCCTTAATGTTGAGCCATGTCCTTTTGCCCTCGCCGATAAAGAGAATGATCTTGTCGTCATCGCAGATCTGTCCCCATGCCACATTCATCACATTGACTTTCTCATTCTCGTCATATGCCGCCACCATCAACACGGGCATCGGAAAAACCGCCTGTACCAGTCCTAAATCTTTTTTCATTTTCGTCCTCGCTTTCTTGCTTTGCCAGCTTGTTTATGATAGGATTATAGCACGCGTGGAAAAATTTACAAGTACCTACATTTATGACAGGTACTTACCTGGAGGAAAGCGATGCAAAGAAAAGAGATCGAAGATGCGGATTTTTATGATACGGGGTACAGTTATACCCTTTCCCTGATCAGTGGGAAATACAAGCCAATCATACTCTATTGCCTGATGGAATATGAACCGGTGCGTTTTAACGAAATGCAGCGGTATTTGAAAAAGATTGCTGACAAAACGCTCAGCCGGAATCTGAAAGAACTGGAAGCGGACGGACTGATCATCCGCGAAGTGTATCCCCAGATTCCCCCGAAAGTGGAATACTCTTTAAGCGAACGGGGGCATTCCCTTGTGAAAGTGCTTGATCAGCTTTGCCAGTGGGGAAATGAAAACAGGAAGAGCGGAAGCCCCTGCCCCCGTTATGGCTGACGAAAGGGGATTGTCAGGCTTCCGCAGGTTTTCTTTCCAGCGGTCAGGTAAGGGTTACGCAGCTGTCAATTCCTGATAGGTATGCCGGATCAGGACCAGGGAAATCGCGAAAGTCAGCACGTCCGATACGGGCATGGAGTACAGCACGCCGTCCAGTCCGAACAGCACGGGCAGAAACAGCGCGAACCCCACGCCAAACACGATTTCCCTGACCATGGAGAGCAGGGTGGACTCCGCCGCTTTTCCCATGGCCTGTAAGAAAATGAAGCAGGCCTTATTCACGCAGGCCAGGATCACCATGCACAGGTAAATGCGGAACGATCTCAAGGCAAAGTCCGTATAATGGCTGCTTTCGTTGGCCGCGCCGAACAGGGCGATAAGCTGCCCCGGGAAAAATTCAACAATGAGGAACGCGGCCGCGCCCACAGCCGCCTCGGCGAGCAGCAGCCTGGTAAACAGATTTTTTACCCGCTGATGCAGTCCCGCGCCCATGTTATATCCTACGATGGGGATGCAGCCCGCCGCCATGCCCACCACAATGGAGATGACGATCTGGAAGAATTTCATGACGATTCCCACCACCGCCATGGGAATCTGGGCGAACTGTTCCTGTCCGAAGACCGGATCCGCCGCGCCGTATTTCCGCAGCATGTTGTTGATGGCGGCCATGGACGCCACCAAGGAGATCTGGGAAAGAAAACTGCAGATGCCCAGCACAAGGGTTTTCCCGGCAATCCCCCAATCCATGCGGTAGTCGCCCTTTTCAGGCCTGACCGTTTTCATGTGCAGCAGATACCAGAGCGATAAGAGGGCTGTAACGATCTGCCCGATCACGGTGGCTACCGCCGCGCCCATCATGCCCCATCTGAAAACAAAAATGAAAACAGGGTCAAGAATGATATTCAGGAATGCTCCCGTCAGGGTAGAGACCATGGCGAACCTGGGGTTGCCGTCAGCCCGGATGATGGGATTCATGGCCTGCCCGAACATATAAAACGGAATCCCCAGTGAGATGTAGAAAAAGTATTCTTTGGAGTGTCTGTAGGTTTCCGCGTTGACAGTGCCGCCGAACATGGCGATGATCCGGTCGCTGAAGAGCAGGTAGGCGGCGCACAGGATCAGGCTGCTGAGCACGATGAGCATAACGGCATTGCCGATGCTTTTCCTGGCGTTTTGGGGTTCCTGTTTGCCCAGGCTTAAGCTGACAAAGGCGCAGCAGCCGTCCCCTGCCATGACGGCGATGGCAAGGGCTATGACCGTGAGCGGGAATACGACGGTGTTGGCGGCGTTGCCATAGGAGCCGAGGTAAGATGCGTTGGCAATGAAGATCTGGTCGACGATATTGTAGAGAGCGCCAACCAGAAGTGAGATAATGCAGGGAACGGCATATTTGCGCATTAATTTTCCAATGTGCTCTGTTCCCAGGAATTGATTTGTTTCCATGATATTTCTTCCTTTCACACAAAAAATAAACGTGCGGCAAATAACTGGATTTACGCAGTTCTTTGCTACACGTTCAAGAGTTATTTTAAGGGTTCTTTTCAGGAATGTCAAAGGTAATTTTCCACAAAAATTGATGCGGTGCAACCGTTCAACCATGATGTATGTTCCATACCTGACCTCTTTCTAATGCTCAATATCAATCTTCTTTTTGTGTTGAATATGTATACCTATATGACCGTAAGCAGATAATATTTGTGGGCAATATCCTCATTCAAGACTTTATTTAAAATCGTTTCTGCATGTAAAAGATATGGCAGTTCTTCATTGATTTTCTTTTCAAATGTTTCGATATGAATTAAAAATGCGGCGGTCAGTGTGAAGAATGAAGTCCTTGAAATGATTGGGCGTGTGCAGGAGAAAATGGGCAGGCTTGCACTTCCGATTGTGAGCGCAAAGTATCTTGCGAAAATCTCTAACAGGGATAAGGTGCAGGACATTGACAACGCTAAAAACTTTTTGGAACGCAACAGCATAACCACGTTTGCACAGTTGGAGAAATTCAAAACAGATAAGGGGAAAGAGTTTGACAGTCGGGAACAGATTTTCATACCCAAGTGGACAAGACTGGAACAACCAAAGGAACTTGCAAAAGCCTACGCCGATTATGAGCCATACAAGGCGGTGCATGACATGAGCAGGTCATTAAGCGGTCTGAAGAAACTGAAATACGATAAAGAGCATGAACACAAACTTGTGATGTACGAAAACACACGAACCGATTTGAAAACGCTGCTTGCCGAGGGCGAGAAAATCACACCCAAAGCATGGAGGACGGAAAGGGAACAGCTTGAAAAGGAAGTGCCGACACTTCGGAACGAGAGGGCGAGGGCGTGCCACGACCTTGCGTTTGCGGAAGTGATAAGCTACAACAGAGCCAATCTTGAACGTGTGGAGCAGAACGAGAGCCGACAGCAGGACAGACAGCAAGGCAGGACTAAGCGGAGGGAGGAAGAAATATAATGAAAATGCAATAGAAATATGAGCGTGATTGTGGTATCCTATTAGAAATACAAATCGGGATTTGCAGATAAATTTCTTGAACTTTCCCTATTTTTCAAGGCTTTCAGAGCCTCATACAGTGAAGTGCTATGTATTTTCCCTTGTTTTTGCCCTTATGGGCATTTTACAAGGGAAAATTTTTCTAAATGTACCTAATTGTAATGACGGAAACCACCTAACCCAATAATCAAAAATTGGTTTTCGCTACAACAGAATAGAAAAAGTGTCAGACCTTGCAAAGCAAGATTGACCGCAAGAACGAGGAGATTGACATCTTAAAAATCGGATTATCCGGCATAGCCAAGAGATACGGTTATCAGAGCGTGCAGGAATTTTACAAGATTTACCACCAATCCCAAAGTGCCTACGCAGCTTATAGGGAACAAGAGGCAGAATGGATAAAACTCTATGGGATGGATAACCATAAGCAGGATAAGGAAAGTATTCATAAATTATTGCAAAATCACAAAAAAGAAAAAGCTGACCGCCATATAAAGCAAATAACTATAAACACTGACAGAAGGACAAGATAACTAAAACCATTATTCCTTAACTCCTGAATATGTGTTTTATGTTTAAAAAATCTTGCATAAACGAGTAAAAACGAATATAATAAAATATAAATAAGAATATATGATTATGAATACGAAAATGAGGTGCTTATTATGTTTATGGAAGAACGTCAAAAAGACATTATTAAAAAAATAAACGAAAGGGGGCGGATACTGGTATCAGAAATTCAGG
>JAMPAC010000109.1 GCA_023667395.1 Blautia sp. | reverse complement strand
ACTATGAGCCGGTCGCCACATGGCTTTCCGATGCCGGTATCTTTGTCAGCGCCGTCAACCCCATCCTCATCAGGGAGTTCGGTGATGATTCCCTCCGCACCCCAAAAACGGACAAGGCGGATTCAAAAAAAATCGCACGCTACACACTTGACCGCTGGGCAAAACTGAAGCAATATGGAAACATGGATAAAACACGAAACCAACTCAAAACCATGAACCGGCAGTTCGGCTTCTATATGGACCAGAAAACTGCCATGAAGAACAACCTCATCTCCCTGCTTGACCAGACCTATCCGGGCGCCAACGATTTCTTTGACAGCCCTGCGCGCAGCGATGGCAGCCAGAAATGGGTGGATTTTGTCCACACCTACTGGCATGTGGACTGTGTACGCGGCAGATCCCTTTCCGCATTTACGGAACACTATCGGAACTGGTGTAAGCGCAAAGGCTATAATTTCAGCATGGAGAAAGCGGAGAAGGTTTACCGGGCATCCTGTGACCTCATTGCCGTGTTTCCAAAGGATGACGGCACGAAAATGCTCATCCGGAAGGCCGTGGCAATGCTGGACACCGCGTCTGAAACAGTGGAATCCCTGCGCCTGAAAATGGACGAAACCGCTTCCACGCTTCCGGAATACCCTGTTGTCATGGCGATGGGCGGCGTCGGCCCCACCCTCGGTCCCCAACTCATGGCTGAGATCGGGGACGTCACCCGCTTCACCCACCGCGGGGCGCTGACGGCCTTTGCCGGTGTTGACCCCGGAAAAAATGATTCCGGAAAACATATCCAGAAAAGTGTCCCTACAACAAAGAAAGGTTCGCCAAACCTGCGCAGGACGCTTTTCCAGATCATGGACGGGCTTATCAAGCGTTCGCCCGCTGACGACCCAGTTTACGCCTTCATGGATAAGAAACGGGCACAGGGCAAGCCGTATTACGTCTACATGACAGCAGGGGCGAACAAGTTCCTCCGCATTTATTACGGGCGGGTAAGGGAATACCTGGCATCCACAGCACAGGCGGCAGGGGAGGCGGACCCGGATGGAATATAAAACATATCCCTGTGAGGTAAAATTTCGGTACCTTGTCCAGAAAGGCCTGCCTGTCATGGCAGGGTTCCAGTCTGAAAAAGATGCCGCGGATTATGCCCTTTCCATTGGCGGGACTGTTGTAAAAGCTGCCGGGAATCCCCGGAATGCCGGAAGGATCCCGGTGTTCTCCGACCGCGAGAAGGATGCCATCAGGGAACGGATCTCGCAGGGCATCCCCATGCGCCGCATAGCAGAGGAATTCAGGTGCTCAGTCGGATATGTTCACAAATTAAAATGTGAACAATCCCTGTAACAACCACAAAAAAAACATTCCGTTTCTCCATTAAGCCAGCAGATACCGGTGGCTTAGGAGTTATGCCTTGATTTCAACCTGTATAAAATTTTCAAAGTTCACAAATTTCTGCTTGACTTTTTATTTGCAGACTATATCTGCCCATGTATTAAGACATACTGGCTGTACAAGAGATGCGGAGGAAGGTATGGATATAAAAGTCCTGCAATACATAATGGGACATTCCAATACACAAATTACTAACAATATTTACAACCACGTAAATGACGAGAGGGCAGTAAAAGAAGTTATGGATATGGCTGAAAGGCGCAGAAACAGGGCATAAACCCATAAAAAGTTTTACACCAATTTTTCTCTTTGTAAAGGAAGTTTTTACACCAATTTTACACCAATCGTGTATAGAGATATGTAGATTTATGCAGGCTTATGTGAAGCAGTGCCCAAAACGGCAATTTTCAAAAATGCCGAAAAATAGGGATTTATAGAGTTATAAAGGCTTATGTAAAGCCTAGTGAAACATCATTTTTTTCCTCCGATCCTTACACTTTTGTAAGGTTAAACCCCCAAAATGTAAGGTAATTCTATTGCAGTGTCCGTCCCTCTGTCGTATGATTGTATCAAATCAACAATACAAAAACACAGGAGGAACACAATGGCACTGTTAGAAGTAAAAAATGTAGGAAAAATATACACCACCCGGCTGGGCGGCAACAGGGTACAGGCCCTGGACGATGTGAATTTCTCGGTGGAGCAGGGAGAGTATGTGGCGATCATGGGAGAGTCCGGCTCCGGCAAGACGACACTGCTGAACATCATGGCGTCGCTGGATAAACCCACCAGGGGAGCGGTGGTGCTGGCGGGGAAGAACATGGCGGAGATCAGGCAGAAAGAACTCTGCGCCTTTCGCAGGGACAATCTGGGCTTCGTGTTTCAGGATTTTAATCTGCTGGATTCGCTCTCTCTTAAGGACAATATATTTCTGCCGCTGGTGCTGGCAGGTTGTGAGTACGGGAAGATGGAGGAGCGTCTTACGCCTCTGGCGAAGAAGCTGGGGATCGCAGAACTGCTGGAGAAGTATCCCTATGAGGTCTCCGGCGGGCAAAAGCAGAGGACGGCGGTGGCAAGGGCGTTGATCACGGAGCCCCAGATCGTGCTGGCGGATGAACCCACGGGAGCCCTTGACTCCAAGGCCTCCGACAGGCTTTTACGCATTTTTGCGGAGGTGAACGAGGACGGACAGACCATAGTGATGGTGACCCACAGCATCCAGGCGGCCAGCCGGGCGGGGCGTGTGCTGTTTATCAAGGACGGCTGCGTGTTCAACCAGATTTACAGGGGCAATCTGTCGGACGAGGAAATGTATCGTAAGATATCGGATACCCTGACCATACTGCAGATGGAGAAGTCGAATCAGACTTCGGATTTGCAGGAAAACAGGAGAGAAGCGCAGAGCGCTGTCCGTAAAGAGGACACGGAGCAGCCGGATTGGAATGCCCGGGAAACCGTGCGCCAGGGAAAGGGGGAAGCGTAGATGAAACGACAGATGAATCTGCTCCCCAGAATGGCGGGCGCCAACATCCGAAAGAACGGTTCCACCTATCTGCCCTATATCGGGATCAGCGTTTTTGCCATGTTTACTTACTTTGTCTTTGACCTGATCCTGAAGAACGATATCATGTACACGCTGCCCAAGGGTGGTTACGCGCTGGTGCTGGTGGAGATCGGCTTCATGCTGCTGGGCATTATCATGGTTCCCTTTCTGTATTATACCAACAGCTTTCTCATCAAGCGCAGGAAGCGGGAACTGGGGCTGTACAGCATCCTGGGACTGGAGAAGAAGCATATTGGTATCATGATGTTCTGGGAGAGCCTGATCATCTATGGGATTGTGCTGGCAGCGGCGGTGGCGCTGGGGCTGCTGTTCTCGCGGCTGATCTTTCTGCTGCTACTGAATCTGGCAAAAATGCCGGTGAATGTGAAATTTACGGTAAGCCCCGCCGCCATCCTGGATACCATGGCGTTTTACGCCTTTATCACCGGGCTGAATCTCTTTGTGAATCTGATCCAGGTGGGGAAGACCAATCCGGTGGAACTCATGGGGGATGCCAGAAGCGGGGAGAAGACGCCCCGGTTCACCTGGCTCTGGGGCGTCCTTGGGCTGCTGGCGCTGGGAGGGGGCTATTATACGGCGGTCAGCGCGCAATTGAACAGTATGATCTTTTTGGATTTCTTTCTTGCCATCTTTTTGGTGGTCATTGGAACCTATTTCTTATTTACCTCAGGAAGTATCATGTTTTTGAAAGGCATGAAGAAGAGGAAAAGGCTTTACTATCGGCCGGACAATTTCATCACCGTGTCCGGTATGCTCTACCGCATGAAGAAAAATGCTGCCAGCCTTTCCAATATCTGTATTTTCGCTACCATGGTAATCATTACGGTGGTGTGCTCTGTGGCGGTATATTTGGGGATGGATTCCATCATCGGCAGACAGTATGTCAGGAATGTGCAGGCAACATTCATCGGGCAGGAGCCTGTGGACAGGCAGGCGCTGGAGGAGCAGGTGGCAGCCCTGACAGAGCAGTATGGTGTGGAGCCGGAGAATTACCTGAGTTATGCGAGGATAAAGCTGACCGCCCATCTGAAAGGGGCCCAGTTCAGCGTAAGGATAGAGCAGAAAGAGGACTATGAGAACTGGTTCACGCTGAAGCTTCTCACCCTGGAGGAATACAACCGGGCGGAGGGAGCGGCGGAGAGCTTGGAGCCGGGGGAAATACTGATTTATTCCACGGGAAAGGATTTTGACAGCGACAGGGTATTTTTTGAGGAGAAGGAATTTACCGTGAAAAAGGAGTTGGAGAGCAGCGTGCTTGATTTCCCCAAGATGGACGTCGATACCTTTGAGCGCACTTATATCATTGTCGCGGCGGATGAAAGCGACCTGCGGGAGATCGCAGGAAGCCTGGAAACGGATGCGGACAACAGCTGGGTCTATGTCTGCGGCTTTGACCTGCCTTTGGAGAGCCAGGCGGCGGATGGCTTTTCCGAAGCTTTTGAGCAGTATGTGTCCGGGCTGAACGGATTCGCGGGCTGTCAAGATTATCGGCAGCGGATGCTGGATTCTGAGAGCATGTATGGCAGTCTGCTGTTCATCGGCATCTTTTTTGGGCTGATCTTTCTGATCTGTCTGTTGATCATCATGTATTACAAGCAGATCACGGAGGGTTTTGAGGATCAGAAGAATTTCGAGATCATGCAGAAGGTGGGTTTAAACGACAATGAAATCCGCCGCACGATCAGAAAGCAGATCAGGATGGTATTCCTGCTGCCCCTGGCGGGGGCGCTGTGTCACACGGCGGTGGCAATCAGGATGATTCTGCTGTTGCTGGGAGCCATTCGTTTCTATGAGAAAAATCTATTGTATGTTTGCGCCCTGGTGACTTCCTGCGTTTTCGCGGTATTTTACGGCTTGTGCTACAAGCGGACCTCGGGTACCTATTACAGGATTGTGAAACAGATGTGATTAAGTTGACTTGCGCGGGGAATTCTACTACAATGGAAAGGAAGATCCTGTGCCCCGCGCTGTCCGGCACAGGGCGGAACAGGCGCAGTCCCGGACAGACCGGGCTGACAGGGCAGCGCAGAAACGAGGGTATATGGAATTAGAAGGAAAAGTAGCAATCGTGACAGGCGGAAGCAGGGGCATTGGATTTGCCACTGTAAAGGCTTTCGTGGAGCAGGGGGCGTCCGTGGTGCTGTGCGCCAGCCGCCAGGAGACGGCGGACAAGGCCGTGGCACAGTTGAAGGAAGCGTATCCCGAGGCGAAGGTGGAGGGAATCTGGCCGAACCTGAGCAGCCTTGCGGATGTGCAGGAGGCCTTTGGCAAGGTGGCGGAAAAATACGGAAGCATCGATATTCTGGTAAACAATGCCGGAGCTTCTGAGAACACTCCTTTTTCCGATTATACGGAAGAAACCTTTGACAAGGTGATGGACCTGAACGTAAAAGGCATGTTCAACTGTTCCAAGGCGGTGGAGCCGGTGATGGAGAAGCAGGGCAGCGGTGTGATCCTGAATACGTCCTCCATGGTCAGCATTTCCGGGCAGCCCAGCGGCGTGGCTTATCCCACCTCCAAGTTTGCGGTGAACGGATTTACGCTCTCCCTGGCCAGGGAACTGGGACCCAAGGGGATCCGCGTGAACGCGGTGGCACCCGGCATCACGGAGACGGATATGATGAAGGCGGTGCCCAAGGAGGTCATTGAGCCCATGATCGCCCGGATTCCCCTGCGCCGTCTGGGACAGCCGGAGGATATCGCCAATGCTTTCGTATTCCTGGCGTCGGAGAAAGCTTCCTACATCAGCGGAGTGGTGCTCAGCGTGGACGGACTGATGAGATCCTGATGCGCCAGTGAAAAAAGCACCTGATCTCTCCTTTCTGCATATGATATGATGAGCGACAGGGGAAAACATGCGACGTGAAGCGGCATTTGTTTTCCCCGAGCCATCAACGAGCAAACAGTCTGCGAAGCAGACAAAGGAGCGCGAAAGCGCGGGTTTGCGAGTTTGGATCATGGCAGGAGGGAGGTTTTTTATGCCTGTTAATTGCAGAGAAAATATACTTTCTGAGGAGTATTATGATGTGATCCTGGACTTTCCCATGTGGGTGCTGGGTTCCAGCGCGGAGGGACTGTGCCATGCGGATATCGGAAGCGATTACACGATCGTTTATTTTCCGACCAATCTGTTGATGGAAGCGGAGGATTACTTTTTTTCCTACAGGAGCATCCCGAAGATCTACGGACTGATGCAGGAGGGCGGCTCCATAGGCGGGTTTGACCCTAACAGCCTGATAGACAGCGGGATCACCCAGATCCAGAGGGAGCCCCTGGCCCTTACCGGGAGGGGAGTGGTGATCTGTGTGATCGATACCGGCATCGACTATACCAGCAGGGTGTTCCGGAATGAGGATGGCAGCAGCCGCATCCTGGCGATCTGGGATCAGACGATTCAGACAGGGAATCCGCCGGAGGGATTTCAATATGGCACGGAATACACCAGGGAAGACATCAACCGTGCCCTGCAGTCGGAGGATCCCTACTCCGTGGTGCCCAGCAGGGATGAGATCGGCCACGGAAGCGCCCTTGCTTCCGCTGCGGCGGGAAGCAAGCTGAACGGCGGTTTTTCCTTTCAGGGAGCCGCCCCTGACGCGGATATCGTGGTGGTAAAATTAAAGCAGTGCAAGCAATATCTCCGGCAGTTTTACCTGGTGCCGGGGAGTGTGCCTGCCTATCAGGAAAATGACATTATGCTGGCAGTCCAATACGCGGACAGCTTCGTGGATACATTCAGTAGACCCGTGGTCATATGCCTGGGACTGGGCACCAATTATGGCGACCACACGGGGAGTTCGCCGCTGGGCAGGTATCTGAATTCGATTGCGGTGAAGCGCAGCCGAGCAGTGGTGGTAGCGGGTGGAAACGAGGGCAGCGCCGGGCATCATTTCCAGGGACAGCTGGACAGTCCGTCCTCCGGCGGAATGAATGCCGCTGCGGTGGAGGTGCGGGTGGTAGACGGGGCGGAGGGTTTCTTTATGGAACTGTGGGGAAGCCTGCCTGATGTCTATACGGTGTCCGTCCGCACGCCCGGAGGGGAGCGAATCCGGCCCATCAGGCTGGGAATCAACGACGCCATCACCTATAGCTTTATTTACGAGAGGAGCAGGGTGACCATTGCAGGGTTCCTGGTGGAACCGGCGTCAGGCGAAGAACTGGTGGTGATGAGGGTGCAGGATCCCACCCCGGGCATATGGACTTTCCAGGTGGAGGCAGCTGCGGATGTTCACAACGGGGAATTTAACATGTGGCTGCCCATCACGCAGTTTCTGTCGGCGCCGGTCTATTTCCTGGAGCCATCGCCCTATGTCACGCTGACGGAGCCGTCCCTGGCGTCCAACGTCATCTGCGTGTCCACTTATGATGCCACCAACGACAGCTTCTATATCAATTCGGGGCGGGGTTATTCCCGGTGCGGAAGCATCAGGCCGGATCTGGCGGCACCGGGGGTGAATGTATCCACCCTGAACGGCCGGGAGTCCAACAGTTCCCTGGCGGCAGCCATCACCACAGGGGCTGTGGCGCAGTTCATGCAGTGGGCCGTGGTGGAACAGAACAACGGCGTGGTGGAAAGCCAGGAGATCAAGAGTTACCTGATACGCGGGGCGTCCAGGAGCATCGATATGACGTATCCGAACCGGGAGTGGGGGGCTGATGGTATAATAGTGTCAAGTTAGTAAGAAGCCAGTAAAATCAAAGGTTTCCGCTGATTTAGTCCAAAGAAAAACCTGCTGTGAGAACAGCAAAAATGATTAGGATGAGCTCATTTTTAATCTTGGAACATTAAAATAAGCAACTTGACACTAAATTACCATCAAACATTTTGAGGGTGTATGGAGTGTACCTTGAAAGAGGTGATAATTAAACATTTAATATTTAGGTAGGACTAAATTAGCTCTCTGTGTGGGACAAGTACCATGCTTGGCATAGCTAACTTGGTTCTGCTTTTTTATTGCAAAAAAGGAGGATGGAAGAGACGAGCCTTTCAGGAAGTTCTGATTGACATATTTTCATGCCCGTTGTAATATAATAACAGAGACGGACAACTTGAGTGTCGGTCAAAGCGTTGACATAAGGCGTTGTGCCAGAGGGCAGTGCCTTACGAGCTTTGAATGGGTTTGACGTTTACCGCATTCTGGCTAGGCTGCATATGCAGGAACTGCTTTGCAGAAACTGCTTCGCGGTTGAAAGAAAACGTCAGGAAAGCTCTGCGAAAGCAGGGCTTTTCCCGTTTCAAG
>JAMPAC010000108.1 GCA_023667395.1 Blautia sp. | reverse complement strand
ACCGGAAGAATCCGCTCTGCGGATTCTTCCCGGAATGACTTAGATTTTCTTAGGTCGTGTACAAAGAGGTGGGTACACCCCCTCTTTACGACCTTAGAAAATCTTCATTCCGTGCACACTTTTCACAGAATATACTTCCTGACCAGCGGAATCTTCCTCAACAGCCCCACCACGATAACCGAACAGGCATAAACCGCAAAAACCATGAGCGGCGCCGTCAATATGGGAAGATGGTACTGTGGATTAAAATGGAACATCCGCACACAGATATGAATGAACACCGGATGGAGGACATACACCCCCAAGGCGGTCTGTGCCAGCCGCTCCAGCCATGGCGGCGAACATTCCCCCGCCCGGCGCATCCGGATCCCGGCAAACAGGCAGCACGCCGACAGCAGGACAAAGGGGTGCGACTCGTCAAACCCGCCTCCCCCCAGGCTTTCCCAGAGCATCGCCGCCATCCCCAGCAAAGCGCCTGCATCAAAAAGACGGCGGTATCCCTGCAGCTTTTCCGGCTCTTTCCCCAGGATCCCTCCCATGACCAGGTAGAAGATCCAGATCCCGGATATGGGCATCACTTCCGCCGGAATGAACCCCGTCAATCCTGCAGCATAGGGATACAGACTGGAAAAAAACAGGATCGTCCCGGCAAAGACGACCTGTTCTTTCACCGCCGTATGATTCATGAACGCTGACAATAAAGGCATACAGAGATATGCCCCCAGCAGGCGGTACAAATACCACATATGGGACCACGTATGATCTGTAAGGACAGCCAGGAACATATCCCGCAGCCTGACCTGCCCTTCGTCAGCCAATATATTCACAAAGCTGAACAGCATGCCAAAAAGCGCTATACAGGATACCGTTTTGACAATATGCCTGCCCATGCTCCTGTAACTGTTTTCCCTCCCGCCGGACAAAAAGCCGGCTCCCGTAGCCAATACAAATAAAGGCACGGCAAGATAAAAAAACTGATGCAGGACATGGACGATCGCATAATGGGCATCGGAAAGTTCTCCTCCGCCTGCGTTTATCGTGTTACTTAAAGTATGCAGAGCCACAATGGCAACCGCCCCCGTGGCCTTCACCACATCCAGATACCGCTCCCTGATTCTTCCGCTCAAGCGTCCATTCCCTCCACGGTTCCCGTATCAATGGGTTCTATTCCTTCCGGCAGCTCGATGTCAACCTCGGAATTTTCCGCTTTGCCCTGAGGATCATATTCCGTCTGTTCCTCGTCCTCATCCTCCCAGAGCGAGTCATATTTCTTATGCTTTTCTTCCAGTTCCTTCAACATTGCAAGATTCTTTGCCGACATATACAGTTCCATGCTGTAATCCATCAGCTTCTGCTCATCCGTGGCGGGCACCCTGCCACCCGTGGAGATACGCCTTGCCACCTCCATGATCTTGGCCATATCGATGGCATAATCACTCATGACATCAGCCTGCTGCCTGCAGACTTCCGCATTCCACACCGCAACCTCCTGTTCCGTCAGCCTGTCCAGAACTTTCAGATTTTCCTCAAATTTCTCTTTATTCGCATTAATGGAAAGTTCCAGGGTCGCTGCTTCCTCCGCAAAAAGTTCCTTTCCGTTGACAGTGGCGTTCATTTTCCGCTCCAACGCCTTCTGACGGTTCGACAGTTCTTTTCTCTGGCTGAGGATTTCCTGCCTCTGGGCACGATATGCCTGCTGTGCTTCTTTCAGTTTCATTCTGTCCACTTCCTTATGGTTTCATTTGACACTTCCATGTATCCATAAACCATATCGGCATTTTACCGCAGAAACTGAATATCAAACCACAACTGTTCTTCACCGGATCCTTAAAAAGATTTACACATATCCGAGAGCATCATGAGCACGTTCTGTATCCTCCTCACCTGCTGATGCCCTAATGTTTCCAGCAGACAGTTGATCTGCTCCGAACCCTGATTGGATCCGTCTTCCCCCAGCATGATGTAATCGCAGCTCACTGATAACGCCTTGGATAACCTGCACAGCACATCTGCGGAAAACCCTTTCTTACCGGTCTCTATCTCATAGAGGAACTTGGAGGAAATATCCGCCTTTTCCGCCAGCGCTTCCCTTGTATAACACTGAATCTCCCTTAATTCCCTGATTCGTTCCCCGACATACCTATCTGACATATCAATCCTCCATCTGACAAAATTTTACAATTTCCCACAAGGATTAATAAACTGTCAATAGTTCCATGCGCCACTACTGTCTGTTCACATACAGGCATACCTTATGCGCCTCTTCAATGGCGCAGCAGTCTGTGCATATCCGTCAGGACCTGAACCATAATCTTCCTGTCATCCTCCCCCAGCAGATTCAGGGCATAATTGAGTTCTTTCCACAATCCTTTTGCATCTTCCAGAATAAACGCAGGGGACACCTGGAACAGATCGTACATCTTCCAGATCATCTCGCTGTCCGGCAATATTCTCCCGTTTTCCAGTTCACGCAGCTTTTTGATATCAACTCCCAGCAGATCCGCCATTTTCTGCTGCGTGTATTCTTTCCGGATCCTGACACAATAGAAAATGTTATTCTTCGCTCCGGCGCTTCCGGTCCCACACTGTATAAATTCCAGCTGCTTCCGGATTGCCCCGAAAATATTCTCCCTCGCATCCGCAGGGTTCACGGCTCTCGCCATTGCATACAGTATATTCAGGTAACACATGAGTTCTGCCGGATCGGCTTCCTGCAATTCGGACAATCCCTCTTCTTCCGCCGCCTTCTTGCCCGTAAACACATAGAGGACATCCACATCGGATGTACATAATCCCTTTATTTCATAATAGGAAAAACGTTTGTTTCCCGATTCCGCCCTGCTGTAATGACTTTGCAGCATCTTCATGCGGTAACAGAGCAGACGCTGGGTCAGATTCAGTTTCTCACGCTCTTCCTTCAATCTGTGCAAAACATTTTGATACTTACTGTCCATGGGTGATCTTCTTCCTTACTGTTTAGAATAGGAGCATTGCTGCCCTCGCTTTCATTTAATATGTTACCTATTCTAAGTTTTATTTATCCCCCATGGAGCCCCTATTGGTGCATATGCCTTTCCATAGGCGGACGGCATGCTGCCGCCCGCCCTGTAGCCATTAACCCGAAGTCCGGAAATCACTACACAGATATGGTTCACCGCAACGGTATGAATCTGGAGAAGATCCGATGACACAATCGTCTGACTACAGAACATCATATGACTGCCATAGACACAAGCGGGACTAACACAGATATCGTTCATCATGTTATTATAGATATTTTAGTAAACCACATGATAATATGATAGTTTAATAATAGCCTTTTAAAAACCCTCTATTATTCCTGATCTGATAACCTAACGGTAGTACTTGACCGCACCCCGCCAAAAAGCCAGGGGACTGCTTCTCTTTTGAAGCGGTTCCCTGGCTTTTCATCTTTCCAATCTTTTTCCGTGGCTGCTCCCGCTGCCTACCGGATCACATGGATCCAGCCCTCAGGAGCCTCGATCCTGCCCATCTGGATACCGGTCAGCGTGTCGTACAGCTTTTTGGTGACAGGTCCCATCTCCGTCATGCCGCTGGGCAGGCAGATCTCCCTGCCATGATCCACGATCTTTCCCACGGGGGAGATCACCGCCGCCGTGCCGCAGAGGCCGCATTCCGCAAAATCCTTTACCTCCTCCAGCAGGACTTCCCTCTCCTCAACTTCCAGGCCCAGGTACTCCTTTGCCACATGCACCAGGGAACGGCGGGTAATGGACGGAAGGATGCTGTCGGACTTAGGGGTGACTACCTTGTTATCCCTGGTCACGAACAGGAAGTTGGCGCCGCCTGTCTCTTCCACTTTGGTGCGGGTGCCGGGATCCAGGTACATATTCTCGTCATAGCCCTCCGCATGGGCGCTCACGATGGCATGCAGGCTCATGGCATAGTTCAGACCCGCCTTGATATGGCCGGTTCCGTGAGGCGCCGCGCGGTCAAAATCACTGACGCGGATGGTCAGGGGCTTTACGCCACCCTTAAAATAAGGTCCCACGGGCGTACAGAATACGCGGAACTGGTATTCGTCCGCAGGCTTCACCCCGATCACGGGATTAGAGCCGAACATATAGGGGCGCAGATACAGGGTCGCCCCGCTGCCGTAAGGGGGAACGAAAGCCGCGTTGGCATCCACCACTTTCGTGACCGCTTCCACAAAGCGTTCTTTGGGGAACACGGGCATCTCCAGCCTCTTGGCGGACGCCTCCATCCTCTCCGCGTTTAAGTCGGGACGGAAAGTCACGATGTGTCCGTCATCGGTGGTATATGCTTTCAGACCCTCAAAGATGGTCTGGGCATACTGCAGAACGCCGGCGCACTCGTTCAGCACTATGTTGGCGTCTTCGGTAAGGACGCCCCGGTCCCACGCACCGTCCTTAAAATTGGACACATATCTGTAATCCGTCTGAACATAGCCGAAACCAAGATTTCCCCAGTCAATATTTTTCTTCTCCATTGGTATTACCTTCTTTCCTTAGTCTGGTTATAGTATTTTTCTGGTAACAATTATTATACTTTTGTACTTAAAAGTCAATGCTTTTGTGATTAATTGGTACTGATGTGCTATTTTAGCAAGTGTCCATCCATGACGGTAAGCAAACCCTCAACAATTCCTTTATAATATGCAGAGAATCTGATATCCTGTTCTAAACAATTCTGCAAGTCAATATCAAAGCGGATCAATCGATCAACCACATGGGCAGATATCTTCTTCCTGTAATCATCATGAAATTCATATCTATGAATCACAATATTTCCCAATGATTCTTCCTCGATGAATCTGTCATACAAATCAATAATCCTGATTTCGTTCCGTACTTCCACCGCTTTATCACAGACCAATTCCCCGTCCCATGATGTGAAACCTCGCTGGAAACCTTCCTCGTCAACCACATATACGGAACAGCTTTTACCCTGGTATCTGTTTCGAAATGCATCAGGATAACACTCATATACTGTAGGACATCCCTTTTCATCTGTCGAAATGCAAAAATCAAAATCATCCTGTTTTACACCAAATAAAAGTCCTGTGACAAAATTTTCCGTGGCATATACATAAGCTGTTTTATGCGATGATTCATGGGGATGTAATGTTTTCAAACCTGCATTGGGGGATACATGGTAAAGCATAGATATAGCCTCCCGATTTTTTCTTCTTTTTATGCGAACCCAGCGGAGCCAGCGGCTTGCAGATAATGGGGCGGAGCTGGATTCATTCCTGCACGGGCTGAGGAATACGTTCGTATTTGAAAAAGGCGTATGCGATATCAAAATAGGTCTGCTCCTCGCTGTCCGCCGTGATCCGCCACTCCGGGTCATGATCCAGATCGGGGAAATACGCGTCCGCCTCATATGCGTGGTCGATCCTGGTCACATGGGCGGTGTCGCAGTATGGGAGCAGCTGACGGTAGACGCTGCCGCCGCCTGCCACATAGACGTCTTTGGAATCATACTGCTTTAACTCCTCGAACAGTTCCTCCAGGGAATGTACCACCGTGGCGCCCTTTACCCGGTAATTCCTGTTCCTGGACAGGATGATGTTGGTACGGTTCTGCAGGGGCTGGCCCTGGGGAAAGGTCTCCAGGGTCTTTCGCCCCAGCACGATCACCTTGCCGGTGGTCTCCTCCCGGAAATGCTTCTGATCCCGGGGGATACTGACCAGTAGCCTGTTCCTGCTGCCGATGGCCCAGTTGTTGTCTGCCGCTACGATCAAGTTCATCTTGTTCCACTCCGATCTTACAATTTCCATTTGTCACACAGCGAGTTGATCTGGCTCGTAAATTTCGCCATATCCTTGTTGGTCAGGCCGTCGCTCTTCTGCACCAGCGCCAGCAGCCTCTGCGCCGCCGCCAGCAGCCTTGCGTAAACGCCGGACGCCACACTCCTGGCAGTCTTCTTAACAGGCACGGGCTCCGCCTCATATTCAAACTGATTGGAGAGCAGGTTAAATACCGTGCCACTGTAAGGCGCGTAAGCCCTCTGTCCGTATTCCATTTTCAGACATTCGGTAAAGCTGATGCATACGCTGTCCTCGCCGTGTACCACAAACACCTTTTTCGGTTTTTCCTGAAAACCGTTCAGCCAGTCCAACAGACCGTCCTTGTCCGCATGGCCGCTCATGCCGACCAGCTGCCGGATCTGCGCCCTCACCTGGATCGGTTCCCCGAACAGCTTCACCTCGTCCGCACCCTCGATGATAGCCCTGCCCAGCGTACCCACGGCCTGGTATCCCACAAACAGGATAGTGCTCTCCGGCCTCCAGAGATTATGCTTTAAATGGTGCCGGATACGTCCCGCCTCGCACATGCCGGATGCGGAAATGATGACCTTGGGGGTGTCGATAAAGTTGATCTCCTTGGACTCCTCGCTGGTAATGGTAAGCTTCAGTCCCGCAAAAGCGATGGGATTGATTCCCTCCCTAACCAATTCCATGGCTTCCTCGTCAAAGCATTCATGTCGGTTTTCCTGGAAGATCTGGGTTGCTTCCACAGCCAGGGGACTGTCCACATACACGGGGAAATTCTCATGCCCCTCCACCATCCGGTCCACCTTGATCTTCCGCAGGAAATAAAGCATTTCCTGGGTACGCCCCACGGCAAAGGAGGGGATCACCACATTGCCTCCCCGGTCGAAAGTCTCCTTTAAGATGGATGCCAGTTCCCCGATAAAATCGGGATGCCCTTCGGAATGGAGCCGGGTACCATAGGTGGATTCCATCACCACATAGTCCGCTTCCTCCGTATGCATGGGATCCTTTAAAAGGGGCTGGTTCTTGTTCCCGATATCTCCCGAAAAGACGATCTTCTTCGTCCTGCCATCCTCCGTCAGCCACACCTCGATGCTGGCCGAACCCAGCAGATGCCCGATATCCGTAAAGCGGATCCTTACCCCCTCGCATACCTCCACCATGGCGTTATAATGGCAGGGCACGATCCTCTTGATGATGCCGTCCGCGTCCTCCATGGTGTAAAGGGGCTCTGATGCCGTCACCGACTCGCTTCTTTTCGCTTTCCGGTTCTTCCACTCAGCCTCCATCATCTGGATATGGGCACAGTCGCGGAGCATGATGCTGCACAGATCCGCCGTAGCGTCCGTCATAAAGACCTGCCCCCTGAATCCCCTTGCATACAGCAGGGGAAGCAGGCCGGAATGATCCACGTGGGCATGGGTCAGGAATACATAGTCTATCTTTGCCTCCTCCACCGGAAGGGGAACATTTTCAAAGACATTCACCCCCTGTTCCATCCCGTAGTCCACCAGAATATGCCTGCCGCCCGATTCCAGATAATGACAGCTTCCCGTTACCTCGTGATCCGCACCGACAAATACAAGCTTCATAACCCTTACCTCCTTATTCAATTGCCGCTTGCGGCAATTTGTTCCGGTCTCTTCACTTCAGCACCCTTGGTGGGGAAGAACCGAGACTGTTTTTATTTCAACGCGTTGGCAGTTTCGTAGAAATGATAGTACATGCCCTTTTTCTCCATCAGCTGGTCGTGGTTCCCTTCCTCCACGATCCCTTCCTCCGTCAGCACCAGGATCCGGTCGGAATTCCTAATGCTGGAAAGCCTGTGGGCTATGGTCAGGGTGGTCCTGCCCTCGGACAGTTTTGCCAGGGACTTTGCCACGGCAAACTCACTCTCGTTGTCCAGGGCGGAGGTCGCCTCGTCCAGGATGATAATGGGCGGATTCTTCAAAAAAACCCTGGCAATGCTGATCCGCTGTTTCTGCCCGCCGGAAAGCTTGACGCCCCGCTCCCCCACATAGGTCTCATAACCGTCTTTCAGCGCCATGATAAACTCGTGGGCGCCCGCCCGCTTCGCTGCTTCCACGATCTCCTCCCGTGTCGCCCCGGGTCGGCCGTAGGATATATTTTCATAAATGGTTCCCGAGAAAAGGTACACGTCCTGCTGCACAATACCGATGCTGCTCCGCAGGCTCTTCAGCGTAAAACGCTTCACGTCCTCGCCGTCCAGGGTAATCTTTCCCTTTGACACATCATAAAATCTGGGAATCAGGTTGCAGAGCGTGGTCTTGCCGCCCCCCGAGGGTCCCACGATGGCCACCTTTTCCCCCGGCTTTATCTCCAGGTTCAGGTTGCTGAACACCTGATTGTGGTCGTCAGGATACTCAAAGCTGACGTCCTCAAACACAATATTTCCCCTGGGATTCTTCAACTCCACCGCGCCTGGCTCGTCAAAGATCTCAATGTCCGCGTCCAGGATCTGCAGGAAACGCTCGATTCCCGTAACGCCCCGCTGGAACTGCTCCGCAAATTCAATGATACGGCGGATGGTGGCGATCAGCGTGGAAACGTAGAGCATATAGGCCACCAGGTCGCCGGGCTCGATCAGCCCCTTTATCATGAATGTTCCGCCTGCCACCAGCACCAACAGATACATCAGTCCGTCGAACATCTTCACCGCCGTCTGGAAAGCCGCCATATAGCGGTAGGTCAGCTTCTTGATATCCA
>JAMPAC010000107.1 GCA_023667395.1 Blautia sp. | reverse complement strand
TGATACAGGGATACCTGTCCTTCAGTTCCTCCAGACGCTGCTCCAGATAAGGCGCAACCTCCCTCACATGTTCTATTATATGGTTCTTTTCAAATAAATCAAGCACTTTTTCAGCCGCCGCGCAGGCAAGGGGATTCCCGCCGTAAGTGGTTCCATGGTCGCCCGCCTCCAGGGAATGCTGCGCCACATGCTCCGTCAGCAAAAACGCCCCAATGGGCACGCCGCAGCCCAGGGCTTTCGCGGTAGTCATGATATCGGGCTTTACGCCGTACTTCTGCCATGCATACATATGACCGGTCCTGCCCATGCCGCACTGCACCTCGTCAAAGATCAGCAGGATATCCCGCTCATCGCAGAGTTTGCGAACCTGCTTCAAAAAATCTTCCGCAGCGGGATACAGGCCGCCCTCGCCCTGCACCGGCTCCAGCAGGATGGCGCAGGTCTTGTCCGTCACCTGGGAGCGCACGCTGTCAAAGTCATTAAAATCCGCAAACCGGATATTGCCGATCAACGGCTCGAAAGCTTCCCGGTAATGGGCATTCCCGGTGACCGCCAGGGCACCCATGGTCCTGCCATGGAAAGAATTGTTCATGGCAATGATCTCATGATCCGTGGCCCCGTCCTTTAAAAAGGCGTATTTCCGCGCCGCCTTGATGGCTCCCTCGTTGGCCTCCGCGCCGGAATTGGTGAAAAACACCCTGTCCATTCCGGATGCCTTTTTGATCTTCCTAGCCGCCTCGATGGCAGGCACGTTGTAATAGTAGTTTGATGTATGGATCACCTTGTCAATCTGGGCTTTCAGGGCGTTGTTGTACTCCTCGTTACGGTACCCCAGGGCAAACACTGCGATACCTGCGCAGAAGTCCAGATATTTCTTCCCCTCAATGTCGTAGAGATACACGCCCTCGCCCCGGTCCAGGACAATCTGATACCGGTTGTAGGTGTGGAGCAGATCCTGTTCCGCCTGCTCAATATATGCTTTCATATCCATGTTTTTTCCTCGCTTTGTTAATCGTTATCCGTACAGAACCTGTCCCGCTTGATCCCCATTGCCAGGTTATCGTCATCCGCGATCAGGGCTGTGCCGATGCCCTCCTTGGTAAAGATTTCCAGGAGCAGGCAGTGGGGCACACGGCCGTCCAGTATGTGGACTCTGCTGACGCCGTTTCTGATGGCGGAGGTGCAGTTGTTCAGCTTGGGCAGCATACCGCCGCCGATGATGCCGCTGTCGATGAGTTTCTCCGCCTCGGAGGCGGTAATCCTGGAGATAAAGGAACTCTTGTCGTTGATATCCCGGTAAAGTCCCTCAATATCCGTCAGGAACGCCAGCTTCTCTGCGGAAACCGCTTTCGCAATGGCGCAGGCCGCATCATCCGCATTGATATTGTAAGTCTGGAAATCCTCATCCAGTCCGATGGGCGCCACGATGGGCAGAAAATCCTTTTCCAGCAGGTCGTAGAGCACCTTGGGGTTGACCTCCGTGATCTCGCCCACATAACCGATATCCTGCCCATCGGCATATTTCTTCTCCACCTGGAGCAGGCCGCCGTCCTTGCCGCTGATGCCCACCGCCTTGACGCCCAGTTCCTGTACCATGGTGACCAGGCTTTTGTTTACCTTATTCAGCACCATCTCGGCGATCTCCATGGTCTCGTCGTCAGTGACACGGAGGCCGTTCACGAACTTTGCCTCCTTGCCCACCTTACCCACCCAGCGGCTGATCTCCTTGCCGCCGCCGTGGACGATGATGGGCTTGAAGCCTACCAGCTTCAGCAGGGTGACGTCCTTGATGACATTCTTCTGCAGTTCTTCGTTGCTCATGGCGCTGCCGCCGTATTTGACCACGATAATCTTGCGGTTGAAACGCTGGATGTAGGGGAGGGCTTCGATGAGGACCTCCGCTTTTTGAAGTACTTTTTGCATGTCTTTTTCCATGATGTGTGATTTCCTTTCTGGTCAGTCTTCTGCCTGGGATGATCCCGCTGTCGGAGATGGCGCGCTACGCCAGTTCCTCATTTACAAAGTCTTTATATACCGTCCCCGACTGGACGCCTTTCAGTTCGATCACGATCCAACTCCAGATATCCGCCCTGTCATCCATGGTAAAATGGAACTCTTCCCGGCATAACTCATCTTCCGCGACTTCCTCGCGGAACTGTTCTTCATCGTCATATTCCAGGGACATTTTTATCTCAAACAAGTTGTCCGTTTCCGTCATGAAATCTTCCAGCATTTCATCGGGAATAGCGATCCCGTCCCCGCCGAACAGCCCGTCAAAGCCGTGGAGGGCAAAATCATACAACAGCCAGTCTGTTCCGCAGTCCGCGCAGACTGCCCTCACCGCCTGTCCGTATTTGCCCCCATATTCCCTGACCGCCATTTGGTTTTTTTTATAAAACTCACCGAAGCTCCGGATTTTAAACGCCCTGCACCCGCACTCACAGACAATTTCGCCCTCCATCCCCTCATCGTCGGTGGGATGGTAGATTTTTTCCAGATGTTTTGGCTTGATCATGGTGTGCTTTTCCTTTCCTTGCATAACAGTTCAGACAGGTCACTGAACTGTTCCTTTCCCGCAATCTGTCAGCTTCTGTAATCCGCATTGATCTTCACATAATCATAGGTCAGGTCGCAGCCCCAGGCAGTGGCCGTCTCCGTTCCCATCTTCATATCCACCAGCACCGTGACCTCGGGCTGGGAGAGGATCTCCGTGGCTTTCTCCTCGCTGTAGTCCGCCGCCGTTCCGTCTCGATAGATCAGCAGTTTTCCCGCGCTGCTCTCAAAATACAGTTCCACCTTTTCCGGGTCAAAGGTTACGCCGGAATAGCCAAGGGCACATAAAAATCTGCCAAAATTGGCGTCATGGCCGTAGATCGCCGCCTTGCAGAGGCTGGAGCCGATCACGGACCTGGCAAGGATCCTGGCTTCCTGCTTCGTGGCTGCATTGACCACAGTGGTCTCAAACAGCGCCGTTGCGCCCTCGCCGTCCCCCGCCATTTTCCTGGCAAGGTATCTGTTGACAAAGTCCAGCGCCTCGCAGAACCTGTCGTAAGCCTCTCCCTTTTGTACGATCTCCTCATTGCCCGCAAGGCCGTTTGCCAGCGCCAGGCAGGTATCGTTGGTGGAAGTATCGCCGTCCACGGAGATCATGTTGTAGGAATCCACGATACTGTCGCTCAAGGCCTCCTGTAAAAGCGCCTTGCTGATGGCCGCATCCGTTGTGATATAGGCAAGCATGGTGCACATATTGGGATGTATCATGCCGGAGCCCTTGCTCATTCCGCCCACCGTGACAGTCTTTCCCCCCAGTTCGAACTGCACGGCAATCTCCTTATTGACCGTATCGGTGGTCATGATCGCTTTCGATGCAGTCGTGCCGTCCGCAAGCCCGTTTCCTTTTACAGCAACCAGCTTTTCAATGCCTGCGTTAATGCGGTCCATGGGAAGCTGCATACCGATCACACCGGTGGAACCCACCAGGACGGAATCCTCGGGAATGTGTAACAGGCTCGCGGCTGTCCGGGCCTCCTCACGGCAATAGTCCATGCCCTGCTTTCCTGTACAGGCGTTGGCAATCCCCGCGTTTACCACAACCGCCTGGGCATAGGGGCTGTTTTCCACGATCGCCTTATCCCACAGGACCGGAGCCGCCTTCACCACATTGGTGGTGAAAGTGCCCGCCGCCCTGCAGGGCACCTCACTGTAGATCAGCGCCATGTCCATCCTGTCCTTATACTTGATATTTGCCGCAGTTCCCGCCGCCCAAAATCCTTTTGCCGCAGTTACGCCGCCTTCTATCTGTTCCATCGCATTCTCCTCCCGCCTCTCACTGATTGAACGCCGTAATGTTGGCCTCATTCAATGTAAAATCGTAATAATTCAGATCTTCCCGCTTCGTCCAGCCGATGCAGTTCCAGAACGCATTGCCTACGTCGTTTTTCGTAAACGCGATCAGGCTTACCTTATTGATCCGCTCCGCCTTCAGCGCGTTCATGCAATGCACCACCATGGCCTTACCAATGCCAAGCCGCCTGTGGTCTTCCCTGACGCAGACGTGGTACAGACAGCCCCGTCTACCGTCATGGCCGCAGAGGATGCCGCCTACAATGGTTCCATCCTCACCCACCGCCACCATGCTGGTGTCCGGATTCCTCTTTAAAAAGCGCTCCACGCCCTCCCTGGAATCGTCGATGCTGCGGATGCCGAAGCCTTTGATCGTCATCCACAGAGCCTTCAGCCCGTCATAGTCTGCCGCCGTCATTGTCCTGACGGTAAAAGATTTCGTACCCATTCTCTTATTTATCCTTTCCAACGCTTTTCCCGATACCGGCTGACGCAGGCGCAGACACAGGCAGCCACTGCCGCCCCTAATGTGAGCCAGGCGGCGCAAAACATGGCGGCTATCAACAACAGCGGTCCCGGATGGCCCTCCACCGGCCCCTGTTCCAGCTGTTCTATCCAGTGAAGATCCTGTATGTAGAGTGCCCACCCAAAGAGCAGTATGTCCAGTAGACACTGGGCCGGAATCATCCAGAACCATCGCAGGGGATTTCTCCGCACGATCTGAAGGCCTGTGTCCCGGCGCTTCCGTTTCAGCCAGTCTGCTCTGCAGACCAGCAGCGCGGACAGCTTTATGGTCATGATCACAAGGATTGCCCCGGTTACAAAGCTGACAATCTTTACCACGTCCGACGCGTTCCATCCATGGAATGGATCCTTTTCCGCCGACAACCCTTTTATGGTCAGCCAGTTCAACAGGATCATCCTGCCAAAGGCCGCCAGATACCAGACCGTTATCTGGAGCATCACCGCCCCACTCAGCCAGTTCCAGTCCTTTCGGAGCCTGAACTCCTCTTTCCAGTCGTCACTCCGTTCTTCTCTCTTTGTAATATCCGCACAATACATAGTCCTGATCTTTCCCCGCTTTTAAGGGAAGCAGGGAACCAGTTCCAGTCCCTCGCTCTCTTTCAGGCCAAACATCAAGTTCATATTCTGTATGGCCTGGCCTGCAGCGCCCTTTACCAGATTATCCAGCGCCCCCATCATGATGATGCGGCCTGTGCGTTCGTCGATCACGAAATTGATATCCACATAATTGCTGCCCTCCACCCACTTAGTCTCCGGACAGACGCCTTTCTCCAGGACGCGGATGAACTTTTCCCCGGCATAATATTTTTCATACGCTGTCCTGACCTCCTCATAGGCAGGCAGCGTGCCGTCCGCCTTTCTCCGGAGCGTGGCATATTCCGTAGCAAGGATCCCCCTGTTCATGGGAACCAGATGGGGGGTAAAATTGATCGTCACCTGACAGTTTCCCGCATAGCCCAGCTGCTCCTCTATCTCCGGCGTATGGCGGTGGCTGGCAACGCCGTACGCTTTCATGTTCTCGTTGACCTCGCAGAACAGGTTGGGCACTTTCGCCCCTCTCCCTGCACCGGAAGTTCCTGACTTGGCGTCCACGATCAGCGTATCAACATCGATCAGTCCCTCTTTTACCAGAGGATAAGCCGTCAGGATGGAACAGGTGGTATAACAGCCGGGATTCGCCACCAGGCGGGTCTTGTCCGTGATCTGCCCCCGGTTGATCTCACACAGGCCGTACACTGCCTCGGGAAGGAACTGGGGCGACTTATGCTCTATGCCATACCATTTCTCATAGACAGCCACATCCTTGATGCGGTAATCCGCGGACAGATCCACGATCTTTACTTTCGAGAGGATCTCTTCCGTCAATATCCCCGCCAGAAAACCCTGGGGTGTGGCGGTGAAGATCACGTCCGCCTGCTCCGCCAGTTCCGCCAGGTTATCGTCCTTACAGATATCCTCCACGATCCGAAACATATTCTGATATACTTCGCTGTATCTTTTATCTATGTAGCTTCTGGAGCCGTACCATACGATCTGCGCCTCCCTGTGGTTCGCCAGCAGACGCACCAACTCCCCGCCCGCATAACCGGTTGCCCCGATGATACCAACTTTGATCATCCTGTCCTCCTGTTCCATTGCCCTTGATGGCAATTTGTTCCGCCCTCCGCACTGCAGCACCTGTCAAACAGTGTCTTTTGTAATCATACCACTTTTTACGCAAATGTCCACTATATTTTTATCTTTATGCAGATATTTTTGCATATGCTGAATATTTATTCATTATTCACTGTATAAATATACTTTTTATGTATTTTTATTCGTTTCCCCAGTCAATAAGACCGCTGCATGATGCAGCGGTCCCCGTTTCTGCCAGTCATATGGTAACCTACTCGACCCTTACCCCAAGTCCCTCATATATCCCCACCGGGATATCCGTTCCAAAAGAGTATTCTTCTATGGTTTCCTTTTCAAAGAAGTAAACCGTGACGCGCTGCTTTATGGGATCCACGATCCAATATTCCCTGACGCCGGCTGTCCGGTACTTAAACAGTTTTGTAAAATAATCCATGGACCTGCTCCCCGGCGAAACGATCTCGATCACCCAGTCCGGCGCGCCGTTACATCCCCGATCCGTGATCTTGTTCCTGTCGCAGATCACGGATATGTCCGGCTCCACATAAGTCGTGTCATCTTCATTCAAAAACACGGCGAACGGGGCAGGAAACACCCGGCACCCGCCCTGACTGCGCCTGATATAGTCTGTGATCTGATAGGATAAATCCATTACAAGCGTTTGGTGCTTTGTATTTGGCGGCGCCATATAATAGATCCTGCCATCTATCAACTCCGCGCGCTCTCCGTCCGGCAATGCGTAAATATCAATCGTAGTGTATACTTCTTCTTTTCTCAGTGCGTCCATCCTTACCTCTCTTTCCGCCGCGCGGGCGGCATCCTGATCAATGGGAACCCTGGGACATGCAGCGGCATAAATTCCAGGATTGAAAATCCTAATTTTCAGGCCTTACCTGCTTTCCAAACACATTATATACCATCCGGTCATAAATTTCCATGGCTTGCGCAAGAAAAATACTTGCCAAAAAACAATATTTCCGGCAAGTATCCCCTATCACCTGTGTTTCCCGCACCAAAATTTCCATCGACACCCGTCATCCCGGCAAATGCCGTCCTTCGGGCATTTACCGCCTGCCCGGCGTATCCGCTTGCCGGTAAAAATGACGACCCACCAGACCATGCAGAGAAACACTAAACATATTGTCGCAAAAACAAGTAAATCTTCCATAATGAATCTCTCCCGATATTTTCACTCATAATCCAGTCCGCCGTCATTAAGATATCCGTTTGTTGATTTATTATTCATATTCCTAGGAATCAACATCACCGACCTTACTGTTTTCAAAAATAGCAACCGGCATTATTTTAAGATCCTGTATCACCATATTATCAAGAGCATATTGCAAAGCCATACCAATCAACTCATTTCTGGAACGGTTGGTTTTGGCGGCAAGTTCGTTATACTGCTCCTGCAATACTCTGTCTATACGAATCGTCATGGTAACAGCTTTATCCTCTTTTGGCACAACAACGAATTTTTCCATAAATCGTTATTTCCTCCATAATGTTATAAAGCCATTATAATTTATATTATCGTGCCGAATCTATGACACAAAATGAAATAAATTATAATGCAACAACAGAGTAATATAAGAATACAAAGGATAGCCGATCAATACTTTTAAGAGTCTGTCCCTAAACAATAAAATTCATGCTTCACGAAAATTCTATTGTCAGTAGTCAATAACCCCCGCAGCAAGCGCAATACGTCCACAGGACGCTATGGTATTGACCCTCGCGGCATTTACCAAGTCAGCTTGCTAACTTTATGTCCTATGCAAGCATTGGCATAAAGTCAACATAGTTGACTTGGCTCATTGCTCGCGGGAATAAAAAATGCCCATCGCTCTACAAAAAGCGATGGGGGATAATTGTATATTATGTTTTACCATATTTTCTTTTAAAAATCTACTATGATTAACTATTTTCAAACATTTTTACACATTTTTAACAGCCTTACATCCCATCTCCCAAATTCATGACATACAAGACCACTGCGCCTGTTTCATGGTTCACAAGGCCAACGCCTGATTCGCCGTATGACACCACGTTTCCTCCCACTCTCTCATTGAGTGCCTCCCTGATACCAGCTGCCATTAAGATTATCTTCACTTGAGTTCTGACGCAAGAAAACCCTTGAAAATCAAGGGTTTTCTTAAGCTGCTGACGGGAATCGGACCCGTGACCTCCGCACTACCAATGCGACGCTCTACCGACTGAGCCACAGCAGCATCTCGCAACTGCACGACAATATATCCGCCACAGCCACCATGAGTTATTCTACCAAACACCCTCCTGTTTGTCAATAAAAATCACAGATTTTTTTAACAACAAAGAATATACTGCCAATTTATACTTAAACATAGAATCTTTTCATCAGATAACTTTCAGAAATCAGGCGGAGACGTGCTGCCCTGTTCTGGGCGGACTTTGGGGAGCGCCCTTAGCAGGGATGAAATCCACTGCCTACGGAGACTATGGCGCGAAGACGCAATTCGCGCCATAGGAACTGGCGCATATTTTCGTGCCAGTTCCGTAGTCGTAGTTGGCAGTTAGTTCAGCACTGCGTTGCTCCGTCCGCATGGAACAGGGCAGTGCGCCTCCGCCGTCCCTTTGCCTGCAAACCAACAAACCACCGGGCTGAACTATTACAACAAGCATTTATCCCTCACTGACAATAAAAAATCATTGACATTATTCTGAAAAGATGTTATTGTTTTATTAAATTAAGTCATCTTCATT
>JAMPAC010000106.1 GCA_023667395.1 Blautia sp. | reverse complement strand
TCAGCACTGCGTTGCTCCGTCCGCACAGAACAGGGCAGCACATCTCCGCCGTCCCCTTATCTGCAAATCATCAAACCACCGGATACCATCATTGCTGAACCATCACTAAAATGTAACAGTCCGACTACTACAGGTCACAGGTATGCACTGTCCTGGGGAACGGAATGACGTCGCGGATATTGCTCATGCCCGTCAGGTACATGACACATCTCTCAAAGCCCAGCCCGAATCCCGCATGACGCACGGAACCGTATCTTCTCAGATCCAGGTAGAAGTCATAATCCTCTTTCCTCAACCCCAGTTCTTCCATTCTCCGCTCCAGCGTTTCCAGCTTGTCCTCACGCTGGCTGCCGCCGATGATCTCGCCGATGCCGGGAACCAGACAGTCCATGGCCGCCACTGTCCTGCCATCCTCGTTGAGTTTCATATAAAATGCCTTGATCTCCTTGGGATAATCGGTCACGAACACGGGACGCTTAAATACTTCCTCTGTCAGGTATCTCTCATGCTCCGTCTGCAGGTCGCAGCCCCAATGCACTTTATAGTCAAAGGCGTCATTGTGCTTCTCCAGGATCTCAATTGCTTCCGTGTAGGTCACATGGCCGAAATCGGAATTCGCCACATGCTCAAGCCTCTCGATCAACCCCTTGTCCACAAACTGATTAAAGAACGCCATCTCCTCCGGCGCGTTGTCCAGCACATAGCGGATCACATATTTTAACATGCCCTCCGCCAGCATCATATCGTCTTTCAGATCCGCAAACGCCATCTCCGGCTCAATCATCCAGAACTCCGCCGCATGTCTGGTGGTATTGGAATTTTCCGCCCGGAAAGTGGGGCCGAACGTATATACGTTTTTAAACGCAAAAGCATAGGTCTCCACGTTCAGCTGCCCACTGACGGTAAGATTGGTTGCTTTTCCGAAAAAGTCCTGTGAAAAATCCACTTTCCCGTCCTCCGTGCGGGGAGGGTTTTCCAGATCCAGGGTGGTCACCTGGAACATCTCTCCGGCGCCCTCACAATCGCTTCCGGTAATCAGGGGCGTGTGCACATAGACAAATCCCCTGTCCATAAAGAAAGTGTGGATGGCATAGGCGATCAGGGAGCGCACCCTGAAAACTGCCTGGAATGTGTTCGTCCTGGGGCGCAGATGGGAAATGGTGCGCAGGTACTCGAAAGAGTGGCGCTTTTTCTGCAGGGGATAATCCGCCGTGGAAGCACCTTCCACCACAATTTCCCCCGCCTGCAGTTCAAAAGGCTGCTTTGCCTCAGGCGTGGCCACCACCGTACCCTTGACGATCACCGCCGTGCCCACGTTCATCCTGCGGAGTTCCTCAAAATTGTCAAGCTTGTCCCCATAGACCACCTGCAGCGGCTCAAAGAAAGTACCGTCATTGATCACCAGGAAGCCAAAAGTCTTGGAATCCCGGTTATTTCTCACCCAGCCGCCTATGGTGATCTCCTTTCCAAAATACTCCTCCCGGTTGCGATAAAGATCGCGGATGTCTGTCAGTTCCATTTTATACCTCCTGATTATTAATTGATCTTCGTATGCTCCATCAGGTAATCCATTACCTTTTCCATCATGATCGCGTTGCGGTATTCCTCCGCCGAATTGTCTCCCAGATATTCTTCCACCGTGCCTGCCCCGGCATCCTCGGCGTATTGCTGCAGCGTTTCCTTTAACTCCTTGTCGCTGACATTCAGGTCTTCCTGGTTCGCGATGGCCTGCAGGGTAATGTCCTGCTTCGTCAACTCCGTGGCGTAATTATTGATATACGTTTCCGAATCCATTCCAAAGAACGTGTTGGTGTAGGTATCCGCATCCAGCCCATATGCCGCAGCGGAATTCACAACGCCTCTCACATATGCCTTATTGCTCTCCAGTATGGCCTCCGGCATTTCCCCATAGGTACACTGGTCAAAAAGCGCAGTCATGATGGCGCCCATTACGTTGCGCTCATAACTCTGCTCCCTGCTGGCATATATCCTGTCATAGTAATACTGCTGCAATTCCGCCACCGTGCTGACATTTTCCAATCCCATGGCGGCCGCCACCTCGTCCCGCAGTTCCACGATATAATTGACCGTGACGGTAAATACTACTTCCTGTCCTGCCAGTTCCGTGTTACCGTAATTTTCGGGAAAAGCAAGGTTCAGATCCACCGTCTCCCCCGGCCGGACACCCACCAGGCCATCCTCAAACCCGTCAATATAACTGTCCGAGCCAAGAACCAGAAAAGCGCCCGAAGCGGTTCCTCCGTCAAAGGCCACACCATCCCTCTTTCCCACATAGTCGATATTTACGGTGTCGCCGTCCACTGCGGCCCGATCCGTGATCCCGCTGTTTTCCAGGGTTGCAAATCCACTGTATGCCTCCATGACACTTAAGTCACGTTCCTCATCCGTGACGGTGATCGGTTCCACACTGACGCTCATATTCTGATAATCGCACAACGTCACATAGGAATCCGTTTTCAGGTCCCGCAGCGCGTTTTCTTCCCTGCTCTGCCCGCATCCGGCCAGCAGTCCCGCTGCCAGGAACATTGCCAGAATTCCTGCTTTCCTTTTTTTCACAATCATACCTCCCTGCCCGCTTATCCTGACGCTTTCCGCGTTCTCCTGTTGCGCACATGGGTATAGTGTAACACAAAATCCGGATAACGTAAAGCGTGCCTGCGTCCGGATATTACCAAAAACAACGAAAACCATGAAATGTTTTATTGCTTATCCACGGACAACTGTGCTACAATAGATTTAACACGGAAATTGAAACAGGAGGTTTATCCTATGAAGCCATGGGTCATTGTATTACTCATTATTGCCGCCGTATTGATAATTATAGGCGTCGTCCTGTATTTTCTCGGTAAAAAAGCACAGAAAAAGCAAGCCGAGCAGCAGGAAATATTAAACGCCAACAAACAGACCGTATCAATGCTCATCATAGACAAGAAACGGATGAAAGTACGGGATGCGGGACTGCCGCAGGTGGTCATGGATCAGGTGCCGAAAGTCATGAGAGGTTCCAAGCTTCCCATTGTCAAGGCAAAAGTAGGTCCTCAGATCATGTCCCTGATCTGTGAGGACAAGATCTTTGATTCCGTTCCTGTCAAGAAAGAAGTCAAGGCCGTGGTCAGCGGCATCTATGTGCTGGATGTAAAAGGACTTCACGGAAAGAAAGAGGTTCAGCCCGTCAAGAAGAAGAGCCGCTTCAAACAGGCCCTGGAGGCCGCCCAGGAAAAGGCAGGGGCAAAGCCGGTAAAATAAGCCGTCGGACGGTCGGATATCATGTAAACAGAACGTGCGCCGCAGTCATATCAAACTGCGGCGCATTTTTCTGTAGTCTATCCACTTTTCCATTGTCTTATGAAAAAAGAATAGGCCACATTTGGATTCACACATCCGTCCGCCGCACTTTTTCCATGGAATACAGGTTTTCCATGGAATACATGCTTTCCATGGGAATGACTGTGCCATCCACAAAATGTATTCGACGGTTGTACTCATCTATTTTCTTTACCTGCCCTCTGACTGTCACATAAGATCCGCCGCTTTTTTTCAGATCCGGCCGGAAATATGTGACTTCAATCTCCGGTTCCTGTGATTCCTCTTCTTTCAGCAGCTGAAGCTGCTCGTCCAGTTCCCTTTTCCTGTCCTCGTCCAGTTCCACAAACGCGTCCGTCAACCTGGCCGCCTCCCGGATGGCAGCTTCATGCCCGGTAAGCGCCGCAAAAGGGGAAAACTGCGCCGCACGATCCGCCAGCGGCATCTGTGGGTGCCTTGTGGATACAGGATGGGGCAGGTCTATGATATCATCGTATTTATGCTCGTTTACAAGACTCATGCTTATCCTCCTGTCTGTGGGCCGACACTCTTTTATCATTGCTCCTCACGCTGCTTCTTATGCCTTGTGCCCTCCGATCTGACGGTTGCGTTCCATGGTCGTGGCTCCCTCCTGCAGGTTCATGCCTTTTAAAATGGCGTTCTTGCCATACTTCTTTTTCACGGACAGCATGGCCTCCTGCAGCTTCCGTTCTTTTTCCAGTTCCGCTTCCCTGGCTTCTCTCTCCCTGGCCTGCGCCTCATAATCCGTGAACAGATCCAGCTGCTCAAAATGCCCGATATCCCTTACTTCCGACTCGTCCGCCAGGTGATTTGCTGCCAGTGTGACCCGGCGCACCAGCAGTTTCGGATCCACGATGCGGTCATATAGATCCATGACCGCATCCGTAATCAGCCTGGCGGAAGACGTCTGGCAGCCCAGATTTGCTGTTCCATGGGCATGTTTCGGGATCCGTCTGCCATAGCGGTCCGTTGTAACCTCTCCCTGATAACTGTTCCTGATGACAGGATCAGTCAGATTGTCAATATCATAGCCGACGGTAAGCACCATCTGATCCGTTACCACCCTCTTTTCCACCAGATCCAGCGCCAGCAGATCCGTCATCTCACGGACGATCAGCCTCGCACCGGCAAAATCATAGGGGCAGTGCAGCACCTGGCCGGAACTGATGCAGTTGGTCTCCGGCCTGTAAGCTTTGATCAGATCCATGGTAACAGGCTCCCATCCCCAGGCATGGTCAATGAGCAGTTCCGCATTGACGCCAAACATTTTATATAAAAGGTCTTCATTATAATAATCCCCGTCCCCGCCCAGGGAGCACCGGGCAATGTCCCCCATGGTAAATAAACCCGCCTCCTCCAGCTTTTTCCGGTATCCCTGCCCCACTCTCCAGAAATCCGTGAGGGGTCTGTGGCTCCACAGCTGCCGACGGTAACTCATCTCGTCCAGCTGCGCGATGCGGACGCCGTTCTCATCCGGCGCCACGTGCTTTGCCACAATATCCATGGCCACCTTGCACAGATACAGGTTCGTGCCGATCCCGGCTGTGGCGGTCATGCCCGTGGTGTCAAGGACATCCTTTACGATCTTTGACGCCAGTTCCCCCGCAGTCATGCGGTAGGTTCCCAGATACTGCGTCACATCCAGGAACACCTCGTCAATGGAATACACATGGATATCCTCCGGGGCAATATATTTTAAATAAATATTGTAAATGGTAGTGCTGTGTTTCAGGTAAAAAGCCATCCTGGGCGTCGCAACGATGTAGGACGCTTCCAGTTCCGGATGCTCCCGCAGTTCCGGGGCATAACAGGAAGATCCGGTAAACTGTCCGCCCGGCGCCTTTCTCCGGCGTTCCATATTGACCTCTTTTACCCGCTGCACCACTTCAAATAGCCTGGCTCTTCCGGGAATGCCATAGGCTTTCAGGGAAGGGGAAACGGCAAGGCAGATCGTTTTCTCCGTCCTTGCGGCGTCCGCAACCACCAGGTTCGTGGTAAGCGGATCCAGATGCCGTTCCACGCACTCCACGGAGGCATAAAATGATTTCAGGTCGATCGCTATATAGGTATGCTGTTGTTCACTCATAAGAATCCTCTTTGATTTCTGTGTCCCTGGCGGGGAAAGAATGTTCATCTGCAATATCTATTATACCAGAAAATTTGTTCGGGTATTATATATTTTTATAATTCATTTCTTTTCCATATTATAAATGCAGCTGTTCCATTGTTGCAATATTATTATAACTGTAATAAAAAGCAATTGACTTTTTATGTGATATATATTACACTTTTTTTATCAACTCATTTAATTGCTCCATTAGGAGCGTTCTTATGGTAATTCACCAGATTTTACCACGGAACATGAAACAGATTGATTATAGCAGGCAGCACTTCCATATTACAAGTGCGTTTAAAAATCCTGCTGCCTCTTGCCCACTTATCAGTGCGTTTTCCATCATTTCCCACCGTTTGCCCCCAGTTTTTGTCATTGCATCCACTCACAGAAAGGAGAACACTATGTCTACCAATGAAAGCAATTTGATACTGAATTCCAAACTAAATGACAGCAGCAGTAAGATCATCTTTGATGAACCGCTTCTCTGTGCCCAATTCCTTCGGGACTATATTGAAGGCATCCCCTGTTTAAAAGACGTGCAGCCGGAAGATATCGAAGACGTATCTGAACGGTATGTGCCTCTCTTTGCCGAGGAGCGCAATTCCGACCGTGTGAAGAAGGTACATGTGAAAAATGGTACACCGTTTTTTCTTGTTTCTCTTATTGAACATAAGACCAAAGTGGAGTATAATGTAACCATGCAGATATTCCGCTACATGGTCTATATCTGGGAAACTTACGAACGGGATGAGGAAAAGCTGAAGAAAGGCATTTCCAGACAAAAAGATTTCAAATACCCTCCCATCCTGCCCATTGTATATTATGAGGGCAGGCAGGAATGGACGGTTCCCCTGGACTTTAAGAGCCGTATCATTGAGGGCGATGCTTTTTCCAAGTATATTCCAGATTTTCAGTATTATCTGGTTCCCCTGCGCAAATACAGGGATCAGGATCTTCTGGATAAAAAAGACGAGATTTCCCTGGTCATGCTGATCAACAGGCTGCAGGAAATGCGGGACATATCTTCTTTCCGCTCACTGCCACAGGCTCAACTGGAAACCGTGCTGAAAAGCACCCCTGACCATATAGTCGATATTATAGCGGATATGCTGCTTGCTTTTCTGTTAAAATCCAATGTTTCCGCCGACGAGGCGGAAGAAGTAGTAGGAAAGGTAAGGGAGAAGAATATGGGACAGTTATTTGCAGATATGGAACCGATTGATATCCAGGCTGAGCAGGCAAAAATCCGGGCACAGCGGCAGGAAATAGCGGTTGAACGGCAGAAGATTGCGGACGAACGGCAGAAGATTGCGGACGAACGGCAGAAGATTGCGGACGAACAGCAGAAGATTGCGGACGAACAGCAGAAGATGGCGGACGAACAGCAGAAGATGGCGGACGAACGCCAAAAAGTAGAAACAGACCGACAGGAAATGAATATTGCATGGCAGGAAATCGCAGCTGAACACCAAAAGCTGGAGGCTCAAAAACGCGAACTTGAACTCATGAAACAGGAAATGGAAAGGGAATGGGCAAGATTAAAGCCATAAAATTTTACCATTTCCCTTTCCAAAACTCCGGTATCCGGTCACCCCTCCACAGGGGTAATCTTCAATTTATCCATATCCTCCAGCATCTGGTTGCTGCGGATGTCGATAATGGGGCCGCCGGTACCCTCAATATATTCCTTGGTGATGGTCACCCGGCCGATGTTATCATCCTTGGGTATCTCATACATGATATCCAGCATGAATTCTTCAATAATGGAACGCAACGCCCTGGCGCCAGTCTCGCGCTTCATGGCTTTTTCCGCAATGGCATCCAGCGCGTCCTCCGTAAACTCCAGCCTTACCTCGTCCAGTTCCAATAATTTCTGGTACTGTTTTAAAATGGCGTTCTTCGGCTCTTTCAGTATCTTCACCATCATCTCCTTAGTGAGGCCGTCCAGAGTGTAAATGATGGGCAGACGTCCGATAAACTCAGGGATCATGCCGAATTTCCTGATATCCTCCACCGTCACCTTGGATAAAAGGTTCTTGTCCTTGTCATATTTATCCTTTAATTCGGAATTGAAACCAATGGATGCCGTCTTGGTCAGGCGCTCCTTGATGATATCTTCCAGGTCGGGAAAGGCTCCGCCACAGATAAACAAAATATTGCGGGTATTCACCGTGGCTAGCGGCACCATGGCATTTTTGCTGTTGGCGCCCACAGGAACCTCTACCTCCGCTCCCTCCAGCAGTTTCAGCATACCCTGCTGGACGCTCTCGCCGCTGACATCGCGGGTATTGGTATTTTTCTTCTTGGCGATTTTGTCGATCTCATCAATAAAGACAATGCCCATCTCCGCCTTTTCCACATCATTATTGGCCGCCGCCAACAGCTTGGAGATCACGCTTTCAATATCGTCGCCGATATAACCCGCCTCTGTCAGGGAAGTGGCGTCCGCAATGGCAAGGGGCACGTCCAAAAGCCTTGCCAGGGTCTTGACCAGATAAGTCTTGCCGCATCCTGTGGGGCCGATCATCAGCATATTGGACTTTTCAATCTCGATCTCGTCCATGGTATTGGTGGCAACCCGCTTATAATGGTTGTATACGGCCACAGAAATCACCTTTTTCGCCTGTTCCTGCCCTACCACATACTCGTCCAGGCTTGCCTTGATCTTATGGGGCGCGGGAATATCCTTGATGTTGAGGATGGGCTGGCTGCCCTCTTTCTTTTTCTTCTTTTTCAGCTTCTGCTTGTTTGGGATTCCGCCGTCCCCCTGCAGGTCGGCCAGGTTCACGAAGCTGATATTGGGAATGCCTCCCTGTCTGGTAATCTGATCCAGCTCGTTCTGGAACCGGGGATCGTGGAGCAGTCCCTGATAATCAAACTGGCTCACCGTCTCCATGGTCTTATGCATACAATCATCGCAGACACAGATATTGTTGGGCAGTTTGAACATCTTCCCCGCCTTGCTCTCCGGCCTGCGGCAGACAAAGCACACGTCCTCATAGTCGCTGTTCTTATTCTCGTCCTCAGAGATAACTTTCTTCTCCTCGGTGTTTATATCATCATTTTCATTAAAATTATCTGACATAATGTCCCCCCATCTTTCATACTTCCCGTCATGCCGCCTCCGGTGGCACAAATAATCCGTGCGAAGAATCGCTTCCCTTGCGATTCTTCTGTGTGCAACTTAGATTTTCTTAGCGGGCGTCTTTTGACCGCTTAGAAAATCTTTGCACACTTTGCATAGTACTGATATGAGTATACTTGAAAATCTCTTTATATACAAGTGAACTTTTTCTAA
>JAMPAC010000105.1 GCA_023667395.1 Blautia sp. | reverse complement strand
AAAGTATTGATTTTTCAAGGTGCAACACACCAAACGGTGTGGGAAGTTTGAGTTAGATAATTACATAGTCATGGCTAGAAGTATTGGTTTGCGCTTTCTCATGTTGCTCTGTCATGTATTCTCAAAAGTTAAAAAATGGATGGCAATATAGATTCATAATATCAGGAGGTACGATTATGACAATAATAACAACTGTAAAAAGCATTATGGTGGGTACGGGCAGTTCTGGGAATTTGTACAAAAGTATGCAGGAGCATATGAGAAAGTAAGAATTGATATGACATGAAGACGCCGTAGGTTCGAATCCTACAATTCCCATTGGGCTCTTTTGGTAGCCCATTTTCTGAGTTATATTTGATATAAGAGGAAGAAAAATGGTAAAGAGTAATAATAATTTTTGTAGAGATGATTAGAAAAAATGTATTGGATTTTCAGAAAAAACTCTCCACAAATAAAGTACTTGCCTTTTTGTACCATTTATGGTAACATAATATCTGCTTGACATTAGGAGGTGTGAAATGGGCGCATTGAGAATCGTCATCACAGTATTTTTCATATTGATATGCATAGCACTCACAGTGTTGGTATTGATGCAGGAAGGCAAGTCCGCAGGCTTAGGTTCCATCGGCGGCGCGGCGGAGACCTACTGGGGCAAGAATAAAGGACGCTCCATGGAAGGGCTTCTGGTAAAGCTGACCAAGGTTCTGGCCGTATTGTTTATGGTCGTCGCGGCAATACTGAATCTGAATGTATTTTAAGAAAAGATACTACGAAACACTCTTGTGAATGTCATGAGAGTGTTTTCTATTTTCTAGGAGTTAATATGGATAATGTAAAAAAGAGAAAGCAAGTGATCTGCGACCTGGTAAACGATCCCCTTTACGTCCCCATGAAAGAAAAAGAACTGGCGATGTTTCTACAGGTCACAAGGGAGAACCGGGAAGAACTGAAAGCGGTGCTGGACGAACTCCTCGCCGAGGGGAAGCTGACGCTGACCGCAAAGGGAAAATACATGAAATCCGACGGCAGCGTGCTGACGGGAACCTTTATCAGCAATGCCAAAGGATTCGGCTTTGTGGAGATCGAGGGGCGGGAAGAGGATCTGTTCATCCCGGAGGACAGGACGGGCGGAGCGTTCCATAAGGATACGGTTCAGGTAACCCTGCTTCCCGGTCATTCCGGTAAACGTCAGGAGGCGCAGGTCGTCAAGGTCATCGCCAGGGGTATGAGCCAGGTGGTGGGCACTTTCGATAAGACCCGGGAAAACTACGGTTTTGTCATACCCGATAACGGCAAGCTGGCGCAGGACATCTTTATCCCGAAGGAGCGTTCCAAAGGGGCGGTGAGCGGGCATAAGGTGGTGGCGGAGATCACGGACTACGGCACCGACCGGAAAAGCCCGGAGGGAAAAGTGGTGGAGATCCTTGGGCACCTCAACGACCCCGGTGTGGATATCATGTCCATTGTCAGGGGGTATGAACTGCCCGTGGAATTTTCGGAGAAGATCCTGAACCAGGCGGAGCGGGTCTCCAAGGAGGTTTCCCCGGCGGACTGTGCGGGACGGCGCGACCTGCGGGAAGTTCAGATGGTTACCATTGACGGGGAGGACGCCAAGGATCTGGATGACGCAGTGAGCCTGTCCTTTGACGGTGAGAAATACCATCTGGGCGTCCATATCGCGGATGTGGCCAACTATGTCCAGGAGAATTCCGCGCTGGACAGGGAGGCCCTGAAGCGGGGAACCAGCGTTTATCTGGTTGACCGGGTGATCCCCATGCTGCCCCATGCCCTTTCCAACGGGATCTGTTCCCTGAATGCCGGGGAGGACAGGCTTGCGCTGAGCTGTCTGATGACGGTGGACAGGCAGGGCGAGATCACGGATTATGAACTGTGTGAATCCGTGATCCGGGTGGACAGGCGGATGTCCTACACCCAGGTGAAAGCCATGCTGGAGGATGGGACGCTGGTGGAAAAAGAGGAGAAGTACAGGCAGTATGCAGACCTTTATCCCATGTTCCTGCTGATGAAGGAATTGTCCGCCCTGTTCAGGCAGAAGCGCAGGCAGCGGGGCTCCATCGACTTTGACTTCCCGGAGTGTAAGATCATCCTGGACAAAAAGGGGCGTCCCGTTGATATCAGGCCTTATGAGCGGAACGTTGCCACGGATATCATAGAGGATTTCATGCTGGCGGCCAACGAGACCGTGGCGCAGCACTTTTACTGGATGGAACTGCCCTTTGTGTACCGTGTCCACGACGTGCCGGACGCAGATAAAATATTAAAGCTGTCCACTTTCATCAACAATTTCGGCTACTACATGAAATCCATCGGGAAAGCCAGGGCGAAAGTGAGCGGCGAGGAGATCCATCCCAAGGAGATCCAGAAGCTGTTGGCAAAGATAGAGGGAACGCCGGAGGAGCCCATGATCAGCAGGCTGGCGCTGCGCAGCATGAAACAGGCGAAGTACAGCATAGAATGTACGGGGCATTTCGGCCTGGCATGCCAGTATTACTGCCATTTTACCTCGCCTATCAGGCGGTATCCCGACCTGCAGATCCACCGCATCATCAAGGAACAGCTGCGGGGGCGGCTGGGGGAAGAACGCGTGGCGCATTACAGGGGGATCCTGCCGGAGGTGGCGAAGCATTCCTCCGAGACGGAGCGGCGCGCCGACGAGGCGGAGCGGGAGACGGATAAGCTGAAAAAGGTGGAATACATGGAGGATCACCTGGACGAGTGCTTTGACGGCGTGATCTCCGGCGTCACCAGCTGGGGCATCTATGTGGAACTGCCCAATACGGTGGAGGGTCTGGTGCATGTATCCAAACTCCCCGGGGATTACTATTATTATGATGAGGGCAGGTGCGAGATGGCAGGGGAAGCCACAGGGCGGACCTTTAAGCTGGGGATGCCTGTGCGGGTGCGCGTGGAGGGCTGCGACAGGTTCAACCGTACCATCGATTTTGAAATAGAAGAAGAGGACTTTGCCGCCGACGGGGCGTGACCACAGGAGGGTAAGAGCATGGCGTCGAAAAAGGAATCGCAGAAGCTGATCGCCAATAATAAAAAGGCATACCACGACTACTTCATTGACGAGACATATGAGGCGGGTGTGGCGCTGCACGGCACGGAAGTAAAATCCATGCGCATGGGAAAGTGCAGCATCAAGGAATCTTTCATCCGCATCGAGAACGGCGAAGTGTTTGTCTATGGGATGCACGTCAGTCCCTATGAGAAAGGCAATATTTTCAACAAGGATCCCCTGCGCGTGAAAAAGCTGCTGATGCATAAATACGAGATCAACAAGCTGGCGGGGAAGATTGCGGAAAAGGGTTACACCCTTGTGCCCCTGCAGGTATATTTCAGCGACGGAAAGGTAAAAGTAGAAGTAGGGCTGGCGCGGGGAAAGAAGCTGTACGACAAACGCCGGGACATTGCGAAGAAAGACCAGCGCAGGGAGGCGGAAAGGGAGTTCAGGCAGAAAATTTAGGGTCTGGCGGAAGTTCACAAAAAATTCGCAAAATTACACATTCGGCGCTGTTGACAGCGCCTGGTTAATCCGATATACTTAACAGGTAAAGACTTGAACCTTTCGGGGTAGTAAAGGTTTCGACAGGGGTCTTGCAGCTGGAGAAGCTATCCGTTGCGACACGTTAAACGCACAACTAAACTAAACGCTGAAGATAATAATCAGTTAGCATTCGCAGCTTAATCTGACTCGTCAGACTGGCTGTGGGTGACGCTGCCTCAGGCAGCTTGTCCGCTCCGGGGCACTCACACTCCGGAATCCGGGCATCGACTCTGTGAGAAACGACACGTGTTAAGCTTTGCGCACGCGGGCGTATCATGAAGCTACCGATCGGTCTGGAGAGTCTGTTCTCCCGGCTGAAAGGGAACAGGGCAGGTTCGCCCGAAACAACAGACTATGATAGTAGAAGTACAGGGAATGGGCTTTTGGACACGGGTTCGACTCCCGTCTACTCCATCGGAGAGAATGCTGGAAAATGCGAAGTTTTTCGGCATTCTTTTTACTTAAAAGGAGGGGTTGATTTGGAAAATTCAGAAGAAAAACGCATAGCGGGCGGATTCCTCTTCCTGACGGAGAAAGAAGCGAAGCTGGCGGAGGTGGAGCGGAAGAAGATCGCATACCTGGAATCAAAGATCGATTATTCCAGGCCGGAAGATATTTTGTATATTTATGATAAGACAGTTAAGGAGAACGTATTCAGCACGCCTGTGGGAATGATGTACTTAAAGCAGCTGCAGGAGTTTCTGCTGAGTCAGGGCGGGATCGATCCCGCTTCCGTGGCGGCGATTCCTTTGAGCAATACTTACCAGGAGTACGGCAAGGCGCAGTCCGCCAGGGAAAGGATGCAGGCCAGGCATGATCAGGAGATGGGAGCGAAGAGGTCACAGCTGACGGTATCCATTATCCTGAACCTGCTTCTGGCGCTTGCCATGATCGCCATGTTCGTGATCTCCCTGAACACCGATTCCCCTAATATTATCAATTATAAGCGGGTCATCACCGATCAGTACGCCTCCTGGGAACAGGAACTGACGGAGCGCGAGAGCGCGGTTCGCGAGAAAGAGCGCGAACTGCTGACGGAGGAGGAGACTGCGGCGGACGGGGCTGCGGCAGGAGGGGCGGAAAACTGAAAACATGCAGCGGAGGTACAGGTCACAATGGACAGGTTGAAAGTGTTGGTGGTAGATGATGAGAGCAGGATGCGGAAGCTGGTGCGCGACTTCCTGACCAAGAGCAATTACGAGGTCATTGAGGCCGGGGATGGCGAGGAGGCCCTGGATCTTTTTTATGCCCATAAGGACATTGCCCTCATCGTGCTGGACGTGATGATGCCGAAGATGGACGGCTGGCAGGTGTGCAGGGAGATCCGTTCCTGCTCCAGGGTGCCCATCATCATGCTGACGGCAAGGGCGGATGAGCAGGACGAACTGCAGGGGTTCCAACTTGGCGTGGACGAATATATTTCGAAACCGTTCAGCCCGAAGATCCTGGTGGCGCGCATCGAAGCGATTCTCCGGCGCACCAATCAGCTGAACGAAGAAGAGATCCTGGAATGCGGGGGCATTCAGATCGACAGGGCGGCTCATCAGGTGCTGATCGACGGCCAGCCGGTGGAACTGAGTTACAAGGAATTTGAACTGCTGACGTATTTTGTGGAGAACAGAGGGATTGCGCTCTCCAGGGAGAAGATCCTGAACAATGTCTGGAACTATGACTATTTCGGGGATGCCCGCACCATCGATACCCATGTGAAAAAGCTGCGGAGCAAGATGGGGGAGAAAGGCGACCTGATCAAGACCATCTGGGGCATGGGCTACAAGTTGGAAGAGGACGCTTCACATCTGGATGGGGGAAAACATTCTTGAAACATTCGATCAAACGTCAATTCGCCCTGATATTCATGGCGGTGATGGCAGGGACGATCCTGCTGTGCCTTGTGCTGAATAACCTTTTCCTGGGGAAATATTATCTCCGGAGCAAGACGAAAGTGATCTATGACGCGTACCACATCATCAGCCAGGCGGCCAACAGCGACGCGTACGGCACGCAGGAATTTACGGAGCAGCTCAATGATGTGTGCAGCGTCTATAACATCACCATCTGCATCATGGATTCCAATTCACAGATGAAGTATGAATCCGTCAACGGCGGAAAGGAACTGGAGGAGCAGCTGATCGGCTATATCTTTGGATTCCGTCGCAGCGGCGAGTTGAAGATCCTGGAGGAAGGCGACGGCTATGTGATCCAGAGGGTCAGCGACGGCAAGGACGAGCACCTAGAGATGTACGGGAGGCTCAGCAGCGGGATTTCCTTTATCATGCAGACGCCCATCGAGAGCATCAGGGAGAGCGCCAGGATCGCCAATCATTTCTTTGCCTATGTGGGAGTGGTGGGAGTGTTCACAGGCGGCGTTATCGTGTGGTATGTGTCCAGGAGGATCACCCGGCCCATCCTGACCCTGAGCAGGATCTCCGAGCAGATGGTGCACCTGGATTTTGAGGCGAAATATCAGGGAACGGCTCATAACGAGATCGACCTGCTGGGGGAAAATATCAATAAGCTTTCCGCGTCCCTGGAGAAGTCCATCTCGGAACTGAAGACCGCCAATAACGAACTGCAGAAGGACATTGAGAAAAAAGAACAGATCGACGAAATGCGGAAAGAATTCCTTGCCAATGTATCCCATGAACTGAAAACGCCCATTGCGCTGATCCAGGGATATGCGGAGGGGCTGTCCGAGGGGATCAGCGACGATCCCGAGAGCACTGCGTTTTACTGTGAAGTCATCATGGACGAGGCGGCGAAGATGAACAACATGGTCAAGAAGCTTCTGACGCTGAACCAGCTGGAATTCGGCAATGATGTGGTCAGCATGGAGCGGTTTGACATAACGGCCCTTGTAAAAAATTATATCCAGTCGGCGGCGATACTGACCAGGCAGAATGAGATCACGGTGGATTTTCAGGATTATCCGTCCATCTATGTGTGGGCGGACGAGTATAAGACAGAGGAAGTTTTCATGAATTATTTCTCCAATGCGGTGAACCATTGCAGCGGGGAAAAGCGGATCGCGGTGTCGCTGGAGGAAAGGGACGGCTGCGTCAGGGTATCTGTTTTCAATACGGGGGAGCGGATCCCGGAGGAGTCCATTCCCCATCTCTGGGAAAAATTCTATAAAGTGGACAAGGCCAGAACCAGGGAATACGGCGGCAGCGGCGTGGGACTGTCCATTGTGAAAGCCATCATGGAGTCCATGAACAGGAATTTCGGCGTGGAAAACCGCGAAAATGGCGTCTGCTTCTGGTTCGAACTGGAACAATGAAACGGCGGAAATGCCGGGGGAGGATGCATGCAGGAAGAGATAGTTACCAAAGTTCTTCTGGTGGGTGTTGATACCGGAGAGGAACAGGATTTTGATCATTCCATGGAGGAACTTGCCAGTCTGGCGGAGGCGGCGCACAGGCAGGCAGTGGGTGTGGTCGTCCAGCGGATGGCGGCGGTCAACAGGACGTTTTACATCGGCACGGGAAAGGTGTCCGAGGTGAAAGAATACGCGGCCCGGTGCGGAGCGGAGGAGGTTGTGTTCGATAACGCGCTGTCCCCCTCCCAGGTCAGGAATCTTGGCAGGGAACTGGAGCTGCCAATCCTGGATCGTACCGACCTGATCCTCGATATTTTTGCGATCAGGGCAAAGACAAAGGAAGCTAGGCTGCAGGTGGAGACGGCCAGGCTCCAGTACATGCTGCCCAAGCTGGTGGGCATGAGGGAAAACTTAAGCCGCCAGGGAGGCACGGCAGGCAGCCTGAGCAACAAGGGGGCCGGTGAGACGAAACTGGAACTGGACAGGCGTAAGATCGAGCACCGCATCAGCGAGTTGAAGAAAGAACTGGAGCAGGTGTCCCGGACCAGGGAGACCATGCGCAAACGCAGGGAGCGGTCCAGGATCCCCCAGGTCGCGCTGGTGGGGTACACCAACGCGGGCAAGTCCACCATCCTGAACCGGCTGGTGGAGCAGTACGGCGGGAGCCGGGAGAAGACGGTGCTGGAAAAAGATATGCTGTTCGCCACGCTGGATACCACTGTCAGGCATATCCATACAGGGGATAATAAGCCCTTTTTCCTGACAGATACGGTGGGATTTATCCACAAGCTTCCCCATGGGCTGGTGGAAGCCTTTCATTCCACCCTGGAGGAGGTGCGGTACGCGGATCTGGTGGTGCAGGTGGTGGATTTCTCCGATGAACACCACAAACAGCAGGCGCAGGTGACCGATGAGACCCTGCGGGAACTGTCCGCAGCGGACATCCCCCGGATCACGGTATATAATAAGGCGGACAAGTGCGAAATGCAGGAACTGCCCAAAAGGAGGGGCGACTGCCTGTACATGGCGGCAAAGACTGGCTGCGGCGTGGAAGAACTGATCAACATGATCAAGGAAAAAGTATACGCGGATTTTGTGGACAGATGTTTTCTGATCCCATATGATATGGGAAGCGTAAGCGCTTATCTGATGGAAAACGCGGTGATCCTGGAGCAGGATTACAGGGAAAGCGGACATTATATCCGGGTAAAGTGCCATTTTCAGGATGCGGAAAAATATAAAATGTTTGAAAATGAGTGATTTTTTCCTGTATTTGTGGTACAATCAATATACTGTTTTATAACCCATAGGGGACAGGGATAAAATGAGGCATGGGAGCGGGGATTAAGATGAGAAAAAGATTTTGTGTGATTTCACTGGCAATAGCGGCAGCGCTTGGCATGACTGCCTGCGGCAATGCGATACCGGATATGACGGACGCCCAGATGCAGGCCATAGGCGAGTACGCGGCGGTCGCGCTTATGAGATATGACGTCGATCACCAGAGCCGGCTGGTGGATCTGGAACTGGTGGCGCAGGAGGATGCCCGGAGGAAGGAACTGGCGGAAGCGGAAGCCCTGAGGAAAGAACAGGAAGCGGCGGCAGCCCAGGAAGAGAGCGGTGCGGATACGCCTGTGATCGGAGCGGACGGCGTGCCGGAGGTGGAACAGTTCACCATGGAGGAAGTGCTTAACCTGCCAGAGGGAGTGACCATAACATACCGGGAGATGGCGGTATGCGACAACTATCCCGATGGAGACGAGACCTTTTTTTCCCTGTCAGCCACGGATGGAAAACGGCTGCTCGTTTTGAAATTTGATCTGTACAATGGCAGCGGACAGGATCAGCTGATCGATATCCTTTCCCAGGGAGCCATATTCAGAGTGACGGCAAACGGGAATACCAGAAGAACCGCAATGACTACCATGCTGCTGGACGATCTCACCTGTTATCAGGATACGGTCGGGGCGGGAAGCAGTGTTGAGGCGGTGCTTGTGGTGGAAGTAGAGGGCAGTGTCGCGGAGGGCCTGTCATCTTTAAGCCTTGATCTGAAAAATGATTCAAAAACATATGCTGTACAACTTTTTTAAAAATTTTGAAATAAATTGTTGACAAAGAGAACAGCCTATGGTATTCTAATTAAGCTGTCGCTGGGAAAACA
>JAMPAC010000104.1 GCA_023667395.1 Blautia sp. | reverse complement strand
TCATGACTGATGGAGGATGAGTTGGAATGAAGAAAAATTTAGGTGTTGTCCCGGCACTTTATCCCATGCCGGTGCTGATGATCGCGACCTATGATGAAAATGGCAACTGCCAGCCTGGATGTGGAAAACGAGACAAAGGTCCAGGGGGCGCTCTCCCGCCTGCTGGCCGGAAAGACCGTATTGGTGATCGCCCACCGGATGCGTACCGTGGAGGCAGCCGACAAAATCATCGTTCTGGCAGATGGCCGGGTGGCGGAAGAGGGGACACCGGCAGAACTGATGGACAAAAACGGCCTTTACCGCCGCATGGTGGAGCTGCAGCGGCAAAGCGCCGGATGGCGGTTAAATGAAACGATCAGGCAGCCGCATTTATAAAACACAAGGTCAGCACAAACTAACTTACGCAATAAATAGGATGCTCCCTGTATGGTTAAATGGGAAAAGAACCGTTCGTGAAAATGAGAGGATGTTCATCACATGAAAGATAGAGAAGTGCAATTTGACCGAAAAAAGCATATATTGTATTCCCGGCATGCGAAAAGGGTATTGCGCTGCTGGATCAAGAAGGAATATGGTTCCGGGGCGGAAAGGGGTTAATTGTCAGCAGGAGAAAGCAAAAGTGAAGAAGTCACATGAATTTGGAAAAGAAAATGCAGGATACAAATTTTAATAGGAACCCCCCATGGTTTTGCAGGTTTTTGAACTGTTTTCATGAATTATTGCATTGCGGCGCAAAGCATAAATGTGTATAATAAGGGTTATGGAAGACGGACAAGCCGAATGATATCGGGCGAAATCTGATCGAAAAATCAGGAATGGAATCGGGGAAAAATGATGCATGCAGTCAGGTATAGGAATACAAAAATAAGATCCTGGGGAAAGGGGATGACGGCTCTTCTTCTGGCATTATCCCTGACAGCGTGCCAGCAACAGCAGACCGTCGCAATACGTCACGATCCCGTCAAGGAACACCAGCCTGTGGATTATGCGGATATGGTTTTCACGGGTTTTGATGAAACAAATCTGCAGGCAGCCCTGACGGAACTGGGCGAACTTTATGATGCGGGTGATCTGCAAAAGAGAAGTCCACAGACGCGGGACAGGGTGTCGGAACTATATAATGTGATCAAGGAGGAAATGAACGTTCTTTATACCCAGATCAGTCTGATCGGCATTCAGTATGACTGTAATGGCGCGGAGGAAAAACTGGCGAAGGCTTCCGCGGAACTTTCCTCAAGGGGCAGTGTCCTGATCGACCAGTGTTATCAGGCACTGGCTTATCTGGTGGATACGCCTTATCAGGATATTATAGAAGCGGACGCGGGGGAAGAGAATATTGCGGGTCTGCGCGGCTATGAGGCGGTACCGGAGAAACTGTTCGACCTGTTCGAGGAGGAGGAGCAGCTTGTTCAGGCTTATGATCAGACAATGTCCCAGCTTTTCCAGGTGACAGTGGACGGACAGGCATGGACGGAAGAAGATTTGAATTATGCGGACATAAGCAATAAGGAATATCAGTATATATATACGCAGCTGGAGCGTTCCCGGAATGAGAGTGCGGGCGAGATATACCGTCAGCTGGTGCAGGTGCGGACGGAGATTGCCCATGAGGCAGGATATGATAATTATGTGGATTATGCCTACAGGGAATCCTATAACAGGGATTATACCCTGGAAGATATCCAGCCGGTGTGGGAGGCGGTAAAAGAGAATATCGTGCCTCTGGAAGATGTGGTCATGAGCAGTATCGGCAGCCGGGATATCAGGGGACTGGACCGCATGACCAGATCCAGCGGAGAGGAGATCCTGGATGCCATACAGCCGTATATGAGCCGGATCGATCCGGGACTGGGCGAGACGTTTGATTTTATGCGCAGATATCATCTTTATGATATTGAATATAGCGACAGTAAGCTGTATATGGGGTATACGGTGGCTCTTCCCGCTTATGGCACGGCGTTTATTTTTAATCAGCCCTATGGAGATTTCCAGGATTATATTGATACGATCCATGAGTTTGGGCATTTTAACGAGACATTTCACTGCACGCAGCATGATCTGTGGGCGGATTTTAATATCGATGTGGGCGAGATACATTCCCAGGGGCTGACGCTGCTGTTTACCGAGTATTCGGATGAACTTTTTGGGCAGTATGGGGAAACATTCTCCAATATCATCCTCTGGAATATGCTGGATACGGTTGCGGACGGCTGTCTGTATGATGAGTTCCAGGCCACGGTCTATCAGAATCCCGACATGAGCCTGGCAGAGATCAATGAACTCTACAGGCAGCTTGCGGTGCAGTATGGATATTCATATGACGATGATGAAGAAGTATATGACTGGATCCAGGTCTCCCATAATTTCCAGAATCCGTTGTATTATATCAGTTATGCTACATCCGCGCTGTCCTCCCTGGATCTGTGGCTGATCTCCCTGGAGGACAGGGACAAGGCGGTGGGGATTTATCTGGAGCTGGCGGATCTGTCCCTTTCCCTTCCATACAGGCGGACAATAGAGGAAGTGGGGCTTCGTGATATTTTCCGGTCAAAGACCATCCCGGAGATGGCGGAGGAACTGGAGGAATATCTGGGAACTTCCAGAGGGGACGGCACCGGAAAAGCGGCGTAAGAATTTTGAAAAAGTACTTGCAAAAGTCATAAAAACATGATAACATAAATCTTGCGTCGCGAGTACGATGTGCGCAGGAAGCCGACGAGGCAGGTAAGGCTCCATGGTCAAGCGGTTAAGACATCGCCCTTTCACGGCGGTAACACGGGTTCGATTCCCGTTGGAGTCATTTTTTATTACTTTTTGTATATAATATAGCATGGTGCGATAGCCAAGTGGTAAGGCCCCGGTCTGCAACACCGTCATCCGCCGGTTCAAATCCGGCTCGCACCTTTTTAAGAGCCCTGGGGCAGATTCCCGGGGCTTTTTTGCGTGAATGGGCAGAGGCTGCGTTTGGGCAGCTGGGTGAATGCGCTTCTGGCGGGTAATGCGGCCATGTTCAACAGGGGTAGGGCAGGAAGGAGAAGCCTTTCGGGTCTGCCCCATTCATAGCCGGAAATAACAGAGAGGTACATGGATGAGATATTATATTGCGGATATGCACTTTTTTCATGCCGCCATGAACGATCATATGGACTGCCGCGGGTTTGGCAGCGTGGAGGAAATGAATGAATATATGATTGCCAGATGGAATGGCAAGGTGCGCCGGAATGACGAGGTAGTCGTGATCGGCGATCTGTCATGGGGAAATATAGAGGAAACGAACACAGTTTTAGGGCGGCTCAACGGCACGCTGTATCTCATTCTGGGAAACCATGACCAGATTTTAACCAATAAAAAGATAGATACCCGCCATATCAAATGGATGAAATATTATGAGGAACTTTCTGACCATAAGCGGAAAGTGATCCTGTGTCATTATCCCATCATGTTTTACAATGGGCAGTACCGCCTGGATGAAAACGGAAATCCCAAAACGTACATGCTCTATGGGCATGTCCATGATTCCACGGATCAGCGGTTGATCGAGCGCTTCCAGGAGATGACCCGCAGTACGGTGACAGTGAATAAGCAGGGCGAGGAGCAGAAGATTCCCAGCAATATGATCAACTGCTTCTGTAAGTATTCCGACTATGAGCCGCTCACCCTGGACGAGTGGATTGCGCTGGATCAGAGGCGGCGGGGGCAGTAAATGGAGGCGAATATGGAGAGAAGAGAGCAACTGCTGATGACAGGCTGGGAATTTGTTTTCATTCCCCGGGAGCCGGTGGCGGCGGAGGCGGGAATGGCGGGAAAAAATGAGGCCTTTGATCTGCCCGGGGGACTTGCGTTCCAGGCTGTCGATCTGCCCCATGACTGGGCGGTGGGAAGGCCTTTTTCCAGGGAGATGGAGGAGGGGGCTTCCCAGGGATTCCGGGATCGCTGGGGCGTGGGCTGGTATCGGAAGACGCTGACCCTGGCGGATAAAAAAGATGACCATATTTACACCCTGGTATTCGGCGCGGTGTATGAGAACTGTACGGTCTGGCTCAACGGGCAGTTCGCAGGCCGCCACAGGTATGGTTACAGCACGTTCCGACTGGATGTGACGGCGTTGCTTAAGACAGGGGAAAATGATATCGTGGTCAGGGTGGATAATACCATTTTGCCGGCGGACAGATGGTACAGCGGCTGCGGCATTTACCGGACGGTGAAGCTGGTGGAGACGGGGCGGAAGCACCTGGACCTGTGGGATGTGGTCGTGGAGACGGAATGGGAAGACGGGAAAGCGATGGTGAAAGTGGATGCGGGCGTCGATGATCATGTGAGAGGAAGCATAACCCCGGTGTCAGGGAACCTGCGCGGATATGACTGTCAGGATTTCAGGGAAGCGGCTTATGGGGCGGAAAACTGCAATGGCGGTCAGAATCCCGGGGAAGCGGAAATGGTTTGCAGGGCGGAAAGCGGAAACGGCAGGCTGATATTTACGGTTCAAGCGCCCCTGATGTGGTCTGCGGAAACGCCTCATTTATATCGACTCACGCTGGAACTGATGGAGGACGGCGCCGTGGTGGACCGCGTGGAGCAGCGTATCGGCCTGCGCAGGGTGGAGATGGTTCCCCACAGGGGAATGTTCGTCAACGGAGCGCCGGTAAAGCTGCACGGCGTCTGCCTGCATCAGGAGTGCGGCGGTCTCGGAAACGCGGCGAGGCCTGAAATATGGCGGGAGCGGCTGCTGCTGTTGAAGCAGATGGGATGCAACGCCATCCGCGCCGCCCACCACACCTTTGCGGAGGAATTTCTGGATCTGTGCGATGAAATGGGCTTTTATGTCTATGAGGAATGCTTTGACAAATGGAAAGGCGGGCTGTACGGAAGATACTTTGAGGAATGCTGGAAACAGGACGTGGAGGCCATGGTGAAACGTGACCGCAACAGACCCTCCATCGTTATCTGGGGCGTGGGAAATGAGGTGGAGAACCAGGCCCAGGATTCCATGCTTTCTATTTTGAGGATGCTTTATGATCATGTGAAAACCATGGATGTCACAAGGCCGGTGACCTACGCCATGAATCCCCATTTCAAGCGGGAGAGCGACGTGGACCTGTCCAAGGTGCGGGATATCCAGCAGTTTGTGGATGAGGTCAGTGACACGGAAATTTACGACCCGGAGGAGAGGGCGGAGAGGATAGGCAGGATCGGGGAGATCGTGGATATCATTTCCTGCAATTATCAGGAGCAGTGGTATGACCTGATCCATGAGAAAATACCGGAAAAGCTGATCCTGGGGACGGAATGTTATCAGTATTTCTGCGGGCATTATGACCAGATGCAGAACTTTTCCCGGCGGGTTCCGGCGCTGGAGGCGGAGGAAAGGGACTACTGCATCGGCGGGATGATCTGGACGGGATATGATTATCTGGGGGAATCCATGGGATATCCCGCAAAGGGATGGAGCGGAGCCCTGATCCATACCAATAATGAAGTGAGACCCCTGTATTATTTCTACAAAAGCTTATGGACAAAGGAGCCTGTGGTACATTTTTCCGTGATGGATTATTCCCTGGCGGACGAGGGCTGTAAGGAGCACTGGGATACGCCCATCTTTGCGGATCACTGGCATTTTCCGCAGTTCGGGAAGACGGTGATTCCCTACAGGATCGTGACCAACTGCGAGGAGGCGGCGCTGGAACTGAACGGGAAGCGTTTTTATCTTCCCAGGCCGTCGGATGGGGTGATCACGGGATACCTGCCCTGGCAGCCGGGAACGGTGAAAGTCACAGGGTATCTAGATGGCAGGGAGGCATGTTCCCATGTGACGGAGACGCCGGGCCCCGCAGTGGGACTGAAATTTGACCGGGAATCCGTGCAGGGACAGCCCATGGCAGGATATCAGATGCTTCTGACGGTGCGGGCGGTGGATGCAGAGGGAAAGCCCTGTTTCCGGGAGAACGGCAAAGTCCGTTTCCGTATGGAAGGAGACGGGAAAATCCTTGCTGTGGACAACGGCGACATTACCGGAGGGGAATCCTGTAAAGAAGATTTCATCCACATGTACCATGGCTGCGCCAGCGTGGTCATCGCCCTTGGCGGAAAGGGAGAGCGTGTTTCCGTGTGGGCGGATGCGGCCGGTATGCGGAGCGGCCATTGCACAGTGGTGTGCGGGGATATCACATAAGAGTGATATCCCCGGCTTTTCATAAGGCGTTTCGGTCATATATGTCAGATCCGTGAAAACACTTCCCCGATGGGCGCCTGTATCATCAGGTCGGCATGGGCGTTCCTGGGGGTGGGGGATTTGTTGATGACCACCAGCTTATCCCCCTGGAAGTAGTCGATCAGCCCGGCGGCGGGATAGACCGCAAGGGAGGTGCCGCCGATGATCAGCACCTGGGCGTTCCGGATAAAGCGCACGGCGGAATTTAAGGTCTTTTGGTCAAGCCCTTCCTCATATAATACCACGTCAGGCTTCACGGGGCCGCCGCATTTTTTACATTTAGGCACGCCGGAGGATTCCCGGATGTATGCCACGTCATGGAATTCCCCGCAGCTTTCACAGTAGTTGCGCAGCACGGAGCCATGCAGCTCCAGGACGGTTTTGCTGCCCGCCGCCTGGTGCAGGCCGTCGATATTCTGGGTGATCACGGCGCGGAGTTTACCCTGCTGTTCCAGTTCCGCAAGCTTTCGATGGGCGGCGTTGGGCTTTGCGTCCAGAAACAGCATCTTGTTGCGGTAGAAGCGGAAGAATTCTTCCCCGTAATGCCGATAGAAAGTGTGGCTTAAGATGGTTTCGGGAGGGTAATCGTACTGCTGGTGGTAGAGACCGTCCACGCTGCGGAAGTCAGGGATGCCGCTTTCGGTGGAAACGCCTGCTCCGCCGAAAAAGACAATGTTGTCATATTTCTCGATGATCTGTTTCAGTTCCTGGATGGTGTCCTGTGTATTTTCCATATACTTCCTTTCCGGGGGATGCCCTTTATGTTTTTTTCTATTTTACCATAAGATACGGCATATTTTCATCAATTAATCATAAATTCTTAAGAAAGTGTGTACCAGGGGCTATTGAGAAAAAAGGGCTGTTTGTGATATAGTATCTATATGAGCAGAGAGAAAAAGCAGTTGATACCCCTGGAAAAAAGTAAGAGAGTGATCTATCTGGACAGACGCGGTGCGGTAAAGAGGCAGAAACCCGTGGCGGCGGTTTCTTTTGGCGTGCTCGGGATCTTCTGCCTGGGTTATTTCGGCTATCAGTTCCTTTTCGTCAACACGGGAACCATGTTCTACATGGTCTGGGGGCTGCTGGCGGTGGTCTGCGGGGCGCTTTCCTTTTTCCTGGCGCACAGAAATTGGGTGGAGAAGATTCCCAAAGGATTGAGATGGATGATCAAGATCCTGTTTGGGGCAGGCGTGGCGTTGTTCCTTATAGTGGAGGGAATGGTTCTCGGCCAGTTTCACGCGTCCCCGCCGCCGGGAGCGGATGTATGCATCATCCTGGGAGCGCAGATGAAAACCTCCGGCCCCAGCGATGTATTGCGCAGGCGGCTGGACAGGGCGCTGGAATATCTGCGGGAGAGTCCGGATACCATTGTGGTGGTATCGGGAGGGCAGGGCAGCGACGAACCTGTCAGCGAGGCCCAGGGAATGAAAGATTATCTGGCTGCGCAGGGGATTGCGGAGGAGCGGATCCTGATGGAGGATACCTCCACCAATACACTGGAGAATCTTAATTACAGCGCGCGGCTGATAGATAAGGGCAGTGATCATGTGGTGATCGTGACAAACAATTTCCATGTGTTCCGCGCCGTGGCAATCGCCAGGAAACAGGGATATGGCGCGGTAGAGGGCATGGCGGCCAGCACCCACAGGGGAAATGTGTTAAATAATCTGCTGAGGGAGTTTTTTGGAGTGGTGAAGGATTTCCTGGTGGGAAATCTGTAAAGGGACGGGGAAATTTGAGGATAGGAATGACAGGGGGAAGACCCGTGTGATCAGAAAGGCGAGGGTGTAAGATGGAGATCAGCGTAGGGGACATATTAAAGTTAAAGAAGCAGCATCCCTGTGGCAGCAAGGAGTGGGAAGTGTTGAGGGTAGGGGCGGATTTCAGGATCAGGTGTAAGGGCTGCGGACACCAGATCATGATAGCCAGGAAACTCCTGGAAAAGAATGTAAGGGAGATCTGCCAGGCCTGAACCGTCTGGTAAAAATTTGTACAAAACTCTTGAAATACGCAGGCGATTATGGTATTATATTAATCCGTGATGAATTTAATTCCTTGCTCGCATTATGGTGCGGGCCAGAGACCAAAAGGAGGTAACAAGCATGAACAAGTATGAATTAGCCGTTGTTGTCAGCGCTAAGATCGAAGATGAAGAGAGAGCTGCCATAGTTGATAAGTGCAAGGCTCTGATCGAGAGATTTGGCGGCACTATCACAGAAGTGGACGATTGGGGCAAGAAGAGACTTGCATACGAAGTCCAGAAGATGAAGGAAGCTTTCTACTATTTCATCAGATTCGATGCTGAGAGCACTGTTCCGGCGGAGATCGAGAGCCGTGTGCGTATCATGGACAATGTGATCAGATACTTAGTCGTTAAACAGGACAAGGCTTAATAGAAAGCGAGAAAACAATATGAATAAAGTAATTCTTATGGGACGTTTAACCAGGGATCCTGAGGTGAGGTATTCTCAGGGCGCCAACCAGACCGTAGTAGCGCGTTTTTCCATTGCGGTGGACAGGTCATTTAAACGGGAAGGAGATCCTGAAGCTGACTTTTTTGACTGCACATGCTTTAACAAACGGGCAGAATTCGTTGAGAGGTATATGCATAAAGGTACAAAGGTTGTTCTCAGCGGAAGAATCCAAAACGATAATTATACCAACAAAGAAGGACAGAAAGTATATCGTGTTGGTATCATCGTGGACGAGATCGAGTTTGCCGAGAGCAAGAACGCGTCCGGCGGAAACAATGGCGGCTACAATAATGACGGCGGTTTCGCAGGCGGCGGATTTGGAGGCGGTTCCAATAACGCACCGGCGGCATCCGGAGCCGGAGACGGTTTTATGAACATCCCTGACGGCATTGATGAAGAATTACCGTTTAACTGAGTTTGCAAGATAGGAGGCATTGACATGGCTTATAATAA
>JAMPAC010000103.1 GCA_023667395.1 Blautia sp. | reverse complement strand
CCGACGCCTTTAATGCAGGTTCGATTCCTGTCGGGTGCATTTACATCACCTTGATTTGTCTAATGGAAATGATTTTGAAAAGCCGCTTGCGGCTTTTTGCATCTGATGAAAGGTTATTGGTATGAAAGATAAAAAGTCAGCGTTGCTTGAGTATATTCTGGATCATTGTAAGATCATTTTTCCCATCGTACTGATCGTTGTTGTTGCGGTCACGGTGGTTTTCGCGTTGGGAATGAGGAGCCGGGCGGGCGAGGAGCCGCAGGATCTTTCAGGAGTTGCCGTGTCCCAGCCGGGCATGGAGGCGGGGCAGCCCTCCGTTGTGGTGGATGATGCGCCCCTGCAGTTGAATGAGGATGGGGATTTATATACTCTGATAGCGACTTATTACAATGCGACCGCGCTGGGTGACATAGAGACCCTGCAGGGGATTTATGATGAACTGCCGGAAAACAACGCGTTAAAGATCGAGGAGACGGCACAGTATATAGATTATTATTCTACCCTCGAAATATATACGAAAGGCGGGCTGGAGGCGGATTCTTCCATTGTCTGCGTGTTTTACAGGCTTCTTTTTGTAAATCATGAGGAGGAATTTCCGGGTTATGAGACGCTGTATGTCTGCAGGGATGAGCAGGGCAATCTCTACATTAAGAACGAGGTCAATTTTACAACGGAAGAGAGCGAATATATACAGGCTGTCGCACAACAGGATGATGTGATAGAATTTAATAACCGTGTGAACATGGAATATAACGACCTGCTCAGGGAACATCCGGAACTGCTCCAGTATCTGGATGAATTGAACCAGCATATCAACGTGGCGGTGGGCGAACGTGTGGCACAGCAGGAGGCGGCGAGTGCGGTTCAGGCTCCGGAAGATCAGGGAAGTCAGGAACCTGCTCCCGGGGAGGGAGGCAGTCAGGAGCAGCCGACGGAACCGGAACCGGCGGGACCACAATATGCCACGGCGACTACCACGGTGAATGTCAGGACTTCGGACAGCGAGCAGGCCGATAAGCTGGGCAAGGTGGCCGGAGGGGAGACCGTGCAGGTTCAGGAGGTCGGCGTCAACGGCTGGACGAAGATCGTATATGAAGGCAAGGACGGCTTCATCAAGTCAGAATATCTGCAGATGCAGGAGAGCGCTGCAGGAGCGGAAGTCATCGGTACCGTTACCGCCGCAACCAATCTCAATGTGCGCGCGTCTGCCAGCGAGACGGCGGACAGACTGGGAGTGCTGGCAGGCGGCGAGACGGCCGATCTGCTTGAGAATCTGGATGGATGGTGCAAGATCAAGTTCAATAACCAGGTCGGATATGTGAAAGCGGAGTATGTACAGCAGTGACCGCCGAATAAAAATATGATTTTGGGACAGCCTATACAGGAGAAGTGTATAGGCTGTTTTCTTATAACGGAGAGATTGGAAATGACATCACAGGAGATCAAAATATATCGCGAGATACAGAGAAACGCGGATACGGCAATGAAAGCCATCGACACGATTGCGGATAAGGTGGAGGATGAAGAATTGTGTCTGCAGATATCCAGGCAGTCGCTGGAATATTCGGAACTTCATAACGAGGCTGTAAAACAGCTGATCGAGGCGAAGACCCGGCCTTTGCAGAGCAGTCATCTGTCCGATGCCGTGTTAAAGACGGGACTGCGTTATAATACCATGCTCAATACCAGCACCAGCCACCTGGCGGAATTGCTGATCAGGGAGAACAATAACGGCATCCTGGAGATGGAGAAAGTGTTAAAGGCCAACGGGGAAGCCGGAGGGAAATCCACTGCCCTGGCGAAACAGCTGATCGCGTTTGAGGAGAAGAATGTGCGGAGCCTGAAAGAATATTTATAGCGGGAAAAATCTGTTTGGGATGGATCCATTCAGATTTTTTGCTTGTGCAAATTGTATAAAAAAAATCAGGAAACTTTTACAATTTAATGAAATAAAGTGAGTTGTGGATTTGGCATGAAAGGGTTATAATGAGAAATGGACTGGTTTGTATACAAGTATCCATACACATTATATTTAAGGAGGATATCACAATGTCATATGTTGACGAGGTATTTGATCTGGTAGTCGCAAAGAACCCGGCACAGCCTGAGTTCCATCAGGCGGTCAAGGAAGTATTGGAGTCCCTTCGCGTGGTGATCGAGGCGAATGAGGAGAAGTATCGTAAGGATGCGCTCCTTGAGAGGCTGGTTACTCCCGAGAGACAGCTTCTGTTCCGTGTGCCCTGGGTGGACGACAAGGGTCAGGTACAGGTAAATAACGGTTTCCGTGTACAGTTTAATTCCGCCATCGGGCCTTACAAGGGCGGTTTAAGGCTTCATCCCAGCGTAAACCTTGGTATCATCAAGTTCCTGGGCTTTGAGCAGATATTCAAGAATTCCCTGACGGGACTGCCCATCGGCGGCGGCAAGGGCGGCTCCGATTTTGACCCCAAGGGGAAATCCGACAGGGAGGTAATGGCGTTCTGCCAGAGTTTTATCACGGAATTACATAAATATATCGGCGCTGACACCGATGTGCCCGCAGGCGACATCGGAACCGGCGCAAGAGAGATCGGTTATATGTATGGCCAGTATAAGAGGCTGACCGGCCTGTATGAGGGCGTCCTTACCGGAAAGGGTCTTTCCTACGGCGGCTCCCTTGCCAGGACCGAGGCTACCGGCTATGGTCTGCTTTATCTCACAGCGGAGATGTTAAAGTGCAACGGCAAGGATATCGCGGGCAAGACCGTGGCGGTATCCGGCGCGGGCAATGTGGCGATCTACGCGATCCAGAAAGCGCAGCAGCTGGGCGCCAAGCCCGTGACCTGCTCCGATTCCACGGGCTGGATCTATGATCCCGAGGGAATCGATGTGGCCCTGCTGAAAGAGGTAAAAGAAGTAAAGCGCGCGAGACTGACCGAGTACGCGGCTGCAAGACCCGGCGCGGAGTATCATGAGAAGAAGAACGGCGAGCACGGCGTATGGAGCGTGAAGTGTGATATTGCCCTGCCCTGCGCTACCCAGAACGAACTGGATATCGAGGACGCAAAGATGCTGGTTGCCAACGGCTGCTTCGCGGTGGTGGAGGGCGCTAACATGCCTACCACCATGGACGCTACCGAGTATTTCCAGAAGAACGGCGTCCTGTTCTGCCCCGGCAAGGCCTCCAATGCAGGCGGCGTGGCTACTTCCGCCCTGGAGATGAGCCAGAACAGCGAGAGGCTTTCCTGGACTTTCGAGGAGGTTGACTCCAAGCTGCAGGGCATTATGGTAAATATCTTCCATAACCTGGATGACGCCGCTAAGAAGTACGGCATGGAAGGCAACTATGTGGCAGGCGCGAACATCGCGGGCTTTTTGAAAGTGGCTGAGGCGATGACGGCGCAGGGGATTGTTTAGGGTAAAATGTACAAAAATATAAGCAACGCAGAGGTTGTAAATAGCTTTTCTGCGTTGCATTTTTCTTGTATATAAATTGGTAGGCATAAATAGCTTTGTAACAGAACTATAAGAAAAACAAATGTTCTGTATGGTTATCTATTTTTCATTGTGGTATAATTTAGTTAACAATAAGATAAATTTTGGAGGGAAACAAATGAACGAAAATAGAAGGTGTTATACAAATTCTATTCAGATGATGATGAGTGAACTTGAATTTCGTATCGTGTTTGGTATTGAAGAACCTATTATAGAAGATGGTAAAGTGGTCTCGGTAAAAACGGAAACTGTAAGCGATATAAGAATGAATCCCAAATTAGCAAAGCAAATGATTGGGCTAATACAAGAACATGTTGAAAATTATGAGAAGAATTTTGGTGAATTAGGCATTTGTAATACGGGTGAAATAAATGAATAATACAAAATTTGCCGTCACTTCTGCGTATAACGGCTGTACCATTACATGTAGCACATCTCAGTGGGATGAGCATATAATAATTCATCATCCAATTATGAATAATAATTTGAAAGCGGTTAAAGATACTGTAAAGGATCCCGACGGAGTATATAAAAGTGAAGAATTTGAAAACAGGGATGTGTATTTTAAACAATCGTCATGTTCATCATATAAATTGTTGACGAAAGTTATTGTAGAAAATACGATTTCAAAAAATAGTAATCCTATGGGAGAAGTAGTTACTGCTTTTCCGGCAAGAATTGAGACAGGAGGGATTGGGAGTGTGTTATACAGAAGAACAGAAAATTAGTTATGATACAAAATTTGATGTGCTGTATTACACTTTTGGGAATCCTTCTAACTCTTATGGTGATGAAATTAGTAGTCACATTATTGTTATGAGAGATATTGAAACAGAAGAGCCCCAAGGATTTACTGTTTTGGATTTTAAAAAAATTTGTGAAAAGAAAAATAGTGAATATGATGAGTTGTGTAAATTATTTTCAGTAGATCAAGTACTCAAAAGTATATAGGGATAGAGTTTAGTGTGTAATAGATGTGTGTATATGCAGGTAAAATGAAGATGGTTGTATGCGTATATGATGCAAAAGCGGCCGGGTAGATTGCGGCATACTATCAGGGGAAGATTTATGTGTCATAGCCATATCGCCGGACGGAGGCACTGGAAACGCCCCAAAATCGGTGATAGACTTTGCTGATAGGATGTGGTATAATGCTTAATGCTACAAAAAGTTTACGGAGCCGCATAAACAGTGGAACCTCGTGCCGAGGCGATGACGGCACAGGGTATCGTTTAAAAGCTGATTGTATGGAAAAGGAAATGCCGGGGAAAGGTCAGGGATGACCTGGCTCCCGGCATTTTATGTGAAAAGGCATCCCGGCCGGGCTTTTCAACGATTCTGTTTATCGGTATTGCATCCAGACTTCCCGCCAATGTAACGAAATCTCTGTCACGGATACTAAAAAACCGCCCGAAAATGCCGATAACTTCATAAACAGGTATTTGTCCGAATCAGGGAGGATGACGGCATGGAAATAAAGTCAGGGATGAACGGTTACCCCAGGATCACATGTACACGGACGGTAGAGAAGCAGGGGAACAAAATACGGACGCGGATCGAGATGCGTCATGCGGACGGCACTTCGGCCGGTTCCATCAGTATTACGAAAACGGCAAAGAAGAAAACAAAGAAGCTGCAATACAATTTTAAGGAGATTTCCACGCGGATCATGCAGGCCAGGACTTCCGGCAATGCGGGCAATGTGCTTGTCAGCGCCCGCGCAAAAGCCGCGATGCTGAAGAGAAAGCTGCAGAGCGGAGAATATGACGATGAGGAACTGCGCCATGCGATCATTCACGCGGAAGCAATAGTCAGGGTCGCCAAAAAGAAGATGAAACATCTGCAGGAGGAAGAAAATGTCAGGAAGCAGGGAGGTCCCTGTGAGGCGGAGTTGGAAGACAGGCAGGAGAATGAGGAGATGGATCAGCTCATTGCCGATGGAAATGTGGAAGATGCCGGTGAAGACGCGCGGAAAGAATTGCTGAAGCTGAAGAGGGAGTATCAGAAGCTGATGCGTGAGGCACAGCAGATGATGGAGGATTCCATGCAGGAATCCGGCGGACTGGAGGAACTTTCGGAGGAAATATCAGAGGCGGTTTCAGACGATATGGATCCTGCCGACCTGGAGTTGATGAAAAAGAAGCACAGGGCGAAAGAGATGCGGGAGATCATGGAAGCCGATATGAAATACCTGAAAGCCATGTTCGACAAGCTGGCGAAAGAAAAGCAGGAAAATGCTTCCGGATCCGCCGGAAGCACGGATGGCAGTTCCGACGCGTACAGGAGCGACAGCGGCGTGGCCCTGGAGATTGGCGGCGCGGACATACCGGTGCAGATGACGCCGGCGGATGCGGCGGCGCTGGTGGAGGGAGGAGCCATAGACGCATCCGTGTAAATATCTGTCCGAATAAGTTTGAAAGACCCGGCTGGGGAGAGCCGGGCTTTTTCTTTTTCATATGATCCGATATTTTTCTGTATTTGCAGTAACCTTTTCCGGGAATATTTTCTCTAACCTATGTAAAGTGAAAGCGCTGGAACGAAACAAAAGCAGTATGTGAAGAAACGGAATGGAGGGAAGATAAGTGGAACCCAAAGAAATAAAGCTGGTCATACAGGCCCGGAAAGGGAAAAGGGAGGCTCTGGAAACGCTTTTCCTGATGGAGAAAGAGTATTTATACAAAATGGCGTTCCTTTATATGAAAAACAGGGAGGATGCGCTGGATCTGGTACAGGAATGTATCCTGCAATGCATCCTGAACCTGAAGAAGCTGGAAAAGCCGGAATTTTTCCGCACATGGATGACCCGCATCCTGATCAACTGCGCGAAGCAGGAGTGGAGGAAACGGGGCAGGTATGAGGCGACGGAGGAGCCGGAACTCCAGGAAATGGAGGAGGCGCCGCAGGAGGCGGTTTCCAGGGAAGAGAAACTGGATCTGTATGATGCCATAGACAGCCTTTCCTTTCCCTATAAGGCCATCATCATCCAGCATTATTTCGGAGGCAGTAAGCTGAAAGAGATCGCGGAACTGTTGAACATGCCGCCCGGAACAGTGAAAGCGTACCATGCCCGGGCGAAGAGCAGATTAAAGGAAATCTTGGAGGAAGAATAGATGACAAATCAGGAGAGAATGGAACGGATAGAACTTCCGGAGGAACTGGATCAGGTGATCCTGGAAGCGGTGGATCTGGGAAAGAAAGCGAAAACCAGGCAGGCCTGGAAAAGGGCGGGACTGGGCTGCGCAGGGGCAGCGGCGGCTTTGGCGGTGCTGGTATCCGCAGGATATGCAAGTCCCGTGGCAGCCCGGGCATTTGAGGGAATACCGGCTGTCGGAAAAGTGTTTACCTATCTGTACGACCTGACAGGATATGAAAGCAGATACGCGCAGATCGCGGAGGATGCGAGACCTGCGGCGCCTGCGGAGCAGCAGGCGCCCGGCGGGGAAAAAGCATTGGAGGGTCAGCAGATCGCAGTGGGACAGCAGGGAACATCGGACGGCCAGGGCACGGAAGCCATACAGAATGCGGTGACTGCTTCCGACGCGGGGATAACCGTGACCGTCAAGGAATATTTCTGTGATAAGCGGAGCCTGTACCTTTCCATGACGATTGAAAGCGACGAGCCTTTCTTTGAGGGTGGAGTGGAGGAAAATACGGGGGGCTATATCCAGTTATTCACCAGGGAGGAGAGCCTGTCATATGATGGCGCAGAGGCGGTATCCGTGGGAAATAACAGCCTGTTGGCAGAAGGCGTTTTCCTGGACAATCATACCTTTGCAGGCATTGCAAGGAGCGAGTGGAGCAACCTGCGGGAGGAAAGCAGTGCCATTCCTGATGAAATGGTCTATACGGCGTCCGTCGGTCATCTGAAGGTATACGCGGAGAACGGCACCCCGGATTACCGCGGCCAGTGGGAGTTTTCCATGAATATTTCCTGTGACGCCGACGCAGTGGAGATTTTGCCTGTGGAGGCAGCGGGAGCGGATGGCAGCATCTGTGAAGTAAGGCTCCAGCCCTATGAGGTCCAGGTGGCAGCGAAGGGAAGCGGCGGCGCAACGCTGACGGAGGAGGCAAAGATGCTGGTCGCCTTTGACGGGCAGGGGTGTCTGCTGGATGTGGCAGGAAATATTGTAAGCTATAAAGAGAGGGACAGTGAGATTTATGAGTTTGCCAGACCGGAATCCCTGGAGGTTTTGGAACTCTTTATCGTGGACGAGGGCAGCTGGATGGATCAGTGGAAAGGGAAACTGTATGACGGTACGATGACAGGCCATGATATGGTGGAATTCCTGAAAGAAAACTGTCTCATATATGCGTCCGTGGAATGCGACAGATAAGTGCTGCGTGATGCTAATGTACCGGAAAAACAGACAGCATCCGAAATGTGTGGCGATCATGCATTTCGGATGCATTTTTATTCATAATTGCCAAAAAAATCTTGAATTACTGATGAAAAGTGGTAAAATGGTACTAGCATTACAATTTGACGATGGAGAAAAGAGTATGACGGCAAGGATAAAGAATAAATTGGTAATAGGATTATTACAATTTTTATGTATTTTTTTCTGCTTCGGTATCTCTGCGGATGCATCGCAAATCACAAATGACGGGGGACGCGTACTTTTCATCAGTTCCTATTCTTATGCATGGAACACCGTACAGTTACAGATCGACGGGATCGAGGACGGATTGGGAGCCAATACGGTTCTTGATTTTGAATTCATGAATACGAAACGGCTGGATACGGAGGAATCCAGGCAGCTTCTGTATGACCGGCTGGAGTATATGTTTTCCATGCTGGAGCCTTATGATGTGGTCATCCTGGGGGATGATGCGGCCCTGCAGTTCGCACTGGAGAACAGGGATACGCTGTTTCAGGGTATTCCGCTGGTATTTGAGGGCGTCAATGATGAGGAACTGGCGGCAAGGGCCATGGAAGACCCATTGATAACGGGAGTTATTGAAAAACTGTCGCCGGAGAAAAACATAGACCTGGGGCTGATGCTGTTTCCGGATGCGAAAAAGGTAGTGGCCGTTCTGGACAACAGTATAACCGGCGAGACGGAGCGGAAGAGATTTTACAGTTACGAGGATATGTACCCGAATCTTGAATTTACGGAGATCAATGCCTCCATCCTCACTACGGCGCAGGTGCGCCAGGCAATTTATGCGGTTCCTCCGGGCAGCATCCTGATCTATATTTCCATGACGGAGGATCTCAGCGGGAAGCAGTATTCGAATAGGGAAGCGATAGAGCTGCTTTCCAGTGTGGCCAGGATCCCGGTTTTGCGGATGGTGGAGGGCGGTATCGGCGAAGGACTGTTGGGCGGCAATATTGTCTCCATGTATAAGTCGGGAGAGATCGCCGCGCAGACTGCAATGGAGATCATAGGCGGGAGGAGCGTCAGCGAGTTCCCGATGATGGAGAGCCCCAATATATATAATATTGACGCGGATATCATGGCAAAATACGAGATCGATCTGGATGTGCTCCCGCCGGGGACAGAAATCTTAAATGCGCCGACAACCTTTATAGAGAGAAACAGGGAGGCACTGATTCCGGGGCTGGTTCTGATCGGAATCATGATCCTGATCATGTTATGGTTTGTCTTTGACAACCAGAGACGCCGGAAACTGATGAAAGAACTGGAGGAAGCCCGCAGGATCATGGAATCCGCGTCCCAGCATG
>JAMPAC010000102.1:3954-9418 GCA_023667395.1 Blautia sp. | reverse complement strand
GCACTATAAGTTTACCGACGTTGTCCGAATATGGTCGGCCACAAGCCCGTCGTATTCTTCCGCCGCGCTGATCAGAATACTGTTTAATGTTTCCAGCAGCGACACATATTTCTCTATGTTCTGCTCCCAGTTTGTGTTTGTCATTTCATAAAACGCGGTACCCGCAGGCGTTGTCCATCCGTCTTCCTTCAGAGAAAACAACAGGGAATCCAACCGGGATGCCATACCCTTTAAATCGGCAGCGACCTGCCTGTACTCTCCCGCCGCTTTCCTCAGGATGCCTGTATCAAATCCCAGATCGGTATTTCCTTCATAAGCGATCGCCATAGTTATTCACCTCTTTCCTTAAATGCCTCCTTTAATTCAGGTCTGATCTTATATGCTTTTTCCAGTTCTTCCTTCATCAGGGTTTCCCTGCCTGTCAACTTATAGATCTCTGCCCGTATGGTGTGAGTCTCCGCGATCTGGTCACCCAGATTTTCCATAAATTCAAGCAGTTCCAGCGCGTCATCATACTGTGCCATATCTTTTAAGCACATGGCGCGATAAAGATATGCGTCCAACGCTTCCGGGTTCCGCAACGTGGCCATTCTATAAAGTGACACTGCTTCCTTATAAAAATGCCCTGCCTCCTCCTGTCTGCCCAATTTAGACAGGCAGAAGGGCTTATAATACAGCGCTGCATAATAGTAAGAGTCATGCACATTATTCTCCACAATCTGAGCCGCCTGCTCCAACGCTGATTCAAAATCCGATCTTGTCATCGCTAAATTGACCATCACGAATCTTGCTTCCGCATAGAATTCACCTTCTTCCTCCATGCTTATGCATTCCCCGCATTTTTCAATCGCAGCGTCCATATTTCCCAGTTCCGCATTTATTTGCGTTTCCAACAACAGGAACTTCGCCCTTGCATCTTCAAAATGTTTCATTTTCCCCGCATTACGCACTATGACAAGCGCCTCCTCATACTTTCCTGACTGTGCCACTGCGTTCGCGTAGTCAAATAAGAGATCTGCGTCTTCCGGGAACCTCTCTGACGCCTGCTTTGAAAATTCAACCGCCTGTGCAAAATCTTTCCCGTTCAATAAAAGGGCTGTTTTCATATGGTATCCGTCATATAATTCAGGATCGTTCAGCAGTAATTCATCGATGGACTTTTTCGCCTCCTCGACCATGTCAAGCCTGAGCAGGATACTGACCTTCTTTACTTTATAATCCGGCCGCGACGGATTCTTCGTTATCGCTTTCTGCACATATCTCAGCGCCATCCGATCATCATTCATATGCTCATATGCCAGCCCCATAAAGAAAAACATTTCATCGTTATCAAAGCCCGCTGACAGCGCCAGATTATAATATTCCAGCCCTTCATGAGGCTCATCATTCATAAAGCATACATTGCCGTATTGAAAATACACAGAACCATCCTTCTCGATCAGGAGCGCTTTCTTATAATAGTTCTTTGCATTCTGGTATTCCCCCGTTTTCGCATATAAATCTCCCAGATTCCGGTAACTGTCCATAACCATCGGGTCTGTGTCTATTGCCTGATCAAATTTTTCTTTTGCTGCCTCCACATTTCCGACCTGGAGCAATACGACCCCCTGCTGGTTCAGGTCTTTTGCCTGCAGGCCCGCTTCACTTAATTCCATTCTTGCAATTCCTCCCTTAACTGTTTTCATATTCTACGCGTATCGGTGCATGTGTCTCTATTTCCTTCACAAAATCGATATCAGGTTCAAATACCGTATAAAATACACTGATAGATTCCGCTTTTCTGCGCTTACAGGATTTCATGTCCACATTCCCCTTTTTATCGTATTTGTAAAATGCGGCCTCCACCATTCCGTATATGCAGAATTTTTGCACCACGGTGCGATACACGCATCTGGTGATATCCTTATAATAAAATTTGTAATATTCCCGCCTGATATTGTTTTTGCTGTAGTACCTTCTTTCACAATACTGAACCATATGGTCATCATAAAACCATAGTTCACAGGGAGACGGCTTTCTCACAGACCCCCCCTGACTCCTGAGGTATCCCATGGCGGACAGCAGGCATACCCATGTCATAACCGGGATTTCCCTGAATACGTCAAACCCCCAGAGTATGAGCGCTATCAGAAAAAATACCCAGAAGATCCATACCAATATCCTGACTATGTCTTTCCATGCCGACTCTTTCCACGGAGCCAGCAGACCATCGTTAAACTTTAAAATATAATCGGGCCGTTCCATGTTCTCTCCATTTTACCGCTTCTATATCGCAATCGCATCCATACGGGGAATCGTGATCCTCGGAATAGAGATCTTCGGGACAGAGATCGAGAGATCACAGCATTTTCCCAATTTATCCAGCAAATTCCTGTCAACAGTGCTGTCCTTTCCTAACAGCCTGTCAACCAGGTCTTTCCCCGATTGGAAGATATCCTTTGCCGAAGAAATCTGATCCGGAATCTCCGTTATGGAAATAAAGGAATCCTTATACGCAAAAATCCCGCTGCTGTTCCCCTCCGTTGGAGCATAGGTAACCAGCTTTGCCAGACCGATATTGGGAAGCACTACCGTTTTCAAAAGTCCGTCCACAAAAACAGTCTCCGGGCTGAAATCTCCTGAAACCAGTGTTTTTGTGATGGATGACCAGTTTTTTATACTGTTTGCGCCATCTTTTAAAGTTTCAAAATTGGTATAATCATCCTTAAATTCTTTTAAATTGATGATAAAATCGCTGTGAAAACCCTTGGCAAAGTTCTTTATTTTGGTGAAATCCTGCAGTTTCACAGCACGTTTTATCTCATGGAACCCCGAGGAAAATGTTGTTTTCACCTTCCCGATAAAATCATGGAAATTAGACTTTGTAAGGATGTCTTTTACCCTCAGATTCTTGATATCCGCCATGGAACCGGTTGTCCACTTGTACGCATTCTTTGCCAGATTACCGAGACCGTTTACAAAATTTATCACCATACATACACCGTTTACAATATCGATACCCGTGGCCAGGTTATGCCACGCTTTTGAATCTGTTTCCCTTCTCAAAGTATCCTGGATTGTGTCCTCATCACTGCGCCTGCGCCCAAGCGCGGGATCATCATTGCAATGGGTTTCATGATAAGCCCTGCCTTCATTGACCAGATTCGCGAACCCGTTGATTCCGACTATCACACCTGCTACCAGTCCCGCAACGGCTACGACTACTGCGAAAACAGTACCGCCTATGGCTAAGGCAGCCACCGCTGCTATTCCCGTTATCACGGCACACACACCACCTACAATTTCGAGTGCGGCAATGACGCTGCCTTTTATCAATTCCTTTCCGCCGTCATAATCCCACCATTCTTTGATACTCTGCTTGATATAATCCATTCCCGCATCAGCTTTATCCAATGTGTTTCCCAGCCACCTGCCCGCAGCCGTGGAATTTGATAATCCCGTCAGGAAATAATTGATAGTGTTTTCTACCTTGCTGTTCTTGATACCGTTTGCGCTCTTAAAGCTTGCGGTCAGCTGTGACACCCTGGTTTTGACCGCTTTGTCAACACTGTCGCATTGGGTCTGCAGATCGGTCAGATCGTCTGCATACTTTCTATATGCTTCTGACTTACGACGCAGTTCGGATATCTTTGCATTGGTCTGCCCTATGGCGGAAGAAATATTATCTGTGTGATTCCCGCCATAGTTATTTAACTTCCTGCATATGGCATTGCTCAGGTTGTTCGCGTATGTATCCAGCTTTTTTGCCACATCCCTTGCCTCGGAGGATGCCTGTTTCATGCTGCTGTATGATATTGTCACTGTATTTCCCATTTCCCCACCTCTTTCTAGCCGAATAGTTTCAGCGATTCAAGCCACCGCCGCCGTTGTTCCTCCCGCTCTTCGTCTTCCCTGCGCTTTGCTTCCTCATAATTGCGGTATTCGGCATCGCTGTTTTGTTCCGCCGTCATTTTCCTGGCGTTTAAGGACGCAATTTCATTCTCCAGCGCAATGACCGCATGATTCAGACAAGCATCCGCCGTGGTGGATCTTTCCTTATACATATCGCAGCCGCCTGCGATCACGCTGAATCTGGAATCGTGTCTGACCGCTTTATTCAAATCCTCTTTCAGTTCATCCAATTCCCTGTTGACATCGCCCTGCTCGTCACAGAAACTGCCAGTAAGATTGTTCTTTATGTCCGTCAACGCGGAAATATTTTTGCCATAACGCTGTGCCAGTTTCTTATACTCCTGATACTTCCCATAATGATAACTACTGCTTGCCATTGATCTCTCCTGTTCCGGTATCGTATTTTATTTCTGTCCTCTCCCGACCTTTTCAGCTTGAGATTGCCATCGCGAAATCCTGCCTGATGTCATCGTCCGTATCCTCATACGAGGCTTCCGCTTCCACTAACGCATCATAAATGTCTTTCAGCGTATCCCCGAAGTCATCGATCTTTTTGATCAGAAGGTTATACTGGGACTGGAATTCGTTATGTCCTTTCCCGACCCAGTTTTCATTTACTTCCGCTGTTATGGCCGTGACCCTGATATTGACTTCCTTATATGACTCTACGATTTCCTTGATCTGCCTGTGCACATCATAGATCACACTGGTATCGATATTTCCGTCACACACTGCGGCTGACGTTTTTTTATTTCCCATACGCTTTCCTCCTATTCAAAAACTTTTATCCTGGAATAATTTCCATTGTTAAAATGATAGCCCATGGACTTATCGAACATGGCGTCCGCTTTCACTCTCCCGCTGACTTCATAGAATTTGTTTTCTGACAGGGGGGCGAACAGAATACCCTGCCGCTCATCCCGCAGCGCTTTCAAAACCTCAGAAGAATTAAATCCTACCGGCGCGTTTTCCACCTGTGCCACCAGAAGAAACGCATTAATGCCGTTAGCCCGCTTCAGTGCGCCGGCAAATTCTTTCCCCAGATTCTTGTCCGTGCAGATCTGTTTAAACAGTTCCGCATTATTCAGGACAAGGATCACCGCAGACAGATCCTGCATCTCTTCCGCATCTTCCCGCTCCGCCAGATAATGATAGAAATCGCTTACGTACATCAGTCCCTCTGAAACATCATTGGTGTAATTCTTTACAAATCCAAGGGAACTCATATCCGCAAGGCTCTTCTGCCTGTCATCTATAATCACCGCCTCCACATTGTGAAATACGATATTCCTTGCCAATACCGTAAGGAAAGACCTTACAAACCGGATGCGGCATTCCTGGTCTCCCAGCAGCGCCATGGATCCTGCCTGTTTCATATCCGCCATGTCATAGTCTACCGTATTAAATCCCATCCCCACAGGTATGATCCCGGCCGTCCTGAACAGATCGGGACGCTGCTTCATCTGCTCCTTTAATATCAGTTTTTCCGGAACCATGGGTATCCGCGGTGCCTGACGATCCGACTCCTGGTTTCTCTGCTCTATGTACTCCTTCAATTCCTGACTTCTCTCCG
>JAMPAC010000102.1:0-3944 GCA_023667395.1 Blautia sp. | reverse complement strand
GCCTCCTTACTGCTCTTTCCCACGATCGCCGCCTGCCATTCCAGGATCCGCTTGTCAAGCACAAACAACCCCCTTCCCGCATTTTCCCTGGGTGTCTCCCTGCAATGCCCGAATATATTGCTGTATTCCGCAGGCTCATTGCAGTTCAGCGCTATTTTTCTGCCAAAGTTCGCCTGTGTCCTGTAATTCATGGCGTTGGAAGCCGCCGCAGTCACGACGAAAGAAATTCCTACTCCCTGCGCCTCCCGGGTGAGGCTGTTGATCTGGTCTGCCTGATCGGGAAAATATTCTTTAAAAGCCGCCATGTTATCTATCATGACTACGATCAACGGCATGTCCTTAAAACCTGCGTCAATATAGGATGCGAAATTTCCCACCCCTCTGTCTGAAAGAAGTTTCTTTCTCTCCACCACGGCTGCATTTAATAATTTAAACAGATTCCGGCATTTCTCATCCTCACTGGAAAGCACCACGCCTCCCACATGGGCTGACCCCTCAAAAATCTTAAGGACCATGCTCCCGCAGTCGATCATATACAGATTGACCTGCCCCGGCGTATACTTCCTGATCAGACCATATGCCAATGTCTGCAATAATACGGTTTTTCCCATCTGTGCGGAGCCGACAATGTACACATTGTCCCGGGAGATCTCCAGATTTACGGTTCCCTGTCTCTGCATTTCCGGATCGTCATAAATCCCCACAGGAACCGTGTATCCCGTTTCCATTCCTCCTTCATAATCAAACCTGTCCGTTCTGATGACCGTATCCAGCGAAGGCAGACAGATCCCCGGCAGTTTGTCGATATTGGCTGCCTTACAGTACATGCCCACATAATCCACGATAGCTTCCAGCTGTGTGGTATCATTGGAAAACTGCCTGTCTTTTTTATTGGTATACACCAATGTCTTTTTGCCCCAGAAATTCCTCTCATAGACGGCAAATATCTCTTCATTCTCACTGCTGCCGTCCGGAATGTTCGCCCCGCTGTATGCCGACTGTATCAGTTCAAATATTTCATTGTTCCCTACCTGAAAATAGGCCCGTCCAGGTTCCACGATCTCCGCCGCCAGCGGCGATTTCAAAACCTCATTGCTGTCCTCTTTCGTCTGCACCTTGAGGCACAGTTTGAATTTGGAATTGGACCAGATCTGGGCATCCACCACACCCGCCGGTTTCTGGGTGGCAAGAATCAGATGCACTCCCAGAGTCCGCCCGATACGTGCGGCCGATATCAATTCCTTCATGAAATCAGGATACTCGGCTTTCAGTTCGGCAAACTCGTCTACGATCATGATCAGATGGGGCATGGGTTTTTCCACTTTACCCGCCTTGAACAATTTTATGTAATCATTGATATGATTGACGCCCGCCTCCGAAAACATTTCCTGCCGCTTGATCAATTCTGCCTTGATGGATAACAGGGACCTGTCAATTTCCCGCCCGTCAATATTGGTGATGGTTCCGATCAGATGGGGAAGATCCGCAAACTGGTTTGCCATTCCGCCGCCCTTGAAGTCTATGATCACAAAACCCACATCATAAGGATGGAACAATGTTGCCACTGACAGGATATAGGTCTGTAAGATCTCACTCTTTCCGGATCCGGTAGTTCCCGCTACCAGCCCGTGAGGGCCGTGTCCGTTTCCCTTGTCGCTCACATTCAGATAGACGGTCTCATTGCCGCTCTTTACCCCGATAGGCGCTTCCATGGTCCGGTACACCTGTGATTCCCTCCATCTGCTCTCCAGATCCAGGTCATCCGCCGAAATAATCCCCAGCAGTTCAAACAGGGTGATGTTCTTTGTCAACTGTCCTTCCAAAGAGACTTCATCCACATATATGGCGCCTAATTTCAACGCGATCTCTTCAGCGGTTTGGGCCGGGATCCGCGGATATTGGAATCTCATTTCCATATCTCCGTTGTTCGATCTCAGAACTGCCCCGCCGTCCTCTGGGCCGAGCCTGATGATTTCCGTGCATCCCAGAGGAAGTTCTTCCTCATGTTCTTCCAGAAATACAAAGGTAAAACCATATGAGGAACAATCTTTTATATATTTTGAAACAGGATGTATATTGATGGATGCCGTATTTGTGACAAACACAACATACTGTTCCCCGAAAACGATTTCCCGCTTCTCCGCCAGCAGCGCTTCCCGTCCTGATAAGACCACATACAGGTTTTCCAACAGGATGTTCCTGCTCTCTTCATCGCAGACGATATTCCTCACATCCAGCTGTTCATTTTGCACATTCTTCAGCCACCGGACCCATTTAAATCCCTCCGTATATCTTCCGTCCAGGATGTAGACCAGTTTCACTTCCTTATAGAAATGGCGGATGGCCAGATCCAGACTGATGTTTTTTAATATCTCGCTCAGTTTCTCCTGTCCGCCCACTATGCCAACACCGCAGGACGCGTTAAAATCCGAAATGATCGGTGCTTTCTCAATCAATCTGTATTTTTCCGCGATCTCCTCCGGAAGCATCGAGATGGAATCTTCCGTATCCACAAATTCCTGCTTTGTAAATTTGACCTGGTTTGCGGACTCCACCGTTCCGGTTCCCAGATAGATCTGGAGATAATCCTTATCTGCAGCGCTTTTTTCAAACAATCTCCTGCCAAACAGATCCACTTCCCGGATACTGGCTTCCAGTGATTCATATATGGTCTGACGAATCCTCAGTTCATTTTCCCTGGAAACCCGGATCTGCTCCTCTTTTTCCGCAATATACTTTTTGTAGGATTCTTCCCTTTTGGCAGCTTCCTTTTCATAATTCTTCTTATCCTGAACATAGGTGACAATGGACATGATAACGCCCATGCCCATGGACACCGCACTGTATATGACAAAGGTTCCGCCTCCGCCTATGATCCCCCGCAGAACAATGGTCATCGCCAGCATGAGAATTGCCGGGTTCAAAGTCAGGATAAGGCTCTTTTTCTGCAGGGAGGGCTTTCCCGCAGGCTGCAATATCTCAATCTCCTCGATCGGTATTTCGTATTGGATACGCGTATTCCTGTTAAACCTGGGATACTCAAATACAGTGGACTGTGCATTCCCGTTTCTTTCCATCAATCCTGAAATGCGTATCCTCCCGCCTGATGAAGTATATAATTTCCCTTTTTTATAATAGAAACTGTACCCTACCACCGAAAAGAAATCATGATCCCTTATCTCTCTCTGCCGCAGGATCCTCTCCCCATTCACGAAGACGCCATATCTGCAGCCATTGTCTGTAAGCGTCAGTCTGTCCCCGCTTCTTGCCAGAGTAATGGTATCTGTTTTCAAATATTCATCCTCGATCCTGATATCAGCGTCCTGCGCACCCCCGATCCTGATGGATGCAATGCCGTTAATGTCTATTTCTCTGTCATAATTCTTTCTTTCATAGTCGAAATCTATCATGAATTCAACGGAAAAAACTTCATTATCCGAGCCCTGATAACATACCTTAAACCCCAAGCCGTGCTGCAACTGTAAGTTCATCAGTTTTCTGGCATCGCCAAGATTGAAATAGATATTATCGGAACAGCGCACGGACCACAACTCGCCGCTTCTCTTGAACTCAAGTTCTATCATGCCGAAAAACAGTTCTTTCCTCAGCCTGACATCAGCCTCTACCGCCGTCCCTATCGTAAGCTGTTCTGTATCGGGTGATAATTCAACCTCTTTGTATATGTTGTGATTCGACAATATGATCTTATATCTGCTTTTCATTTGAATTCACCATCCGATTTGTATAATATATTGCGGAACCGTTTCTTAAACCGAACTCCTGCAGCGTCCTGTTTCCTCTCAGCAGCGCAACAGGATTTTCCGCCTGGAGATAGCATTTCTTGATGTCGGAAACATCGATCCCCAGCGCATACGCCTTGTTCAGCGCCAGGACCAGTTCATTCGCAGTAATGGCGGCAGGGACATCCAGATCCACCTCTGTCT
>JAMPAC010000101.1 GCA_023667395.1 Blautia sp. | reverse complement strand
ATGAAGTTTTGAGGGTACAAACATAAAATGATCCTCGATAGCTCAATGGTAGAGCGTTGATAGATACGCAACTGGAAAAGAGCGAATCGGGGAAAGAAAAATTTAACAGAATTTCGATAAGAAATTGACTAATCCTCAATAGCTCAGTCGGTAGAGCATTCGGCTGTTAACCGAAGTGTCGTAGGTTCGAGTCCTACTTGAGGAGCTGGAAAATCCCGCAGATATTCAGTATTTGCGGGATTTTTGTTTCTGTAAATGCAGTGGCACCATCCTCACCTGTAACTATTGCGGAGTGGAGAGGCGATGCTGGATGCAGGTGAGAGCGGCAAGGACTCCCTATTACCTCAGTGACCGTCCATGCGGCAACTTGTGACCTTGTTTGGAGAAGTAGATAGGTAGTTTGTCCTCCTCTTTTTGCCCTATTTGGGGCGATTTGGCAAGGACAGTTTCCCAAACCTGTTGGCAGAAAGTGCAGACAGCCGAAAAGAGAGGGCGGATTGGGAAAAATAAACGAGAGTCGAAATGTGTGCAGGTTAAAGGGCGGGTGGCTTTTGCAAGCCCCCTCGCCCGGTCCACACCGCCCGGCAAAGCCGTGCGGGAAAAGGAAATGCCACCCACGGGTGCAGCCTTTCCGAAAATCAGGTGGCTTGGCAGGGAAAACAGCAGGAAAAAAGAGGAATTTCAAGGGTGGCTTGGGGGAAACAGGCAGAAAAAGGGAGGGATGCTATGGGAGCAAATGAGGATAAGACCAAATTTTCCATACGGGTGGATACGCAGCTTCTGGAACTGGCCGACTCCTGCATCGGGAACGGGGCAGCCAGGAACCGCACGGAACTGATCGGGGATGCGCTGCGGTTCTACCTGGGATACCTCATGGCAGGGAAGGCGGAGGATTACCTGCTCCAGTCACTGTCCTCCGCTGTGGCAGGAACGGTGCAGGACAGCGAGAACCGCCTGGCACGGATGGACTTTAAGATCGCAGTGGAGCTGTCAAAGCTGTCCCAGGTCATCGCGTACACACATGACGTGGATGAGGAATCGCTGCAGAAGCTCCATGCAAAATGCGTGGAGGAAGTGAAACGGATCAACGGCGCGGTAGATTTTGAGGATGCGTACAGATACCAGAGGCGGGAAACTTGAGTGGCGCAACAGGGAATTGTTTGTGCAACGTAAAAACTGATATGGAGCATGGCGAAAGTGAATGACTCAAAGTTAAAACTATGTTAAAATAAGCGTAAGAAAAAGTGACGTTTAGTGTTTACACAAATAGCAGGCCGGGAATCAAAGCACCAAAGACGGGAGGGCAAGATGGACAGTATTGATTTGCAGCGTGAGATACAGGAGTTGATAGAACGCCATGCAGAAGGGGAGTATTGGGATTTCAAACAGCAGTGGCATTCGTGCAATGCCGATCTGCTCCACGATATTATCTGCATGGCAAATAGTCCTGCCAACAGGGACTGTTATATTATTATCGGGGTAGAGGATGGAAGTTATAATGTTTTGGGGGTAAGCGATGAGAATCGTAAGAACCAGCAGAACGTGATAGATCTGCTCCAGCAAAAGCCATCATGGGCTGGTGGTTATATACCGGAGGTGTATGTCAAAACCATTTTCATAGCGGATAAGGAGATAGACGTAGTGGTTATTAAGCAGAATGATAACACTCCGTTTTATTTGTTGGAGGATTACAGGAAAGAGGGTCAGCCGATTTTTAAGGGAGCAATCTATACCAGAAAAGGGGATACAAACACGCCCAAGACAGGAACCGCTGATCTGCATGATACAGAACTTTTGTGGAAGCGGAGATTCGGTTTGCTGTATAATCCATCGCAGCGGGCAAAATTTTATTTGAAGGATTTGGACAATTGGGAATCGGTGGAAGGAGAAGCAGATAAATCTGGCAGAGAAGGCAGTTTCTTTTTTTATCGACCAGATCCTGATTACACAGTTTATTTTATTCACGAAGATGAAGCTGATAATGGTTTGACTTATGCGAAGGATGTCAATGATAGTGCGGTTGGAACACAGTCCTATTATTTATTTGCATTCTGCAATGTGAGTTACCATACAGGATATTCCAGCAGAGGGAAAGTTGTTTTGTATTACAAGGAGGTTCCGCTGTTTTCCAGTGTTGTAGAAAGTGTGGACGAGGGAAGAACCAGTGTGGTGCCGCCAGAGTGTAGTCCGATAGAACCATACTACATCGAGGACGGCTTTCGGTATCTGATGTTTGAGTTTGTATTTCGGTATTGGAGTTTCAATTATTCGTCAGAGGCAAGGAAAATGTTCCTGCGGGTGATTCCGGTATATAAGAACGATGCGGAGCATGAGGAATTCAGCAAGTACGTCAGGGAAAATGGGATACCTCCGTATATGCCAGGAATGGACAAAGAAAAGCTGCAGGGAAAAGCATTAGAACGCATCGGAAAAACGGAAATTGGTGTCTATGAAAACAATGGTAATCCCTCCACAACGGAAACCATTGCGCAACTAGTGAAAAATACTCCAGAAATGGTAATCAACTTTGCAAACCCAGAGAATAAGTGTTTCCAACTGATAACGGAGGAACTCCGAAAGGGGAAAATGATGGTTGACTGGCTGGAGGACTGGAGGCATAACAAAGACTAAAGCCATATGAAACTAGAAATAAAATAGAGTGATGAGACATACGGAGAGCAGAGTGCTTTCCGTTTTTTCTTTTTCAGGAGAGGATGCCATGCCAAAAATTATTTTTACTTCCCGCTACCTGCGGGATGCGCCCCCGGCACAGATGGAGAACTACGTCCGATACGTCAGCACCCGCGAGGGCGTGGAGAAAGTGGAGGGGAGCAGGGCATCCCTGCCATCCACGGCGCAGCAGAAGGAACTGATCCGGCAGATCGTCCGTGACTTCCCATCCGCAAAGGAGATGCTGGAGTACACGGACTTTTTACTGCGCCCGACCATAGGGAACGCCTCGGAGTTTATCTCCTGTGCCATGGAACAGAGCCTGAACTTCATCGGGAAACGTGAAAACTATGTGGACTACATCGCAAACCGCCCCAGGGTGGAGCGGGTAGGGGATCACGGCCTGTTTACGGATGCGGGGAAAGCGGTGGTGCTGAAACAGGTGCAGGAGGAAACGGCAGCCTATAAGGGCGCGGTCTGGACACACGTCATCTCCCTGCGCAGGGAGGTGGTAGGATATCAAAAGCATGGAGGGAACATCACCGCCCTGGTGGACGAGGGGGACATCCACTGCCTGATGATCGGCGCGGCAGGTGTCGGCAAGACCGCCAACTTCCTGTACCCCAACATCGAATACGCCTGCGCATCGGGGATGAGTTTCGTGACCACGGACACCAAGGGAGACCTGTTCCGCAATTATGCGGGGATCGCAAAGAAACACTACGGGTACAGGATCTCCATCCTTGACCTGCGCAACCCCACCCGCTCGGACGGCGGCAACATCCTGACCATGGTGAACAAGTACATGGACGAATACCTTGCAGATGAAAAGAACCTGGCAGCCAAGGTAAGGGCGGAGAAATATGCCAAGATCACGGCAAAGACCATCATCTGCTCCGATGGCGCACAGGCAAGCAGCTACGGGCAGAACGCATTCTTTTATGACGCGGCGGAGGGGCTGTTGGCATCGGTGATCCTGCTGATCGCGGAATACTGTCCGCCACCCAAGCGCCATATCGTCTCCGTGTTCAAGCTGCTCCAGGACTTAATGGCGCCCTCGCCGGTAAAGAACCGGAACCTGTTCCAGCTTTTGATGGATAAGCTGCCCGCTGAACACAAGGCAAGGTGGTTCGCTGGGGCGGCATTGAACAGCGCGGAGCAGGCTTTTGGCTCGGTGCTGTCCACCGCCATGAGCCGCCTGAACGCATTCCTGGACAGCGAGATGGAGCAGATCCTCTGCTTTGACAGCGCCCTGGACACGGAGACCTTCTGCACCAGGAAGGCTGCCATCTTCATCGTGCTGCCGGAGGAGGACAACACAAAGTATTTCATGGTGTCCCTGTTCCTCCAGCAGCTCTACCGGGAGATGCTCTCCATCGCGGACGAGCATGGGGGAAAGCTGCCTAACCGGGTCATGGTGTTCGCGGACGAGATCGGCACCATACCGAAGATAGAGTCCATGGAGATGATGTTCTCCGCAGGCCGGTCCAGGCGGATCAGCATGGTGCCCATCATCCAGAGCTTTGCCCAGCTGCAGAAAAACTATGGGAAGGAAGGCTCCAGCATCATCACCGACAACTGCCAGGACATCCTGTTCGGCGGTTTTGCGCCCAACTCGGAGAGCGCGGACATCCTCTCCAAAGCCCTGGGGAACAGGACGGTGCTGTCCGGCTCCATCTCCAGGGGGAAGAACGACCCCAGCCAGAGCCTGCAGATGATGAGCCGCCCGCTCATGTCGCCGGATGAACTAAAGACACTCCCCAAGGGGCATTTCATCCTTGCCAAGACCGGGTGCTGCCCCATGCAGACGAGGCTCCCGCTGTTCCTAAAATGGGGGATCGTATTCGGGGAGGCATATGAAGTGCCGGAGAGGGCGGCAAGGGAAGTCCTCTATGCGGACCGTTTTGAACTGGAGCAGGAGATCGTGCGCCGCCGTGATGAGGATGAAACGGAGGAATGGGAGTCCGGGGAGCCGCCACTGCCGCCCGGCGCTGCCCGTACAGGCGGACAGAGCCACACGCCCGCGCCCCAGGAAGGGGAACACCGGCACCTGCCCAGGCGTATGCCCCTGCGGACAGATTAGGGGGCGCCTATGGGGTATTTTACGGAGATCTATGCCCAGGAACTGCCGCACCGCGCCAAGGCCGTGTATATGTACCTGAAAGACCGCAGCAACAGGGAAGGCCAGTGCTACCCGTCCATCAAAACCATTGCAAGGGAACTGCAGCTCTCGCGGAGGACGGTGGAGCGGGGCATTGACGACCTGGTGCGGGCAGGGCTTGTCACGAAAAAGCAGCGCTGGCGGGAGAACGGCGGGCGGAGCAGCCTGCTCTTTACGCTGAAAGGCGGCTGATTTTGAAAAAGAAATGCCGCCAGGGGGAAAGTGCGTCCGCCTGGCGGCATAAGGGATATGCCATGGTGGCATATGCAGGGAAGTTACCACTCTAAGAAACATTTTACCGGCAGAGAAAAGGATAAGGCCTGCAGGGAAAGCAGTGTCAAAAGGGCTGGAAGAAGTCGCCGTAGCTGCATCCCAATATCTTCTGCAGGGCAGTGAGCTGTGCCGTGCTGGGGTTGCAGGCACCCTGTTCGATCTTGCTGAGTGTGCTGGTGCTGATGGGGATGCCCTCCAGCTGCAGCTTTGCCACCAGGTCCATGTTCCGCAGGCGTTTCTGTTCCCGCAGGCGGCTGATGTTAAAGCCGATGAGGGGGAAGTCCCCCTGCCTGATCCGTTCCGTTTTGTTCATAAGCCCCCCTAAATGCTGATCCCGGAACGGTCAAGGAACCAGTCCCGCTTATCCATGAATTCCTGCTGCTTTTCCGCAGGCAGGCACTGGAACATATCCTGATAGTCAAGGTCTGCCATGGGTGTGCCTTTGGTGAGGGCAAGGAGCCGGAGGGAGAGCCACTCATTCCACAGGTCGTTGAACAGGTCCTGCCGGTTGTAAAGATGCCTGCTTCGTCATACCCAAAGGGAGGGTGGAAATACTGGAGTTTCACAAAGCCGTACCTGCCGGCATCAAGGACCAGGAGGTCAGCGCTGTATATCTCGCTGAATGCATCCGCGATCCGCAGGCAGGCGGCATGTTCCTCATCGCTGATGCATAACTGATCCCTGGCTGTCTGGCTGCAGGACTGGTTTTCAAGCCGGTCTACTTCGTCCTCCAAAAAATCCAGTTTCAGGTCAATGTCGGCCTTGGAGTTGGCGGTGGCGGCATGCTGGAGAAGCTCCTGCACACCCCAGCCGTTGATGCCCCGGCACCGCCTGGCAAGGTCGGAAAGCCTTTTTGACTGTTCAAAGCCGGGTGTGCAGGAAAGGTTATAAGAGTCCATCGGGAATCACCTCCTTTCCGGGGCAGGCGGTGCCAAGGAGAAGTTCCCGGCAGTCAGAGAACCCCAGCATATACGCCAGCATCCCGTAGCGGCTGCCGATGGCGTTGTATCCGCTCACGCACTGGTCGATCAGGTGCATGGTCTCCTTGGGGAGATGCAGGGACTCCAGACTGGCATTGTACCTGTCAACCTCATGCAGCAGTGCCTGGTAGTCCCTGTCCTGCTCTGTGATCCCGTTCATGACACCATTCATGCGGGCACCCATCAGCAGGTGTAAAACAGATGTTTTGTCCATAAGAAATTTTCCTCCTTTCGCGGTTGGTGTATGTTTTAACTCTGAATGTAGGGAAAAGCAAGTAAATTTTTTTCAAAAAATTTGAGAAGACTGCAACATTTCCTTTTCGCTGGTTGTATACAGAGTAGAGAGGCGAAAACGTCGCTTATAAACATTAAAACAATGGAGGAATCTCAAAATGAAACTGAGCAAACTGATTGCTTTTGGTCTGAGCGCAATCATGGTCCTGTCCCTGACCGCCTGCGGCGATAAGCAGGACGACATCCAGACCCCTAATCCGTTCACCGAGCATAAGACTCTAACTGATGCTGAAAAGGAAGCAGGTTTTGGATTCAATGTTCCCGGTGCCATCCAAGACTTTGATGAATGTGTGTACCGCTCTGACAAAGACAACGGTATGCTGGAGGTCATCTTCAAGAACGGTGACGAGGAAATTTGTTTCCGAAAGGCTGTCGGCGGAGATAACCCCAGCGGCAATTACAACAAGTTTTCTGAGACGGATACCGTGGATGCGGATGGCGTCACTGTGACTATGAAAGGCGATGGCGGCAAGGTAAAACTGGCAGTTTGGAGTTCGGACGGCTATGCCTATTCCATAGACAGCACAACTGCCATCACAAAGGCAGCCATGACCGATTATGTGAAAGCAGTTATGACTGCTGAGTCGGCCATGCCTGGCGGAGACTCATCCGCTTGGGAACCTGTAGGGGGAGACTCGGTGATGCCGTCCAGCCCCTTTATTGATTGCAGTACGATGGCTGATGCCGTTGAACTGGCCGGTTTTGACATAATCATTCCCGGCACTCCTGTTCTGCTCCAGGCATGGGCGGACACAATGATTCAGGTACTCTATGGCGAAGATGGCAGCGATATGATTATTCGTAAAGCGGTCGGCAGTGGTGATACCAGCGGCGATTATAACGAGTATGTCCAAGTGGAGACAGTGGATGGTGTCACCCTCAAGGGGGAGAATGGCGTTTTCTTCCTTGCCGTTTGGGAGAAGCCGGGATATACTTATTCCATCAGTGTTGGTAAGGCATTGCCGCAGGCTGATATGATGGCGCTGGCTGCAGCGGTTCGGTGATCGTAGTCAGGGGCTGGCCGATCAGGTCAGCCCCCTGGCTTGCAGATGGGAGGGGTTCATTTGGCAAATTATCTTACATGGGAATATCCGGGACTGTCTTTCGTCAGATTGCTGAGTCGTTTGAACCGTTCCGTTATCCGCCTGCCAATGGTTTCTTTTGCTGATGTCGTTGGTGAAACAGGGAGACAACGGACAGGTGATCAGGCCGCTGTCAATGAACAGGCAGAGAGAATGTTGAATAACTACGGCAATGCGGTTTTGCGGCTGGCGTATTCTTACCTCCATAACATGGCCGATGCGGAAGAAGTCCTGCAGGATGCATTGACACAGTTCCTAAAAACTGCGCCGATATTGGAAACGGAAGAACATGAAAAAGCATGGCTGCTCCATGTGGCGGCCAACATGAGCAAGAACCGTATCAAGTATAATGCAGTCCGGCAGACGGACGAACTGATGGAAGAGCTGGCGGCAGAGGAGCGGGATGACCTCTCCTTTGTATGGGAGGCGGTAAAGGCGCTCCCAGAGAAGTACCGCGAGGTGATACATCTTTTCTATCATGAGGGATATCAGACTGTGCAGATCGCTAAAATATTAGGCATGAAGGAAACTACTGTCCGATCGAATCTGGCCCGTGGCCGGGAGAAGCTGAAAGCGGTGCTGAAGGAGGCATATGACTTTGAATAAAAAGTATGATGAAGTAATGGGACACATTGAAGTCACTCAGGAAATGCGTCAGCGTATTTTGGAGCATGTTGGGCAGACAGGGCTGCCAAAGGGCGCTTCCGAAAAAATCATTCGGTTTCCCTACATCAAACAGTTTGCAGCCTTAACCGCCTGCCTTGTCATCGTGCTGGTCGGCGTGTTGGTTCTGCCCCGGATATATCAAGATCCTGACGAACCGGAGGTCCTTGCGCCGGAAGATGGTATTGTGCAGGTTTTTTCGGTGGGGGAGCTGGAAGAAAAGGTTGGGTTTGAGATCCCGGAATTGAGCGGTCTGCCTTTCCCAGTGCAGGAAGTCGTATATACCGCTTACTGGCAGGAGCTGGCCGAGGCAGCCTATTGTGGTGAAGGGAAAACTGTTGTCTACCGTAAAGGTATCGGCTCAGGGGATGTGAGTGGTGATTATAACATTTATGAATCAGAGACTGAAATTTTTGTGGACGGTATTGCGGTGACATTAAAGGGCGGCGAAGGGAAGTATATATTGGCAGTCTGGACAGATGGCGAATATGCCTATTCTGTCTCGTTTTCCCAAGCAATGGAAGAAAACAGCTGGAAAAAATTTTTCAATGAAAACGATCTGTAGCGGCGAGGGTTGTTAAGAGCGCCGGTTATGAAGGGCAAGGAACGAGGGATTCGGTAACTTTTGTAAAACTTATATCAGGAATCTATTGACAAGTATCCGTTTTCGGACTATTATATAATAAGTCCGAAAACGGATACTTATTTTTTTATCATTGTAGTTAGGAAAGGAACACTATATGGACACCATAAAAAAACAAATGATCGAAATCAACCAGCTTTGCAATGAGAGCGATGAAATCTACCATAACATAGCGCAAGGTTATGGGCTTACCGACAGCATCTACTGGATATTGTATATTCTGTACAACTATGACGAACCTGTTACACAGGTGGATCTGTGCAATAGCTGGTCATATTCCAAACAGACGGTCAATACTTCCATTGCCGCGTTGCTGAAAAAAGAGTGGATCACATTGGAGGTGATTCCGAATACCCGTAACAGAAAACGTATCGTGCTTACGGAAATTGGGAAACAGTTCTGTGAAAAGGTAATAGGGGAAACACAGGAAATCGAGCAGACGGCTTTTTCCAGGATATCAGAGGAAGAAAGGGAGCTTTTTATTTCGGTATTCCGCAAGCTGAACCGGTTTATGCAGGAGGAATATGTGAAGAACCATGCCCTTTTAGCGGATGATTCCCGTGAGCAATGAGCCAGGCAGATGCGTTGGGGATTTCTGGTTCCCTGTCCGTCTTGGAGAAAGCACGGTTGTTGAATCTGATATAGCAAAGAATGAAAAGGTCAAAGGAGACGCGTATTTATGAAAATTATAACGATAAGCCGCGAATTTGGGAGCGGCGGCAGGGAACTTGGAAGACGGCTGGCGGACGAACTTGGCTTCGCCTATTACGACAGGGAGATCATCTGCAAAATTGCAGAAAACCTTGAGATGGATGAGCATTATATCGAGAAGGTCCTGGATCGCGGATTTACCGTAAGCTACC
>JAMPAC010000100.1 GCA_023667395.1 Blautia sp. | reverse complement strand
TCTTTGCGCAGACTTATCCGTATTTCCCAGCCTTATATGCAGTTCCTGTTCATCGAACCAAGGGTTTGCCTACAACTTCCTTCAGATTCCACCTCGCGGTGGACACCCTTGCTGTTCAGCTATGTGCTTCCTCGTTGTCCAGGCGCACTCGGGACTTTCACCCGTTAGAGACCGCCCATGGCGGACAAACACAAAAACCTGCAGATCTTTACGTCTGCAGGTTTTCACTCATGATACTATCCCAAAGGTTTTAATGGTTTTCCTGAAACCTTCACCTGACGGTATCCATTGACATCATCCATAAATTCTTTCGCAAACGCGGCAAACGCCACCTGCTCTTCTTTCTGCTGGATATTGACAGGATGATACTTATCTGATTTTGTATTGTAGAACATCACTGCAACTGATACAATTTCCTTTCCTTCCAGATCATAGAAAGACGCCCAGCTTTCACCCTCCTTTGCGTTCACCATGCCCACATTCTCCCTGGTAAGACAGATGGGCTCTCCATGGCTTACAGCGTTTCCATTATAAGTGAGTGGAATCACATAAATCGTTCCCGGCTTAAACGCTACGGCATAATACCAGTAACGGGTGGTCGTGGTAACAGTTCTTCCGCCGCCGCCATAATTTTTCAGTTCCCAGGTTGCGTACGCCGCCGTATATTCTTCCGCACCGGGCACCAGCTTGTTTACAATATCCCTGATTGCCTGTTTGTCCGCGCTGTTTACTCCCTTTTTCTCATTAATCGACTCCCTGATATACATCACAATAAACAGAAGCACTAATACAATTACGCCAATCACAATATAACTTGGTTTCATTTTCCCCTCTCCTCCTCCGTACTTTTGAACTCTTATTTTTAAAGTATAGCAGTTCAACATGGCAAAGTCAATATTTTAAGTCTTTCAGTCACGGAATAAACACGTTAAAACTATTTGGGAAGAAATGAGGGATAATCCCAACATAACCACCGAGGAACTTCGCAAAATTTTAGGGATTAGCAAAACAGCAATAGAGAACAATATTTCATTTCTATGTTTGCAGGCGATACAGTTCATGGGCATTTTCCCACGCGATCCGCCGCACTTCTTCCTCGGAAATGCCCTTGATCCGTGCCAGGGCTTCCACCACATAGGAAATAAAGATGGAACAGTTGCGCTTCCCGCGATAAGGCACGGGTGCCAGATAGGGACAGTCCGTCTCCAGTACGATACGCTCCATGGGGACATACTCCGCCACTTCCACCATCTTTTTCGCGTTCTTAAAGGTCAGCACACCGCCGATTCCGATGTAAAACCCCATATCCAGAAATGTCCCTGCGGTCTCCCTCGTATAAGAAAAACAATGGATCACGCCGCCAATCTCCTCACACTTTTCCGCAGTCATGATGTCCACCGTATCCTTTGCCGCATCCCTGGAATGGATCACTACCGGCTTTTCGCATTCCCTGGCCAGATCAAGCTGCCTTACAAACCACTTCTTCTGTATGTCACGGTCAGGCTTATCCCAGTAATAGTCCAGGCCGATCTCTCCCACCGCCACGCATTTCTCATACCCACACTGCTGGCGCAGCCAGTCCATGGACTCCTCCGTCAGTTCCGCAGTATCACAGGGGTGCACTCCCAGGGCACAGTAAATATAATCATATTGCTCCGCCAATGCCCTCGCCGCCTTACAGGAAGCAAGGCTGGAACCCACATCCACCACTTTGCCGACGCCCTCCATGGGCAATGCCCGCAGCAGTTCTTCCCTGTCCTCGTCAAATGACCTGTCATCATAATGGGCATGAGTGTCAAAGATTTCTGTCATGACTAACCTCCATACAAATATCGCCGATTCACTGTTTCACTTCCCGCCAGCAATATGACCTGCGGGAATCACCTTTCTCCACTCTTTTACGGCCTCCCGTTCACCGGGTCCCCGTAATATACCCTGCTTTCCTCCACTACCTTAAACCGCCCCGCTTCCAGCGAAAGGATGGATACCGCGCAGTTAGGCAGGCTGATGCGCCAGAAATCCTTTAACGGCGTTCCCATGACCGCGTTCAGGACACTTCTGTTAAAAGCCCCATGAGCCACGATCAGCAGTGTCCCGCACTTCCCCTCCAGGGGCAGTACTTTCTCCTGCAGAAAGCTGCGCCCCCTCTCCGCCACCTGAACAAAGGATTCCGCTCCCTCCGGCGGCGAATAGAGACCAGGTTTACAGAAGAAATTATGCAAAGGATCCTCCGGGTTCTGCTTTGCCGCGTCAAAGCAGATTCCCTCGTTGGTTCCAAAATTGATCTCTTTCAGCCGTGCATCCGCATAAAGCGGCGTTTTCCTGTCTCCCAGGATGATCTTTGCCGTCTCCCGTGCCCTGCCCAGAGGGGAACAGAAAGCCCTATCAAAACACACGTCCGCAAGCGCTTCCGCCGTTTTGACCGCCAGTTCTATCCCGTATTCATTCAGGGGAATATCGCTCTGTCCCTGCAGGCGTCTCGCTTTATTCCAGTCCGTTTCCCCATGCCTCATCAAGTATATCTGCATCTTTCCTCACCAACATTCTGTTTTCTGCCTATAATATTATCACACGGCCAAGACATTCTCAATACAATATTGTTGTCTTTCCCTAAAGCATATGCTATACTCATAATATCGTCAACCGGGGAGGAAACGCAATGGACAGGGCTCTGGAAATCATAGACGGTCTGCTTGAACAGCCATATTACGTAATAGACTTTTTACCGGAAAAAGTTCCTGAAAACTCAAACGGACAGTTCTTTGAGGTCGAAGACTATTTATTAAACAGCAAAAAACATTCGGAAATCAAAGACCGCTTTGCAAATGTCATTTTGAAACTGATGTGCTATTACCACGTTTCCGTCTGGCAAAATGGGTTTGGTTTCATTGACCGCCCTGAACCGGAGGTGATCGTTGAAATAATCCGCAATGCTGCAACTGACCGTTCCGACACGCTGAACATTTTATTTCCTGACGAAAACGCTCTGCTGGTCTTTGACCGGGACAGCTTGAATTTATCCCTGTATCATCCCGATGAGCGCATGAAAGCGCTTGCGGAAAAGATCGCTTTATCGGAAAGCCTGTTCTTCTGGCGGCCGGAAAGTCAGTCAATAACACGGATGTAAACACAACCGTGAATTTGTTGAAAGGCTATATACGTTTTTAAACGCTCATACCGAATAACACTCTTGCTGATCCGCGCAAAATACGCTATCATATAAAAAATGAATGTTTTATGCATCATTTACAGGAGGCACAGAATGAAACGAGCGGACATTGCATCAAAAATGATTGATTTTTACCACGGAAATCTGCATGATGTAAACCATTTTATCAAAGTGCACTCTTTCGCCGCAATGATCGGGAAAATGGAAGGCCTGGACGATGAGACGCAGGATATTCTGGAGATCGCTGCCATCGTCCATGATATCGCCTGCCCCTTATGCCGGGAAAAATACGGAAATGCCAGCGGGAAGCATCAGGAAGAGGAAAGCGAACCGCTGCTCCTGGCATTTCTGGCGGAGTTTGAACTCCCTGAACACATCCTGAAACGGGTCGTTTATCTGGTAACACACCATCATACCTATGCCAATGTGGACGGGCTTGATTACCAGATACTGCTGGAAGCGGATTTCCTGGTAAATGCAGGGGAATCGGAAGCTTCCGCCAAATCCGTAGAGGAGTTCCGCAGCAGGGTGTTCAAGACCGGGACAGGGCTCCATTTTCTTGATACGATCTACGGGGGTACGTCATGAAAGCCCGGGAAACCGACAGACTACAATAAGGAGATTTTAAAATGGAATCATTCAGCAAAAACACAAAAGCGGGCATACCGGAAGATATCATCCTTGCGCCGTCTTCCCACACGGCCGAGGAAGAAATTTATGAAGACGAGGATATTGTGTATCGCATCTCTTTTAATGTCAACGACTGTTTTAAGGAGACCGAATCCCACGCCGGGGAAGTGGAGATGTTGCATACCTACGCACCTGATGCCGAATACGGCGCCGAGGGCTCATGCCCTTACCTGGCCGTCCAGTTCGATGACACGGTATACATGGCTGTAGAGGAATTCAAGGAATCCGGCACATTTACAGGCGCCATGGACCTGACGGCCCTTTCCGGGAAATTTTATTTCAAGGCCAAAACGGAATATTATGGGGATGTCATGTACTTTTACGGACTGGACCGCTGCGATGGTCTCTGGGAAAACAACGGTCTCTGCATGGTTTACCCGAAAGAATACCTGGGCACGAAAAACGAGAAAAAGCTGATGCAGATACTGGATGAAGCGGCTGAGAGTTACCGTGAAGAAAAATGTGCAAACTGAGAAATGCGCTTCCTCCTATTATGAAATGACGATCTATCAGAACGGCATCATGGAATATGTCAGCGGCGGAGTCCATGGAATTTGGTCTCTGCCATCATAATATTGATCAAAAAAAGCCTTATCTATTCCTGATCTTCCCTCCGTTTTCCTCCAGATTGTTTCCGGATTACCGATAAGAATATCTTCAACTTCTGCTTCTCCTACCACTTTCATAATTGGATTTGTAGAATAAATCAATATTTTATCCACATGCCTTTTACAAGCCCTTTTTCTAAATTCATACCCTTTGGTTCCGTTTAAAATATTTTTTACATGGTCAGGATTAATTGATAATAATATTGCACACATATTTTCCTCTCAGCATCTTTTGTAATAAATTTTTTAGGGAAACATTTCAAAAACAAATAATATAATTGCGACATATTCTATATACCTTACCACAGAATATCAGAATTGCAATATCTAAAAAGGGACTTTTAAAAATAATTACCGTACTCTCTCCCTCTTCAGAACCACAAACCCGACGCTTTCGTACAAATGTAATGCCCCCTGTTCCATTCCGCAACATGGAGTGTGATCTCCAAACTGCTGCGTTGTCTGATACGGTTCGTTGCCCACAATAACAACTGCTTCCCATATCCCTGATTCTGGTGCGATTTTTCCACAATCAAATCATCAATTTCATTTCCATAGCACGCCACCGAACCAATGATACGGCATTCCTCCAGCAGCAGAAATATTTCCTCTGTCCTGCCTACCATCTGTGAATATTGTGAGTACCAATTATACGGAATTATATCCAGCGCCCTGCGCATATCATAAAAGCATTCGTTATAGATACGCTTATATTCTTCAAAATATTCTTCTTTAAAAGATGTGCAGTCTATTACACATTCTGGTACATTTTGCTTATCATAATACAATTCATAGGCCCATATTTCCTGAGACATGATACTAATCCTCCGGTTTCTTATCTTAAAGCAGCCCCGCCGCTCGCAACGGGGCGCTTTATAACTCTTGCTTAAATGCGACACGATATCTCTACTGCAAATATTTCTTAATGTCCTCATCCGTTATGATGGAATACACTTTTGCACCATATTTTTCTTTGGTCAACTCGAACCCGGCCTTTTCAGAGGAGTTGCCCCGGAGCATCCGGTCAGCAATCACAATGACCGCAGCCACCTCGATTGCGGCCGTCTTACTGATTTCATCCACTCTCTGGCATATTGTCTGTCCGGACGACATCACGTCATCTATTACGACCACCCTGTCCCCATCTTTCAGGGTATAACCGCACAGGGAGCGTCCCCTGCTGTCTTTCACTTTTCTGTCATGGCAATAATTGACCGTCACTCCATACTTCTGAAACAGCGCATATGCCGTTGCTGCGGAAAAAGAAATCCCATGGTACGCCAGCCCCATGATCGCATCAAAATCAATATTATTTTCCCGGATACAGTCCGCAAAATATTCCCCTATCTTTGCAATCTGGGCGTTTGTGACAAATTTTTCAGTATTGATATAATAAGATGCCCTGGCTCCCGACTTTAAGGTGCAATCGCCAAATTCCAAAATACCGTTGCCCGCCATGAACTTTATGAACCGCTCTTTATTCGTCAGCGCATTTAGTTTATAGTCCATCAGTTCATCGATCGACACCCCAAAAAAGTCCGCCAGCAAAGGCAGGCAGGAGATATCCGGCAGCGCCGTCTGATTCTCCCATTTACTGACGGCCTGCCCTGATATATACAGCTGTTCCGCCAGCTGCTCCTGCGTGATACCCCTGTTTAACCGAAGTTGCCTGATATTATTCCCAATTGACATATTGGCCTCTCTTTCCGCCGCATGCGCGGCATTTAGCATATTTTATGGTAACCGTCCAGAGGCGCGCTTCTCTTAGCCAAATGGTACACGAAATGCTTTCAACTGGCAATCATCCGATCGGAGACTGTTTTCCAACTGTCGGTTGGAAAAGATCAAAAAGAACCTCCTCATAATCTTTCACATAATACCGGATGTTCGTCCGCCCCCTTTGAATGATGGTATGTCCTTCCGCCTCCAGCTTTTCTTTCTGCGCTTCAACGCCGCCGGGATATTTCGGGTTCAACTCGCCGTCCGCTTTCAGCGTCCGCCACCAAGGCGTCTCATCCTCCGTGCGCTGATAACTGGCCCAGGCCGTAATGGATACAAATATCCCCGCAGTGATCGGCTCCGTAAAATCCGCGCCGCTTTGTCGGGCAAAGTATTCCCTGATCTCTCCAACCGTGATCACCTTTCCGGGGGGAACCTGCTTCATCACCCTGTCATAGTCCATGGGCGGCGCAAAATACATCCTGCTCCCACCGTATTTCTCGATACTCTTCCGATCCGTGATCGTCTGATATTTGGGCATATCCTTATTATCCCGCAGCATAGCGTTAAAGTCTTTCTTATCTTCGTTAGCCATATCCGCCACCTCCCGCTATCAGCATATCTTACTTTTTTATTTCGTGCAATGAGGCAGTTCCATTTTGTATTCATTTCAACAAATAATGGCTCTTTCTATTTAGATGTGGTACAATATGTCCATGTTCAAGGCAGCCAGCGGCCGAATGGCCATCAATACCATGTGCGGTCTGTGCGCATGATACAATGCAGCCAATCACGAACCCGGAGGATAAACATGGGCTTATTTGACAGATTGAAAAACAACCGGATCATCACACCAGCGGAAAGAAGGAATAACACCATCGAACAGCTGAAAAAATCGGGGATCGCATATAATCCTTATCTGCCATTGCTGGAACCGGGTGAAAGCGTGACCCTGAAAAGCACAGAGGAAATAACCAAAAGAAGCCTGGGCAGTATGATGTGCATCCAGTTGGCATGCTCCATACGGAACGGCGAGAATTACGGGGAAGCGCTGGCGTTTGTAACACAGCAGTTAGATCAGTGGCACATCTCCGCAGATGACCTGCTACCTAAGGAAAAAGTGCTGATATACAACAGGCATACCACACCGGACAGCACGGATGAACTGACAAAGCAGAATATCATTGACATCATATGGACCTACGAAACTTATTGGAGCCTTGCATGGGCTCTGGATCTGGTTTCCGATAAGGAATTAAAGAATGCCTCAAAGCTGTGCAATACCGAAAAAGCCATGATATTGTCCGGTCTCATAGCGGATTCGACCGTAAAACTAAAAAGCGTTGAAAAGATATTGGATATGCTGGATCTTTTTTATTGCTATCACTGGGCATGCGAGGAAAAAAGACTCCGCCCCGCCACGGCGATCGGAAATCTGAACCCGGAAGTAGTATATGAGAGAAGGCGGGGACTGGAATGGCTGATCAGCGAGGAGAAAGACTGGAATCAAATTTCTCTGGACACATAAAAGCGGAGAGAATCTCTCCGCTTTACGCTACGGTACATACTGCTCGGAAATGCCTGTGATCTCGTTTCCCTCAATGGTCAGATGATACGGAATCCCGGGTGCATCCCGCTGCGCCAGGATTTCCGCCAGTTCTTCCGGCGTGATCTGCATTTCCGCATAGTTGCCGGTCCAGTCCAGAAGCGTACAGGCACAGTTGTCCGCAAGGGTCAGTTCTTCCGTCACGGCGTCCTCGTTGTAAACGCTGAAACCCGAGGGAGCGTCGTCCTCCGTCAATCCCAGTTCCGCCGCCCGTTCTCCGGGCACCTCCACCCACTCAACCTCATCAAAAACAAGGGTTTTCCCATCGAAGCTTTCTATATAGACCAGCCTTTCCGCATTGGAGGCATCCGTACTCCCAGCCTGGTCGTCCACGCCCTGCGGGAACTGGCCGCTCCCGCCCTCAGACTGCCCGGAATCGCCCGCCGTGTTTCCCGCCTGACCTGCTGCATTTCCATTCTCCTCATGTCCAAAGCCGTCTTCCGTATTGTCTGCCTGACCTGTGAGATTTTCATTCCCCTGCTGCGCGGGAGCACTCTCCGCATTTCCCGCCCCGGCCTGACCGAAAGCATTTCCTGCACTTTCCCCCTGGCCGGAAGTATCTCCCGCATCCTGCTTTGCAATGGAGCATCCTGCCAGCGTACCCAGGCTCACTGTCAGCACAGCGGCGCACAGAAATATAACCGCCCCGTTTTTCTTCCCTGTTCGGAGCAGAATATTTTTAAAGCGCTTTTTCATGACCTGCTTTCCCCCGTAAAATTGTGTGGATAAGACCATTTTCCCTGCTTGCCGCTTATGGAGTGTGGACAGCAAGGTTTCCGTGTATGCCTTCCGCACCTCATAATCCGTGCCCTGGGTTACTCTCTCGTCACAGGACAGTTCCATATCCACAGCCGCTTCTTTCTGCATGATCCAGACAAGGGGATTGAACCAATGCACCGCGTTTGCCGCCGCCAGAAGCAGTTTCACATAGACATCCCTGCGTTTCAGATGCACCAGTTCGTGTTTCAGGATAAAATATAATTCCTCCGGACTGTAGCGTACTTCCGGCAGGATCAGCACAGGCTCCAGAAAACCGATCACCATGGGACTGGCCGCCTCCGGATATTCCATGACGCGCACGGTATCCCTGATCCGCAGTTCATGTTTCAGCCGGAACAGCTGGCACAGGATCTCATTATCCCTTATATCGGTTCCTCTTTTCAACACCCGTCTCCTGTAGCAGGCGTAACTTACCATATGCACCGCCAGGAAAATCATTCCGCCCATCATCCACACGAAAGCCGTGATATCAAGCAGCGTGATATTCCCCTTTTCCGACGATGCTGCGATCGGCGCCGTCATCTGAGCCGGAATCTCCACAATGACCTGCGCCTGCGGTACAGTCTGCCCCAACGGACTGCCCCCATCGCTTTTTACAGTTCCCAGCATAACCCGGGTTCCCGCCTGCTGCCATGAATCCGCCATACTTCTCACATCCTCGCCGTTCACAGGTATGAGAAGCCGCAGCGCAAGGAATATCCATATCCAGTACTTCCATTTCGCGGCGTACCGCTTGTTCAAAAACGGCGTGAGCAGAAGCAGCGCTGCAATCAACACACTGATGGACAGCGAGGTCTCAAAAACAGTCAGGAAAAAGTTTGTCATCATCATACACCCCCGTAAAACACTTTTTCACTTGCCTAGCGGATACCAGGCAATATGTTATACCCTTGTATAGTGGATTATACTTCTGTGTAACAGCTTTGTCAATCACTTTTTAAAAAAGCCCGGCAAAATATAACAGTTCGGACATGATGGTGCCCGGAAGCTTGCCGCTAAAGGGACGGAGCCGGGACAGCAGGGGTATCTTTCTGTGACGGCTCGATAGGCGTTCCGATGAGCCTCATTCACGGTGATGCCCGCCATTG